>JBAQIB010000026.1:0-91990 GCA_049288625.1 Terriglobales bacterium | reverse complement strand
CAACAGGACTTTTCTTTTTGCGCAAAACAGATGAGTCGTTCCGAATGGAGAAGGTCATGAATTATCGTGAATGGGAAACAGACGTGGATCTTCCAACAAGTCTACGGAATGCTCCGCCAGAAGGGCGGGTCTTCGAGCAACACGTACCGGGCCCGCGGGAATAGCTTGCGCAGAAGGGTGGTTTTTCCTGCACGACGCGGCCCCGTCACAACGGCAGCTGGGAAGTGCCGAGAGGCATCGAGAAGCACTGGAGCTAGCTGTCTAGCAATGTAGCGCATTTGAGAAATATAAACTACCACTATGTATTACTCAATAGTTAGTATTTTATGTCCCAATGGAAAATGAGGCAGATTGCGAAACGAAGCCAACAAGTGCCCTGTTTTCAATAAGTCGATGCATAGAGACCTCCCTTCCAGTGCTGGTCGCACGGGACCATTGGCAGCCCGGCGCTCATCAATTTCCAATTGAAGTTTTCTTCGATAGAATCCTGACCGATATTACGGAGGGAAGAATCATGCGCAAACTGGTCATTGCGGTCCTCTTTATGCTTCCATGCCCGGCCGCGCTCGTGGCCCAAGCTCTTTCGCCTCAGGTGCGCGGCTTTGTAAAGATGGACGCGTCCGTAATCGCTCTGACCCACGTGCGAGTGATTGACGGAACGGGCGCCCCCGCGCGGGAGGACCAGACGGTCGTAATCTCCAAAGGGAAGATCGAATCGGTTTCCGATGGCATGTCGGCGAGCGTTCCTAGTGACGCACAAGTTCTGGATTTGCACGGGTACAGTCTTATCCCCGGTCTCGTCGGTATGCACGATCACATGTTCTATCCAATGGGGAACGGCATATTCGGCGAGATGGCCTTCAGCTTTCCTCGTTTATACCTTGCCGGAGGAGTAACGACCATTCGCACGACAGGTTCGATCGAACCATATGCAGATCTTGAACTGAGGAAGCAGATTGATGGGGGCCAGACACCTGGTCCGAAAATCCACGTTACTGGTCCGTATCTTGAAGGCGCGGGCACGTTCGCGTTGCAGATGCATCAGCTTTCCGGGCCTGACGACGCAACGAAGACGGTCAACTTCTGGTTGGATCAGGGTGTCGACAATTTCAAGGCGTACATGTTCATTACGCCAGCCGAGCTTTCCGCTGCCGTGGCCGCGGCACATAAGCGAGGCGCCAAGGTTACGGGACATCTTTGCTCCCTCGGCTTTCGGGAAGCTGCTTCCATTGGCATAGACGACCTGGAACACGGCTTGCTTGTGGACACGGAGTTCTTTCCCTGGAAAAAACCCGGCGAGTGCCCCGATAAACTCGACTATGAGTTCATTTCCAAGCTGGATGTACAAAGCGGCGCGCTGCACGACATGATCGTGGATCTCGTTCAACACCACGTCGCGGTTACGTCGACGCTCCCGGTCTTCGAAATGTTTGTTCCGGGCCGTCCCACAATCCAGCAGCGCGTCCTCGATGCTCTGTCGCCTGACGCCCGCGGCGCACTACTCAACAATAAGGTGCGTGCAGGCGATGCAAATGTGATCCGTCAGCGATACCATGCCGACTCGTCGCCCTGGGCCGGCGCTTTCAAGAAGGAGATGGAATTCGAGCATGCTTTCGCGCAGGCTGGAGGTCTGCTGTTGGCTGGGTTGGATCCGACCGGCATGGGCGGCGTGATTGCGGGCCTCGGTGATCAGCGCGAAGTTGAATTGTTGGTTGAAGCGGGATTTACACCTCTGGAGGCCATTCACATTGCGACCGCAAATGGCGCGCAGTTCCTGGGAGAGCTCGACCACATCGGCACCATCGCTCCCGGCAAGCAGGCAGATTTGGTCCTGATCAAAGGTGACCCGTCGAAGCATATCGAAGACATCGAAAACGTTGAGACCGTCTTCAAAGACGGCATTGGTTACGATTCACGCAAGCTGATTGAATCGGTGCGCGGTGTGGTTGGGAGCCGATAACCGGGAACGACGAGGACGTGCCGTACACGAAGGCGACCGTGAGCTATGTCCGGTGTCTGCTGCTCCCCGTCGAGTCTTCCGCAGAACAACATAAGAGCAGGGCATGGATTTGTCCGGCTTCAGGGTGTCAGAACGTGCGGTTCCTCTCTGGCCGCGCCGTTGCCTGGCGCAGAATCGGCATGCTTGGAATGGAGCTTATTACGCTGGTAGAAACAGTTGCGCTTGACGAGTTGGCGTACCACGCATTTCTCCCGGAAGTAGATTCCGCATTGCAGACACACCTCTTCTGCGCCGGCCTGGTGATCCACCAGTCCAGCGGACAGGCGGTCGAGCAACCGCGCGGCGCGTCTTAGTTCGTCACTTGGGAATCCGCGAAAGACTTCAGCCAGCTTGCTGTCCTTCTTATCTTCGTAGGCGGCGAGCAGGCGGCGGCTGGACTCGGTAAGTGACAGGCAAATCTCACGGCGATCTGGCTGTCCCTCGGTGCGGCGCAGCAGCTTGCGGCGCACGAGTTTATCTACTGCCTTGCTGGCGGCAGCATTGCTGATACCAAGGAAAAGCGCCACATCACTGATGGTGCGCGCTTCAGTCAGCGCCACCATCTTGAGGAGCTTGAACTGCGATAACGTCAGTTCCCGACCGGCAATTTCCTCCAGAAGTCGTTTCTCAACGACCTCTTCGACAGCTGATGTAAAAACGTGCGCGCTTCCCAAAAAATCATGAGCGATATCGCCGATTCCGTCTTTCAACATGTCAAACCCTCAGCTCAGGATCCGAGAACTTCGAGTTCCTGTTCGTATGTACCGGGGCTGGGTTCGGAATCGTCGTGGGCAGGATGGGAATGCTTAGACTCGCGCCGATTCCGTGAGTAAAAACAGTTGCGTTTGACATACTGGCGCACTAAGCATTTGTCTCGAAAGTAGATTCCGCACTGGAGACAAACGTCGTCTGGATTGGAATGGTGATCGATCAATCCGGCAGAAAGGCGATCAAGGAGCCTGGCAGCCCGGCGCAACTCGTCGTAGGAGAATCCCTGAAATAAATAGGCGAGCTTGCGTTCCTTCCCTTCCGCATACGCGGAGAGCAGACGACGGCTTGACTCGGTTAGGGAAAGGCGAATTTCACGCCGATCCGGCTGCCCCTCGGTGCGGCGCAGCAGCTTGCGGCGCACGAGTTTATCGACCGCCTTGCTGGCAGCGGCATTGCTAATGCCCAGGAAAAGCCCCACATCACTGATGGTGCGCGCTTCGGTCAAGGCAACCATCTTGAGAAGTTTGAACTGCGATAATGTCAATTGCCGACCAGCAGTTTCCTCCAGAAGTCTTTTCTCTAGGACCTCTTCCACAGCTGACGTAAAAACGTGCGCGCTTCCCAGGAAGTCGTGGGCGATATCGCCGTTTCCGTCTTTCTGCATGTCAAATCCTTTGTTCCCGAAAATATAAGTGCCATGGTTAAGTATCGCACGAGCCTAGTCCGCGGCGGGCATCGTCCCCCTTCTGAGAAACTGCGTGCCGGGCCGGCTCCTGGTTTTCGGGTTCACGCGGCCAAGCTATCGGCCGGTGGCCGTGATCTGGAAGGTACTCGCGCACCACCCATTCTGCGGCTTGGGGTAAGGCCGCCTGTACGGGCGGCGATAAGCCAGGAGAAATTTCTTTGGGTAGCTCTCCAGTCTGGCAGGCCAACACTCGCACTTCGACCCCACAAGACTCCTGCAGTTCGCGGAGCAGGTTGGAGGTAGGTATTTGATGCATCGAGAAATCATCCAACTTGATTGGAGGAATCGCGGACGGATCAAGCTCGAACAATTCGCCGGGCGAACGCGCCGCATCGAGCGCATCAACAATGAGTATCCGTCGCGGACGCGCGTCACTGAGACAGAGCGTGAAAAGGAGGCTGCGCACACCGGTGCCAGCGTCTAAAATGCAGACGTCGTCGGGCACGCGATGGTGGGACTCTACGTACTCCACCAACGCGCACCCGAAACCGTCGTCTCCGAATAGCAGATTGCCGCACGCCAGCACCAACGTGGGTTTCCGGCAATATTCGGGGAGGTCAGAGTCGCCGTTTTCCGGCATTCTTCTCCCTCCTAGTTCGTGAGTGTGTCCATCAACTTGCCTTCAGCGTCCACGATGTCCAGCTTCACCGAGATCTTGCCATCCAAGCGATGGGTGGCACAGGAGAAGCAGGGGTCGTAGGCGCGGATGGTCATTTCTACCGTGTTCAGCACTCCCTGGTCATACTTGCCGTCATGGATCAAGCTCTGGGCAGCCTGTGTGACCGACATGTTGATAGGAGCGTTGTTGTGCGTGGTGCCGACGATCAGGTTGACGTTGGTGATCATGCCATCGGCATCGGTTGTGTAGTCGTGGATGAGCGTGCCACGTGGCGCTTCCGTGCAGCCTATGCCCCGTGCCGCCCGCGGCGTGACCTTCACCCGGGTTTCAGTGCTGGTAATCTCCGGATCCTCGAGCAGGCGGATCGCGTTTTCGGCGTTGTACAGCAGTTCGATCAGGCGCGCCCAGTTATAGAGCAGGGTAAGCTGGGCCGGCCGGCCAAACTTTTCCCGGAACTCCACCAGTTCGGCCTGGGCGAGCGGCGTGTCGATAAAGTCGCACACGTTAATCCGCGCCAGTGTATTCGTGCGGTAAATCCCCGAAGGTTTCGCCAGATCCATGGAGAAGTTGCCCCACTTTTTGGCATACGGGAATTTCAGGTAACTCCACGACTCGATGTGCTCGCTGATGTAGTCGGTGTAACGGTCGTAGGGAAAATCCTCGAACGAGCCGTCCGGCGCCATCATGCGAAGCTTGCCGTCGTACAGGTTAAGCGCGCCGTTGCCCTTGACCGTGCCGAGGAACCCAGTGGTGATTACACCGAGAGTCTTCACGGTTTCCAGGTACTTCGGGAAGATGCTCTCCTTGGCAAAAGCGATGGAGAACTTGGCGAGGTCGAGCGTTTCGTCGGCCATCTTGCGCAGCTTATCGCGGTCCTCTGGCATGAGGGCCTTGGAAAAGCCGCCGGGAACAGCGGCCTGCGGATGGATAGCTTTACCAGCCAGGATTTCCAGCATGTGTGCCGCCATATGCCGCACTTTGACCACGCGCTGGGCAACGTCGGGTGCCGCTTTCAGGATTCCGATCACGTTGCGAATGGAGTAATCGGCATCCGGTCCGAGCAGGAAGTCCGCGCCCGCCAGGAAGTAAAAGTGCAGGATATGCTCTTCCATGTAGGCGATGCTGTTGCAGAGTTCGCGTATCTTCTTGCCCGCCGGAGGCGGTTCCACACCGAACACGGCATCACAGGCTTTCGCCGATGCCAGGTGGTGCGACCATGGACATACGCCGCAGATGCGCGGCGTGATGCGCGGCAGGTCCTCCACCGCGCGGCCCAGGCAGAACTTTTCGAAGCCGCGCAATTCGATCACGTTGACGCGGGCCAAGTCCACGTTGCCGGCGTCGTTCAGTTGAATGGTTATCTTGGCATGGCCCTCGATGCGAGTGACAGGTTGGATGACTAGTGTTTTCGCCATGGTTCACCTCTTGGGCAGCGCCCGCAGGCGCCCTGCGCCGGAAAAACGGTTGAAGGTGGCAGCCCGGTCCGGAATCTGTTTCGGATCGAGGCCAATGGACGACAGAGCACCCATCATGTCCACCATGGGGTTGGCTTTGTCCGAGAGTGGCCCGAAGCAACCCTCGCACGGCATGTAGGCCCTGATGCAGCGTGGCACGCCGTCGTGGCCGCCGCAGCCACCGCGCGTCGCGGGGCCGTGACAGAGGTATCCCTGCTCCATCAGGCAGCGCATTTCGGTCAGTGGCGCTCCCGGCTTGAATTCCGGCCCTTCCAGGCGGCGTTTGAGCGTGGAGACAGCCTTCTTTTCGCGTTTGGTCGGACACTCATCACAAACGCTCTTCGAGGACAAGGCGGGTAGAGGCTTGCCTGCCAGAAGAGCGAGCAGTGCGCCAGCGACCATGTCCGGCGTGGTGGGGCATCCGGGCAGAGAGGCATCTACCTTGACGACTTCGCTTAGGGCGTAGACCCGGTCTGTCAGAACGGGAATCTGCTCTCGCGGCAGGCCGTTCTTCTCCGTTGTGACGCTGTCGCGGTAGACCTTCTCCATCAATTCGTCCGTGGTGGTTTGGTTGGCGAGCGCCGGGATGCCGCCGCAGGTAGCGCAAGAGCCCAGGGCAATCAGGATCTTGCACTTCTTGCGCATCTCCAGCGCCAGTTTCTTGTGTTCGTCGCTGCGGATTCCTCCGGCAATTAGTCCGACATCCGCCTCGGGGATTTCCATCTCTGCTTTTTCGCCGGTCTGACCGAAAAGCTTGTGATCCATCAGGACTGGCATGTGCACGATTTCTACTTGTTTGAGTACTTCGATCAGCGGTTCACCAATGTCGAGGATGGTGACTTCGCAGCCGCCGCAGATAGCAAACCACTCTTCCGCAAGTCGAGCCGCCATGCTGTACCTCCTTCCAGAATCAGAATTTACGAGCCTCAGGACCAGAGCCCGTATCCAACCGGTCGGTCTTTTCCATTCGCCACCACGAGGTACCAAGTGCAGGCATTCGGAGGAGGTTGCGAGTGGGTGCGGAGCGAGACAGGAAGGTAGCGCAGATACTACGCGCCGTGCCGTGGCTGACAGAACGATGCATAAGCCACCGCCGAGATACAGAGTCCCTTGCCGCCAAACGGTATCTTAATCCTGGAAGACTGTCAACTACATTTATAGTTAGCTTAGTTAAATATTTTCCTTGACGTCCAATCAGGAGAGAGCTACAGTGTGCCGCAAGGTCCGGTCTGGACCCTGCGCGTGGCGCTCAGTGCTTCTGCGGCCGAAGGAGCTTTCAACATGAGCCCGAGTCTCTCTCTGCTCTGCGATGGAAGGAAGTTTCTGTGGGATGGGTCTGTCTATGCCACCCGGGAAGAGGCGTCCCCGGTAGAAGAGTCCTATCGGAATAACAACTTTGAAGTTCGCGTGACGGAAGAAGAAGGAAAGTGTCTGATCTACACGCGGAAAGTCATCAAGGAAGTCGTAGTAGCAGCGCATTAACCGCGTTCTTGGCAACAGGAGGTGGCCGATGGCGGCAGGAACTCTTCCGGTTAGCGATCCCACTTTGTTGGCAGATATTCGGCGCTATGGCAAGTTCGACACCACGGGCTGCTATCAGTGCGGAAGTTGTACGCTCTCCTGCGATCTGGTCGAAAACTCCGTAACGTTTCCGCGCCGGAGCATTCGTCTTGCGCTTCTGGGGTTGAGGCAGCCACTGGTGGCAAGTCTCGAGCCGTGGGTGTGCCATGACTGTGGCGATTGTTCGGTCGTGTGCCCGCGGCAGTCCGATCCCAGAATTTCCATGATGGCGATCCGGCGCTTCCTCTCTGCGCAGTACGAGTGGACGGGACTTGGGGCCAAGCTCTACCAGTCTGACGCCTGGTATCTCGGTTCCCTGATCTTCATGGCCATTCTTACTCTATTGCTGATTGTCGGCTACCACCTCTGGTACCTGGCCTTGGGAACTCGCGATTTTGCCAGCAACAGTATGGGGCTTGGACTCGATCACGTGTTCCCGATCATGACGTACTACACGCTGGCGTTGATCCTGCTGCCGCTGTTGCTCCTGGTGTCGCGTGTTATTCATATCTGGCGGCTCACGATGGGTAGCGAAGGGCAACCGCACATACCAGTGTCCTCGTATGTGGCTGAGTGCTGGACCTACGCGTACCAGTCGGTCACGCAGGCTATGCTACGCAAATGTCCGCAAAAAGGACGATGGCTGGGGCATTGGTTGCTGGCTGTGGGTACGACGGTGATGTTGACGGTCAAAGTCTTCGCCCTCCGCTGGTTTCAAACCGACAACATCTATTCTCTTTATCACCCCCAGCGTTGGGTTGGTTACCTCGCTGCTGGCTGCATCCTCTACGGAATTGGAGATCTTTCGATCGGCCGTTGGCGCGCGAAAAAAGAGTTCTACAAGGAAACGCATTTTCACGACATGGTGTTTCCGATCCTGATTATCTTGACCGTGCTCAGCGGCCTGGCGGCGCACACCCTCCGTTATTTCGGCTTCGCTCTGGCTTGTCACTACGCTTACGCACTACATGTCATCATCGCGAGTCCCATGCTGGTGATCGAGATGTCCTTCGGCAAGTGGTCACACATGGTCTATCGTCCTCTGGCCTTGTATTTCCTCGCTGTCCGCGAAAGGGCCTCACAGCAGGTGCCCGCAGGGGAGGCGGTTCCTCATGCCATCTGACGGATTCAGAACTCAACCGGTCGGTGCGGCGCTGGTAGTGGGCGGCGGCATCGGGGGCATGCAGGCAGCCCTCGACCTCGCCAACGGCGGCATCAAAGTTCATTTGGTCGACCGTAAGGCCGCCATCGGTGGCGTCATGGCGCAACTCGACAAGACATTTCCTACGAACGATTGTGCCATGTGCACGATGGCGCCCCGCCTGGTTGAGATCGGACGCCACAAGGGTATTGACATCCTCACCCTTAGTGAAGTGGAACGTATCGAAGGGCGACCAGGAGACTTCACTGTCACTATCAAGAAACAGCCACGTTTTATTGACGAGTCCAAATGCACTGGCTGTGGCGCGTGCACGGAGGACTGCCCGGTGGTGCTCCCATCGGAATTCGACCAGGGATTGACAGATCGCAAGGCAATCTTCCGGCCCTACCCGCAAGCCGTTCCCAACGTGTTCACGATTTCGCGCCGCGGGACTGCTCCCTGCCAGGCCGCGTGTCCCGTTCATCAAGGCGCACAAGGATATTTGGCCCTGATCGCGCAACGGCGCTTTGAAGAAGCCCTCCAGGTCATTTTGCGCGATAACCCGCTGCCATCGATTTGCGGCCGTGTTTGCACGCATCCCTGCACCGACGCCTGCACTCGTTGCCAGGTAGACGATCCAGTCAATCTCCCCGGATTGAAGCGCTTCGTCACAGACCAGTTCCCCGACTATAAGCTCCCGCAGCCCACCGTTGCCGACCGTTCGGAAAGAATCGCCATCATTGGTTCGGGTCCTGCAGGGCTCGTCTGCGCCTATCATCTTCGCCAGAAAGGCTATCGTCCGACGATTTTCGAGGCGCACTCAACTGCCGGCGGAATGCTGACCGTCGGTATCCCCGAGTACCGCCTGCCGCGCCGAACGTTGAATGCCGAAATCGACAAGTTGCGCGCGATCGGAATTGAAATCCTCCTGGACACGCCGGTGGGCCGCAGCATCACCTTCGAAGAACTGCGGAAAAGTTTTGCCGCCGTCTTCGTTGCCATCGGCGCCCATGTCGAACGGAAACTTGGGATCCCCGGCGAGAATCTGCCTGGTGTCAGCGGGGGCGTCGAGTTCCTGCGGCGCGTCAATCTCGACAAGCCGGTGGTACCCGGCCAGCAAGTGCTCGTGATTGGCGGTGGAAACTCCGCTCTGGACGCGGCCCGCACGGCACTTCGTTGCGGATCAACTGACGTCACGATCGTTTATCGCCGCACGCGCGCGGAGATGCCGGCCGACCCGCGTGAGATCAAGGACGCGGAACACGAAGGCATCAAGCTGATGTTTCTTGCCGCTCCCAGGGCTTTCCAGGCTGGGGCGGACGGCCGCGTTTCCGGTCTCCAGTGCCTGAAGATGAAACTCGGCAAGCCAGACGCCAGCGGGCGGCCCGCTCCCGAACCCATTTCTGGCTCCGAATTTGTTCTGCCCTGTGATGCCGTGATCGCCACCATTGGCCAGTCCCCCGATGTGAGCAGTTTGGGAGAACGGCTGGGCCTGGAAACCACAAAGTGGGGAACGCTCAAAGCCGACGGGCTGACGCTCGAAACCGCGTTGCCGGGAGTGTTTGCGGGTGGAGACTGTGTAACCGGTCCCGACGTGGTGATTAACGCCGAACTCGCCGGCAAGAAGGCCGCAACCTCGATTGATCGTTGGCTCAATCAGCAGGATCTGCGCCTCGGCCGCGAAGGAGAAGGGCCGTACCGCACCGAATACGAAGTGGATACGACCGGCGTGCTGATGCAAAGGCAAATCCACATGCAGGCCCTCGACCCGGCCACGCGTGGAAAAACGTTTGCCGAGGTCCATGTCGGCTATACCCCCGATGAAGCCGTTGCCGAGGCCAAACGCTGTCTGGCCTGCGGCATCTGTTGTGATTGCCATATTTGCTCGAACGCGTGCGAGGCTCACGCTATCGACTACCTGCAGCGTGAGGAAAAGGTCGAACTGAAAGTCGGTGCCGTCATCCTCGCTCCTGGTTTCGAGGTCTACGATGCAGGCCTCAAAAAAGATCTGGGTTATGGACGCTTTCCCAATGTGGTTACGTCCATAGAGTTCGAGCGGATTATGTGCGCTTCGGGCCCATATTCCGGCCACGTGATCCGGCCTTTCGACCACAAGGAACCAAAACGTATCGCCTTCCTCCAGTGTGTCGGATCGCGCGATTGCGAACACGACTACTGCTCTTCCGTCTGTTGCATGTATGCCACCAAGGAGGCGATCATCGCCAAAGAGCATCTCGGCGACGGGCTCCAGTGCGACGTCTTCTTTATGGACTTGCGCGCCTTCAGCAAGGGCTTCGAGCAGTACTACCACCGGGCGCAAGAGCTGGGCGTGCAGTACATCCGTTCCAGGGTGCCGATCGTGGAGGAAATCCCCGACACGCGGAATTTGATCGTCAAGTATCTGGGCGAGGATGATAGAAAGCTTTCCCGCGAATACGACCTCGTGGTGCTGTCAGTCGGAATGCAGCCGCCGAAAGAAGTGAAGGCACTGGCGGAGCATTTTGGCATCGCGCTTAACGAATTCAATTTCTGCAAAACCGCTGAATTCACGCCGGCGGAATCGTCTCGGCCCGGAGTTTACGTCGCGGGTCCGTTCGTCGAGCCGAAGGATATTCCGGAAACCGTCATGCAGTCCTCGGCAGCGGCGTCGCAAGCGCTCGCGCTTTTGAGGGATGCCCGCGGCACGCTGATTTCGCCAAAAACATATCCACCAGAAAGAGACGTAGCCGGAGAGGAACCGCGCATCGGAGTTTTTGTCTGCCATTGCGGAAGCAATATCGCCGGGTTCGTCAAAGTCCCGGAAGTGGTCGAATACGTAAAGAGCTTGCCCAACGTGGTCTACTCCGAGAACAATCTCTACACCTGCTCCAACGACACGCAGGATCGGATCAAGGAGAAGATCACGGAGCACAAGCTGAACCGGGTCGTGGTAGCCTCCTGCACGCCTCGCACTCACGAGGCTCTTTTCCGAAATACACTGGCAGAGGCCGGCCTCAATCCCTATTTGTTTGAGATGGCCAACATCCGCGACCAGTGCTCCTGGGTACACATGCACGAGCCGGAAAAAGCCACCAAGAAATCGCAAGACCTGGCGAGAATGGCAATCGCCAAGGCGCGTCTGTTGCAGCCGCTCCACCGCCAGATGGTCAAGGTGGAAAAGTCTGCCCTCGTGATTGGCGGAGGCGTGGCGGGGATGACCGCCGCTCTCAGCCTGGCCAATCAGGGATTTGACGTCTATCTCGTCGAAAGAGAAAAAGAGCTTGGCGGACACTTGCGCCGCGTCCACTACTTGCTGAATGGAGCGAGGCCACAAAACGAGCTCGTACGGCTCAGGGGAGAGATCGAACAGAATAGCCGAATCCAGGTGTTCACCGGCGCCGTGGTCGAGAACATCGAAGGAACCATTGGAAATTTCAAGACTAGAATTTCCACCCATGGTGAAACCGCAGAGGTCAGTCATGGTGTGGTAATCGTCGCAACCGGTGCCAAGGAGTACCAACCGAAAGAGTACCTCTATGGGCAAGAACCGCAGGTGATGACACAGCGCGAACTCGAACTACAACTGGCCTCAGGAGGTGGCTTGCTGGCGCCGGAAAATGGCAGCCGTCCGAAGACCGTGGTCATGATCCAGTGCGTGGGCTCGCGCGAGAATGACCACCCCTACTGCTCTCGAGTCTGTTGCGCAGAGGCCATCAAGAATGCGCTGCGCATCAAGGATCTTTCTCCTCAAACGGCTGTGTACGTTCTCTACCGCGACATCCGGACCTACGGCTTCAAGGAGACTTATTACACCAAGGCCCGCCAGCAGGGAGTTGTGTTTGTGCGCTATGACGACAACGCCAAGCCAGAGGTGTCTCGGAATGGCGCCGGGTTGCAGGTGGTCGTGCGTGACCAGACTCTGGGCATGACGATGATGATCCCAGCGAATCTGGTTGTGCTGTCCGCGGGCATTCATCCGCATGAAGACAACAAGACGATCGCGCAGTTCCTCAAGGTCCCGTTGAACAGCGAGGGATTCTTCCTCGAAGCCCATATGAAGCTGCGACCGGTTGACTTCATGACCGATGGCGTCTTCGTCTGCGGGCTGGCACATTCACCCAAAACCATCGAGGAATCCATTCTGCAAGCGCAGGCGGCCTCAGCACGGGCGGCAGCTATCCTGGTCCGGGATACCCTCGAACTCGAAGCCAACGTGTCGGAGGTTGTGGACCAAAGCTGCGATGGTTGCGCCTATTGTGTGGACACTTGCCCCTTCAAGGCCATCACCCTGCTCGAATACATGTGGCAGGGCTCGGTCAAGAAATCGGTGGAGGCCAACGAGACCACTTGCAAGGGCTGTGGCTGCTGCCAGGCCACTTGCCCCAAGAACGGTATCTTCATTCGCGGATTCACTCTCGATCAAATCCGGGCACAAATCGAGGCAGCCCTGGAGGTGGCGTAATGGAAGAAAACAGCATGCCCTCAGCCTCAACCGCGGCGGTCGCGCCCCCGGCTGAAGTGTTTCAACCTCTGATCATTGCCTTGTGCTGCAACTGGTGTTCCTATGCCGGGGCCGATTTGGCGGGTGTGTCGCGCATCCAGTATCCGCCGAGCATCCGGGTGATTCGCGTGATGTGCTCGGGCATGGTCCATCCCAACCTGGTCATTGAAGCGCTCACCAAAGGTGCCGACGGCGTTCTCATGTGCGGTTGCCATATTGGCGATTGCCACTACCAGGACGGCAACAAAAAAGCGGAACAACGGGCGGAGGCCATCCGCTTGATGCTCAGCGACTTCGGCATTGAAGAAGAACGATTTCGTTTGGAGTGGGTGTCCGCGGCCGAGGGCCCGCGGTTTGCCCAGGTTGTCCAGAGTTTCACCGAGCAGGTTGCAAAGTTAGGGCCCAGTCCGTACAAGCAGTAACGCAGTCGGAACTGACTACTGCCAAGAAACGACCGCTTAGGTCGCATGACCGCGCCTCCTCTTGGCTCGATCTAGGTAGTCTGAGCGACTCCAATTTTCATGGCCTCTGCGGCACCGCTTTCTCCAGATCATCCGCGGCTCTGCCAATCGCACCCGCGACGTTTTCGAGCACCTGGCCAACGACGGGGACCTGCGCCTCCGCTTCGTTCCATTTCTCTTGATCCATGTATTCACGAACCGCCGCAATCGGCTTGGCTCCATAACCGGTGTAGGCTCCGGGAGCATAGACCTGATGCTTGAACCACGGGCGCTCCGGTAATCCTTTCTCCGTTAGAAACGCTCTCTGAATCTGCAACAGTTCCGTGTTCAAAGCGGCGGCAGTTTGGCCCGGCAAATCGGCTCCCCCAGCCTGCCATTTGGCAAATGTCGACTGGTAACGATCCGCGCTCTTCTTGATCGCTTCAACGCCGTTTTTCAGCGGAGCAAAGTTCATGAACGGCGGAACTGGCTTCGTTGGAGGAGGGACAGAGGTCTTGCGTGGGTCGGCCGTTGCCGTAAACAAGCCCTCTTTCAATTCCAGATTGCGCTCCGTGATCTCGTCCTGCTTATCTTTGAGCAGCTTCTCGAGCTCTTTCACGTACCGTCCGATAGTCTCCGCCTCCGCGTTGTATTCGTAGGGAATAAGGTCGGCATCGGCCAGTCGCATGACTGCGGTTCCTCCAGTCTGTGCGAGCACGCGACCGTAAGCGAAGTCGGTATCCACAAACTTGGAGTACCAGTAGAAATCGTCATAGATGGAGTGATAAGCGGTGGCGTCATTCTCGCCGCCGTAACCGATGTTGAGAGCGGAGATGCCAGCATGGTCGATGAATGGCGCATAGTCCGAACCGTCCCCCAGCGCGCCGATCCGGATGTCGTTGCTTTTTCTGATTTCGGCCCGCTCCTCGGCACTGGGCGCGCGGGCAATTCGCTGCAGATGCGCCCGCTGCTGGACGGAGATGTGCTTCTCGGGATCTTGAATATCGACGGCTACATCGTTGATGAAGTGTTGCAAGTCATGTGAGCCACCGGCGAAGAGGAAGCCTCTGCCATTGCTATCGGAATTAATGTAAGCGACAGCATGTTTCTGGAGTTCGTCTTGATGGGTTTCGACCCACTCGGTTGAGCCCAGAAGGCCGGGCTCTTCGCCGTCCCACGCACAGAGAATGATCGTCCGCTTTGGATTCCATCCCTGCTTGTGCAGCTCGCCAAGCATACGAGCTTCCTCTAGAACCGCGACCATTCCTGAGATTGGATCATCAGCGCCATTGACCCAGGCATCGTAATGATTTCCGCGGATCACCCACTCATCGGGCTCATCCGATCCGCGCATGGTCGCAATCACGTCGTTGATTGGCTTCAAATCCCAATTGGAAGCCATTTTCAGATGAACTTTCGCAGGTCCGGGACCGACGTGATAGGTGATCGGCAACGATCCCCGCCACGCTTCCGGCGCGACCGGCCCCTGGAGGGCGGAAAGCAGCGGCAGCGCATCGCCCCACGAAATCGGCAGCACGGGAATCTTGGTGATGGTCTTAGCGTCTTTAATATTGAGGCGCTTGGCGTCGGCGGTGGCGCCGACTCCGGGCGTTAGAGGATCGCCGGGATAGTCCGTATCCATCACGCTGCCACGTTGCACGCCGTCGCGCGGCCTCCAGCCGCCTTTGGGATAGTCGTCGCCGTTGAAGAAACCATCGTCCCTGGGATCGGAATAGATGATGCACCCGATCGCCCCGTGTTCCGCCCCAACCTTGGGCTTGATGCCGCGCCAGCCTTCGCCGTAGCGCGCGATCACGATGGCGCCCTTGACGGAGATCCCCAGACGGTCGAGTTGCTCGTAATCTTCACGGTTGCCGTAGTTCACATATACCAGCGGGGCGGTCACATCTCCGTCGATCGAATATGCGTTATAGGTCGGCAACTGCTCGGCGGTTTGATCGGACGTCGGATCGCCGGGGACGGCAGGCTCCTGCAGTTTGGCCCGGAACTTGGTCGGCTCGATCATCTCGACAATGCGCTCTTTTGGCGTCGGGAAAAGCACTTGGAAGGTTTCGATATGGGCGTCAAATCCCCATTCTTTAAACTTGGAGAGAATCCATTCCGAATTCTCCTTGTCATAGGGAGAACCCACGTGGTGCGGACGCGCACTCAAACGCTGCATGCTCTGACGCAGGTTCTCGGGGACAATACCGGCCTGGAGCTTCTTTTCCCAGTCGAGCTCTGCTTTGGAGGATTGCGCTGAGTAGCCAGCTAGACGGGACGTCTGGGGATTTGGAGTCTGCGCCGATTGCGCAAACGTGAGCTGGACGATACCGCCCATTGCGATTGCGAGATATACGAGAAGAGAGCGTAATGACGTCAAGAGAACCTCCTAAGGCAGTCACTTTCTTGTCCGGATTGATCGGAGCGAATTATAGGACGAAGATCAGCAAAGAGGTAGTTGGTAAGGCTGGGGCGGCGTGACTGCTGGGACCTGCGCGGCTAATCGAGCTCGGGGATTTCGATGGCCCTGAAGTTCTCGCTAAGAAGAGTCCGATGCTCATGCGGATTGAATTCGTGGAGGAGGGTGACTCTGAATTGTTGTACGGCCGCTATCGCCGAGTGCCGCCACCCAGATGGCGAGTTGCCGCGAGCTTGCGCTGATATCATAAGATTTCGCATGACTGCTCCCGCTCCAAACTCGATTGTGGGACACAAACTCCAGGCGCTCGATGGATTGCGGGCCATCGCAATCATTCTTGTCTTTCTCCACCACATGCGAGGTCACATACCCGTGGTGGACCAATTCACTTTGTGTCTAAGCAGGTGCGTCGGCCAAGGCTGGATTGGAGTCGATCTTTTTTTTGTGCTGTCTGGATTCCTCATTACGGGGATTCTGCTGGACACGCGCGGAGCGAACAATTACTTTTCGGGCTTTTACGCGCGCCGCATTCTTCGCATATTCCCACTCTACTATGTCGTCCTAACCTCGATGATCATCGTGGGGAGGCTGGTTAATTCCGCGCGGCTCATGGCCATCCTTCCACTTCCCCAAGACCGCTGGCTCTACTATTGCTACCTGACGAACTGGCTTGGTCTATGGAAGGCCCATTACGGCCCGAACTGTCTTGCACATTTCTGGTCGCTTGCCGTCGAGGAACAGTTTTATCTCATCTGGCCGCTCATCGTTTGGCTGGTTCGGCCCCGCATGATTCCCTGGGTGGCCGGAGGGCTCGCAGCGGTAGCGGCTGTGGTTCGTGTGATTTGGGTCGCGCATAGTGGAGCGCAGCAGGCGATTCTAATGGCCACTGTCTGCAGGCTAGACGAGCTTTTTGCCGGAGCGCTATGCGCCTTTCTTTTTCGCAACCCTGAGCACATGCTGAAGGTCCGCAAATGGCTTCCGGGAATCGCGAGTTTGGCGCTCGGGTCATTTTTCGGCATCTTGTCGGGAATGCTATTTTTTCAGCACCGCTTGCTGGCATGGCTCTCCGGTCCCTCTCCTGCCGGGCACACCCTGGATGGAGCGGTCCTGTTATTCGTGGAATGTGGCGGATTTGTATTGCTGGCGTTAGGATTCGGCGCGATCGTTCTGCTGGCGGCGCACACGGACGGCAAGGAAACCTGGATGCAGAAGTTCCTCACATCGCGCGTGCTGGCCCCGATTGGTGCATACAGCTACGGAATTTACGTATTCCACGTTCCGATTCTTGGCATGGCCTCGATTTTTGTGTTTCCGGGAATCGCGCGCGGCATTCACAGTTATGAAGAGCTTTTCATTTCGGAGGGCACGTACATTCTCGTGGTGGCCGCAGTCACTTTTGTTGTTTCTGCACTGAGCTACGAGTTCTTCGAGAAGAAGATCCTGCGCTTTAAGCGTTATTTCGAGGCGAAGTATTCTCCGGCGCTCAAAACGACCGAATGGGACGACGGCGCTACCGCGACCGAAACAGCCGCCTAGAAGTACATGACTCCTTAGGCCCTTGATTATTGGCCTCTCAGTTGTCGATCAGGTCGCACAAACACATAAACGCGGTTCCCGTATGAAGGCAGATCGAACGCTCTCACCAGTTTGTATTCCCGCGCGAGAGCTTCGATCGAAGCGATGAGATCGCGCTGACCGCTGGGCTTCCCGTTACGCCAGAACTCTTCGTCACTCCGCAATACGCTTTCCGAGACTGGCGCGTATATCAGCACTGCTGGGCGTGCCTGGAGCAATCTCTCAGCCTCCTGCCTCGCGAACGAATCCGAAACAAGGTCCATGTTGTGCGATCCAGAGAGTGTGGCGGGCCTTCGCTCCGTCGCACCGTAGAAGAATGCAAGTTCGGGGAAAGCGAAGATCGTGTCGTTTCGGTCGCCATATTCCCGCACCGCGCGAATCGTCGAGTCGACGAGATCAACAATGTCCGGTGGAAGTAAGAACCCCCTCAACTCCGGCAGCGATGACCTCGTGGTTGCGTACTTCACCGGGGGCTCGAGCCAACCCCCAAAACCGAATGGGCATCGTTCCTTAAACTGTGTCTCGCATAACAGCAGTAGTCCGCAAACTGCATAAACGGCAAGTCGTCGCCAGTCTTCGAAATCATTCAATAACACTACTAGAATCAGGGCGAACCCAGGGACCACCATCGCCTCAAATGCGGGAAAGGACAGGGAAGTCATAAACGCCACAGTGAAAGCGATGGACGCAAAAAGGGCGAGCTGAGATTGCCGTCTCGTCAGGGTTCTGCTCACGAATCGCCATGCGTAGTAAAAAAGCAACAGACCGCTGCCGAAGAGCGAAGCGTAGATTGTTGGTTTTGCGGCCGCTGTCGTAGCGACCCGTTGGAGTAGCCTGGATTTCCAAGGGAAGCCTACCGCCAATGGGATCACGGTCGCGCCCAACCCCAGCACCAGTGCCAGTCCGACTCCACGCAGCGAATCCCTATCAGAGTCTTTTCTTTCTGCGTTCTCTGACCTGCGAAACGGTCCCCAAGAAATCGCCAGGATCACCACCGCGATCAATGCCGCCCAGTAGTAGAACTTCAACCCAACCATTGCATGTAGCAAGAAGTCTCCTGGGCGCGACGCCTTGGCTGCTGGTCCCACAATGAAAGCCTGCGTCAGAAATGCGCGAAGGATGCCAAAGTGCGCCATCCAACTAAGCAATACGCCTGCCGCAAATAGCCAACCTGCGGCAAATCCCGCCAGAAACTGCATTGCCTTACGAACTCCCTCCAGCCTTATCAGGCAGAGACCGACTACGACCGGAATTGCAAAGGTCACGCCTAGCCCAATTGTTTGATAGGAGTCGAGACACAGCTGCGAAAGAATTCCAGCCAAACACCCGATTGCCGTCAGAACACGCTTTGTTCGGCCTTCATCGACTGCATAGCTCGCCGCTAGGCCGCTGGCGATTGCCAGCATAATCGCGAAGTGGTGATAAGAACTCACAGGATCCGCGTAGTCGCCCGTCGAAACCACTACGGTGACGAGGGCAGCCAATGCCGCATCTTTAACCCGAAAGAAACGAACCAGCCAGCCATACAGGAGCAACGAGAGAACCACGCGCTCAAAAACACCGAAGCCCCTCATCACGATTGGCAGCTTCCCGAAGATCGCCAGCACCGCCGCGCTGCGAAACACGAAGAGCGGAGGGGTCGGATAGTAGTAATCCCGATACGGAAGCATCCCGTTCAGAAAAAACACACCGCCTGTGAAGCCACCATCGCCTGACCTCAACCCAAGGAAGCGGTTCCAGAAAGGCATCAAAAAGCAGAGGGTGACCAAAGCAGTAACGATCGCGCCAGCTAAAAGCGCTGAGCCACGCCCCGACCTTGTGACCTTGTTCAAACCATCCTGAAAGACACTGCGTTTGGAAATACGGCTCATTGCGTGTTATCTCCTAAATAGTGGCCGCACCGATTTTCCGCATCATGTGGAGTGGCCGTGTCAGTGTAACGCTTCGGGGACATTAAGCCGCCGTTACAGTTACAAAATGCATCGTGACGACCTGGATTGTCGCCGCTTCAGGTGCGCCCCCGCGCAACTCTGATGGGATTATGGCCTTGCATTCCGGATGACCCATGAGCGCGCCATGAACAGAGAGCTCGAAAGATGCCAGCCTTGAGGCCTTCTTGCCGCATACGCTGAGGATGAATAAAATGAATTCGCACCCATATCCTCCCGGAGAATCCCCGTGAAAGTGGTCTTGTTGTGCGGCGGACTCGGTACTCGTTTGCGCGAGGAGACCGAATTTCGTCCCAAGCCGATGGTCGAGATTGGCGGCCGCCCCATCCTCTGGCACATCATGAAACTCTATGCCCACAGCGGGTTTCGCGAGTTTGTTCTATGCCTGGGATATCGCGGCAACACGATCAAGGAATATTTTCTGAACTATGAGGCGATGAACAATGACTTCACGATCTGCCTCGGGCGGGACTCCCAGATCCAATTCAACAACCTTCATACCGAACAGGGCTTCAAGGTCACGCTTGCGGACACAGGTCAGTCCACCATGACGGGTGGGCGCGTAAAGCGCATCCAGAAATATATCGACGAAGATATATTCCTGATGACCTACGGCGACGGCCTTGCCGACCTCGACATCAACCAACTGGTAAGGTTCCACCAAAGCCACGGGAAACTGGCCACCATCACCGCCGTCTCGCCTACTTCCCGTTTCGGCGTTCTTGAGATGAACAAAAATCGGGTCATGAGCTTTCTGGAGAAGCCCCGTACCGAGGGGTATGCCAGCGCGGGATTTTTCGTGTTCAGCCGGAAGGTCTTCGATTACCTCGGCGGTGACGACTGCACTCTTGAACGCGAACCACTCGAACGCCTGGCCCGTGAAGGCGAACTGATGGCCTACAAGCACGAAGGATTTTTCTTCGCTATGGATACGTACCGCGAATACGAGTACCTGAATCAACTCTGGAACAAGGGTGAAGCTCCCTGGAAGGTTTGGTAATGGCAAATAACTTCTGGCGAGATCGGTCGGTCCTGGTCACCGGCGCCACGGGTCTGTTGGGCGGCTGGCTGACGCGCAGCCTGGTGAGCCGTGGCGCCAGCGTGGTCTGCCTTGTGCGCGATTGGGTGCCTCAATGCGAACTCGTTCGCAAGAACCAGTTGGAGCAGGTCAACGTGGTGCGAGGCGATGTCACCGACCGCGGCGTCATTGAGCGCGCCCTGGGCGAGTATGAAGTGCAGACCGTCTTTCATCTCGCCGCCCAGACGATCGTCGGTATTGCCAATCGCAATCCTGTCTCGACTTTTGAAAGCAACATTCAAGGCACTTGGAATTTGCTGGAAGCCTGCCGCCGCTCGCCGCTCGTCAGCGCTATCGTCGTGGCATCTTCCGACAAAGCCTATGGCACTCACACGATGCTGCCCTACTCCGAAGACATGGCACTGCAGGGCCGTCATCCCTATGACGTCAGCAAGTCGTGCGCGGACCTGATTTCACAAGCCTATGCGGCAACCTTTGACGTGCCGGTCGGCATCACTCGCTGCGGCAATTTTTATGGCGGAGGCGATCTGAACTGGAACCGCGTGGTGCCAGGGACGATCCGCTCAATCCTGCGCGGAGAGCGCCCAATCATTCGCTCGGACGGCGAGTTCATCCGGGATTACTTTTATGTCGAGGACGGTGCAGCGGCCTATATGTTGCTGGCCGAGCGGCTGAACGCCGATCGCGCTCTTCGCGGCCAGGCATTCAATTTTTCGAACGAGATCCAGATTACGGTCTTGCAGCTCGTCGAAAAACTTCTGGCCAAGATGGGCTCGAAGCTCACGCCCGATGTCCAAAATCAGGCTTCCAATGAGGTTCGCCACCAGTTTCTCAGCGCGGAGCGTGCACGCAAGCAACTGAACTGGGCACCCAGCTTTACATTGGATGAGGGGTTGGAGCGCACGATCGCGTGGTACCGGGAGGCCTTGAAATAGTGTCACGAAAAGACGAGTTGCGGGACAGGATCCGCGGCATGGTAGGCGAGTATTACCACGAAGCCTTCCCTTCTCCTGCCTTCGTGCCCGGATCGTCCGCCGTACCCGTTTCAGGCCGCGTTTTCGACGAACAGGAACTCGAACTGTTGGTCGACTCCGCACTGGATTTCTGGCTTACCACCGGCCGCTTCGCCGACCAGTTCGAACGTGAGTTCGCCAAGTTCTGTAGTGTGCGCGAAGCGGTGCTGGTCAACTCGGGCTCTTCGGCCAATCTGCTGGCGGTCACAGCTCTGACTTCGTATAAGCTGGGCGATCGGCGATTACGGCCTGGGGACGAAGTCATCACCCTGGCCGCGGGATTTCCGACCACGGTCAATCCTATCCTGCAGAACGCGCTCGTCCCGGTCTTCATCGATGTTCACATTCCGACATATAACGTCGATGTCAGTCAGCTCGAATCCGCGCTTTCCGGCCGCACCCGAGCTGTCATCTTCGCCCACACGCTGGGAAATCCGTTCGATCTTGATGCCGTCACCGCGTTTGCGAAGAAACATAGTCTGTGGCTGATCGAGGACTGCTGCGACGCCCTCGGCTCAACATATCGCGGCCATAAAGTGGGCACCTTCGGCGATCTCGCCACCATCAGCTTTTATCCCGCGCACCACATCACCATGGGCGAAGGAGGATGCGTTCTAACCAACCAGCCCATGTTGCGCACGATCGTCGAATCCTTTCGCGACTGGGGCCGCGATTGCTGGTGTGCGCCGGGCAATGAAAACACTTGCGGCAAGCGTTTCGACTGGCAAGCCGGCCAACTGCCCCATGGCTATGATCACAAATACATTTATTCGCATGTGGGCTACAATCTCAAAGCCACCGACATGCAGGCTGCCGTGGGCGTGGCCCAGCTACAGAAGTTGCCGGGCTTTATTGAGGCGAGGAAGCGAAATTTTGGGTACTTGAAGGCTGGCTTCAAAGCAGTCGAGGAACACTTCGTTTTGCCGGAGACGACGCCGAATTCCGATCCAAGCTGGTTTGGATTTCCGCTCCTGCTGCGAGAAACGGCTTCATTTTCGCCGAAAGCGTTAATCGAGTTCCTGCATGCGCGAAAGATCGGCACTCGTCAACTGTTTGGCGGCAACCTGGTGCGGCAACCGGCTTATGCGGACCGCAGCTATCGTGTAGTGGGCGACCTGCGAAACAGCGACCGGGTTATGAATCGCACTTTCTGGATCGGCGTATATCCCGGACTCACGCCCGCGATGTTGGATTACGTTTTGGAATCGATCGACGAAATCGCTTCGAAAGGGGTACATTCTGATGCCACAACCAAACAATAACCATCCTGCCGGACAGATTCCCGAGGTTCGCATCGGGTCCAAGAGGGTCGGCTCCGGAAGACCTTGCTACGTGGTCGCTGAAATCGGGATCAACCACAACGGCGATATCGACCTGGCGAAAAAACTGATCAACGTGGCCATTGGCGCGGATTGTGACGCCGTCAAATTTCAGAAGCGAACCATCGATGTCGTCTACACGCCCGAAGAATTGGCCAAGCCGCGGGAAAGCCCATTTGGCAATACCAATGGCGATCTGAAGCGCGGCCTCGAATTCGGCCGCGAGGAGTTCGAGGAACTCGACCGCTACTGCCGCGAGGTGAAGATTGACTGGTTCGCCTCCTGCTGGGACGAAGCTTCCGTCGATTTCATCGCGCAGTTTCGAGTCCCCTGTTTCAAGATCGCATCGGCGTCTATTACGGATGACAACTTGCTGCGGCATACTCGCGCCGTCGGCAAGCCCATCATCTTGTCGACCGGGATGAGCACCATCGAGCAGGTCGACCGTGCCGTGGATGTGCTTGGCAAGAAAGATCTTGTCATTCTCCACGCCTGCAGTACCTATCCCGCTTACTACGAGGAATTGAATCTGAAAGTGATCGATGTGCTTCGCGATCGCTATGGCGTACCCGTGGGCTATTCCGGCCACGAAACCGGTTTACCTTCGAGCGTTGCCGCGGCCACGCTTGGCGCCTGCATCGTTGAGCGGCACATCACGCTCGATCGCTCCATGTGGGGATCAGACCACGCCGCATCCTTGGAGCCGAATGGAATCACACGCCTGGTTCGCGATATTCGCCTGATCGAAAAATCGATGGGTGACGGCGTCAAGCGCGTGCTGGAGCGCGAACAACCCATCATCAAGAAATTGCGGCGCGTGGGAGCGGTGTAGTGCCGGAGGCCGTGCAACCGCAGGTCATCGAGGAAATCAAGGCCATCGCCATGGACGTCGATGGCGTGCTAACGGACGGCGGAGTGTGGTGGGGACCGAACGGCGAAGAATGGAAGCGCTTTCATTTCGCCGACATCATGGGCCTTTCCCTGGCGCGAAAATCGGGCCTCACCATCGCCCTCATCTCGGGAGAGAACAGTCCGTTGGTCGACCGCCTGGCCGACAAACTGGGCATCACCGGCGTTCACAAAGGTTGCAAGGACAAAGCGAGTGCGCTCCGCGCTTTCGCTGAACGCCATGGCTTGCCGCTTCAGCAAATCTGCTTTATCGGCGACGACGTGAACGATTTATCTGCCCTCGCCATCGCCGGCCTCAGTGCCTGTCCCGCAGATGCGCGCTTCTCTGTTCGCCAGCGTTGCCAGGTTGTCGCCAAGCTTGGCGGAGGCAACGGCGCCGTGCGCGAGATCGTGGATTTGCTCCTCGCTGCCAAGGCAGCCACAAAGAGTGTTGCGTTAGGAGACCTGTAAGGAGAGATGAGACTCGCTGACTATGTCATGCGCTTTGTCGCCCAGCAGGGCGTGAAGCACGTTTTCCTTCTTCCGGGCGGCGGAGCCATGCACTTGAACGACGCTCTGGCTCGGTGCAGCGATTTGACCTTCGTGTGCAACCACCACGAGCAAGCCAGCGCAATCGCCGCGGAAAACTATGCGAAGGCCACGGACAATCTTGGCGTCGTCATGGTCACCACCGGTCCCGGGGGCACCAACGCCATCACCGGCATTGTCGGGGCTTGGCTCGATTCGACTCCTGTCCTCTGCCTCTCGGGCCAGGTCAAACTTGCCGACCGCATGTTCCTCCCCGATGGCACGCCTCTCGGGGTGCGCCAGCGAGGCAGCCAGGAAGTCGATATTGTCTCTCTGGTCAAACCCGTCACTAAGTACGCGCTGACCATCATCGACCCGCAAACCATCCGCTACCATCTGGAAAAGGCAGTCCACGTCGCTCACGCGGGACGGCCCGGTCCGGTTTGGATTGATATTCCAATCGATGTGCAGGCCGCCCAGATCGACCCCGATTCCTTGCCCGGCTTCGATCCTGCCGAATTGGCCGGACTGAACAGCGGTACGAAGCCCGAGCAACCGTCCCTCGACATGCAAGTCCGCGACTTGCTCGATCGTCTGAGCCGAGCCGAGCGCCCATTCATCTTCGCAGGCAATGGCGTTCGCGTGTCCGGAGCGGCAGCAGTCTTCGAGAAACTCGTCCACGTTTTGAATATTCCGGTCGGCCTGACGTGGCTCGCGATGGATTTGCTGGACGACAACGATCCGCTCCTCGTCGGCCGCCCCGGCACCATTGCATCTCGTGGCGCAAATTTCGCGTTGCAGAATGCCGACTTCGTCCTCGTCATCGGAAATCGGCTCGACCCACCGCTGCGGGGTTGGGATCTTAGCCAGTTCGCGCGCGGAGCATATAAAACAGTCGTGGATATCGATCCTGCCGAACTACGCAAGCTTGAAGGCGCGATTGACAATCCCATCTGCGCCGACGCGCGCGCATTCATAGACCGCATGCTGAAGGAGGCCGGCTCTGTACGCGGGAAGAACCAAGAGAAGGATCGCGCCCCCTGGCTCGAGCGCTGCAAGGTTTGGAAAAACCGCTACCCTCTCGTGCTGCCCGAGCACCGCGCTCCCGGACTCGTCAGCCTCTACCATCTTGCCGAAGTCATCGGCCAGGAAGTCGGCCCGAACGACCGCCTCGTCTCCGGCAGTTCCGGAAGCGCCATTGAAGTTTTCCTGTTTGCCTATCGGGCGCGAAAGGGCCGCCGCATCATCTATAACGCTGGTCTGGGCGCGATGGGATACGGCATCCCTGCAAGCATCGGCGTGTGTCTCGGCACGGGCAAAAAGACCATCTGCGTTGATGGCGACGGCAGCCTTCAACTCAACATTCAAGAACTGGCCACCATCGCGCAGCTGAGACTGCCGATCAAGATTTTCGTCCTCAACAACCTCGGATACACATCCATTCGCGCCACGCAGCAGAACTATTTCGGCGGGCCCAATATCGGGTGCGACTCGAACACGGGCATCTCCATCCCCGATTATCGTAAGGTAGCTCGCGCCTACGGCCTGAAGACAGCCGTCATCGAGGATCAATCGGACTTGCACACCGCCGTCCGTCGCGTTCTGCGCAGCCGCGGGCCCGTCGTTTGCGATGTGCACGTAATTCCCGACGAAGGCCGGTCGCCGCGTGTAACCTCGATTCAGCGGGCGGATGGATCATTTGTCTCAAAACCACTGGAAGATATGTGGCCTTTCCTCGATCGCAAGGAGTTCCGCGAGAACATGATCGTGGAACCGGTGAGTGAGTAAAGAAACGGATTCATATAAATGACAAGACTCGGCATCATGCAAGGACGTCTCGTTCCGCCGGAACCCGGACGCTTCCAGGCGTTTCCGCGCGAACGGTGGGAAGAAGAGTTCGCTTTCGCGGCGCAGGTTCCACTCTCCTACATTGAGTGGGTTTACGATCTCTATGGCGCCGACGTTAATCCGCTTACAGCGGATATTGGACGGATACAGGCTCGCATCCGCGAATCTGGAGTTTCGGTCTTTTCCATGTGCGCGGACTATTTCATGGACAAGCCTTTCCTGCGTTGCTCGCAAGCCGAGCGCGTGGAGCGGTTGCAGTTTCTGCAACGGTTGCTGCCATTGGCGAAGCGGATAGGAATCGAGCGAATTGTTCTTCCCTTCGTGGATGCGTCCCGCATCGAGTCGGACGAGGAAAAGGCGGTTGTCATTGGAGTTCTGAAAGAAGCCCTGCCAGCGGCCCGTGAGGCTGGAGTCGAGTTGCACCTCGAAGCTGACCTCGCACCGTTAGAATTCGCAAAGTTGCTCGACCAAATACCGGATTCCTTCATAAAGATCAACTACGATTCGGGAAACAGTTCTTCGCTCGGATATGCTCCCGAGGAGGAGTTCGCTTCGTACGGTGATCGGGTAGGCAGCGTTCATATAAAGGATCGCATTCGCGGAGGCGGCACTGTGCCCTTGGGAACCGGCGACGCGGACTTCCCGGCAGTATTTGCCGCGCTGGCACGCATCGGCTATCAGAGAGACATCACGCTCCAGGTAGCGCGCTCCGAGCCAGGTCAGGAAGTTGCATGGGCCCGCACCAACCGTCTTTTTGTAGAGCGCTACTGGTGTTTGGCGAAGGTGTGAACTTTGGATCTTCAACTCAAAGATAAGGTCTTCCTGGTTGCGGGTTCCTCCCGCGGCATCGGGCGCGCCATCGCTGCTGCATTGCTCGATGAAGGGGCACGCGTTTGTGTAACGGGGCGAACCGAGGGCACCCTGAACGAGGCAGCACGGGAACTATTACGGCGCGGGCAGGTTCTTATTTTTGCTGGTGACTTGTCACAGCCGGAAGCCGTGGAAGGTGTTTTTCGTGCCATCGGCAACAAGTGGGCCACGCTCGACGGGTTAGTCGCAAACCTGGGCACTGGAACAGGCAAGCCCGGGTGGGATCAACCTGAAGAAGAATGGGAACGGCTCTTTGAGTTGAATTTGCGAGCGAGTACTCGTTTAGCGCAAGGTGCGGTACCGATGCTGAAAAATGGCGGAGCCATTACTTTCATTTCTTCAATTACGGGGATCGAAGCGACGCCAGCACCCTTGCCGTACAGTGCCGCCAAGGCCGCGCTCGTCAACTACAGCAAAAATCTTTCCCGTCAGGTCGCAACCCTGGGGATTCGCGTAAACTGCGTAGCTCCCGGCAACGTGCTCTTCCCGGGAGGGACGTGGGAGCACCACCTGACAAATCGTCGTGAGGCCGTCATGCAGCACATACAGGCAGAGGTTCCCATGGCGCGCTTCGGCACTCCCGAAGAAATCGCGAGCCTGGTTGCCTTCCTGTGCTCGCCTCGCGCCTCGTTCATTACTGGCGCATGCTTCGTTGCTGACGGCGGCCAGACCAGGAGCGTGTGACTCATCATGCCCGGATCAATCGACCAGCTGTTTCGTGTGAGAGACCGCGTTGCCGTCATAACAGGCGGCGCAGGGCTCCTTGGAGCCAAGCATGCAGAAATTCTGGCGGAGGCAGGCGCCGTCCCGGTTTTGATCGATCTCCCCGCGGCGGATCCCGTCACCCGCGCGAAAACGATCTCCGAAACTTACCATGTTCCAGTACTTGGCCTGACTGGCGACATCACCGACCTGACCCAGGTCGAACGCATGCGCGATGAGATTCTCGCGCGTTATGGACGCATCGACATCTTGATCAACAATGCTGCCAACAACCCCAAGATGGAGAACCGCGAAGGCAAGAACTTTTCGCGCCTGGAGAACTTTCCCCTGGAGTTGTGGGAAGCTGATTTGAGAGTGGGGCTGAGGGGGGCGTTCATTTGCAGCCGGGTGTTTGGCGCTGAAATGGCCAAGCGTGGAAAAGGGGTCATTCTCAACATTGCCTCCGACCTCGCGGTGATCGCGCCCGACCAACGGTTGTATCGACAAGACGGTCGCGCGGAATCTGAGCAGCCTGTCAAGCCGGTCACCTACAGCGTCGTGAAGGCAGGCCTCATTGGATTAACCCGTTATCTGGCCACTTACTGGCACGAGTCCGGCGTGCGCGCCAATGCCATTTCGCCGGGAGGAATTTACAATAGCCAGCCCGAGGAGTTCGTGCAGCGTCTAAGTAAGTTGATCCCGCTTGGCCGTATGGCGGACAAGGACGAATACAAGGGCGCGGTCTTGTTCCTCTGTTCGGATGCTTCTTCCTACATCACTGGGATTAATCTGGTCGCCGATGGCGGCAGGAGTTGCTGGTGAACCTCACGCGAGACTCGATCTTCTCTCTTGAAGGAAAGACGGCGGTCCTAACCGGAGCCTCAGGCTTCCTGGGCCGCACGTTTGCCGAGGCTCTGCTGGCCAATGGCGCTCGCGTGGTGGCACTCGGCCGCTCAGAGAGGCTCGATCCCGAAGTAAAGAAGTGGGCGGAACGATTCGGCAACGGCCGCATTCGATCCTTGCGCGTCGAGATGTACGACCTGCGCGCGCTCGGCGAATGCCTCGATAGAATCGCGGCCGATGAAGAACGCGTGGATATTCTGGTGAACAACGCCCACGAGCTTGGCCCCAAAACCGGCTTCAACGTTCCTGACGGTTCCCTCGAAGAAGGTTCCTACGACCAGTGGATGCGCAATCTCACCGGCGGAGTATATTGGGCAGCATTAAGCGTCCAGAAGCTTGGAAAGCGTATGCAAGAAGCGCATCGCGGCTCAATCATCAACATCTCGACGATGTACGCGGTCGTTGCTCCCAGTCCTCAGCTCTACGCGGGCACGAAATTCATGAATCCTCCCGGTTATTCGGCATCGAAAGCGGCAATGCTCAGCTTCACCCGCTACATTGCGGCATTCTGGGGGCCGCATGGCATCCGGGCCAACGCGATTCTGCCCGGTCCGTTTTCGAATACGGAGGACGCTGGTCCCAATGTGGTAAATGCCGACGATCCTTTTGTTGAGCGGTTGAAGGCGCGCACGTGTCTGGGACGGACCGGCAAGCCGCACGAATTGGCGGGCGCGTTGGTGTTTCTCGCGTCGGACGCCTCTTCCTATGTAACGGGCCAGGGTCTGCTTGTCGATGGTGGATGGACGGTCACATAAGTGCTCGAGTCTATGACAGAGACGCAAGTTTCTGGCGGTCCTATCCGTGCGTGGTGGATAAAGCTGACGGGACACATTCCCCCCGGCCAGTTCGGCCGCTACCTCGTGGTCGGACTCTGGAACACGTTGTTCGGCTACGGCACTTTCGCCCTGCTGACGGCACTTTTAAATCGCCTCGTGCCGCACAGTTACATGTGGGCCTCGCTTCTCTCCAGCCTATTGAACATTACTGTCGCGTACTTGGGCTATAAATGGTTCGTCTTCAAGACAAAAGGAAATTATCTGCGTGAATGGCTACGCTGCGTCGCGGTTTACAGCACCGGCATTATCCTGACCCTGATCGCTTTGCCAATCATGGTGCTCGTCATCCGGCGCAACACACATTTTTTCGTCCAGGCTCCCTACATTGCAGGCGCGATTCTCACGGCCGTGGTCGTGCTTTACAGCTTCTTCGGCCATAAACACTTTTCATTTCGGACGCCATCGTAATGCGCATCCTCATCACCGGCGGCTCGGGCTTCATTGGACGAAATCTGGCGGAGCAGCTTGCCTCAGCCTATGAGGTGTCGGCGCCCTCCTCAGCGGAACTCGACCTGCTCAAGGAGCAGGATATGCGCGACTACCTCAACGAGCACCGTTTCGACGTCGTCGTGCATGCCGCCACCACACGCTCGAATCGCCGCGTGGCTGCTCCCACGGACCTGCTTGACCGCAATTGCCGCATGTTCTTCAATCTCGTGCGCAACCTCGTCCCGGGCCAAGAACGCTTCGGCAAACTGATTCACTTCGGGTCTGGCGCCGAATATGGTCGCCCAGGCCTTCCTGCGCGGGTCCGGGAAGATTATTTCGATACCCGCGTTCCGGCCGACGCGTACGGCTTTTCCAAGTACATCTGCGCCAAGTACATCGAGCACTCCGACCGCATCGTGGATTTGCGTTTGTTCGGAGTCTTCGGCCCCTACGAGGACTACACGGTCCGCTTCATTTCGAACGCGTGTTGCCGGGCACTGAAGGGCTTGCCGATCGTCCTGCGCCAGGATGTGGTCTTTGACTACCTGTACGTTAACGATCTCGCTTCCATCACGAGCTGGTTTATTGAAAATGACGCCCGCCACAAAGCTTACAATGTCTGTTCCGGGAGTGCGGCGACACTAACGGAATTGGCCCGCATCGTGGCTGACGTTTCGGGTTCGAATCCACCTGTGTCCACCACCACCAGCGGGATGGGGGCCGAGTATACGGCTGACAACTCCCGCATGCTCGCTGAAATGGGCGAATATCAGTCTTGGGACTTGCGCCGCGCAATCAGTGACCTCTATTCCTGGTATCAGCGTCATGAATCCATGATCGACGTCGAATCGCTGCGATTCGACGAAAATAAGAAATCGGAGTAAGCAAGTGACCCCAGCCCGGCCACCCGCAAGTAACGACACGGAGCAACTCGAAAGCATCTTGCGGCGCGTCAAGGCGGAAACACCAGACGCCGTGAGGGCGCGCGAGTGCAGTGCATTTGACGACCTCGCACGTCCGCTTGGCGAAAGATTGGTGTTATTCGGCGCTGGGCCGTTGGGCAAGAGCGTCCTCGCCGGACTGCGGAAAGCAGGAGTTGAGCCGCTGGCCTTTGCCGACAACAAGCGCGATCTTTGGCGCGAGCAGGTTCTGGGACTCCCCGTTCTTTCTGCCACGGAAGCCGCGGAGCAATACGGCAAGACGGCGTGCTTTGTGGTCACCGTATACCAAGGCTCTTCAGTCCGTCGACAACTGGCGTCACTGGGCTGTCAGCGAGTGGTGCCCTGTGCCCCACTCTTGTGGAAGTACGCCGACGTTTTTATTCCGCAATGCTGTCTCGAATTACCCCACAGACTTGTGGAACAGTGCGACAGCATCCGGAAATGTTACGCCATGCTGGCGGACAAGGCCTCTAAAACCGAACTGCGTGAACAGCTAATCTGGCGGTATTGGTTAGACTTTTCCGCACTGTCGACACCGCTGGACGCGAGGTACACTTACTTCCCCATGGAGTTACTGTCGCCAGTTCCCGACGAAGTGTTCGTCGATTGCGGCAGCTTCGACGGAGAGAGCACTGAAAGCTTCAATCGGCACTGGGGTGGCAAGTTCCGTCACGTCTTCGCTCTCGAACCCGATCCAGCAAGCCGAGACGTTTTGATCGCCAACCTGGGGGCAATGGGAATCGGCGGTCGCGCCACGGTGCTGCCCTACGCCGTAGGAAACACCAACGGCCACGTCTCTTTTGCCTCCAGCGGCTCAGTCACCTCGCACGTAACAACCCACGACGGGGGTTCGACGGTCGAGTGCCGGCGCTTGGATGACATCGAGTGGCCGCTGATGCCGACCTACATCAAAATGGACATCGAGGGCGGGGAGCCAGAAGCGCTAGCCGGGGGGAGCGAATTGTTACGACGGCAACAACCTGTGCTCGCGGTTTGCACCTATCACCGAAGTGAGCATCTTTGGCAGATACCAAATCTTATCCGCTCCATTTCGCCCGACTATCATGTGTTCTTGCGGCGCTACGCCGAAGAGTGCTGGGAAGGTGTATGCTATGCCATTCCCGGCCACAGACTTAAACGTGCCTAGCGGCAATCCATGCCTAAGACCCTGACCATCCTCACACCCTGCTACAACGAAGAGGCCAACGTTCGCGACGTGTATCTCCAGGTGCGCGCGGCCGTCGCCAAAGCCGGCGATTATAAGTACGAACACCTCTTTATCGACAATGCGTCAACCGACAACACACTAAACGAACTGAAAGCGATCGCCGCGCAGGATAGGAACGTAAAAATAATCAGGAATACGCGTAACTTCGGCCATATCCGCTCACCCATGCATGCGTTATATCAAGCCAATGGGGACGCCGTGATCGGAATCGTGGCTGACCTGCAGGATCCTCCCGAGCTGATCGTTGACATGATCCGTAAGTGGGAGGAGGGTTACCCGGTTGTGATCTGCGTCAAGGTCACAAGCGGAGAAAACAGCCTGATGTTCTGGATCCGAAAGCAATATTACAGGCTGGTAAACCGGCTTTCAGGAGTCGAGACCTTCGAAAACTATACCGGCTTCGGCCTTTACGACCGCAAGGTTGTGGAAGTCATTAGAAGCTTCGACGACCCATATCCGTATTTTCGCGGCATGATCGCCGAAGCAGGCTTTCGGCATTTCGACATTCCTTACCACCAGCCCGCCCGCAAGCGTGGATTTACGAAAAACAATTTCTATGCGCTGTACGACATGGCCATGCTCGCCATCACCAACCTTTCCAAAGTGCCTCTGCGGATGGTCACGTTTTCTGGCTTCGCGGGCGCGGTGATATCGGTTCTTGTGTCAATTGCATATCTCGTTTACAAGTTGATTTTTTGGAGCCGCTTCTCGGTTGGCATCGCCCCATTGGTCATCGGTGTGTTTTTCTTCCTGTCGATCCAAATGCTCTTCATGGGAATCATCGGTGAATATATCGGCACCATTCATACTCTGGTACAGAAACGCCCATTAGTCGTCGAGCAGGAACGAATCAATTTCGAATATGCCCCCGGTGAGCCTTTGCGCGATGACCAGTCGTAAGCAAGTATGGCTCGTGACAATCTGCCGCCCGAACGGAGATCTTCAATGAACGCTGATACGGCGCAGTCGCTCGCGATCGCAAGGATTCGCGATTGCACCTCGCTGATGCAGGCTCTCCTCGAGTCATCCGAGTACTTGAGTGCAGTGGCTAGTGTCGCCGATTCTATGACGAAGTGCCTCCGCTCCGGAAACAAGATTCTGTTCTTCGGCAACGGTGGCAGCGCCGCCGACGCCCAGCACCTGGCCGCCGAACTGAGCGGGAGATTTCTGAAGGAACGCAAAAGCCTCTCCGGCTGGGCGCTGACTACGAATTCGTCCGTGCTGACTGCCATCGGCAACGACTATTCCTTCGACGAAGTTTTCGCCCGCCAGATTCAGGGAATCGGCCGCCCCGATGACGTAGCCTTCGCTATCACCACCAGCGGCAATTCCCCCAACGTGCTGCGAGCCGTCGCGGTCGCACGTGAACACCGGCTCGTAACCATAGGCCTGACTGGCAGAACCGGCGGAAAATTAGCGAGCGCCGTCGAACGCTGCATCTGCATCCCCAGTGATCAAACCCCACGCATTCAGGAAGCCCACATCCTGACCGGCCACATACTCTGCGAACTGATCGAGGAATCCGTGCTCGAGAAGAGTTGAACTTACGATTCCAATATGCCAAAGAGTGCGCGCAGTGTCTTCCAGTAAACTGCCGTTCCAAAACGGGACTGAGAGTTTAGCTCTCGTCAGCGAGCCTTGACCTACGCCCGTAGGTCACGCATCACCCCATTTCGTGACCATTATCACTGCCCTTGCAGCCTTAACCAACGACGATAGCTGAATATTCTTGTGGAGGATTTTGTGCCATCGGAATTCATGCGTGCGAGAGTGAGCCAGGAATTGGAGCAGGCTCTGCGCGAGATGATGACATCGCGCGCCTTTCTAAAAGGTGCGGCACTGTTTCAACAGGGAACGCCTGCTGCCGGCATCTACCTGGTGGAAAAAGGTTCTGTTCGGGTGCTGCTGGCCACCGCAGCGGACCAGACCCAATTGCTCGATTTAGTCGGCCCGGGAAGCCTGCTCGCTCTTAGCGACAACGTAGCCGGCGGCCGCTACCGGGTTACCGTTGAAGCTGCCGAGCCAACGATCGCAGCATTTGTCGAGCGCCAGGCCTTTATGAATTTTCTGGGCTGCCACCACGAGTTTTGCATGCAGGTGGTGCGCCTTTTAAGCGACAACTTGCACGCCCTTTATCATAAGTTTCGCAGCGTGAGCGCACATCCAGGCCGCCCCCGCCGCCGTTCCCTGAACGAACAGGTGAGCTAAGAAGGCGTCTGGCAAGTCCGCAACCCAAATCTGCAGGTCATTCTTCGCGATGGGGACCTGACCGGCTTTTCCGTTAGTTGCCTTTGAAGTCAATCGTGATCTGGGTCTGGATTTCAACCGGCTCGCCATCCAGATAGTAAGGTTTGTAACGCCATTGGCGGACCGCCTCCAGCGCGGCTTTGGCAAGCATGCTGTTCCCGCTCAACACCTTCGGATGCACCACGTTGCCTTCCTTGTCGATCGTCGCCGCAATCTGCACTACCCCGTGTGCGTGGGATGCGCGTGCTTCGAGTGGGTACTTCGGCTCCACACGCTTGATCAGAAGTCCCTGTGAAACGCCCTGAGAAATCTTGATTTGGGCTAGCGTGGGCTTGGAGACGTCAGTCTCCGAATCAACCAAGCCTTTCAGATTGACACTGTCCGGCGTTTCAACGGCAAGCGGACTCGGCGGTTGAACCGTCGCCTCCGGTTGGACCTGTGTTTTGGCTGCCGATGTGTCGGGTCTTACTCGGATTGGTTCCGGCTCAGGGCCCTTCCCAGCGGGCTCAGGGCTCAGAGGGACGCGCTCGGAGGATACGCCCGACGATGGTCTGTCGCTCTTAGATGAAGAAGTCTTCAGCGCGAAAGAAGATGACGACGTGCTCTGCTGGTTGACTTTACTTGTCGACAGGGGAGCCGGAGTCGAATGCGACATCGGGGCCAAATCGGATCTTGGCTCCATTGGTTGCTGATCAGGAACGAAGACTGCCGGATGCGGCGTCGCGCTCGAATGGGGTCCGCCGAACGTGCTCCACCCGAAATAGGCGGCAGCAGATAAACCCAAAAAAACGACAGTCACAATCAAAATCTTCTTGCCGCCGCCCGAGCCGTCGGCATCCTGCTCTCGGAAAGCCGCAAAGGATAAGCCATCCGAAACACCTGCCCCGTATGAAGGGCTCCCTTCGGGACTGGCAGGCTCAACTTTCTTTGGATCAGGTAGCCTATCCGGCGCTTCTTCCTCTTTCACCGGTTTCATCTCCGCTGGCTTGACCGCCTCTTTCGCCGGTGCGGGAGCGGCAGCCCCTGAGGGGCGCGTGGAAGCCGCCAGAGCCACCGCCGACACCTCCGCTGGCTTGAGCAACCTGATCTTCGCGGCTTCATCGCCGGCGACGTCCCCTGAGGCCGAAGCCGCCGGCTGAGCCGTTTGGAGCGCGGCGGCGGGTGCTTTAATCTGTGCCGGGGACATGAGGACTGCTGGCAGTTCTTCCACCTTCGTCGGGGCGCTCATCGCCGGAGGCGGAGTCGCCGGAGTAGAGACCGCTGCGAGAGACGCTGTAAATGCGGGCGCGGCACCGTGACCTGCCGGAGCCACCATGGGCCTGTTGCCGGCGGCCGCCTCAACAGAAATAGCGGGCGGAGCAGGCGCCTCGTTGGCGGGCATGCTGCGCGCCATTGTGCTGGTTGCCGCTGCCATATCTACACTCTTTCGCAGCAATCCGCGGGCAACCCGCAACGTCCCTTTCGCCTGCTCGACATTGATCGGCTTCGTCAGTACGAGATTGGCGCCCATACGATAAGCCTGGGCTACGCCCGCCTGTCCTTCGACGAGTGCGATGGCGAGCGAGTTTTGGTTGAAGGGAGAATTATGGGCGCTCTTAAAAAGCATCGAGCTGTTCTGCTCGCTTTCGCAGTCGACAACGATGGCGTCATAGTGCTTCGCCATTAACTTTTTGACCGTCGCGAACGGGTCATTGACGGGGTCTACGGCAAAATCGACTTCGTCAAAAACCTGGCTTACGACACGGGCAAGTTTCTCATCCGGGCAGAAAAGAACAGCTTGGTAACCCATAATGACGCAATGGTAGTTACTGCTATGGGTACCAGCAAGTTACGGGGGTAATTGTAGCCTGCGCGATTTTCCTCGATCTTGCCAGGGGCGCGTCCATCGGAACCATGGTTCCTCGGAACAATGTTCATCCGAACAAAGCTCGTCAGGGCCTCGGAAAATCGATCTGCACAACCGTCTCGAAAGGAACAACTTTTCCGTCACGAATGTAAGGCCGGTAGCGCCACTGCTTGACCGCCTTAACGGCGGAATCGGCGAGAGCGGCGTTACCCTGTACAACCTGGGCGCTCGACACTTTCCCGTCCTCATCAATCACGGCCTTAAGAAGGACCGGACCCTCGGCCCCACCGGATCGCACCGACGCGGGATAGGTGGGTGGCACGGAATGGATCAGTCTTTTTTCCGCTCCCGTGGAGGAGAGAACCACCGCCTTATCAGCAGACGTCTCGGCATTTGCTGAGACCGCGCTCGATGCATTCTTGTTATCCGCGCTCTTCCGGCTGGCTGGATTCGGAGCCGCGACCGTTTTGTCGCCGTCACTCTTGTTGACATGGTTGGTGGCCGCTGGGCTAGCCATAGTTCCGTTCGCAGCTGACGCCCCTATGCCTTGTGTCTGGGCTGCCGTGTTCGAAACCGGCGAAGATGGAGTGACTTGGGGCGTGGTGCCGGTGGCCGCCGTGGGATCAGCCGATCTTCCAATCCCATCCGTCGTCCCAGGTTCAGCAGAAGGCGCAGATCCCACGGGGCCGACTGGAGCAGGCGCGGGAACTGGCGGAGCAGCCGGCTTGACTTGAACCGGAGCAGGAGCCGGAGTCTGCGTGTGCGGCGCCATGCCGACAAGACTTAACACTTTTTCAACCTGCGGCTGGACCAGCGTTCTAAGTCCGGGTTGCGTCATCCACACGGCGTACAATCCGCCGCATAGCAAAGAAAGGGCAACGAGAGCTAGCAGCGGACCACGCGTTTTGCTCTGCTTGCCTTCGTTCTCCTGATAGGCCGAAAAGACAGGGGCGGGCGAGCTTCCTTCCGTCCCAGCCTCTGTCTGTTCCAGTTCCGCGAGCACGGGATCGTCGGAGAATTGCCGGGTCGTTTCAGCCGTCGATCCCTCCGCAACGGTCGTCCGCTTTGCGGCAGAAGCGCTATCAGGCTCCGAAATGGCGGAAGCTGCTGTGCTCATCATGGGAGCGGCGCTCGCTGCGGGCGAGACCGCCGCAGCCTCATGAAGCCCCTGTCCCTTCGCGGAAGCCGCCGCGGCCAGCGCGTGTGACTCGGCGGGTATTTGGGCCGTGGAGGAAGATGGCGCGCCGTAACTAGGTTGCGCTTCCGGCGAACCCACGCCGGCATTGCCCGCATCGGTTTGTACAGCATCCAATTGCTGCGCGGCTTGGTCTGCACTTGCGGGTTGCTCTTTCTTCACCCGGTTGACGGCGCCGCGAATTGTACTGCGAGCCTGGTCCTTTGCGACCGGCTTGGTCAGAATCAAATCTGCTCCCAGCCGAAACGCGGTCGGTAGTCCGGCTCGGCCATTGACAATCGCGATTGGAATCGGATTCTTCCCGCCTGTCCCCCGCCGACACACGTCAAAGATGAGCTTGGCAGCCGGCAGGTTTTCGCAGTCAACAATCACAAGATCGAAATTGTGGGAATTAAGTTGCTTGGCAGCGGCGACTCCGTCGAGCGGACGCTCGCAAGTCACGGACATCTCTTCAAGAACGGCGGTAATGGCGCTGACGGCTTGATCATCCGGCGATAACAGCAGAGCTAAGGGCATGGCTCCTTAATGCTAAGAAACCACAGCACAAGCCTGCAAGTTACATCGGTAAGCACGTCCCATCATGATCTGGGGGAGATTGTCCGAAATAGCGCCCGCACAACCTCTTGAGCCTACCTCACCAGCGATCTCAAAGCGGATTCTTCGCCGTCGATGACTCCAGCGGCGGATAGACGATGGAATCGCGAAAAGAAGCCTTGTCCGCTGGCGCATAATCCGGAAATGGCAACTGCCGCTGGTCGCGCCACTGCGCCACTTGCTTCTCGGCGGCCACCGACTTTTCGCGGTCCAAGCCAGAGTCACGGCCCAGATAAAGCGTCTGCGAGGGGAAAGCCAACGTGCTGCCCGAGCGCCCGACGATTTCCATGATGCGCAGCAGCAGGTCCTCGCGAATGGCCGCAAACTCGTTGAAGTTGCGCGTGGGAACATAAGCAGTGATCGCCAGCGTCAACGCGCTCGCGCCAAATCCGGTAAAACGGATGTCGGCTGTGTCCGTATCGACTTTGGGATGCTCGTACAGCAGCCGGCGGATTTCCGCGAGCAAGTAACGGAGCTGGTCTGGAGAGGTTTCCGGCCGCACGTTGAGCGTCGGATTGAACAGATATTTGTCGCGGCGCGATATGTTCTCCACGTTCATCGCCGCCACCGCGCCGTTGGGAATAGAGAGTTGCGTCCGGTCGTCGGTGCGGACCCGGGTTGATCGCAAGCTGATGTCTTCGACCGTCCCCGACCGATCGCCGAACTTACAGTAATCCCCCACCCGGATCACTTCATCGGCCAGCACCGAGATGCCGCCGAAAAGATTCTCGAGAGTTTTCTGGGCGGCAAAGGCAATAGCGATCCCGCCGATCCCCAGTCCGGCAAGTACGGTTGTGAGATTGAAGCCGAAAATTGCAAGAATTGCGAGGATCGCAACCGTAGCAACCAGCACCTTCAGCAGCCGTTCTCCAAGAACCATCAGCGTTCCCGTGCCAGTGCGGCCAACGCCGATGGCATGGGTGCGCAGCCGCTGCATCACGACTGTAACGACACGGAATAGAAACCAGAAAAATCCGATGCTGGCGAGAGTCCAGATGGTGCGCGCATAGTAGAAGCGCGGCAGCAAGGGCAGTCCGAAGTATCCGGCAACGAGCCGGTGCGCAATCGCGCCAAAACAGAGCAGAAGCGGCTTTGACAAGCGGCTGTAAGAATGCAAGTTCGGCCGCTTTTTATATTTGAGGTAGAGCCGCCGCGGAATTGCCAGAAACAGCACCACCGCCCAGCCAATAACAATCGCGACGGGAATCGCGGCAAGCAGCGCCAGCCACTGCCAAAGCGGCATTCCAAGCAAAAAATGTCGTACCAGGCTCTGCGGCAGTTTCGTTTCCACCTGGTGCGCTTCGACGGTGTCGTAAAGCTCGGGAACTTTGCTGAGCGTGTCGGCAGAAAACAGCCAGATTTTCCCGGAATTCGGGTCGTTGACACGAACCAGTACTACCGGCACATCGCTATCAGCGACGGAAAACATTCCGATCGTCTGCTGATCCGGAACACCCAGGTCAGGACTGCCTTCGGGGTTGGTACTGATCCTCCCCAGGTGGCCGACGAAGGCGCGATCCATCAGAACCTTCAGTTTCCCCGCCAGTTCCGGCCCCTGCGACTGCCGGCGCGCTGCACTCATCTGCAGATAATCCGCCGCAGCCTTGTCGTTTCCGTCCTGCTCGGCCTGTAGGAATCCAACCACCGTGCCTGACGGTGTACTGCGTCCTAGAGTGTCCGTCTGCGCGGAAGCCGCAGCGGGCGGCTGCTTTCCCCCAAGCAGGCTGCTAACCGACTGGGCAGCCAAACCAGGAAGCAGCAGAACAAGGATCAGAGCTATCAGCGCGCACTTTTTCATCGAGGTTTCAATACGTTAGTGGCCTCGAGTGGCGAGCGTCGAGCTGCAAATAAACCGGTTTGCTCGGGCTCACTCGGACTCGAGAAGATTTTCACGATTTCTTCGGCCGGTAAATATCCGTCGCCTGCCCGTAGAAAATCTCCGCCGCTTCCATCATCGTTTCCGACAGCGTTGGATGCGGATGAATCGTCATGCCGATGTCTGCCGCCAGCGCGCACATCTCAATCGCCAGCACGCCCTCGGCAATCAGTTCGCCCGCGCCCGGCCCGCAAATACCCACACCAAGCACGCGCTCAGTCTTCGGATCGATCAGCAACTTAGTCAGCCCTTCCGGCCGATCGAGCGTGATGGCCCGACCCGACGCTGCCCACGGGAACTTGGCCACCTTGATCTCGCGCCCTTGTTCCTTGGCCTGAGTCTCGGTCAATCCGGCCCAGGCAATTTCAGGATCGGTGAACACGACCGCGGGAATCGCATTGGGCTCGAACGCAACTTTATGTCCGGCAATCGCTTCGACCGCCGTGCGCCCTTCGTGCATGGCCTTGTGTGCAAGCATCGGCTCACCGGCCACGTCGCCAATCGCGTAGATTGTGGGCTCGGCCGTCTGCCGCTGCTCGTTGATTTCGATGAAACCCTTGGCATTGACTTTGACTTTTGTCTTGTCGAGCCCGGGAATCTCGGAATTCGGCCGCCGCCCCACGGACATAAGCACGCGGTCGAACACCTGCTCCTTTTCCTTTACGTCCGCACCGTCAAGGGTCACGCGGATTCCGGTCTTTTCGTCCTTGAGCGATTTGACGGTGGTGCTCAGCAGAATGGCCGAGAAGAGTTTCTCCAGACGCTTATGCAGCGGCAATACTAGGTCACGGTCTGCGCCAGGCAAAAGTCCGGGCATCATTTCAACGCAGGTCACTTTCGTCCCGAGCGTGGCATATACCGACCCCAGTTCCAGTCCAATGTAGCCGCCGCCGATTACCAGCAGCGTTTTCGGAATGTCGGCGAGGTCGAGCGCGCCGGTCGAATCCATAAGACGCGGACTGTCGATCTTAAGACTGGGCACGACTGTCGGACGCGATCCGGTGGCAATGACGATCCGATCGAAGGTAAGCGTCTCCTCGCCGCCAGCGGCCGACTTCGTAACCTTAAGTGTCGTCGAATTCAAGAACGCAGCTTTGCCCTGAATGAACGTGACCGCGCGCTGCTTGGAGAGTTGTCCCAACCCGCCAGTTAGCTTCTTGACGACGCCCTCTTTCCATCCGCGCAGTTTGTTGAGGTCGATCTTTGGGGCGGCAAACTCGATGCCCCAGTTTTTCGCCTGCTCCGCTTCTTCGAGCAATTTGGCTACATGCAGCAAAGCCTTGGAAGGAATGCACCCGCGATAAAGGCAAACGCCGCCCGGATTCACTTCCGGATCAATCAGCGTAACTTTCATACCCAAGTCGGCTGCCAAGAATGCGGCAGCATACCCTCCCGGGCCGCCGCCAATCACAGCCACACGAAGATTCGAGTTATTCGCCATGTCTTTTTATGTCCTTATGAATTGCATTCAACCGCAGCTCTCGCCGAGTGCGCATAGACTGTCCGGGATGGTTTTGATCCACTTCTTCTCGGCGTCCTCGGCGTCTCGGCGGTTTGAAGTCGACTGACCACTGACCACCACCCACTGGCCAGTGCCCTATCCCTGTACCGACAGCAAAAACGGCTGCTCGAACGCCTCCGCAATCCACCGCAGAAACCGCGCCGCGTCGGCGCCATCGATCAACCGGTGATCGTACGAGAGTGAGAGCGGAAGAATCAAGCGCGGCTCGAACTTGTTGTTCACCCACTCCGGCTCCATGCGCGAGCGCGACAACCCGAGGATCGCGACCTCCGGATGATTCACAATCGGCGAGAACCCTGTGCCGCCGATCCCGCCCAGATTCGTGATCGTGAACGTGCCGCCCTCCATCTCCTCAGGCGTGAGCTTGCGGTCGCGAGCCTTCTTCGAAAGCCGTGTCATTTCCGCCGCCAGCTCAACAATATTTTTCTTGTCCACGTCGCGAATCACCGGCACAAGCAGCCCGCGATCGGTATCCACAGCCACGCCAATGTTGATGTACTGCTTGTAAATGATTTCCTCTTTCCCCATATCAATGGATGCATTGAATTGCGGAAAGACTTTCAGCGCCGAAGCGCAAACCTTGAGTGCAATGGCAGTAACCGTCATCTTCCCGCCGGCTTCTTCGGCGCGCGGCGCAAAGCGGGCGCGCAACTGCTCAAGCTCAGTGATATCGGCGCGATCCTGCTGCGTAACATGCGGAATCGTGTTCCACGCCTGCCGCAGATGTTCAGCAGTCTTGCGCCGCACCCCGCGCATCGAAACGCGCTCCGTCTTGCCCCATTTCGAAAAGTCAGGAAGTTCCGGCTCGACAAAGCTCGCGCGCGGAGCCTGTGCGGCAGTCACAGCCGCAGCTAATGCACTCTTCGCGTGCAACTTCACATCGTCTTCGCTGATGCGCCCGCCCGGCCCGCTGCCCTGCACGCCGTGAATATCCACGCCCAGTTCCCTGGCCAGCCTCCGCACATGGGGCGCTGCCGGCGCCGGATCGCGGTGCTCGGTTCCCGCAACTTTGCCAAGCTGCACCGGCATGCTGAACGCTGGGGGCGCGGCAAACGGCTGATCGGGCGGCAGCGCCTGCTCTTCCGTCTTCCCTTCCGCGCGCATGGCAAGCTGGAACGACAGCCGCGCCGCCTGCTGTCCCGACATGTGCTCGACGGGTTCGTGGCGTCGAGGAGCTTCCACGGCAGGCGCCGCTCCGCCCTCCAAAGTGAAGATGACCGCGCCGACTTTCACTTTCTGCCCTTCTTTGACTTTGACTTCGCGCACCACACCACTGACTGTGGAAGGAACTTCGACCACGGCCTTGTCGGTTTCCAGTTCCATCACCGGCTGGCCCTCGGAGACGCGCGCGCCGGGAGAAATCATCAACCGCACCAAATCACCAGAATCAACGTTCTCGCCAAGCTCCGGCAATTTGAATTCGCTGCTGGAAGTTGCGCTCAACGGCGCGCCTGCTGCCGGAGCGGAACTTGCAGAAGGCGGCGGAACTGAGACGCCCGCGCGCGATTTCGGAGTCGCAACCTTCGCTACAAGCTGTGGTGTCGAAGCTTCGGGGCTTGTTGCTATCGAAGCCGGCGAATTGGCCCCTACCGTCTTCCCCTCCCCAGCCCCGTTCTCAACCGTGAAGATCACTTGCCCAACGCGCAGCTTGTCGCCTTCCTTCACACGCACTTCGCCGACCGTTCCCGTCACAGACGACGGAACCTCGACCACAGCCTTGTCGGTCTCAAGTTCCATGACCGGCTGGCCTTCCGCGATGCTCGCGCCAGGCTTGATCAGCAACCGAACCAGGTCGCCGCTCTCAATGTTCTCGCCCAGTTCGGGTAATTTGAATTCCGTAGCCATCCTCTCCCTCTACTAAGCCTGATCGTGTGGCGCGAACGTTCTTTCCCGCGCGGTTCTGGTTCTTTGCTGCGCGAGCGCGGGCAGGATTGTCCAGCCACGCATTCCTAGCTCGTCGCCGGGTTCCCCTTTTCCGAGTTAATCCCCAACTCCCGAACTGCCTTCTCCAACACATCGCCCGCAATTTTCTTCTCGTCGGCCAGCGCATGCAGAGTGGCCAGCACAATGTGCTTCGCATCGACTTCAAAGAAGTCGCGCAATGCCGCCCTATTCTCGCTCCGCCCGAACCCGTCCGTGCCAAGCGCCACCAGTTTGCCCGGAATCCACTGCGCAATGCTCTGCGGCAGCACTTTCATGTAGTCCGATGCCGCCACAAACGGCCCCGCCGCGCCCCTCAGCGTCCGCGTCACATAAGGAACCTTCGGTGCCGCCGTCGGATGCAGCATGTTCCAGCGCGCGCAGTCGTTGGCCTCGCGATAGAGCTGCTTATAGCTGGTCACGCTCCAAACGTCGGCGGCCACGCCATAATTCTTCTCGAGAATCTCGCGAGCCTTCAGCACCTCGAACATGATCGTCCCGCTGCCCAGCAGTTGCGCGCGCAGCTTCGCATCTTTCTTTTCCGAGGCGCTGTACAAATACAAGCCTTTGAGGATGCCCTCACGTGTGCCCGGCGCACTGGGCATTTCCGGCATGTGCAGCGGCTCGTTGGTGACCGTCAAATAATAGAAGATGGATTCGCCGTCCACGTACATGCGCTTGATGCCATCCTGAATAATGACGGCGATCTCGTAAGCAAACGCCGGATCATAAGCGAGCAGATTCGGCACAGGAAGCGCAAGCACATGGCTGTGGCCATCCTGATGCTGCAATCCCTCGCCGGCCAGCGTTGTGCGACCCGCCGTCCCGCCGATCAGGAAGCCGCGGCAGCGCATATCGGCCGCTGCCCAGATCAGATCGCCGATCCGCTGCAGTCCGAACATCGAGTAATAAATAAAGAAGGGAATCGTATTGATCCCATGGTTGGCATAGGCCGTGCCCGCCGCAATGAACGAGCACATCGATCCAGCCTCGGTAATCCCCTCCTCCAGAATCTGCCCATTCTTCGCCTCCTTGTAATAAAGGAGAGTCGCCATGTCGACCGGCTCATAAAGCTGGCCAACGTTCGAGTAGATGCCCACCTGCCGGAACAACGCCTCCATGCCAAATGTGCGCGCCTCGTCGGGCACAACCGGCACGATGAACTTCCCTACCTCCGGATCGCGCAGCAGCTTCGACAGCATGCGCACAAACACCATCGTGGTCGAGGCATCCCGGCCCTCGGCGCCTTTGTAAAACTCTTCAAATATCGATTCCGCCGGCGGCTTCAGCGGCGTAGAGCGCACTCTACGCACCGGCAGGTAACCGCCCAACTGCTGCCGACGCGCCTGCATGTACTTGATCTCTGCGCTGTCGTCCGAAGGACGATAAAACGGCGCCTCGTGCAGCTCATCGTCGGGAATCGGAATGCCAAAACGCGAGCGGAACATTTGCAGCTCGTCGTCATTCAGCTTTTTCTGCTGATGCGTGATGTTCTTCCCCTCGCCCGCCTCGCCCATCCCATAGCCCTTGATTGTCTTGGCGAGAATGATGGTCGGCTGTCCCGTATGCTCAACCGCCGCCTGATACGCCGCTAGCACCTTGATAGGATCGTGCCCGCCCAGGCGCATCCGCGCCAGCTGCTCATCCGAAAGATGCTCGACCATCTTCAGCAGCCGGGGATCGGTGCCAAAAAAATTCTGCCGGAAGTAAGCGCCGCTTTCGACGAAGTATTTCTGATACTGCCCATCCGTGATCTCGCCCATCCGCCGCACTAACAATCCATCGCGGTCGGCCTGAATCAGCGGATCCCAATCCGTGCCCCAGATGACTTTGATGACGTTCCACCCGGCGCCGCGGAAAATCGCCTCCAGCTCCTGAATGATCTTCCCGTTCCCGCGCACTGGCCCATCCAGCCTTTGCAGGTTGCAGTTGACGACAAAAATCAGATTGTCCAGCCGCTCGCGCGATGCCAGCGTGATTGAGCCCAGCGCTTCCGGTTCATCCATCTCGCCGTCGCCCATGAACGCCCAGACCTTCCCGCCGGTCGAGAGCTTCAGCCCGCGATTCTCGAGATACTTGATGAAGCGCGCATGATAGATCGCCTGAATCGGCCCCAGCCCCATCGAGACCGTAGGAAATTCCCAGAAATCCGGCATCAGCCACGGATGCGGATAAGAAGAAAGCCCGCCGCCCGGTTTCAGCTCGCGCCGGAAATTCTCCAGCTTTTGTTTCGGAATCCGTCCCTCAAGGTAAGCGCGCGCATAAATTCCCGGCGCGGCGTGTCCCTGGAAATAAACAATGTCGCGGTCCCCCGACTCGGTCGAAGCGCGGAAGAAGTGGTTGAATCCCACTTCATAAAGCGTAGCCGCCGAAGCAAACGTAGAAATGTGCCCGCCAATTCCCTCTTGAATCTTGTTCGCGCGCACCACCATCGCCATCGCGTTCCAGCGCACCAGGCTCTTGATCCGCCGCTCCATCTCCTGGCTGCCAGGAAACGGAGGCTGCTGCCGCGAAGGAATCGTATTCTGATAAGGAGTAGTCGCCGAAAACGGCAGGTTCACCCCAGCCGCGCGCCGCGCATGCAGCGCCAATTGCTGCAAAAGCCGCCCCGCCCGCTCCGGCCCACCCTTCGTGAGCACGTAATCGAGCGAATCCAGCCACTCCCGCGTTTCCAGCACTTCAATGCCGTTCGTCGGCTGCGTATGTTGCGTCTGCTGCGGTTGCTGCTCCTGCGTCTCAGCCACGCTGACCTCACCCCAATGAAGGTATGCGAACTTCCATCATAAGCAATCGACAGGTTTTTTGCTGAGGCGATGTGTGAACTCCTTGAAAATTGGCTGATCTGGATCTGGTTCGGGTCAATGAGTGAAATTGAGATTTTTCGCCAACTAGGATTTCACTTGCTCATGCGGCGATTCCTCGGGAATCCTCAGCGCCGCAACAGACTGAATCCGTATTTGATGGAAGAGCAGTGATCGATGTGCTCGATTGTGGTTCGGATTGTTTGGTTTATAAAATACAACAACAGCATTCTCGGACCGTCCCAGAAAGCTGCGGGTATATCCACCGTAGCGATCGCCATTGCGATCAAGAAATTCATACGTGAGTCGTTGGTATCCCAAACCGCTCTGCATCCCACTAATCGGGGCCAGCGTCATGCGAGCGCCGCGAAGAACTCGGCACTCATCGGCCCATCCGAGACATACAAAAAACACCACAGCGCCAGCCATACACGCACCCTCAAGCGCAAACAGGCCCCAGCCAGTCACCAACGTACGGTACGACGCAGAACCGGAGCCGACGATGATCAACGTCGCTCCCGCGAGTAGGGCAGAGGCGGCGAGTTCGGGAATGTGTCTCGGGGCCAACGTGCATGAAGCGAGTTGTATGCAAGAGCGCAGCGGGATATCGGCTCCCGCAAGCTTGACAGAATACGGCATAGAGTCACCCTGTTCTGCCCGAGGGATGGGGATGTTGAATCTACCTCGAAAGGTAGGAAACATGGCAATTCCTATCAGCAGGAGCGACAGCGACGTTGCCCCCGTTATCAGAAATGCAGGGGACAAGTCGTCAGCGACGGCGAATGCTCCGAAGACCAGCACGTACGCCACCGCTGCAATGCCGAACCTGCTAATGTCCACGATGCCACCTCAGCGCAATTATCCCTCGCCATTGGTGCCGCTGCTCAGTCATGCCAACTGATGAAATCAGCGATTACACACACGGAGAATCACCCGCTCCGGTTCATCTACAAAGAACTACCTGAACCACGTGCCGGCATTTGAGCCGATTTCCTTTATGGCCCCGTCCCGTTCAGCAGGTTCCGCAGCACCGCAACCTCCGCCTTGATGCCGGTATGCAGCGCTGGATCGGCATCCGGTGCAAAGTAAGGAGAGTGATTGGAAGGAAGCTGCACGCCCGTACTCTTGCTCTCGGCGTACTTCTGCGGGTCCGCGCCTCCCAGGCTCATGTACAGCGACGGAACGCCCTGCTCAACGAAAAACGCATAGTCCTCGGACGGCGTGATCGGCTCGGTGGTGATCACGTTCTGCTTTCCCAGCGCAGCTTCGAGCGGCGCTCGCAACCGCTCGGCAAGTGCGGGATCGTTATACACCGAGTCGGTAGCCTCCGGGTGCTCGATCAGAGGTTCCTGCTGTGCTCCACCCGCCAGCGCCTCGGCCTTCGTAATGCGCGTGATGGCCGCCAGAACCTGCTTGCGCACGTCGTTCTTGTAAGTTCGTACGGTCAAGCCAAGCTCCGCCTGGTCAGGAATGATGTTATTTTTCGTGCCCGCCCGCACATATCCGACCGTCACGACAGCCATCTCTCCCGGCTTCACCTCGCGCGAAACAATAGTTTGCAGAGCGAGAATCGTTCGCGCGGCAATCACAATGGGATCGATGGTCGAATGCGGCGCAGAGCCATGCCCGCCTTTGCCGTAGATCGTGATCCGCGAGGAATCGGCATTCGTGTCGTAGATGCCCGGAGTGATCCCCACCTGCCCCGCAGGAAGATAGTTGCCGACATGCAGAGCCACGCCCACCGCCGGTTTAGGAAAGCGCGTGAACAGGCCATCGTCGATCATTCTCTTGGCCCCGCTAATAGTCTCCTCGGCGGGCTGGCCAATCAGCATCAGCGTTCCGTGCCAGCTATCTTTGCTGTGCGCCATAATGGCCGCTGTCCCCACCATCGATGCCATGTGCAGATCGTGCCCGCAGGCATGCATCACCGGAACGTCGTGTCCGGCATCGTCGCTCGCGTGCACTTTGCTCGCATAAGGAAGCCCGGTCTTCTCCTCGACAGGAAGCGCGTCAAGTTCGGTGCGCAGCATGACCGTCGGCCCCGCGCCGTTCTTGAGAATGCCGACAACCCCCGTGCCCCCAACTCCTTCTGTAGCCGCATAGCCCAGGTCCCGCAAACGAGCGGCAAGTTTGGCAGCGGTCCGAGTCTCGTGCGAAGACAGTTCCGGAGATTGATGAAGATCAATATACAAATCGTGGGTCGCAGGATAGACAGCGTCGACTTCGCCCGAAGCCGCCGCAGTCTGCGCGTAGCCAGAAACAGCCAGCAAGAGAAGAAGTGGGGAGAGAAGAAGAAGAGGAAGTAACCGTGCCGTTTTCATGACCACCGGATCATATCCACAGACGCAGGACACCGCAACCTGCTGCGCGCGCCCAGTAGATGTGTGCCACTCTCGTGCCGCTCGGTCGCGGGCGGCTTTCTCTTGCCTGCGCAGAAAAATGAGCTACGAGCCTAGGCCGAAGCATTCCATGCCGCCCACAAAAGTCCGCAGCACCTCCCCACGCTCGTTGAGCACCAAAAAGTCAGCATCGGCCCCGGCCCGAAGCGCTCCTTTGTCCGGGCACCGAACCACGCGGGCCGGATTACACGTCGCCGCGGCAACGGCTTCGAGCAACGTCCATCCGGCAAATTGCGAAAGATTGCGCACCGCACGATCCATGGTTAGAACGCTGCCCGCAAGTTTGCCCTCAAAAGTGCATTTTCCGTCGTGAACATCGACCTCGATCGATCCAAGTCGATAGCGCCCGTCAGGCATCCCGGTAGCGGCCGTAGCGTCCGTGATGAGTACTGTAAGGTCCTGACCTTTCGCCTGCGCGACGAGCTTAACGATCGCAGGATCGAGATGAACGCCATCCGCAATGATGTCGGCGCTGACGCGCGAGTCAGTCAGCACCGCGCCCAGAACGCCCGGATCGCGGTGGCCGAGCGGTCGCATGGCATTGAAGATGTGAGTCGCGTGGTTCGCCCCGGCGGCGATCGCGCGTCCCGTGGCCATAAAATCGGCGTTCGAATGTCCCAAGCTCACGCACACTCCGTGTGCCGCCGCCGTCCGGATCAACTCGATTGAGCCCTCAAGCTCCGGCGCAAGAGTCATCATGCGAATATGCCCGCGCGCCGCCTCCCAAAACCGCTCAAATGTCTCAACTTTAGGCGGCAGCAAATCTTCCGGAGGATGCACGCCGCGTCGCGCATGACTGATAAACGGCCCCTCAAGATGAACGCCAAGCGGAGCGCAGCGACCCGCATGACTCGCGTCCCTCCGAGCGCATTCTTCGATCGCATCGGCAAGCCGTTCCAGAGCGCGCAACGTGCGGTCCATCGGCGCAGTCGCGGTGGTAGGAAAATAACTAGTCACCCCATGCCGCGCCAGCATGCGCTCAATCGCAGGCAGAGCGCCGGCGCGCTCGTCCATCACGTCATATCCGGCATTCCCGTGGATGTGAAGATCGACGTAGCCCGGAACAATCACGCCGTCGCCAAAATCGCAGTGCGCCGCGCCCGCCGGCAGTTGGCGATCGCCGCGAGCCACGATCTCCCGCACGCGGCCCTCATCAACGATCATCAGCGCATGCTCGATAAGACCAGTCGGAGTCAGCAGCCTTCGGGCAGTAAATGCCTGCATAATAAGCGCTTTAAATTCAGCAGAATATGAGTGCGAGCAAGATTGTACCGCCTCTCGCCTGATTACTGAACTTAGGTAATCCTAGTCTTCACCTCCCTTTAACAACGCACCATGTAAAATAGAAGCTAATTGATGAGGGGTTTCAGCAGATGAGGGGTACCGCAATTGCACAGTGAAAAACTAACCCGCGAGCGCCAGAAGCTCATGGTCAACATGTTGGAGAGGAAGATTCGCCTCCGCGCGCGCCAGTACTACGAAGAACGCGGCCAGGAAGACGGACGCGCACTCGACGACTGGGTCAAAGCCGAATCCGAAGTGTTGAAATCTAGCATCCTCCGTCCGCTATGGGCGGTCCGCGACGAAGTGCAATCGCCCGAAGCATAGTCGCGTCTCATCGCAAAGCTTTCACAATCAGAAAAATCCCAGCAGCAGCATTGCAGACGATAGGCTGAGTACTGGGCCCGCGATCGTGAACAGCGCGCGGCCAATCGTTCCCGGAGCGCCGCCGTAGAAGGCGTCCAAAGCAAACGCCGCTGCGCAGGCCGCTCCAGTAGCCGCAAGCCACGGTCGAGGAAACTTCTTCAGGTTCGGGGTTGCGGTCGGCAACAGCCAAAGAAATATATACCAGAGCTGGTGGTCCGCAAACGATCGAGCAAAGTGTGCCAGATAGCCGCTGGCGACGGAGTCATGCGCACCACGAAGACCGAGAGCAAATTCAAGCGGGTTCGTGAATATTCCTTCAATCGCGTCATGCAGCGCAGAAAATGCGATTAGGCTCGCAACCCAACTGATCGCGATCCAGGCCCCGATTTTATTCGGAGCCGGTGATGACTGCCGCCGCGCAACTCGATCGCTCCGCGCCGCCAGCCACCAGACTGCGCCAAACGCAATGCTGAACGGGATGAATGACTCTTTCGTCAGCGTTCCCAGGACCGCGATCAACGGCAATGGCCACAACCTGCATTCCGCCAGGCTCCAGAGCAGGGCAAGCAGAAAGAAACCTTCGCCCGCGTCCACCAACCCAACTAAGCGAAGGTTGGGAACGGCAAAGTTGACGAGGTAGACAAAAGCTCCCAGCAGCCCGACGGCGGAATTGCCCAAGCAGCGAGTTCCTAGCACCACAATCAAAACGGCCGTTGCCGCGACAAAGAAGGAGTCGGTAACCAGCAGCGAAAACATCATCGGATCCCAGCTTCCTGTTCGACCGTCAACGCTCCGGTAGATTTGCTTCGCCACCCACGGAACAAGCACTCGGAATTGAACGTGACCAGCGTCTGCGCCGGCACTTCCGGTCACCATCTCCGCGTAGATTTTGACGTCAGACAATCCAGGCACTTGGCGCGGGTCATACCGGTTCAGCACCGGATAGCCGAGACCGGCGGCAATCAGGAAAAACAGCAGGAACAGCGATCCCAATTTAGCGGTGGTGATTTTCGCGGGCTTGTGCTCGGGACTCGCCATGATCACGGTATATTGGGCTGTTGTTCGTGCTCTTCGCCGCGGTTTCTGGTATCACCAGCGGACTTTCTCTTCGGGGTCGTCCACCAATACTACTTCGTATTCTTCAATCATCGGCATCAGGACATTTTCAAGTTCGCGTTTCCACAGTTCTCCTTCGTAGAATTTGGCCTTCATCGGCTCGCGCGATTCGAGGTCGGGAAAACCGCGCATGAAAAAAAGGTGTCGGGATCCTCGATGGACAAGAACGGCCCGAGGACTTTCATGCCAATTTGGTCGTGAGCGGGAACCGAGCGAGTGCGGAAGATTTCGAGGAACTCCGCACGCTTTCCGGGTTTGAGTTTGTAAGTGCGCATTTCGATGATCATTGGGTCAATCCCCTCCGGCCCACGAGAACATGGAAGCGATCCGTTGAGCTAAGCCCAGCAGGATCCGGTCGACGAGCAACTAGATTGCGAACACCGCTGCCACAACCACCTTCAAATCGGCCGCGACCCGGGGCGGTCACGCACATGGCCGATCCGGGATTTCGCTCGTTTGACCCCTCCCCCCTCCCTGCTACGGTCTATTGGAATCAGGACTTTAGCGGTGTTTTCCTTCCAAAGTCTTGAACTCGTGGCACTTACATGGAAAGTATTCCGGAATAAGGAGTTAGCTTCCAAACAAGCGCTGAAAATGGGTTTGGGGCGGTTTCGAGGTGCGTCCCGGTCGGCGGACACACTTCGAAACTGCCCCAATCAGATTTCTATTTTCGCGCATGTTGGGCGGGAAGTCTGTGATGGTTGCACAGGAATTTTGTGATGAAAAATCGCGGTGGGGACGACCGGCCTGCAAGCGAACAATGGGCGAACAAAATATTTATTGGAATACAGACATGTACGTACAAATCGCGTACCGACAAGAAATGAAAGCGGGTTCGAGGATTTGCAGGGGCAAAAACCGGGCTTGACAAGGTGTGATACATGGAAAATCGCTCCCTCCAGAAGGTGCCGGCGCTACCGTTGGCGGTAACAGTCTCGCGGTCTAAGTTACTAGAGCTGGTCTCATAAATAGTCTATGCGGAGAGAGTGTTGGACCTCAGGGGGTAGAGCCCGCATTTTTCACGGCTCTAGCGGCACGGCTGAACAGGCTGCGGAAAAAGTCCGCTGGCATGCCAAGAGCGAACACCGGGGCTAAAACCCGCACTGATTCGAGGCGACTTGCGCGGCCTTAAGGGCCGCTCTTCCACGGCAGCGCTTGCATTCGTGGCTTTTTCCGCAGCCTGAAGCCGCGCCCTTCCCCAAACCATTTATGAGACGAGTTCTAGATACCCTCGGAGGGGCGTGTGGGCTGCGAGCGGCGTCTTATATCCACCACGATCGTTTCTGCGAGGCGGTCCTGGGCGCACATTCGATTGCGATCCCAGAAGAACTGCAAAAAACCGAGACCCCCTTCCAGCACGGCGGAGCCATAACCAAGCGCGCGCTCGACCGATTGCCATCGGCCCATGCGCTCGTTGGTGAGGGACACCGCCCTGGTCCGCGCGATCCACTTGCCCGGGGTTTGGCCATTTCCCCAATAATTTGCCAGCCCCAGATAGATCACTGCAATCACGATGTTCCCGGCCTCGTGGAAGTCCCACTTCATGTTGATGTCGTGTTCGTGCAAAACGAAGTGCCGCCATCCCCACTCGGTTGGAGCCCACAGCACAACGGCGAAAAGAAGATCGAACCAATATCCCAGCGCCCGCTGCCAGAACGTTGCCAACGGCAATCCTTCGAGCGCATGCACGCGCGGATTTTCGTGGGCGTGAAAGGTGCGTCTCGTCAGTTTCGATGGTTGATTCATCGACCGAAACTATAACGCACGGCAAGGCTCGGTTCCAACGGCGTGGCCTGCGGGCAAATGCTATGGACGTGAAGCCGCCTGCGGCCAGCCGACCGACAACTCTACGGCTTTCATTGACTTGACTGGTTCACCCACGTAAGATTTGGCGCACATGGTCGGCCAAACGATCTCGCACTACCGGATCCTGGAGAAGCTTGGTGGTGGCGGGATGGGTGTCGTTTATAAGGCAGAAGATGTCCGCTTGCACCGTTTTGTCGCGCTCAAGTTTCTCCCTGATGAAGTAGCGCGGGACCCCCAAACTTTGACCCGTTTTCGACGCGAAGCTCAGGCTTCATCGGCATTGAACCACCCCAACATCTGCACGATTTACGACATCGGGGAAGAGGAAGGCAAGGCTTTCATAGCGATGGAATTGCTTGAGGGGGAGACCCTGAAGCACCGCATCGAGGGCAAGGCCATGAAGGCTGAGCAGGTTTTGGATCTGGGAATCCAGATTGCGGACGCTCTCGATGCGGCCCATGCCAAAGGCATCATCCATCGCGATATAAAGCCGGCGAATGTTTTTGTGACCAAGCGAGGCCAGGCAAAAGTGCTGGACTTCGGTCTGGCCAAGGTTGGCGGGAGCCGCAGGGATGCACCGGAGGCAGCGGCCACGGCCGTGTCCCGGGAGCAACTCACAAGCCCCGGTTCAGCCGTGGGGACCGTGGCCTATATGTCTCCGGAGCAGGCTCGGGGCGAAGAACTGGATGCGCGCAGCGATGTGTTCTCCCTCGGCGTTGTGCTCTACGAGATGGCCACCGGCCATCGGGCGTTTGATGGAAACACATCGGCGGTCATCTTCAACGCTATCCTAGAGCGAGCCCCCGCAGCGCCATCCAAATTGAATCCCACTCTCCCGCCAAAGCTGGAAGAAATTATCGACAAGACGTTGGAGAAAGATCTGGACATGCGCTATCAGACAGCCGCCGAGGTGCGCAACGACCTCAGGCGTCTGAAACGCGCGTTGGACTCCGGACGCGGCATATCAGCGGTGAGTGGAGTCCCGTCGCTCGTGCGCGAGCGTGCGGCAGCCAGCGAATCCGGTGACGGCCGCGCCGTGATTCCAGGTCACCGTCTCCGATGGGTAACTGGCGTGACCTTGTTGACGTTGGCCCTTGCGACAGCGACGTTCTTCCTCGGTCAGCACACGGCAAAAGCTAATCTGCCTATCTATCATCTTCTCACCTACCGCCGCGGCACGATTCGCATGGCGCGGCTCGCGCCTGACGGACAGACCGTGATTTACAGCGCGGCTTGGGAGGGCGGGGCGGTAGAGGTGTTCAGTACGCGCCCCGAGAGTCCGGAGTCGCGCTCTTTGGGCCTCTCGGGCGCCGAGATCCTGGCCGTTTCATCCGCCGGGGAGATGGCAGTGATGCTCAACAGCCGGCAAATGAAGTCAATGACCCATACCGGGACACTTGCGCGGGTTCCGCTCGTGGGTGGAGCTCCGCGCGAGGTACTCGAAGATGTGCAATGGGCGGACTGGTCGCCCGATGGCGCAGCCCTGGCCGTCGTGCGTGAAGTGGGGGGGCGCAATCGCCTGGAATATCCCATCGGGAAGGTGCTTTACGAAACCGGCGGTTGGATTAGCAATCCGCGAATCTCTCCCAAAGGCGATTTGATTGCGTTCATTGATCACCCACTGCAAGGCGACACCATCGGAGCTGTGGCTGTCGTGGACGTGGCCGGCCACGAGAGGACTGTCTCCAGCCAGCAGCCAGGAGGCGCGATGGGGCTGGCCTGGTCTCCTAATGGCGATGAGATCTGGTTCACAGCTACCAAAGTGGGACTGGATCGTGTTCTGCTGGCGGTGAGCCTGTCGGGCAGCGAGCGACTGGTGGAACGGGTTCCCGCGGATCTGAGCCTGCAAGATACGTGGCGGGATGGGCGGGTGCTGCTGACCCGAGACAACTGGCGTCGCGGGATGACCGTGCTGGCGCCCGGACAGACTTCAGAACGAGATTTTACCTGGCTTGACTGGTCCTATCCGGCAGACATTTCTCCCGATGGCCGGAACCTTCTGTTCCGCGAAGAAGGCGAAGCGGGAGGGCAAAGCTACGCGGTCTACTTGAGAAAGACCGACGGATCTCCGGCCGTGCGTCTGGGTGACGGTGCCTCGTTGGCTTTGTCGCCGGATGGAAAGTGGGCGCTCTGCACTCGTCCGGATTCACTTGCAGATCTTTTTCTTCTGCCTACCAAAGCGGGCGAGTCCAAAGCCCTGCCCCGCAGCACCGTTTCTCAATTTAACACCGGGAGGGCAGCGTGGCTGCCCGACGGCAAGCGGATTCTATTATCGGGCAATGAGGCGGGCCACGGAGCGCGGCTCTACGTGCTCGATTTAGAAGATGGCAAGCCGCAGCCGATTACTCCTGAAGGCATCGATGTGCTCACCTTCTCTTTATCTCCAGATGGACGTGCGGTTGCGGCGGTCGGTCCGGACAGCAAGGGTTACTTTTACCCCATTCCCACGGGTGAGCCTCGCCCGATCAAGGGCTTCAACGATGGAGAAGTTCCGGTGGGCTGGACTGCGAATTCCAGTAGCCTGTATGTTTACCGGCCGAGCGACCTTCCCGCCGAAGTCTATCAATTGAACATCGATACCGGAGTGAGGACTTTGTGGAAAAAGCTCATGCCTCCTGACCCGGCCGGAGTGGAGTATGTCGGCCCGATTCTGCCTACGCCAGACGGGAAGGCCTACGTCTACGGCTACCGCCGCATGCTCTCAGACCTGTATGTGGTGGACGGGTTGAAGTGATCTCTTTTCAGGCGCGAGAGCGCTCTGGACAAGTGCGCTAGAGCCGAGCTGCATCAAACAAAACTCCAAAGTGGGCTCAAGTGGAATCCCAGGCCTCGAAGAGCGCGAGACCTGGGGAATGTGGCAGTCGCTTATCAACTTACTTACTATCTTCTCTTGCTTCGGCGATGTGAGCCTGGTGTCCGGCTTCGGACACAGCCTTTACAAACGCATCCCCGCTTGCCGGAGTTGACGCCTTGCCCGAAAGAATGTTGCGGAACATCATGTGATGGCCATAAATGGCGCGCGTCGAGTCATTGTCCTGTTCCACTACCGCACCTTCCAACGTCAAACCGGCGAATACGCCTTTTGAACGCGAGTAAGTTAAGACTTCCGTGTTCATCAATATGTCCGTTCCGGCGGAGGTGTGGCGTCCTACCGGGCCCGCTGCTACCGATCCTTCACCGGTAAGTTCAAACTTACTGGAAAGCAAATGCTGCAGACCGCGGTCGTTCATGACCAACATAACCAAGTCGATATCTTCGACTCCGATTTGCAATCCCCAACTTCCACCGCCAATGGAGACAAATGCGGGAGCGCTCCAACCTGCGGCCGTGCGGCACGTAGCCACTCCGCGCCCGTGTTTTGCTCCAAAGACAAAGCCACCTTTGATTAGATCCGGCACGATGACGATGCACTTGGCACCGTTCAGCACTTCTTCAGGGATACCTTTGTCCGGTGTCGACATGATGGATTGAAGCACATCCACGGACTTTTGCATGCGGTCGACCGTGTTTTCCCGATTCGAGCCGGCCCACGCGAAGGTTCCAACCAAGCCGATCAAACTCATCAATAGCAGTGACGTTATCTTTTTCATGAATTGTCCTTTAGGAATCTGCGGAACTAAGAGGAGAAGACTTCAGATGGGCTGACTTAGCTCAGAGATCTGAAAGAGACAGAAGAAGAACTCGTCTCACTTGTCATGGTTGCAGAGCGCAGAGCGGACGTCTGGTCTGTATTGCTCACTTTCCGCGAGCCTACAAACCGGCTCTGCAAGCCAGTGATCCGTAGACTTGGCAACCCGCGGTGAGCAATCTTGCTCAGAACAGGTGGTTGGGACGTGTCATCTTCTATGGGATAGTCGAGGGAAGGCTGGATCGCGAATGGCACGCAGTTTTGATGAACTCCGGGACGATGTCCGCAGGTGGATTGTGAGAGCGGGCGCGTCTCTGCGGAAGCGATTTGAGTCGTTCGCGCTTCCGGCGCGCGGCTTTGCATCGCCGAGGATGTGCCCGTTTTGCGGGCTGCTTACGCCGCGATCAAAACCATCATGCCTGGAGTGCGGGAAGTCATTTGCTGCGGGAGGATAGACGGCTTTGCGAGGCCGTGCATCCAAGAGGGCTGAATTGCACGAAGGAGATCAACATGCTTTGGACAATTTTTGTAGTGCTTCTGATTCTGTGGCTTCTTGGTTTCAGCCTACACATTGCCGGCGGTCTGATTCACTTACTGCTGGTGGTGGCCCTGATTGTGCTAGTGATAAACCTGGTGAGCGGCCGGCGGGTGGCGTAAAGCCACGTCGGCTAGAGTAGTCGTGCAAGACTACGCTGAGCAGAGGGCCGTGGACTTGCAAGCCGCCTTTCGGTCCGCCGGAGTAGTTCGCTAAACCCAGTTTCCGGCACCGGTTCATAAAAAACTAACCCGCGAGCGAGTGGTCCCGACCATCTCGGCCAGACCTTCTTGGCTGATTTTGGGGACCACCGTCTCCGGCACACCTTCCATGCCAGAATGAGCGAGCAGAAGAAGGACTCGAGCCAGACGCTTTTCACTGGAGCTAAACAACTAGTCGACCAGGTCCTCTTCGTAGCGAACATTCCCGGCCAGCAAATATGCGACGAAGAGCGCGGAAGAGGTTGGTTCGCCGTGCAGGGAATCCATCATCGCGCGGGTCCACTTTTGGCTCGCGCCATTTCTTTTCGGGGTGAGCGGGGAATCGAGCCCGGTGGGGGCATGGAAGTTGGTGCCGGGGGCCCTCGCCATCCACGCGCGCCATCCTTGACACCCTTGTCCGGCCTCCCTAGAATCGCAGTAGGAGCGTTGGACCCGCAATCTAAGCCTCTGCATCTAAAGTATTTAGGAGGGCGCTTCTGCTCCCGCTCAACGCACAGAACGTGACGAGCGGAGGCACCTTATTAGTTCAGTCAACTTCCCTATTCTAACGTCGCAAGAGGCGCGACGTTAGAATGGGGCACCCTTGAGGATGTGTGCGCCTCGGGGATCCACGCACCTCGGGAACCTATGCCACCAGGACCAGCGGGCGGACGGGAACGGGAAATCCTGACCGCGATTGTCGAGACCTTTATAGCCAGCGGAGAGCCGGTGGGCTCGCGCACCATTGCGCGCTCGAGCCGCGAAGGGCTGAGTGCGGCTACGATTCGCAACGTGATGGCCGACTTGACGGACGCGGGGTATCTGGAGCAGCCGCATACTTCGGCCGGGCGCGTACCGACTCCGGAGGCTTACCGGTATTACGTCGAGCAACTAAGCGGCGAGGCGCACCTGTCGCGCGAGAACGAAAGCATTATTCAGGACACGCTGACCGGGGTGGCGGATGTGCAGGAGTTTATGGAGCGGACCTCGCATGTGCTGTCGCTGATCTCGCACAGCGTGGGGGTCACGATTGCTACGAGCGGGCCGCGCAATGCTTTGGAGCACGTTTATTTCTCGCGGCTCGGCGATCAGAAAGTTTTGGCGGTAGTGGTGACGCGGTCGGGAGTAGTGCGCGATCGCGTGCTGCGGTTGGATATTCCGCAGGCCGATCTTGATTTGGCGGCGCGCTACCTGAACGAGAATTTTCGCGGCTGGACGATGGAAGACATGCGCGTGGAGCTAGCGCGGCGCATCGAAGGTGAGCGCAGCGAGTATGACCGGCTGATGAAATCGCTGGAGCAGTTGTACAAGCAGGGCGCGCTGGCTGGGACCGAAGGCACGGAAACGGTATTTGTGGAAGGCGCGGCCAATTTGTTGACCGGCGAGGACGACCGGCAAAGGCTGCAGGATTTGTTGCGGACGCTTGAGGAAAAAGAAAAAGTGGTGAAGCTGCTGAGCGCGTATCTGGACACGCGGCAGGAAGCAGTGCGGGTGGTGATCGGGCTTGATGAGGCGCTGCCTGCGTCATCGTTGCAGAACTTTGTTTTGATTGGAGCGCCGGCGCGGGTGGGCGGCGAAGTGGTGGGATCTCTGGCCGTGATTGGGCCGACGCGGCTCGACTATCAGCACACGATGTCGGCGGTGTCGTACATTACGCGGCTGTTTGACAAACTTTTGAATGAATCGGAGTAAGTGGCAGTATGAGGAAAGGCAACGGTAAGAGCGAGGCGACTAAGCTCGATTTGGAACACGAGCTTCCGGCTGCGGATGGCGGCGAGGAGACTGGCGCTTCGGCTGGGCGTGGTTCGGCTGGGCGTTCCTCGGCTGATTCGGCGGCGGGTGCGGGCACGGTTTCGGAGGTCGATCAGCTGAAGGTGGAGCGCGATGCTTTGCTGGACCGGCTGGCTCGGCTGCAGGCTGAGTTTGATAACGCGCGCAAGCGGGCGGTGCGCGATCAGCAGGAATTTCGCGAGTTTGCGGCGGCGGAAGTGATTAAGGGGCTATTGCCGGCGCTGGACAGCTTTGAGCGAGCGCTGAAAGGTTCTGCCGGTGATTCCAGCGAATTTCGCAACGGGATTGAGCTCATCTATCGACAGTTTCAGGATGCGCTGCAGAAGGCGGGCGTGCAGCCGGTGGTCAGCGTGGGGCAGCTGTTCGATCCGCGGGTTCATGAGGCGATCGAAATGGTGGATACGACCGATGTGCCGGATCATCATGTGCTGGACGAATTGCAGCGCGGGTATAAGTTCAAGGACCGGTTGCTGCGTCCGGCGATGGTGCGGGTGGCGCGGAATAGCGGCGGGTAGGATTGGGGAAGCGCCTTCGGGGCCGCGGGGCGGTGGCGGGTTGAGTTCGAGGGCGGACCTCAGCGGCTAAAGCCGCGAACGACGACGTGACACTTATCGCAGCGCTAAAAGCGCTGCGCCACCCAAAACCACAGTTCTTCAGGGATGACAGTTGTTCAGAGAAAAGTAGGGGGAGTTTCTGGCCGCTAACACAAAGCGTGATTATTACGAAGTGCTCGGCGTTACCCGCACGGCGACCGAGGTGGAGATCAAGAGTGCGTATCGCAAGCTGGCGATGACTCACCATCCGGACCGCAATCCCAATAATCCGGATTCGGAAGATAAGTTCAAAGAGATTACGGAGGCGTACGCGATTCTTGCGGATGGCGAAAAGCGATCGCTGTATGACCGCTTTGGGCACGCGGGCGTTGGCGGAAGCTCGGCGCCAGCGGGATTTGATCCGGCGATCTTCCAGGATTTCGGCGACATCTTCGGCGAGTTCTTTGGCTTTGGCGACATGTTCGGTGGAGGCGGGCGACGCCGCAGCCGGGCGCAACGCGGCGCTGACCTGCGCGAAGACCTGCATCTGGAATTCGAGGAAGCAGTTTTCGGCGTGGAAAAGCAAGTGAAGGTGCGCCGCCACGAAACCTGCGATGGCTGCCGCGGATCGGGAGCGGCGGCGGGCAAGGCTCCGGTGACCTGCCGGTCGTGCGATGGACGGGGCCAGGTGCGCTATCAGCAGGGATTTTTCAGCATTGCCCGCACGTGCCCGACTTGCCAGGGAGGCGGCTCGGTGATTACCGATCCGTGCCCGAAGTGCAAGGGCGAAGGGCGGCAGTTGCGCGAGCGCGTCGTAGAAGCAAAGGTTCCTGCGGGAGTGGAAGACGGAACACGCATTCGCTTCGGCGGGCTGGGCGAAGCGGGCGCCTTTGGAGGACCGGCGGGCGACTTGTACGTCGTGCTGCATGTGAAGGAGCATTCCTTCTTTGAGCGCGAAGGGAATGACCTGCACTGCGTCATTCCTATTTCGTTTTCGCAGGCTGCCTTGGGCACCGAGATTGTGGTTCCTACGCTTGAGGGCGAGCACAAGTTGAAAGTGCCGGAAGGCACGCAGTCGGGGTCGGCATTCCGCATTCGAAGCAAGGGCGTGCCCGTGCTGAACGGGCACGGCAAAGGCGATCTGTTTGTCGAAGTGCGAATTCAGACGCCTGGGAAGCTCAACAAGCGACAGCGCGAACTGCTGGCCGAGTTGGGAGAACTGACGCCGGTCGAAAACAAACCGCAGCGGCGCTCGCTGCTGGGGCGCGTGAAGGATATGTTTGCGTAGGAAGGGTCTCAGGTCCTAGGTCTCAGGTCTCAGGTCTCAGGCAAGACACCCTCTAAGCAAGACAGGATCTGTTTCAGACGCCAAGGACTGGGAAATCGAGAACTTGAGAACTGAAGCATGACCCGCCGCCGCTGGATTGCCGACGAAGTCCGCGGAGATGTTGCAACTCTCATTGGCGAGCACGCTTTTCATTTGAGTCGCGTGCTTCGCGCCCAGGTCGGACAAGAATTCGACATCGCTACCGGCGATACGGTGCGGCGCGGACGGATCACGTCGATTTCCGACGATCGCGTTGAATTTGCTCTTGACGAGGAGTTGTTGGGCAAATGCGCTGCACACCTGACGATTGTTCTTGCGGTCTTTAAGTTCGATCGCATGGAGTGGGCGATCGAAAAATGCACCGAGCTGGGGGTGGCGAGAATTATTCCGCTTATCGCGCGCCGCACTGATTCTCATCTGGCGGCGGCGGCCAACAAGCGGCACGAACGCTGGCAGCGTATTGCCCGGCAGGCGTCGGAGCAATCGCGGAGGGCGGGCGCGCCGGAAATTGCACTTCCGATCAAACTTAATGGGCTGAGTGGCGTCGGCAATTTGCTGGCCGCGGACGGCGCGGTCGATATGGGTGCGAAGAAGATCGTGCTCGCCGAGTCGGAGACCGAAACTGGATTGCGCGATCTGCTCAGCTCCGGACCGGCGGGCAGGCCTTCGGAAGTAGTTCTTGCCGTCGGCCCGGAAGGGGGTTGGGGCGAGGACGAACTGAAGTGGTTCCACGACTCCGGGTGGGCCGCGGCGACGCTTGGCGGCACGATTCTACGGGCGGAGACAGCCGCAATTGTGGCTGTGGCGCTTGCTCTGGATGCGCTACGGGGATACTCCGCACGGGCGGTTTGCTGAAAAACTCGGTTGCACGCTGCGTCGCTCCCTCAGCGGCTGAAGCCGCACTCAAGACAGCGCGGTTAACGCAGCGCTGAAGCGCTGCGCCACCCGAAAGCAAGACCGGAGTCGATTGACTGAGCGCATGGAATTCCGGCCCTTTTCTTCAGCAAACTGCTGGACGGTGCAATGCTCCGCGCTTGCACAGACCTTCCACACCTACCTTTGATATGCTCGGGCACGTGAACTCTTCCGTTCTGCCTGCCGCGAAATTTTCTCCCGATGAGCGTCAGCGGGAAGCGATTGAACACGTTCGTGGCCCGATGATGGTTATCGCCGGCGCCGGAACCGGCAAGACGACCGTCCTCGTTCAGCGTATCGCTAACCTCATCCGCGAAGGCCACGCGCGCCCTGACCAGATCCTCGCCCTCACGTATACCGACAATGCCGCGGAGGAAATGAAAGGCCGCGTTCGCCAGGAACTGAAAGGCACGAATATCGAGGGCCTTCAGACCTGTACGTTCCACGCCTGGTGCAACGCGCTGCTTCATCGGCGAAGCAAAGAGTTCCGGGTACTCGATGATAAGGATCTGTGGGTGTATCTGCGGCGGCGCATTCGTGATCTGCGGCTGAAATACTTTGTGCGGGCGGCCAACGTCGGGCAGTTTCTGGACAGCCTGCTTGATTTCATGCGTCGCTGCCAGGACGAACTTGTGGGGCCGGAAGAATATGGGGCTTACGTCGAGCGACTGGTGCGGGGGGAAATTCCGCTTCCGCGCGTGACCAGTTCGAAGAAGCAGACGGAATTGGCCGATGGCGAGATTCTGGAGCGATGCCAGGAAATTGCGCGCGTATTCACGAAGATCGAGGAGATGCTCGAGGGAGAGAATCTCGGCACCTTCGGTCACATGATTACCAAGGCCCACCGGCTGTTGACGCACGACCCGGCGCTGCTCGAAGAAGAGCGCGGCCGCGTCGGCTTTCTGCTGGTCGATGAATTTCAGGATGCGAACTTCGCGCAGGTTGAAATCCTTGGACTGCTGGCAGGCGCGGATACGGAGGCAGGCGCCGCAAGCGCCGATGTATTTGTGGTTGGCGATCCCGATCAGGCTGTTTACCAGTTCCGCGGGGCTTCGAGCGAGGCGTTCACGCTGTTTGCCAGGAGATTCCCAAACTTGCGGGCGGTTGTGCTGGGAAAGAACCGGCGATCTCTCACACCGATTCTGCGTTGCGCTTTTGGAATCGTGAACGGCAATCCTCTTGCCTTTTCGCACAACGCTCACGCAATCGCGTATGAGAGGACGCCGCTGGAATCCCTGCGGGATGAGGAGTCCCGCGAGCGCGGCGAGATTGCGACCAAGCCGCTGGTCAAGATCGTCACCTGGGGAGACAAAGACGTGGAGGCAGCCGATCTGGCGCGGCGGATTCAGCAGACGCGCAAGGCCGAACGCTGCGCGTGGAAAGATTTCGCCGTCCTGTACCGCCTGCATAACCATCGCGATGAGCTGGTCAGAGAACTGGCGCAGCGCGGCATTCCGTTTTCGATTGAAGGGCTCGACGTGCTGGACACACCGGAGGTTCGCGACGCGATCGCTTGCCTGGCTGCCGCGGTGTCTCCCAATGATGCGGCCAGCCTTTTCCGCGTGGCAGCACTGCCGCAGTTTCATATCGATGCAAAAGAACTACGCGCGGCGATGAGGGCGGTGCTGCGGAACGAACTGGATCTGCCGGGAATCCTCAGCAAGCTGGCGGGTGGCGCGGCGGTGCTGGAGAGCGTGGCGGAGATTCACGGCGGGATGAAAAAAGACGGAGTGCGCGCGGACAAAGCTTTGAACGACATAATCCGTCATTTTGACTTGCACCGGTCGGCGCCGCTCGGAGCGCTGGTGAAATTTGTGGAGACCTGGCACGAGAAAGCTATCGTCGAAACCGGAAGCCCTGCCGAATTTCTTGATTACCTTGAACTTTTCGTGGAGGCGCGAGGCGCGATCGTTCTTCCACGCAGCACGGACGATGCGGTGCAGCTTTTGACGGCACACGCTGCCAAAGGGCTTGAGTTCCGCCACGTCGCAATCATTCGTGGCTCTTCGACCTGGTTCCCATGCAGCTACAAGGAACCGCTGGTGGCGTTCCCGGCGGAGTTGCGGCGGTCTGGAATTGCGGCGCATGACGACAAAACTCTGCACGAGGAGGAGGAACGGCGTCTTTTTTACGTGGCGATGACGCGGGCCAAAGACTCGCTTGCGATTTACGCGCACCAGGGCCGGGGCAAGAAAGATCCAAAGCCGACACAGTTTCTGCGCGACTTTATGGTTCACCCCGGGTACCGGAAATTCTGGTCGACGCACTCGGCAGCGGCGGTGCAGGACACCCTGTTCGCCGAGGAGGAGCAGAAGATCGCATTGCAGCAGTCGGAGGTAGCGGCGTGGCTGATGATGGACCCGGCGGCAAATTTCGTGACCAGCCTGAGCGCATCGTCCATTGAAATCTACGAACAGTGCCCCCTGCGTTTCAAGCTGGAGCGGGAGTGGAACCTGCCACGCGAGGTCTCGGCGTCTTTGCATTATGGAGCGGCGATGCACAGCGTTTTGAAAACGTACTATGACGCGCAGCGGTTTGGGCGCGAGATGGGCGACGAGGAACTGCTCGAACAATTCCGGGCGGCGCTGGCGGACGCGCGGATTGCGGACCGGTACCAGTACGAACTCTATCTCCGGCAGGGGACCGAACAATTGCGGCAGTTTCTGGATGGAGCACGCGGGGCGCCGGCGCCGAAAGTGATCGAGACGGAGCGCCGGTTCGAAATGCAGTTGGGTGCAACGAAGCTTGCGGGCCGGGTAGATCGCATCGATCGCGCGGGTGCGGACGGGGTTTGCGTGGTGGACTACAAGACGGGCAAACCCAAGTCGCAGGAAGATGCCGATGAGAGTCTGCAACTTTCGCTGTACGCGCTGGCTGCCAAAGAAGCGTTTGGGAAGCGGGCCGAGCGGCTGGTGTTCTTCAATCTGGAAAACAACACGCCGGTGATTACAACGCGCTCCGATGCTCAACTAGAAGCGGCGAAACTGCGCGTGCTGAAAGCTGCAGAGTGCATCTCGGCGGGGGAGTTTGGGCCGGATGTGGGGTACCACTGCAGGCTGTGCCCGTACCGGAATCTTTGTCCCGCCACCGAGAAGGTTGTGCATGTGCCGCAGAAAAAGTCGGCGCGACTTGTGCACTGAAGTGTGCGAGGAAGCGAACGGCACGTGAAAAACAGTGATGTTTACTGGGGATTTGTGATCGGCGACATTCTGCGCTAAAAAACTTTGGGGACGCTCATCGCGTCCCCTTCGTTGCCTTTTAAAGCACTTTCTTAATGCTTCTTGCTGGTCTTCTTCTTTGCTTTCTTTTTGGTTGCCATAGATCTATTCTCCCTTTTCCATTTTTCATGGATTGTGCAACGGTGATTTGTTGCAACTGATTGAATGTATAGAGTCAACGCGGAACGAAGTCAAGAGAAAAATGATCGAATCGAGCGCATGCAACGCGGAACCAAAGTCACCGGATGGAATGGTGCAGAAAAAATTCGCGCGCGCGAATCCCGGGTTGAGCGTCTTCGCACTTTCTGCTTGTGATGATCTTCACCCCTTGCGTGATGATCTGTACCGTTGTGCGGCGCGGCGTTGTTGGACTGATGCAAGGAGATTCCTGGCGGATGCCGCGAACCTCGGCTGCCCATTTCGCAATCTATAATGAAGGGCGATTTCGAAAGCCAGTTGCCTGAAGGAGCGCATGTATGCCCGGTTCCAATGACGTTGTGATTATCGCGGGATGCCGCACACCGATCGGAAAATTCCAGGGGAGCCTCAGCGACTTTACGGCTCCGCAACTCGGAGCGCTCGCGGTGCGCGAGGCGGTTAAACGCGCCAATATCGATCCCAAGCTGGTTGACGAGTGCATCATGGGCAACGTTGTTACCGCGGGACTCGGCCAAAATCCGGCGCGGCAGGCCGCGATCTTCGGCGGGCTTGCGCCTGAGGTAGGTGCCATGACAATTAACAAGGTGTGCGGCTCGGGACTGAAAGCGGTGGCGCTTGCAGCGCAGGCGATCGAGACGGGCAATAGTTCGACCGTGGTTGCAGGGGGAATGGAATCGATGACCAACGCGCCTTATCTGTTGCCGAACGCGCGCAAGGGATACCGGCTGGGCAACGGGCAACTGGTCGACTCGATGGTGCACGACGGGCTCTGGGATATTTACAACGATTACCACATGGGGATCACGGGGGAGAACGTTGCGGAGAAATACGGGATCACCCGGGAGGAGCAGGATGAGTTCGCGGTGAACTCGCATCGCAAGGCCATCGCCGCGCAAAAAGAATGCCGCTTCAAATCACAGATCGTGCCGGTTGAGCTGCCTGCGAAGAAGAAAGGACAGCCGCCGGTGGTCTTCGACAAGGATGAAGGGCCGCGCGAAGATACGACGATCGAGGTTCTGCGTTCGCTGAAACCGGCCTTCAAGAAAGATGGCACTGTGACGGCCGGCAATGCTCCGGGGGTGAATGATGGAGCGGCGGCCCTCGTCGTGACGAGCGCCGCGCGCGCTAAGGAATTGGGCGTCGCGCCGATGGTGCGCATTGTGGCGCAAGCCACCAGCGGAGTCGAGCCGAAGTGGGTGATGATGGCTCCGGTCGGAGCTGTGCAGAAGATTTGGCAGAAGACGGGCTGGAAGAAGGACGATGTCGACCTGTACGAACTGAACGAGGCCTTCTCGGTGCAGGCGCTCGGAGTGTGCCGCGAACTCGGCCTCGATATGAACCGCGTTAACGTCAATGGCGGCGCGGTTGCGCTCGGGCATCCTATTGGCGCCAGCGGAGCGCGGGTGCTGGTTACGTTGATCTACGAGATGATTCGGCGCGATGTGCGGCGCGGAATTGCCGCGCTATGCTTGGGCGGAGGGAATGCGGTGGCGATGGCGGTGGAGAGATAGGGTGGTCCAGAAAGCGGGTGCGCGCAACAGTGTTGAAACGTTTGCATCAGAATAAAGATGCAGAGTGCGTGGATCTTGGGGGTTCTCTTCGCTACCCTGCTATTACCGCCGTAACCTCAAGCCCTCCCTTTTCTGCTGTCTGACCCCTCCTTTGTCTATTACGCTCAGGGCTGATGCCGCCGTTCCCCCCGCTCGGCATCCAGACGAAGCGTGAATTTACCACTCGCAACCATTGTGCACACACGCGTTTGGGCGTACGCCGCTGTCGGCGCGATCGCTGGCGTGTATCTTTTTTACCGCGGCTTCCAGATGCTGCAACGCAAGCGGCTGATTGAGAACACGCCCTCGTCGAAGATTCGCAGCGCTGCCATGGGCCTGGTCGAAGTTAGTGGGCTGGCGACCGGTCCGCACACCATCATCGCTCCGCTCACTGGCATGCCGTGTTTTTTGCACCGGACCGTCGCGTGGGAATTGCGGAAACAGGGAAAGAACAGCGAATGGGTGAAGGTTGCGGAAGAAACGCAGCATGTGCCGTTCTTTCTCGATGACAACACCGGACGGGTGCTGGTCGATCCACTGGGCGCGGAGATGGATATTCACCGCGATTTCCAGGGCGAGTTCAATCATTCATTGTTTTCCAGCAGCCTGGAGACTCCGCCGAATGTTGCGGACTTTCTTACGCGCCACGGCGTGAGTAGCGAGCACAAGATCAGGGTGGAAGAGTATTGCATCAAGCCGAAGAACGCGCTCTTTGTTCTGGGCACGCTCGCGGAAAACCACGGCACCGCTGCCAGCGACGTTCCCGTAAGAACCGAAGGGACTGACGGGCCCAAGTCTTCCTTCAAGTTTCCGGGGCTGCCTCCCGGAACTGGCGGCTCGACATTCACCTTGGGCACAAATGCTTTGGTCTCTGTTGCGGTGAGCCGACCCATTCCCGAGCTGGCCGGCGCGCAACGCGAGAAAGTGGCGGTCGCGATGATGAAGGCGGGGATTACGAATCCTGCGGCGTGGGCTGCGGCGGGGATCACGGGCGGTGGGCCGTTGACATCATCTTCGTTTTTGTCTTCGGGGAGCGCAGCGGCAGGGGTCGCGCCGGCGGCTGAACAGGCGCCACAATTCGACTTGCATCCCCCGGTGGTGCTGATGAGGGGCACTCACAATCCGGCGTTTTTCATTTCGTGGCAGAGCCAGCGCGAGGTGGTTCGATCGCTGGGCTGGAAGTCTGCCGCCATGATCTGGGGTGGGCCCGCGCTCACCCTGGTTTGCGTTTATTACCTGGCCGCGCAAGCTGGCTGGCTCTAGAGATTGAGAGGAGACATGACTACGATCATTTTGCTTGGGCTGCTGTTTGCGGTTGGGGGCAGCATCGCCTATGGCGTCACCATTTACAACGGGCTGGTGGCGCTGAAGAACGACATTGCGAAGTCCTGGTCGAACATTGACATTCTGCTCAAGCAGCGGCACGACGAACTGTCGAAGCTGCTCGATGTTTGCAAGGGCTACATGAACTTCGAGCGCGACACGCTGCAGAAGATCACGCAGGCTCGAAGCATGTTCCAGCAGGCGGCCACGGTGGATCAGAAAGCGCAGGCCGATCAGAGCATGAGCACGGCTCTGCGCGGGCTGTTCGCGGTCGCCGAGAATTATCCGGACTTGAAGGCGAATAACAACTTTGTGACATTGCAGAAGCGCATCACCGACCTGGAGAACTCGATCGCCGACCGGCGCGAGTTCTACAACGATTCGGTCAACACCTTCAACATTCGCATCCAGCAACTGCCGGACACGTTTGTCGCGGCGTTTATGAAACTGACGCCGAGCCCGCTGTTCAAAGTGGAAGAAGCGGACAAGACCGACGTGGCGATGGCGTTCGGGGCCGGAGCGAACTAACCGGCACGTTCCGGGCCTGAGCAAAAGCAAGTTCTACCGCCGAGACGCCGAGAGAATCCACAGCTTTTCTGGCTTGGACTCCAGAAAGCGTAGTGCTGTGACGGCATGATTTTCAATGGCGGATGGCTGTGGTGAGCACGATAGTCGGGGCGATCAGCCCGGTTTCTTTCCCAATCGCTCGGCCAAGGCTCGCAGCGGGGTTTGCGTCGAAGGGTGCCACCACATTTTGTTGATCAGCTGTAGTTCGGGTTCGAGGTCGGCCTGGAAGATGGCGGCGAGATCTGCTCTCGCTCGCTGGCGTGTGCCGGTCATGGCTTCCGCGGGCAACGCGATCAGGCGCTGACAAACCTCCAGCGCACGGTCTACTACTTTTTCCGGCGCTGCCAATTCATCAATTAGTCCGAGTCGCAGGGCTTCGGGTGGCGCCAGCATCTCGCCGCTGACAGCCAAACGCTCGGCGTGGCGAGGGCCGACTAGCCGCCGCAGACCCGCGAGGATAACGGGGGGCAGTGGAATGCCGACCTGTACTTCATTGAGGCCAATCCTGTAGTCGCCCTCGGCCATCACGCGCCAATCGCAGAACATGGCCAGCACGGCTCCGCCGGCGGGAGAATGTCCGGTGATGGCCGCCGCAATCGGGACTGGCGAAGCCGCGATAGTTCCGAGCAGACCATAGAAGTTTCGCCAGAGATCGGCCATGGCAGGACGATCGAGGCCGAGCAGCATGGGGATATCGAGCCCGCCCGAAAATCTCCCCGGCAAGCCGGAGAGAATCAGCGCGCGAGCACCATCGCCCGGCGCCGCTTGAATTGCTTTCTTCAGCCCGAGAATCAACTCGGGAGAGAGGGCGTTGACCGGGGGTCGACCAAGCCGCAATTCTCGAATCGCCCCGTGTTCGATGGTTTTGATCATTAGTTTCTCTTGGGAACGGGTTACTTCGCTGCGGCCTCTGTTGTTCCCGCTCCCAACGGCAGTGTAATCGTGAACACGGCGCCGCCGCCGGGAGCCGACGCGGCTTCGATATTCCCACCGTGCTCGCGAAGCACGGTTTTGCAAATACTGAGGCCCAGACCAGTGCCGCGTCCTGGACGTCTGGTAGTAAAGAACGGATCAAAGATGTGCGGCAGGGTCTCGGGCGCGATCCCCGGACCATCATCCTGAAAGACGATCCAAACCGAGTCGGGATAACGGCCCAACCGCACGCGGATCGTCCCCTTCTCGCGGTTTTCACGGATGGCCTGCTCGGCATTCAGCAGCAGGTTGAGGAACACCTGCATCAGCTGATTGGAATCGGCGATCACCATGGGCAGCAATGGCTCAGGCAGAAGATCGACCGTGATGTTGCTCTTGCGCAGCGGGTAGGCTTGCATTTGTACAGTGCGGCTCACCAGTTCGCCCACATCGACCAGGCTGCGTCCGGGCGCCGGCGGCCGAGCAAAGAACTGGAGGTTTTTTACGATCTCGGCGGCCTTGCGAGCCTCCTGGTTGAGCGTCTCCAGGCGCTTCCGGGCAGTTTCGTCGGTCTCGCGGTCTTCCAATAACTGCGCGTTGCCCAAGATTGCGGTCAGCGGGTTATTGAGTTCGTGCGCGAAGCCGCCGATCATCTGCCCCATGGCAGCCAGCCGTTCGCTCTGAATGATCTGCTGCTCCAGCTTCTTTTCGATGGTCACATCGCGAACCGAAAGAATCACACCGGTGGGCTTGCCTTCTGCATCGCGCAGCGGGCTTGCGATGCCCAGCATGGTGCGCTCGCTGCCATCGTGGTGGAGCGCGCCATACTCACATGAAGCCCGGGAACTCTCTCCCCCCGCCACCGTCCGGTAGAGTGTTGCCAACTCGGGTGAAGTGTTTTCGGGGGCCTCAACGTTCTTGCCCAGCAGCGTCTCCGGCCCGTAGCCGAGAAGCTCGCGAATGCGGGGACTCACAAACGTGAATTGTCCTTTCAGATCCAAAACCAGGATGAGGTCGGGAAAGCTCTCCAGCAAATGGCGGCGGAATTCTTCCTGGCCGCGCAGTTGCCGCTCCATCGTGCGCTTTTCGGTCATATCAACCAGCGTGCCCTGATACCGCACGACGCGGCCGTCTTCGATTACTCCCGTGGAAGCGTCCTGGCAGATGGCGACGCCACCATCTTTCTTTCTCAGGCGCACTTCGCGCGTGCGCGTGCGGCCAGTCTGACTCCCCATCCGCCCCAACACCGGATCTGGGCTGGTATCAACTTTCAAGGCCTCGGGGGGAAGATTCAGCACTTCTTCTTTGCCTGCGTATCCCAGGATTGCCACCAGAGCCGGATTCACCTCGAGCAGCTTGCCTTCAGGGGTGCACATGTAAACGCCCTCCTGGAGAGTCTCGAACAGTTGTGTGAAACGCCGCTCTTTGTCGCGCTGTTGGGTGATGTCCCGCGCCAGCACGCTGGCGCCGGTAACGTCACCCCCTTTGACAATGGCGTTTACCACGCAGTCGTAATAGAGCCGCCGCCGGCTGTTCTTGAGTTCGACGCCGACCACGCCTGACCAAGTGCGCTTCTCAAGAAATCGCGCCAAGTCGGCAGGTTCCTCCGCGATGAGAGGTCCCTGCAGGAATTCCTCGAGTTTGTGGCCGACGACATCCGAGTAGGATTTCTCCAGTATCTCTGTAACGCGCCGGTTTACCGTCCGCAAAGTTCCGTCGAGCGAGGTGGCCAGCGCCACGTCGTCCATGGAATCGATCAGCTCCTTGAAGTTACGCTGCGAGCGGACAATAAGTTGCCCGAGTTGGTCCAGTTGCTCTTCGCTGGGCGCAGCACCGGCGCGGTCCTGAAAGCCCCTCAGGATCTCTCTCAAACCCTGGACTTCCCGCTTGCGGCCGAAAGCATAGGCGGCAAAAAGCACGGCCAGCGCAAACAATCCCAGGGGAATTGCGCCCAAGCGGTAAGGGAGCGCGCTCAATTGTTCCCATGACAATGCGGCTACCGCCGCGGCCAGCAATACCAGCAGTCCCAGCGCCCACCGCCACAACTGGCTCTCTTCACGTTCAAGGCGGCTTGCCGCAGGCGGCTGTTTCGGCTTGGGGTCTTCCGACATTTGGGATCTCAGCTGGCGCGAGGCCGTGGATCAGACGAATTTCGCGCCAGACTAACTGTAGCGTAGCACCGAACGCACCTGCCTAGACCTCTTCCTGGAAGAACGGTTCCGTCACGGTAACGGGGTGACCGCTATCACAGCAAGCTGGTTTGGCGGGGCCTATCCTGACCCTAAGGATCTCCCATCCGCGTCTGCCTCCTCGTGTGTTTACTGGCCTTCTTATGCTTTACAAGACTTTGAGCGCCGCGGTTTACGGTGTGAATGCCAATGTCATTGAAGTTGAGGTTGACGTGTCAGGCATCAAGTTGGACCAAGACTACTTTCACACGGTCGGCCTGCCCGATGCTGCGGTTCGAGAGAGCCGCGACCGTGTGCGCGCAGCGTTGAAGAATTGCGGCTACGACATTCCATGTACTCATATCACCATCAACCTTGCGCCGGCCGACATTCGCAAAGAGGGCTCCGGGTTTGATCTGCCGATCGCTTTGGGCATTCTCGGTGCCTACGGCGGGCTGAATAAGAAGGACATTCCGGACGCGCTCTTTGTCGGCGAGCTTTCTCTCGACGGAGGCGTGCGCGGCGTGCGGGGGGCTCTGCCCATCGCCATCGAGGCGCGCAGCCGGAAGCTGAAGCGCCTCATTGTCCCCGAAGTGAATGCCCGCGAAGCCGCCATGGTCGGCGGCGTGGATGTGTATCCGGTCAAGTCCCTGCTCGACGTGATTCACTTCATCAATTCGGGCAACGGGATTGCGTCCACGCAAATCGACCGGGAGAAGTTGCTGAGCGAATCACGACATTTTCCGGTGGACTTCAAGGATGTGCGCGGGCAGCAAACAGCCAAGCGGGCGCTTGAAGTTGCCTGCGCCGGAGGCCACAACATCCTGATGATCGGGCCGCCCGGATCGGGGAAGACCATGCTTGCCAAGCGCATGCCCACGATCCTTCCGCCGCTGACTTTCGAGGAGGCTCTGGAGACAACCAAGATTCACAGTGTGGCCGGAGTACTGGATGCCCACGCCGGACTGGTGGGCGTGCGGCCTTTCCGCTCGCCGCATCACACGATTTCCGATGCCGGCCTGATCGGCGGCGGCGCCATTCCGCGTCCGGGCGAGGTTTCGCTGGCACACAACGGGGTCTTGTTCTTAGATGAGCTGCCTGAATTCCCTCGCACCGTTCTCGAAGTGATGCGCCAGTCGCTCGAAGATGGCACTGTGTGCATTGCCCGCGCCGCCATGTCACTCACGTTCCCAGCCCGTTTCATGCTCACCGCAGCGATGAACCCTTGCCCTTGCGGATTTCACAACGACCGCACCCGCGAATGTCATTGCACGCCGCCTCTGATCCAGCGCTATATCTCGAAGATTTCGGGGCCGTTGCTCGACCGCATCGACATTCACATTGACGTGCCGGCAGTGAACTACAAGGAAATGCGCAGCACGAACGAGCCGGAGAGTTCGGCCAAAATCCTTGATCGTGTTATTCGCGCGCGGCAAATTCAACTGGAGCGTTTTTCGTCAGAGAGGCAGAAGCTTTTCTGCAACGCGCAAATGTCACCGCAGAACATTCGCAAGTTCTGCACGCTCTCGGTGGACTGCGAGCATCTGCTGGAACGCGCCATGACGCAGCAGGGGCTGAGCGCCCACGCGCACGACCGCATTCTGAAGGTGGCGCGCACGATTGCCGATCTGGATGGTACTCCTGCGCTGGAGCCAAAGCACATCGCGGAGGCGATCCAGTACCGGACGCTCGATCGTACGTTCTGGGCCTGATTTCCCCGAAGACCTTCCCACAGCTACCAGTTACATTCATGGACTCTTGTGTCTGATCTTCACCCAACCTAGACGCCAACCATACCGTTTTCTCCCGATTGTTCCGCGCAGGTAAAAAGGTATATAAGAGCTCCCGGGCCGGGCAATATTTCTTATTTCTGGAAAGCGCATTTATCGATAGGGGTGGGAGATGCGCATTCGAGTCCTCCAGTGGGTGGTTATCGCGGCGGCACTCTTGACGCCGCTTTTGAGTGCAGATAGCGGTCCAAGCCTCGCGCAACTCTTAAAACGGGCATCGGGGGGAGACATCGATGCTGAGTTCATGTTAGGGCTTGCTTACGAAAAAGGGTACGGCACCGCGCAAGATTTTGCAGAGGCAGCACGCTGGTATCAGAAGGCGGGTGATGCGGGCTCCTCCAAGGCTCAAGCCAATTTAGGAAATCTTTACGCTAACGGCAGAGGCGTAACCCGCGACGAAGTCACAGCGCTGAAGTGGTACTTGCGTGCGGCCGCGGAAGGGCAGCCTGAAGCCGAGACAAACATAGGATTCATGTACTGCTACGGTCAGGGGGGCTTGCGGCGCGACTACGCCGAGGCAGTTCGCTGGTTTACGAAAGCCGCCAGCCAACAGAACCCATTCGCCGAGGCAAACCTGGCCACGCTTTACCTCGGCGGCTTGGGAGTTCCGCCAAGTGCCGCGCGGGCGGCTGAGCTGTACCGTGCGGCTGCCAAACAAGGAGACCTGCAATCCCAGGGAGCGGTTGCGTGGATGTATGAGCACGGCATTGGAGTTCGCCAGGATATGAAGGAATCACTGAGGTGGTATCGTGTTGCGGCGAATCGTGGCTACGCCCCCGCGGTGAACAATCTAGGCTACCTCTACGAACATGGCGTCGGCGTGCCGCATGACACTGCACAAGCCGCAAAATACTATCAGCAGGCCGCTGACCTGGGACTATCGAAGGCAAGGTACAACCTGGTTGCCCTTGAACAGAATAAGTTGCCCAATGGCAACGCCACAAAAGAACAAGGACTGGCAAATGCCTCCAGTCAAGAAGAGGGCGATAGTGCGAACCTAGCCGAACCGGCCGATGGGCCTGGACTCGCCGCCAGCGGCGGAGAAGCGCACTCCGAAGCTCATTGAAACTCAGACCATTTAGTCTGCGGCGGCTCCGCTCTTCGTGGACGCGTTGTCCTCGGCCTGCTGCAAGCGCAGCGCCCGGTTCGACGGCAATCCAGCGTCGCGAATTTTGTAGAGCAACGCGCGATAGCTGATTCCAAGCGTTCGTGCGGCCTGTTTGCGATTCCAGTGATGTTGTTGCAGGACTTTCAGAATCACCTTCCGCTCGAGTTCGCGGACAGCCTGGCGCGTGAGCTTCTTCAGCGAGATGGGACCGTCGAGCGGGATGTCGGCGCTCAGGAAATCGGGTTCGCGCGCCACCAGGTCAGATGTGATCGCTTCTTCATGTCCCAGGATGACGTAGCGCTTGACTAGATTTTCCAGTTCGCGAATGTTGCCGGGCCAGTGATATTTCTGCAGCACGGCCAGCACTTCGGCCGAGAGCGGGCGCGCTTTGCAATTGAACTTCCGGTTATAGAATTCCAGGAAATAGCTGGCCAGATCCTCAATATCGCCACGCCGTTCGCGCAGCGAAGGCATGCGCAAGTTCACCACGTTGATGCGATAGAAGAGATCCTGGCGAAACGCTCCGGATTCGATCTCGGATCGGAGGTCGCGGTTGGTGGCGCAAACCACGCGCACCTCGACCTTCTTGTCCTCTTGCGCGCCGATGCGGCAGAACTGGCCGTCTTGAAGCAACTGCAATAGCTTCGATTGCAGCGACGGATCGAGTTCGGAAATTTCGTCCATGAACAGCGTACCGCGGTGGGCCATTTCGACGCGGCCTGGTTTCGATCCGAAAGCGCCCGTGAAGGCTCCTTTTTCGTAACCGAACAGCTCGCTTTCCAACAGTGTTCCTGGGATGGCGGGGCAGTTGACCTTAACGTAGGGCCCGCCCTTCCACGGAGAAAGCCCGTGGATCATGCGCGCAATGATGTCCTTCCCAGTGCCGCTCTCTCCGGTAATCAGGACCGGAACATTGGCGGCTGCTACTCTTGCCAACTGCGCCCGGATTGCCTGTAGCGCTTCCGAGCGGCCGAAAATGATGTTGTCCGGGGGAAGATCACCAAGCGATTGTTGCAGCGAAGCCACCGAGAGTGTCGTCATATAGAGATGAAAGCCCCATTTTGCGGTATGTAACCCGCATGCACTAAAAGTGCATCTGAAGCGCCAAACAGAGGAGTGGAAGAGGGGGACTCCAGAGATGTCCTACAACATGAAGTTTATCATTGAGTTGCGGGGAGAATGACCGGGCTGTTCGCGCCACGAGCATGGCACCGACGTGCCAAGGCGCGACAGTCTCTGGGAGGGAAAACTATTTCATACCTCAGTACTAGCTTTCCTCATTTGCTTAGGCGGCGCAATTGCCGCGTCCGTAGTTAAAGGCCGCGCAAACTTCAGCCCCATGAGGTGATAATCATCCAAATGAGACACCCATACGGCTTTAGCCCGGATCACGCTATGAAAACTGGCCAATCCATGCATCGGTCCTATGGGAGCACTGGGAATTTCCAGCGATATCGGCGTCGATTTTGGCAATGAATGGCGGGTTGCGACCAAGGCACCACCCGCGGAAATGTTAATGGCGGTGGCAAACTCCAGCAAATCCTTATTATTCTCGTCACGGGTCCGCAGAAAAACAGGAATGGCAAGCCGCAGCCTCGTCCATTTCCGCAGGTTCTTCCGGTTTGGTCTGCCTCTTACCTGCATTACCCGCCCTAAACCCGTATTAACTGCCATCAAAGCAGCACCCTATGGGCCAAACTTCGGAGACAACGGGCTCTGGTCCGGTTCGGTCCTGAACCTCGCTTCTGGAAGGGAATTCGACGGCATCAAGAGCGCGTTCGCGCGCTTATTCGTGACCATAGGTCAAAATCGAAAGTGCAATCTTTTTCCGTTCTGCCTACCGTGTGTTTCCGATTGACACTTTGTTAACCCTGACTTAGCATTATTTTATCCCTCGTTCTTAAAAAGGTAGTCTATCAGCCTCCCCTAGCTGTCATTTTTTGGATCTAAATGGCCTCTACGCCTGAGAAAACGCCAGCGGTGTCTCTTGCTGGCCCCAGTCCGATGAAGGAAAGCTCCACGCCATTCTCGGGCGCGGAGATGTCTGCCTCCAGCGCTCCGCTCGAACTGACTCGCGAGCTGGAACAACTGCGCGACCGCTTCCGCAAAACCACCAACGCGCTGGCCTCCGCCGCTCACGATTTGAAAACGCCATTGGCAATTCTGAACGGTTACATTGAGCTGTTACAGAGCCAGAAGCTAGGACCGCTCAACGAGCGCCAGCGCGAAGTCATGACGGACATGTTCTCCAGCGGGCAGCGCCTGCAGCACTTCATTCAGGACTTCCTGACTTTTTCCGTCCTCGAGATCGGCGAGTTGCGCATGCTGTTTGTGGAAGGCGACATGAATGCCTGCCTTTCCGAAGTTTGCCGTCTCTGGTCAGATCGCTTTCATGAGAGGGGTCTTGCGCTCTATTTCCTGGCGAACGACAAGCTGACGCCTTTTCCTTTCGACGCGCCGAAAATCCAGCGCGTGATCTCGAATCTTCTGGAGAACGCGTGCAAGTACACGCCCCAGGGCGGTACGGTCTGGCTGCATGCCGAACCGCATATGTGGGAGCGGCGCATCGGCACGCAATCGCCGGCCAATGGCGACCGGCGGCGCCAGACAACGACTACGCCAAATGCAGTGAAGGTCAGTGTGTCCGACACGGGCCCGGGGATTCGTCCGGAATTTCAGCTCGAAATTTTCGACGATTTTTTCCGGCTGCCCGGCTCCGAATCTGCCGAGGGCATGGGGCTCGGCCTCGCCATCGCTCGCCGCCTGTTGCAAGGCATGGGCGGCAAGATCTGGGTCGAGAGCGAAGTGGGCGCGGGCAGCAAGTTCTCTTTTCTGATTCCCCTGAAACCAATTTTGAGTCCGCCGCAAGGAAGCAGCCGATGAGTGAAGCCGCCAACATCTTGCTCGTAGACGACGAACCGGGAATGCTGCGTTATATTCGCACCCTGCTGGAAGTCGACGACCACAAAGTTCAGACCGCTACGACCGGGGAAGAGGCCGTGCAGCACGTGCAAAAGGGCCTGCAGCCCGATCTCGTGCTCCTCGACCTGCTCATGCCCGGTATCGATGGTTTGCAAACGCTGGAACAGCTCCGCCACATCAAGCCTGGCCTGAAGGTCGTGATGCTTTCTTGCGTCAACGATACGCGCAAGGTTGTGCAGGCGATGCGCCTGGGCGCGACCGATTATCTGACCAAGCCGTTTCAGAAAGCCGAACTCGATGGCGTGATTGCGCAGTGCATTGGCAGTGCGAAAACAGACAGCTATGCCGGCGAAGTAGAAGAGCTGTGCGACGACGTTTTCTTTGTCGCCGCCAGTCCGGCGATGAAGAAGATCCGCTCACAGGCCGCGCTGGTTGCCAATGTCGATATCCCGGTGCTGCTGCTCGGCGAAAGCGGGACAGGCAAGGAAGTTCTGGCGCGCCTCATCCACAAGCTTTCTCCGCGCGCGCACCGCACGTTCCTGAAGGTGAACTGCGCTGCGGTGCCTGCCGACCTGCTCGAAAGCGAGCTGTTCGGTTACGAAGCGGGAGCCTTTACCGGCGCCAATCACCCCAAGCCGGGCAAGTTTGAGCTTTGCAACAAGGGCACCATCCTGCTCGACGAGATCGGCGAGATGCCGCCACTTCTGCAGGCCAAGCTGCTGCACGTGCTGCAGGACCAGACTTTTTCGCGCCTCGGCAGCCGCAACGTAATCAAGGTGGACGTCCGCATTCTGGCCGCGACCAACATCAACATTCCAGAAGCAATTGCCAACAAGCGTCTGCGCGAAGATCTTTACTACCGTCTCAACGCGTTTACGCTTTCCCTGCCCCCGCTGCGCGATCGCAAAGAAGAAATTCCCATTCTTCTTAAGCACTTCATGTCGCGCATGTCGGAGTCGTATGCGCGCTCGCCGTTGCCGATGGGACCTCTGTTGATGGAAGCTTGCCTGCGCCATTCCTGGCCGGGGAACCTGCGCGAACTGAGCAACTTCATTAAGCGCTATCTGGTTTTGGGAGACGAGACGCTGGCTGCTTCCGAATTGCAGCCCCGTCCCGATGGTGGCGGAGGAAGGCACTTTGAGCTTGCCGGGCAAGCCGCAGTCGCAGGCGCCGAAGCTGCCGGAGGACTGAAATCTCTCGGGCGCAGCGCCAAGGACGAAGCTGAGGCTGAAGCCATCGCGCGCGCGCTCGAAGAAACCAACTGGAATCGCAAACAGGCGGCTGCCCTGCTGCAGATCAGTTACAAAGCGCTGCTCTACAAGATCCGCCAATACGGCATCGCGCAAACGCGCAGCACGCATCGGCTGTCAGCCGGCGCTTAAGGGCAGGTCTCAGGCCTCAGGTCTCAGGTAGCAGGTCTCAGGAAGTCAGTCCCTACGCGATGTCCGGCTCCCACGTGATACAAAGAGCACATGAAGGCTCGTCACGATCGTACGGCTGCCAGGTTCGCCAAACTGAATTTTCACGATGACAATTTGCTTCTCTTGGAGATTCACCCTTCGGAGAAAAAAGCGAGCGAGTCCCGCATCGACCTCCATTTTCGAGACTACGCCACGCGCGTCACGAAAGTGCTCTCGTTTCGTGGTTGTGGGAATATTCGATACGTTATGGACTTTGATGTGCTTGCCGCCAACTGGTTCGGCCAGACCAAGGGGACTACTTGCGGTACGGATCCTAGCAAGATGAGAGGATTTGTCCGCAGTCAGATACGCGACTGGCACGTTAGGTACATGGCGATGGCGCAGGATAAGCCGATTCGAAAGAAACTCTCGTCGATTGGCTCGTATTGCCGCTTTGGCGTTAGCTTCTACGGGGGCAGCGTTCAAATCCTGGCCAAGAGCTTCACCCTGACGGCGCAAGACGCACAACGGGGCAATTCCTGAGACCTGAGACCTGACAGCTGACACCTGGTTTACTGGTGCGGATAAGAGGACTCGAACCTCCACGACCTTGCGGCCACTAGGACCTGAACCTAGCGCGTCTGCCAGTTCCGCCATATCCGCACGGTGAAGAAAAAATCGGCAGGGTCCCCTTTTTCAAGGGACTACACTAATATCTACTGGCTGCCATCCGCCTGTCAATGAAGCGGAGAGCCGCGTCCCAAGCCAAACAGGATGATCACGCATGCCGAGTGCCGACGATAAAATCCCCGCTGCCCTCGCAAAAGACCTTCGCTTTCTGGCGCACGATCTCAGCAACTCCCTCGAAACCATCGTGCAGGCCACCTATTTGATTTCGCAGGCTGGTCCGCCCGAGAGCTCCCTCCGCTGGGTCGAAATGATCGATCAAGCCTCCAAGGAAGCCGTCAAGATCAACGCCAAGCTCCGCGAACTGTTGCGCAGCCACAGCGTCTGAGGACCGCTTTGGAGAGATTTCGGTCGCTTACCTTTGGTGTCCCGATTCAAGACCGATGGGAGGACCAAGGGCAGATTCCTCCCTTGGTCGGAATGACAAAGCTCTCAGAGCCGGAATATTAAGGCTACGCGCCAAAAGACAAAAGCCGAAGCCTACGCCAGCTTCGCATTCATGGTGATCTTCGCGTTCAGCACTTTCGACACAGGACACCCGGCCTTAGCGTCCTGCGCCGCCTTGCCGAATGCATCCGCGCTGGCGCCCGGCACCTTCGCGATCACGTCGAGATGGACGGCGGTGATCGTCCAGCCCGCGTCGAGCTTTTCCATGGTGAGCGTCGCCGAGGTGTTGATGCTCTCAGGCGTCAGGTTTGCGGCCCCCAGCTGCGCCGACAGCGCCATCGAAAAACATCCCGCGTGCGCCGCCGCAATCAGTTCTTCCGGATTCGTCCCGGGAGTGCCTTCGAAACGCGTCGCAAAGGAATAAGGCGTGTTCGAGAGCACGCCGCTGGCCGATGAAACAGCGCCTTTTCCGTCCTTCAATCCACCCTTCCAAACCGCGCTAGCCTTCCGTTCCATTCGAATCTCCTGTCATTAGGAATCTTTAGATCAAACCGCATCTATTGTAAAAGCTACGGGGAAACTTTGTTCGGGCGGGAAAGGGTCTTGTGACATCGAAAGGCTGGCTGAAGTTTCAGGGCTGTTCTGCCGATAAGGAGAATATGAGTCTCTCAGGCGAGCGACCGTTTGATTACTCCATCGACCCGGCCGCACGCGTGGTGTCAGCGCGCATCGAGGGAATCCTCACCTTCGGCAGAATTGTCCATTACGCGTCCAGCCTCCGTGCCGATCCCCGCTTCAGCCCTGCCTTTTCCGAACTCATGGACCTGCGCGGAGTCGAATCAGTTCATCTGGCCGCGGATGAAATCATGATGCTTGCCGATGACGTTGATCCATTTTCATTGAAATCCTTGAGGGCGTTTGTTGCGCAAAGCGAGGCCCAGATCCATGTCGCGCAATTTCATCGGATTCTTCGCCCGGAAAGCAAAACCATTCGCGTTTTCTTTTCTATGGACGAGGCCCGGCGGTGGATCGAGTCCGGCGGGGGCTTGCCTGCGGCGGCAGGAGCTTGAAAAGGGCGCGTGGTTGATAGTTGACGCTGCGGCGCCGTGGCCATCGCGCGATTCGCAGTCCGATTGGGCCGGACTGGCCGTCCGCGCAAACTTCAGTAGAAATCCGAGCAGCTCAAATAGAAGCCGCACGTTTTGCAAACCAGTTTGCAACTGCGCCCCAGCAGTTCGGTCCCGCAGTTCGGACAGGACGAGGAAACATCGCGCTGGGCCGTGGGAGCTTTTGAAGGCCTCAACGAAATTGGATTCTCTTTCGAGTTTGAAGGTGCCCCCGCATCGTCAGTCATTGCGTTGTTGTAACACAGCAGAGCGGCGGCAGTGAAGCCCGCGGCGCAGGATTAATATGGATGAGGAGGCATGTTCCCGATGTTTACTTCCCATCCCATTGGATTTGTCAGCAGCCCGTATCAGGAGACGGCCAAAATTCCCAAAGGTCTTGGCGCCAAACACGAAGCCGAGGGCGTTCTCAAGATCCTTCCCGAACTCGAGCCCGGCCTCACCGACATCGAGGGATTCTCGCATCTCATCGTCATCTGGGAGTTCGACCGGTCTGAGGGATTCGAACTGGTTGGCACGCCTCCATCCGATAACCGTGCGCACGGCGTATTTGCGACCCGGTCGCCGCGGCGCCCGAATCCGATTGGCCTGACTATCGTCGAGCTGTTGAGGCGCGAAGGCGCGTCGCTCCATGTTAGAGGGGTCGACATGCTTGATGGAACGCCAATCCTCGACATAAAGCCGTACACCTCGGGAGTGCCGCAGGAAGCGCTGCGCCGGGGCTGGCTGGCGGAAGCGGAAGAGCGCCAGAAGTAAGGCCGGCGCGCCAATACCTTCGCAAATCGCGCATAATACCTTGTTCGACCATCAAACGTCGGCAAGCAACATCATTCGTACTTGGTGGAGACCGGAATATGAGATGGGTCCTAGTTGTGCTGGCAATTTTAGGGATTGTTGTTTCCGCACTGGCACTGCGCGAGCATTACCGCACAGAAGCCTCGCCGTGCAGCATTAATGAACGCTGGGATTGCGGCATCGTCAATCACAGTCCGTTCGCCCTGTTTTATGGAGTGCCTGTTGCCGTCATTGGGATGGCCGGCTACCTGCTGCTCGGCTTGCTCGCTTTCAAAAAAGCGTACCCATGGATGTTGCCATTCGTGACCGGCGCCTTCACGTTTGCCGTTCATCTGGCTGACATCGAAAAATATGCACTGGGTGTGTGGTGCATATACTGCGTGATATCGCTTGGAATCATTACCCTGCTGACGCTATTGGTATTCGGCGCGGTGATTGCGGGGTCGATGCGGCGAGCGCGGTGATTTTAGATTCAGAGCCCCCGGCTTATTCGTAGCGCAAGCTCTCAATCGGGTCCAATCGCGCTGCGCGGATCGCCGGCACCATCCCGCTCAGAATTCCGACGACGCTGAGAATGATCGTCGCCACGGCCAGGCTGCTGAGGTTGATCTGTAGGTGAATGTCACCCGCCTGCAGGTTGTCGCCGAACGCGCTCATCAGCGGCAAAGCGCCAACGCCCCACGAAATCAGGTAGGCGATACCGACTCCCGCAGCTCCGCCGGCAAACGTGATGGCGAGCGCCTCGGCGAGAAACTGAAAAAGGATATGGCTTTTGTGAGCGCCCAGCGCTTTCTCTACTCCGATCTCGCGCGTTCGCTGCTGCACCGATACCAGCATGATGTTCATCAGCCCGATGCCGCCAATCCCCAGCGTCAGCGCGCCAATGAAAGCGAGAAGCGCCTTGAGCGCGGTGGTCACGGTAGTGAATTCGTCGAAGTCCTGTTTGAAGTCCGCGACGAAGACTGCCCTGCGGTCGTCGGGCCGGAAATTGTGATGCCCTGCCAGCACCGCCCGCACCACACGCGCGATCTGGGCATGGTCGCCCCCGTCGTAGTCCATCAGAATGCCGGTGATGTACTGCGTGTCGTAAAGATCGCCCATGGTACTGAATGGGATCACGACCATGCTGTTGTCGTTGTCATCGCCGCCCTGCACCTTGTGCTGGTAAGTGCCAATCACCTGAAAACTCACGCCGGCGATGCGAATGGTCTGACCCAGGGCCTGTTCTCCCGAGAACAAGCGCCGCTTGGCCTCATCGCCGATCACGGCCACGCGCGCATGCTCTAATTCGTCCTGCTCGCCCAGTCCGCGGCCGCTGGCGACTTCAAAGTCGCGAATGCGCTCGTAAACGGGGTAAACGCCGGTCAGAAACAGATTGGTGAAGGTGCGCGTGTCGTGCTGAATAGTGACGCCATTCTGCTTGTCGAAAACGGGCGTGACGCCTTTTGCCATAGGCACTTCGTTGCGGACGTAATCGACATCGGCCAACTTCAGCCGCACCTCGCTGCCCGCTTTAGAGCCGCCGGCCTGCAGCGATGTGCGCCCCGGAAATACTCCAATCACGTCGGTTCCCCAGGAACTGAATATGAGATCGATGGCGCGCTCGAATCCGGAACCGAAGGCGAGCAAGATGACAACCGTTGCAATCCCCCACGCCATACCCAGCATGGTGAGCGCCGTGCGCCGCCGGTTATGCAGCATCGCTCCGTAGGCTTCCTGTAAGAGATCGTTTGTCATGATTCACTCCTTAGCCGCTAGTTACTCCTGCCGCAGCGCCTCTACCGGTTCGAGCATGGCCGCTTTGCGCGCGGGATAAAGCCCGGCCGTAATCCCCGCCAGCGCCAACGAAAGCACCGCGCCGACCGCCGATGCCGGCACGATCCGGGGCGTGTCGAAGCCTTGTGGCAGTTGCACTCCCGAGAGCAGATGAATCACGAGCATGGCGCCACCCACGCCAACTGCGCCGCTGATCAGCGTTAGAAAAGAGCCTTCCAAGAAGAACTGAAACAGAATGCTGCGGTGCGTCGCGCCCAAAGCCTTGCGCAAGCCGATTTCGCGCGTCCGCTCCGTCACCGCGACCAGCATGATGTTTACGATTCCGATTGCGCCGAGCGCGAGCGTTACCAGACCGACTCCACCCAGAAACCAGTCCATGGCGGTGAAAATCTTGCCCATCGTCTTCTGGTTCTTCACCGTGTCCCATTCTTCCCAGATGTCTTTGCCTGAGGGATCGAACCCGCCGTGATCGCGAGCCACAATCCGATGCAGTTCGTCTTTGGCCATTTCGTTTTCGTCGAAACTGCGGGGTTGGTAGTTGATGAAGGAAATCGCATTGCCTTCTTTCGAGTTGTCGCCCGTCAGCGGAAACAGTTCGCGCATAGTGTTGAACGGAATAAAAATGCGAACATTGGTTGCGTTCTGCTCTTCGTGGCCGATCATGTTGAGCACGCCGATCACCTGAAAGCGCACACCATTGAGCATGATCGTATTGCCCACCGCCGGCCGGCCCGGAAACATGTTGCGCGTCATTTCGCGTCCCAGCACGCATACGCGCCGCCGCTCGGCATCGTCGTCATCGTTAATCCAGCGCCCAACCTGCAGCGGAATCGTGCGCACCTGGCTATAGACGGCGGGCACGCCCGAAACCTGCCCATTCGTGCTTGTGTAATCGCTTACCGCGCGAATGTCGTCGCGAGCGATGAGCGGCGAAATGTGAAGCGCAAGCTTGGACTCGTTTTTGATCGCCAGGTAATCGTCGTAAGTCAGATTGAACCACTTCATGGAGCCGAAGCTGCCCTCGACCGCCGGTGAGCGGCCTCCAAAGAAGAAGATGATGTTCTTGCCGAAGGTCTCAAGCTGTTTGCGGTTTCCGTTGCGGAATCCTTCGCCGACACCGGCCAGCAGCAACAGCGAGCCTACGCCCCAGGCGATTCCAAACATCGTGAGAAATGACCGCAGCTTGTGCGCCCAAAGCGTGCGCAAGGTCTGGGAGAAGGTGTCGAGCAGCATGCGCATTTTCCGCACCCCGAAGGCGGCCAACGACACAGGATGAACGCCGGCGCTTGCCGCCTTCTCATTCGACTGCTGGAAGCAACAACGGTTAGCGCAAAAGTGGGGATTACTGGTGTTGGTCCAGAATCTGATGTTGGTCCGGAATCTAACGTTGGTGGTCCGTACAAACAGCTAGACAAATGAGTGTTAAGGGAATTAGTCTTCGTTCGGCTCGGCGTCGAATTCCCGCGCTCCCAGCTTCCATCGGATCTGCCGCAGCATTCCCAGCCAGAGTCCCGCATCCGCGCTGCTGAGATTCATGCGCCTCATCATCCGTCGCAGCTTCTCCTCGGTGGCCGTTGCCACCCGCGGTTTTACGTACCCGCTCGCATCGAGCAGTTCGAACAAGACTTGCGTGAGCCGCTCCAAATCAGCCGCGTTGGCGACCGTCTTGCCATTCTTAGCCGTAGGGATTTTTCCCAGGCGCACCAGTTCATAGAGGCAGATGGCAACCGCCTGCCCCAGATTCATCGAACCATGCCCGGCGCGGGTCGGAATCCGCATCAGCCAGTGGCAGTGGCTCATGCCTTCATTCGAGAGCCCGACCTTCTCCGACCCAAACAGCAACGCCACCCGTCCCGCGCCAAGCTGCCTGCGGATCGTCCGCCCGCCCTGTTCCAGTCGCTGCAATTCGTGCTGCAACTCGCGCCGTCCTGCCGCCGTCGTTCCCACCACCAGCGTGCAATCCGCGACCGCATCGGCTACCGTTCCATACTCCCTGGCGCTGGACATCAGTTCCGCCGCACCGACCGCCGACCGTGCTTCCCGAAACGCCACTTCATAAGGGGTGACAAGGCGCAAATGCCGCGCCCCAAAATTGCTCATCGCGCGCGCCGCGGCACCGATATTCAGCGGGTTCCGCGTTGCTACCAGCACCACGCGCAGATTGTCGAGATCGCCTCGCATAGAATTTCAGTCCCACAAGGGACGATCCAGATTAGCGCAGCTCGGCCGTGCCAGGAAGAAGGGGCAATAATCCAGGCCCCGAGGAGATTATCCCGGTCCTCCCGCGCCGCTTTTCGCCACCTTGCGGCTTGCGACCTCCGCGATTCCCCGGCATCTAATCGTCAGTGCTAGGATAGATAGGTTATCCGGCGCGAACGAGCGTGACCGCCGGGGAGAACCCAAAAACAATTGGAGGATGAATGGCAACGAGCACCATCGTCGAGGTTACCGACGCAAATTTTGATTCGGATGTATTGAAATCCGACAAGCCCGTACTGGTAGATTTCTGGGCTGCCTGGTGCGGCCCCTGCCGCGCCATCGCCCCCATCGTCGAAGAGCTTGCTACCGAGTATCAGGGCAAGGTCACGGTCGGCAAAATGGATGTGGACCGCAACGGCGCTACCCCTATGCGCTACAAAGTCACTGGCATTCCGACTCTGCTCGTTTTCAAGAACGGACAGGTCGTGGAGCAGCTAGTTGGCTATCGCTCGAAAGACGACATTCAGAAAGCGCTCGACAAACACCTTGGCTGAGCGGTGTTTGGAGTCAGAGATATGAGGTCAGATTGCAGACGTAAAAGGCTTTGAATTCAGCTAGGCGGCGTGCCCCAGGGGTATTAACCTCTGCAATCTGATTCCGCAATCTGACCGCTAACCTCCCAACAGTCGCCTCAGTACTTCCGCAACACGCCAATCACCCGCCCCTGCAACTCGACCGATGCGGCGGGCACCACAATCGGCTTCATCATGGCATTCGAAGGCTGCAACCGGATGTTCTCGCCCTCGCGGAAGAAGCGCTTCAAAGTAGCGTCCGAGTTGTCGATCAAAGCGACCACAATGTCGCCGTTGTGCGCGGTCTTCGTCTTTTCGACCAGCACATAGTCGCCGTCGAGAATCGCCTCGTCCTGCATCGATTGGCCGCGTACTTCGAGCACAAAGACTTCTTTCGAGCGGACGAAATCCGCCAGCGAAATCGTCTCCGGGTTCTCGACCGCCTCAATCGGCTGCCCCGCGGCAATCCGACCCACCAGTGGCAGCACCACCCCCGTATTCACCGCCATCGACTGTTTCAGCTTTCCGCGCGGAGGGACGAGATCGATTGACCGGCTTTGATTGTAGCCGCGCGTCAGCAGGCCCTTTTTTTCCAGATTGCTGACGTGCTTATGAACCGTGGCCAGGGAATTGAGGCCCATGGCATCCTTGATCTCTTCAAACGAAGGGGAGTATCCCTTCTCGCTCACAAAGCGCGAGATGAGGTCGTAGAGTTCGCGTTGCCGCCGAGTGATCGCCATGCGCGCAGCATAGGCGAAGGTTAGGCGAATGTCAAGCGAAGGGGCACCAGGGCAGTGGCTGAATTCAGCCAGTACCGGCACCAGCCAGGTAGCTACTGGCCCTAAAGGTCACGATATACTGCGCGGCATGCTCGCCAAGCCACATGTTGTCGTGATCGGAGCAGGCGCCTTCGGCGGATGGACCGCTCTCTACCTTTTGCGTGACGGCGCACGGGTCACGCTCCTCGATGCCTGGGGCCCAGGAAATTCGCGCTCCTCGTCCGGCGGCGAGACCCGCGTGATTCGAGGCGCGTATGGGCCGGATCAGCCGTACACGAAACTGGCTGCCCGTGCCCTCGAACTCTGGAAGCAAAACCAGACGCAGTGGAAGCGGAACTTTTTCTTCCCGATCGGCGTCTTGTGGATGGTCGAAGGCTCAGGCGAGTTCGAACACGGTTCGTTGCCGCTACTGAAAGGAGCTGGCATTCCTTTCGAGCAGCTTTCGACCGGAGAGATGGCACGGCGCTGGCCGCAAATCAGTTTCGACAACGTCGAATGGGGAATCTACGAACCCGAAAGCGGATACCTGCTGGCTCGCGCATCAGCGCAAGGCGTGGTCGAGCATTTCATCGCCGAAGGCGGCGTGTATCGGCAGGCCGCGGTCGTGTCGAGCGAACCAACGGCGCGGGAATTTGACAGTGGGGCGTGGAAGGAGCTGCCGCTATCGGATGGATCGACGCTCGCGGGCGACCGTTACATCTTCGCGTGCGGCCCGTGGCTCGGCAAACTTTTTCCGCAAACGATTAGGCCGCATTTTGTCGCGACGAAACAAGATGTGTTTTTCTTCGGGCCTCCAGCGGGCGATTCGCGCTATGACGAAGAGAACATTCCCGTCTGGGCCGATCACAGCGATCACTTCATGTATGGCATTCCCGGAAATCAGGGGCGCGGATTCAAGATAGCCGATGACACGCGCGGCCCGGAATTCGATCCCACGGAGGGTGAACGCATGATCAGCCCGGATCGCCTCTCCGAAGCACGACGTTATCTCGCATACCGTTTTCCCGGAATGAAAGGCGCCCCGCTGGTCGAGACGCGCGTCTGTCAATACGAAGATACGACCGACCGCAACTTCATCATCGATCGCCATCCGAGGAATGAAAACGTTTGGATTATCGGCGGAGGCTCAGGACACGGATTCAAGCACGGTCCCGCGCTAGGAGAAATCGTAGCGAAGCTCGTGATGAACGACGACGCGGCGGATGCGATGTATCGTCTGAAGAGGTTTCGCGCAAAACCTTAGCAAGATGAACAGCAATAAATGCTTCAAACGATATTTGCGCAGGCGACGCAAGAGCCCCGCTGCGATCACACAGACGATAGTCTACTGAATCTGGATCACGCCTTGCGAGCTGCTCGCCTTGATCTCTTCGACCCGCGCCACAACTTTGCGGGCAAATTCGAACAGCGACTTCGCGTGCGGTGAATCCTCGCCCTGTAGCACCGCCGGCTTTCCGCCGTCCCCCGCCTTGCGAATCTCCGGATCAAGTTCGATGCTGCCAAGGAAAGCGACGTCGAACTGCTTTGCCATCGTCTCCGCTCCGCCACGCGAGAAGATGTCAATCTCATGCTGGCAATGCGGACACACGAAATAGCTCATGTTCTCGACGACGCCCACGATATCGACCTTCATTTGGCGAAACATCTCGATCGCTTTGCGCGCGTCCTGCAGCGCCACATCCGAAGGCGTGGAAACCACGATCGAACCCGTCAGCGGCACCGTCTGGATGAGGGAAAGCGCCACGTCGCCGGTTCCCGGCGGAAGATCAATGACGAGATAGTCAAGCTCTCCCCATTGCACCGATCCCAGGAACTGCCGGATGATCGAATGCAGCATGGGCCCGCGCCAGATCAGAGGTTTGTCACCCGGATTGAGGAATCCCACCGAGATCACTTTCAGCCCATTGGACTGAATAGGAGCGATCTGATTTTCTCCCATCGCCTTAGGCTGTTCGTTCGTTCCAAGCATCAAAGGAACGTTCGGGCCATAAACATCGGCGTCGAGCAGGCCAACTTTGTAGCCCATTTTGGTGAGAGCGATGGCGAGGTTCACGGCCAGTGTGGTCTTGCCGACTCCGCCTTTGCCGGATCCGACGGCAATGATGGCGTTGACTCCGGGAAGCGGTTGCGGCGCAGGTGGTTGCTGGCTGGGATGATGAGAATGAGCGCTCAAGGGTTTGCCTTTCTGACTAGTCGCACAAGGCGGTCAAAATCCGATTATACGGGAGTGCAGGCAGTGCGTTCGAAACCAGCAAATCCCTTTGGCTGGAGACGGAATTTGCCGATATATTCATTCTCTCGACATCCGGACATCACGATGCGCCTGACCACGATGATAGTTCTTATCTTGCTGACATCCATGTCGGCAAATGCCTATTCTGTTCTGACTCACGAACAGATTGTGGACCTGGTTTGGAAAGATCAGATCGTACCGCTGCTCCGCCAGCGCTTTCCGCAGGCAACGGATGAGGATCTGCGGAAAGCGCACGCTTATGCCTATGGGGGATCCGTGCTGCAGGACATGGGCTACTACCCCTTTGGGAGCAAATTCTTCAGCGACCTCACCCACTACGTCAGGACTGGCGACTTTGTCGCCAACTTGATTCATGATTCCTCAGATATCAACGAATATGCCTTCGCGCTTGGAGCCTTGGCCCACTATGTCTCGGACAATACCGGCCATCCCACAATCAGTCGTGCAGTCGGCATCGAGTTCCCCAAATTAAGAAGGAAATTCGGCGATACGGTGACCTATGAAGACAATCCCAAGGCGCATATTCGCACCGAATTCGGATTCGATATGGTGCAGGTCGCCAAGAACCGCTACACCAGCGATCGTTTCCATGACTTCATCGGATTTGAGATTGCCAAACCACTGCTGGAACGCAGTTTCCTTGAGACCTATGGCATAAAAATGACGGATGTTATCGACAAGGAAGATCTTGCCATTGGCACTTTTCGCCGCGCAGTGAGCAAGGTGATCCCGGAAATGACCAGAGTGGCCCTGGTCGCGCGCAAGAAAGAGATGGTGAAGGAAGACCCGACGTTCAACAAAAAGAAGTTCCTGTATCTGTTGTCTCGCGGGAACTACGAAAAGGAGTGGGGAAAGGGCTATCGTCGCCCAAGCCCTGGCATTCGCATACTGGCGTTCTTTCTGAGAATCGTCCCGAAAGTCGGGCCTTTTAGCGCGCTCCAGTTCAAGATTCCATCAACCCAAACCGAAGATATGTACATTAAAAGCGTCAACGACACTGTCACGGACTACACGGCCTACCTTCAGAAAGCGCAGGTTCCGGAACTTCACCTTGAAAACCGGGATTGCGACACAGGGAAAGATGCTTCGTTGGGGGAGTACAGGCTTAGTGATGCAACCTATTCGAAGTTACTGGACAAATTGACGGAGCACAACTTCGATCAGATTTCTCCGGAATTGCAAGCCAATATTCTTCAATACTATGATGGCGCCACAGGACGGATTTCAGCGAGTAGAGACGCAAAGGTCGAAACTAAGACCGAGAACCAACTGCGGCAGCTAAGAACCCACTCAGTGGATGCCACGAACGAGATCAAGACCGCGGATCATTAATAATGGCCCTCTCCCAATTGCACTTTGCCGCGGAACATGCGGTAAATAAACACAAAGTAGGCCACGGCCAGCACAGCGGCCAGCGTCCACCAAACCAGGCCGACTCTCAGGCCATGGAGCGCAGCACTCGTGTTCCAAATGGTGAGGTCGTGTTGGCGATCGCGTGACGGGAGAACGACGGGATAGAGCGCAAATGCCGCTCCGACCAGCATGCCGACGATATAAAGACTAGAAGCGACGAATGCGGTTTTCTCTTTGCCCTTGGGAGTCGCCCACAGCATCATCGCCAAGCTGACGAAAACGACGATGGGCACAAGAATCCCGATTCGATGCGCCCGGTAGTTCGCCAGGCATTCGTTTCGAATAAAGCAAGTGGTTACGAGCGCAACGCACGTCAGGAAGAGCTGCAGAGGCCATAAGAGCAGGGCGAGGCCACGGGCGCGCCGGCCCAGGTCTTCATCGGTCTTGAGAGCGACATAATGCGAACCATGAGCCGTCAACGTCACCAGCGCCACGACGCCGGTGAGAATGGTGTACCAGTCGAGGATTCCCGTCTGCGGGCCGAGTTTGAAAGTCGTCCACAGCGGCTCAAAGAAATAGCCGGTCGTATCGAGCGGGACGCCGCGCATCACGTTGCCCAACGCCGCGCCCAGAAACACGCACAGCAAAATGCTCGAAACAGCGAAGACAACGTCAAAGAACTCTCGCCAGACAGCATTGTCGATGTGCACCCGAAATTCAATGCCGACAGCGCGCAGCATCAACAACCACAGGACGATCATCAGCGGGAGATAGAATCCGCTGAAACTCGACGCATAAAGCAACGGAAAAGCAAAGTAAAGCGTACCGCCCGCCGCCAGCAGCCAGACTTCGTTGCCATCCCAGACCGGACCGATAGCGCGCAGTACCCGTCGCCGTTCGTCATTGGTCTTAGCCACGAGGAGATAAATCACGCCCGCGCCAAGATCGAAGCCATCGAGCACGACATAGGCCGTGATCATTACTGCGACGATCCAAAACCACAGGCTAGCCATAACTATTGCGCCTCCGCCGTGGGATGCGATGCAGCCGCCGATCCGCTCGCTCCGGGACCATGCTCAATTTCCCTGCGCACGAGAAACAGAAAAAGAATTCCCAGCACAGTGTACATACCCATAAAACCCAGAAGAGTAAACATGCCGTTGCCGGCCGAAACCACTTTCGAGTAGCCGTCCTGCGTACGCATGAGCCCATACACCAGCCAGGGCTGGCGGCCAAGCTCGGCGGTCATCCAGCCGGCAGTGTTCGCGATGTAAGGAAACGGGGCCGAGAGCATCAGAATCCAGAGCATCCAGCGCGTTCTGAATATTTTGCCACGCCAAAGAAGAAGCAAGGCAATGGCCATGACCGCAACGAAGAACGTCCCCAGCCCCACCATGATGTGATAGCTGT
>JBAQIB010000025.1:0-3394 GCA_049288625.1 Terriglobales bacterium | reverse complement strand
AGGCTACCGTGCGCAAACAGAATTCGATTGTCATAAACGTAGTTTTCGATCCAAGACGTACCGCCCATTGCGCAGCGCGCAACCGCCAGGATGAAGAGCACGGCAACCAATCCGACGGCGAGCGCTGTGATGCGCCAGCGTCGCCGGACGAGATAGTAGAAGCAGAACGGAAGTCCGATCTGAGGTTTGAGACCGACCGCCATCGCGAGCAACAGCCCCGCCAACACATCCTGGCCCCGGCTTGACGCCCAAACCGCCGCGGCGCTCGCGGCCACGGCAACCGTGACGATGCTGCCCGCGGCCAGAGCGGTATGAACAGGAGCTAATCCCAGCGCGATCGCCAGGAAGGCAAGCGTGAGATCGCTGCGCGGAAGAAGTTTTGCAACCGAGAGAAGCGCGGCGACGGTCACTCCAAACGCGAAGACCGTGATGACGAGCCACAACGGGTGAGCGATGTGCCAGGGGAGGACTGCCACGGGGGCAATCAGAACGAAAGCAGTGAGCGGGTAGGCGGTCGGGATTCCGCGCTTCAAGACAAGCGAACCATCGGCGAGGTCGCGGGTAAGAAAATCGAAGCGCTCCGCTTCAGGCGGCCACTCGCGCACGAGGTTCTGCGGACTGTAAGGATCTTGTCCCGTCATCCAGGCTCGCGTCTGAATGTAGGGAGAGATGAAATCATTGAAGCTGGCGGCATGGGCGAAACGTACCGGGCCGCGAACGACCCATTCGACGCCGGCGAGCAGGAGAAGGACAGCCAGCAGCGCATTCCAGACGAATCGAGTGGGTCGGTTCGGATTCGGCATAGGTTCGGACACTAGACCGGCGTCTCTTCGCGCATTTCTGCGGCAGAACTCCACAAGGCGGCAAGAAGCACAACGTTGAGCGCCAGCAGCAGCCAGACGAAATAGCGTTCGACAAACAGATGCCACCACCACTGAGCGGTCATCGAGCCAAGGTGCGGCGAGAAGCGCATTAAGGCGGAATGTCCCGGCAACGTCATTACTAGGAACAGCGCGCACGTCCAGATCCTGGCGCGAGTCCACGGCAGGTGGTCCACCGGAATTGCCCAACAGAGCGCAAGGGTCAGGAAGGTGACATCCGACACGCTGTGGTACATCGATAAGAAACTAAGCGAGAGCAGCGACGAGATGGCCAGAGCAAACGACGCGTGGAATCTGGCACGCCAGAGAATCAGAATCCAGATAACGAGCCCGATGACAAACAGAGCGTGCGCCATCAGATTGGCCGCCGATACGGTGTGCACGATCTGATAGAGAACCACCTGCATCATATTTACGTGATAAGGGCGCGCGCCTTCCGTGAAGCCGTCAGGCCTCCCCGGAGCAAACCAAAACCGCAGGTTCGCACGATAGCTGGCGATCATGGCAGAGAGCGCGACCGCGCGGGTAAAGAATATCGCCGTTAGGGCCGCTACTGGCACAATCGCGCCTACGAGCATCTTGGCGCGGCGGCGAAAGAGATAGTAAACGAGGATCCAGAAAGCGACCTGCGGTTTCAAGGCGGCTGCCGTTCCCAGGATCAATCCCGCACTGAGATCGTGCCCCACCTCGGCAAGAGAAATAGCGCCCAAACACAGCGGCACCACCAATAAGGCGCTGTTGCCAAGATGGTAAGCCTGATGCAACGGGTTGAAGCTGAGGAACAGGGTGGCAAAAGCCGCAGTACGAAGGTTCCAGGTTCGTGGATCCCATCCCGCCGAACCGCGAAGCCGCAGCAAGAGAAATAACGTAGCGGGTATACCGGCCAAACCCAACAACAGCCAAATGAAGTTCGCCCATCCCCAGGGAAGAAACGTAAACGGGGAGACGAGCACAAATGCCGTGGGCGGGTACACCGGTGCAATCTGAAAAGAAGCGTGTACCAGTTGCTCGTGGGCGCGTGTGGCCAGTGCGGAGTCGTAGAAGTTCTGGCCGTGCCGCCACAGCCATGCGCCGGCATACACATCCGAGAAGTCGGTTTTGGCCGGTTCAAAGGCGAGATTCAAACCGCGCAAGACAAGATCGGCAATCATCAGGAGCGAGATCAGTGCTAGCAGCAGACGAGGCCCGTAAGTTTTGAGGAAACTCGGCTGCGCATTGTCTGCTGTCAATGAACCCTCGTTGCTGATATTTCCCGCAGCCGACAACATAAATGCAAAAGCGGGAATATTGGAAGCCCGGAAGCAGATCAAGAAACAGATCTTCCGGGAAGGTCGATGTCAGCGGCAGCGCTGTTTTCGCCAAACAGAGCTTAGGATGTGCCGCACATGCGCCTACCCCGAAGTCCTTGGACGCTCCCAGCGCCAGGTCACCAAAGCTTCGAGGCAAAGAGCAGCAGCGGATCCAGCGGCGACCCAAAGGCTAGCCCGGAGAGCGGTAGCCAGAGCTGAGATGCCGAAGGCTATAGCTATAAGGAACGAGAAAGCCGCGCCTAGATAGGACCGCAATCGTACATCTTGCCAGCCGCTCAGCATTGCCACGCCCGAAGCTAGCAACTGCCCCGCCACCGACTTCCACGTAGCGCCCATGGCTGCGATGAACGTCAATGCAATAGGCATGCCTAGTTCCTACTCAATACATGATGACCAAACTTGGTCTGGCGATCGGCCGACTGGAGACGCCGCATGCTGCTTCTCGACCGCTATAGTCCGTCGCGTTACGCGCCCCATCCCCTAACGAATTCCACCAGGCTACGCAGCGCGATTCCAGACGGGCCTTTGGCGATCCATGGTTTCTGGTCCTCCATCCATGCCGTGCCGGCGATGTCGAGGTGAATCCACGGAGTGTCTTCGGCGAATTCCTTCAGGAACATAGCGGCGAAGATCGCCCCACCGTATCGCGCGCCCGCATTGGCCATGTCGGCGATGTTGGACTTGATCAACTCCTTGTATTCGTCGTCGAGGGGCAAGCGCCACATCTTTTCGCCCGCTTGCTTAAGAGCGTTCGCGAAACGCTCATACATCTGGTCATCGCTGGCGAAGATTCCGGCGTTGACGTAGCCGAGCGCCACCACCACAGCGCCGGTAAGAGTGGCGGCGTCGACCAGATGCGTGCAGCCGAGTTGGCGGGCATAGGTGAGGCCATCGGCGAGTACGAGACGGCCCTCGGCATCGGTGTTGATGATCTCGATCGATTTGCCGGACATGGCAATCTGCACGTCGCCGGGTTTTTGCGCTTTGCCCGAGGGCATGTTTTCCGTGGCCATGATTACGGCTGTGACTTTCACCTTTGGTTTAAGAAGACCAATGGCGCGCATGGCGCCGATCATGGTTGCGCCGCCAGCCATGTCGTATTTCATTTTCTCCATGCCGTCCGCGGGCTTGATGGAAATGCCACCGGTGTCGAACGTGATGCCTTTGCCCACCAGGCCGAGGTGCACATCTTTGACGGCGCCC
>JBAQIB010000024.1:0-2434 GCA_049288625.1 Terriglobales bacterium | reverse complement strand
TCCGCAACCTCGCGATTGTGCCGCCGGATACCGGCATTGTGCATCAAGTCAATCTCGAATACCTGGCGCGTGTGGTGTTTGTGCACGAAGCGGGCGGCAAGCGCACGGCCTATCCCGACACGCTCGTTGGCACCGATTCGCACACGACCATGATTAACGGCCTCGGCGTTCTGGGCTGGGGCGTCGGCGGAATCGAGGCCGAGGCCGCCATGCTTGGCCAGCCGGTCTCCATGCTGATTCCGCTTGTAGTCGGCGTGAAGCTGAGCGGCCGCCTGCGCGAAGGTGCCACGGCCACCGACCTTGTGCTCACCATCACCGAGATGCTGCGCAAGCACGGCGTGGTCGGCAAGTTTGTCGAATATTATGGCCCCGGCTTGCAGGATCTGCCGCTGGCCGATCGCGCAACCATCGCGAATATGTCTCCGGAATATGGCGCTACCTGCGGCATTTTCCCGATCGATAAGGAGACTCTCCGCTACCTGAAGCTCACCGGCCGAAGCGAAGAGCAGATTGCGTTAGTCGAAGCATACGCCCGCGAGCAGGGGATGTTCCACGACGCGAAGACGCCGGAAGCGGAATACTCCGAACTGTTGAGCATGGATCTTTCGACCGTCGAGCCGTGTTTGGCGGGGCCAAAGCGGCCGCAGGATCGCGTGGTGCTCTCGAAGGCGGGCGAATCGTTTACGCATGCCCTGCCAGCGCTGATTAAGCCACCGAAGTCTGGGACATCGGCGGGGACAACAGTTGCATCGGCAGCCGCAACCTTTAACGCGAAGCGATGGGAGGGAGAGGGGGGCAATCCGACAGCCGTTGGCGTTGAGGATCCGAATGTGCATGAACACGTTCCAGCGGATTCGGCCAAGGCGATCAAGCACGGCAGCGTTGTAATTGCCGCGATCACCTCGTGCACCAACACATCGAATCCGTCCGTGCTGATTGCTGCCGGGTTACTGGCAAAGAAGGCCGTAGAAAAGGGCCTGACCGTTCCCGCGTTCGTTAAGACTTCGCTGGCGCCTGGATCGAAAGTGGTTCACGACTATCTGGAAAAGGCCGGACTGACGCCATATCTCGAAAAGCTGAAGTTCCACATCGTTGGCTATGGATGTACGACCTGCATCGGCAACTCCGGCCCGCTGCCTGCGGAGGTTTCGAAGGAGATTGACGACAAGAACCTGGTCGTGGCCTCGGTGCTTTCGGGCAATCGCAACTTTGAGGGCCGCATCAATTCCGAAGTTCGCGCCAATTACCTGATGTCTCCGCCGCTGGTAGTCGCGTTTGCGCTCGCCGGGCGGATTGATGTTGACTTGCGCAAGGATCCAATCGGCAAGGGCAAGGACGGCAAGGACGTTTATCTCGCCGATATCTGGCCGTCGCAATCAGAGATCGAGCAGGCGCTGGCCGGGGCGATTTCACCCGAGATGTTCCGCAAGAGCTACGCCGAGGTTTACTCGGGCGACGAGCGCTGGCGCTCGCTGTCCATTCCCAAGGGCGAGACCTATGCGTGGGAGAAGGATTCCACCTACATTCGCAAGGCGCCGTATTTTGACGATATGGCGCTGAAGCCGTCGGCGATCGAAGACATTAAAGGAGCGCGCGTGCTGGCGGTGCTAGGCGACAGCATTACCACCGACCACATCTCACCGGCGGGCTCCATCAAGAAAGACGGTCCTGCGGGCAAGTACCTGATCGCGCAGGGCGTGCAGCCGGCGGATTTCAATTCCTACGGCTCGCGCCGCGGCAATCATGAAGTAATGGTGCGCGGCACCTTCGCCAATGTCCGCCTGCGCAACAAAATGGTGAATACGGAAGGCGGATATACGCGCCACTTGCCGGATGGCACCGAGATGTCGATCTTCGACGCGTCGGAAAAGTATCACGCGGAGAAAGTGCCGCTAGTGATTCTTGCCGGCAAGGAATATGGCTCCGGTTCATCCCGCGATTGGGCCGCCAAGGGCCCGCGCCTGCTAGGCGTCCGCGCCGTAATCGCCGAAAGCTACGAGCGCATCCACCGCTCGAACCTGGTAGGCATGGGGATTCTCCCGCTGCAGTTCCTCCCTGGAGTAAATGCCGAATCGCTAGGCCTGACCGGGCAGGAGGTCTTTGAGATCGCAGGCATTCGCGACCTGGTCGAGAAATATTCCGCCGGCCGCAAGATCACAGTGCACGTCTCAGGCAGCGGGGGTAACGAGAAAAAGACGAGCGAATTCCAGGCCATCGTCCGCATCGATACCCCGCAGGAAGCCCTCTACTACGCCAACGGCGGCATCCTGCAGTACGTCCTGCGCCAATTGCTGGCCGGAAAAGAGCATCCCGAAGCGGTCACGGCCTAGCTCTCCAAGGAACCTCTGATCAAGTGTGGCGCGGACACTCTTGTCGGCGCAAAAAGCCAGCATCTGCAAGTGTGCTGGCCGCGAGACGGCCGGGTGGCCCACAC
>JBAQIB010000023.1:0-170276 GCA_049288625.1 Terriglobales bacterium | reverse complement strand
CCAGTGAAAAGCGACTCGCCCGAGTGCTTCTTATGCTCGCTCATTTTGGCAAAGACGGTGTTCCAGAGACCGTGATTCCCAAGGTAAGCCAGGAGAGCCTAGCGGAAATGATCGGCACGACACGCTCGCGAGTTAGTTTTTTTATGAACCGGTTCAGGAAATTGGGATTTATCCACTACAACGGTGGGTTAGAAGTCCACAGCTCGCTTCTCAGTGTTGTTCTCCACGATTAGCTTCCGCCCGGCAAAACCAGAGCGCTTGCAAAATCCGGACACCACGTGCTCACCGGCCACCCGCGTCGATTTTCAGAACTGAGCAGTTTGGATCAGCCAAACCATTCTCTTCAAGCCCATTCTGTATCTGGCGGCTGAACAGTCGAAGCGAAAGGCAGATCAGGGCTTTCGGAAAGAAATGTGTGGATATGCCTCATATCAGCAATAAGCCGACACCCAAACTGCGTAAAGCTCCCCAACCGCCGTTGTCGCACCCCGGGGCTCCCGCTGATTCGGACCGTGCCAAGAAGCCACCGCTGGTCGAACCTTCCGGCACTGGCCAAGAATTGAGTCCCGGAGATCGCGTCGAGGGATTGGGCGACTTCGGAATACCGACGGGAGAATTCGGCACAGTTCGGCAAGTTAACGAGGATGACGCGGTCGTCAAATGGGATGACGACGGTCGTATAAGAGTTCACCAACCGTCGCTCAAAAAAGTGTAGACATAAGCCGTCTCTCCGTTTGCGCAGTCCTTTCCCGGTCGCGAAGTGAGCCATTCTGCACAGTATTAAAAGAGCGATTCGGCGAAATTAGCTACGTGCGTAGAAGGGATTCAAAGTCATGAGAATTGTCGAACATGCCGCAGGATCACTAAGCCATCGCTTGGGCAGGCGGAGTTTCGTTCCTATATTGGGTGCAGTTCTGCTGCTCGCCGTTTGGCCGGGAACGTTGTCTGCCCAACAAGACCCGCAGGCTCCCCAGCAGCAACCTCAAGACCAGCAAGCGCAGGCGCAGTCGCAGGCAACATCGGCTCCGCCCTATTCGCAACAGAGTCCTGAGCAACTACAGCGGCTCGTCGCACCGATTGCGCTGTATCCGGATTCGTTGGTGGCGCAGATTTTGGCAGCGGCAACGTTTCCCGAGCAAGTGGTCGAGGCCGACCGCTGGGTGCAGGCGAATCCGGGCTTGAAGGGCGATGCCCTGGGTACAGCCGTGGACCAGCAACCGTGGGATCCCAGCGTGAAAGCGCTCACTGCGTTTCCGTCCGTGCTGGGAAACATGGACAAGAACCTCTCGTGGGCGTCATCGCTCGGCGATGCCTACTTCAATCAGCAACCTGATGTCATGAATGCAGTTCAGGTAATGCGTCATCGAGCCCAGTCTGCGGGCGATCTCAAGACCACGTCGCAGCAGACCGTGACCACCCAAGACGCGACGATTTCGGTTCAGCCTTCCGACCCGGAGATCGTCTATGTCCCGGCTTACAACCCTTGGTTGGCGTACGGAGATCCGATTATGGCGTGGCCTGGATGGTATCCGTATCCCGGAATCTGGTTCGGCGGTCCGTACCTTTCGTGGGGTGGCGGCTTCGGAATCGGCTGGTTCGGAGGTTATGGATGGGGCTGGAACCACTGGGGATTCAATTGGGGTGGCCGATACGCAATGTACGGCGGCGGCAGGTACTACTCTCGGAGCAACACGTTTTATAACCGCAGCAATTTCTACCGGGCAGGAAGCGCACGCGGTGGTAACGGTATGCGGGGGCTAACCGGCTCGCGTCCTTATGCAGGGAACAGGCCCACTAACGGAAACTTGGCTGGGCGCGGCGGAGCTGGCAGCCGTCCCGGCGCGACGGCCAGGCCGTTCGAAGGAAACACCAAGGCTGCACGAGGCTACGCGGCACCCCGCGGCCAAAGTGGCGTTCGATCCGGCGCGTTTACCGGCTACGACCACGGCGGACAGGCCCGGAGCTACTCCTCGCGGGGCAGCGCCAGCATGGGTACGGCTCATGCCAGTGGAGGATCTCACAGCGGTGGTGGAGGTTCGCACGGCGGCGGTGGCCATAGCGGCGGCGGGCACCGGTAATCGAAGTTCTTATACATTGCTGAGTCTGCACGAGTATGAAATGGAGATTTCAAATGCCACGCATCATCCTGAATTACGATAGCCTTTATCGCGCGACCTTTCTTAGAGTAGCGGCACTCGCAGTTCTCGTGACAGGGTGTTTCCTTACGCCATCCCTGGCCCAGCAGCACGGCCAGAGAATTTTCTCGTCCCCCGAAGATGCGAGCAGCGCGCTCGTGGCGGCCACTCAGAGTAACGACGAAAAAGCGATGCTCGACATTCTCGGCCCCGATGAAAAGCAAATCGTCTCGTCTGGCGACGACACCGAGGACGCCCAGAGCCGCGCAAACTTTGTGGAGAAGTATGGGGAAATGCACCGTCTGGTGAAGGAACCGGACGGAACCATGGTTCTGTACATCGGTGCGAGGAATTGGCCCACGCCCATACCGCTTGTAGACAAAGGCGGCTCGTGGTTTTTCGATACCGAAGCGGGAAAGCAGGAAATTTTGTACCGGCGCGTTGGCCGTAATGAATTATCAGCCATCCGCGTTTGCCAGGAGCTAGCGGCAGCACAAAAGGAATTTCGTTCCACGCACAGCGACGAGTACGCCCGCGAAATATTCAGTAAACCAGGGCAACAGAATGGCTTGTACTGGAAGGCTGCGGACGGCGAACCGGAGAGCCCCATCGGACCGCTCGTTGCCGCCGCTGTTTCCGAGGGCTACGCTAAAACCCAAGCTGGCCCCGCAACTCCTTACCGTGGTTACTACTTCCGAGTCGTAACCCGCCAGGGGAAAAATGGTCCGGGCGGCTCGAAGAATTACGTGGTCAACGGCAAGTTGACCGGGGGATTCGCATTTGTGGCCTATCCCGCGGAATACAGGTCATCGGGCGTGAAGACATTCATGGTTGGATCGGATGGAATCGTCTACGAAAAGGATCTTGGCCCGAAGACTAACCTTGTTGCCGGCACGATGAAGGAATACAACCCCAATTCCAGTTGGCAAGAGGCGGAAGATCGGCAGGAAGAGATTGCGGGTACGCAGAAGAACAACGATTAGCCGTCTACTCCGACCCTGGAGGAGAACCACTAATCAAATGCTTCGACCGCACCTTCAGGAACTGCTCTTCCACTGAACGATTGCGCCAGAATACTGGGGAGTGTGGTTCTCGTGATGGTGAAAAATGTTCCTTTTGCACACAATTGCCCAAAGATGCAGGGCTTATTTCCGGGGATCTGTGTGTTCTCTTTGGCGGGTTATTGCTGCAAAATGAGCTTTGTTGAGCGTTCTATGCGGTGAGGCACTGCATCATGGGCAGTAGAGTCCAGGAGCTGAACCCGAAGCGCCTGAAAGACGATGACAACCCCAACCGAGAATAGCAGCGCAGCGACTTTGGGCGGCGAGGCTGGAATTGGAGCGTCTCATCTCACCGCGCCACCATCTCGCCCGAGTGAGACGCTGATTCAAACCAAGCCGAAGAACCAGAATATTCGTGTTTCGCCTGCCGTCCTCGATGCCGCCCGAAAGGACGGCGAACAGTTGCTGAGGGACCTGCGAAGTTCCCTGAATGGCCTGACCCAAGCGGATGCCGAAGAACGCGCGCGCAGTGCCGGTCCGAATGAGATCGCGCAAGAACGGAAGCAAGGATGGATTGTCCGCGTTCTGAAAATCATCCGTAACCCACTCGTGATTCTGCTTTCGAGCTTGTCGGCCATTTCCTTCTTTACAGGCGATGTGCGTGCCGGTTCGGTAATGGTCGGTATGGTGGCACTGAGCGTCGGACTTCGCTTCTGGCAGGAAGCGCGAGCCGACTCCGCCGCGGAGAAGCTCAAGGCGATGATTCACGTGACCGCCACCGTGGTTCGGGACGGCGCGGCGAAAGAGATGCCACTGCGGGATCTCGTACCGGGCGACGTCATCAAGTTAGCTGCGGGCGACATGATTCCGGGCGACGTACGGCTACTGTCCTCGAAAGACGTGTTTGTAAGCCAAGGCAGTCTCACCGGTGAATCGCTGCCGGTCGAGAAGTTCCATGATCCGGAAACAAAAGGGGAGGCCTCCCCGACTGAGCTGAAGAACACCTGCTTCATGGGAACGAGCGTCGAGAGTGGTACGGCGACAGCGGTCGTGGTCACGACGGGGGCACAGACCTACTTGGGAAGTATGGCCCACTCGATCACCGGGGAACGAGCGCTGACGAGCTTCGACCAAGGTCTCAACCGCTTTACTTGGCTCATGATGAAGTTCATGGTCGTCATGGTGCCCTTGGTTTTCTTCATCAACGGCTTCACCAAGCACGATTGGAAAGGAGCCTTCTTCTTCGCACTGGCGGTGGCAGTCGGCCTCACTCCGGAAATGCTGCCGATGATCGTCTCGGTGTGCCTGTCCAACGGCGCGCTTGCCATGAGCCGCAAGAAGGTGATCGTCAAGCGGCTGAACTCCATCCAGAATTTCGGCGGGATGGATGTGTTGTGCACCGACAAGACCGGTACGCTCACGGAGGACCGCGTGGTCCTGATGCGGCATTGCAACGTTGCTGGGCGTGAAACCGAAGATGTACTCATGAACGGATACCTGATCAGCTACTTCCAGACCGGTCTCAAGAACCTGCTCGATCGGGCGATTCTGGATAGTACCGACTTCCACGGGAAGGGGATGGTTGAGAAGTATAAGAAGCTGGATGAACTGCCCTTCGACTTCACTCGACGCATGATGTCGGTCATGGTGGCGGACCCGGAGGGTAAGGCGATTCTGCTGACCAAGGGGGCTCCGGAGGATGTCTTTCACCGCTGCTCGCAGTTTGAACTCGATGGCCTGTTGTCCCCGATGGAGCCCGATCGGATGGTCGGGCTGAAAGCGGAATACGACAGTCTCAGCAATGACGGCTTCCGCGTATTGGCTGTGGCAACCAAGGATCTCTCTGGGAAACAGGTCTGCGCGAAAGAAGACGAGCGCGACCTCGTGCTCCGCGGATACGTCGCGTTCTTGGACCCGCCGAAAAATACCGCGGCCCGCGCCATCACGGCCCTGGCAAAGTATGGCGTGGCGGTAAAAATCCTTACCGGAGATAACCCGCTCATCAGCCGCAAGGTGTGTAAGGACGTTGGCCTCGTGGCCGACCCCATGCTGCTTGGCGGCGATGTGGAGAAGATGACTGACGCTGAACTAGGGGAGGCTGCAGAGAAGGCGACGTTGTTCGCCCGACTCTCTCCCGCGGACAAAGAGCGGGTTATTCGAATGCTGCGCGGCAAGGGCCACGTTGTCGGATTCATGGGGGACGGAATCAACGATGCTCCCGCTCTGCGAGCGGCGGACGTCGGTATCTCGGTGGACACGGCCACTGACATCGCCAAGGAGTCCGCCGACCTGATCTTGCTGGAAAAGGACCTGATGGTGTTGGAAGGAGGCGTAATCGAAGGCCGGAAGGTCTTCGCCAATATCGTCAAGTACATTCGGATGGGCGCGAGTTCCAATTTCGGAAACATGTTCAGCGTCCTAGGGGCGAGTGCCTTCCTTCGCTTCCTTCCGATGGCCCCGATTCAGGTGTTGACCAACAACCTTTTGTACGACTTTTCGCAGGTGCCGATTCCAGCGGACGCCGTGGACGAGGAGCAAGTCACCCGGCCGCGGCCATGGAACCTCGGTGAAATCAAGCGATTCATTCTCTTCATCGGTCCCGTCAGTTCGATTTTCGACTATACGACTTTCTTTGTCATGCTCTGGATCTTCAACTGCTGGGATCCATCCCACGCGTCGCTTTTTCAGACCGGTTGGTTCGTCGAGTCGCTGATGACCCAGACTCTAATCATCCACGTCATTCGTACTAACAAGATTCCCTTCCTGCAGAGCCGTGCGAGTTGGGCGCTGACGACTACCACGGCAGCCATCATGGCCGTTGGCGTGTGGCTGCCGTATTCCCCTTTGGCCTCTGCTCTGGGTTTCACCCATCTGCCGAGGCTGTACTGGCCAATCCTAATGCTCACGCTGCTCACCTACATGGGCCTTACCCAGATCGTGAAGATGTGGTTGCTGCGAAAGCAATGGATCTGAACTGGCACCTTAACCGAAGCTGCATGAAGAACCGCTCCAGGGTGGTAGGAAATTCTGCAGACTGCAGCTTCGAGGTTGAATCGCAGTGTCGAATAGCGACGGGAGACGCGACCCCACGGCCTGCTGCGTGACAGGCAGCGTTCTAACCAACTGAACTACACCCCCGCAAACCTGAACCAGCAACGGAAAGCCGAAAACGTGCGGGTCAGTCCGGAAGTCGCCTAGGCAGAAATTCTTCCTAGCCATTGCAACCGGATGCAGGCAAGTCGATACTCATATCCAAAATGGACGCTTTTAACCTCTGGCAAGACGACGCTTCGAGGCACCGGCCAGGTTCGTGACGCACTCATCCCGCCCTTTCCTACGGATGTTCAGCATCAACGCAAGCACGGTGCTCGTTCGCTGGCTGATGCAGCTAGATCCAAGGATGAACTAGGCTTTGTGCGACTGTTCGACGCGCCTGATGAACTCGCGGAAAGTGTGATAACACGGCTCGGATCCAGGGGATTGGAGGGTGACGACTAGCATGCGCAGCCTTTCAACAAGGGCTGTTTGAGGTCTGCTTATGAGCATTTTGACCTGAGGCCCTGGAGGCGATGTTGGGTGGCGTTCTGCGGTCTGCCAAAGTGCCTCAAACTGGGCAGTAGATCCGAGCTTCCGCATCTCGGCTGGAACACCTTGAAACTCCCATGGGGAGAGCAACGGGACTCACCCTTATGCAATCCGGGCGTTGCAGTCGCGTAGGTAGTGCTTTCGCGACTGCGGCCCTTCACATGCAAACCCTTATCACACTTATTCGATATAGACTTGGAATGTTAGAGAAGGGTCACCATATGCAACTGCATACCATAGCCCATCCGCTCCCATAATGAAGTACACGTCCTGCTGGTAAAACCACGGCGGATATGCTCCTGCATAGAACCAATAGCCACCGTAAGAGTATTCCCGGCGTCCGTTATATTCGCGCCCACCACTTGCCTCAAAGCGTCCATGATGGTTGGGGCCAAAATGACTTTCGTTGTATTCGTGTCCGTATTTATCTTTCTGACCACTTCGTGCGTATTGGGCTTGTGATTGTTGCGCATGGCCAGTGGCTTGCTGTTGGTGCTGGAGATGTTTTTGCTGGTTCTGCTGGCCCTTGACTTGTTGCTGTGCCTGTTTCTGCTGGCTCTGTTCTTGGCTCTTCGCCTGTTGCTCCTGCTTCTGTGTCTTAGCTTGCTTTGGCTGCTTCTCCGGTTTCGCCTGTTCCTGTTTTGCAGGCTTTGCTTGCCGTTCCTGTTTCTGAGGCTTGGCTTGTTCCTGCTTTGCCGCAGGCTTAGCCCGTTCTTCATGCTGTGCTGGCTTGGCGCTCTCTTCATGGCGCTCTTCCTGCGCAAAGGCAGGAACAGTGACCCCGAGAATAAGTAACAACATTCCAACGATTACTGGTTTCATAATGGTTTTCCCCCAAAAGCTAATACCCGTTGGTACCGCCTTTTTTCCGCTTCTACAAACCGTCCGGCAAGGAACGATTCGAACATTTACATTCGGGCGCCGCCATTTGGGCCGCGACAGCACGTTGCGGCCTGTTCTGAATGTCCACTTCCGGTGAGACCGCATTATGCCAATCTTCGTTTGAGTAGTAGGCAACGCGACGCCCCCGGCCAAGTGGCTTATCCAACTTCTTTTAGGTCCGCGAGCTCCCCTTTCAAGTTTGCGACGACTTCTTTTGCCTCGCCGATTCGCTGTTGAACTTTGCCTGCCTTCTTCTCAGCTTTCCCTTCGGTTTTCAGATTGGGGTCACTCGTAACTTTTCCGAGCTCCTCCTTGATTGTTCCCTTTACTTCGTGGAAGCTGCCTTTGAGCTTGTCTCTCGTGCTGTTTTTCATATTTCTCCTTCGACCTGATAAAGCGCAGATTGGTGGCTCTTCGGCGGTACCCTGGATCCTTCCACTTTTTTAATCCCCCGCCTTTCTGAGATCTGAGCAGAATTGACCACCTCTGGAACGTGCGTCGGCCTCATCCGAAACAAACAAAGGTAGATTCCGTCGTCAATTTGTCGGGAATTTCCGTGTGCTGAGTGTGAGCATTCTTACTCAGACGAAAGCCGAAATTCAGCCCATCATGTCTGCATGGGCGCCTTCGATGCCTCGCGCGTTCGACTGGAGGAACTATGTTGGGTCTGGGTGTGGTCGGAACAATTATTGTGATTCTGGTGATTGTGTGGCTCGTGCGTGGCGTATGAAGCGGGTCTCAACGGCAAGATTTACCCCACTTGCATACTTCATAGGCTCAGAGAGTTCGGTGTGGCGCAGACTAACCCGCTTCCTCATATACACGTGACATTGTCACGGAATGGCCAAAATTGCACAGCCTGGACGGAGCTAGTTCTGCCACACTGCAAGCCATGACAGTTCAAACGATTCCGAAATACCTTGAAGAAGAGCGCCAAAAAGCTGTAGACACTCAGCTGCGAACGGAAGAAGAAGCTGCGCGCATCCAGCCGCTGCACCATGGCCACCATCGCAAGGCGAAACAGCCCAAGCTGCGTTTGCTACCTCAAGTCAAAGCAGCAACCAAAAAAAAGAAAAAGAGACAAACCGTCGCTGTCGCTCGGAAGAAACCACGCGCCGCGAGGAAGAAGACGGCAAGAACCCGCAAGAGAGCGTGATCTGGATGAAAGGGATCAGGAGAAACTCAAAAATGAACAAGGATCAGGTGGCTGGCAAGATCGCTCAGGCACTGGGAAAAATGGAGCAGAGCGTCGGAGAACGCGTTGGCAATCAGAAACTGGCCAACAGAGGTGTGGTCAATCAGGTCAAAGGTGCGGCGAAGGAAACCTGGGGCGATGCCAAGGACGCCGCGAAGCAGATCCATGAATCGCATAAGAAGGCCGCTTCCGAGAAGAGCATGCAGAGCCGGGGGAAGCTAAGCCAGTCTGTGGACGAAGCCAAAGAGAAGGCCAGGGGCAGGATTGATGAATTCAAACGGCACCACTCTGCATGACACGGACGCTCCGCACCTGTCACGTTGAGGAGCGGCCCCTCAGCGCCGCGTGAGGCGCTCAGCAATGAACGGGGACTCCATGAAGAAGTGTGTCCCCTTTAGTGGCTATCTGCTACAACTATCTTTCTGTTGAGCATGTCCGCGGCCTCGGCAAGCGTCAGATCATCGGATACGCGGTGGAAGTCCCAATGGGTCTCCTTCTTTCGCATTCCGATGGTCGCGAACAAGAGAGCTTTTCCTGTGATCTCCACACTTATTTTAGTCAGGTCCCAGTGTCCTGGGACGACTTCTGCCTGCTTGACCTCAAAGTGACGTCCCTTGTCCAGGTGTCCTAGCAGACCGACTCCGAATTTCACGTCCCGTGTGAGATGACCACTGAACGCAGTCAGCCGCTCCTGTTTGCAGTCCACCCACATCTCGCCTTCCATGTAGTGGAATACGCGGGCCTCCATCGAAGGCGGGTGGAAATCCGGGTTTGTTCTAAAGTTCAGCTTTAGCATGTTCCCGTCATCACCTGCGCAGCCGAATACGAATGCATCCGGCAGCATCTTGAACAGCCTTGGCCTCGATGACCGCGCTATGCCGCCTCGGTCTGGCCACCAAGAAGAGAAGATTGTCCGCTATTTCGCCCGCTTCACCGCGTCTACCAGGCCTGGATATGGATTAACGGCCTTCCCCCTTCACCACAGCCTCTCCGGCCCCAACTCGAAGATTGCAAAATGCAGGTGCGGCGTGCGCGCATCCGCATTTCCCGTCGATCCCACAAAACCGATGGCGTCCCCACGCTCGACGCGCATTCCCTCCCGCAACCCTTCCACGTACCGGTCCAAGTGCGCGTAGTAATAGCAATACACTCCCATTTCATCGAACTGGTAGATTGTGCTGCCGCCCCGATTGCTGAGGAACAGCTTTCGGATAGTTCCGGAGACCACCGCATGCACCGGTGTCCCTCTCGGCTCCAGAATGTCAACCGCCTCATGCCGATGCCCGTTGTGAACTTCTTCGAACGTATCCCGCAGATCCGCGAGGGTGAGTCCTGAGATGGGCGGAGTCATCTCGAGCATCGAAGAAGAAGTGCCAGCCGCAAGAAACACCGGGAACAGCACGGCGGAAATTAAGAGTCTCAGGCCTATTCCTCCAGACATCGCGAGTTCCGCTTTCTCACTCCTCGAACACGACCGGCGTCCCATCTTTGACCAAGTCGGCGACCCTGGTAGCGTCCCAGTTTGTCATCCGCACGCACCCGTGAGACGCGGAATGGCCGATCTCCCCCGCTTCCGGCGTGCCGTGTATACCGTAGTGCGGCACGTTGATCCCCATCCATACAACACCCACCGGATTGTTTGGACCCGCTGCGATCTTCACTTTGGGATCTGCTTGATCGCCATCCCAGAACAAAGCCGGGTTGTAGTTGTAGGTTGGATTTCGTACTACATCCTTGATCACCCAATTTCCGAACGGGAGCGGGTCGTGCTCGCTCCCGCTCGTCACCGGGGCGTAGAAGATGACCTGACCTTCCCGGTCATACACCATCAGGACCGATTTCTTTTTCGAGACAACGATCTTGACCGCCCCCGTCTGGGCCCGCGTCGCTTGTTCAGCGCCCAACACGTTAGGGACACGGATGTGCTCTCCCGCGATGAACCGGGCACGGGGATTCAAGCGCTTGAGCAGGGCCTGGGCCGAATGGAATTTCCCGGCCAGCTCTTCCAGCACGGATGTGTAGTAAAGGCCCGGCAGTTTCGACTGCTCCGTCGCGTCTTCCGGAATCGTCTTAAGAAACGGCCCGGCGGCGTCTTTCGCGGTGATCGTATAGGACACGATCGGCTTAGCGGTACCAGCGCCGAGCGCTTTGAGCACCGCCTTCCGGCTCCGCGCACCCGGAGCAAGGCTGCGCGCGGCCTGAAACGCTGCCAGAGCCTCGCGGCTGTTCTTTCCACCCTTGCCGTCGATCTCACCCGACGAGAAGTTGGCTCGATCAAGAAGGATCTGCATGTCGAGCTCTGCGAGCCCGGCTAACCGAACTGCTGGAGCTGAGTGGTTGGCAGCGATCGAGGCAGACGTGCCAAGAAGAATCACCGAGCTTGCGACAAAATACGATAAGGTCTTAAGCCTAAATATCATGGTGCCTCCCGAGCAACAATGCGACCGCTTCTGGTCATAACGCTGAACCACGCAACGCAAAGTTATCAGGCCGCAATCTGACGCGTCTGTTCAACACCGCTCAAGTTCACTGTTCGACTCGATTCGCCGTCCGATGAAAGTAGTCTGAGGACTGAATCGATCGGCTTTCCCAGACTGACAACGTCGCGTTCAGGAATCGCGTCGTGGAACACTGGGGAGGGGCGGCCTCCTGGCACGATCTTTATCAGGAGCCTCGCCGGGCTCCCGAGGCGGTTCTGAACCCTTCCTGATACCCTCAGTCGGGTTCTTGCCTCCCGCAGTCACGCTTATTCCGTCATCATCATGAAGAACGACGTTAAGCAGCGAACTGTGGACGTGCAAGTTGTCTCCCACGTCATAGTTGATAAAACCGAGTTTCCTGAACCGGTTCATGAAGAAGCTGACCCGCGAACGTGTCGTCCCGACCATCTCCGCCAGGGTCTCTTGACTCAATCTTGGAACCGACATTTCCGACACGCCTTCCTTGCCGAACTGTGCCATCAGCAGAAGAACGCGCGCCAGACGTTTTTCGCTGGAATTGAAAAGTTGATCCACCAGATCGTCCTGATATCGGATGTTCCGCTTCAGCAGGTACTTGACAAACATCGCCGACAATTTCGGTTGACGGCTCATGGCCGACATCATCGCCTTTCTCTCAACATGCAGAAGGACGCAGTCTGTCATTGCGACTGCAGACGACATGCGATGAAGCTGACCGGCGAGACCACCTTCTCCAAAGAAATCGCCTTCGCTTAAAATGCCAAGCGTTGCTTCTTTCCCCGCTTCCGATACAACGCTGAGCTGCACCTTCCCCGTCTGGACAAAAAATAGCCCGTCCGTCGAGTCCCCTTGAGAAAAGATTGTTCGCTTCTTTTCAAAAGACACCATATTCCTGCCCTTTCCAATCGTTGAAAGGAAGGTGTGGGCATTGAAGTCAGGTTTCTTCTTCGCGGTCGCGATTTGCTTCACTGGAGGCCGTCCTAACTGGAGATCTCTTACCACTTCCATTCTGAGGCACCGGGACGTACCTCCGCTGATCAGTTATGCTCACAACGACTGATGCGACCAGCGGCGGCGGTCTTCTTGCCGCGAGACAAGGAAAAAGGAACCGACGGAGTGGCGGCTGGCGACGTCCGGGTTAGACGAATATTCCACAGCTCGAGCGAGTAGGGGCTTCCCATCCCGAGCTGACTTCTAATACGACCATGCTCAGGCTGTGATTCTGGTTTGTTGGAACTCGGAGGGATTTTCGCCGCAGATTCGAGTGATTACAGGCAACAAGCGGCGGGGCGCTTCGTTCTTGGAGACGAACGCGTCCACCACATTCAATGCGGGTTCTGAAATTGCGTCGTCACTGGAAACCATGACTATTGGCATTTGTGGCTTGAGGCGCTTTACTTCGGTGGCAAACTCAAGACCATTCATTTCCGGCATGTGGTAGTCGACGACCACGGCAGTAACCTCGCAGACTGCCGCAATTCTTAAGCCTTGTCGGGCGGAGGCGGCAGTGATCACCTTATATCCACGTCTTTCGAACAGCGCCTTTTGATAACACAGCATGCCGTCATCATCGTCGATGCACAAAATCGTTCTATGTCTGGGGTAATTGAACATCATGATCTCTTCACAGCCACCCCGAGGATCGCCGATTTGCGCAGGCCAAGGCTGGTCAAATTTGCACACTTCGCAACAGTTGTTGATCATGTTGATGCAGAGCGCCCAAGTAACAGGACGGTTCGATGTGAATCGAACCGTCCTGAGCCCTCCATTTCACCAGTTCCAAATCCACCGCAGCCTAAGCATGTTTCTTCTGCGGTTGATCGTGTTTTTCCGGTTCCGATTGCGGAACCTTGGGCTGTGCGATCGGGACCACCGGTTTCTGTTGCACTGGCTGATTGGGCCGGATTACCGGCTTCTGCTCCGGTGGAACGGGCTTCTGCGGATCGCTATGTTGCAGGTTACGATTTTCTTGATCTGACATTTTTAATTTCTCCTTTGCTTGTCTTGCTGTTGTTGGTAATTGGTAATTTGTTGCAAAATGTTGACGCTGATTCTGACGTTTACCGGGGACGACCGCTCAGGTTCAGGCCCGCAAGTAGCACGGTCTTCATAAACGGCTAATCCGCCGTTATGCGTCACACGAGGGCTGAGAGGTCGATCCGTATCCGTACAATTGTGCGATCGTGGGCAACAACTGGCTGGCCAAACGATCTTTGGCTATAAAGGCATCGACCCACCTCAAAGCCTGCTCAGGAACGTCTTCTGCTCCGGATAGCATGATGATTGCCGCCTCCGGCCTTAGTCGCCTCATCTCAATGGCGACCTCTTGTCCGTTCATTTCCGGCATGAAGTAATCCAGGATTACAACGTCAACCCAGTGCTTGGAGGCTAGTTCTAATCCCTTGCCACCGCTTTTAGCGGTAAGAACCGAATAGCCGAAGCTTTCGAGAAATGATCTCTCGCATTCCAGAAGGTCTTCGTTGTCGTCGATACAAAGCAGAACCGCGCTTTGGAGTACCGGATAAACCGCCGCGGACATCGTTCACCTTCAAAATAATTTTCAACACTTCCGCTCAGAAAACTGTTCACAATTGCTCACACGGTGTTCGCTGGAAACTGGACCACTGGACCACGATGCCAACGACACCTCAGCGGCTAACTTGGTGTGGAAGGCTGGCCCCGATTTCAGAAGAGAGGTTGTCGCGGTTCTTGGAAATTGGGGAGTTCAGCTAATCGCGCAGAACTACGTTGAGCAGCGAGGTGTGGACACTCGTTCGCTACCCTTTCCAGAGGGGGCAGCGGAAGGAACGGCTAGTGATTCTCCGTAGCTTCTCTCACGATCCGCGCAGCGTTCTGGCTCTCGTCAAGAGGGGAAATGGCGGTCAATGCTGCCTAACGCACCACTGGAGGCGTGGTCACCGCTTTGGTCGCTACGAGATCCTAGCCGAGCTGGGACGGGGAACCATGGGTGTCGTCTACAAACCGCACGATCCTAAAATCAACCGCGTAGCGGTCAAGACTGTATCGTTGGTAGGCCAACCTCCCGAAGAAGAACGAGAGTATCGCCAGCGTTTCTTCCGGGAAGCGGAAGATGCGGGATGTCTGTCGCACCCTGGAATCGTACCCAAGGTCCCAACATCGAAGAGTGGGGCTAGTCGGAAGACTTCGAGTGCCCTGGACGCCCGAACGAAGTCTCATAGCTTCACTCCGAACCTGGCAGCAAGTGTTGCCCGAAGTCGACTGTCCGTTAGCTGTCCAATAAGGGCTCCGTAGCGTTCCTTACAAGGTTTTAAGGTAGCCACCCGCGTCTTGTAAGTTGTTGAAATTCCTATTGTCCGTGGGCTCATAACCCAAAGGTCGGTGGTTCAAATCCACCCCCCGCAACCAACTCCATCAACAGGTTACGAGGAATCAGCAGTAACCGGTAAACCCTCAAAAAACCCCAATAACGGCCCTTCACGCTGTTGCAGTCCTTGCGGCGCCGAATGTCAGTCCCACGACTTTGCTGTTAGCATCGCGTTTGCTGTCGTTCATCGCGTGTTGGCCACCGACGCGGAACACAAATTCATCGCCTCCATGCGGCTGGACCTCGCCCAAGTGCTCGACCAGTTCGACAGCCTCGCCCCAACTTAGGTTATGTGATAGCTTGCCGTTGATAAGATTCTGGTACAGCAATTCGGGGTGCTTGCTTATACTGTGTTCTCCCTCACAAAAAAGAGTTTCTAAGCTCGATCAACGTGCATCCCGAACGATTGCGATCAAGCAAGAGGTAAAGGGAGTAAAGCGTCAAGTCTTCTTCGCCTTTACGGGAGGCACCAGAGCGACGGCGGCTTCGGTCGTGAGCAGAAGGAAAGTGAATGTCTCCTGTAGGTACAGACGGACCGCGGCATCGTTGTGGTTGAGGTAGCCGATGGAGACGTCCTGCCCGATGTGTAGTTCGAAATCACCACCACGCGTGGTTAGCACGAAAGCGCCGGCGATCGCGGGCGCCCAGATGATTTGATCCTTGACTAGCCGCTTGACGTGCTCCAACACAGGGTATCCGTGGTCGCTAGTTTCGGCGAGTGCGGTGTAGGCGTCGGCTCCGAGCAACACGGCGTACGGGCCGTTGACACCGACGAGACGCAACTGGCTCAAGCTTTGAGCGATGGCATCGGGGTACTCGCGAACGTCGGCAGGAAGCGTCTTGATGGGATTGCTGGTGCCAGGGCGGATGCCCCCAATGCCGGCGGCGGCATACCCGTCGAATATGGCAGCGTCCTCGGCAAAGGCGATCTGCTGCGCGGCGTGCTTTGCCGGTTGCCAATCGGAGTCGTTCGCGCCACGATCGACGTCGTCGATACTCTTGCGATCCAGTTCGAAGGGAACACGCAGTTCGACCAGCGCCTTTACCTCGCGTTGGTTCGCGACGATGCCTTTCGCTGGTGCGGCGATTGTCCTCAGATGGCCGGTGCCGATCGCAGAAAGCGTACTGCCGGCTGGTCCTTTTAGGTCGACGACGCGGCGTCCGGCGAGATAGCGCTTGAGCGTCCGTGATGTTTCCTCTTCGATTTGAGCCCATGCCGAATCGGAAATGGGGGCAAGTTCGCGATGGAGATTATTCATGTGGTACGTCTCCTTTGAGAGATCCGATGCCGAGTGAGCCGTCGCGCACCGATGGGATGGATGGAGTAGATTCGACAGCCGCAGGCGCCACAGGGGATTCCGCAACCGCAGGCTGGGTTTGGTCTTCGATCACGTTCTCCAGAAATGTCGCCGACGGCACAAAGAACAGGTTTCCGGTCACGGCGCGGCTGAAGTCGAGCAGCCTGTCGTAGTTGCCGGGAGGGCGCCCGATGAACATGTTCTCGATCATCTGTTCGATAGTGCGGGGCGAACGGCCGTAGCCGATGAAATAGGTGCCAAACTCACCATGCGCGGGTCGGCCGAAAGGCATGTTGTCGCGCAGGATCTTGACCTCTTTCCCGTCCTCGACGATTGTGGTGAGCGCGTTGTGTGCCGAGGTTGGCTTGACCGAATCGTCCAATTCGATATCGGAAAGCTTGGTGCGGCCGATGATGCGTTCCTGCGCTTCGGTGGAGAGCGCATTCCATGCCCCAAGGTCGTGGAGGTATTTCTGAACGATAACGTAGCTGCCGCCAGCAAACTCAGTGTCTTCGTCGCCGATGAGCACGGCGTCGGCTACGGCAGCGCCGCGCGGATTCTCCGTCCCGTCGACGAAGCCGAGCAGGTCACGATCATCGAAGTAGCGGAAACCTTGAACTTCATCCACCGGCGAAACGGCGTTTCCCAGGCGCGCCATAAACTGAGTAGCCAGCTCGAAGCACAAATCCATGCGCTTGGCGCGGATGTGGAACAGCAGGTCGCCTGGGGTCGAAACCGCATGGCGCGCCCCGGCATGAATCTCTCGGAAGAGATGCAGTTCCTCCGGCCGCGGCTGCCCGAAGAGGCGGTCCCACGCGCAGGATCCAAACCCGATGACGCAGGAAAGTCCTCCCTCCAGGTCACGAAATTCTACGGCCCGCACCAGTGCGGCGAGGTCTCCGCAAAGCGAGCGCAGGGTGGCGCGATTTTCAGGGCCGGGATTGAGCGTCGCGACCAGGAAGATAGCGGCGCGAGTAAGCGGCGCGGCTACTGCTTGCGCGAGGACAGGTAATCTACCTGCTGCTCCGGGTGTGTTCGTCGGATCGGGCTTCATCGGGCGTTGACTCTGCGTCGGTCAGGCTGCCTCGGAATTGCCGTCGGATTTCTCCAAGTGCCCGCCAAACTGAGGGCGCATCACGGACAAGAGTTTATCAGCGAAGTCGACCACCCTGCGACTAGGACTTTTCCGTCGTGCGACGACGCACCCAATGTCAGCGCGATCGTAAGCGAGCTTCTTTCCGCAGTTAAGACACACTTCATACGTCCACCCTGATAGCGTGAATGGCCGGCTGAGATTGCGGTGCCAGCAACCAAACAGCAACTCGAAGGCTAGTAGCATTGTATTTACCATGGTCGGGCCTCTACCGATCCTCCGTCGCGGAATGCACGCAAATGCCTGCTAAGAGTTGTGGTTTCTTGGATCGTCGTTCGCACTGACGTATTCAAGCCCAAGCGGCCCAATCGCGGTCACTTGCGTTATGTACTCACTGGATTTCGCCCAGTGGAAATGGGACGTATTGCCGGGCAGAACGATGACGCTTCCGGGCGGATATGCCTCCAGCTTTTCCGCATTGAACTGATCGCCCAGACCGATGTAGAAGACGCCAGAGATTACCGTATAGACACGATCCTCCGGGTGTCGGTGCGGCATCAGCTTAACGCCATGGGGTACTCGGACCCTGATCGTGTAGGGGCCGGCCTCCGAGGGCTGACCGACGATGACAGCCAGGCGAACCGAAGGTGGGAACGCCGCGAACGGCTTCCAGTTGATGTCTTCGGACAGGACCGATTTGAAAACGTCTTGGCCTGGCTGATGCGCTGGAACCGCCCTTTGTTGTGTTCCGGTCATCACTGCTGTTGTCTCATTTGGCATATAACGTTCCTCGTAATTTAGGCGCGGTAGACATTACCGATTAGACAGAGGAGAACTTTGGGGCTGCATGCTTGATGGTGTCAGTCGGCGGCGCGGCGCCGGGCACTTGATTTCGAAGCACACAGCGATTCAACGCTTCTGGTACGGGTGGAAGATGTAGTCCTTCGCCTTGACTGGCGAGTGGCAAGCGTATCCGCAGTCCGACAGACTTTTGGCATCGGGCGTGAACTTGTCCGATGCTGCATCGTAGTTGAACACCGCGTATCCCCACCCGCCGCTTTTCGCAAATCTCTTGCTGTCTTTCTCCATGACGAAAGCCTCCTTAAAGACGTCCGGCACATCCACGACGAAGGGAGCCTCCGTGCTCTTCTTCGGCGTCCACTGGAGCTTCACGATCATGGAGCCATCCGGGAAAGGCTGGCCGTTAAGCGGAATGCCGGCCTTGAACGCCTTGATCATGGTCGGATTGCCAACGATCACCTTGAGCCTTTCGTCGGTGTGGGCAGAAGAGAGGTCAGCCCAATCTTCGTATCCCCGGAAGTCGGAGAAAGCGATTCCGCCCGGCGATACCAGCGAGTACTTGTCCTTGCTCTTGTCTTGGCCTTGCGCAAAAAGGGCCCCGGCGCCGAGGACGGCGAGCGCTGCCATGGCTGTCGCCATGAGGGCAAAGCCAGCGATACGTTTCACGGCCGTGCGTGTTTCTATCATCTGTTCTTGTTGTTCTTGCGGCACGGATTTCGTCACAAGTTCAGACATGGAGCGTTCTCCTCACAAAGAAAGTTTACTGAGCCCGATCGACGTGCATCTTCAACAATTGCAATTAAGCCAGAGGTGAGGGAACTGAAACAATTGGACGATGGTATCGGCGATACCTTCGTATCAAGCGTGCTGGAGGAGGTTTCCTTCGCTTTGATCGATTTTCAGGCCAGATGGAAGGGGAAAGGCCGCATGCCTCAGGCAGGAACACACGGCAGTCGATACGAAAGTATCGGCAATACCATCGTCCAATTGCGCGGCCCGTTTTGTTCTGGCTGAATCGTGGCGGAGGAAAATCCCATGGCGACTATGCATGCACCCGCGAAACCGGCACAAATTCGCCTGACCCGCCGGTCGCCCGCCCATTGGCGTGTCACGAACGACAACCCGCCGATCAATGTCATGGGTCCGGAAATGGTCAAACAGTTCCATGAAGTCATCAACGCCCTCGACGGGGCTGTACCCGGATTGGGTAGCCAATCAGTCGTGGTTGATGTTCGGATTTCCCGGGGCATAACTCACATCAGCCGGGGTGGCCCGTCCTTATGCACTTTGGGGGAAGTGCTAGCTCATATTCAGGAGAACAGAATTCGATTTCAAAAAGGAGAACGACAATGACAGCTAAAGGAAAAGTCTTAGTGCTAGTCTCGAGCGGTCGCGGCTTGCCCTTGAAAGATGGGAAGGTTTATAAGGGCGCTGGCTACTACCTCAACGAGCTAACGGTTCCGGTTCGCGCCCTGATGAAGGAGGGCTACGAAATCACCTTCGCCAACCCTAAAGGCAACGCGCCCCAAGTGGATGTGCATTCAGAGGTCGCCGATTTCTTCGGTGGGGACGCGGCCAAGCTTCAGGACTATATGCTATTCCGCGACGGCTTGGCTGGGCTCAGAGATCCAAAGCGCATCGCGGATGTCATCGCATCAGGCCTGGATCAATATGACGCTGTTTTCGTCCCCGGCGGCCATGGCCCAATGATCGATCTTCTCGATGATCCCGACGCCGGCACCGTGATGAGACACTTTCACGAAACATCCAAGCCTACGGCAGTGCTCTGCCATGGCCCGATTTCACTTCTCTCGGCTCTTCCGAATTCGAGGGAGTTTGTCGCAGCGCTAAGTGCGGGCGATAACGCTGGGGCGCAAGCAATGGCGAAGGGTTGGATCTACGCTGGATATAAGATGACTATCTTTTCGACAGCGGAGGAGCAGCAGCGGGAACCGCAGGAGATCGGTGGGAAGGTTCTCTTCTACCCGGACTTCGCCTTGAGTACGGCGGGCGGTGACGTAAGTGTGCTTGCTCCATGGACGAGCTATGTCGTCCAAGATCGCGAGCTGATCTCAGGTCAGAACCCGTTCTCTGATCAGGCGCTTCTGAAACTTCTTCTACCGGCACTCAATGAGAAGAAGAAGGTGGTTTCAGCGGCATGAGAATCGGGACGCCCAGAAAGAGCTGATTGAGAAAGGGACGACAGTCTTGGAGGGCGTAAATATCGATGAAAACTACGTTCGGCGGTTTTTCGCTGAGGCCCCCTGAAAATCAGGCGAGTGTGGGCCTCCCGCCGAGATGAGCACTGCTCGTCGGAGTTGGAGCGTCAATGAGCAGCGAACAAATCGAGCAAAAGAACTATGAGATGCCGCCGCGCGACGGGTTCACCGTCACACATTTCATCACCGTCGCCGACATCGACCGATCCGCTGATTTTTATGAAAAGGTCTTCGGCGGCCGCATTCTGAGTAGAGGGGACAGCAAGGGTGCGTCTGGGCACATTGAGATCGCGAATACTTGGCTGATCGTCAACGTCGGGGGCGGGCCCACCCCGGACAAGCCGGCGGTAACGCTCAGCGTCCCCGCCGACCCGGATAAGGTCAGCAGCTTCTTGAATATCCGCGTTGCGGATATTCAAGCATGCTATGAGTTATGGAAAAGTCGAGGAGCCGAGTTCATCACGGAGCCGAAGGAAAAGTATGGCGAGATTCGCTGCTACATCCGCGATCCTGACGGTTACATTATCGAGGTCGGGCAGAGCACCGACCTCAGGTAAGGCCGACGCTCGGCCGGACGGGACGCGGATTTAGGCGCTGACGAGTGCGGATCGCTTTAAGTTATTAGGATTGACGCCGGCCATGTGCATTTGCTGCGACGAGAGAACTACAGCCTGCCAACAGTTACTGCCGGCTTTAATCAGCGAGACAGCCGCCAAGTCCTGACTAACGCGGTTACCAGAGAAGTCGACCTGTTTGACTCGGGGGATCGTTACGGCACATCCTCCGGCGGAGAGACGAGAAACTGTTTAACAGTGCCAGCCTCGGTGTGAATTCTCGCTTCACCGAGTTCCAGGGTTGGAGCATCAGAAGGCATGATTCTACTCAGACTTGCCAAAAGAACGGCGGCCCAAGGCCACCGTCCGAATGACAACGCTTACTGTTGCTTCTTGTCCCAGTCCGCACGCGACATCGCTTTAAGGGGCTCGAGACTCTTGCCCTGAAGCGCAGTATTGACGAGCGGTAGCTCCGACGTCGTAGTCGATTGGAACTTATCCCCCGCTTCCTCCAACTGCTTTTTGAGAACGCCCGTTTCCTCGATCTGCGATTGCGTGGGACGGCCTGAGAAGCCGTTGATTGCCCCGTAGAGCTCGCCCATGTGCTCACGAAGCTTCAACTCCCCGGTTATCATGCCACCTTCCTTGACCGAGACCAGCGTTGAGCGAAAGTCTTCCAGTTTCTGGATCAAGCTGTTGAGCTCATCCTTCAACTTATTGTCGGTCGCTGCCCCGGCGCGCTGGCGCGCCTGATCGCGCAGATCATTCGTTGCATCCACCACGTAGGTTAACTGCGCGAGCAAGTCATAAAGTTCGGTCACGGTTTTGTGCTGCAGGGCGCGGTCGGCGGCTGTGCTCTTGCTCCGCGGGTCGGGCACCAGCTTGACCTCCGAAGTGTAAGTCTCCTTGCCCTTGGTCAGTTTGACCGGGTATGTGCCTTCCTGAGCCTGTGGCCCAAAGAACAAGAATTCGTTCTCCACCAGGCCTGCCGCTGGCGGAACCTTCGGAGGCTTGGCGCGCTCCGGCCATGCGAGTCGGTTCAGGCCGCGGCGCTTGTCGCCCTGAATCGACGTAAGCAGATTGCCGTGATCGTCATAAATCTCAAGCTTCAAATCGCCGAAGATGTGTCGCTTCTTCTGGTAGTAGACAATGGAAGCTGCCTCGGGCAAGGTGCGTCCCTGGAATTCCGCGTCTCCATCGAATCTCTGTTCGCCCGCCGGCAAATTCAGGACCGAAGGACGGGACGGGAGCATGACCAGATCCTTGGCGAGCAGTTCTGGCGTAAGGGCGCGGATTGGCGTGAGGTCATCCAGGATGTAGATGCCGCGTCCGTGGGTCGCAACAATCAAGTCCGATTCGCGCGGTTGGATGGCGATGTCGCGCACCGCCACGTTCGGCAGGCCTCCCTTGAACTGCGCCCAATGTGCGCCGCTGTCGATGGAAGTGAACAGCCCGAATTCGGTGCCCACAAACAGCAGATTCGCATTGATCAGATCCTCGCGCACTACATGCGCGTAGCCGGAAAGCTCCGGCGTGGAAAGCGAAGTCCAGGTCTTGCCGTAGTCCTTGGTCCGGTAGACGTAGGTCTTCATGTCGCCAGCGGCGTGGCCATCAAAAGTCGCGTATGCAACAGCGGGATCGAAATGACTGGCCTCGATCGTGGAGACCCATGTGTTTGGCGGCAAACCGGGAATGTTCTTGACGACATTGGTCCAGTGCTTCCCGTCGTCGCGCGTGATTTGCACGTTGCCATCGTCGGTTCCAACCCAAATTATCTCGCCATTCTTGGGAGACTCGGCAATCGTATAGATGGTTTCGTACTTCTCGGCATCGGAATTGTCGATGGTCAGACCGCCCGAAAGCTCTTGATGTTGGCGTGCCGGATCGTTGGTGGTGAGGTCGGGCGAGATGCGTTCCCAGGATTCGCCGTGATCGCGCGACCGAAACAGGAATTGCCCGCCCAGATAGATAGTTCCCGGATGGTTGGCGCTCGTATGGATCGGCGTATTCCAGTTAAAGCGAAAGTCCGGTTCTCCAGTCCGTGGCAGCGGCTTGATATCCCTCGCCTCCCCGGTGCTCTTGCGGAAGCGCGAAATTCTTCCGCCCTGGTATTCCACATAGGCAAAGTCGGCATCGGAAGGATCGGAGAATGCCCAGAAGCCGTCACCCATCCCGATCACGCGCCACGAGCGGTTAGGAATTCCATCGACACCGCGCGATGGTCCCATCCATGTGCCATTATCCTGCAGGCCGCCATAGACGTTGTAAGGATCGGCCATGTCGTAGCTCACGTGATAGAACTGTGAGATCGGCAGATTAGAAAGAAAGCGCCAGTGGTTCGCTTGATCTTGTGATTTGTAAACGCCGCCATCCGTCCCGACCAGCATCTGGTCGGGATTCTCCGGATCAATCCAGAGAGCGTGAAGATCGCTGTGCAGAGCGTCTCCCGGCCCTTCGCTCATGGACATGGCAGCGCTGAAGCTCTTGCCGGCATCCTCGCTTATCGTGAGGAAGAATCCAGTCTTGTAGACGCGGTCGGCATTCTTGGGATCGATCTCCAAACGTGCAAAGTAGAAGGGCCGGCCGCTGATATTGAAGGAATTGTTGACTTCCGACCAGCTATCACCGGCATCGTCCGATCGAAACAACGCCGTATGATTCCGCGCTTCTACGACAGCGTAGACGCGCATGTGATTGCTGGGGGCTACCGCGACGCCAATGCGGCCGAGGTCGCCCTCCGGCAGACCCTTGCGTAACTCATGCCAAGTGGCGCCGCCATCCGTAGATTTGAAGAGTCCGCCGCCCGGACCGCCAGAGCGGAAGTTCCACGGTTCCCGCCGAACATCCCACATTGCAGCATAGAGCACGTTCGAATCTTGCGGGTCCATCGCCATTTCAGCGCAACCCGTACTGTCATTGCGGAAGAGAATCTTGTTCCACGTCTTGCCGCCGTCGGTCGTTTTATAGACGCCGCGCTCGGTGTTGGAACTCCAGAGATGACCGAGAGCGCACGCATAGACGGTGTTGCCGTCTTTCGGATGGATGACGATGCGGCTGACATGCTCGGAATCGGGAAGGCCAACCGCCTCCCAGTTGTCGCCGCCGTCATGGGAGCGGTAGACGCCAGTGCCTACCGAAACACTATTTCGTGCCCAGGACTCGCCCGTGCCCACCCAAACCGTCTGTGGATTGGACGGGTCGACGGCAATCGAGCCAATCGAAAGCGAAGGCTGCTTGTCGAAGATCGGCTTGAAGGTCGTGCCGCCATCGCGCGATTTCCAGACGCCGCCGCTGGCCGAGCCAATATAGATGGTGAGCCTCCCGCCCTCGTGAACAGCGGCGATGTCGGCAACACGTCCGCCCATGACAGCCGGGCCGATTGCCCGGATCGGCAACCCGCTCAGCGTGTCGGAATCAAGTGTTACATCCTGCGCCGCAGCCAGCAGCGCTAGCGCGGCGACAAACGGAACCATCCACAGCGAACGCAAACGAATAAACATGATCTCCTCGCACGGAACCGCACGACTCACATTTTTTGCTAAGCAGTGGCGCAGCTAAATAAGGCGAAACTCGCCGCGCCACTGCGATTGCTTCAATACCTCACAACTGCGGTGGGCCAGCACCCCGGGCTACTGGTTGGGTGGATTTTTCGGCGCATCCGGCTTGGTCGGTTCTGCCTTGGGGGCGTCTGGCTTGGGCGCAGGAGGCGGCATCTTGAAGATCGCGTCATCCACCGGCACGTTCAGCTCAATCTTTGAAATCGTGATCTTCTGCTTTTCAGTGCCTCCCTTGACGCCACTCTCGACCGCAAAAGGGAAAACAATTCCGTCGACTTCTTTGTAATCACCAATGGAAGATTCGACATCGTGATCTGTTCCCCGCACTGTACGCTTGGTCTCCTCTTTGATGGAGAGGAAAGAGTCGGCATCAATGTACACAGTCTGTATATCCCCGTTCTTCAGAGTGACCTTCAGCCTGTAGGCGTCGGTGCCTTCCACTTTCTCCTTGCCGAGAAGCTCAACTTGATTGCCCTTGTCTTTGTAGTCCATGAGTGGACCATCGAGATCGGCAGTTTCTTCCATTTCTTTGGCTTCGTCAGCTGACATCAGTTCCGGATCTTTCTTCCCCATGAAGGGCATGATCTGCCAGGCGGTTTTTCCGTCATAGCCCTGGACGGCAGTCAACCCCTGAATGGTGAATTCCAAATGAGCCATCATGGGCCGCTTCTGGATCAGTGTGCCGGGCGCTTCCATTCCCGGGCCCATGGCCAGCGTTGCCGTTGTCTTGATCGATTTGACGCTTTTCAGCTTTTCCGCCCCGCCGCGGGCTTGAATATTCTTTGCGATGATCTCGTCCACAGTCTGGGCCGACAGGCCCGGAACCATTGCAACCACGACCACCATCGCCAAACACAGCTTCTTAACCATAATTGGTCTCCTGAGATTCTCGTGGGAATTATCGTTTGTTCCGAAGACGACTATTGTATCCCTATACGTACCGGTCGCGCTCTCGGTTCCAGACTTTTGGCAGTGATGCATAAGGTGGTGAATGAAGATCTCGTAACGCCGACCGTCTTTTTTCGGGAACATCGCTGTCGCACTCGGTCCCAGTTGTGTATTCTGCTTTCGGAAATCTCTATGGATCGGTCGGTTATGCGGAAATCTCTTATACGCAAGTATGTGATGTTGATGTCACTGATGTTCACGTTCACTTTCACTGTGGTTGGGCAGGCCACAAAACCAAAGCTCACGCTGGACGAATTCTTCAACTCCGTCTCTTTCGATTCGGTGAGGGTGTCCCGGGACGGCAATTCGGTCATTATTGCTGCCGAGCGGGCGGACTGGGGACAGCAGATTTTCCGCAAGGAGCTCTGGCTCTATCGTATCGCCGGCGGCGCGGGAACGCTGGTGCAACTGACGCAATCGGGACGCGACAAGGAACCACAGTGGTCGCCGGACGGCCAGTGGATCGCCTTTCTTTCGGAACGCAAGGTTGAGAAAGGCAAGGATGACGATGCGGGCGGGGACACCGACACCGACAAAGAGACTGCGCAGCTCTATCTTATCTCCCCCAACGGCGGCGAGGCGTTCGCGGTGACCTCCGGCAGCGAAGAAGTGCATGCGTTTGCGTGGGCGGCGGATTCCAAGGCGCTGTATTTCGCGACGCGACGGCCGCGCTCCAAGGAGCAGACGGATGAGCATAAGAAGGAGTGGAAGGATGTGATCCAGTATCGCGGAGATGAGCGCGGGGACGTGATTTTTCGACTTGGACTCGATGGGGCTTTGGCACGGCATGCCGCGGCTGGTTCCAAAGAGGCGCCCGATTCGGAGAGTGATTCAAATGTAACGCCGGGGGCAGTCGCGATTGCGCATTCGGACCTGCGGTTGGAACAGATGACCATTGCCCGCGACGGGAAGCGGCTCGCGTTTGTAACTTCTTCGGTTTCCGAGCGCCAGGAGAGGGTTGAACAGATCGAGATCTACCTCGTAACGTTGGCCGCCAACGCTGCGGAAATGGCGCCCACGCGCCTAACCACCAATGAAGCAGTCGAAGTAAATCTGGACTGGGCGTCAGATAGCCGGCACTTGTTTTTCCAGATCAACGGAGGGTCGCTCGAGAAAAAATACGAAGATGCGCAGCCACGTCTTTACTGGGTGGATGCGGATAGCAAAGCAGTCGAGCGCTGGTTTGCCGACTTTCGCGGCGAAGTCGTGAGCTACGCGCCGCTGCCCAACGGCTCCGTGCTGTGTGCATGCCGCATCGGAACTGAGGTGCAGCTCATATCGCAGCCGAACCCAAAATCCGCGATGATAAAGCCCGAGGGATGGGCTGGGGCCTACGAGCATCCCGCCGCCGCATTCCAAGGTTCACGCATCGCCTTTGCCCATTCGGCGACGGAGCAGCCAACCGAGATCTATATCGCTGACGGACCGGATAGACTCGCGACCGCGCGGCCCATCACTTCCTTCAACAAACTGTTCACGGAGCGGGAACTGCCGAAAGCGAAGCCCTATCGCTGGACTTCGGATGATGGAACGCCGGTTGAAGGCATGCTGATGTATCCGCCGGGAAAATTTGAGGCGAAGAATCTGCCGATGTTTGTGTTCATCCACGGCGGCCCGCAGGATGCCGACGGCAATCACTTTGAGGCCGATTGGTATCAGTGGGACCGCTTGGCAGCGACCGCGGGCTGGCTGGTGTTTGAGCCGAATTATCGTGGATCCACAGGCTACGGCGACAAATTTGCGCTCGCGATTGTGCCGGAGATCGTTTCGGGTCCAGGCCGCGACATTCTAACGGGTGTGGATGCGCTGGTGAAGGACGGAATTGCGGACTCTGACAAGCTCGCGATCGGCGGCTACAGCTATGGCGGATACATGACGAACTGGCTGATCACGCAGACCACGCGCTTCAAAGCGGCAGTGACTGGCGCGGGTGCCGTGGAACATGTCGCGAATTGGGGCAACGACGACACCGTGATGGACGACGCCTACTTCTTGGGCGGCCTGCCCTGGGAGGCTCCGGATCGCTACCGGACCGAGGCTGCGATCTACCAGATCAGCAAGGTGCGCACGCCTACGCACATGGTTGCGGGCGCAGATGATGTTCGCGTCGCAGCGCTGGAGGATTATCTGCTGGATCGTGCCCTGCACGAATTGAATGTGCCAAGCAACCTCCTGATCTTTCCCGGCGAGGGCCATTCGCTCGACAAGAATCCCTGGCACGGAAAGATCAAGGTGCGCGAAGAATTGAAGTGGCTGGCAAAGTACGGCGGGGTGGGGAACTAACAGCAGGAACCAGGCGTTCGAACTCTTACCGGCCAGTAGCCGCGGGCCGCAGCTGCGCTATCTTCGCTTTCGGGAAAGACTCTTCGTAGTGCGCGATGCCTTTGTAGATTGCTTCTGCGATCTGCTGGCGGTAAGCGTCCGATTGCAGGTTGTGCTCGTCTGCGGGACTGCTTACAAAAGAAATCTCGGTGAGGATGGCGGGCATCGTTGTCCCGGTCAGCACAACGAAAGACGCGTCCTTGATGCCGCGATCCCGGATGTCGGGGTTCTTAGCGGCGAGGGTGGCGTAGAGCGAACGCTGCACGCTCGCGGCCAGCCTGCGCGACTCTTCAATTTTATCGTGCAAGCCGTCGGCACTAAGCGTGACCGGAGCCGGCTGCGCGAAGGTTCCGTCGACGCGCTTCTCGATTTCTTTCAATCCAGGAGTGGAAAACAGATTGGTGTAGTAAGTCTCGACACCCCGCGCGGTGATGGAATTGCTGTAGTTGGCGTGGACGGAGACGAACAGATCGGCTTGCGCCTGATTGGCAAAATCGGCGCGCTGATCGAGGGCCACGTAGTCGTCGCCGCTGCGCGTGAACATCACTTCCGCCCCGTCGCGCGACTGCAGCAGTTTACCGATGCGCCTGGTGACGTCGAGCACGAGATCCTTTTCGAGCAAGCCCTGACGGCCCACCGTGCCCAGGTCCCAACCGCCGTGCCCGGCATCCAGCACAATGCGGAACTTGCCCGTGCGGGCAGGCAGTGGCTGGGTTGTCGGATTGGCCGTGGCCGTCAATGGGGCTGTGATTATGTGTTTTACCGCGGGAGCGAGCGGGTTCGCCGCTAGCGCTCTCGCGCTATCCCGCAGCTCAACGACCAGGCGATAAGGGTTCGTTTCCATGCTGACGGAGAAATTCGATCCGTTCCGGGTATCGAGCACGATGCGCGTCATTCCCGCAACCGGCTGGGCGATCCGCACGCTCGATAGTGAGGCATCGCCCACGTCCATGGTTTTTCCATCGAGATCGGCGGGCAGTGCCGTGTCGTGAAGATCGAAATAAATCCGTTCCGGCGACATCAGACGGTGCACTTCGTAGTTCACCTGGTCTTCCATGTCGATGACGACCGTGCTCCCCATCGACGATGACCAGTGCCGCACGCTGGTAATTTTCGGAAGCTCGGCGAGTTTGCCTTCGGGAACAGGTGTAGGAGATTCATCGCCGGAGGCGGGCGCGACCGCATCGTTGCCTACCGACAGTGTGAGGTCATCCGGCGCTGACGGTGTGGTGACCGATTTTGGCCCAGCCGCAATTCTGGCGGGCGCGTAGCTGGTGTGAGCCTGCATGCCCCACCACACTCCGGCAGAAAACAACGCAGCCACAACCACCAGCGCGAGGACGACACTCAGCCCGGGTCGCGAGGTAAGGGGCAAGAACACACGGTGCGGGATCGAGGGCGTAGGGTCGAACTCTTCGGGCCCGCGCAGCGGCAGTTCATCCGATAAGTGTTCCGCTTCAGGGGTCAGGAACGACTCCAGTCCTGTCTTCTCTGATTCGGGATCGGGCGAGTCGGCAAATTCGACCGGAATGACAATAGGTTCGGTCAACTTGCCGAAGTCCGGAAGCGTTCGATGAGCAGGGGCATGGCCTGGAGCGGAGATCGCTGCCTTCGCGTGTTCATCAGCAAATGGATTGTATTGGCTGGACGCGACGGATTGCTCGGAAACCTCTGCCGGCTTCGCGAGCACGCAGGCTGCGGGTTTCTGGTTCTCTACAACCATCGCTGTTGGTTCTGCGCTCGACGCCTCGATCGCTGCCGGTTTGAATTCAGCGGTCTCAGGCTTGGCCGCTTCGATCTGAGTCAGCGCGAAAGTCGCAAGCTGAGCATGGTTGTCCGCGGCCGGAGTTGTTAAGAGCTGGTGGATCGCCTCGGCCAAAGCGTCGGGTTTGACCTCAGCCGCCTCGATCATAACCGGTTCAACCGCGTCTGATTTGATCGCGGCCGGTGCCTCTGCGGAGGGCTTGACTGCGGCTGGTTCAGCAACGCTCTTCTCGGCAATAGGTGTCGCGGCTGGTGAAGGCTCGATCGCGGCCGGGTTCTTCTGCAGGAGTTCGCCCGCCACGTTCCCGAGCCAGTGCAAGCGGCGATCCTGATCGGCCGGCTTAAGCGCGGCGAGGACCAGTTCGGCGAAAAGATCGAGGCAGCGGACGTCGTGATCGGTGAAAGCCCAAGGAGTCGCCGAAAACGCCTGCAGGACGCCCAGATGTTCGCCTCGCCCGCGCAAGGGAACAAGGATGGTTGAGCGCGCCTCGATCGCGCGCGCAAAGTCGAGTTGGACTCTGCCATCAGTTTCCGAGTCGTCGCAACGCAGAATCTTGCCGGATTCGAGAGCCTCGCGCAGAAATTTGGACTCGCCATTCAGCCGAATGCCTTGCGGGATGGGCCGACTTCCGGCGGAGGCGCGGCAAACGAGTTCCGCGCCCTCAGCCAAAGCGATCAGGAGGCTGTCAGCTTGCGTGAGGACCTGCGCCCGCAGGCAGACGAGCTGCAGAACCTCGTGCAGAACCAAACGCTCATTTTGCGGCAGATTTCGATTGGAGCCCGAGCCTGGCGCTGGCCGTCGTTGGCGAGTACTTTCGCGCAGGTCGGAGAACGCCAAAAGCGCGCGCAAGCCCTCCTGCTTGCCAATGGAAGCCAGAACGCGGACGCCCTGTTCGAGCGGAAGCGCAGATTCGGCCGGCTCGTGCCAGTCAGTCCGGGTTGGAGGGGCGCTCATGTGCGGCGATCAGTACCGAACTTTTCTCTATCCTATTCGGGGCCCACGGAAGGCGCATTGCCGGTCTTGATTCGACTCGTCCAGGTTGGAGGCCAAGGTTCTCGGGGGTGAACGTGGCCGGCAACCGTCAAACATGGACGGGCAGACCTCTCCGGCGGAGCGCATTCCTGTGCTCCGCTTTCAGCCTAATAGTCTTTCGGCTGTTGTCGCAATGTCCGATGGTACTTGTCCAACCGGGGGATTGGGATGGGACAATCGTGGGGGAGTGGGGGCAAGAATTTCCGGGTACGACCCTTTAGATTTGCTATGTTCCGCGATTCGTCCTAGTCTGAGAAAGTAGGCCGGGAGATGTGATGGCTGACGAAGTAAAGGACGAAGCGAAACCGAAAAAACTGGGAAAAAGCCGGAAAACGAGCTGGCTATGGCCGCTCGGCGTTATGGCGACCAGCCTGGCCGGAACCGGTCTCTTGGTGCTGCGCGGATGCTGGCATCGGCGCATGAGCTGGCCGCTTCGTGCGCAAGGATATTCCTACCAGGTTTGCCTGAGTTGTGGGGTTAAGAGGCTGTTCGACGAGAAGAGTTTCTGTTCCTACGGCCCGTTCCGCTATGACCTGAACGAGCTCACTGTATGGGCAAAGGCCAAGGCAGAGGATTCCATAGCCAATCGCCACGTGGAGCGGCCCGCGTCTTAGGGTTGGGTTGCCGCAGGATCCCCGAATTCTGTTGACGTCCGCAAATTCACCGCAGAGGTTGTTGCGTAGAGACAGCCGCCCTCAGCGGCCCACTTTTCAGGGGAGTCCCGATTACCTCCCTGAAGTCCTCTGTGCACCCCTTTGTGCCTGCTGGTTTATGGTTTTCGCCGACACCACTCAAAATCTGCCTTACGCTCCAACTGGTTGCGCTTGCGTTTTATACCAGTCCACCGTCCGACGCAGACCTTCCTCAAAATTTACCAGCACCTTATAACCAAGGTGTTTCTGTGCCAGCGTGATATCGGCGAGCGAGTGTTTAATGTCGCCGCTGCGTTCGGGCTCATATTTCGCCAGTCCCGGATAGCCCGTCAGTTTCTTCAGAGCCTCAAAGGTCTGGTTCAACGTGACACGGCGGCCGGTGGCGCAGTTGAAGACGCGTCCCGCGCATTCTGACGCGGGCGCGGCGCAGGCCAGCAGATTTCCCGATACCGCGTTATCGATGTACGTGAAGTCGCGGCTGGTCTCGCCGTCGCCGAAAATCGTGGGCTGCTCGCCGCGCAGCATTTGCATGCTGAACTTGGCCAGCACGCCCGAATAAGGAGAAGAAGGATCCTGCCGTGGTCCGAAGATATTGAAATAGCGCAGGCTGACGGTTTCAAGACCGTAACAGCGGTAAAAAGACGTCATGTACAACTCGCTGGCGAGCTTGGCTACTGCATACGGGGAAATCGGGCTCGTTGGCATCGCTTCGTGTTTCGGAAGAGTGGGCGTATCTCCATAGGCGGACGACGAAGCCGCATAGACCACACGTTTGACCTTGGCGTCGCGCGCGGCCACCAGCAAATTGACAGTGCCGTCCACATTGGCGCCGTTGCTTCCCAAGGGATCGACAATCGATTTGGGAACCGAGGGTATGGCGGCCTGATGGAGAACGTAATCGACGCCCTGGCAGGCGCTGTGCATGGCCTCCCGGTCGAGGAGGTCGGCTTCCCGAAAGTCCATTTTGTCGCGGACTTCGGTCAGGTTCTCTCGTTTGCCAGTGGAAAAGTTATCGACGCCCCGGACCTGGTCGCCGCGCGCCAGAAGGGCGCGCACCAACGAGGATCCGATGAAGCCAGCCGCGCCCGTCACCAGATATTTGGCCATAGCCTCCTATGATAACGGAGGAAATGGCGCGGGCGGTGGGAACTCCGGTACGGCAGTAACGTCGGCCGAAGCCGTCAAACGGGCCGTCCAGACCTGGTGCGCGGGAATTTCAGGGGCGGCGAACCCGTTTGGCGATCGCGTGGAACTCATCGCGCGACAGGAAACTATTTTCCTTGAAATACTCAATCAGCCTTTCAACAACAATCCTTGGATCGGCCGTAACCATGGTCTCCGGTGAGGTCGCGGGCGCAGCGCTGAGAGTCGCTCTTTGCCCGGCAACTGCCATCAGCAATTGCTGCAACTGCGTTTGCTGCTCTGGCTTAACTTCAGCGAAGCACATCCCCATCCCGAGCGCTGGATAAGAAACGCGAACTTTAGCCTGGGCCGAAAAACGAACGCCAAGCACTCCGACAGTAAGCGACACCAGCGTATCTGTCGGAAGGGTGGTGGGCATCTCTACGTAGCAACCGTGCAAGCTGATATCGGTAAGCGCGCCCCACATGTGTGCGCTGCCGTCTTGCGGTTGCAGTTCCACGCTGCCGGAGCACTGAAAACGGGGGCTGCGCCGCCGTTCCTTGCCAAGAACAGCGCCGGCTGAACTGGGAGCGGTGTCGGCATCGGCCGCAGGGATTGCCGAATCATCGACGGGTTGCCCCTTCAAACGCCGCAGATAGGAGACTCCGTCTTCGCCCGGCTGAAGCGGCCTGCTCTCAGCGAAGCCAGGCTGCTCGCAGATGATGTTCGGGTCCATGACCTTTTCCGGCAGAATGCCGCCAATATACTTGATCGGAAAATCGCAGCAAAGACTTTAACCGGTGGTCAACCGCTCCGCCGACGCCCGAATCTGCTTCCAAATCTCTTCTTTCCCGGTGCCGGTCTTGGCAGAAAAGGCAATGATGGCTGCGCCTTCGTATTCGTGGCTGAGCGTGCGCATCGCTTGAGACAGGCTGTTCCCCGACATCCGATCGGATTTGGTGGCCACGATGAGATATGGCCTTTTGCGGGAGTGGAGGAACTCCATTAACTGGCGGTCGCTTTCTTGAGGCGGAATGTTGGCGTCAATCAGCGCAAGGCAAAGAGCCAGACAGGAGCGCTGCTCAAGATAAGGGTCTACAAAGCGGGCCCAATCCTGTGAAATCTCGCGTGAGATTTTCGCGTAGCCGTACCCGGGAAGGTCGGTGAATAAAAGCTCGGGCTTCGGTTGCCCGGCGCGCCGGATTTCAAAGAAATTTATACTTCGCGTCCGTCCAGGAGTGGAACTGGTGCGGGCCAGTTTGGAGCCGACCAGGCAATTGATGACGCTTGATTTGCCAACGTTCGAGCGGCCTAGGAACGCGATTTCAGGCAGGCCAGGGGCAGGGAAGTGTGCGACGTCGCTTGCCGATAGTACGAAGCGGGCCAGAACTCGCATGCAGACAGTGTCGAGCCTAAAGCCGCTTCTGGCAAGAGCCGGCGAGATGAAATAAGCCGATGAAAAAGACCAAAGCTCAAACTCATTACAGTCCCAGCGGGCGCTTGTTCTCCACATCTACGTCTTTAATCGGATGCAACCCGTGCCAAAGGGCGAGCCCGCCCGCGATGACAAGGCCGATGAGAACGCTGATCAAGAAGAAAATACGGTACGCAGGAAGCGTGACGAGAAGGATGGCAACCACGGCAAGAGCCACAAATAGTGCAGCGGACCCTTGCAGGCCCAGGCTGAGGCGGCTTCTGGGTTCGGCGGCCATGGTAATTATTCTAACGCCATTTTAACCAAAGACCGCGCTGGCACGCCCACGCCGATATACGGGCGCTGACAGTGCCGGATTCCCGCCGTTCGTAGCACAAACGCGAAAATCGGGTCGTGTTGAACTCACTCCTTCATTGCCGCGGAGGTACCGGTGATTCGGCATCATGCGCGGGGAAATCCGGCGATTTGCCGCAATCCTTGGGACGCGCAAACAGCGATGCGTCCTGCGGCCCCAGTTGGACGTCCCGGTATAAAAGCGTTCGCGAGGGGGTCGCCGCCATCTGAGCCTCGCGAACAATCTTGATTGGGAACCCTTTGAGGTCCTGTGCCTCCCAGACCTTCAGCTTTATTGTTGGTCTGCCCTCATGCTGGATGGTGACATCTTCCACCTTGCACGGATGGCCCTCCACCTTCTCCTCGCCAACGAGCACATGTTCGATTTTCGCATCCTTGAGCATGGAAAATGGGACCGAGCCAGATTGGGGAGTGGAGTTCTCGAGGCAGGAATTGGTTCCCGGAAAATAACCGTAACTAGTGAGCGTGCTTACGTCCGTCACAATATAGTGGCCAGGCATATCCACCCTTATGAGGTCGCCTTTCCGATAGACCTTCGTCTCGAAATTCGGCCCAGACAAAGCGCCACTCATGGTCGCGGAAAAATCCTTAAAGTCAAACGGAGCCTGCGCTTGCAGCGCTGGTGCAAAGCAAAGAGCGAGCACGACCGCAATACCCTTCCAACGGATAACCATCGTTCCTCCCAAGTGCCCTCAAACTTCAGGGACACTAACACCCAAACTGTTCATGACCTCGAATGCCACGAGCACCGTTCCGCGATAAATATTCTCTTATGTTAATGCCAGTCAGAGCGCGCCCATGTGCCGGACGATCGCCCCCAACTTCGTTAGCTCTTCGGGGTACGCGCAACGGGCCCAAAAATAGGCTACGCCGAAAGCCAAGCGTAGCCTATTGAAGGTTGTTCCTACGTTTGCACTCTTCTATTTGACTCTGACTCCGTCCTTCCCCAAGGTGCCCGCATTAACGGGCTTGAAAGAACCAGCGGCTGGTAGGTTTGCACGCGACGCATCGGCTTTCGGTCGTGCGTTAGCGTCTAACGAATAGCTGACGGTGATCGGCGTTTCGTCATATTCGTAGAGGAAGGTGTCGCCATCCACGTAATAGTACACCATGCTATTGGGGTGCTTCGCGGTGGCCTTGGCGCCGATATCGAAGACGGTCACATACATATCGGAGCAGTCGGAGATGAAGTTGCACCAGTAGAGGTCGGACAATTCGACGTCAGTGCTTGTCCGGTTGGAGCCGCCAGACGTGCCGTTATTATCGTTCGGCGGCTGCCCTTTCTTGATTGCAACCTGGAAACCAGCCTCGACGAACCCGGTGACGCAACCATCCTGGTAACCCGACGCGTAGTTCCAGCCGGCGTCACTCCCGGTGTATGTGGAATTTTGCGTCCAGAAATACCACGCGTTGCAGTATACAGTTGAATCCACCTGGTAAAAGCCGTTGGCAGGAGCCGTTGCCGAGGCATAGGGTACGGCAGCAACCAGTACGACAACAGCGAGTGCACACAGCATACCTACTACTTTTATTGAATTCATTTCCCTCTTCCTCCTTGCCCATTGCGGGCGTCTGGTCTTGCTCTTGAGTGATCTATCCTGAGGTTCAAATTGTCAGCGAATGTCGCTCACCGACTTCTGCTCGGTCCCCCGCCGTTGCCAGCAGGGCGCTTTCATGCAGACGAAATGAAGCCCAAAATAAGAGACTTTCAGTTTGATTTTGATAAGGGGAAGAATTTAATGCTCTGGTATCTGGTAAGGACTTGCGCGCCCACGTCTGCGGCCGACTGATACATCGTTGGGGGATCATGTATCGATCTTGTGGTTTTGTCAAGTCCATTTTTTGGCTCGGGTTTGGAAATATTTTCATCCCCCAAATAGTCCGGATCCACACCAAGACAACCTCACCGCCTCCGTTCCAGGCAGGTAATTCCAAGAGGTTGCTTGTACGGAAGCCATCCTTCACTTTGCTAGAACGACAATCGCAGACCATTCCCTTCACTCAGCCGCGAATTCGCAATGCTCAACATGCGCTCGATGGATTTGGCGGCGGGAATGTCCGATGGTCTATCGGATTTTAGTTATTGTCTGGCAGTTGGTACGTCAGGCGATTGTGGTGGAGGCGCGATGGGCGTAAGAGCCGCGTTTTCGTTTTCCGCGATCTCCGGCAGAGGGCCTTCCAGCGCGATGGCCAGAACCTGGTCCATGTTGTCGACGAAATGCAGCTTCATTGCATTGCGCAGGTTTTCGGGGACCTCGGCAAGATCCTTTTCGTTGTCTTTGGGCAGAATGACTTCGAAAAGGCCAGCGCGGTGAGCGGCAAGCAGTTTTTCTTTGAGGCCACCGATCGGCAGAACTTTCCCACGCAGCGTGATCTCTCCGGTCATGGCGATGTCGCGGCGAACCGGGATGCGGCTCAGTGCGCTCGAAAGCGCAGTAGCAATCGTGATGCCGGCCGACGGGCCATCTTTCGGAATCGCTCCTTCAGGGACGTGCACGTGAATATCGAGGGTGCGGTAGAAGTCGCGCGGCAAGCCGAGACGCGCTGCGCGCGAGCGCACGTAGGACATCGCCGCTTGAGCGGATTCCTGCATGACATCGCCCAGTTTACCAGTTAGCGTGAGCTTTCCTTTACCATCCACAACCATGGCTTCGGTGCTAAGGATGGAGCCCCCGACCTCGGTCCAAGCCAGGCCCGTGACCAGTCCCACCTCACTCTTTTCGTGGGCGAGCGTATCGCGGAACTTGAGGACGCCAAGAAATTCGTCGATCTTGGTGGGTTCCATGGCGAGGGAGTACGTGTCGCCTTCCTTGACTACCTTGCGCGCCACCTTGCGGCAGACGTTGCCGATTTCACGTTCCAAGTTGCGCACGCCGGCTTCGCGAGTGTAGCCGCGGATCATCTGCCGGATCGCTTCATCGGAGAACTGAACGTTCTTTTCGCTCAGGCCGGCTTGCGCCATTTGCTTCTTGACCAGGAATTGCTTGGCAATTTCGACTTTTTCCGGTTCCGTGTAGCCGTGCAGGCGCAGCACTTCCATGCGGTCCTGCAGGGCGGGCGGAATGGTGTGCATCACATTGGCAGTGGCGATGAAGAAGACCTGCGAGAGATCGTACTCGACGTCGAGATAGTGGTCGACGAACATGAAATTCTGCTCGGGGTCAAGCACTTCGAGCAGGGCGGCGGAAGGATCGCCGCGGAAGTCCATTGACATCTTGTCGACTTCATCGAGCATGAAAACGGGGTTCTTGGTGCCCGCCTTTTTCATCATCTGGATGATCTGGCCGGGCAAAGCACCGATGTAGGTCCGGCGATGGCCTCGGATTTCGGCTTCATCGCGCACGCCGCCCAGCGACATGCGGACGAATTTCCGCCCGGTCGCTTTCGCTATTGACATCCCCAACGAGGTCTTGCCGACGCCAGGAGGTCCGACGAAGCACAGAATGGAGCCCTTGGGATTCTTTACCAGTTGACGGACGGCCAGGAATTCCAGGATGCGCTCTTTGATCTTTTCCAGCCCGTAATGATCTTCATTCAGGACTTTTTCCGCGCGTGAGATATTGCGTATCTCTTTGGAGCGCTTCTTCCACGGCACCGCCAGCAACCAGTCCAGGTAGTTGCGTGAGACCGTCGACTCGGCCGACATCGGCGGCATCGCTTCCAGTTTTTTGAGTTCCTGCAGTGCCTTGTCTCGCACTTCCTTCGGCATGCCCGCGGCTTCGACCTTCTTCTTCAGTTCGTCGAATTCGCTCTTTTCGCCGCGCCCAAGTTCCTTCTGGATCGCTTTAATCTTTTCGTTTAAGTAATACTCTTTCTGCGCTTTTTCCATCTGCCGCTTCACGCGCGACTGGATGGTGCGGTCCATGTTCAGCTTTTCGATCTCTACATCCAGAACATCGCCGATGCGGCTGAGGCGTTCGGCCGGATCGAAGATCTCGAGCAGTGCCTGTTTCTCTTCAATCGAAAGCTGAAGGTTCGCAGCGATCGTGTCGGTCAGCTTGGCCGGATCTTCCATGCGCACGGCGGCGATCATGGTCTCGTAGTTCAGCGACTGGCAGAGCTTTACGTACTGCTCGAAAAGTGACGTAACGCGCTGCATGCCCGCTTCGATTTGCGGCGTGGTCTCGGTGGCGTACCGGGCTACCCGGACAATGGCTTGCAGGAAGCCCTCGCTTTCCGTTACCTGCAGGACTTTGCCGCGCTCAATGCCTTCAACCAGAACTTTAATGTTGCCATCGGGGAGTTTGAGGCTCTGCACGATGTTGACGATGGTCCCAACCTGGAAAATGTCGTTGGGCTTGGGCTCATCGATCGAGGCATCGTGCTGTGTCGCCAGGAATATCTTCTTGTCGGCGGCCAGAGCTTCTTCGAGCGCGCGGACACTGGATTCCCTGCCCACAACGAACGGCGTCATCATGTAGGGAAAGATGACGACGTCCCGGATGGGCATCATCGGCAGTTTCTTGCTCTCGAATTTTTCCTTTGGGTTCGACAACACAATCTCCCGTTTCTGGTCGTTTAGGGGTGTCCCATCCGGGCGCCGCGCTCGTTGCGCCGCCAGGTGGACTCTAGCTTGCCGCTTTCTCGATCATCGCGAGCGAGACGTTGCGCTTTTCCACCATCTCGCGCGTCACTTCGAATTCCTTGACCTTCTTCTGGCTGGGCAGGTTGTACATCAGTTCCAGCATCAGCTCTTCCAGAATCATGCGCAGGCCGCGGGCGCCCACTTTGCGAATCATGGCCTGACGGGCGATAGCGCGGTTCGCGTCCTCGCTGAACTTCAGGCGAACATTTTCGAATTCAAACAGACGCTGGTATTGCTTGACAATGGCATTCTTGGGGCGTGTCAGAATTTCAACAAGCGCGTTCTCGTCCAGGTTTTGCAGCACGCCCATTACTGGCAGCCGGCCGACGAATTCCGGGATCAGCCCGAACTTGATCAGGTCCTCGGGCTGCGCTTCGGAGACTAGCTCGAAATTGCGCTTGGCCGAAGGTGCTGCCTGATCTTCCGTTTCTGTTTCGCCGCCGGTGCGGAAGCCCAGCGACTTCTTTCCTACGCGGCGCGCGATGATCTTTTCCAGCCCCACGAAAGCCCCGCCACATATAAAGAGGATATTCGTGGTATCGACCGGGGTGAATTCTTGATGCGGGTGCTTGCGTCCCCCCTGCGGTGGAACGTTCGCGATCGTGCCTTCCAGAATCTTCAACAGCGCCTGCTGCACGCCCTCGCCCGATACGTCGCGGGTGATCGAGGGATTCTCGTCCTTGCGGCCAATTTTGTCGATTTCGTCAATGTAGATGATGCCGGTCTGCGTTCGGCTGACGTCGCCCTCCGCGGACTGCAGCAGTTTCAGAATGATGTTCTCGACATCCTCGCCTACGTAGCCCGCCTCGGTGAGCGTGGTCGCGTCCACGATCGCAAACGGCACGTCCAGCATGCGCGCCAGCGTCTGTGCCAGCAGTGTCTTGCCCGTCCCGGTTGGGCCGATCAGCAGAATGTTCGATTTTGTCAGTTCGACGCCATCGCTCGGGCGCTGGCGGTTCATGTAAATACGCTTGTAGTGGTTGTAGACGGCGACCGCCAGCTTTTTCTTGGTCTGCTCCTGCCCGATCACATATTCATCGAGGAAGGATTTTACTTCCTGCGGTTTGGGCAGCTGGTTAGGGACGGCTGAGGCCGGCGTCGCAGTGCGGTCATCTTCGAGGATCGAATTACAGACCGCGACGCATTCGTCACAGATGTATGCCCGGGGATAGTCGCTCGGCGATGAGATCAGTTTGGCGACCGCGTCCTGCGTCTTGTGGCAGAACGAACAGCGCAACATCTCATCCGAGCCGGATCTGGTTTTCACTCGGCCGTACTCCTTTTCTAATCTTACCGCCTACCTGCCACGCTGTTATCGGGACCGCGCTGTACGAAGGGCCTTTGCTCCAGGGAAGCCCGCCGGTGGCCCGCCGACAGCCGATCATACCCTCTATCTCGTCTTGTAAATGATATCGTCGATGATTCCGTATTCCTTAGCTTGCTGCGAATTCATGATGAAGTCGCGCTCTACATCTTTCTCCACCTTTTCCAGTTTCTGGCCAGTATGCTTTGCCAGCAACTGATTGGTAATCTCGCGCATGCGCAGAATTTCGCGCGCATGAATGTCGATATCCGTCGCCTGCCCCGACAGGCCGCCCATCGAAGGTTGATGGATCAAAATGCGCGAATTGGGCAGGGCCAAACGTTTCTTCGCCTCCCCCGCCGACAGCAGTAGTGCCGCCATCGACGCCGCCTGCCCGATGCAGATCGTCGTCACGTCGTTCTTCACATACTGCATCGTGTCGTATATCGCCATCCCGGCCGTAATCGATCCGCCCGGCGAGTTGATATAAAGCTGGATATCCTTCTCCGGATCTTCCTGCGCCAAGAACAGCATTTGCGCGATCACCAGGTTGGCGATGTTGTCGTCAATCGGCGTGCCGATGAAAATGATATTGTCGCGGAGCAGCCGGGAATAAATGTCATAGGCGCGTTCGCCTCGCCCGGTCTGCTCGATTACCATCGGAACCAGCATCATCTTTGGATCGCTCAAGTTCACCTTCCACACTCCTGCCCCCGAAATACGCCAACGGTCAAGGGGAGGATCGAAATGGTCCGCGTTCGTGTCATGCGGACTGGTGATACAGAAAATCGAGGGTCTTCTCGTTGCGGATTCTGTTTCGGATTCTATCGAGGCCCCCATCGCGTGTCAAACGAGCTCGCACCGCTTCCGTTGTCTGTTTTGTTTGTTTTGCCAGCGAGTCCACCTCCTGATCGACTTCCTCGTCGCTGACCTGCAAATTCTCCGCATCTGCCACTTTTTCCAGCAGCAGCGCCGCCTTTACATCGTGAATAGCCTGCTCGCGCTGTCCTGCGCGCAGGCGCTGCAAATCCATTTTCTTCATCTGCTCGGCGGTTAGGCCCTGCGCCGCCAGCGCCCGCAACCCCCGCTCCAGCCGGATGTCGATCTGTTGTTCCACCAGCGCGTCGGGCACTTCAAAATCGTTGCGCCGGATCAGGTCGTCCACCACCTTGTCTTTGGCTTTGTGTTCCGCTTCATGCTTGCGATCCGACTCAATCTGCTCGCGAATCCGTTTCCGCAGGTCATCCACATTGGCGAATTCTCCAAACTGCTTGGCAAACTCGTCGTTCAGTTCCGGCAGACTCTTTTGCTTGAGCGCATGAACCTTCACCCCATAGCTGAATGTCTTCCCCGCCAGTCGCTTGTCTTGCGCGTCGTCCGGATAGTTCACATCGAAGGTGCGTTCATCTCCGGCATTCGCGCCCCGCAGGTTCTCCGTGAACTCGGGCATGGTGTTCGCGCCCGCGATTTCCACCAGAACTTCATCCATGTGAACCGGTTGACGTTCGTCGCCTGATTTTGGCGTGCCGTCGAGCGAGACCTGGGCAAAGTCGCCGTCGGCAAGCGCGCGGCCCTCGATCGGATTGAAAGTGGCGTGCCGTTCTCGCAGATCCTTCAGCGCCTCTTCGACGTCCGAGTCCGATACCGTGACTTCCGGTTTGTCCGCGCGCAACTCCTTGTAGCCTTCGAGCTTGATTTCCGGCAGCACTTCAAAAGCCGCCTTAAAGCGCAGCGGTTCGCCGTCGTGCAGGTGCAGGTCGGTCACTTGCGGCTGCGAAACCGGATGCATGCCCAGCCGCTCCGTTTCCTGCCGGAAATAGCGGGGAATCAGCGCCTCGACAACGTCGGTCTTGATCTCCTCGGAGAAGCGCTGCTTAATGACCGATGCCGGAACATGTCCCCGCCGAAAGCCGGGGATGCGCGCGACCTTCTGGTACTTCTGGATCACCGAGTCCGTCTGGCGGCCAACCTCTTCGACGGGAATCTCGACTTGAATCTCGCGCTTTGTACTCTCTTTAGTCTCTGTGGGGCTCACAATTAACCTTTCAAGCCGACCGCGAACAGCCGACCCGCAGCCCAGCGTCGCAGCCGCCAAGAGAAATCCGCGGAAAGCGTTAAGCCGCAGACTTGAGTGTAAAGACTGCCAGAGATCAACGTCAAACCGGGGTACACCAAGGCTAACTCACTAAGGTAACCGTGAAGAGGTTGGGGTGGTCGGCCGCCCAAAGATTTTATAGTTTTGCAATTTCGGGCCTGACTGGTTTCAAATTACAAAATTACCGATTTGCACAATTACGAAATGTCTATCCCCACCTGGCTCAAAGTTCTAAACGCCGAAGTGATCGCCTGCACCCGCTGCCCTCGCCTCGTTGCCTACCGCGAGCAAGTCGCTCGCGAAAAGCGTCGCGCCTACCGCGACCACGAGTATTGGGGCAAGCCCGTCCCCGGCTTCGGAGATCCAAAAGCCGCGGTCTTAGTCCTGGGACTGGCGCCCGGCGCCCACGGCTCGAACCGTACCGGCCGTCCCTTCACCGGCGACGCCTCCGGAAACTTCATGTATCCCGTTCTCTACGAAACCGGTTTCGCCAATCAGCCCACGGTAACCGACCGAGACGACGGCCTGGTCCTGACCAACCTCTATATAACCGCCGCCGCCCGCTGTGCTCCGCCCGATAACAAGCCACTTCCCGAGGAGCTGGCCAATTGCGCGCCCTATCTCGAGCGCGAATTGCAGGGCTTTAAGAATCTAAGAGTGATTGTTGCTTTGGGCCGGATCGGCTTTGACAGCTATCTCAACTACCTGAAGCGACGCAAGGCGATTGCTGGCAAACGGGAGTATGAGTTCCGCCACGGCGCCCAATACGCCATGCCCGACGGCCGCGTCCTGTTGGCGTCCTACCATCCGTCCAACCAGAACACGCAAACCGGTAAGCTAACCCGGCAGATGTTCACCGAGATCTTCGAAAGAGCCGCTCGCTTAAGTCAGGGCTGACTGGGGCTCTCGATCTTTGCAGCTTGCACGAGAGGCGTATAATGCGCGAACTAGCGGTCTAACTTCGGGAGTTACTGAGGGCAGTATGAAACCAAATCTCCTGCCATTCGTATCTTCTCTCCTTTTCGCGCTGGGTCCCCCGGTGTGCCCGGCCACGGCGGTCGCACAAGTCGGCCAGACGACCGCACCAACGCCGACCGATGCGTCGGGAAACTCGAACATCAAAGTAGAAAATTGGGCTAAGCCCCAACCCGGCTGGCTCTACGTTCTCGATCCGAAACCCGAGGCCAGCGGGCCGGGCGGGCGCGTCTGGTTACTCGATCCTCAAACCGCCAAAGTCATGGGCAGCATTCGCACCGGTGATAACGCCGATTTTGCGCTCTCGCCGGATGGAACCCGTCTCTACGTTGCGTCGATCACGGAAGGTGATTTAAGCGAACTCGCCGTGATCAACACCGCCCAGGGCGTGGTCCTCCAGCGTGGTACCGTTGAGGACCGCGAAGTGGCCAATGTGCTCCCGTCGTTTTCAGCCATGGCGGTTTCCGGCGACGGGTTGGCCCTGCGAATCCTGATCGACACGCCCAAATCGGAAGACAAGGATGCGTTTCTCCTCGCCACACTCGACACGCGCACCGGCAACTTTCTGCCCAGGAGTGTGCGCCTTTATAACTGTGGCCCCGGCCGCTTCATCTCCTACCCAACCGCCGATCGGTTCAATTTTCTATGTCCGAGAACAAACAGGGTAAGGCTGATTCGTGTGGACGCCGATTCCCGTGAACTCCAAAACTTGGACATCGTACTTCCTTGGGAAAGGCGAGACGGAGTCGCCACAGCGATTGAGGTTCCCGGCGCTGAAGATATAGCGATTGTCCGCGGAGACGGCGCCGTGGTTAGGATGAACGTTGCCACTCAGGCGTTCGCCGATACCTCGGCAAAGCCCGGCCTACCCAACCGCGTTCCTCCTGCCGCTTGGCCCACCTCGCCCGACGGCAGCAGGCTCTATCTGGGTTACAACGACGAATACGACTACTCCTACGACAACCAGTTTTATCTCAATTACGGTCGGCCGCCGAATCTTCGCCCCGATAGCGAGACGGCCTCCGAATTTCGGGTGCTCGATACCCATACCTGGCGGAAGATCGGTACCATCAAGACCAAGATGCACTTCTGGACCGCCGTGACTACGAACGACGGCAAGCTGCTCTATGCCACGGTTCCGCAGAGGCACAGCATTTTGGTGATCGACACCGTGAAGATGCACCAGATTGGCGTGCTCAAAGTAGGCGGAACGCCCGCACTGGCTCTGGTCGCACCTTAGCTTCCGAATAGCCGATCATCCAGCCGCGATTGCCGGTTTTCGGGGCGATAATCTTGGCTCATTCCACGACGCAAATCTCGCTCCTATCCTGCGACCTCGCGCTGTTTGAGCTAGCCGTCCAAAATCCGGCCGCACTCGAAGAGCGCATTGGGGCCCGCATTACCAGCGGCTGGGAGAACTTCGCCGGCGCCATGAAAGTGTCGCTGGAGAAACTGCAAGCAAATCCCGCGCTCGCCGGCTGGTGGACACACCTGCTTATTGTGGGTCAACCGCCGATGGTCGCAGGAGTTTGCGGCTACACCGGCCCACCTTCGGCGGATGGCGTTGTCGAAATTGCGTATGGCATTGCCCCTTCTTATCAGGGACAGGGGCTAGCCACTCTCGCTGCCGCAGAGTTGACGCGTCGTGCGTTCGATGACGCGCGTGTACGCGTTGTGTGTGCGCATACGTTACCGGAACACAATGCGTCGACGCGGATACTGGAAAAACTGGGAATGCGTTTCGCAGGCTTCGCCAACGACCCTGATGAGGGTCCGGTCTGGCGATGGGAGTTGACGCGGAAAGATGACTCGACGGTCTCAGGTCGCCCGTGCCTCAAGACTGCGCTGGCTGCTCTCGGATCTTCCAGCCCCGGATCAACAGCCAAAGCATGAAGACTAACTCCCCGAAGAAAGTGATGAAGATAAATCCAAGGTGAGCGTTCGGATAAAAGTATGGTTGCAAGCTATCGATCTCCCACCCCAATCCGTCGATGACGAGCAGAATCCCGATTATCTTGTGGATGTATCCAGACCGGTAAATGAGATAGCCCAGCAGAATGAGATGAATTCCGAAAATCACCAGGCTCATGGACCAATCGTATCGAAAGGAACCGAGCAGAAGCTTAAGTTGGGCATGCAGTTGGGTGGAACCAAAGAGCGTCATGTAATCCGATGTGGTCAGGAGGCGAAAAGCGGTCACCAGGTTGAGCCAGCCATAGAGAGCGACCGCCGTATACACCAGCCGGAACCACGCCGTCAGCAGTGACAATGATCGATTGACCGGCGCAAGCAGGTAATAGAGCGCCCAGGCAATCACCACGTCCTCGAGGAAGGTGATTAGGTAGCAGAAGATTGCCGCAACAAACATCCCCTGATGCGCAACAATGTTCTGAGCGGTTTGCTCGATGTTGCCCGGAATCACCAGCTTGGGCATAATCGTAAACTCTGCGTACGAGACAGGACTGAGCAGGTATCCGAAACCCGCGATCAGCGCCGCCTGACGCAACGTCAACCCCTCATTCCGATTTGCCGGATTTATTGAGATCACTTGACCTACTCTCTGGACTGGCTGACATGGTTACGCGCTCGCTCGGATTTTGGTTCCCGTTTTTCTTTGGGTGAGGATTTCATCACAAAGCAGGATTCATCACAAAAATGGTGTGCGCGCGGTCACAGAAAACAAGGCTTGGTATGGGAAATAATATCGTGGGGTAGTTCGGATCCATACCTTCGAAAGTAGTCCGGCGCGGCATCGCGCAGCCTGAGATCCGCATCTGTTGGCGGATTTCAGGACTAAGTTATTTGACAACAAGACTTTGCCAGGGGGGTTGCAGTAACTCCTGCGTTTTTAATACTTTGCCACTAACTACTGTCAGTTCAATACTTTTGGGGAAATGGTTGCGCTAAGGTATTGATTCCAATAGACAGAGTTAAAGGGGGGATGGTTCTTCAAACCCGCCGAGACGCCGAAGCGGTACGATAACTCCTATGCTTTGAATACTTTGACTATAAGCATCCTCGAATCAATACTTTGTCGCCAAGTCCATGATTCCAATGGACCGAGATTGGGGGGGAGGGGAGGGGGAAGGCCTTGGAAGCGGCCCCGGCCCCAGATCAGGGGCCGAAAGCCGAGCCAAAAGCCAAAAGCCAAGAGCCAAGAGCCAAGAGCCAACTACCGAATCTTCGTCACCGTCACTTCCAGTTCGAATTGGCGTTTGGAATTGGGATCGTCCACGATGCCAACCACGGTAGGCTTTCCCGGCACGGCTACCGTGCTGGCATTGATGCGAAGCTGGCGCAAGAGTGGCATCGAACTCCGGGTTTCCTGCTCCGGGTTCGCGAAGTTTGAAATTTCGGCTCTGACCTCCAACTGAACACCGTCACCTCGCTCGGTCATGCGGGACCAGATGCTGGTGCCAACATCGATGTACTGCATCTCGCCCTGCTTGCCTTCGACGGGAACGCGGCTGCCGATTTTGATTTCGTTCGATGGTGTATAGCCCGGCACCAGGTTCATCGAGTAATGGCGCGAGTTGATCTTCCGCCCATCCTCGGATTCCGTGAGCGTGAAGTCGAGGCGAAAGGCCGAGATCGGCTTGCTCGCTTCATCGGTGGTGGCTTTTGCCGAAGCCTCTTGCGCTAGAGCGTGCATGCCCCAAAATGGAGCGCCCCACAAGAAAATAATTACCGCTGCTGTCAGCCAAACGATTTGCTTTTTCGACATTTGAATTCTCCTTTATTCCTGTTGTTCCAAACTGATTGAACTCGCGTTTGGCCAAGGTGCAGCCATTTCAAGTTCGTCCTGCCTGTGAAGTTCGGTCTGCGCGCGTGCCACGAGAGCCGCTCTCTGTGGGAACTCCCGCACATAGCGCGCGAGCAATTGCTCCTGTTCACTAAGCGCCTGCGGAGCAGGGAATTGCTCGAGCTTCGGCGCATTCTGCGCCGCTCTTGCAATCACTGGACGGCGATGATTCGAACTGTTCTGCGCAACAGCGAGCGGATGATTCTCACGAGCTGAGGTCGCATTCTTATCAAGCGGTCGCGTGTTGCCTGCATGTTCTTCCGCTTGCGGCCTGGTTGCGACGCTTGCGATCTGGTCCGCTGGAATGTGCGACAGTCTCGTGCGCTGTTGCCACACCATCACCAGAACCAGGATCGCTGCTGCAGTGACGGCCAGAGCGCTCCACCAACGCCGCGTTCGGCTCGATTCGCGGCGAGCTTCGGCAAGACGAGCCAGCACTCGTATCTCAAGTCCCGGACGCGGTTCGGCCTTCCCATACTGCGCAACAGCGTCATCAATCCACCGATCCATCTCGTGTTCGCGGTCCTTGTCATCCAAGTTCATTGCCGGTCTCCAATCCAGGTCTTCATTCGGTCCTGCAGGATTTGCCGGGCGCGAAAGGCTCGCGAGCGCACAGCCGCTTCGCTGATGCCGAGCATTTCTCCAACCTCGCGCGGTGACAATTCCTCGACCGTTGCCAGAACCAATGAATCTCGCAGGTTGTCAGGCAAGGCCGCGACGAAACGGTCAAGAGCCTCACGGCGTTCCTTTTCCAACAGGACTCGATCCGCACCTTCCGCCGTCGAAAGCAAGCCGTCGATTGCCTGGTCGCTCCGTGCAGCCGAGTGCACCAGCTTCGCTCGCCGATCAACGGCCACGCGCCATGCGATTCGCGCCAGCCAAGCCTTCTGGTCCTGAATCCGCGATGCCTTGCCTCCGTGACGGAGCACGCGCAGGAATGTGTCCTGGACCGCGTCCTCGGCCTCTGCTGGGTTGCGCAGCACCGAGTAGGCGATGCGATATACCAATTGCGCATGCTCGCGGACCGCGAACTCCAGTAACGTCTCTTCCTGTTGTCCCGTTTCTAGAGCTCGTTCTGCCATCGCGAAGTCTGCTGTCAAAACGCCCGCCCGCTTATGCCCTTGAAGTTCTACCCCTAAAGAACGCTGTCAGATCGATTTCGTTCGGGAAAATTACACGCAAAGCAGCTAATGGTTGCTGACTGGTTTGCCGACAGGTGTACAGGGCGGATCTTGGGTAGCGGAAGCACCTCTTGGGCCGGCGTAGGGAGGCGACTGCTTCGGGATGTGCCGCCCTATACTTACGTCCTTCCTTACGCGCGTTGCTTCAAGGCTGCGGAAAAAAGGTTGATCCGGGTTCAGAAACCAACGAAGACGGGCTCGGCGTCGAGCACAACTCCCCATTCGCTCTGAACCCGGTCCTGGATTGCATCTTTCAGGCGCACAATGTCGCGAGCGAGCGCGCTTCCTGGATTGATCAGGGCAAGAGAGTGTTTCGTCGAGATGCCCGCCGCACCGAGCCGGAATCCTTTCGCGAATCCGGAGTGCTCGACCAGCCAGGCGGCGGAAACCTTGTGCTGGGCATCGAGAGCTGGATAGCTCGGGATTTCGAGACCTTTTGAGGTTGCGCGGGCGGCAAGATCTTGGAACTGCGCTGGGGTAAGGGCAGGATTCTTGAAGAAAGAACCGGCGCTCCGGGAATCGCTGTCTCCGGGGACGAGCAGCATGCCTTTGGCTCTGCGAATTTGGAGCACAGCCTCGCGCACGGCGGATAAAGACAGCGGCGTTTTCGATTCAGAGAAGTGCTTCTGTAAATCCGCGTACCTCAGAGTGGGCGTAGCGGACCGGCGGAGGCGATAATTGACGCGCAGAATAATGTAGCGGCCGCGCTCCTCATTATTAAAGATGCTGGAGCGATAGCGAAAACCACAGGCCGGCCGCGGGAGCGTAACAATGCGCCCCTCATTTGTTCTTGTGTCGAGCGCACGAACTGACTCAATCGTCTCGGCGACTTCCTGCCCGTACGCACCGACGTTTTGCACGGGCGTGCCGCCGACGCTGCCAGGAATTCCGCTCAGGCATTCGACTCCAGCACAAGTTTGCGCCACAGCTTGGGTGACAAAACCATCCCAGTCGCAGCCTGCGCCTGCCGTAAAGAGGACGGTGCTTCCAGAGCTTTCACAGATGAGCCCCCCGATCGCGATACGCAGGACAAGGCCCGGCCATCCGGAATCGGAAACGACAAGATTGCTGCCGCCGCCGAGAACGAACAGAAGCAGGTTGCGTGTTTTCGCGAAGTCGACGGCCTCGCGTACTTCCTCTTCGCGATGGGCCTCGGCGAAGTAACGCGCCGGGCCGCCGACCTGCAATGTGGTCAAGGGCGCGAGCGCGACGTTTTCCTGGACGGTCATGGTATCGGGGCGTTCTTGGGGCGTCGCAATAAGCCTAACTGGTTCTACATATTCTTGAGCATCTCATGTCGGCAGCGCGCGGGCATATCGGAATCGAGAGGTCAAAAATAAGGCCAGGTTCCACAATATCCCTTGGATCGTCGCCATCACAATTATCCGTAAGCTTCATCACAGCCAGAGTGAGTAGGCCGACGGATGATAAGTTGCAGCGGGTGGGGTTCCGACCGGTTTCCGGTGGCGGAGCCCGTAGGAAAGCTGAAGCCAATACATCACGCGAGAGCTTTGGAGTTCCCATGACAGACATGAGATTTGTTCTGGAGGCACGCACGGATTGGGCGGGTCCGCTCGCGCACGATCAACAAGAAGTGTTGAAACGGGCTGTCGCCAAGATGGTTATGCTCGGCGAGCAAATCGGCGTCAGCACGGACCAGATGGTCCTGCTTCTTGACTCGGGACTGACAGTGAGAGAATTGCTGGGGTACTTGCTGAGCCAGAAGACGGATCTCGCTTGAGAGCGGTGCTGGCGGGAAAGGCAGACTGAGTTTGCCGGTCCGCGAGAGACTGCTTTCGTGCAGGGAGGAGACGGCAATGCATCGCAAACTGATTTGGGGAGTGACGATCCTGTTCATGTGGGCATTCGCTGTTGCGCAGAACCAAACAAACACTGAGACGGCCGCGAATGAGCCGATTTCGGGCAAGCAACTCTATACCTCCTATTGCGCCTTGTGCCACGGCAGCGACGGGAAAGGTGGGGGGCCGTTCTCTCCGCAACTGAAGGTTTGGCCGCCGGACCTGACGCAACTGGCGAAGAGGAATAAGGGTGTCTTCCCGGAAATGCACGTGGAGGAAGCCATCGATGGAGAATTTGCCAAACCCTCGCACGGCACAGCCGAGATGCCGATCTGGGGGCCGGTGTTTCGCTCGATGGCGCACGGACATAAAGACAGCGCGCGGGTGAAAATTGGGACACTATTGAAGTACTTGGAGTCGATACAGGAAAAGTAGATTGCTCCCGGGATGGTGAATGCGCTAGTTTGTCGTCGGCCTAAAACCACCGTTTGCCGCCATGGCTGCGATTGGGTAATCTCTATCGATGCGGGATTATAGCGGCGGCATTGCAGGGGAGGGTGTCGGCGCATGGAAAGAATGGCGGCTCGGAATACCGCCCGAAGCGCTGTGGAAAGCAGTCAGACTTGACCGTAGCACCGCAATCATCCTGATCATCATCATCTCTGGTTTGTTTGGCTCGATGCTGGCATTTGCCCAGGAACCTTCCAAGCCAGCGGAGCCGGCAAAGCCAGATCAGAGCAAGCCAGAGGAGCAGACCGGTCCCTCCATAGTCACACAGGCCGAGAATGCGGCCATGAAGCCGGTCAAACTGTTTAACCTGCTGGAGAGGAAGTCGATTGTCTTCCCGGATATTGCTTCGAGTACGCAGGCGCTATCGCCGGGACAGAAGTTCCAGCTGTTTGTCGACAACAGCATTTCGGTGCACACGATGGTTTGGTCGACCCTCGGGTCCCTGATCGGGCAGGCGGACGACACGCCCACGGGATACGGAGTCGGGGGACTAGGTTATCCAAAACGTCTGGGCTCGTCGCTGGCGCGGGAGGCCTCGGGTGAGTTTTTCGGCACGTTCGTGATTGCGTCGGCGCTGCACGAAGACCCACGCTTTTTTCCGGAATACAATCCAACGCTGAAGCACGCCGCAAAATACTCTCTGCGCCGGTTGTTTGTGACAAGAAACGATGCCGGCGAGAATGTAGTCAACATGCCGGGATTGCTGGGGCCGCTGCTTGGGGAAGGGCTGGCGAATGTATATTGGCCGGATCGCAACCGGACGGCCGGCGATACCTTGTTCCGCTATGGTTTGGATCTAGCATCGCGGGCAGCAGGGAACATGTTCCGGGAGTACTGGCCGGTGGTCTCGGCGAAAATGCAACATGCGCCGCCACACCGGGGCGCGCCGCACTAAACGGGGTCTCATGAATAAAGCTCTTGGGCTGCGAGCATGGCGTCTCCTGCCTTGCTTGCTCTCAAGTGTTATGAGAGCCGTCCGAATGCGTACAATTGCAGCTTGGAAAAGAGGGTCTTGGGTTGACGACTGTACGCATCTAACCTGGAATCGGCTTTGGCGGCAAACAGACCTTAAGAAATGGGAGATCAAAGATTGCGGAATCGTGTGTTGTTCTTGCTAATGTTTTTGGGCGTTTTTGTTACATCGGCTTGGGCGCAGGTCGAGGGCAAATCGAACTTTCCGCGCTTCAACTTTAATGTGGGCGGCGGATACGGTGTGGGACGGGGCGACGTGGGGAGTTTTGTCGGGAACTCGTTTTTCGCCGTGGGTGGAGCTGGCATGAACCTCAACCGCATGTTCGGATTTAACGGCGAGTACATGTACTACGATCTGGGCATCCGGCCGAGCGTGAGCCTGGGGCAGAATTTGCAGAGCACCAGCGGATCGTTGCATTCATTTTCGCTGAACGGTATTGTCCGCGCCCCATATCGCTTTGGCGGATTAAGCCCATACGGGATTTTCGGGGTGGGCTTCTATGACCGGAGGGTTTCGAGCAACACCGGGAAGGTCGCTCCTGGTACGCCCTGCCAGCCGTCGTGGACGTGGTGGGATGTTGCCTGTTACTACAATCCCAATAGCGGGCAGTACGACACCAGGACGCAGCAGACGTTGCTTTCCAACTCCAAAATCGCCGGTGGGTACAACTATGGCGGCGGAATTACCTACCCCTTGCGCCGATGGCACAATGCGAAGGTGTACGCCGAATACCGCTACCACAAGGCCTATCAGAGCGATGTGGTGACCATTGTCTGGCCGTTTAGCGTTGGGCTGCGATGGTGAGGCTTGGCTGCCAACTGCGTCTTGGCGCTTTCGATCTCCTCGGGTGCCTTCGGCTTTGAAGGCTGGTAAGCTCAAGCCCGATCCCGCGCGCTGACACCGTATGCGTTCAAAACATCGCCTAGCGTCACCACGCCTTCCAGTTTGTGCATATCCGCACGGCTTACTACGGGCAGGATTTCGATCTGGTTAGCGCCCATGCGTTCGAGGGCTAAATCAAGCCCCTGGTCGGCGTGAACGTGCGGGAAAGCCAGTGCATCCACGAGATCACCGACTTTCTTATCCGCGCCTTCGGCCAACTCTAGCCCGAGTTGCGCAAAACTGACCACGCCGATTACACCTCGCCGGTCCGTCACCAGCCACGCTCGGAACGCACTCGATCGCGCTTGTTCCAGCGCTTCCCGAACCGTGATCTCGGCCGGCAGCAACTGGCTCGCAGTCTGCATTATTTTTCTTACCTGACGTTGGCCATATCGACGGCGCGACTCCCCCGATGGCAAGTGGATGCCATCCTGCACAGCCAGGGCTTCGTAGATGGGCTCGTGCTGCAATCGTGACGCAATGAACAAGCTCACCAGATTCGCTATCATCAACGGGACGATCACGGCATAATCCTGGGTCATCTCGAAGATCATCAACACTGAGGTCATGGGGGCGCGCACGATGCCCGCGAAGGCCGCGCCCATCCCCACCAGGGCATAGGCACCCGGCGTTGCGGTGTACGCCGGGAACAGATGATGTGCCACGGTTCCGACGCTGCCTCCCAACATGGCGCCGATGAAGAGCGCCGGGCCGAAGATGCCGCCGGCGTTGCCCGATGCATAGCTGGTGGTAACGGTGAGAAGTTTCAGAACCACGAGCAGCAACATCATTTTGAACGCCATATTTCCGTTCAACGCGTCGCCGACATAGCCATAGCCAACGCCCAGAACCTGCGGCACAAACCAGCCGATCAGCCCGACGAACAGTCCTCCCGCCAGCGGTTGGAACCAAACCGTCCACTGCGGGAAATGCAGGAAGCGAGCCCGCATGCCAAGCAAGAGACGCGCGAAGACAGCCGATACCACGCCGCCGGCCACACCGAGCACCGCATACACCCCAAACTCGGCCGGATGGACCAGTTGATATTGCGGAACCCTGAACAGAGGATTGTTGCCGAGTAAGACGCGCAGTACCATCCACGAAGTCGCCGAGGCTAGCACTACCGCACCCATCACGGGCGCGTGCAGATCGCCCATGATCTCCTCGAGCGCGAACAGCACCGCTGCCAGAGGCGTATTAAACGCGGCGGCAATAGCTGCCGATGCTCCCACCGGGATGAGATTTTTAACTTGCTCGGAGCGCAGCCCTAGGAGGCGTCCGAGCACGGAGGCAATGCCTCCGCCGACCTGGACCGATGGTCCTTCACGTCCCAGTGGGATTCCGCTGGCCAGCGTCGCCGAAGTGCAGAAAAACTTGCCCAACAAGGTGCGCAGCGTGATGCGGCCTTCGCGTGCAAACAGCGCTGCCTTAGTCTGGGGTACGCCGCTGCCACGCGCATTCGGAAAGTAGCGATACAGCAGGTAGCCGATACTGAGCGAACCCGCGACCGGGAACAGCACCCGGCGCCATGGGGCGCCACCCACAGGGTAAAGCCGCATGCCCAGACGCTCGGTCAGCATGATGAAGGCGACGACCGCCAAGCCGGTTAATGCGCCGATGACCAGCGCCAAAGCCAGAAAGACCTGGTCCTCACGTTGCCGCAGTTCGGCCATGCGCTGTGACAGCCAGGTTCCCCACCAACTCGTGCTTGTCGTTTGGCCACTTTCGCTCATCTTTACAGGAATGTTCCCCCCAAGAGCATATCTCACCGGATGAAGCCTTTGTAAGGCGGAAGAGCGAGGCGGGCGAGGACACCCTCCGGACAGCGGACGGGACGCCGGCGCTACACGCTGCCGACAAACGGGAACCCTGCTTCGAGGCAAAAGAGGGCAACTTTGTTGCTCCTTTATGCGCAACCGTTTCATCCGCCGAGACAAGCCACAGTTGAATAAGGACTAGCGCGCGCACTTCTTTGCACCGGCAATCTGCCACGATCAATCTGAAGCCGATTGTCGATGTCTGATGGATCACGGAAGGTCGTTATTTGCCACCTTCTTAACATTCAATCCTTCCCTGCGTGCAATTCTGGGCGTAAACTTCGTTCTAGAGTAGACCGGCGACTCGGCCGGGGGTACACCCAGAGGGATGTGGATATGCGAAAGCAAAAAGGGTTCTCACTTATTGAGTTGTTAATTGTGGTTGCAATCATCCTGATCATTGCTTCGATTGCCATCCCTAACTTGCTGCGGGCTCGTATGAATGCCAACGAGACGTCCGCGGTGGCGGCCGTGCGGACGATCAACACGGCCCAGATCGAGTACAACTCCATGTATCCAACGGTCGGTTTTGCGACCACGCTTGCCTCTTTAGGTGGCACGAGTTGCGCACCGCCGAGCACGACCAGCGCGTGCCTGATCGATAGCCAACTGGCGTCGGGTACGAAGAACGGCTACGCATTCGCGCTCACCGGTGTGACCGGAAATCCAGCGGCGACCTATCAGATCATCGCGTCACCGGTTTCACCGAACCAAACAGGAGTCCGCTACTTCTGCTCGTTCGCCGATGCCGTGCCGCGGTCAGCCGTGACCGCCATCGCGACTTGCGATACAAGCATCACGCCTCTGCAGTAGCCGCCGGTCGACCAGCAAAGCATTTCGCTGGAGGATGTATATGCGTGCTTTCTGAATAGCCCTCTCCATGTCGGCAGAGTCCTGTCCTTTGAATAGCCCGCAACCATCGCGGCAACCGTTCTGATTCCTCATAACATTGCTATAATCCCGTAAGGTTTTTCGAGTGGGATTAAGCGGGAAGGGAAGGGACGGGACGGCCTCCGTGGCGGAAAATCCGGCGTCGCGAAAAGGAAAAGCGTGGCTGCTTGCCTTCGGACTGTTTCTTGGGGTGGTGATCGCACTCGGCGGGCGACACACCTTGGACTACACTTCGAGCGATGCATTCTGTGCCCAGGCCTGTCACTCTCACCCGCATGCAACTCAAATGTGGCTTCAGTCTGCGCACTACTCCAATAAAAGAGGTGTAGTCACCCACTGCACCGATTGCCACTTGCCGCCCGGCGGGTTCCAGTACTTGACGGAGAAGGCTCGGCTCGGCATTCACGACGCCTACGCCCAAATCTTCCGGGACGTTTCCAAGATCGACTGGTCACGGGAACGGCAACTCGACCGTGCTCGAACGTTCTCTTACGATGCGGCGTGCGTTCATTGCCACAGCAATTTGTTCAGCCAGGGTCTTTCGAATGTGGCCGGCACGCTGCCGCTATCTCCACAGCAGACCAGCCCGGAACAAGTGCGTGAGATGCGAATCGTCGCGCGCCGCATGGAGGCGCATCTCTACTATCAGCGCAACCGCGAAAAGCTGCGCTGCATCAACTGCCACTTGTTTGAAGGACATCAGATTCCACAGCCGACGCTGCCGCGGACTGCGTTAAGTGAGAGCGCGCAGTTCCCGCTGACACCTGCAGGTTTTCAGAGCTACACGGAACTCGTGCCGGGCTCTGACATCAAGTTTCATATGATTGCAGTACCGGGGGGAACCCTCGAGGCAGGCAGTCCCGCGCTGGGTGCTTGCCGCCAACGCGATGCGGGGCCAGTGCGGGCACTCGCGATTAATCCGTTTTGGATGACGCAGGGTGCGGTAAGCCGTCGTGAACTCGATTGGTTCCTGAATCAGCGCAAATCGCAAAATGCAGTCTCAAAGCAAACCGAGGACCTCGCGTCCGCCTATGCGGATTGGTTGTCGCACTCCACGGGGAAAAAGTATCGTGTTCCGACTGAAGCCGAACTCGAATACGCCTGCGTTGCCGGCGGTACGATGCCTGCGTGGGTCCAGACCGACAACCGTGCTACACCCGATGCCTCCGCAGATGTCGCCGAACTTAACGCTTGGGGTTTCATGGACCTGCCAGACGCGGCCACTGAATTCACTTCGGATTCGCAGAACCCGCAAGGCGCGTGGGAGCATTCGGACCGGAGTGGCGTACGTTTTCGCCTGGTGCGCCTTCCGGAAGGGGATCAGGCGGCAGCGAACGCAAGCTCGGGTAGCGCCGCTCGAACTCCGGCGCCACCAGCCGCAACCATGCATCTGGCTTCGCCGGGAAAGAGCTGAGACCCATGAAAGACGCGCGCGATCGCGAACTCGGAATGGACCGGCCCATCACGCGCCGTGATTTTCTTAACGGCGTTGCGATTGGCCTGGGCAGCATGGCGGCGAGCTCGATGCTGACGAGTTGTGTTGGGCGCGCGCCTTTTGACACAAGCGGTAGTCCAGACCCCGCGGAATCCTATCCTCCGGCTGCGGGCGGCATGCGCGGAAGCGCTGCAGGATCCTTCGAGGCCGCGCACGCTCTGCGCGATGGAACCTTCTGGCGAACCGCCGGCTCACCCGAACACATCGACGATGTCTACGATCTCATCGTGGCCGGGGCCGGGATCAGCGGCCTGGCGGCGGCACATTTCTTCCGCAAGGAAGCTGGCGTATCGGCTCGCATTCTGATTCTCGACAATCACGAAGACTTCGGCGGACACGCCCAGCGCAAGGAGTTCCAGGTTGGCCAGCGCAAGTTGCTTGGCTACGGCGCGCAATCTATTGAGAGCCCTTCGAAGTACAGCGCCGTTGCCAAGAGTGTGTTCGCCGACCTCGGGGTTGACACCCAGAAGTTCTACCGCTATTTCGACCAGAATCTCTATTCGTCGATGAAGATGGGAAGCGGCATTTTTTTTGACCGCGAGACTTTCGGAGAAGACCGGCTGGTCGCAGGTTTCGGCACGATTCCGCACGAGCAATTTTTCTCCCGCGCGCCATTGTCCGATGCGGCGCGGCGCGATCTGGTGCGGCTCTACACCAGCAAAGCGGATTATTTGCCGGGACTCACGCGCGAGCAAAAACGCGCCCTGCTCGAGAAGACCAGCTACGCCGACTTTCTGACCAAGATTGCCAGATGCACTCCGGAGGTGCTGCCCGTTTTCCAGACCCGCAGCCACGATCTGTTCGGAGTGGGCATTGACGCGGTTTCTGCCATCGCGCTCTACGAAGCGGGCGACGATTACGGCTACGGGTACCCTGGCCTCGATGCCATGCTAGGTGCAACAGGCGGTCGCGGCACCGAAAAATCGGATCCCTACATTTTCCATTTTCCTGATGGCAATGCCTCCATTGCTCGCCTGCTCGTTCGATCCCTCATTCCGGATGCTATTCCCGGTCACACGATGGAAGACGTTGTTACCGCGCAGGCAGATTACGGCCAACTCGACCGAGGGCAATCGCCGGTGCGCGTCCGTCTAAGCAGCACGGCGGTCCGCGTGCAGAACGATGGCGACCCGGCGTCAGCCCGCGAAGTGAACGTCACTTACGTTCGCCATGGCAAGCTTTACCAAGTGCGTGGCCGCGCGTGCGTCCTGGCTTGTTATAACTCGATGGTTCCTTACCTCTGCCCCGAACTTCCTGCCCCACAAAAAGAAGCGCTCGTCTATGGCGTAAAGACGCCGCTCATTTACTCTCACGTTGCCATTCGAAACTGGACGTCGTTCCACAATCTCGGTGTGTTCCAGATCGCGGCACCTGGGAGCTATCACGTGTACGCGGCTATCGATTTTCCCGTGAGCATCGGAGACTACAAATTTCCCAGTCATCCCGACGAACCAATGGTTGTCTTCATGGTCCGCACGCCATGTCAGCCTGGATTGTCAGAACGTGAGCAGCATCGTATCGGTCGGGTGGAACTTTACGATGTGCCGTTTGAGACGATGGAACGCAACATTCGCGATCAACTGGCGCGCATGCTGGCAGCCGGCGGTTTTGATCCGGCGCGTGACATTGAGGGCATCACGGTTGGCCGTTGGGCCCACGGTTACGCCTACGGATACAACTCTTTGTTCGATCCCGATTTTGCCGAAGATCAACAACCGCATGTTATCGGCCGGAAGCCGTTTGGCAGGATCGCGATCGCCAACTCCGACGCCGGAGCCGTTGCCTACATGGATGCCGCTATCGATCAGGCATATCGCGCAGTCCGGGAACTAGCGCAGTATCGAGGCTGACGAGCGCGGCCGACGGCCCAATCCGCATCATTCCGTGTGTTAATATAATTCTGGTAATGGATGCGTGACGATTTTGTTGAGCGTGATTCAAGTAGAGAATGCGCTCTTGTGTAAAGCCAGACTGCCGCGCGCGTTGCACGCAAATTGCTCAACCCGCATCAACACTGGCGATTACGCACTTCGTTGATTTGGCAAGTGGGGACGTAGTTCAGTTGGTTAGAACGCTGCCCTGTCACGGCAGAGGCCGCGGGTTCGAGTCCCGTCGTCCCCGCCAATTCTTTCAATCATTGCGAAGAGAGAATGGCCCCTTCAGTTGGTTTTGTGTCGTTGTTTGTGACGTAACCCGCCTTTTTGACCCCTACCGCAAGCGCATCGAGCGCTTTTCTCTTCGCCTCAATTCGGACATGCGGGTAGTGGGCTAACTTCCGCTGGGACACGTGACCTGTGACAGACATAACTGTTCGATCGCTCGCATGGGATTCAGCTAATTCCGTGATGGCGTGGTGCCTCAGATCGTGAAAGCGGAGGCGAGCGGTGGAACTCTTGACCTTGCTCAGATCTTTACCGCATTTGGGGTCGGAACAGACCGCCGATGAATTCAGCAGTTCTCCGCAAGCTGGACAATTCACCGCGCGCGTCAGACTCCTCCATGCAGAGCGCCCCCGCTCATCGGTTTTGTTGGGGCGGGCTTCGAATAGCCCTCGGCCTTGGAAGCAGGAACTCCGGCCAGAGTGAAGCGCAGATGCACATCAGCAAGGAAGGCGATCCGTACCTGCGAACGTTGCTGGTGCAGGGGGCGCACCATATTCTGGGACCGTTTGGCGCGGACAGCGATCTGCGGCGCTGGGGTTTGCGGGCTGGCCGACCGTGGTGTCAGGAACGGCCGAGTACCGGTGACTGCGTCGAAGTTTCCCACTTGCGGCCATCTCCCTTCCCCGCCGAGCCCACTTGCGAGATTAATCCCGTCCGCTAAGGCGATACCCGTGAGAAAGATCTCGCTCCAGTTCAGTGCGGGCTTTGCGCGCAATGAGAAGAAATTCCTTCCGGCGGGCGTCTTCCTGAAGCTGCTGTAAGCGTTTGCGGCCCGAGTCCCTGTTTGAGCGGAGTTCAAGTTGGGCGAGATCCAGTCGCGCTTCGAACTCAAATTGCACGTATCCGTCTCGACGAGCTTCGTTCACAACCGACTGCAACGCTTTGGCTGCCTCGGCGTCTTTGCCGCTCTTCGCGTTGACCTCGGCGAGAGCCAGGGTCGCCATAAGGTGCGTGGAGCGATCACTGGTATGCTCGGCTAGAGCCATGGCGTTGTTCGCAGCCGTCTTCGCATCTTCAATTTTTTTCTGCGCCTGCAGGATGCGCGCCAGAAGTGCGGCTGTCTGACCACCTGCGGCCGCCATGGTCTGCTGCTCGAATTGTGGGGAGGCGCCGCGAACCAGTGCCTCGGCCTCGGCGGGTTTGTCCTGCTCAAGCGCGATCCTGGCCAGCCCGGCTTGACTCTGCGCAACTTGGACTGCATCCCCGACTTCCTTCTTGAGCGCGATAACCTGCTCCTCTCGTTCGCGCGCTTGCGAGAGTTGGTCACGGTCGAAGAAAATCGAGACGGGCCCTTCCAGATCGGCGGCGTGGCCCTCCTTGTATCCAGTCTTCTCCGCGATGGCTTCAGCCAGGTCATAGTCCACCATCGCCTCTTTCAGTTCCCCTCGCTCCACCAGAACATTCCCCAGGTTGTTGAGAACGTCACCCTCGCCGCGCTGGTCGCCGCCATCGCGGAAGCCCTGCAAAGACTGTTCCTGCATGTGGGTCGCACCCACCAGATCGCCCAGGCCGTCCATGACGTTGGCGATGCTTCCTACATCGCTTCCGATGGTGGCGGGCTCTGCGCCGATTTGTCGATGAATCGAAAGCGCCGCTTCATAGTGGAGTCGCGCGTCCTCCAGTCGTCCCTGGTCGTAGTCAACATTCCCTAAGCTGACCGAAGTCTCTCCGATCTGAATCCCCGCTCCGATTTTTCGGAATGTCTTGAGCGCCTCCTCATACGCACTGCGAGCGCCCGCGAAGTTCCCTTTGTCGTATTGCACGATTCCGTACTGTCTTATCGCTCGTGCTAAGACCATTGGATTGCCAGCATTTGCGGCGAGATCGCGGGCATCGAGTGTTTTCTTGGCTGCCTTATCCAGATCGCCGAGCCGGTCCCACGCGAAACCTTCTGCAGCCGTGGCCTGGGCCTGAAGCATGCGCGAGCCTGCCTTCTCGGCTTTCGCCTCCGCTGTCGCGGCGGCCTTCTGGAAGGCACTGAAATTACCCGCAGCGTTCTGGGCCCAAGCCTCCGCCATATCGATGCGGGCATCGTCGCTTGCGGGCTTGGGCAAGGCCCGCATCTGTCCTATGGTGTCCAGGGAGTCCTTAGGATGTCCCGCCTTGTTCTGCGAAGCTGCGAGGCGCAAAGCGTAATCAAGGTTGTCGGGAAAGAAATTCCATAACGTGCGGTAGATCTCGATCGCACCGGGAAAATCGTGAGCAAACTCGCGATACCTCCCCTCCACGGAAAGGTGCTGCTCGCGTGTCAAATTCGCCGAAAGATCGAACGCCTTCTTCGCCTCTTCTTCCGCTTTTGTGTCGTAGCCGAGCTGGGACCAGGCATCGGCTAGAGCAGCGTGCGAGAGCGCGTGGTTTGGATCGGCCGCGATTGCCTTCTCTAACAGATTGCGTGCCGCTAGAGCATCAAAAGCGTGCAGCTTCGCCAACCCTTCTGCATACAAGCGGGTAGCCTCCTGGCTTGCTGGAGCAGCAGCCGCCACTTGCGTGGCCTCCGCGGCGGAAACATCGGCAATTCCCAGCTTCTGGCGGAGCCCCGTGCCGCTCTGTGTAGCCAGTTCAGGAAGCCCCGCTTCATTACCATCTCGCGAGATGACCGCGATGGTTTCGCCCGCCCGCGTATCCTGCAGACGCACATCGACCCGAATCTTCCCCCCGGCGTCTTTCCCCGTATCCAAATAGGAACCGAGCACAATGAGGTCGCTGCCCAGATGGCTGCGGATCTTTTGCAGCGTATCCCGCCCATAACTGTCAGCTGCGGGCAGGGAAAGATCGATCTTCATGCGCGCAACATCTTCACTGGAAACGACGCGGAGCTGCTGCCCGGCGGACAGTTGGGCATCCAACATCTCCGAAAGCGCCGTAGAGATCCAGGCTTCGTTGTCTCGCCCGGACAGATTCTTGAATCCGAGCACTGCAACCGCAGGACGTTGCTTGACTTGTCCGGCCGAGTCCTTGGCGGATCGTGGAAGAATTCGATCGCGAAGTCCGCCAACGTTCATCCCAAGAACTACCAGCAAGATCGCAATGCCTATCGCAATCCCCGCGCCGACTTTGACGAGTGACGGAGACCGGCGAAGACCGAGCCTCTCCAGATCGGCGCGGAATTCCTGCGCCGATTGATAGCGGCGTTCCCGATCCTTTTCCAGGCTCCTCTCAAGAATGCGCTCCACTCCGCTCGAAACCACAGGGTTCAGTTGGCGCGCCGGTACCGGTGTTCCATGCAGCACAGCATCGTGAACAACGCTCCCCGTATAGCCCGTGAAGGCGCGTCGTCCCGTCACCATCTCGAAAAGCACCAATCCCAGGGAGAACAGATCGCTCCTCGCGTCCAGCTTCTCGCCCCGTATCTGCTCGGGCGACATATAAAACGCGGTGCCCATTTTTGTTCCCGTTCGGGTCAAAGTGAGCTCGCTACCTTCCACAGTCGCCGTTTCGTCAGCCGTGAGGTCGCCGTGAACTTCCTGCTCTTTCGGGTCTTCCATCACCTTCGCGAGGCCAAAATCCAGAATCTTCACCTCACCGCGGGTCGTCACAAAAATATTCGCCGGCTTTATATCGCGATGGATGATGTTCTTGTGGTGCGCCGCTTCCAGCCCATGCGTGATCTGAATCACAATGTCGATCGCCCGGCTCAATCGAGCATGCTCGTTCCGTTTGGACGCGTGCTCGATCCACTCTCTCAGCGTCTCGCCATCCAGCAGTTGCATCACGATGAAAGGCTGGCCATCATGCTCGCCGAGTTCGTAGATGGAACAGATGTTGGGGTGATCGAGAGCCGACGCGGCCCGGGCCTCGCGCTGCAGGCGCTCGAACGCCGTGCGATCGGTGGTCACCTCGGCGGGCAGAAATTTCATCGCGACGCGCCGCCCTAACTTGATGTCTTCGGCCTGGTAGATAATGCCCATACCGCCGCGACCCAATTGTCCCAACACTCGATAATGCGAAAGTATTTGGCCCGTGAGAGCGCGCAGGGGTACAGAGATTGCGCCGGGGACCGAAGTCTGCGTTAACGCGTTGGCATCATCGATCGCAGGTGGTTCGAGGAAACTGCCAACCTTCCGATGGGCTGTCAGCAGCGACCGGACTTCCTCCAGCAACTCCGTATCACCGGCACACGCATGGCGCAGAAACTCAGCCTGCTGATCCGCCGGCACCTGCAGCGCCGACTGCAGCAGATCGTCCACTCGTTTCCATCGCTCAGCGTCCATCGGAAGTTCCGTGACTTATCTCGCGATGCAACCAGGCTCGCGCCGTGCTCCAGTCGCGCGCCACCGTCGTTGCCGACACCTTGAGCACCTCGGCCACCTCGTCGAAGTTCAGTCCCCCAAAGAAGCGAAGCTCCACAACTTGCGCCTTGCGTGGATCGATTTGCGCGAGCGCCCTAAGTGCGTCGTCGAGAGCCACAACGTCGAGGTCTCTCTGCTTGACTGGCGACAGCATTGCAGAGTCGTCCAGCGAGAGCATGGCTTCTCCACCCCCGCGTCTCTCGGCACGATGGCGACGCGCGTAATCCACCAGAATCTGACGCATCAATTGCGCAGCGATGGCAAAGAAATGGGAGCGGCTTTCCCACTGCGGCGGATTCAGGCCGACCAGGCGCACATAGGCTTCGTTGACCAGCGCGGCACTCTGCAGGGTGTGATCGGGACGTTCCTGGCGCAACTGAAAGTGGGCTAGACGACGTAATTCCTTGTGAACAATCGGCAACAAGACGTCCAAAGCCTTGCGGTCGCCGCCCCGCCAGCCTTGCAGCAATTGCGTGATCTCTCCTGCCGACTCATGCCCCACATAGCCGCCTTGAGGAAGGGGAAGCGCTTGGGTAGCTAGGGTAGCGACCACCAGATTGGATGTCAACTGGACCTAACTGAAGGATTGGGCCTCCGGATTCGAAAACGAGCCATGCGTGGGATTTCTGGAGTTGTGGGGTGGATCCGGGGAAGTCTTGGGAGAATGTGCATGTGCCCGTGCTCTACGTTCAGGGAGAGTTCGAAACATATTCGAATCCGGGGGAGAACCTACGGCGTCTGCAAGCGGCGATGGACGTAGCCGGAAACAAGAGATTTGATCACAGAGTGATGATTGGAGCTGAACACTCGATGTTCCAGGCTAGGAACGGCGGGGAGAAAGAAGAGCCATTCCTGAATACATACGTTGATGGGTACTTCCCGCTACTGACGGATTGGGCGCAACGACAGGTGGGGGCCCGCTAACAGAATCGAGTCGTCGAGCCCGCAGCGAACATTCTCTGACAACGGCAATCGCAATCAGTGTAATCGCCTTCCATGAGAAGGCCGGTCGGAGTCAAGTAGTTTTTGTTGTTTCTTCGTTGGACAAGGTTTTTCTCCCCGCCGAGCGGCCACGGTCGCCACCCTTCCATTCGCACTTCGCGCCACCCAAGCTTACTCGGGCGTCGGAGCCGACATTGTTATGGAATCAATTACACTCATTGACCAATACTGCCATGGGCGTTGACAGCTTGATCCGGTAAACGAGAGAAATGGATCCTGGCGGCGACGGCCCTCCCAGGTTTGGGGGGCAGGCGCCGCCAGGATGGAAAAGGTCAGAAGACCATGACGTAAAACTTGGTGTCGAAGTATTCGTTGTACGCTGCCCCTGGCATGAAAGTATAGATCTGCATCTGGTTCGGGGTCAGACTCGGCGGGTTACTGCAACCGCCGTTCCAGTCCGTACAAATACCACTGGTTGCGAACCAGTTGGTTTGTGTGAGCGAAAAAAAGCGGTCGTCAATCTCGAAACCGAAGTCGAGGATATAAGACCCGGTCCCGGTTTTTGTAAATGCGAACCCGCACGGTGGGGTGGTCGCCGCAGGGGCGCTGAGAGTGGAGTTGTAGCACGATACAACGCGGCCACTGTTGAGGCCACTGAAGTAGACCATCGCTTTGACCCAGCCACCGCTGGTACGGTCCTGCTGCGCGTTGCCTGTGGCAGAGAACGCCCAGCCCGTACCGTTGAGCGCTTTTCCGCTCATGCCAACGCCGTTGGCTCCAGTCGCTTCGCCAATCACGCCTACGCCTTTTGCGCCAGGTGAGAGGCCCCAGACTCCGCGGCCCGAATCGGAGGCGGATTGCCCGATTACTCCGAACGTGAATCCAGCGTCGCCGGAGGCGGTGGCGAGACCTTCGACAGCCCCAATGCCGTTGGCTATGCCAGTCATGGTGCTATTGACGCCGCCAACGGAGTTAACGGTGGTGACTGAGGAGGCTGCGACGTTGCCGGTGGCGTTCACATCGCCGCTGGCATTCACGTCCGCGCCGGCGCTGATGCTTCCCGTGGCGGAGGCGCTGCCCGCGATCTGCACCGCGCCGCTATTTTGGTTAATGATCGAATCCGTAACTTTGGCGCTGCCGCCGTTGCTGGAGAAAACCGGAACGAAGCCGGACTTGCAGGCGCTACCGGAAGCACAGGCGATCGCATTGGCTGCCTGCGGTTGCGCCCCGGCCTGGCTGACGGCGCCCGACGCAGGGGCAGTCAAGAAGGCCGAAGCCGGCTTGCCGCCAAGGGTTTCGGCATCGCCCGCTTTGAGGGCGTAGGGCACGCTCAACAGAAGCGTGCGAGCTTGTTCGGCTTGGCCGCTGGCCTGAACGCCAAGCCAGCGGGCTTCACCGGAAGCAAAAACTTCGGCGGGCAATCCCGCGGCATTGGCCGCACCCAGCATTACAGAATAGCGTCCGTTCTTGTCCGCCTGCACGTTCTGTGTCTCCATCCACAGAGGCGCACCACCGGTCTCTTCTTTGTAGAGCGAAAAGGTCAGGCCTTGGATGCCGGTGAGGGGCTTGCCGTCAGGTCCGGTCAGGGTGCCACTGAACTTTACGAGCGAAGGGACAGCGTGGTCGGTGGTAGCTGCCTGCTGGGCCATCGAAGCCGTGGCGAAGCAAAACAGGAAGAAACAAAGTGCGAGAGTAGTGTTGGTCCGGTGCATATCATCCTCCTCTGTATCTATAAGCGCAAAACAGAGGCAGATCACGTCATCGCCCGCAAGAAAACTTGCAACGGAGTTCTGTTTCAGTGGCTTACTCAGCCGGGCGGGGGCGAAACACCCCATGACTGTCACCTCACCTGGATAGATGGATTCTTACTGGCTTGGGGCTCCTTCGATCGGCTTGGAGGTGCTCACCACGGTCTTGGTTGCATTGGTCGGCACCGTGAAACTCCAGAACTGTACGATCAAGCCATCGCCATGGAACGGATGCGATGCATAATTCGTGAAAGGCGTGCACAGACTTGGAGGGGGCGGCAGCGTTCTGAGCGAAACTATCCTGTCCGAAGCTATTGTTAAACGTGTTATTGGTGCTACTGAAGGCACGATTCGACGGCTCCAACCCAAAGACAGTTTGGCCGGTGAAGTCAAATTCATTGCCCGACTCATCGCTGTCGGCGTCCGCGTCGGCGTCGCGCATGATGTAGGCATTTCGGCTGGTGCCGCTCAGGTTCTAAAGTGCGATTGAAAACCTACTGTACTGTTGCGTTTATCCCGACGGTGCAACTGCTTGCTCACTTCATCCCGCCGTTGTAGTTTGAACTAGTGCGCTGCCACGGCATTGTGGAATTCTGTCGGAAGATGAAAGGCTTTGGCCGATTTGCCGTTCTGGCCGTCCTTGCACTTCTCGTGCGGCCGCCAACATTTGGCATTGCGGAGAGTGGTCCGCAGCGCTCTGAAATTGTCGTCGTCGATGACTCAGCGCCCAGTCATCCCTTCCCGCATTTCTGGGAGAAAATGTTTGGTTCAGGGCGCGCCATTTTGGCCTTGCGCAACAGCTATGAGAATGATTTGCGCAGTGTGAAGCGGATCACGGATTTCGAGTACATCCGTTTTCATGCCATCTTGCATGACGAGGTGGGATTGTACGACGCCGACGAGAACGGACACCCCATTTACAACTTCTCCTATGTTGATCAGATCTACGACGGGCTGTTGGCCAACGGAGTTCGTCCTTTCGTCGAGTTGAGTTTCATGCCCCAAAAACTGGCCGCCGAAAAGGGCGCGCTCCATTCTTTCTGGTACAGACCGAATGTTTCCCCACCGGAGGATTATGCGAGGTGGGACGATATGATCCGCCAATTCACTCGACATCTCGTCGATCGCTATGGGATCAGCGAGGTGTCGCAATGGTACTTCGAAGTCTGGAACGAGCCTAACCTCGACTTCTGGGCGGGGAATCCCAAACAAGCCACATACTTTGAAATGTACGACCACACCGCTCGCGCGATTAAATCCGTGGATCCGCGGTTACGAGTCGGCGGCCCGGCAACGGCCCAAGCTGCATGGGCAGATGCTTTTATCCGTCACTGTGCGGAAAGTAATGTTCCAGTTGATTTTGTTTCGTCCCACGTCTACGCCAACGACACTGCCCAGGATGTTTTCGGCACCACCGCGACGGTTCCCAGCGATCAGATGGTCTGTCGAGCCGTACGGAAAGTCCACGACCAGATTCAGACGTCCGCAAAGCCCGGGCTTCCGCTGGTGTGGAGCGAGTTCAACGCCAGCTACCTGAATGAGCCTTCGGTGACAGACGCCTCTTACATGGGGCCATGGCTTGCCGACACGATCCGCCAGTGCGACGGCCTGGCAACAATGATGTCGTATTGGACCTTCTCGGATGTCTTCGAGGAACAAGGCGTGGTGAAGCAGCCTTTCTATGGCGGGTACGGGCTGATTGCGGAAGATGGCATACCGAAGCCGGCCTTTGCAGCGTTTGCACTCCTTCACAAATTGGGGGACGAGCGCATCGCCCTTGATTCCACCTCGGCCCTAGCAACACGGAAGAAAGATGGCACGTGGGTCATCGCTCTTTGGAATTATGTTCCACCCGGAGAACCCGGCGCTCTCCGGGTAATCACTCTGAAATTTCAGGGAAGCGCCCCAACCAAACGCGCCTCGATTTGGCGTGTGGATGGCGAACATGGGGATGTGCATCCCGCTTACGAAAAGATGGGATCGCCGCGTTATCCGAGCCAATCTCAGATCGCGATTTTACGCAAGGCCGCCCAACTTCCAGCCGCCGAAATCCGCAACTTGCGCAACGGAGAATTAACGCTCCCTCTGCCGCCCCACGGCCTGGCGGTAATCGAGGTAAAGTAGCGCTGGTATCTCACATGATGTCTGCGCGGGCGACCGGCTTTTCCTGCAAGAGCAGTTCGGTGGCTTGCACTCGACGGTCAGAGTGGAACCACCGTTGCACAACGTGGTTGCAGAGAAAGTTGGCCAGTGAAAGCAGGCTCATCCCTTGGTGATGAGCCATCCAAGAAGTGACAAGTTCGCAACGAGCGCCAAGAAAGCCACGGTGACCGCGAGAATAGTCTGCTGCCTCCCAGAACCCATACGAACCAAACCAGCCCAGGTCATCCATCCGATGAAGATTGCTGAGCGCACCTTTGCGATCCACATTCAAAGCCAAGAATGTTGAGTAGGGGGAAACTACCAAGGGTTCTGATGCATTTCTTTTCAGCGCAAGGGTCGGCACGCCGAACGCTTCATAATGGTAGTCCCCTGCCTCATTGCGCTTCGAGCAGGCGGACTCAGAGATTCCCCAGGGAATACGTTTGTTGGCAGCGTAGGCCTGTTGTTCCCGCACAGCCGCCACGCTCGCGCGGTCGAGCAAAGTGTTGGGATAGCTACGCATCCAGATTGAAGGCATCAGGTATTCGAACATGGTTCCAGTCCAGGAGAGCAAGACGGGATGGCCGTTATTGCTTGTGTATGGCCGGTTCAGCCGGAACCAGCAGTCCTGGGGAATGTCTTCCTTCGCGATCGCAATGAAGACCGCGGTGCGCGGTTCGGTCGCCAGTAGGTCGTAAGAATAAGGTTGCAACGCTTCTGACTGGGCATCAAAACCCACCGACATCAGCTGACGCTGTTGATCCAGCAAGAATCCAAAGTCCATGTTATTCGCAAGATCGCGCGTCAGTTCGGCCGTTTGCCGCAAGCGCTCTATCAGGCGGACTACGTTTCGCCGCGCTTCCAGAACCATGAGGGCAAGGCGCATGCCGTCTGCTCCATCCCCGTTTAGAAGAGATCGAAGCGCGTTGTTGAGGCGTGCTTCCAATTCCGAGATCAAATCCGGCAGTTGCTCCAACGGCGCTTCGTCAATGAAAGTCGCGCCGTCCAGCAACTTCTTTAGCAGGGTCGCGAACTCCGGGAGCCGCCAGGGCAGATAGGTGCGTACCAGGTCGCGGATGCTCTGGATTCGCATATCGGTCTGCTCCCTGAACCATGCGACATCGGGGGACCCGTCCGGCTCCACGTGAGCTTCTTCGCTTAGAACTTCTTCGGGGAAGTTCGAGACGCACGTCAGCCAATCCTGGTGAATCTCCGTTTCGCAGCGCGACAGCGATTTCTGCCGAAGTGCTCGCAGGTTGACGAGAACTCGAAGATGATCGAGCACGCCGTCAGAAAGCGTTCGGGGAAAAAGGGGCCGACGGAGGCAATCGAGACATCCCTGCTCTAGTGTCCAGAGAGACGCCACGAGATTGCCGCTGTCGACCGAAGAAATGAAAAGCGGCGGTTTCGGCTCTAGAGTATGAGTGTCGTACCAGTTCATCAGGTGGCCGCGGTACTTCGAAAGCCGGAGGATCGTGCCGAGCGTCTTTTCTGTCAGATCCACGAACTCCGGGACCGTAAGATAGCCCAGTTCGTTGGCCACCTGCCTCGCATTCAGCAGAAGTCCCAGGTTCGTGGGAGATATGCTGGCTTGCACCTTCCGGGGATTGTCCTGAACGTTATCAGGCACGAGCCAGTTGTGTTCTTGGTTGGAGAATTCGGCAAAGTAGCGCCAAATATGCAACGCGGATTTGCGCAGGAACCTGGAATCCTCACGCGTAGTCTCCCGTGGCGGCTCGATCGGACACGTGTTAAGCCAAACGGTAAGCCCCTTACTGCAGGCCCACAGGCCGAGAATCGGGACTGCGACAAGCAATGATCCGGGCCGCGACCACCAAATTGCCAAACCGAGAGCGATGGCAACAAAAGGCAGCCAGTCGATATAGCGATCAAACGGAACTTGGCGCTTCCCAAGTTCTGCTTCCGCTGCTGTTTCCCACTCGAGGAGGCGCTCGCGCGTAAACAACTGGCGGACGAGTGCGCGCGCCACCGCGTCAAGTGATAGCAGCGTTTGGTGCGGCAGAAGTGTCAAGGAGAGCAGGACGGTGAAGTTGGCCGCAAACAAACTGCCCAGAGCGTCGCGGACAGTTTGCGGGCGGCGCTCCACGATTGCGCGAGTCAGCCCGAAGGCGAATTCGACCCACGCGGGCACAAAGAGGATGCAAATGGCCGCGAGGGTCCACTCAGCGGGATCGCCCGTTGCGAACCAGCCGAACAGAAGCAACGCGAAGGTTGCGGGTTCGACCAAGCTGCGGCGCAAGTTATCGAAGATCTTCCAGCGCGAAACCATGGAGATCGGATTCGGAACGCGCGCGCCCGACTCATCTCGCACATGGTCGGTCAACCATTCCACGATCTGCCAGTCACCGCGAAGCCAGCGGTGTTTCCGCCGATTGTAGGCGCTGTAGTGAGTGGGATAGTCCTCAATCACCAGGATGTCAGTGGCCAGCCCGGCACGGGCATATGCGCCTTCGATCAGGTCGTGGCTCAGAAGATTGTTGCGGGGAAAGCGCTGATCTAATACGCGCCACATTGTGTCAACTTCGTAGATGCCTTTTCCGGCGAACGTACCTTCCCCGTAGAGATCCTGGTAAGCGTCGGAGACGGCGCGCGTGTACGGGTCGAGACCCGTCTCGCCGGCGAAAAGGGCAGCCAACCGCGAGCGCGACGTGCACTGCACGCTCACACCGACTCGGGGCTGCAGAATGCCATATCCGGCAACAACCAAATTGTTGACGGGATCGATGATTGCCTGATTCAGAGGATGGGCAATCGCTCCCACCATGCGCTGTGCCGATCCACGAGGAAGCTCTGTATCGGAATCCAGCGTGATCACAAAGCGGATCTTTGGGAGAATCGAAAGATCACCCACCTTTACAGGAAAGCTGTCATTTTGGCCGCGCAGCAGTTGGTTCAGATCGTGGAGCTTCCCACGCTTACGTTCCCACCCCATCCAGCTTTTTTCGCGCCGGTTGTAGACGCGGTGACGATGCAGATGAAAAAAGGACCCCTGGTTCCTTCCGGAATATCGTTGGTTCAGTTCCTCGATCAGTTTCGAGCAGAGTGCCACCAATGCGCTGTCTTCCAGCGCAGGTTGATGTGCATCCGGCAGATCGGAGACGAGCGCAAAATGAATATTGCGGGCATGGTTGCCGAGAAAACGTACCTCCAAATGATCCACGAGACTGCGGACCTGTTTTTCATTGAGCAGAAGCGTGGGAACCGCGACCAGAGTCGCGCAATCATCTGGAATTGCTCTGGAGAAATCCATTTTCGGCAGCGTCATCGCCGGCAGCAAGTTGGTAGTCAGGTAATTCATTACTTGTACCGCTGCCTGGGAGGCCGGCAATAACAGAAACACCATCGAAAGCAGAGTGGGAAGCAGTGAAGTCGTGACTGAAGTTAAAAGCCACACGGACCCAGCGACAATGGTGAAAGTAAGGATTGCAATTCCGAAAAGGAAGAATTCGTCGGGATGCCGCCGCAGGAACGCTCGCAGGCGTTCGCTGAAGCTGGGGTGAAAACCGACCCTTTGGCAGAGAAGAGTGGTTCCCTCGCCCACGAGATAGTAGCCAATGTGCGATTCTCGCAATCTTATACGTGCATCGCCATATTCCTGTCTCGGAACCTGTACTGCCAGTGCCAAGGCCTCCTCCGCCACCTCTAACTCGGATCGATCGGAGCGTTGAGCGATCCTCGCCACTGCTTCGCGATACGCATTCCGGCTTTCAACGTCCATCGCGGCATAGGCTCCGGCAGGATCCCGACGGAGGATGCTATCAAAGGGGACCAGCAATTCCAGAGTGTCTCTCCAGGAAGCTTGGGTGACATCTCGTAGGCTTCGGATACAGGTGGTGATGCGCTTCTTGGACTTCGAGGCAGGGTCTCTTACCAGCTCAGCGCCACGGGCCGCAATCTGCTCCAGCAAAATGAGCTTCAGAGAAGGCACAAGCGGACCTATTTCACGAAATTCGAAGGCTGTTGTCTCTTCGAAAGCCAGACAAAATGCCGTGAACTGCCTTTCGCAAAAGACGTTGTCAGTTTCATCAAGGAATGCTTGGGCTATCGCCAGCACGCGGGGAACAATTTCATCGGTGCCGGTAACATGGGGGACGTGTGTCAGTGGAGCGAGTTCACTTGCCAGCACGCGCGCGGCGGATAAGAGTTGCTGCTCGTTGTCGCGGAGCCAGAGCAGATCTTCCGAATCGGAGGCTTCTGCGAAGGCTGCAGTCACCGCCGGGAATAGGGCCTCGAGCGCTGTCGTGAGCATTCGGCAACGCCTTGAGAACGTTTCCGACGAGCGCTGTGCAGGGAGCCAAGCCAGTCGCGCGGCAAGCTGTGTCACAACATCGCGCATCTTTCGAGCCTCTTCAATATTGTTGCTGGAAGAAGCATGCTGCCGTTCCGCGTTCTCAATGATGCTCTCGCTTTGAGTTTCGGGAAGCATTCCTAAACAACCCTCGCTTGGTACGTCAATCCTCGATCGATCTTGTTTACCTGTAACTGGCCGCTTGCATTTCGAACATTTCCGCGTAACGTCCGCCCAGCTGCGTTAACGCATCATGATTTCCTTCTTCGGCAATGCGGCCGTTTTCCAGCACTATGATTCGATCGGCCATCCGTACTGTTGAAAATCGATGCGAGATGAACAGCGCTATTTTCCCGGCGGTCAACTCGGCAAACCGCCGGAAGACCTCATACTCGCTGCGAGCGTCCAATGCTGCGGTGGGCTCATCGAGGATCAGTATCTGCGCATCCCGCAGATAGGCTCTTGCCAACGCAACTTTCTGCCATTCGCCACCGGAGAGGTCCACTCCGCCATCAAAGCGCCGGCCTAGCATCTGCTCGTATCCGGACGGCAATCTACTCACAACCTCATGGGCCATGCTTTTTCCAGCAGACTGGCGGAGCAGCGGCAGGTTGCCGATTTGCTCGATCCGGCCCACCGCGATGTTCTCCCGTACGGTCATCTCGTAGCGCATGTAATCCTGAAAGATGACCCCAATCTCGCGATAAAGGTCTTCGAGCGCGTATTCGCGAAGATCCACTCCGTCGAGCAACACCTGGCCGTCGACAGGGTCATAGAGGCGACTGATCAGCTTGACGATAGTGGTCTTCCCTTCGCCATTTTCACCGATCAGGGCCACGCGCTCGCAGGGGTGCAAATGAAGATTCAACTCCTTCAGCACCAGGCGCGAACTCCCCGGATACCGGAAAGAAACGTTGCGAAATTCAAATCCGCGTTGAATTGGACGCGGTACCGGCAAAGCGTTGGGCTTCGATTCGATCGTGGGACGCATCTCGAAAAACGCGATGAGATCCGTCAGGAACAAGGCTTGATCGGCGATGGTCGAAAGCGTTGAAAAGGTCTGCTGCAGGTTCGAACTTGCCTCTCGGATGGCGTTTGCCAACAAAGTCAAAGTGCCGAAGGTAAACACGCCTGTGACCGTTTTCCAAACCGCGAACACATATGCAGAGTAGTAGCCCGCCGTGCCGATCGCGGATAGGAAGGAACCTGCTATCACTTTCAGGCGGGCTAGGGCGACATCTTCTTCGTAGACCCGGGTCGAAAGGCGCTTGAACTTCGTAGTCAGGAAGTCCCGCAGACCAAAGAGTTTCAATTCTTTCGCCGCCTCTTTGCTTCCACCCAGAATGCGAAGGTAATCGAGCTGCCGCCGGATTGGAGTCTGGCGGAAATTCTTGGCATATCCCAGGAAGGCAAAATGAGTTTCTCCAACGAAGGCAGGTATTACGCCCACGACCAGCAGGAGAAGGAGCCAAGGGGAAAACACCAGAATGGTGACAGACAGCGTAATCGTTGTGATTACCTGCTGCAAGAGGCGTCCCATCGCCTGGATCATGAACAGCCGATCCGTGGCCTGAACGCGGGCTCGCTCCAAACGGTCGTAAAACACGGGATCTTCGTAAGCCAGGAGGTCAAGACTCGCAGCGTGCTCCAAGACCCGAACGCTGACGTGATGCGTGTACTTACCCGCGAGCAAAGCGTCGAGGTAATCAATGACGCGACCTAGAACGCCCGTGGACACGGCGAGCGCAAACTCGATGCCAACTAACCACCACAGCCTGGGTCCAACCGGCTGGTGAGTGGTAATGATGCGGAAGATGGTGTCGATGATGAGCTTTGAAACCCAAAACAGCGCGGGAGGGAGAAGAGAAGCAAGAATCCGTGACACCAGCCCGAGAACGACGACGGTCCGCCCGGAGTCCCACACGAAACGGAGAACAGTCGGCACATTGCGGAGAGCTGAAAGCCGCTCCCGCCATCCGCCACAGAACTCTGGTTCCTCGCTCATGACTTTATCCGAACAACTGGTGGCCAGAACTGGTCGCCCCCCGGCAGTCGAAAACGGCCGGACAGAGGCTTTAGTCGAAGTAGTGGATATTTTCAGTGTAGCCGATCGGTTCCGAGCGAACAACGCCAGTTCAAGTTTCAACGGGCATTGGATGAGCGGCACTGGTGTTCCGGTTGGTCGCAATGAAGAATCGCGCTTGCGGTTCCCTAGTATTTCTTAAGCCCGGCTCGCTCCATTCCCCGCTTTGCTTCCGCGGTTCTCATGAAAGTGTCCCAGACGAAGCCGGTACGAAGGTTCTCGGCCATCAGCAAGGTGATTCCAGTGTCAATCCCAATGACATCGGAGTCATACCAGTTCTTGAGGGGATTGAAAGCGTTCACAAATCCATACTTGCTCCAGGCGGACGGGTAGCGGGCACGGATTGTCTTCAAAACGCGCATGGTGGCTGCAGGCAGGAAAGGCAATGACCCGCCTGTTGCGCTTGGAACAACCGTGCCATCGATGGGACCAGTAGCGGGAGGCCCACCCCAAGCGACGTAGCCGTCGTGTTGGGAGTCCGAGGCGGTAATACCCCACAGATCTTCGGTGTAGTCGGGGAACTGCTTGCCTAATTCCAGGCAAAAACGTCGATGGACTTCGGTGGCGGTTACAGAATTCAGGAAATAATCGGCGTATTTGTCGCGGCGGTTGCGAAAGTCAAACCATGCCTGGGAATACTGGTGCACAAATAACGGTGCAAAGGATCCGATATAACGCATTCCGTCATATTCAAAGGTCAAACGCTTCCATGCGTCCCAGGTTTCCCGCTTTAGAGGATGGGTGACGGCCCCCATCCCGAGTAGATACATCATCATCAACTCGCTGTAATAATCCCATCGCGAAGGCAGAAAGCCAACCTCGGGTCTCCACCCATGAGTGAGCAACGATGTGTCCTCGGAGAGCCAGGTCCAATCCACGCGGTTGAAGATCAGATCCGCGAGCGTTGCGACGGTAGGGTCGCCGAAATGCTCACGGCATGTAAGAACTCCGCAGAGGAGAATAGCGGTATCGACCGAAGACACTTCGGAGTCGAACATGCGTTCGCCGGTTTCCGGGTTGGCGAAGTGGTAGAAAAATCCGCGATGATTAGGCAGCTTCCTCCAAAGAAAGCGCAGAGTGACCAAGACGCGCTCCAGAGCGTCGCTGGTCGAGATGAAACCACGCTGGGCTCCAATGCAAAGTGCGGTCAAACCGAAGCCCGTAGCGGCAATGCTGGATGCCACACCCTGCATGTCTTTGCGAACGTCGCAGCGATCCTTTACCATCCCCGTGTTCGGGCTGCCTTGCTCCCAGAAAAAAAGAAAGCTCGCTGCCTCCAAATCATTCAGAAACTGATCGTCTTCCCCCGAGAGCAGTTCTCGCCCGGCAGTGCTGCGCCTGGGAGAAGAGGGCTGCGCTTGCACGTACGAATCGGACATGAACTCCGCGAACCGTAGGCAAAGACTCGTCCCCAGAATCTGGCGCAGAATCTGGCGGCGCGAAAACGGAGCGGGCTTGGCGTCGATCACGAGTTTGCGTCTCCGTAGACCATTACAACTTGAAAAAATTACCGGATGCAATCCTGTTCCATCATAACGGACAGGCCAATGATCAGCGGCGTTACCGCACAAGTAAGGATGCGAGTGCGCGCTCCGCCGTTGTCGCCTCTATCGAGCGTTCTATGCAGATCCGCCATCTTATAGATATGCTAACGATGTCGCATGACGCGTGCTCACAAAATTGAGGCTTGGATTGCTTTGCTTGTCGCACTTCTGCTCACTGCTGGCATCCTGGGGTTGGTCCGCTGGCAGAGACAGAAGGCGATCTCTCTTCGGGGAGCAGTGCTTGTGGAGAATTCCGACCCTCAAAAGCAGCAACCGATCGGGGACGTTGTAGTTTCTGCCGGCGACTTAAGCGCATCGGACTCGAAGACCGATTCTTCCGGTCTCTTCATCCTGCGACTACGCAAACCGATTCGCAAAGGGCACGCCATTGGTCTCCACTTTCGACATCCCCAATATCAGGCGCTTGATCTGAACGATTTTGTCAGCAACAAGCTTTTTATCGTTCATCTCGTTCCCCTCTCCAACAATGCTGCAGCAGACAACCTCCCTCAAGTTAGAGTCACTAACGTGCGTGTGAGATATACCGTCGATTCGATGTCGGAGCTAAATGTAGGCAGTGCGGTTAAGACTTTCGAGATTGAGAACAAGGGCAACGTACCGTGCAAGAGTCAATATCCGTGCTCACCCGATGGAAAGTGGAAGGCCACGGTCGGGGAAGTTTCGTTGGACGCAGGACCAGGTAACGAGTTTCGCGATACCCGAGCTTCGTGCATTGCCGGGCCCTGTCCGTTCACGAGAATTGAAGCCGACCACTTGTCGCACGACGGCCAAATTATGATAGTCACGGCACGCGACTGGTCCGATACGGCTACATTTCTCCTGGAGGCCGAAGTCTTTCGCCCCATGGTGAGCCAAATCGAGCACTGGTCGTATCCCGTTGTCTTTGGGGATGGTCTTACATTTATTTTGCCCTCCGCCGCAGAGAGTATGAGCATAGAGGCTGACCTTAACGGACAAACCATCATTTTTCCATTGGGGCCGTCACTTTTTCTGAGTTGGGCCACCTGCGAAATCGGGTCGAACCCGGACAAAGGGCGGGTTTACCGCTGCACGGCCAAGCCGGGATACCGCTTTCAATAGCCATTTCCCAGTCGCGATCGCTTCTCCTCCGGTTGGCTATCCAACCATGACGGGCAACATTCAGCCTGTCCTTGAGCATCGGAAAGGGCCTCAAAATTCGCCTGGCTGCTCAGCGTGCACAGAAAGAAAGGGCGCCCGATGTTGGGTTCATCGTTCGGATGTGTCCCTCTAGGAGAATTTGTCCGCATCAAAAGCTAGGGCTGCTGGAACTGACCGCGTCTTCGTTGATCCTCTTTGGCGGCTGCCGCGGTTTGACCAAAAGTGGCGGGAGCCAAGATCTGAGTCAGATCAATCACATCATTATTGTTTGCGCAGGAAAACCGGTCGTTTGATCATTATTTTGGAGAACTCCGCCAGTATTGAGCGGACGAACGCCGCTTGACGCGCTGGCGCGTCGTTGGACCATTAAGGCACCAAACCCGATGCGGGTCTCCCGTCTAACTGATCCCGCGAATGCTCAGGCAATTGGCTGAGGAGCTCCAGAAAGACACCGTTGGTCCACCCGAATCCTACGATATTGCTCCGATAGCCCTCCGTGATCTGGACTTTGGATGTGTCGGTCACGACGTTGTATTTTTCGCGGATGTTCCCGTCACGCTCGAAGTTGGCCAGCACCATGGAGAGAAATTTGCAGGAAATGCGGTCGGCGTCGGCGTTGTATCCATAGCGTCGTAGTCCTTCCACGGCGATTAACTGGATAGGAGCCCAGCCGTAAGGAAAATCCCACTGTACGCCGGTTTCTTTGGTGCTCATTGCCAAGCCACCTTTCTGTTCGAACCGGCTCAGATTGTTTTCGACCAGACGCGCTTGCGCAGCGGTCGCTGCTCCCACCCACAGTGGGTAGAACGTACTCGCGTATTCATAGGAAGACAAGTTCTTTTCCTTAAACTCATAGTCAAAGAACAAACCGCGCTTCTGGTTCCAGAGCATGCCTCGAACAAGATGCCGTCTTCTCTGCGCTCGTTCGCGCCATTTCTGAGCTGCCCGCTTGTCCTCCAACCACATGCTTATCTTTTCCATATCGATTTCCGTCTTGTAGAGCAGGCTGTTCAGACACACGGGCGCGTAATGGGGGGTATCGGCGCCATACGGGCCAAAACGGAAGGTAATGTCGAACCCCGACTCCCGCATGCTGCGATCGCCCTTGTAGTACTCCGAACTTAGAGCAACGTATTTCATTAGGTCGCACTTCAGATTGGATGCGGAACGATCGTCGTCGCAAAGCTCAAGCGAATACTCGGGATGAGGCAACGAATCGGCCGTGTCTGACTCAACCACATACGGACTCTTTCCGTTTGTCCGCACGAAGTAACCAAGCACGTCATGGTAGTAATCGATTTCGTCGTGGAGGCCTTCCGGAACAGGCCCGTCACCAAAATCGTAGTAGCGGGACAGGCCGGTCGACCCGGCCAAATGCGGGTCGTGAGTCCACATTTCGTAATCCTGGCCAATGTATCGATAGGCTTTGGCCAGCCACACGCGGTTCGCCTTCCCGCGTGCCTGCTCCGCCTCATATAGCGCGATGACCATGGAACTCAAAAATGGCGGTTGCGAACGGGTAAGGTAATAAGTCCGGTTTGCGTTCAGAACGCCCCCGTAATGCTCGATCTCGAAGAAGAAGTTCTCCACCATGTCCTGAGCCATGTCAATCTTGCCTGAGCGGAGAAGCCCGCGAATGATGAAATAACTGTCCCACCCGTACATTTCATTGAATCGTCCCCCAGGAACAACGTAAGGCTTCTCCAGGTAGAGCAGTCCTGGAGGATCAATGCCATTGGCCTTCACCTCCCCGGGTTTACGAATGACGAACGGAAGACGTTTCGCGCTAACGCTGCATTCTTGCAAGGCTCTGCTGAGTTCTGTGGGGATCGGGAAATCGGCAGGAACATAGAGCGTTGAGCTTTGGGTCAGCTTCGCATCCGCCACCCCGGTGCAACTGGTGGTCGAACGCGTCAGGGTTTCCCATCCGGACGAGATATAGTCCAAGATGGTACGTAGCCTTCCGCCATTGCGCGACGGACTGTCGTTGGCTTGCAAGTCAGTATCCATGCGCCATGAACAGAGGGCCATGACGATTGCGAGCGAGGCCGCCAAACCCTTCTTCTCCATCGCAAGGTGTCCCCTGTTCTTCTGTCGAATCCTCGCTCATCTGCCGTTCGTCGGAGCCTGCGCCGCTCCTTGCAATTGGGAAACGCTACATAGAACCACTCCAGCAAAGATCGTCCCAGCAAGGATTTTCCTTCAGACCATCTCCTCACGATCAACCGTCCGACAATTTCGCGTCACCGATTCCTCTTGTTTAGGATGCGATCTCGAGCCGCAAGGTAAACGGTAAGCAAATTTGGAATCTGAAGAGTTCAGGTTTAAGTGTTCCATCGCGGTATCTTGATTACCGAACTCTGCGAACTCAGATTGGATGAGGCTGCCGATACGTACGAGCACCTCCGTGCATGATCTGCGACCTTGGGCAGGAGAGCGCATTGGCCTTCGGCGCTGGTTATTGCGCTCGCAGTTCATGCTCCGAAAGAACCAAACGGCATGGACAAGGGTACCTAAGATGTCCACTCATCGGAGACCGAGCGGGCCATTGAAGTGCTGCATGACCGCGTAGCACTCACACGAGGTTTCCTCAAGTCGTTTGCGGTTGATAATTCTTACTGTGCCCCGCGTGTACTCGATATTGCCCTTCCGCTGGAGGATACCCGCCGCCAGAGTGACGCTAGGGCGATCTGTTCCGAGCATGGCAGCCAGAAAATCATGTGTGACGTTCAAGGACGCGTTGTCAATCCTGTCCTGCATGATCAAAAGCCAGCGAGCCAGTCGTTGCTCTACACCGTGGAGTCTGTTGCAGGCCGCCGACTGCGCAGCCTGCATTCCCTGAATCACCGCGTGCAGACTTGAGATGTGCTGCAACGATGGACTTGATTGCAGTGCGCCCCGGATCGCATCGACAGGAACCTGAAAGCCGTCGCCAGCAATCTGCACAATCGCACGGTGGGGACTTCTGTTCAAGCCCACAAGAGCGGCTATACCCACCAATCCTTCGCTACCCACCACTCCCACTTCCACAGTCTTGCCCTCTCTCGTGGCAACAATAATGGAAACCAAACCGTGATTCGGAAAGTGAACGAATTCCAGCCTGCTTCCGGGCTCATGGAGCCCGGTGCCGCGGGGAAGGCCTTGGAAACTCAAGTATGGGCGCAACTGCTCAAACTCCTTGTCAGGCAGCGAAAGGAGAATGCGGTTGCGGATGGACTTTCCCTGCCGGTTGGTGCGCTCGCCAGGGAGCAAAATCCGCACTTCCTCAGTCGCCGTGGGCTGACGCCCATCGATCATTGATCCCCATTGCACAGACCTGAGATGCAAAAAGCGCAGGTAGCGCCGGTGCGTCGTCTCGCGCCGAATGAGGGGGATACAGGACTTAGGGTATGAAAAAGCGGGCCTCTGTGAATTTCTCCGGAATCCGCCAGCAGGCGAGACCGCTCCGCCTTCTGCGAACCACAAAGCCGTTTGAGTTGAGGCTCGCCAGCCTGCAAAGGATCGGTGCTAAAATAACTGCACTCCTTTCCGCAGCTTTGTGGCCAAAGCCTATGCCTGATAAGGGTTGGAAATCGCCAATTCGCATCAATACTGCTTTGCGGTATGGAATGGCTGTAGCAGCGGCTCTTTTCGGCATTGTTCTGCGTGTCTGGCTTAACCCTTTTTTCGGCGACCGCAATCGCTTCCATACGGCCTGGGCGGCGGTGGCATTCTGTGCGTGGTATTGCGGTCTCGGCCCGTCCATCGTAGCCGCGCTTATTTCGGCATTCGGAATCTGGCTCTGGTTCGACGTTCCTGACCGATCACAGTTCGGTTTGTATCGGGTCGAGATGTGGGGCACAATCGGATTTCTATTTTTTTCCGCTGTCATTATCGCATTTGGAGAGGCCGCGCGCCGTTCCATGGCAAGGGCAGAGCACACTGAGAAGTCGCTGCGGGAAAGCGAGGCGCAACTTAGGGGATTCAATCAAAACATGGCCCAGGAGATTGAACAACAGACCAGCGAACTCACGCGGAAGACGGCTGAGACCGTGGCGCAAGCGCGCCTGCTCGATCTGGCCAACGACGCGATTTTTGTGCGAGACGCGAGTGGCCGAATCTCCTATTGGAATCAGGGCGCCGAGCGTCTCTATGGCTGGACGAGAGAAGAAGCAGTCGGAAGGCCGGTTCATGAACTTCTGCGGACGGTCTTTCCGGTCCCGCCGGCCGAGATCGTCGAGTCTGAGCGGTGGGAGGGAGAGCTGCTTCAGGCCAGACGCAATGGCTCTTCGATCACGGTCGCGGCCCGTTGGACTCCTTTGCGCGACTATGACGGCACGTTCAAAGGCTGGCTGGAAATCTGTACGGACGTTACTACCCGCAAACTGCTCGAAGAGGCGGCTCGCCGCCTGACGGGCAGAATCTTGAGCCTCCAGGACGACGAACGCAGGCGAATTGCTAGGGAACTGCATGACAGCCTGGGCCAGTACCTGGCGAGCATCAAGATCAACCTCGATCTGCTGTCAAAGACGATGGATGAACCCCAGCGAAATGCGATGCTTTCGGACTGCCTGGACGCCACTGAACAGTGCCTTGCCGAAACGCGGACCATCTCGCACCTTCTCCATCCGCCTTTGCTGGATGAGGCGGGTTTCGCCTCCGCCGCGCGCTGGTATGTCGAGGGGTTCGCAGAGCGCAGTTCCCTCGCGGTCGAACTCGATTTGCCTGATCAATTGCGCCGCCTCGACCGCGACGTGGAGACAGCTCTCTTCCGCGTGCTCCAGGAAGCGCTGACCAATGTTCATCGCCATTCCGGCGCTTCGGCCGTGCGCGTCTACGTGGGGCTTGGCACAGAGCAAGTTCAGCTTGAGATCACGGACAACGGCAAGGGGATTCCCGCGGATCGGTTGTACCGTTTGCACAATGACGGGGCCGGCATGGGTGTGGGGCTTGCAGGCATGCGCGAGCGGGCTCGGGAATTGGGTGGGTCGCTCAAAGTCGTGCCCGCATTCCCGGGTACAACGTTAACCCTGGCCATTCCCCTCGTTCGCAATGGAAACCGGTCCAACGGGGAGGAGAGCCGAAATGCTTCCGCCGCCTGAAGCAGGTCGGACCCGCGAGAAGCGCACAGCCACTAGGTGTTCGGCCGGTTCTAGGGTCCGGACTGTATTGTCACTCCCCGTCGCGCGTGTATAAAATCGGGTGTTTTCTTGGCTAGGCCCCTTCGAAGACGGGTCATTGCAAAAATAAACAACGCGAAGGAACAAACACGTCGCTGCCGACAGCGGCATTGAATGAAAACTTGCGTAAAACATGTCTCCAACTCGACTTGTAATCGTGGATGATCATGAGGTAGCGCGCCGGGGCATCCGATCAGTCCTGAGTGTGGATCCTGACCTCGAAATTGTGGCTGAAACCGCGGACGGCAAAGATGCCGTCGAGAAAGCGCGAGATCTACGCCCCGACGTCATTTTGCTCGATATCAGCCTCCCTGGAATCAGCGGCATCGAAGCCGCTCGGCGCATTCGCGAGGCCTCCCCGGAAACGCGAATTGTCTTCGTCAGCCAGCACGACTCTGTCAGAGTGGCCAAAGACGCGTTGGATATGGGAGCGTCCTGTTACGTTGTCAAGTCCGACGCCGGTCACGATTTACGGCCTGCCATCGAAGCCGCTCGCTCCGGACGAGTCTTCGTGAGCCGGACATTAACTGCTCGCGGCTGGCGCTAGAAATCCGATCGTCCAGGTTTTTTCATCCCCAATACAGGAAAGACTGTAGGGTCCCTACCCTGAGGATGTTCTAACCGCCGCTCTGAGCAAGTTTTGCTCCCTACGGAAATCCTGCATTCGGAGCAAATCGTTGCACTCATTGGAATTTCACTGCGACACCCCGTGTGGAGAGAGAGTTGCAGTGCTACTGGTGCGTTGAAGAGGACCTCTTCGTTGTGCACCGCCATATCAGGGAGGTGGACCATGGCCGAGTATTACGAATACACGGACTGGCGCGAACTCTGTAGAGAAGCTTCGGAGGAACAAGATCCTCGAAGGCTCCTCGATCTCCTGCGGGAGATTAACAACGCTTTGGCCGCCCAAAGGGGGCGGTCGGTCGACCCGTCCAGTGCATGGATGACCCATCAGGACCCTTGATTGCTTTGTGCCCCTGGAATCGATTGGGGGATTCACACCAGACGATGATTGTAGAAGAAGTAAGAATCTCCCTTGAGAAGGGCTTCGATGCAAGCAATCATCTGGCTCAAGTCGTCTTTGCCTACCGCACCGGCAATCCCAAGAGCACGCGCCAGATCGATTAATTGCGGCGAGAGGCAGATAGTGCATAAAACGATCGCAATTCTCGGAGACACGGCGGTAATCTGGCGCGCTGCTTCCAGACCGTTCATACCGGGCATCAGGAAATCAAGGATGAGTACGTCTGGATCGAGTTCCCGCGCCAAACGCACAGCTTGCTCGCCGTTCTCAGCCTCTCCGCACACTTTCCAGTCCGGATGGCTGCAAAGAAGCCTTCCCACGCTGTGTCGCATTACTGAGTTATCGTCGGCGATCAGAATGCGGGTTGCCACGTTCACTCCGGGGCCTGGGTCATTTATCGGCGTGCGCATGCACTAACTCTCCTCGCGATTGTCAGCGTGCGTGGGAACGGATTCAATCCGGTCATTGCTGTAAGAAACGCGGAGGGTTTGTTTCGCTTGGCCACGGGACGCAAGCACTGCATGAAGATACATTGTTGTCTGTATTCAATTTCCCGCGTCAAACTGCTATAGGTTGTTTGGCTGACGGTGGCGGCCGATTAGATATGCTGGATGGGCCCGAGAGATTGTAAGAATTACACCTGGTGGGGCAGATGCTACAGCAAAATAATCTAGCGTTGCAGGGAAAGGCTAGTATTCCTAGCTGTTTGAGTTTGGTAGGCTTAATGCATTGTGGTTGTCGTGGGGTCGTGAGATCTGGACTTGGTGCTTTTGCGCCAATCCACATTCACACTGATATTCGGGCCAATCTGGATACAAATACCGCCGTGTGACGAGCTCGGCTAGGGAGGAAAGTTCAATGCCCTTGCGAATATTGTTAGCCGACGATCATGAAATTGTACGGAAGGGTCTATGCGCACTCCTTCGTGCGCAGCCTGACTGGGAGGTATGTGGAGAAGCAAGCAACGGTCGTGAGGCTGTCGAGAAAGCAACCCAATTGCAGCCGGAAGTCATCATTCTCGACATTGGCATGCCCAGCCTCAACGGCCTGGAAGCAACGCGCCAGATTCTGAAAGCAAGTCCGCAAGTCAAGATTCTGATCCTTACCTTGCATGATTCCGACCAGGTCGTGCAGGAAGTACTGAATGCCGGTGCGCGCGGATTTCTCTTGAAGTCCGATGCCGCGCGCGACCTGGTCGCAGCGGTCGACGCTCTTCGGCGAGGCAAGATCTATTTCACGCCCAAGGTTGCCTCAATGGTACTTGACGGCTATCTCCGGCGCGATAAGAAGCCGACTTCTCCTGAAATGCCGACCCGCAGCCGTCTGACGCCTCGCGAACGTGAGATCGTTCAACTGCTGGCTGAGGGCAAGAGCTCGAAGGAGGTTGCGGTTGTGCTGGGATTAAGCGTCAAGACTGCGGAGACCCATCGCTCGAACATTATGCGCAAACTCGAGCTGCATTCGGTGAGCGATCTGGTTCTCTACGCTGTTCGCAACAACATCGTTCAAGTAGCGCAGTACGACGGTTTGAGCGCCCGTCCAACGACCCTTACTGGATAACACGCTTTAAACCGGCCTGAACTTCGTCGGGGAAGACGCCACGTTTGTTTGCGTGCTCGAAACTGGCGGTTCAACCACCCGCAGGATGCTAGGACGCATAGTCACGGCAACCTCTCAAGTGGTAAGGGATCCATAGCATTCCTGCGATTTAGCCAGCTTACAAGCTTCTAAGCTCCTAAGCTCCGTCAGGAACCTAACCCGTCCCCGCAGAGGCATTTGCCTGCAATTCGATATCTCGCGACGTGTACTTCAACTTGCAGCAAGGCGAGAGGCAAGTGCCGATGCGCTTTGTTGGAGCAGCCTGGCACCTGCCTGGGAGGAGGGAACATAACCGGGGAAATTTGATCTTCGGCGAGCATAGGATGATCTGGTGATTGATACAATCCTGCCTCCACTGTAGTTCGAGCATCAAGTTTCCGTAGGGTTAAACACTTACCGCCTTTCTTTGTTCTCGACGCGCCTTTTCCTCTGCATTTTCTATTACTTCGTCGCAGTGCAGTAACCCGGCCCTGGCCTTTGCAGGAACGAATCACGTCAGCTACCGATTTGACCGGATGGACGTTCGGAGCCTTCCGCCCTATCGTGCAAATCGTGGATGTCGGGAATCGAACGCTTTCGAAGCGCAGAAAGGAACCAGTCCAAATGAAAAACGCTGTCACTGACGCCAGCTGCAACAGATCCGAAGCGAGCCTTGTACTCACAGCTCAACAAGGGGATGCAGATGCTTTTGCTGCATTGTTTAATGCCCACAAGGCGAAGGTCTATTCGATCTGTCTCCGAATGACCTGCAATTCCACAGAAGCTGAGGACTTGACGCAAGACGTTTTCCTGCACGTGTTCCGTAAGCTTGCAACCTTTCGTCGCGACTCGGCCTTCTCAACGTGGCTTTATCGAGTAACGGTAAACACCGTTCTGATGCATTTTCGCAAGAAGAACCTGTGCCACCTTTCGCTCGATGAACCAGTCAATCACGCTTCGGGCGCACGGGTGCGAGAGTATGGCAAAGTCGACGATGAGCTTGTCGGAGTAGTCGACCGCATTACGGTGAGTCGCGCAATGAAAGAGCTGCCCTCGGGCTATCGCACCGTATTTGTGCTGCACGAGGTCAATGGATACGAGCATCATGATATTGCACGTCTGCTGCGCTGCTCGATCGGAACCTCAAAATCGCAGCTCCACAAAGCAAAAGCCAGAATACGGGAATTGCTGCGGATTGAAAGCAGGCACGCGCGTCTTACTGCTGTGGCCCGAACTGTCAAGCCCGCGCCCAGGCGGGTTCCTTGGCTGCCCGGCCCCGACTCAATCCCCAGAATGCCTTGGAACCAGAGCAGCGAAGCGGTCTAGGGAGATTGTCGGGAAGAAACTACATGCCAAACCGGATGGACTCAACGCGCACAAGCGACTAACGTCGGCGGATAAGGCCGCAACGGAACGGAAAGGAGTTCTTTCAAGATGAAGCGATGGAATTGGCGTAATTTGATCGCAATACTGGGTGTGGTCCTACTCTCTGGTGTCGGCCTGGCTTGGTCGGCGGATGAAAAGAGCCAGAAAGACGAATCTGATATTGCCAAGCGTATCGACACATCGGCTAGGGTCTTGGACGAAGTTATGGCGACGCCCGACAAAGCCATTCCGGATAAGGTCATGAGCGATGCCAAATGTGTGGCTGTCATACCGTCGATGATCAAAATTGCCTTGGGCTTTGGCGGAAGTCACGGGAAGGGTGTTGCGACCTGTCGCAATGACAATGGCTGGAGCGCTCCCGCCCCCATTACAATCACCGGCGGCAGTTGGGGATTGCAGTTAGGCGGCGAAGCGGTCGACCTCGTTCTGATCGTCACCAATCAACAGGGCATGGAGCATCTTCTGGCCAGCAAGTTCAAACTCGGTGCGGATGCTTCCGCCGCCGCTGGCCCGGTTGGACGGGATACTGGTGCAGATACCGATTGGAAGATGAAAGCCGAAGTCCTGACTTATTCGCGGGCGCGCGGCATTTTTGCCGGCATTGATTTGAACGGCGCTGCCATCACCCAGGACAAGGATGAGACCAGAATCCTCTACGGATCCATGGTCCCATTCTCCGAAATTCTCAGTGGCAAAGCTAACCCTCCCGCGGACAGCGCTCCTTTCCTGACGGCGGTAAGAAAGTACTCAATCCAGGCGCATGACCATCAAAGGAACTCGCCCGGTGATTGAGTAAAACTTTCGCCCGCCGCATCATCGGGAGTTCGCGAAGGTTCCATGGAGGTTCGCATAGAACTTGAACGACGAACAGCGGTCGGAGCGGAGCGCGGACGTCGCTTCCTCCGCCGCTTCGCTTTTTGCCCGTGAACGCAATCTGTTCGTGAGACGTGAAGTCTGAATCACTCGGGCTGCCGCTGTTTGAACTTTACCCCTTTGCGATATAACCCATCGCTTCCTACATCGAACACACGGTTGTACCGCGCCCGAAAGTTTTCGAGCGCCGCACTGGCGGCGAGTTCGATCAATTGCTCCTCAGAAAAGTGCAGGCGCAACTCTGCATAAAGTTCATCGCCCACGTTCGACGGCGTGTCGGCCATGGCGTCCGTCATGCGTAGCAGTGCGGCGTCGGCCGGCACAAACCCTTCAATGCGTCCTTCGCGGATTGCCGCGATTTCCTCGTCGCTCAACCCGTACATTCTGCCTCCAGCAGAATTCGCATCGATTCAAAAGGGACAGCCCACCCGTACTGCGGTGCGCAGCGTCAATAGCATGCGCTGCCGTTGTGGAACTGCCGCTTTTTGCCCTAAAAACCATTCCGCAAGCGCATTTACCCAGAACACCCGAGGCACTCGGGCTGCGATCTTTTGCGGCGTGAGATCGCGCCCCAACATCTTGCGGACCTTGTTGAATACATACCGCATCCCGAATGAAGTCTGCCGTGGATCAACGCCTTCGACTCTTGCCATCACCTGCTCCTTTCGCATCTCCAGTCACATTGTGTCGCAATGGCGCGTTATAGTAGTGACGGGCGAAATTCTTCGATGCTTGAGCCTGAATGGTCGTTGCAGGCTTCGTGAACCACCGGCCATCGACAAATTCCAAACGCTATCCGCGAATTTGGCATCGAAGTCCCGTGGGCTGGCTTCTCCCGCCGGGGATCGTGCCGACACGGTGCTTGCCGGCCGGGAGCGAAACGGCCGGAGAGACATGAGTTTACGACCCTTTCCTAATCTCGGGCTGACGAAGCTTAATTCCGGCATTCGTCTCATTGTGGTTTCGAACCGGCTTCCTCTGACATTGCAGAAAACAGAGGATGGCTGGAACACGGTCCGGAGCTCCGGTGGTCTGGCAAGCGCGATGAACCCATTGCTTGGGAAAATCGGTGGGGACTGGATCGGTTGGGCAGGAGATGACGGAGCAGAAGACAGCCCGAAGAGCCAGGCGATTCTGGCCGAGTGGGCGGAAAAGGACCACTGCTTTGCGGTCAAGTTGCCGCAAGATGTCGCGACGGGATTTTATGAAGGCTACGCCAATCAGACGCTGTGGCCGGTCTTTCACAACTTTCCTTCCCAGTTAAAATTTGACGCGAAGCACTGGGAAGCCTACGTGGAAGCGAACCGGATCTTCTGTGAGGCTGTCGTCGAGCGTTACAGACCGAACGACCTGATTTGGGTTCACGACTATCACTTGATTCTCCTGCCACAAATGTTGCGCGAAAAACTGCCAGACGCGGCAGTTGGTTTCTTTCTCCACATTCCTTTCCCATCCTCCGAAATCTTCCCGGTTTTGCCCAGGCGCGAGGAACTCCTGGAAGGTCTTCTCGGAGCCGATTTGCTTGCCTTCCAGACGCACGGGCACTTGCAGCAGTTCCGCGCCGCCCTGCTTCGAGTGCTCGGCGTGGAAAGTAAGGTTGCTCAGGTTGCAATGGGGAGCCGCCCCGTTCGTCTGGAAGCTCTTCCTATCGGAATCGCTCCCGAAGAATACAAGGACTTGCTAAACAACGACGAAGCTACCATCCGCCAGTACGCGGAATGGCTTGCCCGTTATCAGGGACGCAAGGTGCTGCTCGCCATTGACCGGCTGGACTACACAAAGGGCGTTCCCGAGCGGCTCCGTGCCTATGCACATCTGCTCCGCTCTTCTCCGGAGCTGAAAGAGAAGATCACCCTGATTCAGATCGCCGTGCCCACTCGTGAAGCGATCGATACCTATCAGGACTTGCGAACGGATGTGAATCGGCTGGTCGGCGAAATTAACGGCAAACTGGGAACCCCCGAATGGACCCCGGTGGTTTACATCAATCGCTCGATTGAGCGTAGTGAACTGGTGGGCCTGTACAAGCTGGCGGACGTCTGCTGGATCGGATCCCTTCGCGACGGGATGAACCTGGTCGCAAAGGAATATGTGGCTTGCAAGTCCGAAGGCGACGGGGTTCTCGTGCTGAGCGAATTTGCGGGTGCCGCCGCGGAGATGGGCGAAGCCCTCCTGATTAATCCCTTTGACGAGGAACGGACGGCCGCAACGATCAAACGTGCGCTTGCCCTTGATGAGCACGAGCGGGCCCTGCGCATGATGGCTCTTCACGATCGAGTTTTCCGGAACGACGTCTTTCATTGGGGAGCCCGCTTTTTGGCTGCCCTTCAAGATGCGGTCTCAGAACGCGGCCGTTACATCGACACGCAACCCCGAAGGTTGCGCCCGAGTGAACTCCGCGATGCCTACCTCGGCGCGCGCCGGCGTTTCTTGATTCTCGATTATGACGGGACGCTTGTCCCGTTCGCGAAACGCCCACAGCAGGCGGCTCCAACCCCGGCCGTGATCGATCTTCTGACCGCGCTTGCGGCTGACCGGAAAAACCGCGTCGCTCTCATCTCGGGGAGATCGGCGGAAAACCTGGATCGTTGGTTTGGGAGGATTCCAGAACTGTGGCTCGTAGCCGAACACGGCGCCCAAATCAAACCTTGGTCCGCATCCACATGGGAACCCTTGCGTCCGCAGCCGGCAACCGATTGGAAGTCAACGGTGATGCCCATTCTGGAGCACTTCGTGGATCGCACGCCGGGCAGTTTTGTGGAAGAAAAGAAATACGCTCTGGTCTGGCACTATCGGATGGCCGAGCCGGAATTCGGTGAGTGGCTGGCGAATGAACTGGTGTCAATGCTGGAAGCCATGCTCGCCGAAACCGAACTCCGAGCCTTTCGCGGAGAGAAGATCATAGAGGTGAAGCCGGTCTGGGCTAACAAGGGCGAGGCGCTCCAGCGGTTGCTCGGAAGCTTTCCAGATACAGACTTCATATTTGCGGCTGGCGATGATCGAACCGACGAAGATATTTTCGAGCGCCTGTCCGAAAGCGCGTTTACCGTACATGTCGGCCCCGGACAGACGCGTGCCTCATTCGTCGTGACCGATTTCCAGGTCCTGCGAAGGATACTCGAGTCGTTGACCGAAGCGGAAAGCGCGCGTTGTGCTTCTTGAATCTTGGGCCTCCGTGGGCGCGTTATATGCTCAAAGGAACTCTGATTAAGTCCTCGAGGTCCCCGGCTCCCCGTTTACCCTGTGGCTCATGCTTTTGCCGGCACATGATTCAGAGTTTCCCTAAGGTTACTCAGTCGAGTTCTCGAGATAATCTCAGCGGCTAGTTTGCACAATAGATCGATGAATCAGGCGTTGCATCCAAATGCAACGCTGTTCCGAGAATCCTATCGGAGGCCGTTGTAGTCCTCTTCGATGCGCAAAAACGAGTTCTCAGGCACACGCTGAGTCCTGCGCCCCACAAAATCAGATGCAGCGCTTTAGGCCTCTACTGGTTGAGCCAGATTGCGGGCGGGTCGAGTTGTCCGGACTCCAGGACCACGTGGGGCGTAATGAGGATCAGGAGTTCGTCGTCTGCTTCCATGTGCGAATGCTGGGAGGCAAGGAAGCCGAAGCCGGGGATCTGCGCGAAGGTGGGCAAGCCGCTCAGGCTGCGCTGATCGGAAGTAGTGACGATGCCGGCGATGGCAGCTGGTTCGCCGTCCTTGAGTAGCACACCGCCAGTGTATTCGCGGTTATTGATAATCGGGACACTGTTAACCGTGCCGCCTCCCAGAGCGCGGAACTGCACGGTCACTTCGAGGCCGACATCGGAATTGCGATGAACGCTTGGCTTGGCCTTGAGGGTGAGGCCAAGATCTTCGTAATTGACCGAAGGGAACGGCGGAGTGTAGGTCCGATTCTGCAGCACGCCGGCAATGGCCGGGCTGCTGGCAATCGGCGAAAAACTCGCGTTCAGGACGGGATAACGTTCGCCCAGCTTGAAGGTAGCCTCCTTGGATTGGGACGCGCGCAGCTCAACGTGTTGCAGGGTTCTGGCGGAGCTTTCATTGAGGGAAAGCACGGCAGAAATCTGGTCGAGGCTGAGACCCATAAGCGTGAGCCCACCGCCGAAGGTTGCTAGCGGCTGACTGAAGATGGAATTGCCCTGGCCTTGCAATTGCGCCAGCAGTGCGGCGATGGTGGAATTGCCCGCCTGGTTGATGCCTCCGGAAGAAATCAACTGATTCACCAGACTGCTGACGCTCGAGCCGCCAGCGGCCACCAACGCGGCCGCTGAAATGTTATAGAGATTGAATTGATTGGGAACGTGCAGTCCGATGTTGCTGGCATAGGTGTGATTGATTTCGAGGACCTGGATGTCGATAAGGACCTCGGGTTGGGGCGCGCCCAGTTGGCTCATGAAACGAGTCGCGGCCTCCAGAGCCACAATCGGGCCACGGACCGTAATGACGCTGGAGGCGGAATTGAGGCTCACGAACTTGAACTCAAACAGCGACCGCAGCGCATTCATCACTTCGTTTAAATCAGATGGTGAAGTTGCGCCCGGAACATAGAACGAGCGCAGCCCCATATGATCGAACACGCGATGATTATCAGCGCTGTCGAGGGCAGCAAAGAGCACGGTGGGCTCGAGCGGAACGGTGAAGGTTTTCGTTATCTCCGAAGCGGCACGGATAGCGGTCGCAAAGTCGACCTGGTCGAGGTCGAGGCGCACGCGGCGGCTGGGGAAGGAGTCGTCGAAGACGATGGTCAATCCATAGCTGGAGGCAACGGCCTCGAGCAGGCCGCGGGAATCCCCGCGGTAGTGAATATCGTGCAAGCCGCCTAATCCGGGAAGCGGATTGGTGGTGAGATTGTCGGACTTTTCGACGACCTGTGCGGAACCCGAAGCGCCGGTATGCGGCGGTGGGCCTACAACGTCCTGAAGACGCTGTTGGGCGAATTCGTTTTGGGGATCGAGTTCGAGAGCGGCGCGGAAGTCGGCTAGCGCACTGGCTCGGCGGCCGGCGAGCAATTCGTCGTTGCCGCGCTCGATACGGACGCCGGCTAAATGTTCCCGGGTCATCTCGCGGGCAGCCACATATTCTGAACTCATGGGTACGAGGCGGGCAGCCTGTTCGAATTCGTCGAAAGCGAGGTCGAAATTTTGCGATTTTTCGCGCTTGAGTCCGCGCTTGAATGCCTGTTGGGCCGATTTCAAGTCTTTAAGGGAAGGCACAGCCACAGGCGCGACCGGAACAGCGCAGGCAGACTGGGCGGCGGGATCGGGGCAAGGTGACTGAGCAGGGAGCGGCGCGTTATCGGCGGCGAAACATAGGCCGGCAAACAGCACGGGGATTCCCGGTCGGAACCAACGCATATTACTGAGTATAGAATGCCGCGGCACAGTTCGTTTGCAAGGGAAATAGTCGGAAGGGAACAGCGGTCGTAACGGGGCCGGTCTACATCCTTCCGGTTTCTGGGCCGACAACGAGCTGAGCGCCTCCATAACCCAAGTTGTGATCAGTTCTAATACTTCACGATCGCCGCGAAGGACTTAGGGTCGAGCGATGCGCCGCCTACTAGGGCGCCATCGATTCCATCTTGAGTCATCAGGGCGTTCGCATTTTCCGGCTTTACGGAGCCTCCGTAGAGGATGCGCAGATTTTCGGCAAATTCGTCGCCGAAGGAGCGGGCGGTTTCGCCGCGAATGATGGCGTGGGCGTCGGCGGCAATCTCTGGAGTCGCCGTCTTGCCGGTGCCGATGGCCCAGACCGGCTCGTAGGCGACTACCAAATGGTGGGCCTTCTTGGCTGACACTTTATGGAATGCCCGTGTGCACTGGCGGCGGAGGACATCGTCAGTGAGGTTGGCTTCACGCTCCTGGAGGACTTCGCCGACGCAGACGATGGGGATGAGGCCTGCTTCGAGCGCGGCCTTGAGCTTGAGATTGACGGTATCGTCGGTCTCCCCGAAATACTGGCGGCGCTCGGAGTGGCCGATGATGACGTGGGTGACGCCAACGGCGAGCAGCATGCCGGCGCAGATTTCTCCGGTGTACGCGCCTTCATTTTGCCAGTTTAAATTCTGGGCGCCCACGGCGACGTTGGATCCCTTGGCGGCGTGGACGGCGACGTCGAGCGCGAGGTAGGTTGGGCAGACTACGATTTCGTCGCGATCGTGACCTTGAACCAGAGGCAGGAAGTTGTGGAAGAAGTCTTTGGCTTGGTCGGGCGTCTTGTACATCTTCCAGTTGGCGGCGATGACTTTTTTTCTCATGAAGGGCCTTTCTTAAGATGCTCGCTCGAAGATAGCGGATTTTAGCAGGGGATCGCGGGAAATTTTTTCGGCGGCGCGGACGTAGCTGTTGCAATCGGAGACGTCGAACAGCACGAAACGCACCAGGTTTATGTGGGTAGTGGCGGGCAAAGCTTTGGCGATGGCCTTGAGTGCGACCTCGGCGGCTTCGTCGGCGGGGTAGCCGTAGGCGCCAGTGGATATCGAGGGGAAGGCAACCGAATGAATGGCGTGGTCGTCGGCGAGGCGGAGGGATTCGCGGTAGCAACTGGCGAGCGTTTCGGCCTCGTGTTGCGTGCCTCCGCGATAGATGGGGCCCACAGTATGGATGACATACTTGGCAGGTAGACGGCCTCCCGTGGTCAGGACCGCTTTGCCCGCGGGCAGGCGACCAATTTTGGCGATGAGGCGCTTGCAATCTTCGAGGATCGAAGAGCCTCCGGCGCGATGGATAGCGCCGTCGACACCGCCTCCGCCGAGCAGGGAGGAATTCGCGGCGTTAACGATGGCCTCGGTGGTTTCTTTGGTGATGTCGGCGGGGCCGACGAGTTCGATGGTCTTATTGCTGGCGAACGTTAGTTTGGCCACTAAGTCAGGCATGGCAGTGCACTGCTGGAACAAGTGGCGGGCGAGGACGCCCGCCACCACAGCCGGCGGGACGCCGGCGCTACGATCGTAAACAACTGCACGCCGACACTACTTGTCAATTTTCTTTGCCACAAATTCTACGTAGGTTGCGAACTGGTCCGGCTTGTTGGGCGGGGCTAGCTCAAATTTCTCCTTGACGGAATCCGACCCGACTCGGGTGTAGGTCATGCGGGCTCGGGTGCCGGAGGGCGCTGCGTCGCTCAGGAACTGAATCGAATCCCCGCCCGGGGCAACGGTGACGGCGTAGCGAATGACGTGGTCTTCGTTGTCAAAGAAGATAGCGTGCAGAGAATTGTCCTGTGGGTCGTGATACACGTACAGGAGATCGTCGTGGGTGAATGCGGCGCGATCTTTGCTGGCGGGATATTCGAGATGAACTTTGCGTAGCAGCACTGTCCCATTCATGTCAGGTTCGAATGTGCAGGTGCCGTTGGCCTGGCCGGGCTGGCCTCCTCCAGACCAAGTCCAGTTACCGAGCACGAAATCGAAGTCCTTCCAGGGGTTGGACGGAGGTCTCGGGGTTTGCGCGGATGAGAACGCTGCCAGCAGCAGAACTGCTAGCATTGCCTTCCAGTTCATTTGCGCCTCCTTAAGATAACGCAGCCATGGCCGCTGGCGTTACCAGGGTCCAAGGTCCGAACCGAGGGCCAGAATCCTACTTCTTATCTGTCAGGGCTTCTACTCCTGGGAGCTTCTGGCCTTCTAGAAATTCCAGCGAGGCTCCGCCGCCAGTGGAGATGTGGGTGATCTTGTCGGCCACTCCTGCCGCCTTTACTGCGGCTACTGAGTCGCCTCCGCCGACGATGGTGACGGCGCCGGCATTTTCGGCTACGGCTTGGGCGATCTTGTTTGTGCCCTTGGCGAACGCGGGCACTTCGAACACACCCATGGGACCGTTCCACACGATGGTACGGGCTCGTGAAATTTCCTCGGAGAAGGTTTCGATGGTCTCGGGGCCGATGTCCAAAGCCATCATGTTGTCGGGGATGGTTTGGCCGCGGCCCACTATTTTGGTCAGTGCATTGGCGTCCACGCGGTCGGCAATTACATGATCGGTCGGAAGCAGGAATTTTACTTTACGCGCCTTGGCCTGCTGCAGAAGATCTTTTGCCAGTTCGATCTTGTCCGCCTCGACCAGCGATTTGCCGACGGGTTGGCCTTGCGCCTTGAGGAAGGTGTAGGCCATGCCGCCACCGATGATGAGGGCGTCGACTTTGCTCAGCAAGTTTTGGATGACGCCGATTTTGTCGCTAACTTTTGCGCCGCCCAGAATCGCTACGAAAGGGCGCTCGGGATTTTCAAGAGCGCGGCCCAGATACTGGAGTTCTTTTTCCATGAGCAGGCCGGCGGCGGATTTCTGCAGGTGCTTCGTAATGCCGACGGTCGAGGCGTGGGCGCGGTGGGCGGTGCCGAAGGCGTCGTTGACGTAGAACTCGGCTAGCTTGGCCAGTTGCTTGGAAAACTTCTCGTCGTTGGCCTCTTCTTCGGCGTGAAAGCGAAGGTTCTCGAGCAGAAGCGCCTGGCCTTTTTCCAGCTTGAGCGCGACTTCTTCGGCTTCGGGTCCGACGCAGTCGGGACAGAAGCCTACATTTTCGCCGCGCGACAGCTCGCGGTCGAGGAGCATTCGCAGGCGCTCGGCTACCGGCTTGAGGCTCATCTTCGGATTGGGCTTGCCTTTGGGGCGGCCCAGGTGCGAGGCGAGAATCAGGCGTGCGCCGTGACGGAGGGCGTACTCGATGGTCGGGAGGGTTTCGCGGATGCGGGTATCGTCCATGACGCGGCCGTCGTCGAGTGGGACGTTGAAGTCGACGCGCATGAAAATGCGGTGATCGTTGATAGGGAGATCGCGGATAGAGAGTTTAGACATGAGTGCTTCCTTGAGTGGTGGTTCGTCGTTGGTCGCCGGTCGTTCGTCGTTCGGGATTTCTTGCGGGGTCGTAGTTCTCTGCTCGCCCGCCCGTTTGATAAGAAGAAACGGAAGGCAGCGAGCATCTTTGACGCCCCGCGAACGACTAACGACCAACGACTGACGACAGGTTATTACAGCCCTTTGACTGCCATGTAGTTGATCAGGTCGCGGACGCGGCAGGAGTATCCCCATTCGTTGTCGTACCAGGAGATCACCTTGACGCAATTGCCGCAGACCACGAGGGTCATGGGCGCGTCGACGATCGATGAGCGGGAATCGCCTTTGAAGTCGGCAGAGACCAACTCGTTGGTCTCATAGCCGAGATAGCCCTTCAGCGGGCCGGACTCCGACGCCTTCTTCAGCGCGGCGTTGACTTCGTCTTTTGTGGTCGCCTTTTCGACCCAGACCACCAGATCGACTACTGAGACGTTGGGAGTGGGCACGCGCATGGCGAATCCGTCAATCTTGCCGGCCAGTTCGGGAATCACGAGTTTTAACGCCTTGGCGGCGCCTGTTGTTGTCGGAATCATGGAGAGAGCTGCGGCGCGGGCGCGGCGGAGATCCTTGTGCGGGAAGTCGAGGATGACCTGATCATTGGTGTAGGAGTGGATGGTGGTCATGGTTCCGCAGACAATCTTGAAATTGTCCTGAATCACCTTGGCGACGGGCGCGAGACAGTTGGTGGTGCAGGAGGCGTTCGAGACGATGTGATGCTTGGCAGGATCGTATTTGCCTTCGTTGACGCCGAGGACGATGGTGATGTCTTCATTCTTCGCCGGGGCGGAGATGATGACTTTCTTGACCGTGCCGCGGAGGTGCTTCTTAGCGTCGTCGGCGTTGGTGAACTTGCCGGTCGATTCGAGCACGACCTGCGCGCCTACGCTTTCCCAGGGCAGAGCGGCGGGGTCTTTCTCTTTGAAGACCTTGATTGGCTTGCCGTCGACGGAGATGGTGTCGGGGCCGGAGGTGATGGTGTTGGGCAGGTTGCCGAGGATGGAGTCGTATTTAAGAAGATGAGCGAGAGTTTTGGGATCGGTTAGATCGTTAACGGCAACGATGTCGATGTTCTTGTCGGCGAGAGCGGCGCGCAAAACGTTGCGGCCGATGCGTCCGAAACCATTAATGCCAACTTTCACAGCCATGGTGCCTCCGGAGGAAATATTTTGAATGGCGAATCATGAAGAATTTGGGGCCCGGGACGACCTTTGATGGTAACAAAGCGGGAAGGAAGCGTAAATGAGATGCGATTCGTCCTTCGTCATTGGTTGTTGGTCGTTCGCAAAAGCAGTTTCTGTCGGTGTGACTTGCTTGTGCATAGCGGGCAGCGAAAAGCGAATGACGGAACGAGTTACCCGACCGTGATTTCGATGTAGGTATCGGTGTTGCGCCAAAGGAAGGGCACGCGGGCGAGCCAGTATTTCGCTTTGATGGCACGGCGGACTTGGTCTGCATGTTCGGCGGACAGGATGCGGGCCGTCGCGGGAAATTCGGGGCCTGTGATTTTTCCCCGGATTGTGCAGGGGGCAATCTTGATCTGCGGGTTATTGCGAAGGCGCTTGACTTTGCCCAGCTTGCTGTTGGTCATGAAGTAAAGCTTGTCGTCTTCTTCGGCAAACCAGACGGGGGTATAAACAGCAACGCCAGTTTTGCGGAAAGTAGCGACCGAGACGTAACGCTGGCCACGAATTTCTGGCGGGATGGGCATAGCGGTATTGTAAATGTGGGGCCCGGAATTCGGAGTAGTTTGGGCCGGGGCCGTGAAACGGTTGGTTCATTGGGTACGATGGGTCATACAATAGCGCTGCTCGTTGGCGATGGGGGCTGAGATGACCGATAACTGGGCAGAGTGGGAAGGTCGCGCCGTCGATGGGAAATATCTCCTCAGGAATTATCTGGGTGGTGCGGATGGAAATGCTGTGTTCCGCACCCGACTGGACGACGAGGTTACGGATGCAGCAATCAAGTTAATCGCGACCGAGGATGCTGGAGCTGAGAGGCAGTTGCTGCGGTGGGAGACGGCTAGCGAATTAAGTCATCGGAACCTTATCCGTATTCTGGCTGTCGGTCACACGGTCGTGGATGGGCGCGAATTGTTTTACGCGGTCGAGGAATTGGCTGAGGAGAATCTTGGGCAGATTGTTCCCGAGCGCCCACTGACGGCCGATGAGGCGCGTTCGACGCTAGGCCCGGTTGTGGCGGCGCTTGAATACCTGCATGGCAAGGGTCTGGTGCATGGGCGCATTCGACCGGCGAATATTCTGGCGATTGGGGACCAGGTCAAAATTTCGAGCGACAGTTTGCGAGAGGCCGGAGAAGTGCCGCGTTTGGCGAGCGCCTACGATGCGCCGGAAGTGGCGGCGCACGGAGTTTCGCCCGCGAGCGACGTTTGGTCGCTGGGCATCATGCTGGCAGAAGTAATGACCCAGCATTTGCCCGCGTGGGATGCGGCACGCATGAAGGCACCGGAAGTCGGCAAGGGAATTCCTGAACCGATTTGCGGCATTGTGCGGCGCTGCCTGGAGATCGATCCGCAGAACAGGTGCGGGCTCGCGGAGATACGCGATCGGCTAAAGGGGCCGCCGAGGGAGGACAGGGAAGCGATGCGTGCGTTGGCGCTGCCCGCAGACGTCGAGAAAGCGTCCACCGGGTGGTCTTATTGGATCGCGGGGATTGCGGCGCTTGGGGTGGCAGTTCTTCTGATTGCGCATCCGTGGTCGGCAGAGAAGCCGGCCTCCAAGGAGGTCTCGGTCCAGCCTCAAACCACTCCGGCTCAGACCCAACGTAGCTCTCCGCCTCCCGATGCCGCAGCTTCAAAGCCCTCTGCGGGAGGAACGACAGCGGCGCCAAGAGCCGCCGGGGCTGCGAGCAGCGAGACTGACACTGGGAAAGCGCCGCCAAAGGATGGCATTGTTTTGCGGGCTATGCCGGAAGTTTCTCCTAGTGCCCGACGGACAATCGAGGGCAGGATCAGAGTTCGCGCGAAGGTCGATGTGGACACGGACGGGAATGTGACTGAGGCGAGGTTAACGGATGCCGGTCCCAGCAAGTACTTCGCCCGCGTGGCGCTGGAGGGGGCGCGACGTTGGAAGTTTGCTCCGGCCCGGGATGAAGGAGAAAAGCGACAGTGGGCCCTGCTTTTTGTTTTCACCCGCGCACGGACCGAGGCGGTGGCGACAAAGGCGCCGGGGAATTAGCAGAGCGGTGTTGTCAGTCTGCTCCGACGTGCATTTTCTTGTGAGAGCTGGCGCGGGTTTCGAAAGCGGATTGCTTCCTCGAATTCTTAAGCCATTCGGCAACGCGCGCTTCCGCTTCCTCGATCTGCTGGGGTGACATGGTGTGGCGGATGTTGCTCTTACCTTCCTCGATTTGCGCGAACAGAGGGGCAGCCGTTTTTGAAGCGAGCAAGTACCACATATAGGCGGCGACCAAATCCTGCGGGCCGTTGTTTGCCTTGTAGTAGTCGGCCAAGCGCAACTGAGCTGCGGGATCGCCGGACTCGGCGGCACGGATGGTGTCAACCAACGCGTGCCCGTCTCCATTCGCGGAGTTGCCAATCTGCGAGTTGTTCATCGTGAGGTAGAGCAACTCGGTACGGCTGGAGACGCCCAGCTTGTCAAAAATGCGGAAGAGATAATTCTTGATGGTATGAGGGCTGAGATGGAGAGCCTTCGCGATTTCGCGATTGGTCATGCCGCCGGCGACGTTTTGGATAACTTCGCGCTCGCGGGCGGACAGCAATTCGATGCCCTTGTGGTTAGTGGCGTGAACGCGAGGAGAGTTGGCTAGCGCCTCGAGAGCGTGATCGAGTTCGATGCTGCGCGCCCAGATCTGCCCTTCGTGCACGGCGCGGATGCATTTGCAGAGTGTTTCGAGACGCTCCTGCTTGGAAAAGATTCCACGGGCTCCCGCGCGAAAGCAATCGAGAACAACCTCGGGCTCGGAGGAATCAAGCAGAATGACGCCCTTAATTTGGGGGCGCAGCTTGCGCATTTCGCGCAGGACCTGGGTTCCGTGGCCGGGCTGATTGTCGAGATTGTGACTGAGAACGACGACGTCGATCGGCACGCGAAGGACTGCGGCCACCAGATCGGCTGAGGTTGAGGCCGTCGCGACGACCTGCAAGCCTTCATCCTTATTCATTGCATCGGACAGCAACTGAGTATGGATGCGCGTACTGTCCGCGACGACGATGCTGACGAATTCTAAGCCCGGCTGTCCTTTGGAAGTCACAAGTCTCCGTTTGCGTTCAACCCTATTAAGACACGTATGACTGGGAATCGGAGCTTCGTCTCCGAGGTCTTCCAGACACAAAGTCGAGGGGGAGAAGACAGGCCGACCGGTGCCCTGTTACGGTTGCAAATGTACCATTAATCTGGCGAGCGGGCAAGCAATAGGCTTGCGATGTATGCAAGAAGCTGCAACTGTGCGAGGTTACCGAAGGCCGACGAAGTACTGATCGAGGTAGAAAAGCATTTCGGACCCCGGCATGCCAGAAAATGCGGTTAGCATGTGATAAAATTAACGGAATAACATATGTATTATCAATCGATTACCAAGATTACCCAAGTCACCGCTCGAAGTTACCTCAGGGAAAAGCTGTAGAAGCCAGGATTGGAGACTGTAGCGAATAGGAAGGCAGTGCTAGAGTCAAAGGGTGCTGCAACAGAGACGAACGTCTCACTCGATAGTGGGCTCCCCTTCTCCCAAGCCGTTCTACCACTTGCACGCTTTTGCAAATAGCCGTACTTTGACTTCAACAACAACCAAATTCCCTGGTTCGTTTAGGTTGTTTTCTCCCCCGAAAGACAAATTCCCCCGTGTGTTGTGGTACGAGTGTCCCATTTGAGCAATAGGTAGTCCCCTACGTCTATGGGACTCAGAGGGCGAAGCTGTGAGTACCGCCAATCAAATTCACGAGGTCAGCGGCGAGATGAGCCAATGCGTATCCGGAGACTCCGCCCGCTGGTACGCACTGCACACGCAAGCCCGCCATGAGAAGACGGTGGAGCGGCGGCTGCGGGAGCAGGGAATGGAGACGTTCCTTCCGGTATCGCAGGAGCTGCATGCCTGGAGCGACCGAAAAAAGAAAGTCGAAGTGCCGCTGTTCAATTGTTACGTGTTTGTGCGGTGCACGCTGAGCGCGCAAGACCGCATGCGGGTCTATCAGGTGGACAGCGTTCACGGATTTGTTGGGGCCCGGGGAGTGGGATCGCCGATCCCCGACGAGCAGATCGAGGCGATTCGCATTGTGCTGGCGCAGGCGAGCCCATGGCGCGCCCACCCATTTCTGAAGGTGGGTCAGCGAGTGCGGGTGCGCGGCGGTGCGCTGGACGGTGTGGAGGGAGTTTTTCTGTCGGAGAACGGCGACCACAGCCTGGTTATTTCGGTGGACGCCATCCAGCGGTCGATGGCAGTACGGATCGACGGGTACGACGTAGAGCCAGTTTGAGCGAAGCAACGGCGGAGCTGCCAGGCTCCGGTGTGAAAATAGCGGCAAACATCCTCAACTTTTCTTAGTATGTATCAGCCAGAAATCGAACGCATCAGCGAAGAGCTCTACTTTGTCGCGGCGAGTCCGGCAACGCGCCGGCTGCGCATGCAGGCAGAGCTGCTTTCGCAGACCGACGTGCCGGTGCTGGTCACCGGAGAACAGGGTAGCGGAAAGAGTACGGCCGCGCGGCTGATCCATGCGTTGTCGCTGCGTTCGAGCTTCCCGTTCCTGACGGTCAAATGCGCCGCGCTGAGCCCCGATCTGCTCGAAAGCGAGCTGTTTGGATTCGAATATGGAGAAGGCAGCGGGCGTCCGGAAGGCAGTCTGGGCAAGCTTGAGCAGTGTGCGAAGGGAACGATTCTGCTGCAGGAATTTGATGCGATGCCGGCAGCGATCCAGGCGCGGCTATTGAAGTTGCTCGAGACCGGGCAATTTACGCGCGGCGACGGCCAGGCTCCCTTGCGGGCGGATGTGCGAATCATTGTGGCGACGCCGAACGATCTGGAAGCGGCGACGGCGGAGAAACGGCTGCAGGAAGAGCTGTTCTATCGGCTGAGCGCATTCGAATTGCGAGTGCCGCCGCTGCGGGAACGGCGAGAAGAGATTCCGCTGTTGCTCGGGCATTTAATGAACCGCCTTACGCGCCGTTATGGAGTTCCGGCACCTCGGCTTTCGACGAGTCTGTTGGATGTTTGCCAGCATTACACATGGCCGGGAAATCTGCGGGAACTGGAAAATTTTGCCAAGCGCTACCTTGCGCAAGCCGATGAAGAAGCTGCCGTGAGGGAATTGCAAGCGAGTCCGGCCTATGGAGTTGGGGTCAAGAACGGGAACGGCGGAAATGGCAAGCCTGGCAATGGGACGACCTCGAATGGGCACGTGGGAGAAGAGCGCTCATCGTTGAAACTGCTCGTGCGGAATGCGAAGTGGGAGGCAGAGCGCGCAGCCATAGCGGAAGCCCTCGAGCAGACCCGCTGGAACCGGAAAGCGGCGGCTCGGTTGCTCAATGTGAGCTATCGTGCGCTGCTCTACAAAATCCAGGAATACCACCTGGTTCCGCCGTCGGATTCGTTATCGCGGATCATTGGTTCTGATGGTTTAGAGCACGTAAAGTAGGGAGAATGATGAAATCCAGGTTCGAAGCAAAAATGCCGCCCAGGGAAGGATGTTTGCGGGCCCTCCACGTGTTGACGCTTTTGGCGGCCGTCTCGGGAGCTGCTCTCGCGCAGTCCGATGCAGCGTCAAAGCCAGCGGAGAACGCGCCAGCCACGAATGCCGCAGCGGACAAGCAGGCGGGTCAGAATCAACAACGCCAGAGCGTTCATTCCGACAGTTCGTACGTGATTGGTGCAGACGATCTGCTGGCGATCAATGTCTGGAAAGAACAGGAAATATCGCGCACAGTGCCGGTCCGGTCGGATGGGAAGATTTCTCTGCCGCTGGTGGGAGAATTAACGGCGGGTGGGCAAACGCCGTTGCAACTCGAACAGGAGATCGCCAAACGGCTGCAGAGCTACATATCGGAGCCCGAAGTCACCGTGATCGTCCAGGACAGCAAGAGCCGGAAGATCAATATTCTGGGGATGGTGGCACGGCCGGGTTCGTACCTGCTGACGGGGTCGACGACGGTGCTGGATGCGATTGCGATGGCGGGCGGGTTCAAGGACTTTGCCAAGCAGAAAGCAATTTACGTTTTGCGCCAGGGTGAAAACGGGTCGGAGCAGCGGTTGCCGTTCAACTATAAGGACGTAATCAAGGGCAAGAATACGGAGCAGAACATCCATTTGCAGCCGCGCGATACCGTGGTGGTCCCCTAGGGCATGAGGATGAGCATTCGTCGTAGTTTGATTCTCGCGTTGACTGTCGCTGCCACCCAGTTGTTGGCGTCGGGACAGAACGCTCCGTCGCCGGATTCTGGCGTACCCGCGCAGACTGCCCCGTCTCAGACTGTGCCGGATCAGGCCCCGCCCAATCAAACTGTGCCCAATCAGACTTCACCGGACCAGCCGGGAACGACGACCGGAACGCAAGGTTCGGGAAGCACGGAGTCTGGCACGATCAGAACGGCTCCGGCGACGGCACTTTTGGGAATTGCGGGAATGGCGGCTGGCAGCGCAGAGGGCGAGGAAATGAGCCTGGAGTTGCCCCGGATTCCATCCTTGCTGGGTGGCCGGGGAATCTCGTTGGCCTTCCCGGGCGAACTCGAACGGTCCAACTACCTGCGCGGCGGAGTCAACGTTGGTGCGACCTATGACGACAATCCGCTGATCGTGCCGACCGGCCAGCAGAGCAATACGAGCGAGTCGTTCTTTCCCAACATGAGGATTGAGGAGTCGTCGTCGCGGGCGCGCTGGAGTCTCGGATACGCTGGCGGGCTGACGGTAAATCAGAAGATCACGAGTCAGAACTCTGGATCGCATAACCTGAACTTCGATTCAGTGTTCCGGCTGAGCCCGCACGTGAATCTGCGGGTTGCGGAAAACTTCTCGATGACCACTGGGGTTTTTGACTCGGGTGTTGGCGGGCAAGGGGTGGCCGGCGGCGCAGGCGGTCCGAATGCCAGTCTGATCACCCCGTTAGCGGCGCAAAGATCGGAGCTGACGACGGTCGAGACAAACTATCATTTCGCGTTGAACGACCTCGCCGGGGCGAGCGGCTCATTTTACGATTTGAATTTCAGCAACGTAGCCGGTCCAGTGGCGTTATCGAATACTCAGTCGGCGACAGGCTCGGGGTTCTGGCTGCACAAGATCTTTCGTGGAAACTGGGCAGGGTTGAGCTATCGTTTCGAGCGGATCACGTTCGACCCCGACGGAGAAACACGGGTCCATAGCTTTCTGGCGGTGGACACGATGAATCTGGGCAACCGATTCAGTCTGAGTGCATTCGGCGGTGTGCAGTACGCGGACAATCAGGGACTTGTGCCAGGCACGCAGGTGGGGACGACGCAGCTTTCGGAGTCGACGTTATGGTCGCCGACGGGCGGGATCGAAGCTGGCTGGCGGAACGCGCGGACCAGCATCATGGCGGGCTACTCCCGCAGCATCAGCGACGGCGGCGGCATTCTGGGCGCAGTGCAACTGGGGAACGCCTATGGCAGCTTCCGTCGCGAACTGGCGCCGGGCTGGGCGGTGACGGGAACGGCCGGCTATGGAACGAACGCTTCTGTATTGCCCGCGGCGATAGTGGCTACGTCGACCAACCTGAACGCGATCAATCTGACCTCGGTCGGGGCCGGGCTTGAGCGGAATGTCGGCAAAAAGCTGGGGTTGAGGCTGGGCTATACGCATGATTTCCAGCAGCAGGGCGGCATTGGTGATGTAACGCGCAATCGTTTTTTCGCGACGCTTTCTTATCAGTGGGCCAAACCCTTGGGGATGTAGCCATGGACGAAGAATTACAGGAATCGGGCGAGCCATTCGAGTTTAGCGAGATCAAGGGAATCGTCCGCCGGAGACGGTGGGAGTTTCTGTCTGCGTTTTTCATCGGCTGGCTGCTGGTGTGGGGAGCGAGCTGGCTGATCCCCTCGACGTACCGGTCGGGGACGCTGATCCTGGTGGAGCAGCCCTCGGTGCCCGAGAAATACGTAGTTTCGAATATCGGCGCCGATATTCAACAGCAACTCGACAGCATTACGCAGCAGATACTGAGCCGCACCCGCCTGCTTCGCATTATCGACAGCCTCGGCCTGTACGCGCAGGACCGGAAGCACATGAGTGACGACGATCTGGTCGAGAAGATGCGAAAGGACATTGAGATCGAGCTGGTGCGAGGCGACGAGGGAAAACTTTCGGCATTCAACATTTATTACGACAGCCGCGATCCTAAGATGGCCCAGGCGACCACCAAGGAACTGGCCGAACTTTTTATTAGCGAGAATGTTGCCCAGCGGCAAAAGCGTTCGGCGGACACGACCAGCTTCCTCGAAGACCAACTGGAGCAGGCGCGGCAGAACCTGGCAAAGCAGGAAGCCAAAATGCGCGAGTTCAAGGATCGCCATATCGGGGAACTGCCGACGCAGACGTCAAGCAACCTGCAAATTCTGTCGGGGCTCCAGAATCAGGTGCAGGCCGACGAAGACTCCCTCAATCGGGCCAAGCAGCAGGATACATATCTGGAGTCCCTGCTCACGCAATACCGCACGCTCGATCGCGGAACTACGTCCACAAGCGAAGGAGGGGCCTCGGAACTGGATCTGATCAATAAGCAGCTCGATCAATTGAGGGCCCAACTGGCAGATCTCCAGGCTCATTACACCGATAAGCATCCGGATGTGCGCAAGACCAAAGAGCAAATTGCTCGGGTGGAGAAGACTCGGGACCGGATCATGGCCGACATGAAGAACGGGGCCAGCACCGCGAGTGCCCAACCGCCGGACGCGCTGCCGAGCGGGCCGAAGAGCACGGCCATCCTGGAGATGGAAAGCCAATTGAAGGCCAATCGGGTGGAAGTTGCGACCCGCCAGCAGGAAATCAAGGAACTGCAAGCGAAAATCAGCCAGTATCAGGGGCGGCTGAATATGGCCCCCGTGATGGAACAGCAGTTTGCCGACATCACGCGCGACTACGATCAGTCGAAAGCCGATTACGAGACGCTGCTGAAAAAGAAGAACGAATCGGTAATGGCGACCGACCTGGAAAAAACCGAGCAGGGTGAACACTTCCGCATGCTCGATCCGCCGAGTCTTCCGGCGAAGCCGTCGAAGCCGAAGCGATTGGTGTTTCTCGGGGCGGGCTTGGCGGCCGGCCTTGTTCTGGGCGGCGCGCTCTCACTGGGTCGGGAGAAGTTGAGCGGCAAGATATACAGCGAGCGGGAAATTAAGAACGTGGTGCCGTTCGAGGTGATTGCGGAGATTCCGCCGATCGAAACTCCCCGGGAACAACGGCTGAATCGCCGATCCGCCTGGCTGGCAACTGTGGCTGCGGCGGGGATCGCTGGATGTATCCTGATTGGGTCGGCAGTGACCTACTTATACGGCTAGATCACCAGCCGATCTGATAAGACGAAATCATGTACAAAGCCTTTTATCGACTGCAGCGAAATCCGTTCGAAATCACCCCCGATCCCTCGTTTTTGTTTCCGACGACCCGGCATAACGAGGCGCTGGCGACCCTGTACTACGGCGTGACGGCGCACCGGGGGTTCGTGGTTTTGACCGGAGAGGTGGGGACGGGCAAGACTCTGCTCCTGCGTTCGTTGCTGGGGCTGCTGCAGCGGAGAGATACGGCGTTTGCGCTGATTTTCAATCCCAGCCTCTCGGCGCTGGAGTTCGTGCGCTATATCGCGGGCGACTTCGGGTTGCCGAGCGCCGGCAAAGCGAAAGACGAATTGATCCACGTCTTGAACGAGTTCTTACTGCAGAGATATCAGCGGGGTTTGACAACGTTGCTGGTAGTCGACGAGGCGCACCATCTGTCGGCAGAGGTTCTCGAAGAGATCCGGTTGCTCACCAACCTGGAAACATCGCAGCAAAAGCTACTCCAGATTGTGCTGGCGGGCCAGCCGGAACTGGACCAGAAGCTCGATTCTCACGAGTTACGGCAACTCAAGCAGCGGGTCGCACTGCGTTGCCATTTGGATTGCTTGAACCTGCACGAAACCGGCGAGTACATGCGCCGCCGTCTGACCATTGCGGGGCTCGATGGCAGCGCGCCGATTTTTGAGGAAGAAGCGATCGCTGCCGTGCATCAGCATTCGAGAGGAATTCCGCGGCTGATTAATACGATTTGCGAGAATGCGCTGCTCGCAGGCTATGCGAAACAGGAAGCTCGCGTGACGGCCGCGATTGTCCACGGTGTGGCCGGCGATCTGCGGCTCGGCGTCACGACGGAAAAGAGCAACGGGAGCGCGCGGGCTGCGCGTGGAGCTGAAGACGAGAACCTGCTGCGGGCAGTGAAGATGCTGCTCGACGTGCGCGATCGCATGCAAGGTCCTGTGGATCCGAAAGGACGATTGCAGTAAAGAGAGAAGTTTATGAGCTACATATTCGAAGCGCTACAACGGGCCGAAGCCGAACGGACGGGAGCAACTGCACCTGTCCCCGCAGAATCGGTTTCTGATCTGCTGCAGGAATTGGACCGGACGGAGGCGAAGGCTGAGCACACCGACGCTATTCTTCCCATGCCAGCGGCGCCCGCGTTGGAGCCGGATAAAGCAGGAACGGAGACGTTTGCCCAGTCGCGGGTGATCGTGCCCAAGCTGACCTCCGATTCGCGGTTGGTATGCATGACGGATCAAGGGAGCGCCGCAGCGGAGCAGTTTCGCGTGCTGGGTTTAAAGCTGCGGCATCTTCGCGAACGGCGCAAACTGAAGCGCCTGGTGATAACGGGTACGGCGCCCCAGGAAGGGAAGAGCCTGGTTGCGGCGAATCTGGCGTTGAACCAGGCACGCAGCAAAGTGTTAAGGACTCTGCTGGTGGATGGCGATCTGCGTCGGCCGACCTTAGCCGATCGTTTTGGGTTTGGTCGTTCGATGCCGGGGCTGAGCGAATGCCTGGCAGGAGAACTCGAACTTGGCGAGGCCGTATACAAAATCTCGGGCACCGGTTTGTGGTTTATGCCCGCGGGCCGCACACACGACAATCCACTGGAGTTAATGCAGGCGGGACGGGTTGCAGAGTTGCTGGAGCGCGCCGGAACATTTTTTGACTGGATTATTATTGATACACCTCCTGTAACCCCGGTGGCGGAGACAAGCTACTGGATGAAGCTGGCGGATGGAGTGCTGGTGGTAATTCGGGAAGGCATCAGCGAGAAAAAGACGGTTGAGAAGGCAATCAGTTCGTTTGAGAGTTCACGATTGTTGGGCGTGGTCGTCAATAGTTGCAGTTCGAACGAGAACAAAGACTACTATTCGCGTTACGCCCAGGCGCGCGCAAGTGGACCGAATTCCGGCAAGAGCGAGGTTGTGAGCAGTCCTGAGCCGGAGTAAGATGTTCTGGAAAGAAAGTGCAGTGGCAAGCCCCAAAAGCTAGAGCCTAGTTCCCCGCTAGGAATTTGTCAGTTCCCCCTTTTGAAAGATAAAAGTGCAGGGCGCCCCTGGTTAAGAGGCGGCTCACGAAGGAGCTACACGTGGCAACCCGTCCGACAGATTCGATCCGAGCTTCCGTACGAATCCGGCAATCGCAAGCGCCTGCGGGAGGCGCTGAAGTGCTGAGTGAAGATATGTTTCACAGGATGATCTCATTGGAGCGCAAGCGCAGCGAGCGCTCACAGCGTCCGTTCGTGCTCCTTCTGGTGGACACCTGTGCCGGCACCGGTGTAACCGGATCGGGCGAGCGGCGCAACCCTGTACTGATGGATTTGCTTTCCGCTTTGCAAGGAGCGACGCGTGAGACCGATGTCACCGGCTGGTACAAGGAAAGTGCCATCATCGGCGTCATGTTTACTGAAATCGTTCTGGATAACAATCTGGTGCTAAGCACGATTCTGGCGCGCCTTGGCGGCGTGCTGCGGGAGCAGCTGGATGCGGAACAATTCAGCCGCATCAAGTTTTCGTTTCACGTTTTTCCCGACGATTGGGACGTGCAGGATCCGGACCGTCCCAGCAACCCGACCCTGTACCCGGATCTGGAAAAACGCCAAAAAGAAAACCGCTTTGGGAGGGCGCTGAAGCGCGTGATTGACGTTTTTGGAAGCCTGTCGCTGCTGGCGCTGTTGTCCCCGGTTTTCCTGATGATCGCGGCAGCGATCAAACTGACATCCCGCGGTCCGGTGCTGTTCCGGCAGAAACGAATTGGGGAGCACGGGACGCCCTTCACGTTTTTGAAGTTCCGCTCGATGTATGTGAACAACGATTCAAGCGAGCACCGGGAATATGTGCGCCAGTTGATCGAAGGGAAGGCAGACAAAAAGCCCGCCAACGGCAATGGCACCGGAGTTTTCAAGCTGACCAATGACCCGCGGATCACGCCGGTGGGAAGATTTCTGCGGCGCTCGAGTCTGGATGAACTGCCGCAGCTGATCAACGTCTTCCAAGGGGAGATGTCGCTGGTTGGGCCTCGGCCGCCCGTGCCCTACGAAGTGGAAGCATATGCCACATGGCACCGCCGCCGGCTGCTCGAAGCCAAGCCGGGAATCACCGGGCTTTGGCAGGTCTATGGCCGCAGCCGGGTGGAGTTCGACGACATGGTGCGCCTGGACCTGCGCTACGCGCGGGAATGCTCTCCGCTGCTCGATCTGAAAATACTTTTGCAAACGCCGAAAGCCGTCATCGGCGGAGACGGCGCTTGTTGATTGTTCTTCGCTCATTGTCTTAATTCCATATCAATCCATTCCTTTTTCACTGCCCGCCGATTTCCCCCGCCCCGGGCGACAACGAATCATCCAAGGTGAATCTTATGCTGAGGTTCGGAGTTATCGGCTATGGGTATTGGGGGCCGAATATCGTGAGGAATCTGCGGGCCCTCGAAGGATGTCAAGTAGTCGGCGTGTGCGATCAGAGCGCGGCTTGCCGCAAAAGGATGCAGGGCGCTCATCCCGGCATTCCGGTTTATTCAGACTACAAGGAACTGATGACATCGCCGGATGTGGATGCAATTGCGGTGATCACGCCGGTGTGGACGCACTATGAAGTGGCGAAGGCAGCGCTCGAAAACGGAAAACATGTGTTTGTGGAAAAACCGTTCACGAGCAACTCGGCCCAGGGCGAGGAACTGATCAATCTGGCCGAGCAAAAAAACCTGCAGATTATGGTCGACCACACGTTCCTGTTCACCGGGGCGGTGCGAAAGATTCAGAAGTTGCTCGCCGAGGGGACGCTCGGCAAGCTCTATTACTACGATTCGACACGGGTTAACCTCGGTCTGTTTCAACACGACTGCAATGTCATTTGGGATCTGGCGCCGCATGATCTGTCAATCATGAACCACCTGTTGCAGGAGGATGCGGAGGCCATCTCGGCGACCGGGCAGTCGCACCTTAACGGCCACGAGGACATTGCCTTCATCACTGCCTACTATCCGGACAAGATGATCGCACACGTCAACGTGAACTGGATTTCGCCGGTCAAGGTTCGAACCACACTGATCGGCGGCGAAAAGAAGATGCTGGTGTGGAACGATCTGGAAGCCGACGAGAAGTTGAAGATTTACGACAAAGGCGTAGACGTCAAAAGCCAGGAAGGCGTGTACAACCTGCTGGTCAGTTACCGATCAGGCGACATGTGGGCTCCGCAGGTAGAGCAGGTAGAAGCTTTGCGCCTGGAACTGCAGTACTTCGTCGATTGCATCAAGAAGAACGAAAAGCCGTTTAACGATGGACGGGCTGGGCTGAAAGTGGTTCGCATGCTGGAAGCGGCGAACGAATCGCTGGCCAAGCGCGGGGAACTTGTTTACGTTTAGGCGCCGCACGAGCACAAAAACTGCATGGCTGAAGAATTCTATTTACTTCCGAACGTGGTCGTGGAGCCCCTGGTGCACCATTGGTACGCCTGGTCGCACCTGATTCCTCCAGCGACGGCGGCACGCAATGAGACCGAACGGCACCTGCGAATCATGGATTCGTTCCTTCAGTCTCCTGCGGCGCACGCCGCGGCTGTCCGGAATCCGAAACTGCTGGGCGGTCCGTTTATGGACCTTCCCGCCGACCGCCTGGAATATGTACAACAACTCGCGGAGGAGACGCGAAACAGTCCCCTGGCTGAACTGTCGCGGGCGATCTGCGAACTCGACGGGATGCTGAAGGCGAATGCCAAGGGATATTCCCTGGAGTCGCTCTACCCGCTGGTTCCGGAGCCGCTGCGCGGATATGTGGAACTTGTCTACGATCTGCACAACAACCCTTCCTTCCGGCTGTTCGAGCGGCTGCTCTACAAAAGCCGCTTTTACAACCCGAAGCTGCAAAGCGTCATGCTTTCCCTGATCACGGAGGACGAGCGGCCATTCGTTCTGAGCACGCCCCGCTTTCAGGAGCCCGGGAAAGTCCATTTGCAAATTCCCTTTGCCAGCGAGCATCTGGATTTTGTCTTTCAGCTGAAAACGAAATCCGCTCCCTTTGCAAAGATCAAAGAGCAGCTTCAGTTGAGTGACGCGGACGCTCAAGTCTTTCGCAGCTTTCTGAGCCCGCATCCGGCCAGAAAATATCAGCCTTATGACGGCAAGGGCGCGCGCTGGCGGTATTTCGGACATGCCTGCATTCTGGTCGAGGCCGCGGGCGCGAGCATCCTTACCGATCCGGTCCTGAGTTACACCTACGAGAACAACATTTCCCGTTATACATATGAAGACTTGCCCGAGGTGATTGATTGCGTTTTGATTACGCACAATCATCAGGACCACTTACTGTTCGAAACTCTGCTCCAGCTGCGCTCCAAGATTCGCACCATCGTTGTCCCTAAGAATGCCGGTGGCGCATTGCAGGATCCGTCGATGAAGCTGATCCTCCAACAGTGCGGCTTCAAGAACGTGGTGGAGATGGAGGAGATGGAAGAAGCGCAATTCGGCGCTCTCCATCTGACGACGCTGCCATTCCTCGGCGAACATGGCGATCTGGATATTCGAACCAAGCTCGCATACCTGATCCGCGTAGACGGTCACTCGCTGTTGTTCGCCGCCGATTCCTGCAATATCTGTCCCGAGATGTATAAGCATGTGCACGACGAAATCGGCGATGTGGATGTTGTTTTCCTGGGCATGGAGTGTGCCGGCGCGCCGATGTCATGGCTGTACGGGCCGCTGCTTACGGAAAAAATGGAACGGGCGCAGGACCATTCGAGGCGGTTGGCGGGATCGAATTACGAGCGCGCTCACGACATCGTGGAACGGTTTCGCTGCAAAGAACTTTACGTTTACGCGATGGGCCAGGAACCGTGGTTGAACTACGTAATGAGCGTGAAATACACGCCGGAATCGCACCCCATTGTGCAGTCCAACAAACTGCTGGAGTCGTGCACACAGAAGGGCATTACCGCCGAGCGGCTGTTCGGTGAAAAAGAAATTCTCCTCGCATAAAAGTACATATTTGTCATGAATCCACTGATAACAACCAGTTCGAACAGCGCGGGTGCCATGAGTCCTGAACAACGCCATAAACTTGTCGTGGAGTGGAATAACAACGCTTCGGACTATCCCCGCCATTTGTGCATCCACCAGGTGTTTGAGCAGGAGGCGGCGCGCCGTCCCAACGCGGTCGCGGTGCGGTTCGAAGATCAAACACTGACTTACCGGGAGCTAAACGAGCGAGCCAATCAGTTAGCCCACCGGTTGCGCGAACTGGGCGTGGGACCAGAAGTCATGGTGGGAACCGTGATGGACCGCTCGCTCGAAATGGTAATCGCGTTATTGGGGATCCTGAAAGCCGGGGGAGCTTTTGTGCCGCTCGATCTGAACTATCCAGCGGAAAGGCTGGCGTTCATGGCATCGGACACAAAAGCGCCCGTCTTGGTTGTGGGACGAAAGGCATTGGAGCGGCTTTCCGGTCAAGACTGGCTGCAAGCTCAGCTGGTGACGTTAGACAGCAACGTCGGAGAAATTGACGGGAAAAGCAAAACGAACCCGGAGAATCTCACCAGCCCGACCGGCTTGGCGTATGTCATGTATACCTCCGGTTCGACGGGCCGGCCAAAGGGTGTGATGGTGCCGCACCGCGCTGTAATCCGACTGGTAAGCAACACGAATTATCTGGAGTTTGGCGAAAACGACGTGTTTCTGCAGTTCTCGCCGGTTTCCTTCGATGCGTCGACGCTCGAAATCTGGGGGCCTCTTCTCAACGGTGGATGCGTCGCAGTGGCTTCACCCTGTACGCACTCGCTCGAAGAGATCGGCGGGGAGATTCGCAAGCACGGCGTGACCACGGCGTGGTTGACGGCGGGACTCTTTAATCTGATGGTCGAGCAGCGTCTCGACGATCTGAAGCCTCTGCGCCAATTGCTGGCCGGCGGCGATACGCTCTCGGTTCCGCATGTGAAGCAGGCTTTGGAAGGTCTTCCCCATTGTCGGCTGGTCAATGGTTATGGGCCGACTGAGGGCACTACTTTTACTTGCTGCCACACCATGACGGTAGAGGACATACGAGGCACCTCGATACCGATCGGCCGCCCCATCGCGAATACGCAGGTGTATCTCCTGGATGCAAATTATGACCCCGTTGCCGCCGGAGAAGAGGGCGAACTCTACGCAGGCGGGGATGGCGTGGCGCGCGGATACTTGAACCAGCCCGAACTTACGGCGGAGCGGTTTATCCGCAATCCTTTCAGCGACGATCCGAACGCGAGGCTTTATAAGACCGGCGATCTCGCCCGTTATCGCGCGGACGGCGTGATCGAATTTCTCGGCCGGATCGACCATCAGGTCAAAATCAGCGGCTACCGCATTGAGCTGGGCGAGATTGAAGCGGCCCTGATCGGGCACCCTGACGTCAAGAATGCGGTCGTGATTGCGCGACAGGATGGTCCAGGTCAGAAAAAGCTGCTGGCATACGTGGTTCCAAAGAATGGGACATACTCGGCTGCGGAGTTGCGCTCTTATCTGGAACAGAAACTTCCTCCGTATATGTTGCCCAGCGCGCTGATGAGTTTGGAGGTGCTGCCGCTTTCGCCCAATGGAAAAGTGGACCGGGGAGCGCTTCCGTCATCGGGCACAGAGCAGGCGACGATTACCGGCAAAGCGTCTGACACGAAGACAGAATTAGAGCAGAAAATAGCGGCCGTGTGGGGCAAAGTTCTGGGCTTGCAGGAAGTTGGCCTTGAGGTCAACTTCTTCGACATTGGAGGCGACTCGCTCTCGCTGCTTGAAGTGCACGCCGAATTGCAGAAAGCCGTGGACCCGCAGATCCAGGTCGTTGATCTTTTCGACTACACGACGGTTCGCGGCCTGGCGCAGAAACTAATCGGGGGCGCGCAAAGAAATCTGCAGGCAGCCCAGGACCGGGCGCAACAGCAACGGGCCGCATGGGAACGGCAAAAAGCCATCCGCACTTTCTGATCCTGACTTTCAATATCAGGTCGACCGCACCTGACAATTCCTTAGGAGCACTCAATGAAAACGACCGGCATGCAAACTTTGAACGAGCTATGGGCGAAGAACCCGCGGTGGCGCGGAGTGGTTCGGCCTTACACCGCAAGCGATGTCTATCGGCTGCGGGGGTCGATTCAGATTGAGCACACCTTGGCGCAGCTGGGAGCGGAGAGGCTGTGGAGCCTGTTGCACTCCGACACCTACGTGCCGGCACTGGGCGCCATGACCGGCAACCAGGCGGTGCAGCAGGTGAAAGCCGGACTAAAGGCGATCTACGTGAGCGGCTGGCAGGCGGCGGCCGACGCCAATGAAGCGGGCACGATGTATCCCGACCTGAACCTCTATCCGTCGGATTCAGTTCCGAAGCTGGCGGCGCGGCTCAACCAGGCGCTGGTGCGGGCGGATCAGATTGCGCATGAGCAGGGCAAGACCGATGTTCATTGGTTTGCACCGCTGGTGGCTGACGGCGACACGGGGTTCGGCGGAACCCTGAATTCGTTTGAACTGATGAAGGCGATGATCGATGCGGGAGTAGCTTGCGTGCATTTCGAAGATCAGTCTTCGTCGGCCAAGAAATGCGGTCACCTGGGCGGAAAGGTTCTGGTTCCTACGAAGGAAGCCGTGCAGCGGCTGGTTGCCGCGCGCCTGGCTGCCGATGTGATGGGAGTTCCGACCCTGATTATGGCGCGTACAGATGCGGAAAGCGCGACCCTGCTGACCAGCGATGCCGATCCGTTTGATCACGAGTTCATGACCGGCGAGCGCAACGAGGAAGGCCTGTTCGTGATTCGCAAAGGCATAGAAGCTGCGGTGGCGCGGGGTTTGGCGTATGCGCCTTACGCCGACTTGATATGGTGCGAGACCTCGACACCGGATCTCGCCGACGCGCGTGAATTCGCCGAGGCGGTGCTGGCGCAGTATCCCGACAAAATTCTGGCGTACAACTGCTCGCCGTCGTTCAACTGGAGAAAGCATCTCGACGAATCCACGCTCGCTAAGTTCCAACAAGAACTCGGCGCGATGGGATACAGATTCCAGTTTGTGACGCTGGCTGGATTCCATGCGCTGAACCTTTCGATGTTCGATCTGGCGCGCGCCTATAAAGAGAACGGAATGGCGGCCTACTCGCGGCTGCAGGAAAAAGAGTTCGGTCGGGAGCGCGATTTCGGATATGAGGCGGTCAAGCACCAGCGTTTTGCGGGCACAGGATACTTCGATGCCGTGCAGCAGACGATCACCGGCGGGATGGGTTCCACGCTGGCGTTGCGCGGGTCAACCGAAGCCGAGCAATTTTACGGCGGAAATGGTGTAGCCGCCGGGGCAACCGCAGGGGGCAAATCCGATGCCAAAGCCAACGGAAATGGGCACGTGAGCGGCAATGGCAATGGCAACGGCCATCCTGTAGCGCGGCGCCCGAAGATGTCCACGCAGGAAAGTGATCGGCCAGTTCGTGATGGGGGGAACGGCCTGACTCGCGACGATCCGGCTAACGCGGCGCACTTTGATCAGAAGATCGATTGATTAGGAAGACGAATCGATTAGGGAAATCGATCGGTTAGTTTGCGGCAGAAAACTCCGCTGCTGCTTCAGTGTTAATCCCATCCCCTACCAATCCAATGAGGACTGTTTCGAACATGGATCAATTTGTCTGTATTGCCCCGGATGTGAAACTTGGCGAAGGCGTGAAGCTTTCGAAGTTCATCAATCTTTATGGTTGCCAGATTGGCGACGAGACCAAGATCGGGGCGTTTGTCGAGATTCAGAAGAACGCTTCCATCGGCAAGCGCTGCAAGATTTCGAGTCACACTTTCATTTGCGAAGGGGTGACGATTGAAGACAACGTGTTTGTTGGTCACGGCGTGATGTTCATCAACGATTTGTATCCGCGGGCGACGGCCGCGGGGGGCGGTTTGCAGACCGAGGCCGACTGGAAGGTGGAACGGACACTGGTGAAAAAGGGCGCGTCGATCGGTTCGGGCGCGACCATCCTGGCGAACACCACGATCGGAGAAAACGCCATCGTGGGGGCGGGAGCTGTAGTTACCAAAGATGTACCCGCCAATACCATTGTGACTGGCGTTCCGGCGAAGGTATCGCGTCAAATTGAAGTGGGGGCAACCCGGTGAATTCTACGCAGAATATTCCTTTTCTTGACTTGGTTACGCCGCACGTTGAGCTCGAGCAGGAGCTGACGGCGGTCTTTCAAAAGGCGATCCGCTCGGCCGGATTTATCGGCGGGCCGATGGTAGAGAACTTTGAGAAAGAGTTTGCCTCGTTCTGCCAAACCGAACGTGCGGTGGCAGTCAACAGCGGCACGGACGCGCTCCGTTTCGCCCTGATGGCGGCAGGAGTCAAGGCAGGAGACGTGGTGATCACAGTTCCGAACACGTTCATTGCCACGACCGAAGCAATCTCGCAGGCGGGAGCGCTGCCGGAATTCGTCGATATCGACGAGCACACCTACAACATGGATGCGAACAAGCTGCGCGAGTATCTGCAAGCGCAGTGCACGGTGTCAGCGGAAGGTCGGCTGCTCAGCAAGAGGAACAAGCGGCCGGTGACTGCCATAGTCCCGGTCCATCTTTACGGCCAAATGGCGGACATGGACGCGATCCTCGCGCTGGCGGAACAGTATCGGCTTATGGTGATCGAGGACGCGTGCCAGGCGCACGGGGCCGAATATTTCTCGCGCCAGCAAAACCGCTGGCTGCGAGCGGGGTCCATGGGGCGCGCAGCCGCATTCAGCTTTTATCCCGGCAAGAACCTGGGCGCCTGCGGCGAAGGCGGCGCGGTCACGACGAATGACGCGAAGCTGGCGGATACCTGCAAGATGATTCGGGATCATGGCCAGGCGAAGAAGTACTACCACGACATCGAGGGATATAACGGGAGGCTGGACGCGATTCAGACGGGCATTCTGAGCGTGAAGCTGAAGCATCTTCCGGAGTGGAACCGGCAGCGGAGGGAGCGAGCCGAGGAATACAAGCGGCTGTTTGCGGCATCCGAAGCTGCGTTCGAAGCGCCCATGGAGCCGTCGTGGTCGCGCGCAGTTTACCACCTCTATGTGGTGCGGACGCAGGACCGGGAAGGTCTGATGCTGCATCTGACGAAAGCGGGCATCGGCACCGGCATTCACTATCCGGTTCCACTGCACCAGCAGCGGGCTTACGCGGCGCTCGGATACAAGCCGGGAGACTTTCCGGTCACGGAGAAAGCGGCGGGCGAAATTGTCTCTCTGCCGATGTTTCCGCAGCTGAAAGCAGAACAGCAGAAACGAGTGGTCAGCGAGATTGCGCGCTTTCTGCATAGCGCGCTGGCGGCGGCGAAGTGAGCGGTCGCAGACATCTTGAGCGCTGCGGCGCGAGGGCTCTACGCGCCGGGCATTCGCTGAGGGAGATGGAGTCCTAAAATGTCGACCATCGAAGCAATCGGTTCGGAAATCCTCGAGACGGTGTCCGCCGGGCCGCGGCAGAAGTTATGGATTGATCTGGACAACTCGCCGCACGTGCCGTTTTTCCGTCCGATCATTGCCGAACTGAAGGCGCGAGGATACGAACTAGTAATCACTGCCCGGGATGCATACCAGGTGCGGGAGCTTTTGCAGTACTACGAAGTTGAAGCCAAAGTCATCGGCGGCCATTACGGCAAGCATAAAATTCTCAAGGCGCTGGGAACCATTTGGCGGGCTTTGGCCCTCATCAACCTGGTGCGGAGGGAGAGACCAGCTATTTCCGTTTGTCACGGATCGCGGGGTTGCCTCATCACCTCGAAGGTTCTGGGAATTCCGCATCTCGCGCTGATTGACTACGAATTCACGGCCGGGATCCCCTCTATGAGACCGACTTGGATCATGCTCCCCAGCGTCGTGAGCCCTCAACTGGGTCACCAAGGTGTTCCCGTCCTGCACTACCCGGGAATCAAGGAAGATGTGTATCTTCCCAGCTTCCGCCCGGATCCAGGATTACGGAAGCGGCTCAGCATCGCGCCGGATGCCCTGGTTATCACCGTCCGTCCGCCCGCCACCGAGGCTCACTACCACAATCCCGAGAGCGAGATCCTGTTCATGGAGACGCTCAAGAGATTTTCCACGGACAAGAACACGACGATTATTCTTCTGCCCAGAAATAAGAGGCAAGAGAGTGAACTAAAGGAGACCTGGAAGGCGGAGATTTCCGCGGGGAGAATTGTTATCCCCGATCACGTCGAAGATGGCCTCAACCTTATCTGGAATGCGGACCTCGTGATTAGCGGCGGGGGCACAATGAACCGGGAGGCGGCCGCGATGGGTGTGCCCGTTTACAGCATATTCAGGGGGAAAATTGGGGGAGTCGACCGCTACCTGGCCGACCAGGGCCGGCTCGTACTGCTGGAATCGGTCGAAGATGTCAGGACGAAGATCAAGCCGGTCTACCGGGAAAAGGGACAACGGCGAGCTGAAGGACAAAGCAACCAAACGCTTAACGCCATTGTTGCCAACATCATGACGCTGGCAGCGAGTACAGTGCCCGCCGTTCGCCGTTGACGTATTTCGAGGTTGCCAGGGGCGAAACCGACATTGGCGCATGGACTTCGACCGGAAGGACTTGTCCGATTGGCCAAGCGCATAATGCCGATTCGTACCGCTTCGGGAAGGCGGCATGCACTAGTGGCATCTAGACCCCCCTCAGTTCTCCAGTAGAATCAGCTGGTAGGAAATACACCCGCACGGGGCGGCAGAAGAGTTGGGTTGGACCCGGCGGTGGCTTCCACATTATTCACGGGCATGCGCTCGTCCCCCGGAGGTATGCATGATCGCGGTTCGCAAACTACTCTTCGCCATCATTTTTCTCTCATTGGTCTCGGCCGGGTGTGCCTTTGGCTCGGCCGCCAACGTTTACATCACCCAAAATGGAAGTCCCAGCGGCAGTTGCACCTCGAACGTGCAGACGCCCGCCTTTGTTACCACCTCGGGGAACTGGGGCTCAGGTTCTTCGCAGATTGGCCCCGGAACCACCGTCCTGTTCTGTGGCACGTTTAATCTTCCCGTAGGCGGCTCGCTCGCCAGCTTTCTGGGGAGTGGCAATTCCACGAGCCCAGTCACTTTCAAGCTGGATTCGAAGGCCATGATCCAGTCTCCAGCGATGGGTTCGGATTCGTCGGGAGCGTTCAATTGTAGCGGCAAGAACTACGTGACCGTCGACGGGGATGGGACCGGCACCATCCAAAACACGGCGAATGGAACGGGGCTGGCAAATGCGCGATCCAGCAGTGGACTTTACTTTAGTAACTGTACCAATGCTGTAGTGAACGGGTTGGTCATTCAGAACATCTATCTGAATCAAGAAAACAATTCCAGCGCGAGCGGGCAGTATACCGCTGACATTGCGTGCGGAGGCGTTACAACGACTGGCTCTACCTGCACGGGCATGCAGATTTACAACAACACGCTCAACAATGCACGGGCCGGAATCAATATCAACTTCGACAGCGGCAATGACGCGAGCAACGTGGCCATCTACAACAACACCATCAACGATCACGCTTGGGGTATCACCTTCGCCGCGGATAACGCTTCGTCCACGGCGTCGGGCGTGATTATCCATGATAACAACATCAACAGTTTCTTGAACTGGACTGACAATGCGGCCACCTATCACACGGATGGGCTCATTCTCTACAATGACGTAAACGCCAAGTCCTACGACACATATCAGATTTACAACAATCACTTTTCCGGCAGTCTTGGGAAATACTCGGCTACCGGCTATATCGCCTGTGGAAGAATGTCCACCTGCACCATCTTCAACAATATTATGGTGGACACCGGATCCACTCCGGCCTACGGGTACATCTGGCTTTATACGCCCAATGGACCTGATTCGGTCTATAACAACACGCTGGTGGCATCAAGTGGCGGTGGTTTCGGCGTGACACTAGGCGACGACGCCGGGCTCGGTGGGGGCACGACTTCCCATCTTACCGTCAAAGACAATATCTTCATCAATGTAACCGTTGGGCTTCATGACTACAGAAGTCTTACAACAGATGTGGCTGCTTCGGATAACAATGTGTGGCGAACTTCGTCTGGTGGTGCGCCTCAATTTGCGACGAATGACGGCAACGAATTCGCGTATTCTACTTGGCAAAACGATGGGTTTGACCTGAATAGCACGACCAATGATCCGTTGCTTGCCAGCAACTATGTGCCACAGTCTGGGTCGTCAGCGATCGGGCTTGGTGCGAATCTGACCAACCTTAATGTACCTCCCCTTGACGTTGACATGGCCGGCAATCCTCGTCCCAATGGTGGCGCGTCGTGGGTCTCGGGCGCCTACAATAACACGAGTGGCAGCCTTGCCCCGCCCACGGGACTTGTTGCAGTCGTGAAATGATCTTGACCGGGATTTGAGTGGCGGCGGGCCTGCTCCACGGAGTTGCGTCCCGCCGCTGTCCACTTAGCTTACCGGGTTAGCCTTTGCACCCCTCATGACATACGACGATTCTCGCGGCCAGGATGAGCGCGTGGCGGCGCCATCATCGGTCAAGAGCGCGCAGGCCGCTGTGTCTGGCTCAGCCTGCAAGATCTGCGGCAACCGAGCCGGCAACAAAGAGCACCTTGTATCCGAAATGATGTTCGGTCTGAAGGAAGAGTTTCCTTATCTGGAGTGTGGAGAGTGCGGCTGCCTGCAATTGGAAACGGCTCCGCCCGAAATGGGTACGTACTACCCACAAGACTACTATGCGTTTCGGTCTTCAAGTGGAAGGACCTGGTTCAAGGAGCTCCTCAGGCAGCTTAAGAATCGCTGTTATTTCGGACGCGTTTCTCCTCTCGCCCGTTTCTGGGATGTTCGGCACCCACACCTCCAGTTCCGCGCTTTCTCCTCAATGAAACCGTCCAAGGATGCAAGGATTCTAGATGTTGGATGTGGGTCTGGCGCCTTCGTCCGCGATCTCTTTTCGCTAGGATTCAGCAACGTACTTGGAATTGATCCGTTCATCGCCGGTGATATCGAGGCGAGCGGCAGGGTAATGGTGAGGAAGTGTGGGTTGGATGAGCTCACGGGAACTTCGTGGGATGTGATCATGTTCCACCATTCCTTTGAGCACATTCCCGGTCAGCACGAGACTCTGAGAACGGTTCGCAACCTGCTCGCGCCCGGCGGACAGTGTTTGATTCGAGTACCCGTGGTTTCCTGGGCTTGGAGGCATTACGGCGCAAACTGGGTCCAGCTCGATGCTCCCAGGCATTTCTTCCTGCACAGTGAAAAGAGCCTCCGGGTGCTTGCGCAACAGTCCGGTTTCGTCGTTACCCGCACGGACTATGATTCGACAGAATTCCAGTTCTGCGGAAGTGAACTATATGCCCGCGGCATTGCGTTTGGATCAAAGGAGCCTGCGGCCTTTCTCCCGCGACGGGCGGTCGCTGCCTTCAGGGCTCAGGCGCGCCAGCTCAACAAGCAACGGCTCGGAGACCAGGCAGCGTTTTACCTGGAAGTCTCTTAACCAGCACCGGAACCGCTTGCCGGCGTCGTTCTATTCATAGTTCCATATCTTTCTCTGACCGGAGAAAGCCCAAGCGCGAGTTGCGAGCTATTCAAGGATCACACACTCTGTGGACGTCATGACAAAACAATCTAGGGGCATGTATTCCTTCATGGGAAAGCTGCGCGAAAAATTGACGAGCGGCGGGACCCTTAGGAATCATGCGTTCCGCGGCGGCACATGGTTGGGTCTCGGCGGAGCATTCGAACAAATGTTCCGATTCGGACGAAGCATGTTGCTGACGCGCTTGCTTGCTCCTGAAGCTTTCGGGGTCATGGCAATCGTGTATTCCGCGAGTGCCGTTGTTGACATGCTCGCGGAAATCGGTGTCAAGGAAGCGATTATTCAGAACCCCAGAGGTCAAGACGATAACTTCATTAACTCGGCGTGGTGGCTCGCTTTTGGTCGTGGGGTTGGGATCTATCTTCTTCTTTTTTGCGCGTCTCCCTGGATTGCCAGATTCTACGGAAATCCGGAACTGGTTCCCTTGATGCGCGTCGCTCTATTGAGCATTGTGTTCCAAGGAGCTCAAAGTTCAAGGTCCTACGTGGCGCTGAAAGAGATGAAGTTCAAGCGATGGACGCTCATCCAGTCCGGAGGCGGAGTTTGCGGTTCGTTGATTGTGGTCGCCTTGGCATTTGTTGTTAAGAGCGTTTGGGCTCTCGCTATCGGATATGCGGCTGAGAATTGTGTGCGCTGCTTAGCTTCCTATGTCATCTGCCCATTTCGACCAAGCTTAAGAATCGACAAAGACTCACTCAAGGAGCTGCTGCGATTCTCAAAGGGCGTGTTTGGCCTTTCATTCCTGAACCTTATTTTCTCGCGAGCCGATATTTTTGTGTTAGGTAAGCTCTATCCCGCAGCCCAATTAGGCATCTACACCATGGCTGTCTATTTGATCCAGGTTCCGACTTCGTTCATCATGGGCGTCTTGAGTCAGACCTTGATGACAAGTTTTGCCCGTATCCAGGAAGACTCCTCTCGCATAAACCGCATTCTTGTACGAGTGACGTCTGTGCTTCTTATACTCGGAATGCCGATTGTGATCTTCGTCATCTTCGCAAGTGGAAGCTTGCTATCGTTGTTCTATGGTCCCCGATATGCGGGAGCTTCATTGCCCCTCACAGTAGCTGCTTTAGTCGCGATTGTTAACCTGATGAATAGCCTGATAACGATGGCTTTCTATGCGACGGGACGCCCACACCTCCATCGCCGCTGCGTCTTGATAATGGCCGTGCTTATGATCGCGGCGATTTATCCCGCTGCGCGACATTTCGGGCCTGTGGGCGGACAACTGGCCGCTCTTGCGGCGGTCGTGGCTGGCTATGTGTCCCAGCTTGTGGACATGCGGCGACTCACGCGGCTCGACCTGGCCGGTTACGCAAAATCATTCCCATTTGTTTTTGCTGTCTCTTGCGGAGTCATGGGAGTGTTATGGGGAGTTCGCCATCTTGTTGTGACAAGTCAACCTTTCGTCAATCTTCTGTTTGGTATGTTTGGGTGCATACTCGCACTTGGTTTTTGCGGAGGAATTCTTCTACGACAGCTGAGCACTGAGACATGAGCTTCTGGACCTTTCAATGCATGAGCTAGCCGACGTGTTGGTGGACCAACAGAGCCCCGACCCGGGCCCGTTCGTGCGCTGGCATCTACGACGGAAATTTTGCGTGATGGAAGAGTTGTTCCAGAAGTATCTGGCCCCTGGGGCAAAACTCGCGGACATGGGATGTGGAAAAGGCGACGCCCTTGTGCTGGCGTCACTCTGCGTGAGCGGCTGTGAGGAGTGGGGTCTCGATATAAATTGTGCGGATCTCCAAGTGGCACGGCAGCGCATCCCATCTGCCACCTTATGTCAGGACGACATGCACGATCCTCGTGCACTCCCGAAGGCGTATTTTGATGTTGTCCACGAGTTCGGGGCGGCGTTCCTTTCCCGGGGATGGAATATTCTGGCCCGTGCATATATGTCGCTGCTGAAAGATGAAGGTATCCTTCTGTGGGAACTGCCGCAGCGCTGGAGCCTGGCCCATATTTCCTATTTGTTGACCGTCGCTCCGATACGGGATCCGGATCAGACCAAGTTTAACCGCCTGCTGCGCAGTTTCTTGCCCTCCAAGTACAGATTTGAGAGTGACGAGTCCGTGACACGAGCTTTGCGAGCGAGCGGGTGCGGGTATGAAATTCTCGAAAGAATCAGCATCGGAACATTTTATTTCCCGACACTGCTACATTTTGTTCTCGATTGGGCATGGCGGTACTTCGGCGACGGACTGTTTGAGTTATTTGACAAAGTCACGCGTCACATATGGCCTAGGGATATCGGATACTACTTGGTAGTTCGAAAGAAAGCTCTGCCTGCCGCTTTTCCGGGGACGATATGAACCCGAACCGATTCGAGATGCCGGACAATTACTACTTTGGCGGCGGCGGAGCGACCTTTCTCCCGCCCCTGGCCATCGGCATCTTGATTGTTGCGGTCATTCTGATTCTTGCTCTTCCACGGAAATACGCCGCAGCACCGCTGCTTCTGGCTTGTATATTGCTGCCGCAGCAGCTCAACGTCATCGTCGGCGGCCTCCACTTTCCGGTCGAGCGCATCCTCCTATTGGTCGGTTGGATTCGCTGTCTGAGCCGGCGCGAGTATGTCATTGGACGGTGGAATCCACTGGACAAGTCGATCGTGTGGTGGGCAGCGCTCAATGCGATCACATTTTCACTTCTTTGGGGAGCATTGTCTGCTGTCACGAACAGAATTGGTTTCCTTTACACAAATCTGGGATCGTACCTGCTTTTTCGATTCTTGATTCGCGACAAGGCCGATGTCATACGCACGATCAAGGTTTTCGCAGTCACCGTTGTCATCATTGCCCCTTTCATGTTGGGCGAACACCTTACCAGACAGAATGGGTTCTCCTTCTTGGGTGCGAATCCACTGGCGGGGGTGCGCGACGGATCTGTCCGGGCTCAAGGGCCATTTGCTCATGCCATCATAGCGGGCACTTTCGGCGCGATGTTAATGCCATTATTCGTCGGTCTGTGGTGGCGTCACGAACATAATCGATGGTTGCTGGGGTTGGGAATTGCTAGCTCGACGGTGATGACAATCGCGTCGGCCTCCAGTACTCCTCTGATGGCGTTTGGAGCTGGAACGCTGGCGCTCCTGTTTTGGCGTGAGAGGAAGCGACTGCGGGTGTACCGCTGGGGCGTCGTCATTGTTCTAGTAACTCTGCATCTGGTCATGAAAGCTCCAGTTTGGTTTCTCATCGCTCGCGTTGGCGGCACGACGGGAGGAAGTGGATACCACCGGGCGGAGTTGATCGACAATTTCGTGCGGCATTTTAGCGAGTGGTGGCTGATCGGCACACGTAATAACGCCGACTGGGGCTACTACATGTGGGATGTGGACAACGCTTATGTGGCCGCGGGCGTCGGCGGCGGCTTAATTACGTTCATCTTGTTTATCGCCATATTGGTCTACGCGTTCAAGAGAATCGGCGCCGCACGGAAACGCGCAGAACAATCTCCGAAAGATGCGCGTTTGATTTGGGCAATTGGCGCCGCGCTATTCGCGAATGCCGTTGCGTTCTTTGGTATTTTCTATTTTGACCAGAGCATTATCGCTTGGTATGCACTGCTCGCCATGGCAGCGGTCTCGGCTAAGTTGATCCCGCCAAAGAAAACACCAGGATTGGAGGAGAAGAGCTCTGGGCTCAGCGCGGAAGCGCCCGCGTCACAGGGTGTGCACGTCTTCACTCCGGCGTAGCGCACGAGCCGCGTGACGCAACCGAAGATAGAAATGGACACACAAAGTAAAGAACCGGCAGTGTCAGTCATTATCGTGACCTGGAATGGGAAGAAATACGCGCTCGAGTGTCTTACTTCCTTGCAGGAACAGCGGAGTGATCTTCCGTTCGAAGTCATTGTCGTTGATAACGCGTCGACTGACGGAACGCCCGACGCCATAGCGGAGCAGTTTCCGAATGTATTGTTGATTCGAAATGACAGTAACCTCGGTTTTGCCAAGGCCAACAATATCGGGATCGCTCGCAGTCGCGGCAAATACGTCGCCTTGGTGAATTCAGACGTCGTCGTTCCGCAGGGCTGCCTGGACCGATTGGTTGACTATCTGGAGAAGAATCCAAGCATAGGTCTTATCGGGCCGAAGATGTTGAGCCCGGACGGCAGTATAGGTCAATCCGTAATGCGTTTACCTACGGTATGGAATACCATCTGCAGCGCTTTGGGGTTGCACACCCTGTTCCCGGCCTCGAGGTTGTTCGGCGGATTTTTGATGGAAGGCTACGCATACGACCGCATCGATGACGTGGAAGTGCTGACCGGTTGGTTCTGGATGGTCCCGCGCCCTGCGTTGCAGCAAGTGGGAGGACTGGACGAGCAATTCTTTATGTATGGTGAAGACATCGACTGGAGCCATCGTTTCCTGAAAGCTGGATGGCGAGTTGTGTTCTATCCCGATGCGGAAGCACTGCATTACGGGGCAGCAAGTTCAGCCGAGGCCCCTACCCGCTTCTATATTGAAATGCGGCGTGCGAATCTCCAGTATTTTCGGAAGCATCACGGACGGGTCGGAAGCATCGGCTACATTCTGGCTACGTCTATCCACGAATTAGTTCGGATCGTTGGGTACAGTGTTGTTTACTGCTGCGGCAAGGCGCGCAGGTCAGCGGCGGTGTTCAAGATGAGCAGAAGCGTTTCTTGCCTTAAGTGGATTTGCGGGGTGGGATCCGCCACACAGTGAAGTCATTAGCGAACGTTACAAACGGCGCCCCCGGGCAGGTAAGTTGCGAATCCGCAACGCGCTGGCGTTACGTGTTAGTAACAGCCGCACACAATGAAGAAGCCTTCATTGCGAAAACAATTACGGCCGTTTGCGCGCAGGACGTTCGGCCCGAGAAGTGGGTGATTGTCGATGACGGGTCGACTGACAATACGGCCACGGTCGTTCAGGAGTACGCGCAGAAGCACACATTTATTCAACTGCTGCAACTCTCGAAGAAACATGCGCCTGATTTTGGCGCACAAATCCGCGCGATCAACGCTGGCTTCGATCTCTTGCTGAAGAGCGGCGTGGGATTTGATTTCATCGGCAATGTGGATTCAGACATCGCGTTTGAAGCGTCGTATTTCCGCGAGCTGTTCCGCAAGTTCGAGGCAGAACCCAGTCTGGGTCTGGCTGGAGGATGGTTGTATGAAAATGACGACATGACGTTCAATCCCAGGAAAGGGAATCGCGCTACCAGCGTTCCTCACGGCATCCAGCTTTTTCGGCGGGAGTGCTTCCTGGCGATTGGCGGTTATATTCCGCTACGCTACGGTGCTCCAGATTGGTGCGCTGAGATTTCGGCGCGCATGCATGGCTGGCAAGTAGAGTCGTTTCCCGATGTTCCCGCACAGCATCACCGGCCAACCGGGAGCGTTAGCGGGCGGGTGCGGTATCTGTACCGGGCTGGTCTGGCGGCTTTCTCGCTGGGGAGTCACCCGGCCTTTGAGGCGGCGAAATGTGCCGTCAGCTTGCATCGCCGGCCTTATTTAGTCGGGGCTCTCAGCCGACTAGCCGGGTTTGCAGCCGGATACTGGCGAAAGGAAGAAAGGCAAGTTTCCGAGGAACAGGTGCGCTTCTTAAGGCGCGAGCAGTCTCAAACCTTACTCTCAGGGTTGTCGGCAGTTCTGGGTATCCTTCCCAACGGAGCCGCGGCACGGAACAGCGGCAAGCGGCCTTTGTCGCAGCAATAATCAGATAACAATCTGACTTATGGGTCTAAGCGCATACAGGAAGTTCAGACGCGTGCTGAGTTTGTTCGTCAGTCTTGCGCTCTACATCATCGACTCCGGTTGGCGCGTGGTTCTCATCACATTTGGCAAAAAGCCGGGCCCGACGTGCGTCGTTGTGTACTATCACGCGGTTAAAGATGAAGACCGCCAGGCTTTCGCTGGGCAGATGGATCTGATTCGCCGATTAACAGAGCCCATCTCTATCGATCGGGTTGTACCGATGCTTCCGGACAGGCGGTATTCGGCGGTTACGTTCGATGACGGCTTTGAGAACACGATTCGGAACGCCGTTCCTGAGCTCACGAAAAGAGGCATACCGGCGACCATTTTCGCGATGCCCGATCTGCTCGGCGAGTGTGCGAGTTGGTGGCCTGAGTCTGCGCTCGAGCGAGGCGAACGGCTGGCTTCGGCGGAGCGGCTTCAACAGTTGCCTGCGGAGTTGATCTCGGTCGGTTCCCATACCCTGACTCATCCGCGACTTCCCTCTCTGGCAGAGGGGAACGCGCGCCGGGAGCTTTCTGAATCGCGAATTAAGTTGGAACAGTTGTTGGCGCGTCCGGTGAAGACTTTCAGTTTTCCCTACGGCGACTTCAACGCGCAGTTGGTGGAATGGTGTCGTGATGCCGGGTATGAGCGGGTTTTCGCAACCCTGCCGGTAATCGCATTTTCCGATCCTGAAGAGTTTGTGGTTGGCCGAGTCAGCGTGGAGCCCACGGATTGGCCACTGGAATTCCGCCTGAAACTACTGGGCGCCTACCGCTGGTTGCCATTGGCGTACAAACTCAAACGCACTGTCGTCTCGGCGCCGGCCGCCGGAAAAGGCCGCGATTTGCAAGCTAGCTTGGCGCGGAAGTAGTCCTCGATCGGACCCATGCGCGCAATAGGTGGGTCTAAATCTGGAGCAACAAACAAAAGGGAGGTTGACGTTGGAACGGGCCCCGACATCGGTGAACAGCAGCTTGCTCAAGTATTTTCGATATCCCGAACAGCACGGCCGGTTCGCATCGGCCGGTTCGCTGTCGGCGAGTCGCGGGTTTTTTCGGTTCGATGGAAACACCTTGTACGGCCGCGTGAACGGCCAACCAGCCAATACTCCCGTTGAACTTGGGGAGGACAAAGTAGCGGAGGCAAGCAGCAAGAACGGGGTCGTCTACCTGCCTTTCGATCTTACAGATGTAGTGGACTCCCTACGGCAGGAGGCGTACATGAAGGGCAGCCAGAGTGGGCTCACGCCTGCGATTACTGCCGCGTACTATTTTGTACGCCCGATTTTGCCGGTGGCCATCCGAAAGCATCTGCAGAGCTTTCGTTTGCGCAATTGGGAACGCTTGCCCTTCCCGCACTGGCCGGTGGATCGGACCGTGGACAATCTCATGGAGCAAGTGCTGCTCATGATACTCAGAGCAGAGAACCTGGAAGAAATCCCATTTATCTGGTTCTGGCCGGACAACGCCTCTAGTTCTGCGCTAGTGACCCATGACATCGAGACAGCAGCAGGCATAGATCTTTGCCCCATGATCATGGACATCAATGACTCGTTCGGGGTCAGCGCTTCTTTTCAGGTGATACCGGAGCATCGCTATCACGTAACCAGGGAGTTTCTGGATTCCCTGCGCCAACGCGGCTTCGAAGTGGTCGTCCACGATCTGAATCATGATGGTCGCTTGTTCCATGAACGAAAACAGTTTATGGAGCGGGCAAAAAGGATTAATGCATACGGTAAGGAATTTGGAGCGAAAGGGTTCCGCGCGGGAGTTCTCTATCGGAACCAGGAGTGGTTCGACGCACTGGATTTCGAGTACGACACGTCCGTTCCTAATGTGGCCCACCTCGATCCCCAGCGGGGCGGTTGCTGCACGGTCATGCCGTATTTTGTCGGCAACCTGCTCGAATTGCCGGTAACAATGACGCAGGACTATACGCTGTTTAACATCCTGAACGATTATTCCACCAGATTGTGGGAACAGCAGACCGATCTGATTTTGGAGAAGCATGGCTTGATCAACGTGATCATCCACCCCGATTACATTACGGGGCCGCGGGAGCGGGCGGTCTACGAGGCACTCCTCGGTCATTTGATCGACCTGCGCCAGAAACAGAACGTCTGGATCACCACGCCGGGAGAAGTGAATCGCTGGTGGAGACAGCGCGCCGAAATGACGATTGTTGAAGAAGATGGGTTACTGCGGATTGCAGGGGCAGGAAACGAGCGGGCGAGCATCGCCTATGCCACAGAACGCGACGGGCAGCTGGTCTACAGTCGCGCCCCCCTGCAGACGAAGGTTCCAGGTTCGGTTATTGGGTAGTCGACAAATCCCCCAGAATTAGTCATCGCGAAAATAACGGGAGGTCTATGTCTGGCTGCAATGTAACCGTGATTGGAGCGGGGCCGTATGGCTTGGCGGCTGCCAATTTCTTACGCGCGCATCGTGTTGAGACACGCATATTCGGATCGCCCATGGCGTTCTGGTCGGAGCAGATGCCCTCGGGGATGTTCCTGCGTTCGAATTGGGAGGCATCGCACATTGCGGATCCCAAGGGCACGCTCAGTCTTGATGCTTTCCGGGACGCCGAAGGGAATCATTTTGGAAAGCCGATTCCGTTGAAGCGCTTTGTGGACTATGGGCTCTGGTATCAGAAGCACGCGGTGCCCGATGTCGATCTTCGGCAGGTAACCAACCTGCAGCAGAACGGACGGGATTTCCTTGTGACTTTGTCGGACGGGGAACAGTTCACTTCCCGGCGCGTAGTGGTCGCTGGAGGGATTGGCCCATTTGCCTACCTGCCAGAGGAATATTCGGCTCTTCCGAAAGAACTAGCTTCGCACGCCGTGGATCATCGCGATTTGAGCAAGTTCAAAGGAAAGAAAGTCGCCGTCATCGGAGGGGGACAGAGCGCATTGGAGTCGGCCGCGCTGCTCAAGGAAGCGGGAGCGCTGCCCGAAGTGCTGGTGCGCGAATCGTCGCTGAATTGGGTTGGACTGCACGCTCGTCTGCATCGTCTGGGCCCGATTTCGAAACTGTTCTATTCGAATCGCGACGTAGGACCGGCGGGAATCAGCAAACTGGTGGCGGCACCGCACGTGTTTCGCCGCTTTCCCCGCGAATTTCAGAATAAGGTCGCCTATCGCGCGATTCGTCCCGCAGGCGCGGCATGGTTACAACCGCGGTTGAAGGACATAACGATCTCCTTGGGGCGGACGGTTCTGGAGGCGGAGGAAAAGGGAAGTGGCATGCATCTCAAGCTGGATGACGGCAGCGAGCGCTTCGTCGATCATTGCTTGCTGGCCACAGGATTCCGCGTGGATTTGAGCCGTTACGGGTTTCTGCCGCCCTCACTCTTAGCGCGGCTTCACACCGTAAATGGATTTCCGGTCCTCAAGCAAGGTTTTGAAAGCACGATTCCGGGACTCCATTTCGTGGGTAAGACGGCATCGTGGAGTTTTGGGCCCCTGTTGGGTTTTGTTTCGGGGACGGAGTTTGCATCTACCGAACTGGCGCGCTTTGTGAGCCGTGCGAATGGAGCGGCAAACGGAAATGGCTAACCCGGCGAGCGCGCTGCTCGAGCAGGACGCAAGCGAGCATTTCGGCACCAGGGCGGCCGGAGCCGTCGTTCTCGGTGGCGATTACCAGGGACTGGGAATTGTCCGGAGTTTGGGAAGACGCGGCGTTCCGACCTGCATCGTCGACGACGAGCACTCGATTGCGCGCTATTCGCGCTACGCGGGCTCGGCAGTCCATTTTTCTAACTTAAAAGATGAACGGCATACGGTTGACGAGTTACTGAGTCTGGGCCGCAGACTCGGTCTGGAAGGCTGGCTGCTTTACCCCACGCGCGACGAACTGGTAGCTGCGATTTCGCGCTATCGCGACGAACTCAGCCAGGTATTTCGAGTTCCGACCCCCGAATGGGAGAGCGTGCAATGGGCGTGGGACAAGCGGAATACCTACAGACTGGCAGCCCAACTCGGAATCCCGACTCCCGCAACATGGTATCCCACGAGCGTTGCGGAACTGGAGCAGTTTGACGAACTGGCTCCGCCGTTCGCCATCAAGCCGGCAATCAAGGAACACTTTGTTTATGCCACCCGGGTGAAGGCATGGTGCGCGGAGAGCCACGCCGAACTGCGGACGCTGTTCCAGAAAGCCTACGAGATCGTGGGGCCGGGCGAAGTGATGGTGCAGGAAGTCATTCCTGGCGGAGGCAGCCAGCAATATTCCTACTGCGCTTTCTTTCGGGCGGGCGAGGCCGTGGGCAGCATGGTGGCGAAGAGGAGGCGGCAACACCCGCTGCAATTCGGGCGGGCGAGCACGTTTGTGGAAACCATTGAGGAGCCTGAACTGGAAGAGATGTCGGAGCGCTTTCTGAGGGCGATCGATTACTACGGCTTGGTCGAACTGGAGTACAAACTTGATCCGCGCGACGGGCAATACAAGATGCTCGATGTCAATGCGCGCACGTGGGGATATCACACGCTAGGTGCCAGCGCGGGAGTGGACTTCAGCTACATGCTGTTCGCGGACCAAATGGGCCTTCCAGTCTCGCCCGGTAAGGCGCAGCCGGGCATCGGCTGGATGCGGACGACCACCGATATTCCTACCGTGTTTCTGGAGTTTCTGGCGGGAAGCATGGGTCCCAGAGGCTATCTCCGCTCGCTAGGAATGTGCCGGACCGAAGCGGTGTTCAGCCTCGAGGACCCCGTTCCCGGCATCGCCGAATTGCTTTTGATTCCGTACCTGGCTATGAAAAGGGGCTTCTGACTCCGTGTCTATCCAACTAATGGGCGTGGCCCTTTCGTGCCGCATTCACTTTCCGATGCGTTCGATAAAATCATTGTTATGTCGCAGTTAAGTTAACCCTGCACGAGCTTCCCCCGGCTTAGTTCTGATGAATTCCCAAAAGCTTATGAATCCGCTTGATCTCGCAGGACAGCCCTCAGCCCAGCCCGGTTTCGACTTTCCGGACTGTCTGGCGCAGGACCTGTTCGTCGCACAGGCGGTGCGTGCACCGGAGCGGCCCGCACTCATTTCTGTCTCGGGTGGACTGTCCTACGGCGAGCTGCTTTCCGCTTCCCGCATGCTTGGCCATCAAATAAGGGCGCTTGGCGTCAAGCCCAATACGTTGGTCGCGATCGTGATGGACAAGGGTTGGGAACAGGTTGTTGGCGTGCTGGGTGCTCTTCAGGCGGGTGCCGCTTACCTGCCAATTGACGCGAATGTTCCGCCGGACCGTTTGCGTTATTTATTAGAAGATGGGGAAGTCGAGGTCGTCCTGACGCAGTCATGGCTGGACGAGAGGCTGAAATGGCCCGCGAACATCGTGCGGCTCTCGGTCGATCAGCCCGGCCTGCTGGCGGGCGACGCGGAGCCACTCGCTCGTGTGCAGACTCCCGAAGACATTGCCTACGTTCTTTATACATCGGGTTCGACGGGAAAGCCGAAAGGGGTCATGATTGGCCACCGTGGGTTAGTCAATTGTGTCCTCGAAACCAATCGCGCATTTCATGTCAAGGCTGATGATCGTGTGCTGGCTGTAACCGCACTCCACCACGATATGTCGGTCTATGACATTTTCGGGGTCCTGGCCGCCGGCGGCAGCATTGTAATGCCGGACCGCGGCGGCACGCGCTCGCCCGACCATTGGGTTGACTTGATTACTCAGCTAGGCGTCACGGTGTGGAATTCGGTGCCTGCTTTTATGGAGATGCTGCTGGTTCACGCGGCGGCCAGAAAGCTGGTGCTAAGGAATCGGCTGCGCTTGGCATTTCTGGGCGGCGATTGGATTCCACTGAGCGCACCAGCGCGGATTCGCGAGCATTTTGGCGACGTGCAGGTTGTCAGTGTGGGTGGCCCGACGGAAACCACAGTCTGGAATATCTGGTATCCGGTCAAGCAAGTGCAGCCCGGATGGAAGAGCATTCCGTATGGCCATCCGATCGCAAACACGCATTACTACGTGTTTGACGAAAACCTGAATGAGTGCCCGGACGGCGAGCCTGGAGAGCTGTGCTGCGCAGGCGTAGGACTGCTGAAAGGATATTGGCGCAACCCGGAGCAGACGGCAGCCCGCACTGCAGTGCATCCGCGCACCGGTGAGCGGATCTATCGGACCGGCGATCGTGGCCGTCTCATGCCCGACGGGGAGATCGAGTTCCTGGGCCGAATCGACCGCCAGATCAAAATCAATGGACAAAGAATCGAGCTTGGCGAAATCGAAGCGACTTTGATCCGGCAGCCCGGCGTCAAGCAAGCCGTTGTCGATGCGATCGAAGCGGATGGCCAGAAGAGCTTGGTGGCCTACATTGTCCCCGAAGGGGGCCTTCATTTGGAGCCAAGCGAGCTGCGCGCTGCGGTTGAGAATTTTCTGCCTGCGCATATGCTGCCTTCTTCTTTCTTGATATTGGAGACCCTCCCGCTTAATGCCAACGGCAAGGTGGATCGCAGTTTGCTGCCAGCCCCTGAGCGCAGCCAGGCCATCTCTGACGGATTGCCTGCGATGAGTGGCGTGGAGGCAACGATTTCTTCAGTCTGGAGTCGGGTCCTTGGTGTCGAGCAAGTTAGTCCAACCGATAACTTCTTCGACTTAGGGGGCGATTCGATCCTCCTCGTACAGGTCCACGCCGAGTTACAAGAGGCCTTGGGCCGTGTGTTCTCAGTTACAGACTTGTTTCAGTACTGTTCTATCCGGTCGCTCGGCAAGTATCTCGAAGGGCAAACCAAACCGCAATTCACCGGCGACGATATCGCGGACAGAATCAGCAAAAGACGGAAGGCAATGGCACAGCAGCGACGCGTGAGACAACTTTCATGAGCGATCAGAAACCACAGGATCTTAGCAACGCGATTGCAGTTATAGGCATGTCGGGCCGCTGGCCGGGAGCCCGGAACGTAGCCGAGTTCTGGCGCAACCAGTTGGCGGGCATCGAGTCGGTCACTCATTTCCGGGTGGAAGAACTCGAAGTCGCGAACGCCGCGGAGGCTGTGAAAGATCCGGCCTATGTGCCCGCGCGCCCGATCGTAAGCGATGTCGACCAGTTCGATGCGGCATTCTTTGGCCTCTATCCCAAGGAAGCTGAACTCATGGACCCGCAGCATCGCCTCTTCCTCGAAATCTGCTGGGAGGCGCTCGAAGATGCTGGTTGCGATCCGATGAATACACCCGGCATGACCGGTGTTTATGCGGGCTGTAGCACGAGCACCTACTTCCTGAATCATGTATGCCGCGACCGGCGATTTCTCGAAGACTACGTCGCTGGATACCAGGTTGCAAACTATCCGGTGCTTTTGGGCAGTAACGTCGACTTTCTGGCCACGCGCGTTGCCTACAAGTTCAACCTGAAGGGGCCAGCGTTCACGATGGTAGCGGGCTGCTCGTCGTCGCTGCTCGCCATCAGCCAGGCAGCGCTATCTCTACAGACGTATCAGTGCGACATGGCACTGGCGGGCGGAGTTTCCGTCACCTTCCCGCAAAAGCGCGGATACCTCTATCAGGATGGCGGCATGGCATCGCCCGACGGCCATTGCCGCGCGTTCGATGAAAACGCCAACGGCACGGTGTTTGGGGGCGGCGCGGCGGTTGTGCTGCTGAAACGGTTCGAAGACGCGGTTGCCGATGGCGACCAGATCTATGCGGTGATCCGCGGATTCGCAGTGAACAACGACGGCTCCAGCAAGGTGGCCTATACGGCTCCGAGCGTCGAGGGGCAAGCTCAGGTAGTCGCCATGGCGCAGGCGGTCGCGGGAGTTTCCCCCGACACCGTTGGCTACATCGAAGCGCACGGTACGGGAACGCCTTTGGGCGATCCCATCGAGATCGCTGCTCTCACCCAGGCATTTCGCGCCCACACAAAGGCGAAGCAATTTTGCGCCGTGGGCACGGCCAAAACAAATGTCGGGCACTTGGATATCGCAGCCGGCGCCACGGGATTCATTCATGCCGTGCACGTGGTGCGCCACGGAATCTATCCGGCAACGCTGCACTTCAAGAAGCCAAACCCGAAACTGGAACTGGAAAACAGTCCGTTTTACGTGAACGCCAGCCGCAAACAGTGGCAGCAGAAAAACGGACCCCGCCGCGCCGGCGTCAGCGCATTTGGCGTAGGTGGAAGCAACGCGCATGTGGTTTTGGAACAGGCGCCGGAACGGCCACAGACAGCCAGTTTGCGGGCGATGCAGTTATTGGTGCTTTCGGCCCGGTCCGAGGCGGCGCTCGATAAGGCAACCGCGAATCTTGGGGAGTATCTGACATCTCATCCGGAAACTTCTCTGCCGGACGTTGCTTGGACTCTCCAAACCGGCCGTCATCATTTTCCGTGCCGCAGGGCGATCATCGCGCGCGACGTGCCGGAAGCAATCACGAACATTGGACAACGCGATCGCAAGCGCGTGCAGACGCGCTTACGGCCCCTGGACAATCCGGGCGTGTGTTTCCTGTTCCCCGGACAAGGTTCGCAACACCCAAACATGGGGCGCGAGTTATACGAAACCGAGCCGGTCTTCAAGACAACGGTGGATCGATGTGCCGAGATTCTTCGGCCGCACCTGGGCGCCGATCTCCGCGACCTACTGTATCCGCCGGATGGCGCATCCGAAGAAGCGAAGCGTAAGGTCACAGATACTGTCATTGCTCAGCCGGCAATCTTCACGATTGAGTACGCGCTTGCGCAATTGTGGATGAGCTGGGGCATTCAGCCCGCCGGAATGCTCGGGCACAGCATCGGCGAGTTTGCGGCCGCGTGCTTAGCCGGTGTTTTTTCGCTCGAAGACGCGCTCTCGCTGGTGACTGCTCGCGGAAAGATGATGCAGGAGCTGCATCGTGGCGGCATGCTCTCCGTGCGCTTGCCGGAAAACGAGCTTCGCGCGCGGCTGACGGGTAATCTGTCCATCGCGGCCATCAATGCGCCTTCGCTCTGCGTAGCTTCTGGACCATTAGATGAAATCGACGAACTGGAGCGCAAGCTGGCTGCGGAAAACACGGTTTCGCGCCGCTTGGTGACTTCTCACGCTTTCCATTCTTCGATGATGGATCCCATCATTGAGCCTTTCACCAAGCGAGTCGCGCAGATTCGCCTCCATGCGCCCAAGATTCCCTATGTTTCCGGCGTGACGGGCAAATGGATTACGGAGAAGGAAACGACCGACCCGGCTTACTGGGCGCGGCATTTCCGCCAGCCCGTGCAGTTTGCTTCCGGCCTGGCCGAGCTTCGGACGAAGCCGAACAGCATTCTTCTGGAAGTCGGGCCCGGCAACGTTCTGGGTACGCTGGCTCGGCAACAGCCAGGCGCATCTGCCGAGCAGCCAATTGTCTCTTCATTGGCCGATGGATTCTCCGGCGAAGGCGATGTCTCAAGCGTGATGAGCGCGCTGGGCGCTCTTTGGCTTGCCGGAGCGCAACCCGATTGGCGCAAGTTTCACAGTGATGAACGAAGGGCAAAGGTTTCGCTGCCTACCTATCCCTTCGAACGAAAACGTTGCTGGATCGACGCCCCTGCTTCAGACAGATCTGCGGTGACGCAGCCGGCCGCACCGGTTGCCGTCGCAGAACAATTCATTACAGAAGTCCCTTCTGGGAAGGAAAACACAATCGTGAACGCAAATCCGCAACCGCCCGCAACCTCGGTCGCTCCGAGATTGACGAAAATAGCCAACGTTCTCTGTGAGATTTTCGAAGACCTCTCCGGCGTCGATGTCTCCAAGGCTGACGGCTCGACAAGTTTTCTTGAAATGGGTTTCGACTCACTCTTTCTTACCCAGGTCACCCAGGCCCTGTCGGCGAAGTTCGGGGTGAAGGTCACATTTCGCCAGTTGCTCGGCGACCTTTCTAGCATGGATTCGCTTTCCGAGTTCCTCGACAAACAATTGCCAGCGGATGTAATGGCGGAAACAGTGCCAGCAGCGGCCCCGCCCACAGTCGTTGCAGTTCCCACAGCTGTGCAGGTTTCAGCGCCCGCGATTCGGCCGATGCCGGTAGCGGCGGGAAGTGGAGATAGTGCCATGTCTGAATCTCCGGTTGAACGTCTGATGCGCGAACAGCTCCAGGCGATGAATCAGCTCTTTGCCCAGCAGATCGATGCACTGCGCGGCACGGGCGCCGCGACTACGACGGCTGCGACTACGGCCGTCGCACCAACGCCCGCGCACGCGGCCATTGCCCCTCCCGTTGCGCCGGTCGTGAAGGCGCCCAGCGCTCCCCCGCCGGCGGCCCAAGCCGTCCCAGCTTCGACTGTGCTGCCGAAGGAGGAGTTCAAGCCCTTCGGACCTTACAAGCCGCCGCAAAAAGGCATTTCCGGCAATGTGACGCCGCAGCAGGAAGAAGGATTGCGCAAGCTGATCGAGTTGTACGCACGGCGCACCGCGACTTCGAAGAGCTTCACGCAAGAGCACCGCGCCGAACTCGCTGACCCGCGTGTCGTCTCCGGTTTCCGCGTCCAGTGGAAGGAGATCGTCTATCCCATCGTGACCGTGCGCTCGCAGGGTTCGCGGTTGTGGGACGTGGATGAAAATGAATACATCGATATCCTCAACGGGTTCGGCCCGATTATGCTCGGGCATCGTCCCGATTTTGTGGAGCAGGCGGTAGCCAAGCAGCTCCATGAGGGGTTCGAGATCGGTCCGCAAACCAGACTCGCCGGCGAAGTCGCCAAAATGTTCTGCGCCATGACCGGCAACGAGCGCATGACGTTCTGCAATACCGGCTCGGAAGCCGTGATGGCGGCGATGCGCGTGGCCCGAACCGTGACTGGCCGGAACAAGGTCGTGTTATTTGCCGGCGCCTACCATGGCATGTTCGACGAAGTGCTGGTTAAGGATGTGAAGAAGGCGGGCGTTCACCACGCGGCTCCGGTTGCACCCGGCATCCCGCGCGAAAACCTTTCGAACATGATCGTGCTCGACTACGGCACGGCCGAATCGCTCGAGTGGATTCGTCAGAATGCCAACGATCTGGCAGCCGTGCTGGTTGAGCCGGTACAAAGCCGGCATCCGCACCTGCAGCCGCGCCAGTTCCTCGAGGAGATTCGCAGGATTACCGAGAAATCCGGTGCCGCTTTGATTTTCGATGAGGTGGTCACCGGGTTCCGGGTTCATCCCGGCGGGTGCCAGGCGTTGTTCGGAATCCGCGCCGATCTTGCCACCTATGGCAAGGTTGTAGCCGGTGGATTGCCGATTGGCCTTCTGGCAGGCAAAGCCGCGTTCATGGATGCGCTCGATGGCGGGCGGTGGCAGTTTGGCGACGACTCGTATCCAGAAGTTGGCGTGACGTTCTTTGCCGGAACATTTGTTCGCCACCCGCTCACACTTGCGGCCGTTAAGGCCGTTCTCAACTATTTCCAGCAACAAGGGCCAAGCTTGCAGGCCAGCTTGACCGACCGGACGACGAGACTGGTCACGAGGCTCAACGAATTGTTCGAGCGCGAACAGGTTCCAACGCGCGTTGAGCATTTCGCAAGCATCTTCTATTTCGCGTTTCCTACCGAGGAGCGGTTCGCCAGCCTCTTCTATTACTTCCTGCGGGCGAAAGGAGTTCACCTTCTGGAAGGCTTCCCCTGCTTCCTCACGACGACGCACACGGAAGCCGATCTCGAAAAAGTATTTACGGCGTTCAAGGAAAGCGTTGCCGACATGCAGAATGCCGGCTTCTTCCCGAAGGGCGGGAATGTAATCGAGTCAATCGCGGCGGTTGCCGCACCCGCGGTGACGGCGGCGGAGGTGGAAGTCCCCGTAACCGAGCCGCAGTTGGAAGTCTGGCTCTCGGATCAGTTGAGCGACGATGCTTCCTGCTGTTTCAACGAATCCTTCAGCCTCCACATAAGAGGCAAGCTCAACGAGACCGCGCTCAAAGAAGCCGTTCGTGCGCTGGTAAACCGCCACGATGCGCTGCGCGCGAAGTTTGTCCACGAAGGACAGCTACAGAAGTTCGTACCGCATCTCGATCTCAACATCCCCACGGCGGACCTTACTTCGCTACGCGCCGAGGAGCGCGAAGGCCGCGTAAAGCAGATGATCCAGGACGATGCGCACACTCCGTTCCATCTTGCGGAAGGGCCGATGGTCCGGGCGCAACTGCTGAAACTGACCCCGGACTCCTGGCAGCTCATTTTCACCTCGCACCACATCGTCTGCGACGGGTGGTCGACCAACGTGCTGCTCGATGAATTGTCGAACATCTACAACGCGCTGAACGCCGGTACGTCGTGGTCTTTGCCTGCGCCCATGAGTTTCGCCACTTATGCGAAATCGCAGCGCGAGTTTCTCGACGGACCCGAAGGCGCGAAGACCGAGCAATTCTGGCTCGATCAGTTCCGTGAAGCTCCTCCGCTACTCGATCTGCCTACCGATCGCCCGCGGCCAGGCATTCGCGAATTCAAAGGGGCAACCTACAGGACCAGAATTGGCGCCGAGGCTTATAACACAGTTAAAAAACTGGGAGCAAAGCAGAAGTGCACGCTGTTTGTGACGCTGCTTTCCGGCTTCCAGATTCTGCTGAGCCGGTTGAGCGGGCAGGATGACATCGTCGTCGGAATCCCCACAGCCGGCCAATCGCTGCTTGAAGATGCCATTCTGGTGGGCCATTGCGTCAATTTCATTCCGCTGCGCGGCAAGCTCACCGGCGATCCGACAGCGGCGCAGTTCCTGACAAGCACGAAACAGACGCTGCTGGCCGGTTACGAGCACCAGAATTACACCTATGGCCGTCTGGTCAGGAAGCTTCAGACTCCGCGCGATCCGAGCCGTCTGCCGCTGACGGAAGTGCAGTTCAACCTGGAGCGTGTTGGCGACGACATGAAGTTCGACGGATTCGAAGCCCAGGCCGATCCGAATCCCAAGAGCTTCGTCAACTTCGACATTTTCCTGAACATCGTGGAGTCGAAAGATGGCCTGATGCTCGACTGCGATTACAACACGGGCCTGTTTGACGAGGCGACGATCGCTCGCTGGCTGAGCCACTACGAAACCCTTCTGCTCGGAATGGTCGACAATGCGGATCAGCCGGTCTCGCGTTTGCCGCTGCTCAATGCTGCGAGCCGGCAGCAAATCCTGGTCGACTGGAACCGTACTGCAGCCGATTACCCGCACAACGTATGCGTGCACCAGTTGTTTGAGTCGCAGGCGCGGAAGACGCCGGACGCAATCGCGGCCGTGTTTGAAAGCGAGCGGCTGACCTATCGCGAACTCGATCGCAAATCGAATCAACTGGCGAATTATCTCCGGAATAACGGAGTCCACCCGGGAGTGATGGTGGGTATCTTTGTGGAGCGCTCGCTTGACATGATTGTCGCCCTGCTAGGCGTTATGAAGGCAGGCGGCGCATACGTGCCCATGGATCCCACGTATCCGGCGGAACGCATTTCTTTCGTGCTCAATGACGCCAGCGTGCCGATGCTGTTGACGCAAGAAAACCTGTTCAAGACCGTGAATGTCGGCAGCGCGAAGCACGTCTTTCTCGACACGGAATGGGCGAATATCGCGCGGCACTCGAGCGATGCGCCGCCAGCTATGGCGACCGCAGACGATTTGGCTTATGTCATTTACACCTCGGGCTCGACGGGCAAGCCGAAAGGCGTTGAGATTCCGCACCGGGTCGTGGTCAATCTCCTTTTGTCGATGAGCAAGAAGCCCGGCCTGGCAGCGCATGACACACTGGTCGCGGTCACGACGCTCTCTTTCGATATTGCCGGGCTGGAGTTGTTCCTGCCGCTGGCAATGGGAGCGACTCTGGTGATCGCGAGCCGCGAAGCCGCGGCGGATGGCAATCTGCTAATGGCGCGCCTGAACAGCTGCGGGGCGACCGTGATGCAGGCTACGCCTGTGACGTGGAAACTTCTGATCGAAGCAGGCTGGGAAGGGAAGCCCTCACTCAAAGCGCTGTGCGGCGGGGAAGCGTTCCCGCGCGATTTGGCGAACGAACTCGTGCGCCGCGCGCAATCGGTGTGGAACATGTATGGGCCGACGGAAACCACCATCTGGTCCTCTACCATCGAGGTCAAAGCCGGCGAAGGTGCGGTTCCGATTGGGCCGCCAATCGACAACACTCAGTTCTATGTGCTCGACAAGAACAATCAACCGGTGCCGATCGGAGTGGCAGGAGAACTCCACATTGCCGGCGACGGCCTGGCACGAGGCTACTTCCGCCGTCCGGAACTCACGGCTGAGAAATTCATTACCGATCCCTTCCGCGCAGAATCAGCGCGGGGCGTAGCACTTGGGGGCGGATCATCGTCCACTGAATCGGGCGCGCGCATGTACAAGACCGGAGACCTTGTCCGGTACCGTGCGGACGGCACGATTGAATTCCTGGGCCGGCTGGACAATCAGGTGAAGCTGCGCGGTTTCCGCATAGAGTTGGGAGAAATCGAAACGGCAATCTCCCGCTATCCGGGCGTGCGCGAAGCTGTGGTAATTGTCCGCGAAGATATTCCCGGCGACAAGCGCCTGGTTGCGTATGTGACCAGCGACCAGCAAGCGTTGACCATCTCCAACCTGCGCGAGGCCATGACGGGCAAGTTGCCCAATTACATGCTGCCCTCGGCAGTAGTGCGCATGGATGCAATGCCGCTTACTCCGAATGGTAAGATCGATCGTAAGGTGTTGCCGGCGCCCGATACGACGCGCACTGCGCGCCAACGCGAGTATGTGGCGCCGCGCACGGAACAGGAAAAAACTCTGGCCGCGATCTGGGCCGAGGTTCTGCACCTGGATCGGGTAGGTGTGCAGGACAATTTGTTTGAGCTTGGCGCGGACTCGCTCCACATTTTCCAGATCGTGGCGCGGGCAGGGAAGGCTGGAATGAAGATCGCTCCGGCGCTCATCCTCAGGCAGCGGACGATTGCGGCGGTGTTGGAACAGATGGATCACGGAGCCCCCGCAAAAGCGGCGCCGGCGATCGTCGCTGTTTCGCGCGATCGCTATCGCGTAAAAACCGTCTTGAAAGTCACTGAAAAAGAGCCAGTGAACTGAACATCGTGAGTGAAACGAAAATCTTGGAAGACCTGAAACCAGACGCGACGACGCCAGCGGGCTCGCCGGATTCAGGGGAGGTCTATGTTCTCCCCACTTCGCTCGGCCAGGAAAGATTCTGGGGACTCGACCGTCTGAATCCCGGGAACCCGACGTGGAGCGTGCCGGTTCGGTTCCGTTTGCAGGGCGCTCTGGATCCCGCGCTCCTCGCGCGCGCCTTCAACCTTATTATTGCGCGGCACGAAATCCTGCGGACCACGTTCACAGTGGTAGACGGGCAGCCCGCGCAGGTCATCAAGCCAAACCTCGAAATCGAAGTTCCCGTCATCGATCTGCGCCAGATTCCGAAAACCGACCGCGACGCGGAAGTTGACAAGCTGTCGTTCAAAGAAGCGCGCTGGCGTTTCAACCTTGCCATTGGGCCATTATTTCGCGTGACGTTGTTGCGCATTGACGATAACGAACATGTGATGCTGGTGACACCGCATCATTCGGTGATTGATTATCAGTCGATCGGCCTCATCTCGAACGAGCTTGGTTTGATTTATGACGCCTACGCCCGCGGCGTAGAACCGGTTTTGCCCGGGCTCAGTATTCAGTACGGTGATTATGCTGTCTGGCAGCGTGAGCAGGCGCAGGTGCCGGCCGTGCAGAAAGAACTCGCCTACTGGAAGCAGCAACTCGATAAACTGCCGTTGCTGGATCTGCCGACCGATCGTCCACGGCAAGCTTCGCCAACATTCGAGGCCACGATCACCTCGCTTCTTTTGCCGGTGGCGTTGACCGATGCGGTCCGGGAAATCGGCAACCGCGAGAGCGCGACATTTTTCAATACTCTGCTCGCAGCCCTCGGCGTCCTGATGTATCAGTACACGGGCCAAACCGATTTTGCTGCCGCCACCCAGGTTTCCGGCCGCACGAGCGTGGAACTCGAGCCGGTCATTGGCCCCTTCATCAACACCGTGGTGCTGCGCGTCGACCTTGCAGGCGACCCGGCATTTCCGCAGTTGCTGGGCCGTGCGCAGGAAGTTGGCTTGCAATCCATAGCCAATCAGAATGTGCGCTTTGAGCAGGTGCTCAAGGAACTGCGGCCTGACGATTCCCCGAGCCACCATACGCTGTTCCGGCTCAACTTCATTTGCCAGCGCGACCCGGTTAAACCGCAAGAGTTTGCCGGAATCAAACTTACGGTCATCCCCTCCAAATCGCAGGGAGCACTCTACGATCTGAATGTCTTCCTGGTTCTGCGGAACGAGGGCTGGCGGCTGGCTTGCGAATACAACTCCGACCTCTACGACGCGGCCACCATTACGCGACTGCTCGGCGATTTCAAGGGTTTGCTCGAAGATATCGTCCGAGATCCAAATCGGCCGATCTCGCAATTCGCGGTTTCACAAGGCGCTCTTCAATCGAGGCAGAAGCGCCTCGGGACGGTCGCGCCGGCGAAGCCGGTGGAAAGCGCGCCAAATTCGGCTCGTTCGCTGGGGGCGGCCGCGGCGGCTGCGCCGGCGATGACGGCATCGGACGCCGGACAAAGTCGGAGCGAGAGCAAACCCGAGATCGCACATTCCGACTCTTATGAATTGCCGGCAAGCGCTGCGCAACAGCGCTTCTTCATTCTCGAAGAAATCGTGCCCGGAGATCCGGCGCTGCACATGCGCGCCTGTGTGCGGCTCAATGGCAAAGTCAACATTGCACACCTTGAAGAGAGCCTCCAGTTGCTGGTAAACCGGCATGAAATCCTGCGCACCACGTTCCAAAAGTCCGGCGACGAGTTGCGCCAGATCATTCACCCGTCGCAGCCGATCGGCCTCCCGGTAACTGTCCTTGATTCAGTTGCCAAAAACCGCGAAGAGAAATTGTGGGAGTCGATTCGAGCCGAAGCGTGCGCGCCGATTGATCTTGAGGCTGGTCCGCTCGTGCGGGCTCGCTTGTTCCGGTTGGCGCCTGAAGAGCACGTGCTTATGATCACGGCTCACCACATCATTGTGGATGGCTGGTCACAAAATATCATGCAGCAGGACCTTTGGGAGATTTACAAGTCCGTCTCGAAGGGCACGCAGCCGGACCTGCCGCCGTTGCCGATTCAATATGGAGACTACGCTCACTGGCAGGAGGAGTGGCTGAAGTCGGAAGCAGCGGCTGAGCAGATCGCATTCTGGAAAAAGCAGCTACAACCGCCGTTGCCGGTACTCGATTTCCCCACCGATCGCCCCCCGGCGAACCGCCCGGCATCGCATGGGGCGATGGAAACCTTGCTGCTGCCTGAGCAACTGACGCAGTCGCTGAAAGACCTGGGACGGGCCGAAGGTGTGACGCCGTTCACGGTCCTGGTGACCGGGTACGCTGCGCTGCTCTGCCGCTATGCCGGTCAGGAGGAGATCATCATCGGTTCGCCGGTGGCGAATCGCCGGCAGGAAACGGAGCCCCTGATCGGGCCGTTCGCCGGTCCGATTATGCTGAGGCTGAATCTTGCCGGAGACCCTACCCTCAAAGAGCTGCTGATTCGCGTCCGCGACGTGACACTGGATGCTCTGAATAACGCCGATGTGCCTCTTGAAGTCCTGATGGATGAGCTGGCCGTGCGGTCCGTTCACGGAAGGAACCCGCTGTCGCAATCTTACTTCTTTTATCAGCTTGCATTCTTGCGTCCGCGGGAACTCGATCAGCTCACCGTGTCGCCGTTACCCGATTTTGGTTTGGGCACGCACTTCGAACTGCAGATGGGCCTGCTGGAGCGTCGCGAGGGTGTACGGGCGCAGCTTGAGTACAACCCAGACCTGTACGATGCGGCCACGATTCGGCAAGTTCTCGACGACTACCAGAAAGTGCTCGAACAGATACGGGATGTGCCGGAAGCGCACATACACCAATTGCAAGTCTCACCGCGCGCCCAGCGGAAACAGGCGCCGATCCCCGTTCTGTTTAAGGAAATAGATTCGTCCCCGCGCCGCCCCGCCGACGAGACCGAAAAAAAGCTGCAGAAGATTTGGGAAAGCGTGCTCGTCGTTTCCCCGATCGGGCTGAATCAGAACTATTTTGAGCTGGGTGGAACCTCAATTCTGGCGGTGCGCCTGTTTGGCAAGATCGCCAGGGAATTTCAGCGGAAACTTCCCCTCTCGGTCCTGTTCGAGGCTCCCACGATCGCGCTCCTGGCGAAATATTTGCGCGAACCCGGGGATGAACATGCCTGGTCGCCACTGGTGGCGATCCAGCCTCTAGGTTCGCGCCCACCCTTTTTCTGCATTCACGGCGGCGGCGGAAATGTGCTCATCTATCGCGATCTCTCGAAGCATCTTGGCACGGACCAGCCCTTCTATGGCTTGCAGGCTCAGGGTTTGGACGGAGATCAGCCGTACCTCGATACCATCGAAGCCATGGCTTCTCTCTACGTAAAAGAGATCCGGCAGGCGCAGCCGCATGGGCCGTACCACCTGGGCGGATATTGCATGGGCGGTACGGTCGCGTATGAAATGGCGCAGCAACTCAGGGCACAAGGCGAGGATGTAGCTCTGCTCGCGCTGTTCGATACGATGAACTGGTGCTCGATCCCCGCCGACAACGCCTGGCGGAAATTGCGGCAAATCGGCCAGAGGCTCGAGTACCACGTCAAGAACTTCCTCCTGCTCAACGCGGGCGAAAAGAAAAAGTTCTTCGCCGAAAAAGTCAAGGTTCTGCGCGACCGAACGCACGTCTGGCGTGGAATCGTTTTAAACAAGTTCAGCAGTACTAGCGCGGAAAAGAAGTCGGAGTCACGCCTGCTCGGCGAGATGTGGCAGATCAACGACCGGGCCTGTGTGCTCTATCAGGCCAAGCCCTATGATGGCGTGGTTACGGATTTCCGCCCGATGCAGCAATATGCGAAATACAGTCCCGCGGAAGGCGACTGGAATCGTCTTGCCCTGGGCGGCCTCGAGATCATGACACTCCCGGTTTATCCTGCCGGCATGTTGCTGGAGCCATTTGTGAAGCATTTGGCCGACGCGCTTGAGACGACGATTTCCCGCACCATGCGATAACGCGAACCAATTTACTTCGGGCCTACTCTCGTTCTGAAATCAGGGGTGACACTCGAACCGAGTGTCCAAACGCAAATCCACAAAGGAGTATCGATGCCATGCAGGATAAACAGACATTGACTTCGTTATGGGCTGATGAGTCGGTCTTTAGGGGCAACCTCGATCGGGCGCCGTTCTCGCTCGCACACAGTCTGTCCGACCACCCTCTATTCGAGCTTCCCAGGCTGGTTCAGCTCGCACAGTTAGTAAAGCGCAATTCGAATAATGTCGTCTACGATGCGGGCGATATCCGAGTCGAGGACCGATGGAACCGCCGTCCTCCAAAGCAGCAATCGCTGGAAGAGGTAATGGAGAGAGTCGATCGCGCCGGAGCGTGGGTCATTCTGAAACACACCGAGCAAGACCCGGAATACAAGACACTCATGGAAACGATTATGTCCGACATTCAGTCCCTGAGTGGAAGAGACCTTGGGAAAACGACCAAGAACTTGGAAGCACAGATCATGCTCACCTCTCCGGGACGCGTTACCCCTTACCATCTCGACAACGAGTGCAATGTGCTGCTGCAGATCAAAGGCGAGAAAGACATCTTTATCTTCGATCAGACTGACAGAGAAGTGTTGACCGAGACGGAATTAGAGCGCTTTTGGATCGGCGATTGGAATGCCGGCGAATACAAGAATCGGGCGCAAGACAAGGCGCATGCGTTTCGCCTTGCTCCCGGGAGGGCGGTGCACATCCCGGTAAATGCCCCCCACTGGGTGAAAAATGACGCCAATGTCTCCATTTCGCTTAGCATCAATTTCGAATGGAAAGACGAATCGGTTCCCAACGTGTACCGGGCCAACTTCTTCTTGCGGAAGCTCGGAATTCAACCAAGGCCCCCGGGACAGTCTGGCTTCAGCGATAAAGTAAAAGGAGTAGCGATCACCGCTGGTTTTGTGCCAGTAAGAGCCATGGCCCGAGGAACCGTTCGATTGGTTCGGCGAGTGCGCCGCGCGGGCCTCAAGAAGTCAACCAGCCAAGCCGCCACAGCATGATTTTCTTTTCCTCAAGTGGGCTCCTGGCAATCGGCATCGTCTCTTTACTGTGAATTCAAAACAACTGGGGAATACGGGCATCCCGCTGCCGGAACTCGCGCTCGGCACCTGGCAATACCGCGGGGGCGTGGGGCCTTTGCGTGCCGGAATTGAGCTCGGCGCTTGCTTCATTGACACTGCCGAATGTTACGGGACCGAGCCCCTTGTAGGCGAAGCAATCCACGGAATCCGCGATCGCATATTCCTCGCCAGCAAAGTATCTCCCCGCCACTTTCGCTACAAAGACGTAATCAAGGCCGCCGAGTGCAGCTTGAAACAATTGCAGACCGATTACCTCGATCTCTACCAGTTGCACTGGCCCAACTACACCGTGCCTATCGCAGAAACGATGTCTGCCATGGAAAGTCTGGTCGCGATGGGTAAAATCCGCTTTATCGGCGTCAGCAACTTCACTGTCGCGGAGCTGCGTCGTGCGCAGGCCCAGCTTTCCAAAGTGCGCATTGTTTCAAATCAGGTTCGCTACAGCCTCGTGGATCGCTCTCCGGAACAGGAGCTTCTCCAGTATTGCCAGGCAAACCAAATCAGCTTGCTCGCGTTTAGCCCGCTGGCAGCCGGTTTCGACGTCTTGCGCCGCAGCGACCCCCGAGACGCTCTTGGTCAGGTTGCCGCGGCAGTAGGGAAGACCCGAGCGCAGGTTGCGTTGAACTGGTGTACCTCACACCCTGCCGTGATCGCCATTTTCAAGGCCGACAAAGTCGAGCATGTTCGCGAGAATTGCGCCGCTTCTGGTTGGTCGCTCACGCCGGAACAGTGCCGGTTCCTCGCCTCAAACGTCGCAGGCTATCGCAGCCGGAGTCCCCTGGAGCGAGCTATCCGAAGGCTTGCACGGCGCGCGCTGCAGCATGCCGGCCGCAATCTTGGAAGCGCAACCAGGATGGATCATGAGCAGAGAGCATGAATAACAAGGGTCTCCCGGCTCTCTGCCTGCTGGTTGTGGCCGGAATTCTAGTGGCCGCCCTTTGGCCATTTACGCCGCATCCGCGAAACGAAGTAACCTGGGCGCCCGATGGGCATGGCCTCCGCTTCGGAGACTATGGCAGCATCTTCAGTTCCAGTGCTGCGGTGCGCCCTCCGAGTCCGGATGGAAATTGCAGCCTGGAGATCTGGCTTACACCTGGCCTGACGGACGACTTTAACGTCATTTTGGCCTATGCGCTCCCGGACAATCCCCAGCAATTTATGGTCGGCCAGAACGGAGACTCGTTTTATGCCGTTCGTATTCCAGACAGATCGTCCAAGGGACCGTATATCGAGGTCAAGCGCGTTTTTCACCAGGGGACGCCAGTTCTTTTGACGCTGACTGCCGGGAAGCAGGGTACCAAGGTTTTCCTGAATGGCAAGCTGGCCAAAACTCGGCCGGACTTCGGCCTGACGGCAGATGCCTTGGCTGGCAGGATCGTCGTCGCTAACTCTCCGGTTGGAAACAATTCTTGGTCCGGGCTGCTGCAGGGCATTGCCGTCTACGGTGTTGAACTCTCTGAGGAAGACGTGGCCCGGCATTATGCCGCATGGTCTGCCGAAGACCGCTCGGCCGGGGACCACTCGAACCTGGTGGCGCTAGGAAGCGATGTCTTGTACCTTTTCCGCGAGGGGAGTGGGACGACTATCCATAACCTGGGCGCATCGCAGCAACCTGACTTGTATATTCCTGCCCACTACATGATCCTGAATCCGGGCTTCCTGCGCCCTTTTTGGCGAAACGCATACGGGGATCCAACCGCAATCAAAGATATAGTGAATAACATCGTGGCTTTCATTCCACTGGGGTTTCTGCTTGCTGCATGGTTGTCCAGATCTCAGCGTGCGGGACGCTCGTTTTGGCTTGCGCTCTTCCTCGGTTCACTTCTTAGCCTCACCGTCGAAGTCCTGCAATACTTCATTCCCATGCGCATTTCCGACATGATGGACTGGCTGCTGAATACCGCGGGAACGATGATCGGGGCGTGGCTGTATGTTCTCGAAGCTCGCTATCACTGGCTTGGAAGATTGCCCCTGGCCGGTCGTATTTGGAAGGTTTTATATCCGGCAAACTCCCCTGCAACAAGCTCTGTCGAGTCGAAATTGACAGCGTAGGCTTTAAGGCAGAGTTGCAAGGGTGTTACTGCCCTGCCCACGATCTGCGGTATCCGCCAAGCCACCGCGCTTCCGGCGGAAGTCAGAATTATCGGCAAACAGTAAAACATAAGCAGTAATAGGAAGGCGTACCGAACATGCAGGCCATTTCACAGACTACAAACCCGCCGGCCCTACCAGACGTTGCAAGGCACACGAGCAACGAAAAGAAGTGCAGGAAGAAGGTCGTCGTCCTGTTTTTTCCAAATCCCACGCCTGGCGACGAAACTCAATATCGGGTTCCTTACGCGCTCCTTTATCTCGACCGCATGCTGCGCGACCTCGACCTGGAGGTCGTCTTAATTGACGAGCAGCTCCAGCCCGATTACGCGTCGATTCTGGCGGAGAAGTGTGATCGCCTCCTGCTCGCGGGAGTAAGTTCGCTGACCGGCGCGCAGATCACGGGTGGGATCGCCTTTTCGAAGAAGGTGCGCGAGCTTTGCGATGCGCCCGTCGTTTGGGGCGGCTGGCATGCGACCTTGCTGCCCGAGCAGACACTGCGTGAGCCTTATATTGACTATGTAGTGGTTGGTCAGGGCGAGCGTCCGCTGCGCCTGCTGGTGGAGAGCTTACGGGATGGCAAGGATCCTTCCGGGAGCAACATTCCCGGGCTGTGCTCCAAGCGCGGGAAAGAGGTGACCATCAATCCAGCGGCGCCAGTCGAGGCAATCAGCGCTTTTCCTCCGATTGATCTGGGCCGACTTGACCTGACAAAGTATCTGAACAAGAGCCGCTTGCCCGAGCGTTTTATCGGTTATTTTGCCACCCATGGCTGCCCTCTGGATTGTAGTTTCTGCTGCATCGGCGAAATCTATCAGCGTCGCTGGTATCACAAGGATGTCGCGAAGATCATCGAGGAACTCCGATTTCTGAAAGAAAACGTGGGTGTCGACAGCCTGCTGTTCGAAGATGACAATTTCTTCGTTCGGCCCCAGTTTGCGCGCGAACTTGCGCAGGCAATGATTGACGCCAAACTGAATTTGAAATGGGAAACCAGTGCACACGCTCATATCTTCACCAAGGCCTATACCGACGACGACGTCCGCCTCTTTGCAGAATCGGGCTGCCAGCAGATTTATATCGGAGCCGAATCCGGAGACCAGGAAGCCCTCGATCTCCTCAACAAGCGGGCCACGGTTGAGGAAAACCTGCGCTTCGTCGAAATGCTCTCGCGTCACGGGATCCTGCCGCGCTTCACGACTATGGTTTGCTTGCCGACCGGCTCCGGGCGCGACTTTGAGCTGACCATTGATATGCTCCGCCGCGCGAAACTGGCTCACCGCAGCTTGCGCGCAAGTATTTTCTTTTATACTCCGTATCCTGGCACCCGCCTTTACGAAAAGGCCAAGGAAAGCGGTTTCGTCCCGCCGCCGCGCCTGGAGGATTGGGCGAAGCATACTCTGAGGAGATTCAAAGCTCCCTGGGCCCCTAAAGGGATCGACTGGCGGCTGGAGCGTTTCGCAAATTTTTATCTTCCATTGGTGGACCCTAAGTTCTATCGCCTTGTGCGCTCCAGGAAGATTCGTCCGGTGGCCTTTTTCGTGAACAAGCTGTTCTTTCCCATCGCATGGCTCCGCTTTCAGATGGGCTATTTCGGCGCCCCTTTCGAGGCTTCTGCATTCCTGAAACTCTTGCGACTTTATAACAATGCAACCGGCAGCCACATTTGCCTCGGTAATGGAAGTTATATTGAGCAATAAGCGACTTACTAGCCGGTGAGAGCGACCGTAACGTAATTGGAACAATAATGAAAATTGTCCATGTAATCGGAGCACGCCCTAACTTCATGAAGGTTGCTCCTGTGTTAGCCGCTCTGAGAGACCGAAAGAACGTGGCCCAAACGCTTGTTCACACAGGCCAGCATTACGACGTCAAAATGTCGGATGTCTTCATTCAGCAACTTGGAATTCCATTGCCCGACGTCAACCTGGCTGTGGGTTCTGGCAGCCACGCCAAACAGACTGCGGAAATCATGGTCCGCTTTGAGAGCGTTGTGATTGACTGCAAGCCAGACTTGGTACTGGTCTATGGCGATGTCAACTCAACGGTCGCTGCAGCATTGGTCTGCGCAAAATTAGGTGTGCGTGTGGGTCACGTGGAGGCCGGTCTCCGATCCTTCGATCGCACCATGCCCGAGGAAGTCAACCGTTTGGTCACCGATCAGCTTGCCGATCTGCTCTTTACGCCTTCCGAAGATGGAGATGAAAATCTGCGAAGAGAGGGCGTTGCCGCGGAGAAGATTTTTCGGGTGGGGAACGTGATGATCGATTCGCTGGTACGCTTGTTGCCGGCGGCGAGGAAAATCCCGCGGGATGGTATGCCCGAGCGTTATGCTCTGGTCACCTTGCACCGCCCAGCCAATGTTGACGACAGTGCGACGCTCAAGAAGCTTCTTGAGTTGCTGCTTGAGGTCAACCGCGATCTGTCTGTCGTATTTCCGGCCCATCCTCGCACCCGTCAACGCATTGCCGAGTTCGGGTTAAATGCCGATCAGCTTCACATCATCGATCCCCAGCCCTATATCGATTTTCTCGCCTTGCAAACTCGTTCGACTGTCGTCATTACCGATTCCGGGGGAATTCAGGAAGAAACCACTTATCTGGGGATCCCGTGTCTAACGGTGCGCGAGAACACCGAACGCCCAATAACAGTTTCGCAGGGGACGAACATCCTGGTTGGCGGTGACTCCGAAAAATTGCGGATCGAGTTATCCAAGGTGCTTAGTGGCAAAGCAAAGAAGGGAACTGTGCCGGCTCTTTGGGATGGACACGCAGGGGACCGCATCGCAGACGTTTTGGTCGGGAAGCCGTAACGACCTGTGGGATCTTCTACGGATTCCGTGCGCAAGGTGTCGTTGATTCTAGAAAACTTAGGGAGGGATGACAGATGGACAGTGTGAACCGGCTCCAATTAACCTCGAGGGTTACTTATTATGTTGGCTGGCTCTTCGCTCTGCTCGGTGCAGTCGTGCATTTTGGCATAGGAGCGGCCATGTTGCGGGGGATAGGCTTGCCCCAACGGAATTTGTTCGAGGGCAGCGTGATGCTGTTCTTGATTAGTGCCGTGTCGGCACTGCGAGGGCTCACTTCGATGAAGCCCAACTGACGACTTCAGAGCGGCAAACTCCAGTCTTAAGCACCAGCACCGCCGTTCCTTTCCCGGCTCGCCCTCCCCGTTGAGTCTTGGAAGTCTGCAGCGCCTTTCCTGGTTCCCCCCCGTCCCAATCTCCTCGCTTCTCGCTCTCCTGCCCCCCTTCCCGCGCTCGTGTCTGACCTCTCTACTCACCTCTCATTTCTTTTCTTCTCATTGGCAGGTTCATGGTTTTGTCTCCATGAGTGCAAAGCCTTGCATCTTGACATTCTCGAAGATACGAGAGACTATGGGCCCGGATTTTGTGCGCGCATTTCACTAACTCTGTTACACCGATCCTCGTTAGGCTAACGCTTGCCCCTCCCCTTAGGCAGATGTAAAAACACTTGCACTCGGCCGTGAAGGCTGTGCCCGTTGTAGTCCGTAAGTGCTACGCCTGCTATGTTTTGAGCGGAAGTCGGGGTCGGCCCATAGCGTGCATTGAACTCCACGGTGAAGTCAGGTTCGGTCAGGTGTTCCCGCCTGAGCGCCAATTTTAAGGAGATTCGTTGATGAGAACGCAGAACTATGCCCTGGAAACTATAGCCGCGCCGACGCTTGGCATTTTCACGCCTGACCGCCTAAACCGCGCTGTCCGACTATCGATGGCCGCGCTGTGCGTGCTGGTTCTGCTGGCCTCAGTTTCCCTGCCTCTGGCAGGTCAGACAGTTTCCTTCGCCGGCCTCCAGACGACCGTAGGTAGCGGGCTGTCCGAGCCAAATGTTGTCGCAGTGGATGGTGCAGGCGATGTCTTCATCGGGGACACGGCAAGTAACCGGGTGGTAGAAGTCCCCGCCTACTGCACCAGTAGCTCTTGCCAGATCACAGTAGTGAGCGGACTGAATTCTCCCGAGGGCGTCGCGGTAGATGGCGCGGGCGATGTCTTCATCTCCGACACTCACAACAACCGGGTACTTGAGATCCCGGCTGGATGCACGAGCAGCTCGTGCCAGGCCGTTATAGGAAGCGGATTCTCCGGTCCGGCGGGACTGGCAGTAGACGGCGCGGGCGATCTCTTTGTAGCGGATTTCAACAACAGCCGAGTAGTCGAGCTCCCGGCTGGCTGCACCACCGGCTCCTGCCAGACGATAGTACCGGCCACCGGCCTCAGTGGCCCGGCAGGCGTGGCAGTGGATGGCCTGGGCGATATCTTCATCGCCGATTACTACAACAACCTAGTCGTAGAGCTTCCAGCCGGTTGCACCAGTAGCTCCTGCCAGACAACGGTCGGCAGCGGGTTGAGCGGCCCGGCCAGTGTGGCGCTGGATAGCGCGGGTGATGTCTTCATCGCCAATCGAGTCAGCAGCCTCGTGACCGAGGTTCCAGCCGGTTGCACCACCAGTTCCTGCCAGACCACGGTCGGCAGCGGACTGAACGGACCCTTGGGCTTGGCAGTGGCGGTGGATCAAGCCGGCAACGTCTTCATCGCGGATACCAATAACAACCGCGTGGTGGAAGTGCAGACGAACTCCGTCAATTTCGGTACCGTCAACATTGGTTCCAGCGACTCCGTGACTTTGACCTACAACATTAACTCCAGCATTACTCTTGCCTCGAACCCTCTTGCTCTTACCCAGGGTGCGGCCAACCTTGACTTCACCGCCACCAGCGCTTCGACCTGCGTCGGCAGCCAGCCTGCTGGTAACACTTGCACAATCACAATTAACTTCGCGCCATCGGCACCTGGCCTGCGGGTGGGCGCCGTCCAACTTCTGAGTTCCACGGGAAGCCTTCTGGCCACCACCTTGATTAGCGGCCAGGGCACCGGGCCGGCCTTAGCCTATGTTTCCCCCCCGGCTCAGACCCAGATCGGAAGCGGGTTTTATGGCCCGTTCGCCGCCGTCGATGCGGCGGGCAACGTTTACGTCGCAGATACTGATAACTTTCGCGTCGTGGAAATCCCAGCCGGTTGCACCAGTAGCGCTTGCCAGCTCACGATAGGCAGCGGCCTCGCTGGTCCCCAAGCCATAGCGCTCGATGGCGTCGCGAATGTCTTTATCGCGGATACCGGAAACAATCGCGTCGTCGAGGTCCCGGCGGGCTGCACTACGAGTTCTTGCATTGTCACAGTGGCAACCGGACTGAACTCTCCGGAAGGCGTCGCCGTGGATGCATTCGGCAACGTCTTCATCGGCGATACCCACAACAACCGGATGATGGAGGTTCCAGCCGGATGCACCAGCAGTTCCTGCCAGGTTGTCTTCGGCAGCGGTTTGAACGGACCTTCCGCATTGGCCCTCGATGGATTCGACAATCTCTACGTCACCGACTACAACAACAACCGGGTTGTGGAGTTTCCAGCCGGCTGTACCAGCAGCTCTTGTCAAACCACAGTAGCCAGCGGATTGGGCGGTCCCGGTGGCGTCGCGGTGGATGCCGCCGGCGATTTGTTCATTGGGGAGTTCAATAGCAGCCTGGCACTTGAGATTCCGGCTGGCTGCACCAGCAGTTCTTGCCAGAGCACCGTCGGCAGCGGATTAAAGAATCCGGTTGGCGTCGCCGTTGACGGAATGGGAGATATTTTCATCGCGGATACCTACAATAACCGTGTTGTTGTTGTGCCCCGCTCACTGGCGCCATCGTTAATCTTCCCCTCAACAGTCTTAGGCAGCGCCAGCGCTCCGCAGACCATTACCGTGCAAAACATCGGCAATGCGGCCCTGACTTTCTCCAGCTTCGCCGCGAGCCCCAACTTCAATGTCGATGCGGGCACGACTACCTGCTCGGCCTCGTCCCCGCTGGCCGCAGGCGCATCCTGCAACGTCGGCGCCACTTGCGTTCCGACCGCGACGGGTACCCTGAGCGGCCTTCTTACGCTTACCGACAACGCACTGAACGGCTCGCCTTCCACTCAGAAAATCGCGCTTTCGTGCACGGGCGGCGGAACAGCTCCATCGATCACCAGCGCAAGTGGCATAACCTTCGTTGTCGGCGTTGCGAACTCTTTTGCCGTGACCACGACAGGCTCGCCCGCCCCAGGCATCACGGAGACGGGCAGTCTGCCCGCTGGCGTCACCTTCGTTGACAACGGCAACGGCACCGGTACGCTGGCTGGAAACCCGGCGGTGGGTGGCACGTTCCCAATCACATTTACTGCCACCAACAGTGTGGGTCATGCTACCCAGAGCTTCACGCTCGCAGTGTCCAACGGAACGGGCGTCAATCTCGGCAGCTACTACAACGTCTACGGTATTGCAACCCCTGGAACCAGTCCGAAGAGCGGCGGCTTTGACAATGACAGTTACGCCTACAATTCCAGCCTGATCGGTACCTCGCTGAGTTACCAGGGCGTGGCCTTTCCTCTAGCTGCGGCCAACACGCTCGATGCGATCAGCTCGCAAACAGTGCCGGTCCCGGCTGGATCCTTTACAAGCCTTTTCTTGCTCGGTGCCGCTGTCAATGGGGCGCAGACTAACCAGTCCATCGTTGTCACTTACACGGACGGAACGACGAGCACGCTCACGCAGAACTTCAGCGACTGGTGCCATCAACAGGGTTACACGGGAGAGACGCTGGTCATCTCGCCCGTGAATCGCGTTTCGCCAAACGGGTCGACTCAGACGATTACCTGCAACCTCTATGGCTACACATTCGCTTTGACCTCGGGCAAGACCGCGGCCACCGTGAAGTTGCCTTCCAACCGCAACGTCGTTTTCCTGGCGTTGGGCCTGGGCACTGTGCCGTCAACCCCGATCGTTCCTTATATCCAGGTGAACGGCGGTGCCTGGCAGAATACCAACACCGTCACCGTCAGTGCCGGGTCCAGCGTAAATCTCGGCCCGCAACCTCTCACGGGCGGTTCGTGGAGTTGGACCGGTCCCAAGGGTTACACTTCCACCTCGCGTCAGATCAATAACATTCCATTGAACTCCGGTGTCAACACCTACGTGGCGGCTTACACCAACCCTGGCGGCGGCGTGAGCACCATGACGTTTACGATCACCGTTACCGGATGGGTGGAAATTGGAAACAATATCAACTCCATCGCTTGCGCCTCCGACGGTACGCTGGTGGTCGCGAATGACATCAATCAGTCCGTCTGGGAGTATGTCTCGGGAACCTGGACCCAGCTTCCTGGCCAAATGCGGCATGTGGCGATTGTCAGCAAGAGCAGCATCTGGGGCGTTGGGACCAACGGCAATGTCTACTACCTGAATGGAAACAGCTGGTCGCAAATCGGATCGAACGCGTCGTACATCGCAGCCGGCTCCGACGGAACCGTGCTAATCGTGAGTTCACGCGACGGGTCCATCTGGAAATACGTCTCGCCCAACAGCTGGACGCAAGTCACCGGTGGTTATGCGAGCGTTATCTCGGTGGTCAAAAACAACGACTATTTTGTCGTGAACAACGGTATTGTCTACCAATACAACGGCAGCGGTTGGGCGAAGGTCGGAAGCGGCGCGGCTTATATCCGAGCCTCGTCCGACGGAACCGTGCTGGCAACCACTAACTCAGGCCAGATCTATCAATATGTGTCGCCGAACAACTGGTCACAGATTTCGGGTTCCATGCTGATCGCCGACCCGGTCAAGGCGAACGTCTTCTTCGGCATGGGCTTGGACTACAACGTGTACAGCTATGGCACTCACTGAGGTAAACAGGACGAGGGATTGAAGGACTCTATCCTTCGGGAACGCTACCGACTCGAAAGCCGCGCCCGGTTGTATCGGGCGCGGTTTTTTGTTTGCGACATTTCCCGCCGGGTGCGGAGACGGTGGATATTGAGCGACGCGGCCTGCAGCCGAATGTTTCGGCAAATGTTGAGACGACCGGCCTCTACGGTACTGCAACTTCCACTGCGCTCGAATAATCGCTTTCTTGCCCGCCTGAACTCACGGACGTCGCCACGTACGAGTACGTCTGACCCGGCGTTACGCTGTTGTCGGTGAATGCCGCATTGGAATCTAAGCTGGGATTAACCTTGGAGTAGGTGCAACTTGCCGACACGCAGCGATAAACGTTGTAACCCGCCGCGTCTTCCACAGCATTCCAGGAAAGATCTACATAAGGCATAACCCCTGTGCCGGCCATGGACCCAGTTGCAGTTGAGTTTGCCGCATTGCTGGAAAACGATAGAGTACCGGATGCTGGGCCGCTGTTTTGCGGCGTAAAGGCAACATTAACTGATACGCTCTGCCCGGCCGGGATCGTCAGCGGAAACGATGTTCCTTGGAGCGCGAATTGCGCATTGCTGCTGCTTGCGGAAGAAATAGTCACATCGGCGCCGCTCGCGCTTAGCGCTGTCGATACGACTCCCGTGGTCTGAACTGTGACGTTACCAAAGTTTAACGAGTTCGGGTTGATAATGAGCTGGCCCGCCGCGGTGGTAGCGCCCGTACCCGTGAAGCTTATAAGCACTCCCGGGCCCATAACAAAGGTGCTGCCAAACGTCATACCCACGCTCTGTGGCGCGAAGGTGACGTTCAATGTCACGCTCTGCCCATTTCCTAAAACCAAGGGAAAACCCGGCCCGCTCACCGAAAAGGCCCCGCCCTGGGTCTGCAAGCCCGCGAGCGTCAGATTCCGGGCTTGAGTGTTTGTAAGAACCACCTGAGTGGTTGCGGTCGTTCCTACTCCAACCGAGCCAAATGACACGCTTGCCGGATTCGCCGTTACCGGCTGCGCGGTCACTCCCGTGCCTGTAACAGGGAGGTTGAGCGTGGGGTTGGATGAGCCCATTGTAAAGCTGATCTTCCCAGCCATCCACGCCGTCGTGGTGGGCGCGAAGACCACACTGATATCAATGCTCTGACCAGGAGAGAGTACGATCGGCATCCCCATCGGAGGTACGCTGAAATCCGGGCTGCTCGAACCGATAGATGAAATGCTAACGCTGCTTTGCCCGCTATTGGTCAGCGAAACAAGTTGCGTTTCTGTTTGGCCAATCGGCACCTGCCCAAAGCGCAAGCTGGCGGGCCAGTTAGTGAGTGCCCCGCCGTTCGCGTGCGCTTTAGGTGTTACTAAGCTAAGTAGAACGGCCACACTGATGATTGCAACTGTGAAAGAGCGGTAGGAAAGGGAGCGGCTAACTGATTGGGGAGGTCTCATAGCACCCCCAGTGTGCCGCGTTCGTCTCGGAAATAAAAATGCCGAAAGTGAATTTCGCAGTTGGCAGTGGGCTAATGGTTACTATGGCCCTAAGTGACTACCCAAACGATAATACTTTGGGCAAATCATGGTGATCTCGCAATGCAAAACAGCTCGCTTCCCCCTTCAGCAAACGTGACCAAGGTAACTAACTGAGTTCGCCCTCTCATGACATATTAAGAACAAAAGGCTTGCGCGATAAGGAGGTGCCTGGAGTGTGCCTCGCGTTGATCGCGAATACTTATCCGCTAAGGTCTCAAGGATGGGAACGGATGTGATTTGTCCTCGCAGTGGCGTCCGGCGCGACTACCCTCTGAACCGGGGCCCGCACGAGTTCTTTGAGGAGCAGGCCAGGCGCGCATCGGATGTTTCCGCCCTGACCATGGGTTCCGAACAGATTTCTTACCAGGAATTGAATTCTCGTTCGAACCGCCTGGCGCACTTTCTCTCCAGGCAGGGTGCTAAATCTGAACGCCTGGTGGGTGTGTGCCTCGATCGGTCGTTCGATTCGGTGGTCAGCCTCCTCGCCATTTCAAAATTCGGCGGGACTTATCTGCCGCTCGATCCGAAGTTTCCCAAGGAGCGTCTCGCGTTCATGCTCGCGGACTCCGAGGTCTCCCTTGTACTATCCCAATCTTCCGTGCGCGATAGGCTGCCGGAAACAACCGCCCGCATTGTTCTGCTGGACCAGGAGGAGTCGCTTTCCAAAGCTCCCTCGACGAACCTCCTCATAAGCAACAACCCTGAGCATCTGGCCTACCTCATCTATACTTCGGGCTCCACAGGCAAGCCAAAAGGAGTGATGATCCCGCGGCGAGCCTTGGTCAACTTCCTCTTGTCCATGGCGGAGACCCCTGGAATTACCGGGTCGGATACGCTCTTGGCCGTTACTACGGCCTCATTCGATATTTCGTTCCTGGAATTCCTTCTTCCTTTAGTTGCCGGCGGCCAAATTGTCATGGCGACGGCCGAACAGGCCGCGGACGCGCGCGCTCTCAAAGAACTGCTTCGCCAGCATGACGTCACGGTAATGCAGGCAACGCCAACCACCTGGCATATGCTGCTCGAAAACGGCTGGGAAGGGAAGAGCAACCTGCGAATCTTCTGCGGAGGCGAGCCTCTCACCGCAGACCTCGCCAGGCAATTGCTTCCCCGTTGCCGCGAGCTTTGGAACATGTATGGACCGACCGAAACCACCATCTGGTCCTCCGCCGAACGCGTCACTTCTCCGGAGAGCGTTTCTCTTGGTTCGCCGATTGCCAATACCCAATTTCATGTTCTCGACGAAGACCGCAAGCCCGTTTCTGTAGGCGTGCCCGGCGAGCTCTGGATTGGCGGCGCGGGCCTGGCTCGAGGCTATCTCAAGCGCCCTGAGCTGACCGCGGAGCGATTCGTCGCCGGTCCCGCTCCGGCCGATCGTCTGGATGCACGCCTATACCGAACGGGCGACAAAGTTTGCTACCGCTCCGATGGCACTCTGGAGTTTCTTGGCCGTCTCGACCACCAGGTGAAGCTCCACGGTTTCCGCATCGAGCTGGGTGAGATCGAGAGCGCACTCTCCCAAATTGAAGGAGTCGCGCAGGCAGTCGTCATGCTGCGAGAAGATCATCCCGGAGACAAGCGCCTGGTTGCCTATTACACAGGTCGCGTCGGTTTAAGTTCTACCGCTTTAGCGCAAGCCCTGAAAGCTACGCTGCCCGAATATATGGTTCCGTCCGTCTTTCTGCGGGTGGATAGATTCCCTCTCACACCAAACGCCAAACTCGATCGCCAAGCTCTGCCTTCACCCATGGGCAAGCGCCCCCTTCTCGCGCAGGAGTTTGTTGCCCCGCGCACCGTGGCGGAAAAACAATTGGCGAGTCTCTGGTGCGAGCTGCTGCAAGTCGAAGAAGTTGGCATCGACGATAGTTTTTTTGATCTGGGCGGCAATTCGCTGGCAGCAGTCCGCATGGTGAATCAGTATCGCGCCCGCTTCGGGCACGAAATTCCCCCCGTCAAGGTCTTTCAATATCCCACGATCGCGAGACTCTCACAATTCCTGGAAGGGAACGACAAGAAGAGCGACTTCATCGCCGAAGCCGACAGTCGGTCTCGTCGTCAGCGGCATCCCCAGCGTGGCCCGCAGCCTGGTTCGGCATTTGCGAACGACCCGGCGCGCGACGCCGTAGCGGTGATCGGCATGGCCGGCCGATTCCCCGGTGCAGCCGATATCGATCAGCTCTGGCGTAACCTGTGCAACGCCGTCGAATCAATATCCTTTTTCACGCCCGAGGAACTCGGCCCCGGCATTGACGACAATCTACGCCACGATCCCGATTACATCCGCGCCCGCGGCTTGATCGAGGGTGCCGATCTTTTCGACGCCGCTTTCTTCGGCATCAATCCGCTCGAAGCCCGGGTGATGGATCCGCAGCAGCGAGTTTTTATTGAGCTTGCCCAGCACGCGCTTGAGAATGCCGGATACGATCCCGAGCGATACAAAGGACGCATCGGAGTTTTTGCCGGCATCGGCGACAACCACTACTACACGGCCAATCTCCTCACCCAGCCCGATCTGCTGGCCATGGCTGGCAAGCTCGCGGTCGAGTATGGCAACCAGAAGGACTACATTGCCCTTCGCACAGCCTATCTGTTGGATCTTCGCGGGCCCGCGGTCAGCCTCAACACCGCCTGCTCCACCACGCTCCTCACCATCGATCAGGCCTACCGCTCGCTGCTTGACTATGAGTGTGACATCGCCCTCTCGGGCGGCGTTGACATCACGGTGCCCCAGAAGAGCGGCTTCCTCTATCAAGAGGGAGGCACGTTCGCGAAGGATGGTCACTGCCGTCCTTTCGACGCCGATGCCACCGGAACCATGTTTTGCGACGGTGCCGGTGTGGTTGTTCTCAAGCGGCTGGCCGATGCTCTCACCGATGGCGACACCATTTACGCGGTCATCTGCGGCACCGGCAAAAACAACAACGGCGCGCGCCCCGCGTCTTTTCTGGCCCCGAGCGCAGACGGACAAGCCGACGCGATTGCTTTGGCCCAATCCAACGCCAACGTTCCCGTCGAGACTATCCGTTATATCGAGGCGCACGGCACGGGTACTCCCGTCGGTGACCCCATCGAATTTGAAGCGCTGCGCAAGGTGTTTGAGTGCAAAACGGACAAGAAACAGTTCTGCTACATCGGATCCATCAAGGGCAACATCGGGCATCCAACCAATGCCGCCGGAGTTGCCGGCCTCATTAAAACCGCGCTGGTTCTCCACCACGAGCAGATTCCGCCGACGCTCCATTTCAAAAAGCCGAATCCCAAGATCGACTTTGCCAGCAGCCCGTTCATCTTGGCCGACAGACTCACCCCTTTCCCGCGTGGAGAGCAGGTGCGCCGCGCCGCTGTCAGTTCTTTTGGCTTTGGCGGAACCAACGTCCACGTCATTCTCGAAGAGGCGCCAGCCCCGAAGGGTGCCGACCGCCCGTCGCGCCCGCTGCAACTGTTGCCGCTCTCTGCAAAGACCGCAACGGCTCTCGATGCCTACAGCCGCGCGCTGGCAGACCATCTTACGAACATCGCGCCGGACGCCCTTGCAGATGCGGCCTACACGTTTCAAACCGGGCGCAAGCAGATGGCCCACCGGCGTTTTGTGGTTGCCGCAGATCCCAGCGAAGCTGCCCAACTCCTCCTCCAGTCGAATCCCTTGCGTTGCAGCCGCAAACGCTGCGATCGCCGCAATCCTCCGGCCGTTTTCCTCTTTGGCGGTCAGGGCACGCAGTACGTCAACATGGGCCTGAACCTCTATCGGGATGAGCCTCTGTTCCGCGCTGTCGTGGATGACTGCTGCGAATACCTCAAGCCGCATCTGGGGCGCGATTTGCACGAACTTCTCTATCCGCAGCCTGGGGATGAGCAGACCGCCCAGACTTCGCTCCAGGACACGTTCTTCACTCAGCCATCAATTTTCGTGATCGAGTACGCGCTGGCTCGTTTTTGGGAGAGCTTGGGAGTCGAACTGGCCATGATGGCCGGGCACAGCATAGGAGAATTTGTCGCCGCGACCCTTGCCGGCGTGTGGAAGCTCGAAGACGCCCTCAGTATCATCGCCCTGCGCGGCCGCTTGATGCAGAATCTACCGCGCGGTTCCATGATGGCAGTCAGTGCCAGCGCGGAGTCGATCGCGAAAAATCTTCCGCCCACGCTTCAGATTGCTTCCAATAACGCCCCCAATCTGTGCGTTGTGTCCGGGCCGGAAGCCGATGTCGTGCAATTCCAGAAGCAACTCGAAGCGGGAAAAACCGTCTGCCGCCACCTCCATACTTCTCATGCCTTCCACTCCGCAATGATGGATCCCATAGTCGAGCCGTTGCGCGAGGCCGTCGAAAAAATCCCGTTGCACACTCCCGCGAAACCCTTTGTCTCGACGGTCACGGGGCGCCCGATTACCGCCGACGAAGCCACCGATCCCGCCTATTGGGCCCATCATGCGCGCGCCACGGTGGAATTCTCAAAGGCAATCCGCTACCTCAAGGATCAGGGATACGACCTTTTCCTCGAATGTGGCCCCCGTTCCACGCTATGTGCGTTGGCGCGCCAGCATTTCACCCCCGATCACCCCGCGACTGCGATTCCCACATTTTCCGATACTCATGAGAACAACACCGAGTCGGCGACTCTGCTCTTCGCCATGGGCTCTCTCTGGCAAAACGGAGTAACTATTGACTGGGACGCCTTCTACGCCAACGAAGACCGCCGGCGCATCCCTTTGCCAACGTATCCCTTTGAGCGCCAGAGATTCTGGGTAGACCCTGCCGTCGCGCCCGCTGCACAAGGCGTCGGCGCCGCGGATAGTCCAGCGCTTGCGCGCACCCATCTCGAAACAGCTGTGTCCGCCGCTTCCCCTGAGAGCGTTGCCGCACCGAATTTGTCATCCCGACGCAAAGACCGCATCGCCGCCCGTGTGCTCGACCTGCTCGTGCCAGTCTCCGGACGCGAACGCTCGCAGATCACTATCTCCGCCACCTTCATGGAACAGGGACTCGACTCGCTAGCCTTGACGCAGGTTGCCTTTGCCATCCGCAAGGAGTTTGGCATCAAGGTCAGCTTCAGCCAGCTGATGAATCAGTGGCCCAATATTGAAATGCTGGCAGCGTATCTCGATGCCGCTCTGCCTGCCAGCTTTCTTGCGGAGGGCTCAGGCAGTCAAGCTGCTCCGCCTGTTCCTCCACCTCCTGCCACACTTACGCCAGGAGAAGTTCAGCCGAACCTGCAGAAGAGCAGCAGCGGTCTCGAAGAGGTCGTTGCCGAACAAGCGCGCACGATCTCCCGGCTGGTCGCCTTGCTCGAAAAGGCCGGCGCGAATCAGTTAACAGCGCCTGCGCCCACCGGCGCACAACCCGCAGCCTCGAGATCGCCGAAGGCTCCCGCACCGGCGCCAGTTGCAGCAACATCCGGTCCGCGTGAAGTTGAATCCACCGTTCCGCAGCGCGGCATCTACGCCTCGTCACGTCTTTGCGAACATTTGTCAGTTTCTTATAACGAATCCATGACGGTCCGTTTCACCGGCAAAATCTCAATCGAGGCCATGTCGCATGCCATGGACCGCCTGGTGGGGCGACACGACGCTCTTCGGGCCAGCTTCGACGAAAGCGGACAGGTGATGAAGATTGCCCCCGAGCTAAAAGTCCCGATGCCGGTAACCGATCTTTCTTCGATCGCAGACTCAGCCCGGCAAGGCGAGAACCTCCGCAAACTAATTGCCGGGGAGACAGCGCTGCCTTTCCCGCTACTCGCCGGTCCGCTGTTCCGCTGCCAAATGGTGTTGCTGGGCGCCGATCGCGCCGCCATTATCTTCACGGCGCACCACATCATCTGCGATGGCTGGTCGCTGGATGTCCTGATCCACGACCTCTGCGCTTTCTATTCCGAGGAAATCTCGGGCGCAGCCGAGGCCATGGAACCGGCGCCAGGCTACGCCGACTACGTTCAGACCGTGACCGCGCGCCATCGCTCTGAGGAGTTCAAGGATGCGGCCCGCTACTGGCATACACAGTTCAAGAATGGCTTTCCGTTGCTGCGCCTTCCCACGGATCACCCTCGGAGCGCGCGGCGTGACTTCACCGCACGCCGGATCGATCACCCCATCCCAGCCCCGGTGGTGCACCAGCTCAAAACGCTGGCGGCAAAACAGGGCTGCAGTTTCTTCGCCGTGGTGCTGAGTTCGCTGGCCGTCCTTTTGGCCCGCGTCTCGAAGCAGCGGCGGTTTGTTATCGTTCTTCCAACGGCCGAGCAACCCGACATCGGTCAACCCGGTCTGGTCGGGCACTGTGTCAACCTTCTCCCCTTCGCCGTCGAGTTACGCCCGGGGGAGGCAGTCAGCGCCTTCCTCAATCGAGTCCAGCGCGACCTTCTTGCTGCCCACGACCATGGCCTCTTCACAATGGTGAGTTTGCTGGAGGGCCTGCATCCGGTCGTGCCGGCCCCCGGCGTTTCGCCCATCTCGGCGGGCCTGACGAACGTTAAGAAGTTCAGGCCAAACGAGCTGCCGCAATCAGGATTTAGCGTCGACTACGACGCCAACCCAAAAGCCTGCGAATCATTCGAGTTCTATCTGAATGCGCTCGAGATGGAAGAAAATATCGAACTCCATTGTCATTACGACGTCGGTCTTTTCGAGGACCTGACGATTCGAGAATGGCTTGCCACGCTTGGCACGATCTTTCAAAACCTCACGGCAGATCTCTCCCGCGAAGTTCTCGATCTCGCTGGGCTCTACACCAACGCTTCTCCCGCAGCTGAAACCGTTTACGCTCTTACCGCGGCGAGCGAAACTGCTCAAGAATACGGTTCTGCTCCAGAGCCGCCTTCCGCATCCCTGGTTTCGCCGGCGCGTTCCACCCTCGACGAGTCCGAATTCCTCCGCGCGCTGTTGCCGCTGTGGCAGCGGGTGTTAGGCATCCGCGCGATCGGTCCGGACGATGACTTTTTTGCCTTGGGCGGACACTCCATTGCCGCAGCGGAACTATTTGCCCTGATGCAGCGTGAATTGGGGCGTGTTGCGCCCCTGGCAATCCTCTACGATGCCTCGACTCCGCGGATGCTGGCCCGTGTTTTGAGCGGGGGCAACCAGGCAGAAGACTGGAAATCGCTCGTCCCAATCAATCGCTCCGGCGACCGCCCGCCGCTTTTCCTTGTGCACGCAGCGGAAGGCAACGTACTGCTCTATCGTTCCCTGGCCGCCCACCTCGGCGTCGATCAGCCCGTTTTCGGTTTGCAGTCCGCTGGCCTCCACGGCCGTTTTCCGGTCGACGGCCGGTTTGAAACTGTGGCGGCGCATTATGTCAACCAGATACGCCACGTACAGCCGCATGGCCCCTACATGCTTGGAGGGTACTGCCTGGGTGGCACCCTCGCCCTGGAAATGGCGCAGCAGCTCATCAGATCCGGCGAGGCCGTGGGCCTGGTAGCCCTCATTGAGATCTACAACATCCGCACCATGCGCTGGCCGCTCTCGCTGCACCAAAGGCTGATCAATCGCCTGATTCTCAATCCTTATTTTCATCTCCAGAATCTGATGGCCGCGGAAGGAGAGGGCAAGCGCACATTTTTCATGGAGAAATTGCGCGTCGAAAGGGCCCGGATCAGAACGTCGCTTCGCCTCGCCTGGGCCCATCTCCGGCATCGCCTCGTGGTCGATGCCGACGCTACGCCTCCAGCAAGTGTCGCGGAGATCTACGAAGAGGCCTTCGCTCAATATGACGTCAAGCCCTATCCCGGAGAATTGACCGTGTTTCTCGCGGAGCGGCATCTGGCAGGCTTTGACTCTCCTCTGGGAGGCTGGGGGCAGATCGCGCAGGGCGGCGTTCAAATGTTCTCGCTGCCGATCAGTCCCCGCGGCAGCCTCGTAGAGCCCTTCGTCGGTCACCTCGCGCACTTGTTGCGCGGTTGCCTGGATCGGGCCCTCGAAAATTCAAAAATTGTTCTCCATGAGCCTATTTCGGGACTCGTCAGGACGCATCAGTCTCAGTAAGCTTCTTTCTGGTAGTTCCCCAATTTGAATTTGTTTGAATTTGAATTTGTTTTGAAAGGGCGCGGCTTCAGCCGTGCCGTAAATGCAGCAAAATCATCGCGGCTTTAGCCGCTGAGGGAATGTGTCTCGCAAGCGAAGCCACTACGTTCTTTCTCGGCGACTCGATCTCGATCGTGAACGCTGAAGGCACAGAGGCTGGCGTGCTTCGCGAGGATTACGCGAAGTCTTGCCGATACAAGAATCTCTCCTGTGAGAGGCCTGTGGAATCAGTCTCATCACACGTCTGGAGCGCAGGGCCCGAGAAGCCGGAGTTGCTTGTCGGCCGCGTCCACGTCTGGCGGCTTTCGCTGGATGCCGCGCGCTTGGGGGAAGAGTCTTCGTCGTTTTCCGAAGCGCAAGGTGCGGTGCTTGCTCCCGACGAACTCGCGCGTGCCTCACGCTTTCATTTCGACCGCGACCGTGTCCGCTATGTGCGCTGCCGCAGCGCCCTCCGGTTCTTGCTGGCGCGCTATCTCGGCATCGCGGCCCCGCACATTCGATTTACCTATACCCCGAACGGCAAGCCCGAACTCGCCGCCGATCAAAATTCCCGCCAGCTGCGCTTCAACGTGTCGCACTCCGGCAACATGGCCCTGATTGCGGTTGGCGTTCAGGATGCTCTCGGCGTTGATATCGAGAAAATACGTCCCGGCGTGAACACCGCCGAATTGTCGGAACGCTTTTTCTCCGCGCGAGAGCGGGCAGGTCTCCGCGTATTGCCCGAAACCATGCTTGTCGCCGCCTTCTATGCCTGCTGGGCTCGCAAGGAAGCGTTTTTGAAAGCTATCGGCGAGGGGCTGGGTTTCCCACTCGAGGACTTCTCGGTTTCGGTCCATCCAGGGCAGCCGCCGCACCTCGAAGAAATCAAGGGTGACCCGAATGCCGGACAGCAGTGGTCGCTCCTTGACCTCGAAGCCGCTCCGCACTTTAAATCCGCGGTCGCCGTCGAACGCGCCGGGGCGTCCATTGCGGCTTTTGACCTGTTGGCATGAGTGCCGAAGCCTCGCGGATAATTGGGCCTTAAGCCCGGTACGACGGTTACTTGAAGTCAGACGGCTGCGACATGAAGATCAATACTGGATGGTCTGGCGCCGAAATCCCGAGTTCCCATGGTTGGTCGGATTCTCGTTGGTCGCATTTTCGCTCGTCTTCTGGTGGACTCCTCTCGCGAACACATTCCGTCTCGCCTGGACCAATGAAGCCTACACCCACATCCTCCTGATTCTTCCCCTGAGCCTGGCCTTGATTTACTTCGAGTCGAAAACACTGCAGCCCGCGATCAAGCCCAGCCGCCTCGGCGGGGCGTCTCTTTTGGTAGTGTCTTTGGCGCTCGCCTTTTTCGCGCGAACCAGCGCCGCCTTCCCGCCCGATCTGCAGCTTACGTTGAACATGTTGGCTCTCGTGCTTTGGTGGGTCGCCTGCGTCGTGTTCTGCTTCGGCATCCAGGTTTTCCGCGCCTTTCTTTTTCCACTCTGTTTTCTGCTCTGGCTTGTGCCGTTACCAAATTTCTTGCTGAATTGGATTATCGCGGCCCTGCAAAACGGTTCGGCCGTAATGGCGCGCTGGCTATTCCGGTTGGCTCGCGTTCCAGTAACACTGCATGGAGTCACGTTGTCTCTTCCCCGCTTTGATATCGAGGTCGCGCGGGAGTGCAGCAGCATCCGTTCCAGTATGGTGCTGATTGTCACCACCATGGTTCTGGCACATCTGTTCCTCAAGTCCCCATGGCGGAAGGCGCTGGTAGTTTTGTTTGCAATTCCACTTTCGGCCGCTAAGAACGCCCTTCGGATTTTTGTGATTGTCGGGCTGGCAACGCGCGTTGACCCCGGATACTTGGACGGGGGCCTTCACCATCGCGGAGGCATCGTCTTCCTGATGGTCGCGCTGGCGGTGACCGGCACTCTGCTCTGGCTGTTTGCGCGAAGCGAAGCGGGGAGTAGATCGAACCTAACGGCTGATCGCGTCAGAAATCCGTAATTGGCGGCGCGACTCCTTCGGGCCAGGCAGAAATTAGCCTCGACGAAAAAGCGCACAAAACCACGCAAAAGCAATCTTCAAGGACGCCTTGCTGCGGTTACTGTACCTCTGAGCGCCGCATCCCGAAACGGAGCAACATGGCGCCCGCACAAATCAGCCCGGCTCCGGCTAGGTACATCGCAGAAGAACCGCCTTCAGGCACCCGTTGCGTCGGCCGGCAATTTCTTTCCAGGTAGTAGTCGCATCCCCGTTTCGCCTCTCCCCAAGATGCAGGAGCGAAGCTGAGAAGCAGCAAACCGGCCAACAGCCATTTCGAACGCCATTTCGAACGTAAGATAACCATGATTTCAGATAGCTCCAAACTTACCGCTATGGGGGACCTGCCGGGGAGGGAGCGACCGCTAGCTAAGCGATCGCAAAATGATTGCTTAACCAGAATAAACTAACCCCAATGAGCTAGTCAAGATGCAAGCTATTGCAACAATGATTGCAAGGAAATGCAACTAGCACCAACGTGCTATGCCTTCATCTTGAGGTGGCCTCTAGCGACGATCGAACCGGCTAAGTGAGGAGCGCTGGCCGCGACACCAGTGACAAGGATAAACTGTCGCGTATGAGGATGCACCCTGCATCAGTGTGCTTGCCCCTGTTGGCATTGGCGGTTGCGCTGGCATGTCATCCGTCGGTCTCTCCGGCTCCGGAGGCCCCGAAGGCTCCGCGCACTCCGCACAGCGTAACGCTGACGTGGAAAGCCCCGCGGACGCCAGCCCGGGTGTCGGTGATCGGCTATAACGTGTACCGGTGGACAAAGAATGACAATTGGAATGTGAGAATCGCCACGCGGATTCCCGGTCCGCCGTTTGAAGATCGCCACGTAACCAGCGGTGAGACGTACTTCTACGCCGTCGCGGCGGTGGATCAGGCGGGTCGAGAGACCCGGCTTTCTGAGCACATTCAAGCGACGATTCCCTAGCTTGTTTTCTCCGTCTGCTACAGATTGCAAAGGCAGGGGAACAAACAGTATGCAATTACTTGCACATATATTAGGCCGACGAGACGATTTGGAGGAGCGGCTAGCCTCGCATGGTGTCGTAACCCTATTGATCTTGAGCGAGTGTTTTCCCCTGACTCAGGGTTTAGAATAGAGTGCATACGAGAACTGTCTGGCACATGGCGTGCAACCTTCAAACACACCGCCAGTGACTGGCAGTTGGGGGACATAGAAATGCGATTTCGGCTCACATTATTGGCAGGATTTGTCGCCGTCAGCCTGATTTGTGCGGCGCAGCAGGCCAATACGTCATCAAAGGCCAAAACTTCGAGTGAGTTCAAGGTGAAGAACCCGTCCCCTGACATGGCCACGCGGTCGGCCGTTCCAAACAAACCGGTAACCGGCTCTGCTTCCGCCAAGAATCTGGAGGGCATCGAGCGGCAGACGCCGACGGGAAGGGGCACTCACAAGAAGACGGCTGCTGCGGTTTTGCCGCCCGAGCGCGGGAAGCCGAATGCAAAAATCAACTTCAAAGCTACCGCTGGCGCGAACGCGGGTCTAAGCCGCTCCGCCCCGAATCGCTTGGCAGGGCGGATGAAGGACAAAGGGTCGAAAGGGTCGAAATAGCAGGCACAGTGGCAGTTGATTCCTCTGGGGCTTGAGTTGCCGGCGATCGTGCTCCCGCCCCTGAGGGTTCTTTCAGCGAATATTTCAGCAGGCAGTAGAGGGCGCGCACGCCGTCCTTCCATCCGATCTTCTTGCCTTCCTCATAAGTGCGTCCGCAATAGCTGATGCCCACCTCGTAAATGCGGAGATGG
>JBAQIB010000022.1:0-8947 GCA_049288625.1 Terriglobales bacterium | reverse complement strand
GCAAACAGCTCTCCCACGATGCGCTCGGCGTCCTCCTTCTCTCCTTCGAGCGCCGGGCTGAAGTAGAGGTTCTCGTACAGAAAGTCCTTGAGCTGGCGCCGTTCCTGCTCGACTTCCGGAGTAAATGTCGCCAGGCGCGCCGGATACAGCCGAATGGCTTCCACGGAATGCACGTTGGCCACAGCGACGCGCTCCCGCGTATTCTCGATCAGATCGCCGACCTGCCGGTCAAAGACGCGTTTCAGCGCCTCGTTGAATAGCAACTTTTGCTCCGCCGTTGGATAAAGCTTCCGCACCTCCTCGAAGCAGCGGCCAAAAATATCTACGTTCTCGGCAATCTGCTCCACCGTCAGCAGGTGCGCCTCGCAGCCATCGTCTAAGTCGGCGGTGTTATAACCGATCTCATCGGTCAGGTCGATGAGCTGCGCCTCCAGCGGAGGCCGCTGACCGAGCAAATACTCGGCCAGTTCCGGATGCTCCGCGGCGGAGTAATCGTGCGAGTGCTTGATGATCCCTTCCCGAACCTCGAATGTTAGATTCAGCCCGCGAAACGCCGCGTACCGCAGCTCGAAATCTTCCACAATCCGCAGCGCATGCAGGTTGTGGTCGAACGAGAGCCCATGCCGCCGCATGGCCGCATCCAGCGCTTTTTCGCCAGCATGCCCGAACGGCGGATGCCCCAGGTCATGTACCAACGCCAAAGCCTCAACCAGATCGGCATTCAATCCAAGTTGCGCCGCAATCGTGCGCGAAATCTGCGCGACTTCGATGGTATGCGTCAGCCGGTTGCGAAAGTGATCGGAGTAGCGGCGTGTAAAAACCTGCGTCTTCGCTTCCAGCCGCCGAAAAGCGCGCGCATGCACCACACGGTCACGGTCGCGCTGAAAGTCGTTGCGATAAAGATGTGTCGGCTCGGCATGCCTGCGCCCGCGAGTTTGTTCAACGTGGACGGCATAGTCGGCCAGCATGGAGTCAGTGTAGCAGTCCAGTCCTCGCCGCTCGCGGAGGGACAGGGTTCGCGTTGGGGAAAGGGGTAACGTAGAGACCGCTGCCCTCGGCTGTCCAGCGGAGCGAAACTCCGCAGCAAACTCAGCCAGATCTCAACCCATGGACCCTTTAAAATTCTTCTTGACCCTGACCTTACGTCAGGCCCGAACATGTTTGTTGAAAGAGAGTCTCCAGTGAAACCTGGCCACGACCGAACTTATCGCGTGCAGGAATTCGCCGAACTGGCGGGAACCACAGTTCGAGCGCTGCACCACTATGACCGGCTGGGGCTGCTCAAACCGCGGCGCACGGGGGCGGGCTATCGCCTGTATCAGTCACACGATCTGGAGCGGCTGGAACAGATCGTAGCCTTGAAGTTTCTGGGAATTCCTTTGAAGCAGATCAAGGAGCTGCTCGACCGGAGCACGCTCGACTGGCCGGAGGCGCTGCGTTTGCAGCGCCGGCTGCTCGAGGACAAGCGCCGCCTTCTCGATCGCGCCATCCGTGCGATTCGCGATGCTGAAAAGGCGCTCCGGCTCGGGCAACGGCCCAACGCTGCGCTTCTGAAAAAAATTATCGAGGTGATCGAAATGGAAAACAACACGGACTGGACGCGAAAATACTACAGCGATGAGGCTCTGGAGAAAATCGATGAGGGCAAACAGCGTTGGTCGCCGGAACTACAGGAACGCGCGACCAAAGAGTGGACCGATCTCTTCCGTGACGTCGAAGCCGCAATCGCCCGTGGAGACGATCCCGCCTGCAAGCCGGCGCAGGCTCTCGGCGCGCGTTGGAACAAGCTATTGGAAGAATTTACCGGTGGCAATCCCGAGGTCGGCGCTGGTCTCGGCCGGCTTTGGGCGGATCGACAGAACTGGTCGGGACACGCACAGCAACAGATGGCTCCCTTCAGCAACAAAACTGTCTGGGATTACATCCACAAAGTGACTGCGTGTAAGTGAGAAATGGAAAGAGGCTTGGACTTCGGCGGAGCGTCATCATGGGAAAGCGCACGCCGATTTTCGCGCCCTACTGTTTGCTCGTGTCTTCCCGCGCCAGCTTCATCTTGGCGGAATCGAGCTTCTTCTGGACCCGCGCTACATCGCTCGGGTCCACCTCTGCTGCAATCGTGCGGTTCCACTCGGTGAGCGCGCGCTCCCAGTTTGCGGCCGCCAGTTTCAGACGCCCTGTCTTCTGATAAAGATCCCCCAGGTGATCGTGCACCGTAGGATCGGTGTTGATCTTCTGCGACGCTTTCAGCAGATTCTCTTCGGCCAGATCGTATTTTCCCAGCCGGAAGTAAGCCCATCCGAGAGAATCGAGATAGGCGCCATTGGCCGGATCGAGATCGACGGCGTGCTTGATGTATCCAAGCGCCTCATCGAGCTGCATATTCTGGTCGGCCAGCATGTAACCCAAATAATTCAGCGCCGAAGCATGTTCGGGATCGCCCGCCAGCACCTTCTTAAACTGTGCTTCGGCCTCGGGATAGCGTTTGTCGCGCTCGTAGGTCGAGCCGCGCAGAAACCAGATATATTCCTTCTCCTCTTCCTTGGTCGATAGCTGTTCCGCCTTGTCGAGCGCCTGCTCCGCATCTGAGAAGCGGCGAAGCCGCGTGTTCATCTGCGCCAGCGTGATGTAAATCTGCCGGTCGTCCGAATCGCCTTTCAGCAACGAGCGCACATCCTTCAGCGCCTCGTCGGCTTTCCCCATATCGGCCAGCTGCGAATCCAGCACCATTTTCAAATCGCGGCTGTTGGGAAGCTTCTGCACCGCTTCTTTGGCAACATCGGTGGCTTTCTGCCATTCCTTGGCCTCGCGCCACGTGTCGATCACCTGCTGGTAGCCGCGCTCGATGTTGTCATTCCCGCCCAACGCGATCATCTGCCGGAAAGTTTCGCTTGCCGACTGATAATTCCCCTGATCGCGATAAATGGTCCCCAGCCGCTCCAGAAAAACCGCACGGTTACTCTTCGCGCTGCCCGTGTAGTTTCCGTCGGTCTTCTCGGTCTTCTTCAGCAGGTCGCGCATGATCGGGACTGCTTCGTCATACCGTCCCTGGGCCTGATAAATTGAAGCGATGTTATAGGGCACTTCGATCGAGTCCTGCACCATCGAAGACGCCTTCTTCAAGTTCTCGAGGGCCAGGTCGAACTTGCCCTGCTTGCGATAGATCTCCGCGATGCGAATATAGGTCTGTGCGTCTTCCGGGTTCGCGTCGGCAATTACCTTATACTGCTCGAGCGCCGCATCGCTCTGCCCATCATTGAGCAGGTTCTCGGCCAATCCGCGGATTGCATCCAGGTTGTCGCGATCCAGTTCGATAGCGTGCCGGTACGCTTCGACTGCGTTCTTGTATTGCTTCTGCTGCTCGTAGGTGTATCCCAGCGCCGAATAGAGCTTGGCGGAGCGCTCGTTCTTGGGTACGGAACTAAGCACGTCGGTCGCCCGCGAAGTATCGCCCAGCTCGTTGTAGAGATACGCGAGCGTTGTAACCGCTTCCTCTGAATCCGGCTGCAACTTCACCGCCGTCTTGAATTCGGTCTCTGCTTTTTGAAGATCATTGTGTAGACGATACAGCCGGCCTAGAAGCAAGTGGTCATCCGTGCTGTCGGGTTGCAGGCGAACAATTTGCTCATACTGCTCGATGGCCAGTTTGAGCACGCTTTCCGATCCGTTGCCCGCCTCCATGTCGCCGAGCGACCGCAGGTAGATTCTCCCCAGTAGGCGCCGCGCTTCCAGATTGTTCGGGTCACGCTTGATGATGTCCTGCGCCTCGATGACCGCGTCGCGAATCCGCCCCGTCTTGGCGTAGAGTTCGGCCAATCCCGAGGTCAAGTACGCCGAGGTTGGGTCGGCATCGATCGCCGCGCGATACTCTTCAATCGCCTTGTTGGCCAAGTCGCTGCGGCCATAAGTCGAAACCTGCTCCTCGTACATGTGGGCGAGAGCGAAATGGTAATAGGCTGCGGCCCGGTCGGGCGCTCTTTCCTTGCTTCCGGATGGCGAAGTGGGCGTCGAAGAGTCAGTCGCCGCAGGACCTGCAGCCGTAGCAGGCGCATTTTGGCCCACCAAGAAAGACCCTGCAAAAAGGACAACTAATAGCCCACACTGATTTTTCATGTACCGTCCTTGAAGATTGCAACCGCTTTGCGTTATTGGATGCCGGTTTGCCGCCTGCCGATTTTCCTATTCTACCCTCGGCCCGGCCCCAAATGGAGAGAAAGCAAAGGTGGGCATCAAAGCCGGAAGTACAGGGGCTTCGGTAGGTCATAGATGGTAGCGCTGGTACCCGGCCGGCGGTTCCGTGATGGCCCGCCCACGGCGTTACCCGATAGAAACAGCGGACCCGACGCCTGCCCTGAGCTTGTCGAAGGGGTTCGCGCCTGTCTTTGCTGGTTAACCTCGGCGACAGCTGAAGGTCCCGGAATCGTCCGCAGTCCGTGCCCTAGTGCCGGAAATGCCGCACCCCCGTAAGGACCATCGCCAACCCCAGCCGATCCGCCGCCTCAATCACTTCCTGGTCGCGCACCGACCCCCCGGGTTGAATAATCGCCGTCGCTCCCGCCTTAGCAATCTCCTCAACCCCATCAGGGAACGGGAAAAACGCATCCGAGGCCGCGACCGTGCCCTTGAGCGGAAGCTGCGCCTTCATCGCTCCAATCTTGCACGAATCCACTCGGCTCATCTGCCCCGCTCCCACACCCACCGTTTGGCCGTCGCGCGCATACAAAATCGCATTCGATTTCACGTGCTTGCAGACCTTCCACGCAAACAACAGAGCGCGCTTCTCCTCGGCCGTAGGCGCGCGTTTGGTCACGATCTTCAGATCGCCCTCGGCCAGCCTGTGCAGGTCCGCATCCTGCACCAGCATGCCTCCCGAAATATTCTTCAGCACCCAGCTCTGCTGCCCCGCCGGCACTTCGACCAGCCGCAAGTTCTTCTTCGAAGCAAACGCCTCTTTTGCTCCCGGAGTGAAGGAAGGCGCAGCAATCACTTCCAGAAACAGCTTGGCCATTTCCGCTGCCGCCGCCGCATCCACCGGACGATTCACTCCAATCACACCTCCGAATGCCGATACTGGATCGCATTCCAACGCCCGGACGTAAGCCTCGGTCAGCGTCTTGCCCGTCGCCGTCCCGCAAGGATTCGTGTGCTTGATGATCGCGCAAACGGTCTCGTCAAACTCCGAAGCCAGGTCCCACGCCGCCTGCAGGTCGACAATGTTGTTGTACGAAAGTTCTTTGCCCTGCACCTGTTTCGCATGCGCTACGCCCGTGCCCGAATCGTCGGCATACATGGCCGCTTTCTGGTGCGGATTCTCCCCATACCGCAAATCCATCTGCTTGCGGAAGCTCAGCCGCAAAGTGTCGGGGAAATTAGTGCGCGGCGCCAGCTCGTAGCCGCCAGCCGCCGAAATGCGCTCCAGCGTGGAAGCAATCGCCGAATCGTAAGCCGCCGTCGTCGCAAACGCCTTCTGCGCCAGCCGCCATTTGGTTTCCTTCGACAGCGCGCCACCCGATCGCTCCATCTCCTCAGCAATCGCACCGTAATCGGCAGGTGAAGTCACCACCGCCACATCCTGAAAATTCTTCGCAGCCGAGCGGATCATCGACGGCCCGCCAATATCGATGTTTTCGATGACCTCGTCGAAGTACACACCCGGCTTGGCTGCAGTTTTTTCGAAGGCATAAAGATTTACGACGACCATGTCGATTGCCGGAATGCCGTGCTCGGCAACCGCCTCCCGATGCGCAGCATTTTCCCTCCGATGCAAAATCCCGCCATGCACCTTGGGATGTAGCGTCTTCACTCGCCCATCCAGCATTTCAGGAAATCCCGTAAGCTCCGAAATGTCTTTGACGGCAATCCCCGAATCCCGCAACAGCTTGGCCGTCCCTCCGGTGGAGACCAGTTCAACCCCCAACCCAGCCAGTTTGCGGGCAAACTCCACCAGCCCGGTTTTGTCGGTGACACTAAGAATGGCGCGCTGAATCTTGGACATGAATGCCTCGATGGGGATGGAATTATAGAAGGGAAATTCTAGCAGGCTCTCCGGTGGAGAGACGGGTGCCCCGCCCGTCCAAGCCGAGCAAAAGCTCGGCAACTATCGAAGGCCAATCTCAGACTGGGGGCCGAGAACCGTGAACTGACTACTGTTTTGCTTTGGCTTTCAGCTTGACCTGCCCATTCTGCAACTCGATCGAATACTCTACGGTGCTGCACCCGTGCTCGCGGCGAATCTCGGAGGTCTTTTTTTGTACGAACGAAGTGAAAGAAGTGAGTGTTCCCACCGTCTTTTCCCCAGTCTTCGCCTTGGCCTCAGCCAGCGCCTTATAAAGCGCTGCAACTTTTTCGCGCTCGGTGACCGAGCCCGAAACCTGCACCGAAAATGCCCCAGCCTCGGAAGCCTGGGCTTTGGCCCCCTCGCCGCCCGTCGTTCCGGCGGCTTCGCCTTTTCGGCTAAGACCATAAGCCGTCGGGAACTTCGCTTCCCGCTCTTCGCTCGCGCGCACACCCTGCACTGAGAGCATGGCTTCATGCGGCGCGCGGTAGCCCTCCTCGCGAATGCGCATCTTCTTTCGCCACAGGTCGCTCTGCACGGCATAGCGCTGCGCCATTTCGTTGTATTTGTAGCGCTGCGCGAACTTCATCCGCGCCCCATCGCTGAACTTGCGCAGCAGGCTGAGCACTTTCCACTCAATATCGGTGGGAGGCCGCTTGGCCGGGTTATTGAAGAAAATCTCGTACTCGATCTTCAGTCGCCGCAACTGCTGGTCGAGGAGACTCAACTCTTCGTCAATGGTCACAGAGATCCCCTAGCCACGAGCATAGCGGCAGAACGCCGCCATTGGCAGATTCCCAGTGGCCCTGCAGGAGATGGTACGAAAGTCACGAGGCGGGGGGCGGAAAGCGAACGACCAACGTCGAGAGTCGGTTCTTCTACTTGGCTCCGCTCGCCGCCATCTTTTTCACCATCGCCAGCACCAGCTTCCGGTCGCTGTCATTCAGATTGGCGGCGTAGCGCCGCATCTGGCTGAGGAAGCGCACCTCATCGTCGGAAAGCTGCGGCAAGCCCTTTTGGTGATGGCCGTTCGAGTGACCTTCGGCGAAAAACTGAGAAAGCGGCAGATCCATAGCGCTGGCGATCTTTGCCAAAGTGTCCAACGATGGAATCGTGTGCCCGTTTTCCACGCGTGAAAGGTAGCAGCGCAACAGGCCAGTGCGCTTTTCGATGTCTCCTTGCGACATGCTCCGCTGCAAGCGGAAATTCCGGATCGTTTCACCAATATTCATAGCGCGCGAGTCAACACGTCAAAAAAAGCTCGCTGCATAGTAACCAGAAGGGCACCATCTGGCAAGTGGAAATTCCTGGACCGCACTTTGGCGCATAAAATGCGCCTCCCAGAGAATGGTAGCCAAGGATCAAGAAAAGAATGCAGAAAAAAAGTTCTGATAACGAAAGAACCCTATCCTATGGTTTCTGGTTTTGCCCGCGTTTGATTGAAGCTCTATTGGTTGCAACAGCGATTGGCGCCTTTCCCGGCTCACTTCTTCAAATTACTCGCCAGAAAAGCGACGGTGCGCTGCCATGCATCGGCCGCATCCTCCGCGCGGTACCCCTGCTTGTTGTTTGGATTCTCAAACGCGTGCCCAGCATCCGGATAGATTTTCACATCGATCTTTTTACCCAGTTGTTCCATCGTCGCCTGAAACTTCTTCACGTCATCGGGCGGGATCCCGCGATCCTGCCCGCCAAACAGCCCCAGAATTGGCGCGTTGATCTTCTTCATCTCAGCCGGATCGGTCGCCAGGTGGCCGTAGTTGATCACGGCTGCCGCCAGCCCAGGCTCAGCCAGTGCCACATCCAGCGAATAGCCTCCGCCCATACACCATCCGATCGAGCCGATCCGGTCCTTTTTCACGTTCGGCTGCGCCGCCAAAAAGTCATAGGCCGCTTTCAGGTCGCGCAACGCCCGGTCCGTTGGAACCGCGCGCATCAACTCGTGCGCCATATCCGGCGTGTCGGCAACCTTCCCGCGATACAGATCGATGGCCAACGCAATGTACCCCTGGTCTGCAAGCTTGGAAGCCTCCTCTTTCACCCAGTCATTCAGTCCCCAAAATTCGTGGATGACAATCAGCGCCGGGAACGGTCCCTTCCCCGCCGGATCGTAAAGCGTACCGCTAACGGTTTCATCACCGGACTTGTAGGACACGGACTTGCCGTCGGCACCGAAAGCGTTCGCCGCTAGACCGAGAACAAGAATCGCAAGAAGAGTTTTCATAGATCCCCACCTTTTCCTGACATTTTAGAGGAGTGCCAGGCATTTCGGGATGATGCCCCGACTTTTATTCCCGCATTGTCCGCGCAAAGAGGTAACGATCGCAAGGCGTAACCTCTGCAATCCGACCTCTTGCCTCTGACCTCCGACCTCGCTCACCCCGCAATCATCGGGACCGCTACTAGCGCCGCGACCATTCCCAAAGTTCGCCCCCGGCTGAAATGCTCGTGCAAGAATACGCGCGCCAGCACCACCGTCACCGCAGGATAGAGCGAACTCAAAACCACCGCTGAGTCCAGCCGTCCGATCTGCGACGCGCGGATGAACACCGTGCTTCCGGTGATATCGAGGATCCCGGCGGCTACAGCAATCCCGGCTACCGGCCGCGGCAGCGCGCGCACAAGTCCGCCAAAAACAACGATCGCCAACGTGACCATCAGCGACCCAAAGCGTGAGCAGACTGCGATCCAAAGCGCCGATCCGTTGCCAGCCTGATGAATGCAAAGGTAAAAGCCCGCAAAGCCGCAGCCCGCGAGCACGGCCAATCCCAAGCCTTCGGGACGGCTCGCGCGCTCTTCGTTCGGTCCAGTTTCGGAGCGCGAGATGAGCCAAACTCCCACTCCCGCAAGAATGAAACCGGCGATGTGCCGTCTGCTGGGAAAGCCTTCTGTAAA
>JBAQIB010000021.1:0-9976 GCA_049288625.1 Terriglobales bacterium | reverse complement strand
TGCTGCTGTTGCCGCAGCCGGCTGTCAAGAAGAGACCTGATATCGCCGCCAGAGCCATCAGCAGGCGCACGGCACACTTGGTGGACGCGAGGGGATTCATATGGAGACTCTCCTGGGTGGTGATGTCCCTTAGGATGCACTAAAACCCAGACTCTGGGGAAAAGTTTCTGTAAAGAATGGTAATTGGTAAGCTTCCTCCTGAGCGAAACCTACCCCAGGCGCTGAAGCGCGGTCAATTTTTCAGAGGTCTTAGCGGCACGAGTGAAACTCGAGCCCTTCCCTGCTCGCGGCGGAGCGCAGCCTTTAGCAGCGCCCTACGCTTTGGTGGCCTCAACCGGAGTTGGGGAAAGGGCTGGTAATGGCTTTTGCTTACGCTTTTCGGCGGCCCAAGTGACCACTCGATAGAGCAGGAGAATTCCGAGCACCATTGCGTATTGTTCGGGCTTGCGCTTGTCGGCCTTTACCAGCCACCAATAGTGCACTACGCCGAGAATCGCGGTCAGATAGATCAAACGATGCAAGCGCTGCCAGTTCCTGCCGCCGAGGCGGCGGATCCAGCCGGTGGTCGAAGTGACGGCGAGGGGAATGAGGAGCACAAAGGCCGAGAAGCCGACGGTGATGAAGGGGCGCTTGGCAATGTCCTTGAGCATTTCGTGGAGGTCGAAGAACTTGTCGAGCCAGATGTAGGTAAGAAAGTGGAGTGTGCCGTAGAAGAACGCGAATAATCCGATCATGCGGCGAACGCCGATGAGCCAGTATTGACGCGTGAGACGGCGCAGCGGCGTAATCGAGAGAGTGGTCAGGATGAGGATGAGCGTCCAGTCGCCGGTGGAGTGAGTGATGACTTCGATCGGGTTCGCGCCGAGGCCGTCGTGCAGCGCCTTCCAGCCCAACCGGGCGAGCGGGATCAGCGCGGCGAGAAAGATGGCGAGTTTGGTGAGGCGGACGCGATTCATATCGATTGGAGAGGTCAGAGGTTAGAGGCCAGATTTCAGAGGTAAAGTCTTGTGGCTACGGTTTTCACCTCTGACCTCTGACCCCAAACCTCTGACCTCTTTTCAAAAGTTCTTCTTCAAATCCATGCCCGCATACAGGTTCGCGACCTGGTCGTAGCCGTTGAACATGAGCGTGGGGCGCTTGAAAAATTCTCCGAGACGGCGCTCCTTGGCTTGACTCCAGCGGGGATGGTCCACGTGGGGATTGACGTTGGAATAAAAGCCGTACTCATTGGGAGCGGAGATCTGCCAGCTGTTCAAAGGCTGCTTGTCGGTAAACTGGACGCGCACGATCGATTTGGCACTCTTGAAGCCGTATTTCCACGGGACGACGACGCGCAAGGGCGCGCCGTCTTGATTGGGCAGCGTCTCGCCGTACATGCCGAAGCAAAGAAGCGCCAGCGGATGCATCGCCTCATCCATGCGCAAACCTTCGACGTAGGGCCACTTCAGCACATCGACGCGCTGGCCCGGCATTTGCTTGGGGTCGTAGAGGGTGGTGAATTCGACAAACTTCGCGCTGGGGAGGGGATCGGCGCGCTTGATTAGTTCGCTGAGGGAGAAGCCAACCCAGGGTACGACGATCGACCAACCTTCGACGCAGCGATGGCGATAAATGCGCTCCTCGGGAGCACCAAATTTGATGATGGCATCGACGTCGAGCACCTGCTTCTTCTTGACCAGGCCGTCGATGGTTACGGTCCAAGGGCGCGTCTTGAAATCCTTCGCCAGCGCGGCGGGCTCGTACTTGTCTGTAGAGAATTCGTAGAAATTGTTGTAATTAGTTACGTCTTTGTAAGGGGTTTCCTTTTCGGTGGTGCTGAAGGAGCTTTTCTGCAAGCTGTCGATTTTGGCGTTGGCGTGGACGGTGAGGGGAGGGTCGGCTAGATCGTGAAAAAACACACTGGCTGCGGCCGTGGCACCGGCGAGCGCAGCGCCGGCAAGAAATCTTCGGCGGTTGAGATACGTTTGCCGGGGAGTAATCTCGGAAGACGGAATATCAGCTGGCTTTTTGATCAACATGAATCCCCACAACCAATCATTACGTGGGGCGGGCGTACGTGGATGTGGCCCCCACACTTTATCTAGAGTATAGGACGCTGGGAGCCGGGGAAAGTTTCAAGACGGCGGGGTTGGGAGGCCCTTGGCACACCCAGCTCTACGCAGACTTCATCCTAACGCCGGCCTTAAGGCCGGCTCTTCCACGAAAAGCTGTTCTACTTCTCCGCCGGCATTTGCTGTGCCAGATACGGACCTACGCCCATTTCCTTGATGGCGTGGAGTTGGGATTCGAGGAAGTCGGCGTGGCGTTCTTCGTCCTTGAGCAAGCGCTCGAAGAGGGCTCTGGAGCCATCGTCTCCGGCTTTAGAACAGAGCCCTACGGCATCGTTGTATTCGTGGACGGCATCGAGCTCGTCTTTCAGGTCGATCTCGATCTGGTCTTGGACCTTGGTGCCGAGCTGGGGTTTCAGGCCGACGTTGACGGCGGGAAGCGCATCCAAGAAGACGATGCGTTCGATGAGACTTTCGGCGTGGCCCATTTCCTCGATGGCGCGGATTTTATGGAGATTGCCGAGGCGGGCGTAGCCCCAGTTCTGGCACATTTCGGATTGCGCCATGTATTGGACGATGGCGGTGAGCTCGGAACTGAGAGCGGTGTTTAACTGCGCGATTACTTTCTTATCGCCTTGCATAGTTGGGCCTCGGTGATGCTCGGTTGATTGTTTGTGCAACCTTTATAAGACGAAGGTAAGCGCGCGGGCTGTGACCTAGAGCACAAGCAAACGGTTGAGCAGGATCAGGTTAGGGGCCCTGACGCCGAAGGCAAAAGAGAGCAGACTGAAGCACGGGGCAATTCACTGAGCCATTTTGGGCGGACCGCACCGTGGTAATCAACAATTCCCGAGTTGGGGCGTGGCTGGGGTGGCTTCTCCCGATAAAATGAACACTGCTGTGGGTGTTGCCGACTTGGAGGGTTGGGCCGCATGGTGCACATTTAAAGGCCAAGGATATCGGGCGAAAAACGAACCGAGTGTGACGCGAAGAGGGAAAAGCTGAATACTGGACAGTTGGGCAGATTGAGAGGCATAGAGTGGATCGCAGCAGCGGAATCGATGTGAGCGGAACAACTCCAAGCGAGACGGATCAGACCCACATGTCGGAGTCGCCGCTGGAGCACGCGGTATGTTCGCTGGAGGCGAGCCATGTACTCGCCTGGGATGAGATCGCGAATCTGACGGCGGAGACTGGAAGTCCGGCCGAAACACTGATGAACGTGGTGGGGCTGATCGCGCGGCGGTTCGGCGTGGATGTTTGCTCGGCGTATCTGCTGGAGCCGGACCGGGCGAACCTGGTGCTGGCGGCGACTGTGGGGCTGAAGCCGGCTTGTATTGGCCAGTTGCGTATGTCGGTGCAGGAAGGTCTGACGGGCCTGGTGGCCGAGCAAGTGCGTCCGGTGGCCGTCGAGCAGGTAGGGAAGCATCCGCGGTTCAAGTACTTCAGCGAATCGGGAGAAGACCCTTATCAGTCGTTTCTGGGAGTCCCGCTGATCGATCGCGGTGTGCTGCAGGGTGTGCTGGTGATCCAGACGAAAGAGGCGCGAACGTTTCCGGAGAATGAGATCAAGATGCTGCAGGAAGCGGCGGCACGCGTAGCTCCGGTAGTGAGCGAGGCGCGAACGCTCGACCGCTTTATTGCGCCCGTGCAGGAAAGGCTGTGGGCACTGGCCCGAAATTTCTGGTGGAGCTGGGACCACGATGCGGCGGGACTCTTCCGGGAGCTCGATCCCAAGCGCTGGAGTCAGCTGAATCACAGCCCGGTGGCGATGCTGAAGGAGTTTCCGCTGGCGAAATTGGAGGCGCGAGCGTCCGAACTCGGGCTGCATAGCCGCGTCAACTACGCCTATCGCCGCCTGCGCGAATATGAAGGCACCGAGCACACCTGGGCGGCGCGGCGGGCGGGAGTCCTGCGGCCGCGGCCGGTAGCCTATTTCTCGGCGGAGTTCGGTATTCATGAATCGCTGCCAGTGTATTCGGGCGGACTTGGAGTGCTGGCGGGCGATCACATCAAGAGCGCATCGGATCTGGGGATTCCGCTGGTGGGTGTGGGACTTTTTTATCCGCAGGGATATTTCCGGCAGCGGCTGGATCGCGACGGCTGGCAGCGCGAAGAGTACTTCGACACCGATGTCAGCCAACTGGCGCTCGAACCGGCAATCGGCAAGAATGGCCGCCCGGTGGTGGTGCAGGTGGATACGCGGCATGGCTCGATCCGTGCGAAGGTGCGGCGGGCGCGGGTTGGGCGAATCGACCTTTATCTGCTGGACTCGGATGTGGAAGGGAACGCGCCGGAGGATCGCGAGCTGACGTCGCGGCTGTATGGCGGCGACGGGCGCGTGCGCGTCCATCAGGAGTTGCTGCTTGGAGTGGGTGGACTGCGCGCGCTGAAGGCGCTGGGGATCACACCGGGCGTGCTGCATCTGAATGAAGGCCACAGTGGGTTCGCCGTGCTGGAAGCGATCCGGCAGCGCATGGAAGACGAAGGCATCAGTTTTGAAAAGGCGGTGCCGCAGGTATCGCGGCAGGTGGTGTTCACGACGCACACACCAGTTCCGGCCGGGCATGACCGCTTCAACGCTGAGCTGATTGAAGAACATTTGGGGCCGCTGCGCGAGGCTATCGGAATTTCCCCAGAACAGTTCATGGGGTTGGGAAGGGAAAACCCGCAGAGCAATGAAACATTCTGCATGACCGTGCTGGGGCTGCGGCTATCGCGGCGGGCGAATGCGGTTTCGTCGCTGCACGGGGAAGTGTCGCGCGCGATGTGGACCGGCCTGACACCCGGCAAGTCGGAAGACTCAGTGCCGATCGGGCATATCACGAACGGCGTGCATGTGCCGACGTGGCTGGCGCCACAGATGTTCCGGCTGTATGACCGGCATTTGGGAACGGGATGGCACCTGAAGAGCAGCGAGTCGAAGATTTGGGATGGAATCGACAACGTGGATGACGGTGAACTTTGGGAGACGCACCTCAACCTGAAGGCCCAGATGATTGATTTCGTCCGGCGGCGTGCCGTGATGCAGGCGGTGCGGCGGGATGAACCGGAGGAGACGCTTCAGAAACTGAAAGGAGTGCTCAGTCCGGACGCATTGACAATCGGCTTTGCTCGGCGGTTTGCCACGTACAAGCGCGCCAATCTGATTCTTACGGACATCGAACGGCTGGCTAGTATGGTGAACGATCCGAATCGGCCGGTGCAGTTCGTGTTTGCGGGCAAGGCGCATCCGATGGACGAACCGGGGAAGAAAGTGCTGCAGCAGGTGGCGCAACTGATGCGCGATTCGCAGTTCGGGGACAAGTTTGTGTTCGTGGAAGATTACGACATCAACGTGGGGCGGCATTTTGTGCAGGGCGTGGACGTGTGGCTGAATAACCCACGGCGTCCGCAGGAAGCATCGGGAACGAGCGGACAGAAGGTAGTGTTGAACGGCGGATTGAACCTTTCGGTGCTCGACGGTTGGTGGGCCGAGGCCTATGACGGGCTGAACGGCTTTGCGATCGGGGACGGGCGGACGCACTCGGACGTGAATGTGCAGGACCGGCGCGACGCGGAAGACTTGCTGCGGGTGCTGCGCGAGGAATTGATACCGCTTTACTACCAGCGTGACCGGGACGGGCTGCCGCGAGGCTGGATCAAGCGCATGAAGCGGACGATCCGGACGCTGGGATGGAGATTCAACGCCGATCGCATGGTGATGGATTACACGCTGAATTGCTACATTCCGGCGGCGGGCGGAACGTCGAGCGATCTGCGGCGGAACTTCTAGGGTTGGCGGGCAGCGGGGCCAATGAGTTTGCCTAAGGCCTGGAGATCTGCACCTTAGCCCCCGAAGGGGCGATTGATTTTGGTGGGCTTGCGGTATCGCTAAAGCGATACCCTGATACGAAGCGTAGCTTTTCGACGGCCACTTTTCTGCGCGCACTTTTCAGCACTCCCGAGAGAGCCGACTCGAACAATCATCAGGACAAACGTCAGCGCTTCGCCGTTAGAGCCGCAGCGTCCGGGCCCTAGAAGCTGAACATGGCCTGCAATTCGATTTTGCGATTGGCGGCCGCGCTGGAGAATGGTCCACCTGCCAGAGCAACGGATTGTCCGAAATTGGGAGAACTCAGAACGCCGATTGGGGGCGCGGGGTTCACCTTGTTCAAGACATTCCGCGCGTTGACGCTGAAGGTCAGGCTGTAACGCCGAGTGCTGGCGGGACCGCCGAACATACCACCACGGCCGCCCGGACCGCCGCCAAAACCCACACCACCGCCGCCTCCACCGCCGCCACGCGGGCCCCCCCCACCGCCACCGCCTGGAGGGCCGCCTCCCGGAGGACCGCCCTGCTGTTGCGCTCCATTCTTGGCTAGCTCCGGCCCGAAGCCGAATGTCTTGGCGAGCCGTAAATTGAGCGTGAATTGGGATGGGCCGGTGAGATAGTTGATGGGAATTTGCGAGTAGGGGTTTGTCGGAGTCGCGTAGTGGCAGGCAGCGGTTGGCGAAAGACACGAACCGGTAACGTTGGTGGCGAATGCAGGGCGGACGTTGAATTGCAAGTCGTCGGCGAACAACTGGGGCTGGCCACCCACAGTGACGTTGTAGGGCGTGCCGGAATTGAAAATCATGAACGGACTCAAGCGAAATCCGCGCGGCAGCGCGAATGTACCTCCCATAAACACCCGGTCGCGAATATCGAAAGACGCGCGCCCGTAGTCGAGACGTAAGTTATGCGGATCCGAGGGAAAGTTTCCACCGGTTGAGGCGTCGCTGTTGGCGTAATTCAGAGAGTAGTATCCGTGCAGAGAGACTTTGGCTCCCGCCTGGATGTTGACTTGCGCAATCAACTGGTTCTGACGGAAAACGCCGTCGGAGACGTATTGAAAGATGGCGGGACTGGGGAGGCCAGTGAATGGATAGTTTCCCGTGTCGGGCGGGGCGTTGGTGACGGTCGACAGAAGCTGATGGACTCCGCGGGAATTCAAGTAAGTAATCGTAGCGTTGGCAACTTTCGTGACCTGTCTCTCAAGACTGAATGCTGTCTGAATGATGTAAGGCGCGTGCAGATTCGGGCTGATCTGGTAGATCGACTGCTGCGTCGACGAGGATGGCAGCGGTGGGGGGAGGGTATAGGTCGGATCATCCACGACGTACTGTTGTTGGACCACGCCGTTCAAACGATCCGCATTTAGGACGTAAGTGCTGGTGAATCGGTCGTAGAAAAGGCCGACGCCGCCGCGCAGAACGGTTTTGGGCGCGGTCTTTCCGCCGCCTCCGATGCCCCAGGCAAAACCTAGTCGAGGCGCCCAATCGGCATGATCGTGGATCACATTCTGGGTTTCAAAGCGCAGTCCGCCGCTGAGCGTGAGATTGGGCCGTATCTTCCAGTCATCCTGCACATAGAGCCCGGCATCAACCACGTTGACGGGCACGGTGGGGTTCGCGCCGCTGGGACCATCGATAGTCAGCTGACTTGGAATGCCGGCCAAGTAATTCTGGTATGACGTTACAGTGCTACTTCCCGAGAACGAGTAAGTGCCATTGAAACCGGCGTTGGATGTATTCACATCGCTAACGTCCCGCAGTCGTACCCCGAACTTCACAAAGTTCTTGCCTTGATTGATTGAGGTGTAATTCTGGAACTCATAGTGATTTTGGTAGTCGGTCTGAGTTCCCTGACTGGAGCCGCCGCCGGTGAACGCGCCGAGCACATTGAGGCCTACGGCCGTGCTGAGAGGATTCTGCGTACTGTTGTCGTGCAGATATTGGAATCGGGTTTCATTGACGGCCTTCGCGCCGAGCACTTGCGTGTCACTGATCTGCACCGTGTGCTCGGTGGACAGAGTGTTGTAGCCCGCCTCGGGCAGCACTTGCCCGCCGACGCCGTCGTTGTCCCATGTGTCGCGGTAATACTGGTAGCGCGCGGTCAGCGTGTTGCTAGGTGTGAGTTGGTAATCAATGCGTGGGCTGATGTTGGTGCGCGTGCGCGGGTTCGGAACGCTCTCGGTCAAGCTCAGAGCGGGCGCATCCACAACGGCGATTTCGTCAATATTGCGGCGCTGCACGTTGAAGAAGAAAGATGCCTTCTTATTGATCGGGCCGCCGATGTTCCCCATGTAAATGACGGAATCGTAGGGCTGCTGCGCCGCGTCGCCGAGGAAGGGATTGCGCGTATTCAGACCTGAGCTGTTGCCCTCAACCGAAAATTGTCCGTGGTACTTGTCGGTGCCGGGCTTGGTGAAGATTTCGATTCTGCCGTAGCCCAGCTTGTCATATTCGGCTGAAAACGGGTTTTGGTTGATGCGAATTTCGCGAATTGACGACTTGGGCGGAAGCTGTCCGGCCGTAAATCCGTCGATGTAGAGCTGGCCGCCGTTGGGGCCGGCGGAGGGGCCGGCCAGAGCTTCAAGATCGGCCTGCAGTTCGTCGGGATCGTCGGGCAGAGCGTCGAGGTCTTTGCCGGTGAGCACGATTGCGCTGGCGTTGCTGGCAGGGTTGACGTCGACCTGTGGACTTTCCTCCTCGACGTTGACTTTTTCTCTTTCGACACTGATTTCGAGCGAAATGTTGAACAGCGAAACTTGACCTGCCTCCAAATTCAGGTCGCTCTTCGCGTAAGCGGAGAAGCCCTTAGCATTGGCTGTGACGGTGTATTTGCCGGGAGGCAGATTCCCGATCTCGTAGGCGCCGTTTGAATTGGTGGTCGTTGTGCGCGCGGGCCCTCCGGACTGTGCGGCGGCCACCTTGGCATTTGCAATCACGGCTCCAGAGGGATCGAGAACCGTACCACGCAACGTTGCCGTTGCCGGAGCCGATTGCGCCCAGGCTGATGCAGCGAGTGCTGCGCTCAAAAATGCGATGACTAAGGAGTACTTCAACATGCACCTTTCTCTTTCGAAGTAAATAGCGCGCATTGGAATCGTGGACTACTGGGCGGCTTCACCTTCGCCCCCCGAGGCGTTCAAAGACCACGGTGAGAGCAGCGAATATGAAGAGCGGTTCGGCGCCGCTGTGAGGATGGCGTCGACGCCTGCAAGCAGCGTGATCGCGGTCACAGCGTCGGACCCGGCGCCATCGGTCGAAACGATCATCACCGCATCACCTTTTTGAAGATCGGCGAGCGTGCTGTTCGGTACGCGGCTCAGGAGGCGCTGAAAATCCGGGGGACCGGTTGCGCCGGGGCCGCCGCCCTGGACTCGTCCTGCCGCGGAATCCGATCCGCGCCGATCGCCGCCCGGCGGAGCCGAGCTTTGCGAGCTCGCGTTCTGCACACCTGCCGCGTCTCCATTCGCGCCGCCCTTGAGGCGCATAGCGATGCGCTGCGCCATTTCCGGCGGCAGTTTCTTCATCTGCGAGTCGCCGGAAACTTTGACCACCACCGTCGCTTTGGCAATCAGATCTTTCACGGTGAATGAATTGTTGGCAGCGTCAATTGCCGTGATGGTCCCGGCAATGTTGCGGAATGTTCCGGAGACAATTTCATCGGCTGTGAGTTCGGTGCCATCCTGGCTGCGCGTGCCGCGAGCGCGTAATTGATCGCCGACCTTGATCTGATCCAGCGGCGCGGGCTTGGCATCGTCGAACTTCACTGAGTCTGGGGCGTAGCGGCGAAGAATCGTATCCTTGCTGACGTGGACGGCAACGCTTTTGCTGGCGCCGAAACCGCCGGACGAAATGGTGATGATGCCCGTGGCGGCGTCCACTTTGTTGACGAGCCCGCCGACGCCTCGCTTCTGCCAGTCCTCGCGGTCGCGCTGCTGCTTGGCGCTCACGTCGGATTGCTTCATCACGATGACAGCAAGGGCCGCAAGGGTGTTCGCGTCAGGAGCTGCCTGGCCGCGAACCAGAACGCGATCTCCGGGCTGCAGATCCTGAGGCTGAAGCGTCACTGCATTCTTCAAATCTTTTTCTCCCGGCGGAACGCGCAGGACCTTGGT
>JBAQIB010000020.1:0-27258 GCA_049288625.1 Terriglobales bacterium | reverse complement strand
ATCTACCTCGCCTGCGGACGAAGCCTTGCAGTCCCCATCGTGGCACATGGGATCACCGACACACTCGACCTCTTGCTAATGTTCGCCGGGCTGTATCCAACTCTTCGTTGATCGGACGACGCCATATATTCATCGTCGCCTTTCGCTGTGTATAATCGCGTGGCGTAAGCAGTTCCCGATCACCAACCGAAGGTAAAAACTCAATTTGCTTGTAAGGAGGATTAGTTGAAAAGTTTGAAACTGCGTTTTATTGCGCTAGGAGTAATGCTGGTGGCAATGTCGGGGTTGTGCGTGGCGCAGGCAACAGCGCCCGCAGCCACACCGGACACGTCCAAGTCCGGCGCAACGGCCACCAAGGCGAAAGCCAAATCTGCGCCGGTGGACCCGTCGACGATACCGCAGGCTCCAGGCGGAGGCGGCGGCAAGGTGTGGGTCAACACCAACACCAAGGTCTACCACAAAGAAGGAGATCCGTGGTACGGCAAGACCAAGCACGGGCAATATATGGCTGAAGCCGATGCCACCAAGGCGGGCTACAAGGAAGCGAAAGAATCGCCGATGGGCAAAAAGAAAGACGACACGAAGAAGCAGTAATTTCGTTCGTGGAATCTCGAAAGCCACCCGAGCGGGTGGCTTTTATTATTTTCGCTGGAATGGCACAACCGCGATCAGACTGCTTCACGCCCCCACCACGACCACCTGCTCGATCAGAGCGCCCCTGGTCAGGCATTGGGAACCGCCCGGAGATTCGCCTACCGCTTTCGAGACTGCCTCCCGATGAGCGAGGCTTCGGTTTCTCCGCTTCAAAAAAAACGAGGCTGCTCGCGCAGCCCCGTTTGTCAAGCCGTTCTCGCGTTGGCTTTTGTTACTTGCCGGTTCCCGTCAAGGGCACCTGCTGCGGACTGTTTGCAGCATTGTCCGTGATGGTCACGTCGCCCGTACGAGTTCCGGTTTGCGTCGGAGTGAAGGTGACCTTCAGCGTACAGTACTTCCCCGCCGCCAGCGTCGCGCCGCAAGGTTTCGCGCTGGTGACAAAGGCAAAGTCGCCGCTGATCCCGATGTTGCTGATGTTCAGCGTCGCGTTGCCAGTGTTCGCCACTTTTATGCTCTTTGCCGCGCTGGTTGTGCCCACTTTCTTCGTAGCAAACGTCAGCGAGGCCGGCGTCAGTGTCACCACTGGAGCCGAACTGCCAGACGTCACCGTCAGGCTCACCGTCGTCGTCGCCGTCAAGCTCCCCGATGTGCCTGTAATCGTCACCGTGGATGTCCCCGTGGCGGCCGATGCGCTAGCCGTCAGCGTCAAAGTGCTCGTGGTGGTGGTGGGATTCGGAACAAACCCTGCCGTCACGCCGCTGGGCAGGCCCGAAGCGCTCATCGTTACACTGCCGGTGAAGCCGTCCAGCGGATTCACCGTGATGGTGCTGGTACCGCTGTTCCCCTGCTTAATACTCAGGCTCGTGGGATTCGCGGACAGTGTGAAGCTGGGTCCGGCGGCTCCGGCGAGCGCGTTGATGAGGTTAGCTCCGTTGGGACTGCCCCAACCGGTCACCAGGTCGTAGCCCTTGACAGCCGAATAGCCGCCATTGCTGCCGGAGGTGATGTCGTGGAAATCGGTGCCGTAGCTCGAGCCCAGGCCGATGTTATAAAGCGCCGGATTCACGAAGCCAAGCGCGGGACTGCCGTTGGCAATCGCTTGTTGATTGACGAGAGCCATGTAGCCGGCCCACATGGGGGCGGCGAAACTGGTGCCTCCCAAGCCGCCACCACAGCCGCTTTGGTCAGAGCAATAGTAAAAATTGAAGTTGGCTTCTGCGGCGACGTCGGGAACATTGCGCAGCGTTGTCGAGCCGTGGTTGGAGGAATTAATCACGCCCGTAAGCTGCTGCCAGGCGGGAATCGGAATGGAGTCTTGCGAGATTCCGCCGCCGCTGTCAGGCCATGCTGTTTCCGAACTCCAGGGCCCGCCCGCTTTGGTCACCGCTAAGTCAGTACCGCCCACTGCTGTCACATAGGCATCTTCCGCGGGGTAGTAGAAAGGGGACGACGGGGATGGGTACGAACCACTGTCGCCAGCAGCCACGAAGAAGTTTTGCCCCTGCGTCGCAAATTTCTGGTAGTAGGGGTCGTCGCTTGAGGGGTCCGCCGGGCTCCAGGCCCACGAACAGCTGATTTGCGAACTCAACGGGGCGTCCGTAGTCGTCGACATCGCGCTGAGACAGGCAGTTTCGAGGAATGCGGAGCCGTTGCCGCACACGTACATGTAAAGCATCTTCGAGCCGGGGGCCACGCCCATCGCCTGAGTCATATCGATCGTCTGCTCAGTATCGTCGCAGCCATTGGAAGCGAGGCAAGACGTGCCGTACCCGCCCGTGGAAATGAGAGTGGGAGTGTAAGGTTTTGTTTGCCCAACATTGGTGTAGTAGGTGTTCAGGTCGGCCAAATCTGTGCCTGCCAGCTCAAGCAGGGCGATGTTCTGGCCGGTGCCGGTCAGAGCCGTGCCTCCGTAGTAGGCCGCCCGCATGTCACTGCCGCAATAATAGCCGCCAGGACAGGAGCCCGCGACATTAGCGTGCACTTTGATATCGCTGTGCTTGTACATCGGATGCGGGAGCGAATAGTTATCCAACCCCGAGATGTGCCACAACTGGAACGGCAGGTCCACCGTGGGTTCCCGGTCGGGGGCAAAGAATGTGCGGTTTTCCGTGGGGTGCTGGTAGACGCCCATGGTCACATGGAAAGCTTTTTCTGCGCTCGCCACGGTGCCCTCGATCTGCACGTCCATGCCATCACGAGAACCACCAAGGCGCCTAAAACCGCTCGCCTCCGCGAAACGAAGCACGGCGTCATACTCTTCCTGGCTGGGACCAAACCTTGCCGTGAACTCTTCCGGGGTGAGGAAATGCCGGTAGGAGGAACTGGAAGGATCGTAAAGTTCCTGCAGGAAATTATCCAACTCAGGCTGATGGCGCAAAGCCAGAACGATGTCGAAGCGCATAGTTTGAGTTGCGGGGAGCCGTCCCACGGACTGCGCCTCGCCACTGACGACTACTTCGCGCACATGACGCGTCCTTAGGGACTGCGCCTGACTAACGACACTCGCGACCGACAGCAGTGCGACAAGGATGAGCAAAGGCAGACTTGACTTTCTAATCACGATTTCTCCTTTTCGGGCAAAGAACATTGTGGAAGATGTTTCTGGTCCGTGGCATGGCACAAGAACCTAAATTATGAAGCTTGATCTTGGTCCAAGGTGGGGGATTAAACCCTGGGAGCAACCACGGCTTGCATCCAAAAACGGGCCCGTTTCACGCCCGCAATCGCCCCGTGTTGGCAAGCAGTATAGCTCCAAAAGCCGTTGCCGTCGCGGAAAAGCCGACAGGAGCGGAGAATAACTTGGGCCGCGAACCGGGGCTCGTGCCGGTACTGCTACAAGGGCAGCATGCAGCGTCTTCTTTTCGGCATCTTTTTGCAGGTTGTCCATTATCAATCTGATTTGCTCGCGCCTATTGCCTGTCGGAAGGCGCGGGAATGGGCTTGGTTCTCTTGAAATTTTCACGTTGTGTGAGAGAGTCCGCCTCCTGTCGAGGGGAAGACCATTGCGGGGTAAGCTATTGCTTCTTAAATACCCTACTCGTAAGTCCTTATTCCCCAAAGACCTGGCGGGGAACTCCATGGAAAAATCCCTAAGTCTTTGATTTTGAAGGACCGGCATCGAGGGGGGACCAAGGGTCAGGCGAGACTCCCTAAAGGATTTTCCTCGCAAGCTGAGAACGGAGAGCTGACAGCTGAGCGGCAAAACGCTCATCGTTACGATTTCGCAATCGCCCCGAGTTCATCGAAGAACGTCGGGAACGAAACTCCCGCAGCGTCGGCTCCTTGAATGCATGTTTCTCCGTCGGCGCGGAGCGCGGCCACTGCGAATGCCATGGCGATGCGGTGATCTCCAAATGAATCGAGTACCGCGCCATGCGGCTTTTGTCGCCCGGGAATGCGCAAGCCATCGGGGCGCTCTTCGACATCGGCCCCCATCTTGCGCAGGTTGGCCGCGACCGCAGCAATACGATCCGATTCTTTCACGCGCAATTCTTTGCCGTCGCGTATGTCAAGGCCATCCTCGGTGTAGGGAGCAACGGCCGCGAGCACGGGGATCTCGTCAATGAGGGCGGCGGTGTCAGCGCCGGCGATCGTCCCGCCTTGCCAGGTTGCGCCGCGGGCTTCAATCGCTCCCATCAGTTCGCCATGATGCTGCTCAATCGGCCCTACAGAAACCTTGAGTCCCATTTGCATGAGGATGTCGAGAAGTCGTGCGCGCGTGGGATTCATGAGAACTCCCGGCAGCGAGATTTTGGAGCCCGGAAAGAGTGCGGCGGCGCAAAGAAAGAACGCCGCGCTCGAAAGATCGCCAGGAACGTGGGCCTGGATAGCGGAGAGCGGCTGGCCGCCTCGAATACGGGCAATCTTCCCTCGCCGCTCGATTACAGCGCCGAAGGCCTGGAGCGCGAGTTCACCGTGATCGCGGGTTCGGATGGGCTCTTCAACAACCGTTTCACCGCTGGCGAACAGGCCGGCGAAGAGCACACAGGTCTTGACCTGAGCGCTCGCGACCTCGGGATGGTAGTGAATACTGTGCAGCGGTCCGCCATGAATCTTGACCGGGGGGCGTCCGGCGGCGGAGCAAGTAATCGTCGCCCCCATCTCGGACAGTGGCTTGATGATGCGAGCCATGGGGCGGCGAGAAAGAGATTCGTCGCCGAATAACTCGCTGGTGAAGGGCTGCCCAGCGAGGATTCCGCTCAGCATGCGCATGGTGGAACCGGAGTTGCCGCAGTCGAGACCACCGGAAGGAGCGTGCAGCGCAGGGCCGAGGCCGGTCACTTCGAGCGCACCATCCGCAGTGTGTCGCGATTGTGCGCCGAGTGCGGCGACGCAGCCGAGCGTGCTGGCGCAGTCGCGTGCGGCGGAAAAATTATGAAACCGGCTCGTGCCGCGGGCAATGGCGGCAAGCATGGCGTAGCGATGGGAGATTGATTTGTCTCCGGGGATGCGGACGAGGCCTTGAACGGCTCGGGCGGGACGAATGATGACACTAGAATCGACGGACATCAGATTTCAATAGTAAAGCAGCCGCTACAAGCTGTCTCACAAACGGCCTGATTGCAGTTTTGACGCGCAGCTTCCAGGAAGCATCCAACTTCAGGGTGGGATTCGAAAAGCGAAGGAAGGCCGTCTCCGAATCTGTACGTTTGTGCCGCCGTTCAACTGGCGCTTCGGTTCAGCGCGGAAGGCGTGGGTCTTTTGCGATTTGGATGGAACCCCGCGGAGAAGATAGAGTTAAACGATTCATGGCCTTCCAATCCAAGTCTGCACTCACAGTCTTTGCGGTCGTCGCTCTGGCATGGACGGCGTGCCTGGGGCAAGCGGCTTCGCAGGCGCCTGCGCTCGGACAGGTGCAAGGTCTGGAACAGAAGAGCCCGGGAAATCAGAATCCTGGACGATCGGAATCAACGTCGGGCGGCGGGCGGTCGTCCGATCAGGACCCGCCCGGAAGCATCAGCGGAACGGTCGTGGATCAAAGCGGCGCGGTCGTTGCCGGAGCGCGAGTAAAGCTCGTTGACAATGATCAATCCCTAAGCCAAGAGACGGCATCTGGCATTGACGGGCAATTCTTCTTTCCGAAGGTATCTCCCGGATCTTTCCAACTTGCCATTACAGCGGCCGGTTTTGCGCCGCAATCATTCTCCGGAATCCTCCATGATGGCGAGACGGAAACCTTGCCGCCGATCGCGCTGACGGTTGCGGACACGCGCACGGAAGTGGACGTTTCACTCACGCAGGTCGAAGTCGCCGAGGAGCAGATCAAGATTGAAGAGAAGCAACGCGTTCTCGGCGCCATTCCGAATTTCTACGTCGCGTATGATCCCGATGCTGCTCCGCTGACCCGGAGACAAAAATTCAAGGTCGCTTTCAGGACGATGGTGGATCCGTTCACGGTGGGAATCGCGGCGGCGGTTGCCGGAATCGAGCAGGGGCAAAATCACTTTTATGAGTACGGGCAAGGGGCACAAGGATATGGAAAGCGCTTCGGCGCCAGCTACGCCGATGCGACCATGGGCACGCTGATTGGAGCAGCCATATTGCCATCGCTTCTGAAGCAAGATCCGCGCTATTTTTACAAAGGGACCGGCAGCACAACGTCCCGGGCTTTGTATGCGATTGCCAACTCCGTAATCTGCAAGGGAGACAATCGACATTGGCAGCCCAATTACTCGGGTATCCTCGGGAATCTGGCGGCGGGCGGCATTTCTAATCTCTACTACCCCGAGCAGGATCGGAACGATGCGGGATTGATGTTCGAAAACGCGGCCATCGGGATCGGCTCAACTGCGATTGTGAATTTGCTTCAGGAATTTTTCATTCGGAAGTTAACGCCGAAACTGCCCAACTCCCATACAAACCAGCCCTGAATTCGAGCCATTAGGTGGGTTCTTGAGGAACGCGAGCCGTTTGTCGCTCCTGCCGCGTCACTTCGGTAACTCGGCCAGTTCGGCTAGTGACCTCGCTTCGTGGAGTTATTGTCGCGCTCCGGATGACATTGGCGAAGGCGGCGGGGTGCGCATTCATAGTCAGGCCGATTTCTTTTCCGGCGCGCCGAACGGGATTACTTTCCCGCATTGCTCCGGCGGTATCCACTTTGCGGCTTTTTTGCGGAAACTACTGGGCACGTAGAACTCAATGATCTTCGCCATAACCCCCCTCACCGCTGTTAATAGCGAGAACCCGGCCTGATAGGATTCGTTGCGACAAAATTCTTCAGATCAATTCAGACGTGGTGGCTGAAAAGCATCAAGGGGATTCGGCGCAGCTATCGCCTGTTATCCGTCAACCTGCGTTCTCAGCGAGAACAAGATGCATCGCGCTTGGCTCCCGCATAGAGGCTTTGGGGAAGCAATACTTGGCCATTCTCCAAGTGAACAACCGGGACGTTGATCCCTTTGCCTGGCGAGCGGGTCCATATCTCACCCGTCAATCGTGTGTTAAAGACCAATTCGCTTTGAGGCAGTGGCGTTTGGCCAACGCATGGGAGGAACACATCCTCAAACGACCCAGTTCCCTTTTCGTCCGTAAGTTTGCACCGATCAACACTCACCTGCTTGTCGAACCAACAGTCCAACCAATAGCCTGTTTTGTGCCATGCAAAGGGAACGTTGTTTGGTAGGACGTAAAGCGCATTGGACGAGACGGTATGCGGTCGTCGCGGTTTGCTTCCTTCCCACCAGAGCGAGACCGCAGCGAGGATGATCACCATTGCCACTGCCGGGCGAGTGAACTTCTTAGGACTGAACCGAAGCAGCAGCGCTACAACCACGCCGAGCGCAATGGCCCCGAGCACGAACCCTGTTGCGATGGTCATACTTACGAAGCCCATCACAAGAAAGCCGACAGCTACAAGCAGACCAGCAAACTCCGAATCCACTTGCATAATGCGCCATGGGCCGGGGTGCCTGTTCGCGTCGCGATTCTTCATGACCTAGATTGTCCCACCGCTCCCCCCCAGCGCGATGACTTCTGAGTAATTGCTGTAACATGCCCGTTGCACCCGGACATTGGCTCGGCGGCCGCCTCGCGTCTATTGCCGCTGCGGATGGAAGTGGACAGTCTCGCGCTTGGTCTTCGGGTCGTAGTACGTGTAAGTGACGCGCTGGTCACCGACGGCGATCGGTTCAACATCGGCGGGGATGATCCAAGTCTTGCTAGGGTCGACGACGATCGTGTTGTCGTAGAGGATCGTCTGGCGATCGAACCTGGCTTTGCACGCATCGCGCTCTTGCGTCGCAGTCTGCCATGCGGCTTTCGTGCTTTCCAGTTGAGCTTCCAATGGGTTCTTTGCCAGTTCAGCGGAGAATTCCTGTTGCGCCGCCTTCTCGGCGGACTCCGCCGCAGCGCGCTTCGCCCAGGGTATGAGGAGCATGTAGAAGATTAGAATCGTGACGAGGCACCCTGCCGCGAACCAGAGCACGTACTTCAGCCATGGGCTCTTTTCCATCACATCAACGGTTCCACTGGTTTCAAACATTTTCGCCTCCCTCGATGACCTGTCCAATCTGAGACTAGCTTGCTTATATCCGTGTTTCCCATAGTCTAGTTGGACATCCGCGGTTCAAGTAGTAACTGTCTTCAGTCACGAGGTTCACCATCAGTGATCCCTGGTTTCGAAAAAGGCGGCATGCGTGAGGCGCCTTCAAAAGAAGTTTTCCCGAGAATTGATTTATCGGGGTTAAGTCACCGCAGTTCAGGCCGGGCCGATGGTCGGCAAGAACTTCGGCGCCTGACGCGCTTTTGTCGCCTGCTCGAACGCATATGCCAGCTTGATCAGCTTGGGCTCGCTCCAGGCGCGGCCGAAAAATGAGATTCCTACCGGCAGCCCGAAAAGAAAAGCGGTCGTCACATTGATGTTGGGATAACCCGCGACGGCAGCGGCGGTTGAACTGCCTCCGGAAAAGTGATCGCCGTCGACGAGGTCGGTTAGCCACGCGGGACTGCCCGTAGGCGCGACGATGGCATCGAGTTGATGCTTGTCCATCAGCGCATCGATGCCTTCGGTGCATGCGAGTTGATGATCCTTGGTAAGCGCATCGAGATATTCCTTCTCCGTCAGCGGGCCCTTTGCTTCCGCCTTAATGAATAAATCCTGGCCAAAATACGGCATCTCTTTGTCCCGGTTGCGTTCATTGAACTCGATGATGTCTTTTAGGGTCCGAACAGGCGCTCCGGGGGTCAGGCGCGCGAGGTAAGCATTCAGATCGGCTTTGAATTCGTACAGGAGAACCGCCGCCTCGGAATCATCGAACTTGCCGAAGGTCTCGATGTCAGCGGGATCGATAAGAATCGCTCCCTGCTCTTTCAACACCCCGAGCGATTGCTGCATCAGCGCGTCCACTGCGTCGTGGAAGCCGAAGTATTTTCTAGCCACGCCGATGCGCGCGCCTTTCAGGCCATTCTGATCGCAGTATCGGGCATAGTCGGTTTGCGATTTGCCTGAACTCGCGGCGGTGGCTTCATCGTCGACGTCGACTCCGCTAAGCGCACCCAGAAGGATCGCTGCATCACGCACGGTGCGGCACATGGGGCCGGCGGTATCTTGCGAATGCGAAATCGGGATAATTCCTGCGCGGCTGACGAGCCCCACAGTTGGCTTAATGCCAACCAGCCCATTGGACGACGACGGGCAGACGATGGAGCCATCGGTTTCGGTGCCGATGCCGATAGCGGCAAGGTTCGCGGAGATCCCGGCACCAGTTCCGGAACTTGAGCCACACGGGTTGCGGTCAAGCGCGTAAGGGTTCTTAGTCAAGCCACCGCGACCGCTCCAACCGCTAGTGGAGTGACTGGAGCGCATGTTCGCCCATTCACTCAAATTGGTCTTGCCGAGGATGACTGCGCCGGCAGTACGCAACTTCTGCGCGACAAAAGAATCCTTCGGCGCTTTCGCTCCCACGAGCGCCAGCGATCCGGCCGTAGTCATCATGCGGTCGTCGGTGGCGATGTTGTCCTTGATGAGCACGGGAATGCCGTGCAGCGGGCCGCGCGGGCCTTTGGCCTTGCGCTCTTGATCGAGCGCATCGGCAATCGAGTGCGCATCGGGATTCAGCTCGATCACGCTGTTCAGCTTGGGGCCCTGCTTGTCCACTTCTCCAATGCGCACGGTGTATTTCTCGACTAACGACCGAGCGGTGAACTTGCCTGCTTGCATGTCTTCCTGCAGTTCGGCGATTGTAATCTCGTCGAGTTCGAATGGCCGCACGGCCGGCGCCCTCTGAGCCTCACCCGCAGGAGCGGCTGCGGTGCGCGCAGCGGCGAGGGCTGGGCAGATTGGCGTCAGGCCAGCAGCAGTTCCGCCGATGACAGCAGTTTGAAGAAATGAACGCCGAGTGGAGCACGACTTTGGGCGCGACATGAAGGAAACTATAGCCGAAATTTCAGGAAAGGTTGAAGGCGGGATTGAGGTCAGAGGTCCGATTGCAGAGATGCAGAGATAAGGAACAAACTCTGACCTGCTCGAACTACTACACTCGTCCGCGATTGGCCTCAGCCAGGATTTCCTGCGGTACCTCGCGGACGGTTAAGCAAAATTCGAACCTGGGCGTTTCCGTGCCTCGGCCCCAGCGGTTGACATCCCAATGGGCGCGGATCGCCTTCACTTCGGGCTTGGTGGAAAGATCGACGAGCAAGGGGCTTTCTCCGCGATAAAATTTTTGCGGGAAGGCGGCAACGGCCTTGGGATCGAATGTGGTGCCGTCGGAGGAACCTTGGATGCTGACATCGAGCGCTTCCTGCTCGATGATGTCGGTAATGCCTAGATTAAGCAGGAAGACCCGCGTGGAAGCCGTACCGAGGTCGAGCGCGAGGCCGTCTCCCTTGGCAGTGACGACCGTGTTTTCTGGAACCAGGAATGCTTCGATCATGACGGGGCGATTCTAGCAGAGCACGTGCCCGCGGCACAGGACCGGGATCACAGGTTTGGCTTTTGGCACTGGCGGCTCACTGGCGATCTGGTCTTGCACTCTTACGTTAGCGGCACGAAATCTAAAAACTGGCGCAGCAGCGGCGCAACGGCTTCCGGACGCTCCCAGGGCGCGTAGTGGCCGGCCTTGGGGATGATGTTCAATCGGCTGCCGGGAATGTTCTGGCGCATCAATTCGCCATCGGCGACGGTCGAGAATGTGTCTTCTTCTCCGATAATGATCAGCGTGGGCAGGTTGATGTGCTCCAGATCGCGGACGGACTCGGGACGCTCGGCCATGCCGCGCTGCACCAGGCTGATATCTTCGGCCGACATTTTGCGCATCATGCGCAACGCGCCTTCAACGAGGTCGGGGCGCGAGGAAACGGTGGTTGCACCGAGGAGCTTGGGGATCATTCCCTGCAGAAATTGTTCCGTTCCCTGCTGAAGGACCGTCTCGGCAGCCTTCAGGCGATTAGCGCGGGCCTCAGGCGTATCCGGCTGAGGGCGCGTGTTGCACAAGGCAAGCGCAGAAACGCGCGGGCGAAAACGCCTCAAGAATTCGAACACGATATAGCCCCCGATGGAGCACACGATAAAAGCAGCTTTGCCCACTCCGGCCGCGTCCATGACGCGGGCAATGTCGGCGGCGTGCTTAGCCATCAGCGCTGGCCCCTGGCCGATTCCGGAGTCGCCGTGTCCGCGAAGGTCGGGCAGGATGAGCCGATAGCGCGACTCAAGTGCCGGAATTACAGGCAGCCAGAATTCATGGTGCGCGGGAAAAGGATGGAGGAGAACTACAGCAGGGCCCTGGCCCTGAACTTCATAAAAAATCTCGGCGTCATCGCTGCGCAGGCTTTGCATGCGAAGTCAGGGTATCAAACCTTCAGGCATTCCTTGGAGATTTCAGCCCGCAACCGGCTGCTGTTGCCCACCGGCGGGAGCGGGTAGTACGGCCGGCTCCTCAGGCATGACGATCCAGGCAAGTATGTAGGCAAATACACCGGGGAAAAACCCCGCGGCAAAAGTCAGGAAGACCCAGAGGATGCGGACCAGGGAAACGTCGAGGTCGAGATGGTGGGCGACTCCGGCGCATACGCCCGCGATCTTACGGTCGAAGCGGGGGCGGATCAGCCTCGTCGCCGAATAAGAATGACCGACGGTGTGTCCACAATGAGAACAATAATTGGCTTGATCTGCGATGGCTTGGCCGCATGCGTTGCAGTACATGGTCGCCTCCCACACTGGATTATACGAACGGGGCCAGAAAATGTTCCAACGCTGATGGGTGCTCGGGCCGCTCGAGATCTCCCAATGCCCCAGAGCCAAGCTTGCTGTTCCTGACGAACAGCAAACGGAGTAGAAGGGCTCCTACTCCCGGTAGGCCACTTTCAGTCTCTGGCGAGCTTTATCCGCCTCGGCACTGCCGGAATTAGTGGCCACGACGGCCTGGTACTTCTTGACGGCGAGGTCGCGGTTCTGGAGCTGGTCGTACATTTCCCCGGCCCCAAGGTTGGCTTTCTGAAGGAATTCGGGATCGGCACTGGAAACCTCGCCGACCTGCTCATAGGCGGCTGCTGCGGCTGCATATTTCTTCTCGCCGCGCAACAGGTCGCCCAGCGCGAGCAACGCCAGTTCGTAGTGCAGGGACCCGTATTTCCCCTCGCGTCCGCTTTGCCAAACGGTGCGATATTGCTGCTCAGCGAGGTCGAGCTTGCCCATAGCGCGCAACAGGTTGCCCTGCTCCAGCGGCAAGAGATAATTGCGAGGGAAGCGGGGGGCGAGTGCTCTGGCAACTTCAAGGGAGTCAGCGTAGCGATGCTCGCGCCGCAGGAAGACAAGCAGGACCATGCCGGCGTCGACGCTGGTTTCTCCATTGGAGTGGTAGGCATCATAGAGGTATTCGATCCCTTTTTGTTTGTCGCCACTTAGTCCCACGAGCGCTACAGCGACTTTGACCGTGAACGGCAAGCTGCCCATGACGTAGTTGTGGCTGCCGACGACGAGTTTGGCGTCAGTATACTTCGGGTCGAGTTCAAGCACATGCTCGTGATCGTGGCGCGCGCCAACCGCATTCCGGAGCGAGGAGAACCAGGCCCGTTCGATGAGCGCCGTATAGATCGCAAACTGTCCGCGTGTGACGCCGCGGGCGTAGAGCATGTCAATGTTATCGGGGTTGTGGGAAAGCTCGGAATTTTCCAGCTTTTCAGCCTGCGCCGCAAGTTGTTTGATGCGTTCCTTCTGAGCCGGATCGGCGGGACGGTGAGCTGTGCCGATAAAACTGTCGTTGGCATAATCGCCCGTGTTGATGGCCCCCATGCGATAGAGTTCGCGAATCAGCGTCGCTGAGAGGAGATGATTCAGCGCGAATGGGTCGTTGGGATGCCGCGCCGCGATCGTCTCGAAGTCCTCAACGGCAGCATCATGATCAAGGTTGTAATAGTGGTCGACGGCGGCGGCATTGAGAGGATCGGCGGGCCGCAGCGCGCTTGGTGCGGCCGGACCGGCGGCCTGAGCGCTCTTGATTGAGGCGACGGTAATCAGGATCAGGAGGGCGAGCCCCGACAGGACAAGCCTTGGTGAAACAAACCGGAACCAGAATCCGACCATCGCCAAGCAAACCCAGTTTACCCGATCAGGTTCGGAGGTAACCGTCCCCGGGGACCCAGTTGGGCATTGGAGGAATGTCCACAGTTGCAGGAATCAAAGCGGGTACGTCCAAAACAGTCCAAAGTCGGGCAAGATGGAGAGGAATTTCGGCTTTCGTTGCGTAATTCTTGCCCGTCGCCCGGTCATCCTCCCCCATTGACCGCTCTATAACTGCCGTTTTTGTAATCAGATGCTTTGGTTATCCACGTGCGATTGAAAACTTTAGAAGAGGGGCAGTTTCCCATGGCAGAGATGGCAAATCCAGTTCGCCACGAGTTTTGGCGGCCGCCGGCTCCGGAGAAAGTTGTCGGACAGGAGCGCAGCGAGACCTGCCATGAATGCCGGACCGAGTTCATCGTCGGCTCGCGTTACTGCCATTGCTGCGGGGCTAGTCGTCCCCTAAGCGCCGCGCACGAATCGGAAATTCCCGGGTTGACGGAATTCACGACTCTCGGCAAGCGTCTTGGGCTCGCCACGCCTTCTTTGATTGCATTTCTTTTCGGCGCTTTCTGCCTCCTGGCAACCCTTAGTGTGGGCGTGATTTTTACCGCTCGAACACCCTTGGATTGGCAGGCGGTTCAGCTCTGGCGGATCGAGTGGCTGCTGGCGGGAATCGCCGGCTTCGCTGCCGGTCTGCTGCTGAAGAAAACTTCGTAACTCCCGCTTCAGATCGTGTTCCATTTCCCTCTTCAATTATCTCGCTCGGCCGTCTCAGTTCCGTGAATGGGCGTGTTCTGTTTCCGAAACGACTGCGCTGGGCCGGCGCTGCTCGTGCAAACGGAACAGGTGGTGGAGCGGCCCCGCTCCATGACCGAGCGGCTGTGCGTTGGCGATGGCCGCTACGACGTAGGCTTTCGCAAGAAGAACGGCCTCGGGAAGTCCGCGACCAAGGGCAAGATGGCACGCCAGGGCCGTCGAAAAGGCGCATCCGGTACCGTGGGTGGAAGTCGAGCGCTGACGTTGGGCCTTGAAAACCTCCTCTTCGACTCCGCGAGCGGTCGTAAAGCTAAGCAGATCGATTGCTTTCTCCAGATGGCCCCCGGTAACAACGACGTTGGCAGCTCCGAAAGAGTGAAGACGGCGCGCCGCCTCGCGCATGGTATCGACTGAGTTCGCGCTGGACGGAGCGCTAGCGGTGTCTGCGGCGGCCTCTTTTGCCGCGGTCGTGCCAGTCATACCTGTAAGGGCGATGGCCTCATCGAGGTTCGGAGTGACTAATTCGGCTAGGGGCAAAAGGCGCTCGATAAGGACACGCGTTCCCGCGGGATCGAGCAGATCGACTCCTGAACTCGACTTGAGGATGGGATCGAGCACCACATGAGGAGGCTTCGCCTGGGCGAGGAAATCTGCGACCGCCATGGCGACCTTTCCATTTCCCAGCATGCCGATATGGACGGTGCCGATCGCGAAGTCGGAAGCGAGTTCGGCTAGAGTCTCGGCGATGATTTTCGGATCCACCCCTTGGACCCGGCGGACCCCTTGGGTGGATTGAACCGTCAGGGCGGTGGCGCAGGCGATGCCGTAGCACTCGTGCGCGGCAATAACTTTGATGTCGGCGGTTATACCCGCCCCGGACGAGGGATCAAAGCCGGCGATCGTCAGCACGACCGGAGGTGCAGGGGGCATATGATTCACTGTAAACGAAAGGCCGCAAGGTGGAAACTCCACTTCCGGATCCCAGTCGCCAGCGGGATGAGATTCAGGACAGATTTACCATTTGAAACAAGGGAATAGGCCAAATATTTACCATTAGGTAATAAGATCGTGTTGTAAGATATTGAATATAATACGGTTAGAAACAACTTCGCGTAAGTGCAACATTCAATGGCTCGAACGAGAATTTCTTGGACCGCCTACACCTCCATGAGTACTCAATAGTTAACAAACTCATGCGACTCGTTTCAATGACTTACGTCTAGAAGCCAGACTTTAAACTGGGCTAAACCATTGATTAATTACTATTTAGTTAATCATGTACTGGATTTTTCTGATTGACAGCCGCTGCCAATCCCCGTAGCATTTCACAATCGTCTGACAAAGGAGCATACGACCAGAAACCGACTTTCCAAGTGGGAGGTAACTGAATGCGACGACGTTTCGCCGAAAGCCTGGCGTTGGTTTTCTCAATCGCCAGTCTGGGGGCCGGAGCCGCATCCGGGCCAAGCAGCCTGGAAGCCGCCAAGGTCACAAATCCGCAGGTTGTTTTGACCAGCGGTCATACAGCCAAGAAGGCAAAGAAGTCACAGCCTTACCAAGTGGGAACCGCGTCCTGGTACGGAGACTATTTCCAAGGCAAAGAAACAGCCAGCGGTGAGCCCTACGACATGCGCGATTTCACAGCCGCACACCCCTCGCTTCCGCTGGGGACGTTCGTCAAGGTCACAAACCTGAGGAACGGGAGAACGGTTGTGGTTCGGATCAATGACCGGGGTCCAGTCGTGGATGGCCGGATCATCGATGTTTCCTACAATGCCGCCCGTGCGCTGGGATTCAAAGAGCGCGGTTTGCAGAAGGTCCGCGTGGACCTCTATCAGCCCACCACCGTGGCGCAACTGCAACCTGTAGCTAATATCAACTAAACCCGATAAACTCGGCAGCGATGGATCCGCGAGAGCGTCTCATCGTTGCCCTCGATGTATCGACGGCCGCGGCTGCCCGGAAGATTGTGGCGGCCGTCGGCGACTCTGCCTCGGCCTACAAGGTGGGGATGCAGCTCTACACTGCGGAAGGCCCCGGGACCGTGCGCGAGTTGGTCGCATCGGGCCGCCGTGTTTTTCTTGACCTCAAGTATCACGACATTCCAAATACAGTGGGAACTGCCGTGCGTGAGGCGGCACAGCTAGGCGTTAGTATGTTGACGGTGCATGCCGGCGGAGGCGGAAAGATGCTGCGGGCAGCGGCAGAATCGGCGCAGGCTGTGAACCCAGAGCTGCTGGTGCTGGCGGTGACGGTGCTGACGAGCCTGGACGACTCCGACCTTGGAACGCTTGGACTGCGCGGAGGAGTAACCGCTCAGGTGCTGCGGCTGACGGCGTTGGCGCTTTCGAACGGGTATAAAGGCGTGGTCGCGTCCGCGCACGAATGCGCCGCCCTGCGGCAAGAGTTCGGCAATGACTTTGCGATCGTGACGCCGGGCGTGCGCCCGGCCGGCAGCGGACACGACGATCAGGCCCGCGTAGTTACTCCAGCGGAAGCGATTGCCGCTGGCGCCACCTACATCGTGGTCGGGCGGCCGATCACCGAAGCGAACGAGCCCGCCACGGAAGCACGAGCGATTCTCGGCCAACTCGCGGCATCCACGGTTTCCACATAGGACTAAGCCTGGACCTGATTTCGACGCCGGCCTTCCCTGTATTTCTGCCGAACCGACCACCGATACGCATCATCCTCGACATCCTTACGCAGATCAACAGACATCCAACGCAGTTCGATTGGCGTATTCCGATCGTAACGAGTTGAAATCGGATGCGCAGGAGAAGACACATGAATCGGACGAGAATTTCTTGCACCATAGTCCTCTGTTTGCTCTTCATGGCGGTCACGTTTGTCCAGCGAGGATCCGCGCAGGAAGACCCCGCCAAGACCCACGAAAATTCTCCGGACGCGCAACAACCTGAGAACAGACCGGAAAATGCACCCGAGGCCAAACCCGAGAAACAAGAGAACCCGAAACCTGAAAAAGACAAGCAGGATAAGAACCAGGATAAGAACAAAGACGAGAAAGGGGCGAAACCATCATCAAAAGATGAAGGCAGATCCGCTCGTGATCAAGGTGCTCAGGCTGGGCAAATGCACCCTGCGGGTAAGAGCGGCCGCATTCCGGACGATAAGTTTCGCTCCAGTTTCGGCAAGAGCCACACCTTTGTAATGAGCAAGCCTATCGTCGTGAACAATCAGCCAACCTTTCAGCATGGAGGCTATGCGTTCGTCCTCGTCGATCCGTGGCCCACGGGCTGGGCTTACACCGACGATTGCTATATCGACTACATCGACGGAGAGTACTTCCTGTTCGACATGCTCCATCCGGGCGTGCGCATTGCGCTCTTCGTGGAGATGTAAGCGCGCCAGCGAATCTGTTGCGCGATAGGCAAATCGAAATTGAGGCATTGAATTACTTGGCCACTTGACATGAGTCGCTTGCCAACCGTGACTCAACACTCAACGCCGGCCCAGAATTCAATGCCTCAATCCAAACAATTTGCCGCAGACCCACGATTTCTATAGCTTCTCGAAAAACTCGCAGCCCGAGCACGAGATGTAGATTCCGCCCGGCACGCCGCGCTCGCGGTCCTTCATGCGCTTCACGATCCGTGTGTCTTTACCGCACTTCGGGCAGGCGGTGGATTTCGTTGTGTCCATGACCTTCTTGCGGTCGGCCGTTTTTGCGATCTTCATTCATTTCTCCTGACAGGAATGTGCCGCCAGCCAGTGGCCGCGGTTCTACCTGGTAATTAGGGAGTATCGAGGCAACGCCGGTCCAGATTGCAATCAGCCCGGCGGGATCAACACACGAGAATCAGTGCAGCGTACTCGCCTCTAGAATTCTACACGATTGTCCGAATCGAATGGAAACGTTGAAGGGCCCCCGCGAAGACCAAAAAAGGGGCTGCCGTCGCAGCCCCGCAATTCGAACATCGCTAATGTGAAGCCTTGCTTAGTCGCCGGTTCCCGACAGATTTGACGTCTGCGGGCTGGTGACCGTGCTATCGCTCACTTGCAGCGTCCCGGTTCGCGTCCCCGTCTGCGTCGGCGTGAAAATCACATTGATCTTGCAACTGGACTTAGCTGCCAGACTCGACGAGCAGGTCGTCGTCGAGACACTGAAGTCGCCCGTCGTCGAAATCGAGATGCCGGTAATCGCAACGCTTTGTTTGTTGGCAAGCGTGAATACCTTGGCTGGACTGCCCTTGCCCACCTTCTCTGCGTGCAACGTAGCGCTCACCGGTACCAATGTCGCCTGCACGGTACCCGTACCCGTCAGCGGCGCACTCTGCGGACTGTTGGGTGCGTTGTCGGTGATCGTAAGCGTCCCCGTACGCACCCCAACCTGAGTGGGAGTAAACGTGACCTTGATGGCGCAGGCCTTCCATATCGCCAGCGTGCTGCCGCAAGTCGTCTGGCTGATGGCAAAATCACCGCTGGCAACGATGTTGTTGATGTTCAGCGTCGCGGCCCCGGTGTTCGTGAGAGTAATGCTCTTCGCCGCGGATGTGCCTCCCACGATTTCGTTGGCCCACGTCGGAGACGCTGGCAACAGCGTAACGGCTGGCGCGGCTGTAACGGCGAGTTGCAAGCTCGTCGTACCGTTCACAGTTCCAGAAACGCCGTTGACATTCACTGTGTAAGTGCCTACGGGCGTTGTGGACCCTGCGGTGAACGTCACGGTACTGGTCGAAGTTGCGGGATTCGGGTTGAATGCTGCTGTCACACCGACCGGCAGATTCGCCGCGCTAAACGTCACGCTCCCGCTGAAACCATTTTCGGGAGCGATGCTGATGGCACTCGTCCCGCTACCGCCATCCGGAATCGAGACCGATCCCGGAGCCGCAGCAAGGAAGAAGGCCGGCAAATCTGTACAGGTCGGGAACGCGAACGATGAGATATTCGTAGACCAGTCGCCCTCACCCGTCACCGTCTGGTATTGATCCACGTACCAGAACGTGCAATCGTCATTCGGATCCACTTGCATCGCGGTGTAGTCACCCCAGCGGTAGGCATATGTGCCGATCTGCGCCGCCGTGCCCGAGACAATATTGTTTTCCGCCTCCATCGTCCCTAAGGCGTCGCCCGGCATCCGGCCTGTAAATCGAATGCCAGCGTAGATACTGCTGCTGGATGCACTGTACCCCAGCCCTATATCGCCGACCTTATCCTCAGCCAGACTCGCCATCCAGCGATAGGTCGAGTCCGGAGCATAGGTTCCCTGCTGATTCAAAGTTACGCTTCCCGCGGGATCATAAAGCTCATACCAGCGAACCGCGACCGGAGTCCCGCTGGAATTGACGCCGACAGCGTGATTTACCACTGCGCGGTCGTGGTCGGAGAAGTGCCGTACGGCGAAGCGGTACATCATGCGGTCTCCCAGCGTGTCCAGGGTCTGCGTTGTCCCTTCCTGCGGAACGCATTGCCCGCCATCCCCGCAGGCGAGATTAGTATTCGCCACGCTAATAGTGGTCGGCGATGAAAGCGTGGCCGTGCCCGCCGAGAAGTTTAGCGTGAGCTTGCGCAGGTACAGTTGCCCGGGATTGTTGTTCTGCCAGGTAATGAAGAGTCCCGGAGTGCCGTCGACTGGAGGAGTCGGACCATCCATATCGGAAGGCAGATAACTGCCTTCCGAATCGGGAGTCATCTGGCACAGAAGGGCTGCCGAGGCATTTCCGGCCAGCATCTTGCTCCGGTCGAAACCGCAGAGATCCGCGCCCAGGAAGGCAGTGCTGCTGAAGATATTGTAAGTAGACAGATACGCACTATTCGTGGTGGTGGCCCACGTGCCCAGCTTCGGGTAGTCGTTCAGGTTCGATCCAAACGCGGCATAGCCATACAGGTAGTAGGCCCCGGTTGGATCGCCGGTTTTAGACACGGCAACACATTCCCCGTAGTTGGTACCGTCGCTTCCGATCATACTAATGACCCAACGGTTGGCTGCGCGGTCATAAAGCACCACGGGATCGCCGACGGTGCCTGAACAGACGCCGCCGACTGGAGCAAGTAAGGTCTGGATATTGGTTGGCCCTGCCAGAGTCGCACCGGTTTTGCTGTATACGGCAAATTGCACATTGACCACTTCCACGATGTCGTTAGGACCAATGGCCAGGTTGGAGTCGGACGGCACGTATCCTGGCGAGGGGATACCGCTGAAGCTCACGCCGGGTACCGCTGACACCAGCGGCTTGGCTTCCTTCTGCAACACCGGATCTTCCCGCAGCGAGTTCTCGCCAGCTCTTGAGCGCAGCGGACTTGGGCCGGGCTCGTGGATTTGCTCTTCCACGCGGATGGATTGTTCGATCGGCAGGTCCGACACGCGCTGCGAAATCGCGAAGCCGGAAGGATAAGTTTCGATTGTTTTGCTCTTGTCGGTGTTGCCATAGGCGAGCGTTGCCCATGCCAACCCGCACAGGGTAAGAGTGCGAATCACAGTCCCTAAGCGTGCCATTTTCTTTAAGCCTCGTGAGTTTTTAGCTTCGTGAGATTTTCGTGCACAGCCGCCAATTGCCAAGCATCGGACGAGTTGCCAAGGAAGAATTTTGGAAAGGGCTACTAGCGCGAGTAGTTTATACGCTAGTTTCCCGCAAAAAGCACGCGGATTCCGCTCTGGAGCTGGATTTTTCAACAATATTGAATTCGTTTTCACATCGGGAGGTAAGCCGCCGGCTATGGCAGGGATTCAGCCAGGCGGATCGGTCTGCCTCTTACAAAGGGTCGTGGGGTCGCGCTTCCGGATGCGCTCCCAGGTCCATGAAATGCAAGTCGCGTTGCTCATTCCGCACAGAACTGAGAGCGGCCATGACCTCGCGGAGGTAGTATAGGGTTCCAACCAAAAGGCAGATCATAGCCGCAACAAAAACGACCACGGCCGCAAGCGCCGCACCGTTGACGTAGAGGCCAAGCCCCAGCAGCAGACATGAAGTTATGGTTGCGGCAAGAGAAATCAGTGCGAAAAAGAAACTGAGGCGGATGATTTCCGCACGCTTTTCAATGGACGCAATCTGCGTGCTGTAAGCTTCAGCTTCCTGCAAGCGGCCGCTCCTGGTGGCGTCGTGTTTTGCGTGCACAAACTGACGAAGACGAGTCACGATGCCCATGAGACGGACGTTGATGGAGAGAATGAGCAGCGATGTCGCAGAAACAAAGATGGCTGGAGCAAGAAAGGCCTGAAACAAACGACTGATGTCATTCATATCTCTGGTCGATTGTATCGGGCTGGCAGGGCATTTTGACGTGATGCCCCACCTTTTGATGCGCACCGAGGGACAACCACAATGGTGGCGACGCCCATGTCCCAGACTGTAGCGCCGGCAACTTGCCGGCGGTCGTGAGGGGGCCTCGCCCTGGCTGCGGCGATCGAAAGCCCCTCAGAGCCACCGCAGGGACGAGCACCCTTAATCGCCGCCCAGCTTAGCTTGCAAGGCGTCCTATCGAGAGCCGGGAGCCTTAACGTCTAGCGCCTGAAGCCTCCTCTCTGCTAGCTTGGATGCTTTGCCATTCGCGATTCGCGACATTCTGGGGTGATTACCAATGCCGGCCATCAAATTCCGATGTGTGGATTTCATCAATTTCGACTCCCTGCTGAGCGACGACGAGCGTCTGGTGCGCTCGACCGCCCGCAAGTTCATCGAGGAGAACCTCGTACCGATCATCGAAGAATGCAACCGCGCTGGCCGCTTTCCGCGCGAACTGGTCAAGCCGATGGCCGATCTCGGCTTCTTCGGCGCGTCGCTGCAAGGCTATGGCTGCGCGGGGATGTCGAACGTCGAATACGGGCTGGTCACACAGGAACTGGAGCGCGGGGATTCCGGCGTGCGCTCCTTTGTGAGCGTGCAGTCTGCGCTCGTAATGTATCCCATCTACACCTTCGGATCCGACGATCAGAAAAACACCTGGCTCCCCGGTCTGCAGAAAGGCGAAAAGATCGGTTGCTTCGGATTGACCGAGCCGGGGTTTGGCTCGAACCCGGGCGGCATGCGCACGCGCGCGAAAAAAGTTGGAAAAGAATACGTACTGAACGGCGAGAAAATGTGGATCACTTCCGGCTCGATCGCCGACGTCGCCGTGATCTGGGCAAAGGTTGAAGACGAGAAGGACAAGATCCGCGGTTTTCTCGTCGAGACCGACCGCCCCGGTTTCAAGGCCGACGACATTCATGGCAAGTGGTCGCTGCGTGCTTCGGTCACTTCAGGCTTGTCCCTGCAGGATGTTCGGATTCCCGAGTCGAATCTGCTGCCAGGCACCGGCGGCCTGAAGTCTCCGCTGATGTGCCTGAATCAGGCTCGCTACGGCATCGCGTGGGGCGCCGTGGGTGCAGCCATGGCCTGCTATGACTGTGCATTGCAGTATTCCCTGCTCCGCAAACAATTCCGCGATCAGCCAATCGCTTCGCACCAACTCGTCCAGGAAAAGCTGGCATGGATGATCAGCGAAATCACCAAAGCTCAACTGTTGATCCTGCAAGTCGGCCGTTTGAAAGACGCCGGCAAGGTCGAGCACCAGCACATCTCTATGGCAAAGCGGAACAACGTCTGGATGGCGTTAGAGTGCGCGCGCATGTCACGCGACCTTCTAGGTGCAAACGGCGTGGCCGACGATTATCCGATCATGCGCCACCTGATGAACCTGGAATCCGTAAAGACCTATGAAGGCACCCACGACATCCACACGCTGATTATTGGCTCAAGCGTGACCGGCGTGGACGCGTTCTGATTCGCGAACGATTTCTCGCTTTGACTCGTTATTGACCAACCCCGGAATTTGGAAAAGACGTTTGCGCCGATGCTGCCGGAGTGTCAGCCGCGGCGCGCATCCCGATTCCGATGTCCATCGCCGTATTTTTCGGAAACACGACTTCGTGTCCGCGGGTAAGGAAATTCTGGTACAGCGAGCGGCCGGCTCCGTACGCCCCTGTCGCGTAGCCAAAGGTGCGTGATCGAGCGAGCGCGTTCGTCACGACGCCCACCAGGCGGAATCCGCGAGAATTCCCTGCGGTGACGCCGGGTCCGCCACCGTCGCCATCTCGATCGCTGGAACCTAAGGCCGCCAAGCCAAGCGCCAGCGACACACTCGCGTAGCGTGTCTTGGACGTGGTCGCCTCCGCCCCGCCTTCAGAGTCCAGTTTCACGTTGCCATCCTTGCCTGCCTGCACGCCGACCAGAGCAGCCTGAACTTTCTGTTCGATCCCGTCGGGCAGTACGACTTGATGGAAAGCAATGCGCAGCTGGCCATTCTTCTTTAAACGGCGAGCAGCCTGCACCTGGCCGACTGACCCCAGCAAGCGGCTGCCCTGCGGATAGACCAGGCGGTCGCCGTCAAACAGAGGACGCGAGAGCACAGCCTCGACCTGCTCGCCCTTCCGCGCAGTCGCCGAAGTCAACGCCGTCAGCAGCCGGGCATGGACAACGCTGCCCTCCGGCAACGGGCCACCGATCAACGCCGCCTCGTTGGCAGGTAAAGTTTCGCTTCCGAAATCAAGCGGATCTTCCAGTTCGGCAAAATAGACAGTCCCCGCCGGAATGTACTGCGCATGCACGGGAAGCTGCGCTTCAGCATAGCGCTCCAGACGATGCATGCGCCCGGGCGTCTTGAGCTGCTTCATCGCGCTGCTCCACTGTTCTCGTGCCTGTTGCTTCGCTTCTTTGGTCTTCTCGGTGGCAACGTCTTTGACAGACTTCTTCGGATCCTTCTCGGGCGCGCTCACAAACTGCATCACCTGCCCGGAGCCAGGCGCCACCTTGGTGTGAAGGGCCATGTGTTTTCCGTCAGGGAGAACGAGTGCGTCAAAAGTGACTTCCACATTGCGCACTGGCGTGAAATCAGCATTCAGGCCGGCGAGAGTGCGGCGTGTGCCCGAAAGCAACTCAATCTTCGTAACCTGACCCTGCACCTCGGACCCCGCCGGCACGACAAGACGATCGAAAGCGTAGATAGGATCAACCAGGCGGGCGGAAACTTTCTGTCCCACGCGCTTCACCCGCAGTTCCTTGTCCAGAGCCACCTGCAAGGACGTTTGCTTCGGCACGATAAGAGGTACAACCTGCACAGGCTGATCGGGAGCAGCAGGAACCATGGCGGGTTTGCGCGCCGACCCGGGGGACAGTTGCGGAACCGGGACGTCCTGGGGAAGGTCGGAAGGTTTCTCTTGGGCCGGTGACACAAGAGCGCACGCAAGGGCTAGTAGAAAGGTAGTTAGAACTCGGGGAACTGCCATGACGTCTTCCTCACCCGCAGGCTCTTCAATTCCTGCGGTCATCTTCTTGGCGTGGCTTCAAGCTTAGATGCGCTGTCGCGCGCAACAGGCACCATGGCAATCCCGAAACGAAGGCGGTCTCGAAACACAGGGATGATCGCGCTACGCCAGCGCTTATTTGAAGTAAGTATAGTGCAAACGGATCACGGAGCGGGGCGCTGAAACTCGGCATCGGTTTGGGCGGAGTGCTGTACTCACCGCGGATCCTGACAACGATCGCCTCCGCAATGCGTTCGCAACGGCTGTGGTTTGGGTTCACTCATAGAGTTCCGTCAGCAACTCATATGCTCTCCGCAGATGCGGAATCACGATGCTGCCGCCGACCACCAGCGCCACGTTGACCGCCTCTTCCTGCTCGGCCCGCGTCGCGCCCAGGCGATAGGACTGGATGATGTGATACTGGATGCATTCATCGCAGCGCAAGCACGCCGAAGCCGTCAGACCCATCATCTCCTTGTATTTGGCCGGGACCGCTCCTTCGAGATAGGCGTTGTGATCGATGTTGTAAAAGCGTTTGACGAGGATGTTGTCGGCTTTATCGACGTTCGCGTTCAAGCGCGTCCTCGCATCGAGGAAGCGGCGGGCAATCTCACTCTTATCGGCGACTTGTTTCTCGGTCAGCTGGTAGGCAGGTTCTCGGCGTTCGGTGTTCATGGCCAAAGGTTAGCAGAATCGCCACGCCGGGGAAGCAGGCTGATAGCGTAATCTGCGTCACGCGCGACTGTGTCGCCATTCACTTCCATATATCCCTCGGAAGGGCTATATTTCCAAGTCGCGCCTAAAGTCGCGCCGTCCGCGGCATTCAAAACGGTCGCGGTCAGGCTGTTGCGGTTCAATCATAGGAGGCCTCATGCCAACCCAAGTCAACCCTGCTCGTCCCGAACCACACGCAAAAAGTTTCGGACAAAACATCGAGAGCGATCTGGCGCTCGAATTTCTGCGCGTGGTGGAAAACGCCGCCATCGAGTCGGCGCGCACCATGGGCCAGGGCGACCGCAAGCTGAGCGACGAAGTGGCAACCGAGGCCATGCGCAAGACCATGGATACAGTTCCGATGCACGGCACCATCGTGATCGGCGAGGGCGAACGCGATGAGGCGCCCATGCTCTATATTGGCGAGCATGTCGGCAGCACTTTCCCCGACGGGCAGGAAGTTCCGCACGTTGATATTGCTGTCGACCCGCTCGAAGGGACCAATCTGTGCGCCACTGGCTCGCCCGGCGCAATCACGGTGCTGGCGGCTTCGGAAAAAGGCGGATTGCTGCATGCTCCTGACTGCTATATGGAAAAGATCGTTGTCGGTCCGTCGTGCAAAAACGCGGTGGAACTCGACGCTCCCGTGCACGTCAATCTGAAGAACATTGCGCGCCGTCTGCATCGCGGCGTGGAGGATCTGGTAGTGATCGTGCTCGACCGACCGCGCCACGAAAAATTGATCACCGATATCCGCAAGGCTGGCGCCCGCATCCGCCTGATTGGCGACGGCGACTTGTCGGCCGGCATCGCTGCGGCCGTGATCGGAACCGGAGTGCACGCGGTGATGGGCTCGGGCGGCGCGCCTGAGGGCGTAATCACGGCGGCTGCCATTCGATGCCTCAACGGATACATGCAGGGCAGGCTTGTGATCGACAAGCCGGAACTCGAAGAACGCATTGTCAAGATGGGGATCAAAGACAAGAATAAGATTTATGAAGCGGAAGATCTTGCGCCCGGCAAGCAATTGATTTTCGCCGCCACCGGCGTCACCGAAGGCGCGCTGCTCAAGGGCGTCCGTTTCTTCGGCGAAGGCACGCGGACTTCGTCGGTGATTCTGACGTTGAAGACTGGCCGAGTGCGCTTCGTTGAGAGCATCCACCTGGAAAAGGGCCCGGACGTGAAGGTCCGATTCTCCTAGGTGTCCGCAAATCGCGCATTGCACATATTAAGGGTTCCACGTATTATGGGTGTGTGAACATCACTCTTTCACTCGACGACGCTCTCGTCAAAGAAGTCCGCAAAATCGCGGTCGAGCGCGACACTACACTTACCGGGCTGGTGCGCTGTTATCTCCAGGAAATCGCCGACGAACACACCAAATCCGGGCGCAAGCGCAGAGAACTCGATGCCCTCGAACGCAGTTTTGAACGGCTCAAGGTCAATGTAGGAAAGCGAACGTGGAAGCGGGAAGACCTGTATGAGCGGAGCTGATTTCCTGGACACGAATGTAGTCGTCTACGCCTACGACTCTGGCAATCCTGAAAAACAGCGAATCGCCAGAACTCTCTTAAGAAGTGGCGTCAGCGGGAAGTTCGTAATTTCGTCTCAAGTGCTCGCCGAATTCGCCGCTGTTATGCTGCACAAGGTTTCTCCGCCGGCAAGTGCGGAAGCTGTAATGGAAGGACTGGACTCGCTTGCCTCGATACGTTCGATCGCTCCCGATGTTGATCTTGTGCGGCGCGCTGTCGAGGCACGAATGTCGTATGGAATGCATTTCTACGATGGCATGATAGTCGCAGCTGCGGAACGCGCTGGCTGCCAACGAATCTGGTCGGAAGATCTGAGTCCGGGCCAGGAGTATTTTGGTATCACCGTCGTGAACCCGTTCCAACAGGCCCTGCCACGCGAGGCCTGACGCCGGGCCCCTTCCCTTCCCTGCTACAATCGCTAGCTCCATGATTCAACGGAACTTCCGGTTCCACAGAAACGTATCTAGCATGTGCTGTTAGGGATTAGTCTTTACACGATCCAAGAGTTGGATGGGCGGGTCGCCCGTCTCCACACCATCTAGAACCTGGGTGGGCTGGGCAGCCCGCCCTACATGATCTGAATGGAAGAAACCCAGGTTGTCGGATTGCTGGTCCGTCGCTGCATTGGAGGCGATGCCGCGGCCTGGGAGGAGATCGTTCAGCGCTACCACCGGCGCATTTACAACGTGTGCTACCGCTTTGCGGGCGATGCCGACAACGCGCAGGATCTGACGCAGGAAGTCTTCATCAAGATGTACCGCACCCTTAGCACCTATGACTCCGGTAAGGGCGCGTTTATGACCTGGGTCACCACCATCACGCGCAATCTGCTGGTGGACCACTTTCGAAAGACCAAAGGCGACCGGCTCACGGATTCGATCGACCAGCCCGTTTCCGAGCACGAGGACGCGCAGCCGTTAAGCGCG
>JBAQIB010000019.1:0-12332 GCA_049288625.1 Terriglobales bacterium | reverse complement strand
TCGAAAAAAGTGGTGGCGGGCAGCACGATGTCGGCATAATCCGTGGTGTCGGTGAAAAACTGCTCGTGCACGACGGTGAACAGGTCGGGGCGCTTCAACCCGCGAATCACCTCGTTATGGTTGGGGCAAACTGCGGCCGGGTTCGAATTGTAGACAAACAGGGCGCGGATTGGGGGCGAATCGAGCGAGTTCAGCGCCGTTCCCAGTTGCACCATGTTGACGACTCGCGCAGGCCGTCCCAGCGCTTTTTCCATAAGCTCCGGCATTTCGAGCGCCTGCTTGTTGAGCCCGAAAGAACCGCTGAGCGAAAGCTGCAAGCCGCCGCCGATTTCCTTCCACGACCCGAGCAGACAGGGCAGCATGGTGACCGCCCGGATCGACATGCCGCCGCGTTCCGAGCGCTGGATGCCGTAGTTGACGCGGATCACCGACGGCCGCGTGGTTGCATATTCGCGCGCGAGTTGGCGGATGTCATCGGCAGAAATACCCGTCCAACGTGCAACTTTCTCAGGGGGATATTCGCGCGCTCGCTCCTTGAGTTGTTCGAAACCTAGGGTGTAACGCGAGACGTAGTCCACATCGTAGAGATTCTCCCCGATGATGACGTGCATCATCCCGAGGGCGAGTGCGGCATCCGTGCCCGGATTGATTGGCAAATACCAATCGGCGCATTGTGCGGTGCGCGTGCGATAGGGGTCCACAACAACCAGCTTGGCGCCTTTGCGGCGAGCCTCTTCAATAAACGGCCAGAGATGAACGTTGTTGCCATGAATGTTTGCGCCCCAGGCAATGATGTAGCGTGAATGCGCAAACTGTTCGGGCTCGGTGCCAAGTTTGACGCCAATGACGGATCTCAAGCCCTCTTCTCCGGCGGTTGAGCAAATCGTGCGCTCCAGTTGCGACGCGCCTAGTCGGTGGAAAAAGCGGCGGTCCATGGACGCCCCGTTGAGTGCGCCGAGCGTGCCTCCGTAGGAATAAGGGAGAATGGCTTCAGGCCCGGATTCGGGAATGAGGCGTCGGAAGCGCTGCGCGATTTCGTCGAGGGCTTCGTCCCACGTGATGCGGTCGAAAGCAAGTGAAGCGGCGGGCACATCGGCCGCTTTCGAAGACTGCGTAAGGATGCCCGTTCCCTTCGGCGCCTTGCGCCGCATTGGATAAAGCACGCGCTGCGGCGAATAAACCCGGTCGAGGTACTTGGCAACCTTGGCGCAAAGAAAACCACGAGTGACAGGGTGCTCGGGATCTCCTTGAATTTTGGTGGCGCGCCCATCTTCAATCGTGATCAGCACGCCGCAAGCGTCTGGGCAGTCGTGGGGGCAGGCGGCATGGACCACGCGCTTCATGGTCGTTTGATTATAGATGGCTGAGTTGCGCTTTAGAATCGCCGCCGGCCGTACATCGGTGGGCCTTTGGTGGGGCGACCGCTGGCGGATCGCCTCGATAATGTGGCAGCATGGCGCGTTGCGGAGGAGCGTGATGTGGAAGAGGAAGGTTGTGCGGCGCCACATGCAACTGTTCATGAACATCTGGCCGCCGTTTCTGGGCGCGGGGATTCGCGTTAAACGTCTGCAGCCCGACTGGAAAGAAATTGATGTTGAGATGAAGCTCCGCCGCTGGAACTCCAACTACGTCGGCACTCACTACGGAGGGTCGCTCTATTCCATGGCCGACCCGTTCTACATGCTCATGCTGATCGAGAACCTGGGGCGCGACTACATCGTTTGGGACAAGTCAGCCAGCATTCGTTTCCGAACGCCCGGAAGGGGAACGGTTTCCATCGGCTTTCGGTTGACGGATGACGAGATCGCCGCGATTCGTGAGGCGCTCAAAACCGAGGAGAAGATTGACCGGACCTTCCAGGCCGAGATTAAGGATGAATCGGGCGCGGTGGTTGCGGAAGTCCAGAAAGTCGTGCAAATCCGGAAAAGGTGAATGAAGGCCTCCGCGCGACTGCATGAGAAGGAGGCGGCCATCGGCACAGGAATTCGGACAGGCCAAAGATGCCCATAGGGTCGGCGGGAGAAGGGTACGTTCGAGTATCTGCCCTTAGCCGCTTGCGTGGTAAGGTCCGGTTATGAAGTTCCAGCCCTTCCCCGGAGTTTTTGCCATGCGGAAAATTCTTGCTTGCCTGATTGTAGTTTTTGGTTCCTGTGCGGCACTTGCAGCGCAGAATTGCAACGGCATGTCGGTTGGCATCGGCGCCTCGTTGAATGGATTTGTACCGTTCACTGCGGACAATCTCTGGAACCAGAACATAGCCAGTGCGCCAGTCGATCCAAATTCGGATGCGATTATTAGTTTCATCGGAGCAACCGTGCCGTTGCATCCCGATTTCGGCTCGGGCTTGTACGACGGCCAGTCAATTGGAATTCCCTACATCGTTGTGAGTGGACAGGCACCGGTGAAAATTGTATACACCGCGTACGGCGACGAAAGCGATTCCGGGCCGATGCCAATTCCGGCGAACGCGCCAATTGAAGGCTATCCCAAGCCCGGTAACGGAGACCGGCATGTGCTGGTGCTTGATCGCGACAATTGCTGGCTCTACGAGCTGTATTCTTCGCACGTTCTCAAAAACGGAAACTGGAACGCCGGTTCGGGCGCCGTATGGAACCTGCTAGCCGATGAAACGCGGCCGTACACCTGGACTTCCGCCGATGCCGCGGGCCTGCCGATCTTCCCCGGTCTTGCGCGCTACGACGAAGTGGCTGCGGGTGCGATCAACCACGCGTTGCGCTTCACGCTCCAGAACAGCAAGGCCGCCTTTACTCCTCCAGCCAGCCATTGGGCCGCAAACTCGACCAATTCGTTGGCTGCGCCAATGGGCACGCGGCTGCGCTTGAAGTCGAGCTACGACATCTCCGGATTTCCCGCGCAGTCCAAAGTGATTCTGCAGGCGCTGCAGCAGTACGGCATGATCATGGCCGACAACGGGAGTTCCATGTTTATCAGCGGTGCGCCCAACGATAACTGGGACAACAACGATCTCGCGGCGCTCAAAACTGTGCCGGCCTCGGCGTTTGAAGTTCTGCTGATCAACCCGCTCTACACGGAAAGCAATATTCCGCAGGGGGCGAGTCCGACGATCACGAGCTTTACGGCGAATCCAAAGACGGCGTCGCCCGGTTCGCCGGTAACGCTGAGCTGGAGAGTTTCGAATTCGGAGTACAACATCGTGTCGCCGCAGGTCGGCCTGACTGCGGCAAGTTCTGTTGTGTTGGTACTCACCAAGACCACGACCTACACGTTGTCTTCGACCAACCAATACGGGCGAACGAAGGCCACGGTGAAAGTCACTGTGAAGTGATGCGGTCGGTGCGGGAGACGAGGCGCTGACGGGAGTGTCCGCGCCACTCGGTTATTTGAATTCCAGGACTTCTTTCTCTTTGCCCTTGCTCATCTCTTCCATCTTCCTGATTTCGTCATCCGTGAGCTTTTGAATCTCGTCGAGCGAGCGCTTCTCGTCGTCTTCGGTGATCTTCTTATCCTTCATTGCCTTTTTGATGGCGTCGTTGCCGTCGCGGCGGACGTTACGGATGGCGGTGCGGTGCTCTTCGAGAATGCGGTGAAGGTGCTTCACCATTTCCTTGCGCCGCTCTTCGGTGAGCGCCGGCACGGGAACGCGGATCATCTTGCCGTCGTTCATGGGGTTCAGGCCGAGATCGGCGGAGCGGACCGCCTTTTCGATATTCTGCATCGCCGACGGATCGAAGGGCTGCACCGTGATCATCTGCGGCTCGGGCGCATGGATCGTGGCAATTTGGTTGAGCGGCATCTGCGAGCCGTAATAATCAACTGACACCGTGTCGAGCATGTGGACGTTGGCGCGGCCGGTGCGCGTCGCCGCCATTTCACGGCGGAAGTCCTCCACCGCTTTATCCATGCGGGTCTTTAATTGTACGTAGGTTTCTTTCAGGGCGGGATTCGCTGCCATCGAGGCTTGTGCCATATCGGAGGGCTCCGAAAAGAAAGTAGATTAAAACGGTTGATTATAAACGGTGATCCGCCGAAAAGTCCGCATCTGCGGACTCCGTCTAGTGGTGTTTCGTGTTCGCGAGGCAGTTCGTTGGTGAAGTACGCCGCAATGTTCGTGCCTCGATTTGAGCCATCAGGTTTTTCGTTACTGGTACCTGCAATCCGTGACGGTCCGCGGCCCGCACGATGGTGCCCCCAATCGCGTCCAATTCCGGAGGGCGTCCGTGGTCCACGTCTTTCTGCATGGAGCTGCGCATGGCAGGCGGAGCAGCCTTTATCATCTTCAAGACTTTCTCGACATCGAGCTTTGCGCCCTCGGCCTGTGCGGCCATGCAGGTTTCGCGCACGCAGCTTTCGAGTTTCTGCCACGTGGACGGGTTGGTCACGACTTCGCCGATGGGCTTGTCGAAGGCGGTCGTGGCCAGGGCAAACGGGCCCAGGAAAACCAGCTTGCTCCACAGGAGGGTCGTTTCGTCATCGACGAAGTTACATGTGAATCCCAGGCCTCGGAGGCGTTCGCTAACTGGCTGGAGCAAGCTGCGGCCTCGCCCTGATATGTTCAGCACCGCAAAAGGCGAGCGATGAACAAAATGGCCCACGCTCACCCGTTCCATCTCGCCCGCGATCGTCGCCGGGATCACTCGCTCCGTGCCGAATTTGGACCGCAGGCGTTCGATGTGGTCAATTCCGTTCAGCAGCGGCACGATGGCTCCGGTGGATTGAGCATCCGCGATCGAGCGCATCGCAGCTTCGAGCTGTGTGGCCTTAACGGTCAGCCACAAAACGTCGGTCGACGGAACCGCCGCTGCCCACGCTACTTCTACAGACCAGCTTCCGAATGGACTTTCGAATTGAAGTTTTAGCGGATGATCAGCAAGCGTCGCGGGCCGGACGACCAATGTGACCGATTCGCCGCCCCGAGCCAGACAGGCTCCGATCATTCCGCCTACGCCGCCAGCACCTAAGATTGCATGTCGCATGAGCCTTGGTTACGCCCTCATGTCGGTTCCGATTCTAGCGCGTCGGTTTGTGTTTTTGTGACCTCGGGCGTATAGTAACGGATGGAAACTGTTGTGTCGTAGTGTCGGAATTGGCGAAGCACACCAGTGGGCGAAAGCCCACTTTTTAGTTGGGCTCCAGTACGATGCGTCGGTTTTCCGTAAGTGATTGAAACAATGGCGTTTGACCAGGGCAAGATCCGGGAGATTGCCGATCGGGTCGCGGCTTCGAGCGGGCTCGTTGTGTGGGATATTGAATTTCTTGGGTCGGGCAAGCACCGCATGCTGCGTGTGTTTATCGACCGCCCCGGAGCAGTGCCGTCGGCCGATCATCCCGACGGGGTCACGCACGAGAATTGCTCGGCGTTCAGCCGCGAGTTTGGCACGATCGTCGATGTCGAGGATGCGGTGCCGGGCGCGTCGTATGTGCTCGAGGTTTCGTCGCCGGGGTTGGATCGCAAGCTGACGAAGGCAGCGGATTTTGAGCGCTTCCGTGGACATCGCGTGAAGTTGACAACCCGCGAACCGGTGAACAACAACCGGCATTTTGAAGGGAAGTTGGAACGCTTCGAGAGTGGGAAGCTGTTGCTCGATTTGAGTGAAGCGCGGCGCAAGATGCGGCCGAAAGACGGTTCGCCATCGGTAGAGATCGAGTTGGCGAATGTGGAAAAGGCGAATCTGGTACCGGAGATCTAAAGGCAGGTAATGGGTGTCAGATCTCAGGTCTCAGGAAGATCAAGCTCCTGAGAATTGAGAACTGAGCGCTGAGAACTGATTTTATGGCAAGCGAGCTCTACAACATCATCGACGCGGTCAGCCGCGAAAAGGGCATCGACCCGCAGATTGTAGTCAGCGCGGTCGAAGACGCCATCGTCGTGGCCACGCGTAAGTACTACAAGACGCAAGAAAATCTGCGCGCCGTGCTCGATAAGGATTCCGGCAAGATCAACGCCTATGCGGTGAAGTCAATCGTTGAAACTCCCGAGCAAGTCGAAGATCCGAACCTTCAGGTGACCGTGGAGGAAGCGCGCAAGCTCGACCCCAGCGCTGAAGTCGGCGGCGAGTTGCTGATCCCGAAGGTGACCGAAGGGATTCTCGGCCGCATTGCCGCGCAACTGGCGAAGCAGGTGATCTTCCAGAAGGTGCGTGAGGCTGAGCGCGACACGGTTTACAACGAATATGTCGGCCATGTCGGCGAGATCGTAAATGCCACGGTGAAACGAATCGAAGGGCCGGACGTGGTGGTTGATATCGGCAAGGCCGAAGCGCGGATGGGCCGCAAGGAGCAGTCGCGCCTGGAATCATTCGCGATCGGCGAGCGGATCCGCGTCGTGATCGTGCGTGTCGAAAAAGCTGTCAAAGGTCCGGGCGTAGTCGTGTCGCGCGCGGCGCCGGAACTGGTGCAGCATTTGTTTCAAACCGAAGTGCCGGAAATCTACGACGGCACCGTCGTCATCCGGGCAATTGCGCGTGAGGCTGGCGAGCGCACCAAGATCGCCGTGATGTCAAAAGATAAGGATGTCGATGCGGTCGGCGCTTGCGTCGGGATGAAGGGAATGCGCGTGCAGTCGATCATCCGCGAGTTACACGGCGAAAAGATCGACATCATCGAATACCACGAAGATCCTGTGACATTCGCCGAAAAGGCGCTGCAGCCGGCCAAAGTAAGCCGGGTTACCGTGATCGACTCGGGCGAAAAATACCTCGAAGTGGTCGTAGACGACACTCAGCTTTCACTTGCCATCGGCAAGAAGGGCCAGAACGTGCGCCTGGCTGCCAAGTTGCTGGGCTGGAAGATCGACATTAAGAGCGAGGAAGAAAAGCGGCAGGAAGTGGAGCAGCAGATGTCCGCGCTCGTCACACAGACCGTCACTCCGCTCGAAAATGTTACCGGTTTGGGCGAAGGCCTGGTCGAGAAGCTGAAGGCTGCTGGCGTCAACACGGTCGAGTCGTTGGCCGATATGACGCCCGAGCAACTGGAAGCGATCGAAGGTATCGGCCCGAAAACGGTGGAAAAAATCAGTATTGCGGTCAATAATTATTTTGCCAGTCTGGATGGCGGTGAAGCCGTAGCCGCCGAAGCTGACAGCCCCGTCGAGGAAGCCGCTACGGAAGCTGCTTCCACCGAGGAAACGCCGCCGGCAAATGCGAGCGAAGCGGAGACATCGGTCGCTGAGATCGAATCCGCCGCGACGGCCACAGACGGCGATCAGCCGTCGACGCAAGAAGCCCCAGAAGACCAAGCTCCGGAAGATAAAGAGAGCTGAACTGCGGGAATATGGCGAGTCCGGAAGGATTTCCGGAGCGAAAGCGCGGAGTTCGTCGATGTGGCAGTGGCAAGCGATCATTACACCGGTTGATGCAAGCGTGGTTTGGGCGGCACAGGATTCCGTGAGGCTAGATATGCGATCGTAACGTCACAGCCGAACCAGGCGGGACAGGAAAAGGAAACTGAAAGCGGATGAAGATTCGAATCAATGATCTGGCCCGTGAGCTGGAGGTCAAGAGCAAAGCCATTCTTGACGTCCTGACCGAGGTCGGCGTTACCGAGAAGAAGACGCATTCCAGTTCACTGGAAGAACACGAAGCCGAGCTGGTGCGCAAGGCTCTCCGTTCCCACGCTGAATCTGGTTCGACGTCCGCAAGGTCATCCCGGCCTGCCATTCACGGCGAAGATGAATTCAAGACCAAGATCGACCTGTCGCACATCTCGCGTCCGGGCGATGTGTTGCGCGCCATTACGCAGCAGAAAGAGGCGGCTGAACACCCAGTAGCTAGGCCTGTGGTCAAGCCGCCGGCGCCGCCTTCCGTGGCAGCGCCCTCCATCGAGGCTAAGGCGGAAGCACCGGCGCCCCCTTCGCCCGCGAAGCCTGCTCCGCCGAAACCCGTTGCTGAACCGCCTGCTCCGAGACTGGTCACACCGGCTTCCGTCGCTGCGCAGCGGCCGCCGGCCGTGGTCGTTATTCCACCGAAGGCGCCCGTGGCTCCGCCCACGAGTGTTGCGCCGCCATCTTCCGCGGCGCCTTCCGTGCCATCTTCGGCGTCATCTTCTGCAACGCTAGCCGCAAGTGCCGCGCCGCCGGCGGTCGCTGTCCCGCCACGCGTTTCCGCGCCTCCTGTAGCAACTGCTGGCGCCCCAATATCCGTGCAATCTTCAGCCCAGAACGCATCTGTCCAACCGGCCGCGCCCGAAAGACCGGCCGCGCCAGTACCACCACCGCGGCGCATGATCATGCCGCAGACCGGCCCGCGTCCCGTGTACAAGGCGCCGATTCCCGCGCCGGGAGCGCCACCGCGTCCTGCACCAGGCCGACCTGTCCCAGGTCAGCCAATATTCCAGCGCACCGCGCGGCCATCCGCGCCGGGAGCGCGTCCGCCGCTGCGTCCAGGCGAACGGCGTCCCATGCACCCGACGCGCGTATCACCAACGGGCACGCGTCCGCTTGGTGTTGGTCCGGGCGCGCCCATGGCTCCTCCGGGACCGACTCGGCCGGGAAGCCGTCCAGGAGGTCCGTCGCGGCGTCCGGGACAAAGATATGTACCGCGAGGCGTGAAGGAAGGCCCGATGAAGGGCTATACTCCGCCGCCGCGGATGATCGTCAACAACGAGCCGGCGCCGATCACGCGCAACATTACGATCACAGAAGGAATCTCGGTGAAGGATCTCGCCGAGAAGCTTGGAATTCGCGCTAAGGATGTCATCGCCCGCCTCGTAGTGCGCGGTGTGTTCGCCACCATCAATCAGACGCTCGACGCCGAACTGGCCAGCGAGATGGCGCGCTTCTTCGGAGCGGAGACCGAGGTCATCACCTTCGAAGAGCAGGCCGCAAAGGATACGGCCGAAGCGACCGAGAGCAGCGAAGAAGGGGCCGAAACCGTTACGCGGCCGCCGGTCGTCACCATCATGGGCCACGTCGACCACGGCAAGACCACATTGCTCGACGCCATTCGCTCGACGAACGTCGCGGAAGGCGAAGCGGGCGGAATCACGCAACATATCGGCGCGTACAAGGTTCGCATCACCGATAACTCGTCTCCGGCCTTCGGCCGCGAGATTGTATTCCTCGATACTCCCGGCCACGAAGCGTTCACACGCATGCGCGCGCGCGGGGCGAAAGCTACCGACATCGTCGTGCTGGTCACTGCCGCCGACGACGGCGTGATGCCGCAGACCATTGAAGCCATTGACCACGCGCACGCCGCGGAAGTGCCAATCATTGTGGCCGTCAACAAGATCGATAAGCCGGAAGCGATGCCCGAGCGCGTGAAAAAGCAACTGGCTGATCGCGGCCTGTTGCCGGAGGACTGGGGCGGCAAGACGGTTTTCGTCGACGTTTCTGCCAAGAAGAAGACCAACCTGAACCTGCTGATGGAGATGATCTGCCTGACCGCGGATCTGCAGGAACTGAAGGCAACTCCAGGGCGCGCGTCCAGTGGAGTGGTGCTGGAAGCGAAACTGGACCGCGGACGCGGTCCGGTGGCAACCATTCTGGTGCAGAATGGCACGCTTCACGCTGGCGACAACTTCGTGGTCGGCAACGCCTACGGCAAAGTACGCGCTATGTTCGATGACCGTGGGCAAGCGATGCAGGAAGCTCCGCCTTCCACGCCAGTCGAAATCCTGGGACTCGAAAGCTTGCCGCAGGCTGGCGACCAGTTCGTCGTCGTTACCGATCGGGAGAAAGCCCGCGACATTTCCGAATACCGCGAGCAGAAAGCCCGCGAAGCGGCTCTCGCCAAGAGCTCCCGCGTCTCGCTTGAAGGCCTCGCCGAGCAGTTGAAAACCGCTGGCATCAAAGAACTGAACATCATCCTGAAAGCCGACGTGCAGGGATCGGTCGAAGTGCTGGGCGATTTGCTTGGACGGCTTTCAAACGACAAGGTTCGGCTGAAACTGCTGCGCTCCGGCATCGGCGCTATCACCGAAACCGACGTGCTGCTGGCTTCGGCATCGAACGCCATCATCATCGGGTTCAACGTCCGGCCCGAGCGGAAAGCGCAGGAGCTGGCCGATCAGGAGAAAGTCGACATCCGGCTGCACTCGATCATTTACGAGTTGCAGGACGAGATCAAGCGCGCCATGACTGGCCTGCTGGAGCCGACCATCAAAGAGACCTATCAGGGACGCGCGCAAGTGCTCGAAACCTTCCGTATTCCGAAGGTGGGAACGATTGCGGGCTGCCGCGTCACCGATGGGTTCATCAAGCGCGACTCCGAAGTGCGCCTGCTGCGCGACAACGTAGTGGTGTTCAAAGGCAAGGTCGCGTCGTTGCGGCGTTTCAAGGACGATGCTTCCCAAGTCACCAGCGGTATGGAATGCGGAATTTCCATCGCCAACTACGGCGACGTGAAGATTGGCGATGTGATTGAAGCCTTCCTGACAGAGAAGATCGCGGCCGAGAGCATCGCTTAAGAACTATTAGGTTTTGTTTGAAAGTAAAAGGGCTGGGTTCACAGCCCTTTTTATTGTCTCCCCTGGTCTCGATCTTTTGGAATCAAAGATTTAGCGCCGATCCCCGCTAGATCTTTGAAAAATAAGGACTAATCCGTAAGATATTTTAGAATCAAAGAGTTAGGTGGTTCGCGTTTCCGCTTTGGACTACGCGCTCCAGATTACAGAGCTGCCGAAGCGAGAAAAGGCGTGGCCCACGGGCCACGCCTGAATTGTGTGCTAGTCGATCCGCAGTGCTACTTGCTGCGCTTCTTCCACGCGGCCTTTCCTTTCGGCCTCACCACCACGGGTGAGAATTGAGTGTGCGCGGCGGCTGCCCGGACGCCACTCCCCGACGAACTTTGGGCTTCGAAAGATCCTAATCCGAGCTGAGTGGAGTCTGTTTCAAGGATAAGGATGGTTGCGCCGTCGTTCGCGACATAGTAGCTGAAATTAAACTCACCGGAAGTGGTTGCGGCTGAACCGTGACCCGCGACGGCGGTGTCCGGCGTCAATGTGCCGTTGAAAGGGTTGCCGGTGGAATTGGGGAAAGCTTGGTCATCGTTTATGTCCTCCGCGCCGGTATAGTTGCCGCCGCTGTCGACGATGAACTGGGCGATGTCATCTTCCTCGAAGCCCCCGCCGTTTGCCGCCGAAAGATTCAAGCCGTAGCCGGGCGTGGTTGAGATGGTGGTCGTGCTGCCCTGCGGCAAAGCGATGCCACCGGTGATCCCGAACTCGCCATTTGTGGGGTTATCAATTTCCAACATTTCAATCCCGCCGCTGGAGGGATAGGCAGCAAAGGTGGGTGAGCCGAGGAGTCCGCTTGGAGCACCGTTATAGATGCTGGTCAGGGTCAGCTCGGTTCGTCCGCCAGTGATGGGCGTGAAAGAACCCCCGGTTCCCGCCACCTCATTGACGTTACCGACATCGTTATAGTCTTGAAGGACGCCGCTGAGTGTGCCTGAGGTGGAGGTGAAGAAGCCCGCCATTGCAATCGGCCCGACGTTGGTGGTTGAGTCGAGGCCTTCCATGGAGTAGGCATACACGCCATCGGGGATCGATGTCTGCTGCGTGAAGGCGTCACCAGCAAGGAGCACTCCCGTGGAACTGGTGTCATTCTCGATGAACTTCAAGTGGGTCACATCGACCATGTAAACGTCGAAATTATAGGTCGCGACCAGATCGTTGCTTGAGTTGTAGGCGCTAAGAGTCGCTGTTCCGGGGGATCCTGCGGTGACGGTGGCGGCAAGATTCAAGTCTGCGGTGGCAACGCCGTCGCCGTTAATGTCTGCAAGGCCATTGAAGGATATGCCTTGGGCACGAGATACGCTCGTGCTAAAAGTTCCCACCGTGGCGAGCGGACTACCCGCAGAAGTAGAGCCGGAAAGGCCAAAGGAATAGGACCCCGTCAGGGCCCCGGTAGTTTGAAGGTCGAGCGTACCGCTGCCAGTGCCGTCGCCGTCGAATTCAGTAACGAGCCCATGCGAAGGCGAGGTGAGGACGAAATCCAAGACAATGCCCGGCAGCACGTCGCTGGACGTGTTGAGAGTGATCTGACCGCGGCCGTCGGAGCCTACGCTGTAGGCATTGGTAAGGGCGCTAATCGGTGTCGAGGACTGACCGAACGAGAGGCTGTTAATGTCGATGTTGCCCCCAGTTACGTTGCCGTTCCCGTCGACTCCGACGGAACCTACCGCCGCGAGGAACTCGCCGTTGGTGGAGTCGAAGCCAGAGGAGGAGAAGACGTAGGTGCCAGTAAGGCTGGCGTTGGTGAAGCCTTCCGGGTTGGTAGAAACTTTGCTGCTGTTGCCGCAGCCGGCTGTCAAGAAGAGACCTGATATCGCCGCCAGAGCCATCAGCAGGCGCACGGCACACTTGGTGGACGCGAGGGGATTCATATGGAGACTCTCCTGGGTGGTGATGTC
>JBAQIB010000018.1:0-1952 GCA_049288625.1 Terriglobales bacterium | reverse complement strand
GTCGACCACCGTGCTTGGTTCGACGGACAGCACGTGGTCGATCGTCGGCACCGGCGATTTCAACGGTGACGGGACGACCGACATCCTCTGGAGGAACACCAGCGGCACCGTGGTCGACTGGCAGATGAGCGGCGGTCACGTGCAGTCGGCCACCGTGCTCGGTGGGGCGGACAGCAGTTGGTCGATCGTCGGCACCGGTGACTACCTTGGCAACGGGACCGACGACATCCTCTGGAGGAACACCAGCGGCACAGTGGCCCTCTGGCAGATGAGCGGAGGGCACCTTCAGCAGACCCAGCTCCTCGGCAGTGGGGGCTCTGGCTGGCATGTCGCCTAGTGTCCCGAATCCGAAGTTCGCACCCACATTGCGGCTGGGGTTGAAGCGAACTTCGGATTCAAAAGGGACACTAGAACCATAGAGTTGCTGGTGTGGCTTTGGTTCAGAAGTTCCTTCCGGAACTAGCTGCGAATGGTGAGGAACTTCTGAACCGCCATACTAGCCCCATTCCTGCTTGATGCACGGGACTTGGCGATCGCCACTCAGAAGCGCGGTCCTTACAAGAAAACGATCGCTGAGATTTCAAACTAGCCCACTACCCGGCACGCTGATATATTGAGTTTTTGTTCGAATCAGACTATCTTGGCGTCATGAGCGACCATGATGCCCGCAATCAAACTCTTGCCGAACTGCACGAGCGCCGCAAGCAGGTGATCCGCCTTCACAAGAAGGGCTACGGCATCATGCGGATCGTGGAATTGACCAACCTGAGCTGGCCGGCTGTGCGGACGGCCATCGATCTCTACGAGGCCGATGGCATGGCTGCGCTGAAGCCCAAAGAGCGGGGTAAGAAAGTCGGCGAGGGCCGTAGCCTGACGCCGGACCAGGAGGCCTTGATCCGCAAGCTGATTTGCGACCGGCGTCCCGAGCAGTTGAAGATGGACTTCGCGCTGTGGACGCGCGCCGCCGTCGGCGAACTGATCGCGCGCGCGTGCGGGATCAAGCTCAAGGTTCGGGCCGTCGGCAACGACCTGAAACGCTGGGGCTTCACGCCGCAAAAGCCGATCAAGCGCGCCTATGAGCAGCGGCCGGCGGCGGTGAAGGCGTGGATCGACGAGCAGTATCCAGCGATCGCGGCGCGCGCCAAGGCCGAAGGCGGCGAGGTGCAATGGGGCGACGAAACAGCCCTGGTCAACACGGACGTGCGCGGCCGCTCGTATGCTCCCAAGGGGGAAACGCCGGTCGCCTATGCGCCGGGCACGCGCCAGAAACTGTCGATGATCTCGACCGTCACCAACCGGGGCAAGGCGCGCTGGATGATCATCGACGGCAATTTCGGCACCGACAGGCTGATCGAGTTCTTTACCGCGCTGATCAAAGCGACGCGCAGGAAGATCTTTCTCATCCTCGACAATCTGCGCGCCCACCACGCCAAGCCGGTGAAAGAATGGCTGGCCGAACGCAAGGACCGCATCGAGGTCTTCTATCTGCCGAGCTACGCACCCGAACTGAACCCGGACGAGCGCCTCAACGCCGATTTGAAACGGGAGATCCGCAAACGCGTTCCGGTCCGCACCAAAGGCAAACTCAAAGCCGCAGCCGAGCAGCATATGGCCGAAATCGAGAAATCACCCGCACGCATCCGCAGCTACTTCCAGGATGCACGCGTTAAATACGCCGCCTAGAGACTTCTGCGTGCCGGATCAATAGCTGCCACTGCGCGCGGTGTCGGCGAGCATGTAAGGTCGACCTCTGGCAGCCGGCGGGAATGGTGTTGGTGCCGACCTCAGTGTCGGGTCATGTGTTCGTCGCGTCTGTCGGGCAGGCGAAGACGTCGGTAGGTGAAGCGCGTGTTGCACGAGACGACTGCGGAATGTTGGCAGCTCCACAGGGTTGGCGCTATTTCGCGGCCTTGGCCAGCCAACTTTCTGCCTCGTCGATCGAAAACGTATAC
>JBAQIB010000017.1:0-99339 GCA_049288625.1 Terriglobales bacterium | reverse complement strand
GGGCTGGCTTCGATTCCAATCTTGAAATATCTGTTCTCGCAAACCCAAACCGAGCGCCAGGAGGACGAGATCGTCTTCGTGCTGGTGCCACACATAATCCGGGGACCAGAGCCCTCGCGGAGCGCTGACTTGCTCGATGTGGGAACGGCCAATGCGATTCAGTTGAGGCTGGTGAACACCAAGCCGGCGACGCCACCGGTTCCGGCCCCGGCACCGCCGCCCGCCGTTCCGCAGGGGGGGCAGCAGAATCCGGCCGGCCAGAACCCGGGCGCTCGGAACGCTCCAGCCGCGGGCGGGGCCTCCTTCCTGTTCGATCCGCCGTCTCTGACCCAGGCAAAAGGGTCGACTTTCACAGTGAACGTCTTGGTTTCCGGCGGACAGAACGTTTACTCGGTGCCGGTGCAACTGAGTTACGACCCGAACCAGTTGCAAGTGCTGAATGTTTCCAATGGCGGCTTCCTGTCCCAGGATGGCCAGGCGGTCGCCTTGGCCTTCCGCGACGACCCGGCGAGCGGCACGTTGCAGATTACGGCGTCGAGGCCTCCCGGTGCCGGGGCTGTTTCGGGACAGGGTGCGGTCGTGACCCTGACCATGATGGCGAAATCACCGGGACAATCCGCGCTGGTGATTACGCGGGGCGGCGCTCGTGACCCGGCGATGCAGGCCATCCCGATGAATGGAGCCGAAGCCGCGGTTACCATTCAGTGATTGCGAAATATGTTATGAATCATCCAGGTAACATGATCAAGCTGGCGCCCGCGAGGCGCCGCCTGCGCGGATTCACGCTGATCGAACTGATTGTGGCCACGACCATCATTTTGATCTTGACGGGGATGGCGCTGCCTACCGCCCGGTTCATGCTCCAGAGAACCCGCGAAAAGGAGCTCCGCGACGATTTGTGGATGCTGCGCGACGCGATCGACCGCTATAAAGCTGCTGCCGACACGGGGGCGTTCAAGACGAAGCTGGGAAGCGACAATTACCCGCCCGACCTGGAGACGCTGGTCAAGGGTGAGGATGTGTCCGGCAAGAAGCTGAAGTTCTTGCGCAAAATTCCGGTCGATCCGATGACGGGAAAAGCGGAGTGGGGGATGCATTCCATGCAGGACGATCCCACGTCGGATTCCTGGGATGAGCAGAACCTGTTCGATGTCTACAGCAAATCGCAGGCGACCGCTCTCGATGGCACCAAGTACAGGGACTGGTAAATGAGATTCAGGACCAAAGCCGGGGTCCCCAACGCGCCTGCTTCTGGCGCGATGGGGTGGAAAGCCGGGGTCCCCAACGCGCCTGCTTCTGGCGCGAAGGGGTGGAAAGCGCATCCACGGGGTTTCACGCTGATCGAGATGATCATCGTCATGAGCATCGTGCTGGTGTTGCTGGCCATCGCCCTGCCCATGTACAACCAGGCGATCTTGCGCTCCAAGGAAGCCACGTTTAAGAAGAATCTGTTCACCCTCAATGAGGTCGTTCAGCGGTACTCGGAGGACAAGAGACAGGCTCCCCAGCAACTCGATGACCTGGTGCAGGCGGGATATTTGAAAGCAATTCCCAACGACATTACGGGCAGCAACACCACCTGGCAGACCGAGCAGGAGACCGACCCGGAGAAAGCCTGGAATCCCGACCAGATGGGCATCTCTGGCGTGTTCAGCGGTTCCAATGAGCCGGGCAGCGACGGCAGGCCCTACTCGGAGTGGCGATGAAGCACAGAAGATTGACAGGGCGGGTCGAACGCGCCAGCCGCGGATTCACGCTGCTCGAAATGATGGTTGTGATCGCCATGATGCTGATCCTGTTGGCGGTCGCCATGCCGATCTATAGCCAGAGTGTCAATCGGGCCCGAGAGGACGCGTTCCGCGACAGCCTGCTGACTCTGAATCAGATGATTTTTCAGTACACGCTGGATAAGCAGAAACCGCCGCAATCGCTCGAAGATCTGAGGAGCGCAGGATACATTAAGGAAGTGCCCAAGGACATAACCGGCACCACGACCTGGGTGACGGAAGATGACCCGCCGGCGATCCTGTCGCTTTACCAGACCGAAACCGGTATCTATGGCGTGCACAGCGCCTCCAGCAAGATTGGCAGCAATGGCAAGCCGTATTCGGAATGGTAAATATGGCGCGGGCGCCCCGCCCGCGAAAAAGCCGCCCGCAACACAGATCCCGCCTAGCACAAAGCACCATGGCACAGATTTAAAAACCTGAAAACGACGTTTAACTCAGCAGATTCCCACCGCAATTCCCACCCAACTTTTCTGCTACCTTTATCGTTTCTTCCCGGAGGTACGCTGTGAATCTCGACTTTTTCAATCGGTTGCAGCCCTTTGCCCAGTTGGTCATGCGCCTTACCTTGGGCGCGATCATGATCGCGCACGGTTATCACAAAGTGTGGGGCGGGTTTCATCATCACATGGATACGGTGGGATCGCTCGGCCTGCCCCGCTGGATGGCATATCTTTCGGCGGGAACGGAGTTCTTTGGCGGGATTGGCATCGTGCTGGGTCTGTTCACACGATTCTTCGCTCTGGCCATCGTGATCGAGATGGCGGTAGCAATCTGGAAAGTGCATTTCAAGAACGGGCTGATGGGTCCGATGGGATACGAATTTCCACTGGCAGTGGGAACGATTGCTTTTGCCGTCCTGTGCTTTGGGGGCGGTCCGTGGGGCTTCAACTTTGGCGGGCGAGGTTCGAGCGGTTCAGGCAAATCCAAGAAGAGCTAAGAAAACTCTAGTCATGTGCGGTTCTGACAAGACGTGAAAAAAGCAAGAAGGATTGACGGGCAGCAGGACGTGGAGAAATAGGACCGAGCCTGGGGACTATGGGGCAATAGAAAAGACCGCGACATTGGTTACGCTCTAGCCGCCAACTCCTGCGAGAGAGTCAACAACGTAGATGCGTGCACCGTCGCGGTCCTTGATGCGATCACTGCTTTCGCAGTACCAAACCCCGGCGTCTCCTCGCAGATTCGTCGGTTTTTTCGGGTCTGGTCGTCCAGCGGGTCGCCCCGCCTTCTGAATCACCCAGCTTACTTCGGACTGGCAACGATTTTTGAAGCCAACCCTTTCAGCCGTCGACGTCATTCAGCTTAGTCCATAATCAGAAGTTGTCAACGCCCGTTATTGGTGCAATTTGCGATTCGGCCCGCGACCCTGAATTCTCCAAATGCCCTGTCAGTCAAGGCATTCGACAGGGTGGGGGAAATTCAGTTCAGAAGCGAATTGTCGGCCTGTGGAAATTTTTTTTTGCAATGCACACAATGAACCAGCAAATGTTCTTGACGCCGCGCACCGTCTTCACGCATGGTGCAGTCAGGAATGAACTGACATGCCGCATCTGGTTGCCTACGTGGACGGTAGTTCCCATGGAAGTCCTGGGCCGTCCGGTATCGGGATCGTCGTCGAGGATCCCGGCGGAGGCCGGATCCGCATTGCCAGGTGGATCGGCTGGCAAGACAACAATGTAGCCGAATACGTTGCGCTACTCGAAGCGCTGCAGTGGGCCCTGGGGAGGAAGGCGCGATCGCTTCGCGTTTACTCCGATTCCGATGTCGTGGTGCGGCAGATGTCGGGAGAATATTCCTGCCGGAGCCCGAGGCTGTATTCTTTGAACTGGATCTGCCGCAAGCTGGCCCGGGCCTTGGAGTTTGACATTACCCGCATTCCGCGCGAGCAAAACACCGAAGCCAACGGGCTCGCCAACAATGCTGCCCGGCTGTGCCAGGATTTCACCGACAACTAACTAAGGATCGGCCACACCGAAGATTCCGCCGGTCGCGGCTCTCAGAGCGCCCCAGCAGCGTGTCTCGCCGCCTTCGTCGATCGCTCTTCGTCTTCATGCGCCGGCCTGTCGGCGCTGATTTTGAAGCGGCCCACCAGATCGCGCAACTGGTTTGCCATCCGGCTCAGATGTTCGGTCGCGGTCTGCTCTTCCCCGACGTTCGTCGAGGTGTTCTGCGCGGCTTCCGCCACCCCTTTAATGTTGTTCGAGATCGTGGCCGCTCCCTGCGCCGCTTCTGTCACATTTCGCGCCATCTCACTCGTCGTCGCACTCTGTTCCTCGACCGCAGTGGCAATGATGGTTGAAATATGGCTGACCTTGTCAATCACTCCTTTGATCCCCTCGATCGCCGACACTGCCCCGCTCGCGTTCTCCCGGATAGCCGCAATCTTCTGCTTGATTTCCTCTGTCGCTTTTGCCGTCTGCTTTGCCAGTTCCTTCACTTCGTGAGCCACCACCGCAAAACCTTTCCCCGCCTCGCCCGCCCTGGCCGCTTCAATGGTTGCGTTCAACGCCAGCAGGTTGGTCTGCTGCGCGATCGAGGTGATTACCTCGATCACCTTCCCAATCTCCACGCTGGAATCTCCCAGCCGCGCCACCGTCTGGTTTGCCGATTCTGCGGCTAAGACCGCTTCGGTCGCGACCCGGGCCGACTCGGTAGCATTCTTGGCAATCTCGCCGATGGTGACACTCATTTCCTCAGAGCCCGAGGCCAACGTCTGCAGGTGGGAATTAACCTGACCGCCGGCTTCGGATACCACCATTGCCTGTGCTGTCGTTTCCTCGGAGTTGGCTGTGATCTGCTGGCTGGTGCTGGAAAGCTCCGCGCTCGCGGATGCGACCTGCTGCGCGTTTTCCACGATGGCGCGGACCATCTCGTGCAACCGGTCCATGAAAACGTTAAACCACTTCGCCAGTTCTCCGACCTCATCATTGGAGGTGATGCCAATCCTCTTGGTCAGATCTCCTTCGCCCTCGGCCACATCCTTGACCCGGTCCACCATGTCGTTCAAGCGCAGAAAGATCGAACGCGAAGTGGTGATCGACACCGCCAGCAGAGGAATCAGGCAAGCCACGGCGAGCCCTCCGGCCGTAAGCGCGCTAGCTCTCCAACCGGAGTTGACATCATCGATGTAAATCCCCGTCCCAATTACCCAGTCCCACGGGGCGAAACTCTTAACAAACGAAAGCTTGTCCACCGACTGGTCTTGCCCCGGTCTGGACCACTGATAGTGGACATAGCCCCCATCGGGTGCCTGCGCCGCCTTGACGCATTCGACAAACAGCGCCTTCCCGCTCGCGTCCGTGACTGTCGTCAGATCCTTTCCATCCAGTTCGGGTTTCATCGGGTGCATGATCATCGTCGGATGCTCGTCATTGATCCAGAAATAGTTGTTCCCTTCGTACCGCATGGTCCGAATCACTTCGAGCGCCCGTCGTTGCGCCTCTTCGCGGCTGATTTTGCCCTCTTTTTCCAATTGATATTGCTTCTCCATGACCGAGTACGGTACCTCGACGAGGTTTTTCGTCTTCTCCATTTTCTCGGTGAGCAACGTGGAGCGCTGGCTCTTGATCCAAAAGCCAGCAATCGCCACCAATCCCGCGGCAGCCACCATAACCATGATCCTGAATTTTCCCCTGAGACTCATGTAGGTGTACCACTCCCTCTGTTCTGGGTGATCGGCGGCACCTTGGGAGGCTTTAGATCAGACCTTGGGCGTTAGAGCACGACTCTCCGTGCATGAATTCAACCGCGCGGATACTTGGGTAGAAGGTGTGCGGGAAGCAAAGGCCCAGAGCCAAAGCCCGGTTCTAGAACTCCGCCAATTCCTTCATCGCCCGGTACAGGTCGCTGGTCTGCGGCAGGATCGCGTTTTCAAGAATCGGCTGATAACCGACGAAGGTGTCGGTGGCAGCGATGCGTTTAACCGGCGCGTCCAGATGATGGAAAAGCTCGTCGGCGACGCGGGCCGCGATTTCAGCGCCGTATCCCCAACTCAGCGAATCTTCATAAGCAATGAGAACGCGGTTGGTTTTCTTGACCGAGTCGGCGATGGTGTCCCAATCGAAGGGGTTCAACGTTCGCAGGTCGATCAACTCAACGCTGACCTGGTGCTCGCGCTCGATTTTTTGCACCGCCTGCAACGCCCGTGGAACGACCGCACCATAAGTAACGACGGTGAGGTTGGTGCCGGGGTGAACGATCTTCGCCTTGCCGAACGGGACCATGTAGTCCGGCCCCGGATAGGGGGCCCGGCCGTAGGTTTCGCGGTAAAGGCGCTTGTGCTCGAGGAAAAGGACAGGGTCGTCGCAACGGATGGACGTGCGGAGCAGCCCGGCAGCATCGAGCGCATTCGACGGGAAAACGACGCGCAAGCCCGGAATGTGAGTGAACGTGCTCTCGCCGCATTGCGAGTGGTAGATGGCGCCGCCCGTCAGATAGCCGCCAATCGCGACACGGACAACAAGCGGCGACGAAAATGCATTGTTGGAGCGCCAGCGCACCAGCGCCAATTCGTCGCGCAGCTGCATCATCGCCGGCCAGATGTAATCGAAGAACTGAATCTCGACGACGGGCTTAAGTCCGCGTGCGGCCATGCCAAGAGCGCGGCCCACGATATTAGCTTCGGCGAGCGGTGAATTGAACACGCGGTCGGCGCCGAATTCCATTTGCAAGCCCGAGGTTAGTTTGAAGACTCCGCCTTTTCCCTTGACCAGCTTCTGCTTCACGTACTCTTCGCGGCTGGCGTCGGCGACATCTTCGCCAAAAATGACGATGCGCTCGTCACGGCGCATCTCGTCGCGCAGGGTGGCATTAATAAGGTCGGCCATGGTCTTGGGAGCGGACGCTGCCGGGCGCTTGCCCTCGGAAGTGGCTTCGGGCGCGGCATACGCGGGATGCGTATCGAACGCCGCCGACTTCGGGTCGAGGTCGGGAGAGTAGACGAAGTTGTAGATTGACTCGGGCTGCGGCAGGGGCGCATCGAGCGCGCGATCGGCATCGGCCTGAATCTGCTCTTCGACTTCTTTCTCGAGCCGGTTAATGCCCGCCTCGTCGAGGATGCCTTCGCGCAACAAAAACATCTGCAGGCGCGGGACGGGATCGCGCGCGGCGTCGCTCTCACGTTCGCTCTCCGGGCGATAGAGGCGCTCGTCATCGGAGAGCGAGTGCGAGTAAGGCCGTATCACGTGCGCGTGGACGAAGGCCGGACCGCTGCCGGCTCGGCAATAATCGGCCGCGCGTTTAAAGGCAGCGTAGGCCGTAATGGGATCGGTGCCGTCGATTTCCTCAAAATGAAAATTCGGAAAGCCCGACACCAGGCGCGAGATATTGCCGCCCGCGGTCTGCACTTCGACCGGAACGGAAATGGCGTAGCCGTTGTCCTGGATCGAAAAAAGCACGGGCAGGCGGCGATTGGAGGCGGTATTGAGCGCTTCCCAGAATTCGCCCTCGCTGGTGGTGCCGTCGCCGAGCGAAACGTAGGCGATTTCGTCGCCATGGAATTGGACATCCTTAAACTGGCGATAATCGCCCTCGGCTTTTCGTGCCGCATTCGGATGCTGCGCAAAGTAGCGGCCAGCCTCAGCGCATCCCACAGCATGCAGTACCTGCGTGCCGGTACACGAAGACTGCGTGAAAACATTGAGCCGCTTGTGCGCCCAGTGCGATGGCATCTGCCGTCCGCCGGAACTGGGATCGTCGGCCGCGCCAACCGCCCCCAGCAGCATTTCATACGGAGTCGCTCCCAGTCCCAGAAGGAGAGCGCGGTCACGGTAATACGGAAAGAACCAGTCGTAGCCGGCCTTGAGCACATAAGCGGCGGCTACGCCGATCGCTTCGTGGCCCGCGCCCGAGATCTGAAAGAAAACCTTCTGCTGGCGTTTGAGCAGAATCTCGCGGTCGTCAACGCGGCGCGAGGTAAACATAATGCGGTAGGCATCGATGAGTTGCTCGCGGCTCAGGCCCTGGTAGGTACCAGACTTCTTTTTCTCCTCGCCCTCGCCGAGCTTGGGATCAATCTTGGTTGTGGCCATGCTGCGTTCTTCACCCCGCGGAGTTTGAGCCCGCCTTATTGTAAATGAGGTCTCAGGTGTTAGGTCTCAGGTCTCAGGAAAATCTTTCATTTGGGACGCTATCATTTTTCGTGAGCGTGAGATTAGCTATTGACTATCGATCCGTAAAGCTCAAGCCTTTCCTGAGACCTGAGACCTGAGACCTGAGACCTGAGGCCTGGGACCTGGGACCTGAGTTATCCTGAACAGTCCATGATCCGCTTTCTGCGGCGCTTTGATCCGCGCTCCATTCGGCTGCTGGTTTTCGATCTCGACGGCACACTGATTGATTCTCGGCTGGATTTGATTCATTCCGTGAACGCCATGTTGCGCCATTTTGGCCGCAAGGAACTGGCCGGCGACGTGATCGCAAGCTTTGTCGGAGACGGGGCGCCGGTGCTGGTGCAACGGGCGTTAGGCATCGTCGAACCCAAGGCATCAACGTCCGGCATTGTGGCGCCCCCGAATCCCGCGGAGGACGAGTTTTTCAAGCAAGCGCTCGAGTACTTTCTCGGCTACTACCGTCTGCATAAACTGGATCATACGACCGTGTATGACGGGATTCCCGAAATGCTGGCAGCGCTGGCAAATGGTTCGGGTGGGGCAGACACTCCGGTCCGCCCTGTTGTGCAGCGCCTGATGGCGGTGCTGACGAATAAGCCCGTGCGCCCCTCGCAGGATATTGTGCAAGCGCTCGGTCTGGCAGATTACTTCGTGCACGTTTACGGCGGCAATAGTTTCTCCACAAAGAAGCCCGACCCGTTGGGCGTTCGGACATTACTGGAAGAAACCGGCGTGGCAGCGGACGCAGCGCTGATGATTGGAGATTCATCAATCGACGTGCTCACGGGCCGCAACGCTGGCTTGTGGACGTGCGGCGTGACCTACGGCTTTGCTCCGCACACGTTGGAAGAGATCACGCCGGATGTACTAGTGGAACGGCCGGCGGAACTCGGGGAGTTGCTGGGGTAGGGCGCAAAAATTGTTAGCAGGCTGCGGAACAAGTCACAAATGTAAGCGCTGCCGTGGAAGAGCGGCCCTTCCGGGCAGCGTAAGTCGCGTCGAATCAGCTGGGGCTCTAGCCCCGGTGGTCGCTCCCGGCATGCCAGCGCACTTTTCCATAGCCGATCTAGAAAAGTAAACTTGCAGCGCCAACTGCGTTCGTGGCATCTCTACGTTTAGGGATGCCTTGGGTGGAAGATACAGAGGAGGTTCCGGCATGAAGACTGCGAGAAGCAGCGCTGGGAACGAAGTAGTGCAGTGGTGGAAACAGAGTCTGGCCCTATTGTTGTCGCTCACACTCCTGTTCGTGACTTTGCCGCCAGGCCTATCGGCGCAGGACACACAAGCTCCGCCCTCGCAGGAGAACCAAGCCCCGCCACCGGAAAATAGCCAGGCTCCGCCACCGGGCGACCAGCAGCCGCAATACGCGCCGCAGGGTCCCGAGCAGTTGCAGCGATTAGTTGCGCCGATTGCGCTCTATCCGGATTCGCTGGTAGCGCAGATTCTCGCGGCTTCCACGTTTCCGGACCAGGTCGTTGAGGCTGATCGATGTCTACAGGAGCATCCCGACCTGAAGGGCGAGGCCTTGGGCAAAGAAGTGGACCAGCAACCATGGGATCCCAGCGTGAAGGCGCTGACGGCGTTTCCATCGGTGCTCGGAAACATGGACAAGAATCTTTCCTGGACGTCGTCTCTGGGCGACGCTTACTACAACCAGCAGCAGGACGTGATGGACGCCGTGCAGGTGATGCGGCACAAAGCGCAAGCCGCCGGCAATCTGAAAAGCACGCCCCAGCAAGTTGTTTCCGACCAGGGTTCGGACGTCGACATTGAGCCCGCGGATCCCGATACGGTTTACGTTCCTGCATATGACCCGTGGCTGGTTTATGGCTATCCGGTCGTGGCGTGGCCGGGATGGTATCCCTATCCCGGGATCTGGTTTGGCGGACCTTATCTTTCATTCGGACTCGGTTTCGGCATCGGCTGGTTTGGCGGTTTCGGATGGGGATGGGGTCATTGGGGATTCGACTGGCGCAACCACTACGTGATGTTCAATCACGGCCGATATTTCTCCCAGAGCAGAACCTTCTACAACCGCAGTAATTTCTATCGCGGCGCAGCGGGCCGCGGCGGAGCTATCGGTGGCCGCGGTGGAGCGCGCGGTGGCACTGAGGCCGCACGCGGCGGAACTGAAGCTCGCGGTCCTTCCGGTGAGCGGGGCGGAGTGTTCAACCGTCCCGGAGCGACGGCCAGGCCTTTTGAAGGGAATCGGCAGGCGGCCAGAGGATTCGCGGAACCGCGTGGTCAGAGCGGCGTTCGCTCGGGTGCATTCAGCGGATATGGACATGGCGGGCAGACGAAAAGTTTTTCGTCACGCGGACGAAGTAGCTTTGGCGGCGGAGCCGCACGCGGCGGTGGTGGTCATTCCGGAGGCGGCGGCCATGGCGGGCGTCATTGATCTGAAGCACGAGTGCTTCAGCGGGCCCCATGATGTTCCCGGTTGTTAAGAACTTAGAGATTTGAGAATCGAGTGAGGTTTTATGCGGCCAACAAAGCGAAGCATGGATAGGTTTTATGGGCCCAATCTTCATTGGGCTGGTCTTGACGGGGCGAATCTTGCCAAATTCGCGGCACTCGTGGTGATCGCGGTCGCGTGCTTGCCTTCGCCTTCCCAGGCGCAGCAACGCGCCCAGAAAACATTCATTTCAGCGGAAGCCGCGGCGGGTGCCTTGGTCGCGGCCGCGAAAAATAACGATGAAAAAGCCATACTCGAAATCCTGGGGCCGGATGGCAAGCAGATTGTCTCCTCCGGAGACGACGTCGAAGACTCCGAGAGCCGGGCTAATTTCGTGAAGAGATATGAAGAGATGCATCGGCTGGTGAAAGAGCCGGATGGGACGACCGTCTTGTATATCGGGGCTCATAACTGGCCGACGCCGATCCCACTCATGAGCAAAGGTAAATTGTGGTATTTCGACACCGAAGCGGGCAAAAGAGAGATTCTATACAGACGCATCGGGCGGAATGAAATGTCGGCCATTCGCGTTTGTCAGGAACTGGTGGCGGCCGAAAAAGAATACTCGGCGCAACACAGCGAGTATGCCCAGAAAATCTTCAGCGATGAAGGCCAGCATGATGGCCTTTATTGGAAAGCTGCGAACGGCGAACCGCAAAGTCCAATCGGCCCGCTAGTCGCGTCGGCCGTTGCCGCGGGCTATGCCAAGAGCCAGCAAAATGGCCCGACCCCCTACCGCGGTTACTACTTCCACGTCCTGACAAGCGAAGGCAAGAACAGCGCGAAGAGTTATGTAGCCAACGGCAGGATGACCGGGGGCTTCGCATTTGTAGCCTATCCGGCGGAGTACCGATCCTCCGGGGTGATGACGTTCATCGTTAACCAGGATGGAGTCGTATACGAGAAGGATTTAGGCCCGAAGACCAAAGTCGTTGCCCACGCCATGAAGGAATACGACACGAACCCAGGTTGGAAGAAATCCGAAGGCCAGCAAGAAGAAACGGCAGCGGAACAGAATCCTGAATAGGGATTTCGGCCGCATTTTTTCTAGTGGATTTGACACTTGGCTTAGCGGGCTCTTAGGCTGAGGACCATTTTCGGCGTCTGCCACGCAACGAACCCCCTCCTCCATTCCCAACCCTCGCCCGATCCTGCTACCTTCAATCATCGAAAATGAACACCGACGCCAATTCTTGGGGCTTCTCTCCCACTGAACTGCGCAAGCTGCGCTCGCTGAAAGATCCTTATGGCATTCAGCGTTTTCTTGACGCCATGCCGTATCACCTCGAGGACACGGCCTGGTCTCCGCGGCGGGTTTTGCGGGAGAACACTTCTCACTGCTACGAGGGGGCCTTGTTTGCGGCGGCGGCTCTGCGGGCGAATGGCTATCCGCCGCTGCTATTGGACTTCGAATCCGAGCACGATACCGATCATGTCATTGCCATTTACCGCGTGGACGGGTGCTGGGGAGCGGTGGCGAAGTCGAATTTCACCGGATGCCGGTTTCGTGAGCCGGTGCACCGCACGCTGCGCGAACTGGCCATCAGTTACTTCAACCTTTACTTTAATCTGCGCGGGGAACGGACATTGCGGACATTTTCCCGCCCCGTCAACCTGAAGCGCTTCGATCATCTCGATTGGATGACCTCGGAGAAGCCGGTATGGTTTGTGGCCGAATATCTGCTGACGATCTTTCATTACCGGTTGATTTCGCAGGCGCAGGCGAAGCGCCTGCATCGCGTGGATGGACGGCTATTCCGGGCGGAGTGCTTGGAGCGGGCCGTGAAGAAGACAGGACCCGGTAGCCAGTAACCAGCTAGAACTTCGGGCCAATTATTTGCGTATCAACTTCATGCATTTCTGCCTCCGCCATTTCCTCGGTCTGACTCTGCTAGGTTCATTCGCTCTGGCTCAGGATTCAAAGGCGGCTGAAGTCCCAGATCCGAAGGCTGCTCCAGCCCAATCTGCGCCCGCTCCTCCGCTCCAACTTCAGGCCGATGCCGCGGGCATGATTTCGCAGCAAAACTTCCGGGAGCTGTTGCGCTACGCCCAGGATCGGGAAGTTGAGAACGAAAAGCGCCTTCGCGATTACACCTACATTGATCGCGAAGAAGAGCGCAAGCTCGACGGAAACGGACAGGTAAAGAAAGTCGAGACCCGGACGCACGAGGTTCTGGAAGTTTATGGCGAGCCCGTAGAGCGGCTCATCGCCAAAGACGACAAACCGCTGTCGGAAGAGGAAGCAAAGAAAGAAGAAGAGAAGATTCAGAAGATCATGGATAAGCGTAAGAACGAGTCGGAGAGCGACCGGCGCAAGCGGCTGGAGAAAGAAGAGAAGGAACGCGAAGAAGACCGCAAGTTCGTGCTGGAAATTGCCGACGCGTTCAACTTCCGGCTGGTCGGCTCGGAGACGCTGGACGGGCGCGACACGTGGGTAATCGAAGGCGAGCCGCGTCCCGGATACCACGCCAAAGACCGCGGCACCAAAATGCTTACCAAGTTCAAAGGCCGCGTGTGGATTGATAAGGCCGAAGGGCAATGGGTGAAACTTGATATCACCGCCATCGACAATATCTCGTTCGGGTGGTTTCTAGCCCGAGTGCACGGCGGCGCGCACATCATGGCCGAGCAGACAAAAGTCAACGACGAGGTCTGGCTGCCCAAACACGTGGCGGCACAGGTCGACGTCCGGCTCGCATTGGTGAAGAACTACAACGAAGACATCGACGAAACGTTTCACGACTATAAGAAATTTCGGACGGACTCGAAGATTACCGTGTTGGGCGAAGCCAACCGTGACTAAGCGTTCGCCGACAACGGACCCAGCTTCCTTACCTCAGTAACTGGAGCCGCTTCCACCGCAATGCCAAGATGAGGCAACACTTGGCAGGAGTGTCTTCATGCGAATGCTCGCGATGGTTATTCTCTCTCTGATCTTGTCCAGTTCTGGCCTGTGGGCCAAGAGCGCAACCCCGGAAACCCCGCAAACGGCCCGGCAGGCTTTGCTGGAGATGTTCTTTGGCAAGGAGTCGGGAACACTCCTGAAGCACTTGCCCGCGGTCACCCGCGCCACCCTTGAAAAATCAGGGGCGATGGGCAGCCTGCAGCAGTATTCCATGTTGGCCGGGCAGTTTCACATGCAAGGGAAAAGCTTTGAGACATTTGAGGCAGGCCCGGTGATGCTCGCCACGAGCGATCCCAAGACTGGCCAGAAAACTGAGATCCTCGTAGATAACGACTCCCTGCGAGGCGACCAGGACGACATCCAACTGTCAATCCACACCTACAAAGACAACCAGGCACAGAGAACTCCATTCATGCCCGTGATCGTCTTCTCCATGAAAATGGAATCAGGGCTCTGGACGTTGAACGAAGTTGCGGTCACCATCAAATTGCCGCTCGCCGATCCTGATTTTCTAAAGAGCATCTCCGACGGGATGAAAGCGCGCGCGGCAGCCACCAGCCCGCAGCTTCCTATGCCGAGCTTGGGGCAAACTTCGGGGCAGGCTTCTATCCACCGCTTGGGGAGCGATGCGAACATCCTGGCCGCGGTGCGCATGATTCTCACGGCAGAGACCACTTACGCTGCAACCTATCCTGCCGTGGGGTACACCTGCACGCTGTCCGATCTGGATGGCTTCGGCGCTGCCGAGGCTAATGAGCATCAGGCCATGCTGATTAGCAGCGGATTAGCCAGCGGCAGGCAGCACGGTTACGCCTTTTCAATCTCGAAGTGCGGCGGTTCACCCGCCACGACTTTCCATCTCACCGCGACGCCCGTGGGAGACGCTTACGGCCGCCGCGCATTTTGTGCTGACCAGTCGGGAGCGATCCGTTCCGCGTCTGACGGAAACGCAGCTACGTGCCTTAGCGGCGGAACGCCAGTCCAGTAAGCCAGGATTTCGGTAGTGGGTCAGTTTGAATTTGTTTTGAAAGGGCACGGCTTCAGCTGTGCCGTGAATGCCGCAAATCATTGCGGCTTTAGCCGCTGGTGGCGTAGTAACAGTGACCCTTGGGCCACCGAGTGGCCACCTCTATGCCATTGCTGGACTCCAACCCCAGTGGCATAGTTGCAGGAATCTCTTCCTCCATCCCCAAGAGATTGTTCGATCCCAGCGTTGAAGCGGATTCCAGGATTCTGACAGTCGTCTCCCACTCGTGAGCGGCTCGTTTTGAGCAATCCGTCTGACGGTGCCGGACCACATTCGTTCGGGACACGAATCAGCTAAGAACACTCAGGATCTGCGCTTGTGACCGCTCTTGTACGGCAAAGAATTGTTTGCTAGCAACCTATCTAAAAACAAAGGAGAACAATGAAAAACAAAGTAACTCTCGGGATGGTGGCGCTGCTGCTAAGTCTTCCCGCACATGCTGCATGGAAGTCCCTGGCACCACTACCAGCACCGACTGGGTCGGCAGCAGTGGAGTCAATCAACGGGATCATCTACGTGGCCGGTGGAAGCAGCGGCGTTCCCAACTCAATGCTGCAAGCGTTCAACCCGGAGACGAACACCTGGACGGCTTTGGCGAACATGCCGATCACGCTCTACCAGGGAGACGGAGCTGGAGTAATTAACGGTCAACTCTATGTAACCGGTGGATGGAACGGCTATCTGCCAACCACGGCACTCTTCAGATACGACCCGCCCTCGAACTCCTGGACGTCTCTGGCCTCGATGTCGCACCTGAGCGCCTGCGGTGGAACCGGTGTCATCAACGGCAAGCTCTACGTCGTGACGCCTTGCAACGGATACAGCGGATACGCCAACTATCTGGACGTGTACGATCCGGCAACCAATGCCTGGACCAGCTTGCCGGGATCGGCCAGCGCACATGGAAGTCCCGCCACCGGGGTGATCAACGGTAAGCTTTACGTCGCAGGTGGGGTTAACGGCAGCGGGACCATCACTAATGTGGTTGAGGTGTACGATCCAGCCGCCAACACCTGGACTACGCTTGCTCCTATGAAGATACCGATGCAGGGCGCGGCCGGCGTTGCCCTGAATGGCCAGTTGTACGTTCTCGGTGGCAACAACGGAGCCGATGTGACCACGGTGCAGGTATACGACCCGCACAAAAACAAATGGAAGACCCTGCCTGCCCTGCCGTCCGGTGTGCAGGTTTCAGGTGCTGTTGCTGTCTACGGGATGATCTTCATGGAGGGAGGCGATGCCGGTAGCGGCACAATGAATCAGTATTCCGCTTTCGCTCCGTCGATTCCCTAACGCCACCTGCGCCGGAATCTTTCACTTCCTCCGGCAGGAATTCAAGATGGCACGGGGGCGAAACTCGCCCCCGTTACATCACCTATCTTCGGGTCAAACTACCTGGTATCGCTCACCCGAACTCATCTCATAAATCGTTTTGAACGGGCACGGCTTCAGCCGTGCCGCTGGGAAGCCAAGAAGAACTCGGGCTTTAGCCCCTGAGGGCTACGCTTTCTCCGCTACTACCATTTATGAAGCCACTTCTACTCCATCCGATAGTCAATCTTAATGCCGCGGCGAGCCACCTCTTCGAGGAAGGCGTCGGCCGGAACATCGCGCTCTTGCAGCACGGCGCCGCGCTTGGCGATCGCTCCCGAGCACATCATCTGCAGCACTATCGACGCTGGGAATGCCGTAGTACGCATCATCGCGCTCATATCGGTTTTAGCGTCGTAACGGTCGACCATGGTGAAGCTGGCAACGCGGCCTTTGAGTTTGCCGCCGAGCAAGCCACGGACCCCGAGGCCCTTGATTGATTCGTGCGCTTCGAGGCGCATGATGCACAGGTCGGGGCCCTTGCCGGCAAATTTTCCTTCGAACACTTTTGACATCAGCGCGCGCGGCGATACTTCCACGTTGCCGACTCGCATTTTTTCTTTCGAAAACAGGCCGAGTTCTTTCAATTCGCAGAGCAGGTCATAGTGTCCGGGGTAGCGAAGGGTTTTTTCGAAGCATTCGCCGACCCGGCCTTCGAAGGTCTCCGGCAGCGTGGATGTGCCGCCGGAAGTTTGGAAGGCAACCAGAGGCGCAAAGCCATCCATGTGGAAGGCTTCGGGCTCGGTCAGCGGCTCGATAGTGACGAGCTTGCCTTTGCGCAAAATGCGCGCTGGCTCAACGTACTCGTTGATCAGGCCTTCGACCGAAAAGACGAGCTGGTAATGAAACGGCGGCATCGGTTTTTCCGGCAACCCCCCAACGTAGAGCTTGAGCGCATCGGCTCGGCCATCGAGGCGGCGAACCAGTTCGCCTCCCAGAATCGAGGCCATGCCCGGCGAAAGACCGCAGTCGGGAGCGAGTCCGAGATTCTTCTTTTCTGCTTTCTTGGCGAGCGCCAGTTCTTGACGCACGACGGTGTTGTTGCCGCCGAGATCGGCGAAGTGGCATCCGGCGGTGATGGCGGCTTGGGCGAGGCCGAGATTGAGGAAATAGGGAACGGCCGAGAGCGCGCCGTCGTGGCCTTTCATCAGGCGCGTCGCGTCTCTTTCTTTTGAGGCATCAACGCTCACGGCGCGAACTTTCTTTCCGCCGGTGATGTGGTTAACGCGCGCAGCCACCTCGCGGGCGCGCCTGAGATCGCTGTCTGCGAGTGTGACTGAATCGACATGAGGCTGGCATGCCATATCGTAGGCGGCCGCCGAGCCCATCATTCCGGAACCAAGAACTAGCAGTTTCATGATTGCACCTGACTTGCCTGAGAGATCGAATGCGGGAAGACAAATAAGACTAGCGGAAATCCTTACGATCGGAAGTGACGCACCTCACCATGTGCTGGTGATTGCAGGCGTAGGAGCGACGGTTTGTAGCGCGAATGCATCCGGCCCTCCGCGCCCTTAAAGCAGTTTCTGGATCTCCGCTTCGATGACCGATACCTTTGTTGCGCCAATATGGCGGACCACAATCTGTCCGCTCGGATCGATCACAAACGTGATGGGCAGCCCGAGAATGCCACCGTATTGGTCGGCAAGTTTCGGACTGCCGAGAGCGACGGGATAGTTCATTTTGTATTGCTGCTGGAAGGCGCGCACGGGCTCAATGTCATCGTCCATGGAGATGCCGATCACCTCTAGGCGTTGCGGATACTTGCTCTGAAGTTCGATGAAATGCGGAATCTCCTGTTTGCAGGGCTCGCACCATGTGGCCCAGAAGTCTAGGATCACAACCTTGCCACGAAAGTCGGAAAGGCGCAGTGGGTGGCCGGAAAGATCGGTGAGGGAAAAATCAGGCGCCAGCTTCGACGCCCCCGCGCGATTCGGCGCGGAGCCCCGCAGTGCAAACCAAACGATCGCCAGGATGGCCACAGCCACGACGATGCCGATTTTCTTCACAGGCTATTGCTCCCCCTTCGCGACAGGATACCCCTTGTCGACCCAGTCGGCGCCGAAGTTGTTGGCAATATAAAGGACTTTGACGTCTGTGAAACCCAGCTTCTGCAGAGCGTCATAGGCTGGATTCACGTTCGGGCAATGATTCCAGGGACAACAGCCGCAATAGAGCACAATGAACGTCTTTTTCGGTAAGGCGCTTACGCGCCGATCGAGGTTTTGAAGCCCCTGCGCCGAATTCCCCTGCCCGATGTACTCGGACCCCGGAATGTGGGCTTGGGCGTACAGCATTTGAGAGCCGACCTGAAGCAGAAGGGGCTTCGGAGTTTTGGCGGACTTGTCCCCGAGGATCTTTACCAGTTCCTCGGGTGTGAGCAATTTCATGTTTGTGCTGTCGGCGGCACGCGCCAGAGGAACGGAGAGCGCCAAGGCCGCCACGGAAACAATCAGGATGAACTTCTCAAGATGAGAGCGGCAAATTATGCGGATGGGCATGAGTCATTATCGGCGTGTACTTCGAGAATGAGCAACTAGGCAGCTAGGGCGGGGGGAATGTTGTGTGTAGCGGGGTTTCGCCCCGCCAATTTCAATCGCTGAGTCCCGCTCGTACACGCTCGACTCGGGGAATAATGTAATCGTATTTTCACGGACTTGCGCGGCTGTGCAGGTACCTCCGTACCGTCTGTAGTACCTTGGTTACAAGACGGGCAGTACTCGGAGGAACATTCGCCTAATAACCACATTAGATAGCGGTTCCCTTAGCGCAACCTACTGTATATAGACATTCCCCGCAACTCCACTCTTTCCCCATTCCACAAAACCCCCATAAAACCCAAAGAAACCGGGACATTCCCCTTGAGAGCCCCTCGGTACCGGTTGAGATATGCTCAGCACACCAAAACTCACTCGAACGCGTTTGGAACGAGGCGATTGTTTTCCCTATTTCCTCAGCGCTGACGGGAAGAAAGGCGTACTGGGAGCGCAGGTCGGTGGACAAGGAAAATAGCATGGGCGACTCGCGAGAAGTGATGAACATTCGTCAAGCTTCACAGTACCTGGGAGTGAGTCCGGACACCTTGTACAAGTACGTCAACGAACAGAAAATTCCGGCCTTCAAGCTGGGGAATCGCTGGCGGTTCAAGAAGTCGAAACTCGACCAGTGGATGGAAGAGAAGTCGATGGAAACCGAGCCGCAAGCGAAAAAGAAAGTTAAGGCAGCAATGAAGGCTGCCGGGCAGCAGTAACAGACCTGCCGGCAAAGCGCCGGCGGAAACAAAAGGCGGACACATGTTTGGAATGGCAGCGAAGACGATCGTGGGTCTGGATGTGGGCTCTTCAAGCATCAAGGCGGTTGAGCTCAGAAAGACGCGGACAGGAATTGAAGTGGCGCATCTCGGTCTGGAGCCGATTGCCCCTGACCTGGTGGTCGATTCCATGATCGTGGACTCGGGCCAGGTTTCGAGTTCGATCGCGAAGCTGTTCACTGACACGCAGATCAAGTCGAGAGCCGTGGCGACGGCGGTGAGCGGCCACTCGGTGATCGTGAAGAAAATCTCCCTGCCTTCGATGAGCGATCAGGAACTGGCTGAGACCATCCAGAAGGAAGCGGCGCAGCATATTCCCTTCGATCTGGCCGACGTGAATCTGGATTATCAGATTCTTTCCGAAGACGCGGGCAACCCGCAGATGGACGTTTTGCTGGTCGCTGTCAAGAAGGACAAGATTCTGAACTACACCAACGTACTCTCGATGGCCGGCAAGACTCCGGCTATTGTGGATATCGATGCGCTCGCCCTTCAGAACTGTTACGAGTACAACTACGAGCCCGCGCCCACGCAAGTCGTGGCCCTGCTCAACCTGGGTGCCAGCGTGATGAACATCAACATCGTGAAGGGGACAACGCCGCTGTTTCCGCGCGACGTTTCCGTCGGCGGGCATCAGTACACCGATTCGCTGCAGAAGGAGCTGGACCTGAGCTTTGACGACGCCGAGTCTCTGAAGCTGGGCCGCAAGGTAGGCACGGTGCACGACGATGCCAAAGCGCCCATCCTGCAGCAGGTAACGGAAATCATCGTGCTCGAGATCCAGAAGACCTTCGACTTTTTCCGCGCCAGCGCTGCTGGTGAACACATCGAGAAGATTTATCTGGCCGGCGGTTCGGCCCGCGTTCCCGGACTGGTCGAAGCGTTGCGCCAGGAGTTTTCGATGCCGGTGGAGCTGTTCAATCCCTTCCAAAAGGTAATTGCTCCAGCGGATGGAGCCGGAGCGCAGTTGGTGGAACAGAATGCCGGGCAATTGGCAGTCGCCGTGGGTTTGGCCCTGAGGAGCTTCGAAAGATTATGATCCGAATCAACCTGCTGGGTTCTCCGAAACCGAAAGGCAAGAAAGGCGCAGCCTTTACCATGCCGAGCATGGACTTCAATGTCGGCTCGCCGATGGTGCTGGTTGCCACCGTGGTCCTGGTCGCCGGACTCGCCAACGCCGGTTACTGGTACATCCTCGACCGGCAAACGAAGTCGATCGCCGAACAGATGCAGGTCGCGGAGGTCAAAAACCGTGAACTGGCCGACATCAAGGCGCGTTACCTGGAGCGCCAGCGGCAGAAAGAATCTTATCAGCGCCGGGTCGATGTCATCGATCAGCTGCGCAACAACCAGTCCGGTCCGGTCACCCTGCTCTCCATGATTGGGGACACGGTCAATAACACCGAGGCGATCTGGCTGAACAGCATGCAGGATCAGGGGGCAAGCGTCGCCATCGACGGCACCGCGCTGTCCAGCGATGCGGTCGCCAACCTGATCACCAACCTGCAGAAGACCGGTTTCTTTAAAAACATCGAGATCAAGGAAAGCTTTCAGGATGAGGGCATCAAGGACATGCAGGCATTCCAGTTCACGCTGACCTGCGAAAAGGCGAAGTCGTAAAGGCGGAATGACCATGAATCTTGGCGAATTCACAGGTGTGAAGCTGTTGGGAGCTTTGGTGCTCGGAGCGGCGCTGGTGACCGGCGGACTCTATTTCACCGTCTTCAAGTCACAGCGCGAGGCCAATGCGGCCGCTCAGACGAAACTGGAGGCCAAACAGCGCGAGAACCGGGAACTGGAGGCCTACCGGCCGAAGCTGGCCGATATCGAGCGCCAGTTGGCCAGCCTGAAACAGCAACTGGAAATCGAGCGGCGCATCGTGCCCGATGAGAAGGAAATCGATAACTTCATGCGCATGGTCGACGGCGAGGCGCGCAAGGCCGGCGTCTGGGTTCGCCGCTATACCTCGAAGCCTTACAGCGCGAAAGAGTTCTATACGGAAGTGCCGTTTGAGGTCGAGTTTGATGGGCCCTACTACTCCATGCTTGGGTTCTTCGACCGGCTCACCAAGGTGGAGCGCATCGTCAATGTCTCGGGCCTGGCCGTTGCCTCAACCAGGAAGCCCTCGGACGCGCACGCCAAGCACAGCTACCAGTACGCGCCAGGCGAGAGCGTGGTAGCCACATGCTTGACGACGACGTATTTCAGTCACGATCTGGATCCGGCGGGACCGGCCGCGCAGGCCGCTCCTCCGGCAAAGAAGTAGGAGGGATGGGATGAAGCCGTCATTCAAACTAACGACGACGATTCTGGCGGGCCTGCTGGCGGGGGGCTTGGCCTCGGCCCAGACTCCCAGCATCATCCAGAACACGCGCAACACGATGAATACGGTGCGTGACAACCAGGCTGCGGCGTCAAACGCGGCCCTGGGCCTGCAGCAAAATGCGCCGTCGGCGGCCACAACTCCCGCGGCCAGCAGCAGTGCGGCTGGAGCGGCTACCGTGGCGCCCACTTCGATTAAGCTGGGCCAAGCCAAAACTTCGAAACCGAAGCACACGGCTGCAATTCACAAGGAAGCGGCACCCAAAGCGGCGCCGGCCGATCCGAAGACGACCGCTCCCGTTCCTGGGACCGTCGCCAGCAGCGCCGCCGCAAACGACAATGACTCCGAAGATCCCGCTGCGTCCGAAAAGAAGTACAACCCGAACGGCAGAAGGGATCCCTTCCTCAGTCCAGTCGTGAACCACGGCGGCGGGGGATCCGGCTGCAGCACCGGCAAGAAGTGTCTGGAGATTGGCACCATCAGTCTGCAGGGTGTGGTTCGCTCCGACACCGGCTTCATTGCGGTGGTCAGCAACGGCCTGAATAAGGCCTATTTTCTGCACGAGAACGATCCGGTATTCAACGGCTACGTCGTGAAGATCACCAGCGACTCGATCGTGTTCCAGGAGACGCTGCAGGACCGGTTGGGAAAGACTTTCACACGGGAAGTAGTGAAGAAGATTACAACCCCGGCCGTATAGGCCGGAAGAGAAGAGACTTTGACGAAACACATGGAGGCCAAGTGGCCTCCCATGGGGAGATAGGGAAATGCGAAAGCAATTGCTGGGTCTGATTGTTCCGCTGCTGGCGTTCGTGCTGATCGCCTCCGCGGCCGACATGACGGGTAAAGGTGCGGCGGCGGGCGCGCAATTGGAGCGGCTCGAAGTAGCCCACAGCCAGGACGGGCTGCGCGTCGAATTTAAGGCGAAGGGCACGCTCGCGCCCAAGCTGACGACGCTCGATTCTCCGGCGCGCATCGTCATCGACCTTCCCAACACCGTGATGGCTACGAGCCAGAATCGCGTCGTTGTCGACCAGGACGGTGTCAAGGACGTCCGCATCGGCATGGACGGGCAGGGCAACACACGAGTTGTCGTTGACCTCACGGCGCGTCACCAGCACGAACTGGTGACCGGCGCCGAAGGTGGCTTCATACTCAAGATTGCCGATGCCGGCGCGCGCCATGAATCTGCGTCGGCGACGAAACCGGCGGCCAGCCCGGCACCGAAACTGATGCTGGCTTCGGCCCCCGTGGCCTCGGTTCCTGCGGCTCCTGCTCCCGCGGCAACGGTGACGCCTGTCCCGGCAACGCCAGCGCCAATAGTCGCACAGACCGCCGACAAACCGGCCGACTTTGCCTTTGTCGAGCCGAAATATTCGGTCACTTCTAAGACCGATCCTGCTAAGTCCGATCCTGCGGCCGCTCCAGCAGAGAAGGCACAGGAAGCCGCCAGCCGTTTTGCTGACAAGACAGCGTCGGAACTGGTGGCCACGACTGCCAATGCGACTATGCAAGGCAGCGGGCAGGGAATTCAGCCCGCCGTGAACCTTGCTGCCGAACAAAAAGCTCAGATGGAGCAGAAGCAGCCGGCAACCAGCGGCCCGAAATACACTGGCGAGCCGATTTCGGTCAACCTCAAGGACGTGGACCTGAAAGACTTCTTCCGCCTGATTCACGAAATCAGCGGACTGAACGTTGTGCTCGATCCGAACATCCACGGCACATTGACCATCGTGCTCGACGATGTGCCCTGGGACCAGGCTCTGGACATCGTGCTCAAGAACAACGATCTGTCGCGGCAACTGGATGGCAACGTTCTGCGTATCGCCACCATGGACACTCTGAAACACGAAGCTGAGAGCCGCCGCGCCCAAATTGATGCTGAGGCGCTGGCCGTCGACAAAGTAACGATTACCCGCTTCCTGAGCTATGCGCACTCCAAGGACATCCTGCCGACGGTCCGGAAGTTCCTGAGCCAGCGCGGCGACGTGGTGGCCGATGAGCGTACCAACGCCGTGATCGTTTCCGACATTCCTGCGGTGCTGCCGCAAATCGACCGCATCATTCAGCAGATGGACCGCAAGACGCAGGAAGTGGAAATTGAAGCGCGCGTCGTAGCCGCAACCCGCAGCTTCGCGCGCGACATCGGAACGCAGCTTGGCTTCGGCTGGGGCAATGGCAATACGCAGGTGGGCGGCGTTCCGGGCAATGGCGGCCCAGGAGCGTCTCCGTATACCAATACAGTCGCCACCAATCCTCTGTACCCAACTTCGGGTCTCGGGACTGGCTTGATTCCACTGTTCTCGAACCTGGGCGCAGCCGGACCGAACAGCGGTATTGGTTTTTCGACCGGTAGCAACAACATGCGGATTGACTTCGCGCTCACGATGGCCGAATCGCGAGGCTTGCTCAAGATTCTCTCTCGTCCGCGCGTCGTCACGCAGAACCACATTCAGGCAGTCGTGAAGCAGGGCGTACGCATCCCGATCGTGACCTTGGGCCAGTTGGGCGGACCGCCGACCACGACCTATGTCGACGCGTTCCTGCGGCTGACCGTGACTCCGCAGATTACGTCGGAAGGAACCATCTTCCTGAACGTGGACGTGGAAAACACGATCCCGGACTATTCCGAAGAGGATCAATATCACAACCCCGCACTGATTACGCAGCAGGCTACCACTCAGGTCCTCGTCACCGACGGCGGAACCGTGGTCATCGGCGGCGTGATCCAAACCAACAACTCGCTCAACATCCAACAGGTGCCCATACTCGGCGACATTCCGTACCTTGGCAACCTGTTCAAACATCGCTCGGTCTCCACTTCCACACAGGAGCTGATCTTCTTCATCACTCCGCGCATTGTGCAGACATAGTCGGTAGCTAAAGACAAGCCGTTGCCGCCGGAGTTCTCGGAAAACCGTCCGAGGCTCCGGCGGCTTCGTTTTGCCCCTCAGCAGCCCGTGGTGAAAGTGGGATTCGTATCAGGGCATGCCTTCAGGCATGCCACAAGTGCTGTGTTGTGAGTGCGCCTTTAGGCGGTGGGTCTGGGCGCTGGAGCTTCACGACTGGCTGTTGGTTTTCGCCCGGAGCCGCGCTGCTGCTAAACTCCTGCCCATGGACCCGATGGCCATGGATCACGCCGGCCGTTTCAACCGGCTGCAATCCATCCTTCCCGAAAGCAAGCTCGATTTCCTGTTGATCACTCACCTTCCCAACGTTCGCTATTTGAGCGGATTTACGGGCAGCGCGGCGGCGCTCCTGGTCGGCGAGCAGGGTGCAACGCTGTTTACCGATGGGCGGTATATCGCCCAGGCCAAACAAGAAGTGACAAACGCGAGGATTGTGATCGGCAACAAAGCGCCAGCGCTGGTTGCTGCGGAGAGCCTGGGGGCCGAGCGGGCGAGAACGGCGTCAAGGCCGTCCTCAAGAGCGCTGGGCATTGAGGCCGAGTCTTTGACCGCTGGCGCACGAGACCGCCTCCGAGCCGCGCTGCGGGGGAAGGTGAGGCTGCGTTCTGCGCCTCCCTTGGTGGAACGGGCGCGCATAGTGAAAGATCGGATGGAGATTCGGCGCATTCGCGAAGCCGTGCTGCTGGGCGCGAGTTTGCTTCGCGTCGCGCGCAATAAAATCCGTCCGGGCGCGCGTGAATTCGAAGTTGCCGCCGCCATGGAGTATGAAGCTCGGCGCAAGGGCGCGGAGGGAATGTCGTTTCCCACGATCCTTGCCGCCGGGCCGCGATCCGCGATTGTGCATGGGCGTGCGTCGGAGGCGCGCATCCCCAGGCGAGGGTTCGTGGTGTGCGACTTTGGTGTTATACTCGCCGGTTATTGTTCCGATCGGACGCGCACGCTGCACGTGGGGCAGCCTTCAAGGGAAGCCTGCGAGTTTTACGGGGCAGTGCTGGAAGCGCAGCAGGCCGCCATTGCCGCGGTTCGGCCGGGAGTGACTGCGGGGCAAGTCGACGACACGGCCCGGGATGTGCTGCGGAAGCACAAGCTGGCCCGGTGGTTCACGCACTCCACCGGCCATGGCTTAGGGCTGGAGATCCACGAAGGGCCGCGACTGGCAGCCGCGCAGCCGCAAAAGCTTGAGCCCGGTATGGTGGTGACGATCGAGCCGGGTGCGTACGTTCCCGGAAAGTGGGGCGTGCGCATCGAAGACGTGGTGGTTGTGACCGCTTCGGGCTGCGAAGTGTTGACGCCGGCGGACAAAGACCTGATTGTCATCTAGCACTTGATGTCGGTAGAGACGCGGCTTGCCGCGTCTCCAGTAGAGCGAGACGGGGCAGGCCCCGTCTCTACATAGAGACGAGAAGCGGAAACCCGCCTTATTCCATGAATCAAAAAGAACTGAAAGAACTGGTCGAGTTCATCATCGAGAAGGGCATCGCCGAGTTTGAACTGGAGCGCGGGGATGTCAAGGTAAGGATCAAGCGCGCGTCGGACGCGCCCACGGTGGCATATCCCGATACGCGCTACGTCGCCGTTCCGCCGCTTGTGCCCGTCCCGGCGTCGCCTTCGCCTGCCGCATCGGAAACCGCAGCAACGGCACCCGCTGCCCAACCCGAGCCGGAAGAGAGTCTCCACATCGTGCGCTCTCCGATCGTGGGCACATTTTACGAAGCGCCGTCGCCGGGAGCGCCTCCGTTTGTCAAAGCCGGGGACAAACTGGAAGTCGGCCAGGTGCTGTGCATCGTCGAGGCCATGAAGCTGATGAACGAGATCGAATGCGACGTCGCTGGAGAACTAGTGAAAAAACTCGTCAGCAACGGCCAGCCCATCGAATACGGGCAGGAGTTGTTTACAGTACGCCCTGCAAAATAGCTCTCAGCTGTCAGCTCTCCGCTTTCAGGAAGATCCTTGAACCACTCCGCGCTCGCTTTTCCTGAGACCTGAGACCTGAGACCTGAGACCAGGAAGCTGAGAGCTTCCACTTATGTTTAAGAAGATATTAGTTGCCAATCGCGGTGAAATTGCCCTGCGCGTGATCTGCGCGTGCAAGGAACTCGGCGTTCGCGCGGTGGCGATCTACAGCGAGGCCGACCGGAACTCGCTGCACGTCCGCTTTGCCGATGAGGCCATATGCATCGGCCCGCCGCAACTGGCCCTGAGTTATCTGAACATCCCCGCCGTGATCAGCGCCGCCGAGATCGCAAATGTCGACGCTATCCATCCCGGCTATGGCCTGCTTTCTGAGAACGCGAACTTCGCCGAAGTGTGCGACGGCTGCCATATCAAGTTCATTGGGCCGACTCCGGAGGTGATCCGCCTGATGGGAGAAAAGGAAAAAGCGCGCGCCGCCATGAAGCAGCATGGCGTTCCGATTCTCCCCGGCTCTGACGGCGTGATTCCTTCCGCTGAGGAGGCGCTCGAGTGGGCACGAACGGTTGGCTTCCCGGTCATCATGAAAGCCTCGGCTGGAGGCGGCGGCCGCGGCATGCGCATCGTCCGCAACGAAGAAGAGCTGCCCAATCTCTATCGCCAGGCCCAGTCGGAGGCCGCGGGCGCTTTCGGCAACGGCGATTTGTACATGGAAAAGTACGTCGAGAACCCGCGGCACATTGAATTCCAGGTGCTGGGCGACGAACACGGCAATGTCGTCAGCCTGGGCGAGCGCGAGTGTTCAATTCAGCGCCGACACCAGAAGCTGCTCGAGGAGTCGCCCTCCGTGATGGTCACGCCGCAGATGCGCGACGAGATCGGCGGGATTTTAAGCAAGACGCTGAGCGCCGTCGGCTATCACAATGCCGGGACCATCGAGTTTCTGATGGACCAGGATGGACGTCTCCACTTCATCGAGATGAATACGCGCATTCAGGTCGAGCATCCGGTGACCGAGATGGTCACAGATGTGGACCTGGTGAAAAGCCAGATCATGATCGCCGCCGGAGAAAAGCTGTCGGACGTACTGCAAGGCCCGATCGTGCATCGCGGCCACGCCATCGAATGCCGTATCAACGCCGAGCACCCCGAAAAGTTCACGCCCTCGGCGGGCAAGATCACGACCTTCAATCCGCCCGGCGGCACCGGCGTTCGCATCGACACCGCCGCTTATGCCGAGGGCACGATTCCACCTTATTATGACTCGCTGATTGCGAAGCTGGTGGTGCGCGGCAAGGACCGCAGCGAAGCCATCTCCCGCATGAGCCGCGCGCTGGAGATGTTTATCGTGGAAGGAATTTATACGACTATCCCGCTCCACCGCCGCATTCTGGCCGACCCCGAGTTCCGGGCGGGGAAGTTCGATACGGGCTTTATCGAAAGGTTTCTGGCAAAGGCAAAATAGTTGTCCGCAACATTCAGGCCCGTCCAGCAAACTCCCGCGTCTCCGTCGATACTTTTACCTTCTCCCCTTCTTTGATGAACAGAGGAACCCGAATCTCGATCCCCGTCTCGAGCTTCGCCGACTTGGTTACTGTGCCGCTCGATGAGTCCCCGCGAACAGCAGGCTCCGTATAAGCCACGTTCAACTCGACATGGGCTGGCAACTGCAACCCGATAGGATTGCCGTTGTACTTGTGCAACTGGATGACGGATCCTTCCACAAGAAAGTCCAAAGCATCGCCCATCATCTCCGAAGATAGCGTGAGCGTTTCAAAGCTCTCCTGATCCATGAAGTGAAAACCAGTTCCATCGCTATAGAGATACGACGCTGGGACGGTCTGCAGATCCGGCTCCTTGAATTTATCGCTGGCCTTGAATGACTTGTCAAAAACCGCGCGCGTCAGCAGATTGCGCATCTTGAGCCGAACCAGCGTCTGGGCGCCGCGCGCGGTCGGGGTGGACACTTCCGCTTCCAGGCACACATAGGGAGCATTGTCGAATTCGAAGAACGTCTTGCGCTTTACGTCGATAGCGTCGATCAGTGCCGCCATGATTCCCCTGTGCGGCCCGAAGCCAAATCGCAAAGGACCGATTTTGTTTTTCCTACCTCACTGTATAGACGAATTAGAATATCAGGTGGCCCGCATTGTCCTTGCAGATGAGGCCAAGCAACCCGATGCACTTTCCCCGCCTCTACGCCATTCTCGATACCGCTTGCTTCCCCGATGTCGCCGCAATGTTCGCCGCTGCCGAGGACCTCGCCGCCGCCGGTGTCACTCTGCTCCAGTACCGCAACAAATCCGGTAACGCCCGCCAGATGCTCGACCACGCGCGGCAATTGAAGCGGCGCGTGGGAGCACGTGTCACGCTTATCATGAATGACCGCGCAGACCTCTGTCTCGCCGCCGATTTCGATGGCCTGCATCTGGGCCAGGATGATCTGTCTCCCGAGTCAGCGCGCCGCATCATCGGAGCTTCGCCCTTAGCGGCGAACCAGAATGCTGAAGCGGCGAACCAGACTGCTGAAAGGGCGAACCGGAATACTGAAGTGGCGAAGCAGAATGCTGAAAAACTACGATTCGTATCAGGGTATCGCTTTAGCGATACCGCGAGTCGCTCAAACTCCATCGCCCCTTTAGGGGCCGCAGCTCGTTGGCTAGGCGTCTCCACGCATAATCCCGAGCAACTCGCCGCAGCCGACAAAACTCCCGCCGACTACCTTGCCATTGGCCCAGTCTTTGCCACCTCAAGCAAAGCCAATCCCGATCCCGTAGTTGGCCTCGAAGGCGTCCGCCGCGCCCGCCAACTCACCAGCAAACCGCTGGTGGCCATCGGCGGAATCACCCGCGCCAACGCCCCCTCCGTAATCGAAGCCGGTGCAGACGCCGTCGCGGTGATATCCGACTTGTTACGGGATCCCCGCAAATCAGCAGAGGAATTTTTGCGGATATTGAGTTAAGGTTGCGTAGGGACAGCCGCCCTCGGCTGTCCCTACGTGTCCAGGAGATTCGTGAGCACAGACGTCCAACGCCCAGCCAAACCACCCATTCCCACCGATTGGGAGCGCCACACCCATCAGGACCAGGAACTAGTCAAAGGCCTTGGCCTGACCAGCGCAACCATGCTGGTGATGGGCTCGATGATCGGCTCCGGCATTTTCATCGTATCGGCGGAAATCGCGCGCGAAACGCAATCGCCCGCCCTGCTGATCGGCGCGTGGGCGATCACCGGCTTTTTGACGATTGTCGGCGCGCTCTGCTACGGCGAACTCGCCGCGATGATGCCCCGCGCCGGCGGCCAATACGTCTATCTCCGCGAAGCGCTCGGCCCGCTCTGGGGCTTTCTCTACGGCTGGACCTTATTTCTCGTCATTCAAACCGGCACAATCGCCGCCGTGGGCGTGGCTTTTGGCAAGTTCCTCGGAATTTTCTGGCCCGCGATTTCCTCCAGCAACTGGATTCTCCACTTCTGGAAAGTCCCAAAGTTTTCCGTTGGCCCCATGGTGCTGGGCGGCATGGACGTGGGACTGAACACGCAAAACCTGGCCGCGATTCTAGTGGTCGTGGTGCTTTCCGTCATTAACATTTTCGGTGTGAAGACCGGCGCGCTCATTCAAAACATTTTCACCACCGCGAAAGTCTCTGCGCTGCTTGGCCTCGTGATCTTCGGAATCTTTCTCGGCCGCAACGCCCAGGCCATCGCCGCCAACTTCGGAGCGAACTTCTGGAAGAACGCCGGCCTCGCCACGCTGCACGAGGTAGGCGGAGGCATGGGCGCAAGCGTGCTGGTTTCCACCCTGACCGTGCTGGCGATTGCGCAAGTGGGGTCGTTGTTTTCGGCGGACGCGTGGAATAACGTAACCTTCACGGCCGGCGAAGTGAAGAATCCCAATCGCAACCTTCCGTTATCTCTGGCGCTTGGCACCGGCGTCGTCATCGCCCTCTACATCGGCTGCAACTTTATTTATCTCGGAGCGCTCCCGCTCGCGGGCAGTCCAACCGGCGGCACGCTGGTCGAACGCGGCATTCAGTACGCCAGTGAGGATCGCGTTGCCACCGCCGTGATCACGCAAATGTTCGGTTCCTACGGCGGCAAGCTGATGGCCATCGCCATCATGATCTCCGGCTTCGGCTGCTGCAACGGCTTGATTCTGGCGGGCGCGCGCGTTTACTACGCGATGGCCAAGGACGGCCTGTTCTTCCGCAACGTCGCCAAGCTGCATCCCGTCTACAAAACGCCGGTCGTCTCGCTGATGGTGCAGATGGTATGGACGGCCATTCTGTGCGTTTCCGGCAGCTACGGCCAGCTCCTCGACTACATTATCTTCGCCGTTCTGGTCTTCTACATTCTGACCATCTTCGGCCTCTTCGTCCTGCGCCGCACCCACCCCGATGCCGTCCGCCCGTACAAGGCCATCGGATACCCCGTGCTGCCCGCAATCTATATCATCATGGCTTTGTTTATTGATATCGTGCTGTTACGCTACAAGCCGCAATACACATGGCCGGGGTTGATCATCGTACTGTTGGGGATTCCGGTCTACTATCTCTGGTCGCTGCGCGCCGTTAGAACGTCATCTTAAAGTTCCTGAAGGAGAGACCGACACATGGCAAAGCTGCTGGCAACCAAGCCGATGGACGTGATTATGTCCGAGGCCGGCGAAGAAGGCGGACACTCACTGAAGCGGGCCTTGGGTCCCATAAATCTGGTGACCTTGGGCATTGGCGCCATCATCGGTGCTGGCATCTTCGTTCTCACCGGATCGGCGGCGGCGAAATACGCGGGCCCGGCCATTGTGCTCTCCTTCATATTGGCAGGCATCGCGTGCGTCTTCGCAGGTCTCTGTTATGCGGAATTCGCGTCGCTCATTCCTATCGCAGGCTCCGCTTACACCTATGGCTACGCCACCCTGGGCGAGGTCTTTGCCTGGATCATTGGCTGGGACTTGATCCTGGAGTATGCCTTTGGCGCGGCTACGGTGGCCTCCGGTTGGAGCGGTTATATGCTCAGCTTCCTGCAGGATTTCGGGATCAGGATTCCAGCCCGGCTCACGGCGGCGCCCAGCGAATTGCTGATTTCCTACAACGGTCATTGGGAGCACTTCGACCGCGTCAAAGATACCCTCGCTGCCCGTGGTATCGACTGGCACACCCTGCCCCAGATGAAAGGTCTGTTCAACCTGGTGGCGTTCGTTGCCATTGTTTTGGTCACGACGATTCTCGTCATCGGCATCAAGGAATCGGCGAACTTCAATTCCGGCATCGTGATCGTGAAGGTCTCGATTGTGCTGATGTTCATCGGCATCGCCGGTGTTTATGCCTTCAAACATAGCAGCCAGGTCTGGGCTAACTGGACGCCGTTCATCCCTCCCAATACTGGCCAGTTCGGACAATACGGCTGGTCGGGAATTGCGCGCGGCGCAAGCGTCATCTTCTTCGCCTATATTGGCTTCGATGCCGTATCGACCGCCGCCCAGGAATCGAAGAATCCGCAAAAAGACATGCCTTTCGGAATTCTCGGTTCGCTCGCCATTTGCACGGTTCTGTACATCGTGGTTTCGGGTCTGCTCACGGGCATCGTGCCCTATACGTCGCTCAATGTTTCCGATCCCGTAGCAGTGGGAATTGACGCGACCGGCGTGACCTGGGCCAGTTTCCTTGTGAAGATCGGCGCGATTTTCGGATTAGCCACCGTGATGCTGGTCATGCTGCTAGGCCAATCGCGCGTCTTCTTCTCGATGTCGCGAGACGGCTTGCTACCCCAATGGTGTGGCGCGATTCATCATCGTTTCCGGACGCCGTGGATTTCGACCATCTTTGTGGGGACTTGCGTGGCTTTCTTCGCCGCCTTCGTTCCTATCGGAGTTCTCGGCGAACTGGTGAGCATCGGGACCCTGCTGGCTTTCGTTATTGTTTCGGCGGGAACCTGGATTTTGCGCGTTCGCCGCCCTGACTTGCATCGGCCATTCAAAACGCCGTGGGTTCCGTTCGTGCCAATTATGGGTGTGCTTGTCTCCGCTGGCCTGATGGCGAGCCTGCCCGGCGCCACCTGGCTGCGCCTGGTCATCTGGCTCATTATTGGCATGGTCGTCTACTTCACCTACGGGCAGAAACACAGCAACGTGCAAAGGGCGCTCACGAGCGCGCAGCAGCCCAAACCTACGCCGGCGATGACCGACTGAGCGTAAATCGGCGATGACCGCCTAAACAGCGCAGCGTCAGAAATCTATCGCTTCCTCACCCGATGGCTGTTACTGCTCTTGCAGCTTGCGCGCTACTGCCGTCACCAGCCTCCGCGGCGAGAACCGCACCGACTGCGCCACCAGCCAGTTCTTGAAGCCCGAGATGACAACCGGCTTGCCCTCCATCAACCCGCGATAGCCGTCCTCCGCCACCGTGCGAGAATCCATCGTTCCATATTTTGTTAGCCGGATTCCCGTGATGTTCGCGCGCCCCTGGAATTCAGTAGCCGTCGGACCCGGGCACAAGCACGTGACGGTGACGCCGGTCCTCTGGAGTTCGTTGGCAATGGCTTCGGAGAAATGGAGAACGTAGGCTTTGGTGGCGTAATACACCGCCATCAGCGGCCCCGGCTGAAATGCCGCGGTGGACGCCACGTTCAGGATGCGCCCACTTTGCCGCGCAATCATCTCCGGCAGATAAAGCCGGGTCAGGTGAGTGAGCGCAGTCACATTGAGCTGGATCTCGCGGAGACATTCTTCCAGATCGTTTTCGGCGAACAGGCCGTACTGCCCGAAGCCGGCATTGTTAACCAGAATGTCAACCACAATATTAGCGCGAGTTGTCTGGTCAAGGATGTAAGCCGAGGCTCCGGGGTCGGTGAGGTCGACGGCCAAAATCAGCGACCGCGCGCCGTGAGCCTTTTCCAGTTCAGAGGCCACTTGCCGAAGTTTGTCGGCGCTGCGCGCAACCAGCACCAGGTTGTGCCCTTCGCGCGCGAAAACGCGGGCCAGTTCCAGTCCAATCCCAAACGAGGCGCCGGTGATAAGAGCGGTTTTGCGATCAGCCATGTATTAACAGTCTACAAAAAGAAAGGCGGGCCGAAAGACCCGCCCTGGCGAAGCTGGTAAAGCAGATTCCTAACGGCCTGTAATGCAGGTACAGTTCGATCAGGGCACGCCTTCAGGCGTGCCGCAAGTCTTACCTTATGAATCCGAACCTTCAGGCGCTGGGGGACCCAGATTCGAGTTTCACCACAGGCTGCTAAGCGTGCGTCAGCGCCGGCTCCACGCCATAAATCGAGTGCCACGAAGTCGCCGCTTTCAGCTTGCTGTTCACATTGTTAATGTTCTTCACGCCCTCGGTTTCCAGCCATTTCCGGAACGCCTCGGCTCCGTGCTTCGCATACACAGGGATGCCATCCTTCCACGTAGCGCGGCCGCAGAGCACGCCGTTGAACTTCACTCCCGACTCGCCCGCCAGTTCAAGCGTCTCGCTGAATTCAGCGTTGCTGACTCCCGCCGATAGATAGATGAATGGCTTGGTCGTGGCGTGCGCCGCTTTATGAAACAGTTCAATGGCTTCCTTCTTGGTGTAGGCTTTCTCGCCTCCGAACGACTTTGTCCCCTCAACGCACTTCATGTTCACCGGCACTTCCACCTTGAGCACATCCACGCCGTAGCGGTCTCTGGTGAACTCGCGCATGCTCTCCGTAACAATGTGCGGTTTCTTCCGAGCGTACCCGACTCCCTTTTCGTCGGCGCCTTCTTCGTAGCCGACGAGTTCGAGGAAGAACGCAATGTCGTTCGCCCGGCATTCGTCGCCGATGCGTTCCACCCATGCGTGCTTCGTTTCGTTGATAGCCTTGTGGTCGCTGGGCGTGTAGTAGAGCAGAATCTTGACGCAGTCCGCCCCCGCTTCCTTCAAGCGCTTCGCCGACCAGTGATCCAGCAGATCGGGCAGCCGCCCGGGGCCGGTCTTGTCGTATCCCGTCTTTTCGTAAGCCAGCAGCAAGCCCGCATTCTTGGCGCGCCGCTTGGAGGCAGGCAAACCCCACTCGGGATCGAGCAGAATCGCGCTGGCGTAGGGCGTGAGCACCTCGCTCACCAGAATTTTGAACTCCTCCATCATTTCGTCGGAGACGGCGGACCCTTTTTCTTTGGCCAGCGACTTCTGCAGCGAGCCGCGTTGGTCCATGGCCGCGGCAGCGATCACGCCATGTTGGTTGGATACGGCTTTCAGACCTGCCAGTTTGCCCGGAGTTAGTTTCATAAATCCTCCCATCGGTTTTCACAAATGATACGACATCGTGTGATCTACGTCACCAGAGCTTGCCCGCGCCCACTTTACACTAAAGCGAAAGCATCGATTTCATTCATAGGAGAAGCAATTATGCCTCTAGTTTCTATGCGGCAACTTCTGGACGAAGCGGCCAAAGGTGGTTACGGCGTCGGCGCATTCAACGTGAACAACATGGAGCAGATCCAGGCCATCATGGAGGCTGCCAAGGAAACCAGTTCGCCAGTCATCATTCAGGCCAGCCGTGGCGCGCGCTCCTATTCGCAGGACAAATATCTCTATCACCTGATGCTGGCCGCGGCCGAACTCTATCCCGAGATTCCTCTGGTCATGCACCTCGACCACGGCAACAGCGCGGAAACCTGCAGATCCGCGATCGATCTCGGCTTTACCAGCGTGATGATGGACGGCTCCCTGATGCCTGACGGCAAGACGCCTTCGAGCTTCGATTACAACGTGCGCGTGACCAAGGAAGTAGTTGAATACGCGCATCCGCGTGGCGTAACGGTCGAAGGCGAAATCGGCGTGCTCGGCGGAATCGAAGACGGCCACGGCGCTGGCGGCAGCGGCCTCGAGCACGTCACCGATCCCGATCAGGCAGTCGAGTTCGTTCAAAAGACCGGCCTCGATGCGCTGGCCATCGCCATCGGCACCAGCCACGGCGCATACAAGTTCTCCAAGAAGCCCGACGGCTCCGTTCTGAAGATGGATGTCCTGATTGCAATTCACAAACGCCTGCCAAAGACGCATCTGGTCATGCATGGCTCGTCCAGCGTGCCCAAAGAACTGCAGGACGTCATCAACCAGTATGGCGGCAAGCTGAAGCCAACCTGGGGCGTTCCGGTGGAAGAAATTCAGCTAGGCATCCGCAACGGCGTTCGCAAGATCAATGTCGATACCGACAACCGCCTCGCGATCACGGGAGCCATCCGCAAGGTCTTTGTAGATACCCCGGAAAAGTTCGATCCCCGTGATTACCTGAAACCAGCGCGCGAAGCCATGAAAAAAGTAGTAGCGCAGCGCATGAAGGAATTCGGCCAAGCCGGCCACGCCGGCGACTACAAGCAGATTCCGCTAACGGAGATGGCGCTGCAGTACGCATAGAGCTTCGAATGAATGGGTTAAATTTCCGCGCGGACAGGGGGAAAGTACTCCCGTCCGCTTGTTCTGTTGCGGCACGGTTTAAGCGGGAGCAGGTGAAGAGCCCAGCCAATCGATAAAGACTGGATGCCGCGCCCGTTATATAGTGTTTCGCGGTCATCAGGCCAGTCCGCCACACTCGGCCTTACCGATAACGTGGAAGGTACGCCATGCTAGGCAAACGGTTCTATCGCCATCTGTACTTCCAGGTATTAACCGCCATCGCGCTCGGTGTCATCGTCGGTCATTTCTATCCCGACACCGGAGCCGACATGAAGCCGCTCGGCGACGGTTTCATCAAGCTCATCAAGATGATCATCGCCCCGATCATCTTCTGCACCGTCGTCACCGGCATCGCTGGCATGGAAGACATGAAGAAGGTGGGCCGGGTTGGAGCCAAAGCTCTTCTCTATTTCGAAATCGTCTCCACCCTGGCCTTGGCCATAGGCCTGGTGGTAGTCAGCGTAATTCGGCCCGGCGCGGGCATGAATGCCGATGTCTCCAAACTCGATACCCGCGCTCTTGAAACATTCACCTCCAAGGCGCAGTCGCACGACACCGTTGAATTCCTCACCAACATCATTCCCAACACCGTGGTCGATGCCTTCGCCAAGGGCGAGATTTTGCAGGTTCTGTTCTTCTCGATCCTGTTCGGGTTTGCGCTCTCCATGCTCGGCCCGCGTGGCAAACGGGTCTATAACCTGATCGACGAATTTGCCCGCGTTCTGTTTGGCATCGTCGGCATCATCATGAAAGTCGCGCCCATCGGCGCTTTTGGTGCCATGGCGTTTACGGTGGGAAAATTCGGCCTCGGGTCCCTCAGCAAATTAGGCATGCTGATGGCCAGTTTCTATTTGACCTGCCTGCTCTTCATCTTTATCGTGCTGGGCGCAATCTCTCGCATGTGCGGCTTCAGCATTTTTAAATTCATCAAGTACATCAAGGAGGAATTGCTGATCGTGCTCGGAACTTCCTCCTCGGAGTCTGTCCTGCCCCGCATGATGGCCAAGCTGGAAAATGTCGGCTGCAGCAAGTCCGTGGTGGGTCTGGTGATTCCGACTGGATACTCTTTCAACCTCGATGGCACATCCATCTACCTGACCATGGCAGCGGTGTTTGTGGCGCAGGCCACCAACACCAAGCTCTCTTTCTTGCAGACGATTACCATCTTGGGTGTGCTGCTGCTGTCATCGAAGGGCGCAGCGGGCGTCACCGGCAGCGGGTTCATCACGCTGGCCGCTACATTTGCCGCCGTGCCCACCATCCCGGTAGCTGGCCTGGCACTGATTCTCGGCGTCGATCGCTTCATGTCCGAGGCCCGTGCGCTGACCAACTTGATCGGCAACGGCGTCGCGACGATGGTCGTCTCGCGCTGGGAACGTGAACTCGACAAGGAGAGAATGTCGCGCATCCTGAATGGGGGCACTGCCGCCGAGGCCGACGAACCGGAAGCCTTGCTCGGTGGTGCTCCGGCGTCGGACGAGGCGGTAGCCTGATAGGTCGGCGCGGTGCTTTGTTTGGAGTTCGCGGGTTGTGACCGCGTCCCCGCTCCGCCGCAATATCGATATGCAGTCGGAGGATCGACCATGAAAACAACGCTGGCGTTCATACTTGCGCTCGGATTGGCTTTGTCGGCGGTCGTGTCGTACGCTGCCGACCGCGAAGATGCAAAAACCCTCGTCAAGCGAGCCGCAGCCTTCGTTAAGTATCAGGGCAAGGAGAAGGCGCTCGCCGAGATCAGCACGCCCAAGGGCATGTTCGACAAAGGCGAATTGTATGTATTCGCCTACGATCTCCAGGGTGTCATGCTGGCTCACCCCAAGAACCCGTCTCTCATCGGCCAGAACCTGATCAACGTCCCCGACACGGAAGGGAAGCTGTTCCGCAAAGAGATTGTCGAGAAAGCCAAGTCCCACGGTTCCGGTTGGGTCGACTATGTGTACTTGAATCCGGAAACCAACAAGCAGGAGCACAAGTCGACCTACTTCGAGAAAGTGGGCGACATTATCGTGTGCTGCGGAATATACAAGGACTACAGCCACAACGGAGACTGAACCAGCACCGTACGGATCACTGCCGCAGCGCCAGCGCTCCCAGCACCGCCTGCTGTTTCGCAATCAGCGATTGAATCCCTTGCCGCGCCAGCCCTATCATCTTCGCCAGTTGCGCGTCGTCAAACACCTGGTGCTCGGCGGTAGCCTGCAACTCAACAATCTTGTTGCCCGCCGTCATCACAACATTCATGTCCACATCGGCGCGCGAGTCTTCTTCGTAGTTAAGATCGAGCAGCACTTCTCCATCCACGATGCCAACGCTGATCGCGCCGACAAAATCCTTAATAGGCGCGGCGCTCAACGTTCCCGCTTCGATTAGCCGCTGCAGGGCTAAGCCAAGCGCGACAAACGCTCCCGTGATCGAAGCCGTGCGCGTTCCGCCATCGGCCTGAATCACATCGCAATCGATCCAGATGGTGCGCTCGCCCAACTGCTTCAAGTCGGCGACGGCGCGCAGCGAACGTCCAATCAGCCGCTGAATCTCCTGCGTGCGTCCGCTTTGCCGTCCCTTGGCCGATTCGCGCGCCGTGCGCGTCAGGGTCGCTCGCGGCAGCATTCCGTATTCGCCGGAAATCCATCCCTTGCCCGAATTGCGCATAAACGCGGGCACCGTTTCTTCCACCGACGCGGTGCAGATGACGCGCGTGTTGCCCATCTCAATCAGCGCCGACCCTTCCGCGGTCGAAATGAAGTCGGGAGTAATAGTGACAGGCCGAATCTGCTCAGGAGCACGGTTATCGCTGCGAAAGATCATCGAACGAAATTCTACCAGTGTGGGGTCCCACCCGTGTGGAGTCCTCGTGGTGGCTCAATTTGAATTTGTTTTGAAAGGGCACGGCTTCAGCCGTGCCGTAAATGCAGCAAAATCATCGCGGCTTTAGCCGCTGGGGGAATGTGTCTCGCAAACTAAGCCACCACCGGAGTCCTGTCAGTGTGTGGCCCTGCCCGTGTGGCGCGGGCGCCCCCGCCCGCGTTATTGCCCTTGCTCGCCCGTGTAGAGCGGACACTCCTGTCCGCCGCTTTTACCTTTGCTATTTCAAGGAAAAATCGCACCCCCCAACCCTGTCATCCTGAGCGGAGCGCTGTGACCGAAGCGTAGCAGCGCGCAGTCGAAGGACCCCTACTCCCCCGGGCCAGCAATGACTCTGCAAGGCATTCTCACGACACACTGCGCGGGGAGACACTAGGTGTCGTGGAAATCGAGTCGCAGTGGACGGCCCGGAAAAGGGAGCAAGCCGGAATTTTCCCGACCGTGCGACAAGTGCCCATCCTAACGTCGCGGAAGTAATCCAATCCCGTCCTGACCCTTGAGTTGCGACGTTAGAGCCTGCCCTGAGCGGAATCGGAGGATATCATGCCTGTCAAGCCCGGTTTGACCTCCCGGAAATCCCCGATCCCCTTTCGTTTGTTGCCTCTACACGAACTGTACGTACACATCTGTGTTCCAAACATTATTTTGTTCGCCGCCTATTCACCTCAAGCCACATCCTGCCGTACGTACAACTTGCCATGCATAAACCGCGCCCGCGGAAGCCGTCATCCCTCCCGCCCTTTCGCTTCTTCTTCCATTGCCCTCCGCAGCGTTCGGTTGATCTCCCACTGATACCCCCGCCCCATCCCCCGGAACCACGCCAGCACATCCGCATCCAGATTCACCGTCACCCGCTTCTTCGCCACCCTCCGCCACTCCTTCAACTCCCACGCCCGCTTCCCCCAGATTTTCCCGGTCAGGATTGTCCCGGTCAACGACCGTCCTCCGCCGCCCATAGAACGCCCAATGGAACGCCCCTGTTCCACGCTCCCCGAAGCGCTCAGTCCGGCGATCCTACGGCTTTTAGTAACTCTTTTCTTATGTTTCATCTGCGATCACTAAGCATATAACCATATACATACAAAATAAACTGTATGACGTTCCACGTGGAACACTTTCAGTTCCGGGGATACTTACTGCCCGCCCGCCTGCTCCACCGTCGTCACATCGAACCAGTCAGTTAAGTCGGCGTGGCCGGCCAACGTCTCGCGGTCTTTGCCATCCACCAGAATCCTCACACGCTGAATGCCCGGCACATTCGCGCCCAGGGTTTCGACCAGCGAATTCACCGTAAGTTGTTCCACCAGAATGCCAGAGCGGTGCTGGTCGGCAAAAGCCGCGTTGAGGTCGATGACGGCTGCGCCTGACTCGACCATGTAGATGCTGCGAATGTCGGAGGCGGCCGCTAAAGGATGGGCCGCTCCAGGCTGCTGATAGATGCGCAGCAGGGCCCGCAGCAATTCTTCCGCGCGCTGCTGGCGGCCTCCGGGAAGAGGAATCTGCGCCGACTGGGCGCGAAGCTGCCCGGCAGCGTCATTGGCGACGTAGAGCGCCACGGTTTCTGTGGGGCCGGAGGGCGGCGGCGCGACGGGAAGTGTCTCCGCTGCCGTGGGCTCTGCGAGTTCCTTCACCTGATGCCGCATTTGGCGGAAGTAAACGCCCAGGGCGATGACCAGCACGATCATGACGGCGATCACAATCAGAAGGTGGCGCGGGATCATCGTCTTGCCCCCATAAGATCACCAGATCCTGTCACCAGCGCCGCGCCCTTTGTGATTGCGTGCGTCATTGTGGAACCCCCAGGCGGTCGCGCATGGCAACGAGCGCGTCAGCGATCGCCGACGCGGCGAGTTGCTGATAGTTCGCGGAAGTTAGGTCGGCGATGCCGTTGCTTCCGGGAGCCAGTTCCACGGCCACGGCAGGCATGAGCACGTTATTGAGCGGGCGCAGAGAGGCCGAGGATGCGCGTACGGGAAAGTGCTTTTTCTGCATCTCGGCAACAATCGCTCCGGCGACCGTTTTGCTCATAGATAAAGCCGACGACTGCGCCGAGTTCCAGGCATGGAATGTTCCATTGCTCGGGTCTTCGGCCGGGAGCAGAGCGGTGTAGACGAGTGCGCCGTTGCCTTGCGAAGCCGCATGCAGGCTGACATACAATGCGGCCCGAGCGGTGTTGGCTGTCCCGGCGCGCTGATCAACCGGCAACGTGTTGTCATTATCGCGCAGCAGCAGAACGGCAAACCCGCGAAGTTCGAGTTCATGGCGCAGCAGCCGGCCAAAGCCGAGAGTTACGTCTTTTTCGGCGAGTTGATCGGTCAGGGCCGCGCCTCTTTCGTTACCGCCGTGCGCGGGATCGACAACGGCGAGAACGCGTGGGATTGCGGGTGCGGCGGCAGGCGCTGGCGGCTGGGCAGGATTCGCGGGGGTGTTTTGGCCGGGGGGATTGGGCGCATTTGCCACCGTGGGCGCCGTGGATAAAGTAATCGTCTTTCCGCTGTTACTGAAGCTGGCGATCAACGGAATGGTGGCCGTTACATCCAGCTCAGCCAGCCCATTGGCTTCGGAATAACTGGCCTGGGTAATGACTGGGCTTTCGAAAGAAATGGTCTGGCTCCCAGGCGAGACAACGGCGTCGCGCTTGAAAACCATGCGCAGCTTACCCGGCTCGGTGGAGATCGTGGGATTGACGGTGCTGCTGAAATTCAGCATCAGACGCGGCTGCGGAGCCGATTCCAGCTGGAAGCTGGGGCGGATGCCGACGTCACCAATGAACAAGCGGCGCGCGCTTTCGTGAAAACTGACGGGAGCGCCCAGAAAACGCTGCAATATCGCGGCGAGCGAAGCCAGCGGAACCAGGCCGTGCGAATTTTCGATGAGAAATGGGGCCGTTAGATTCAGATCGCGCCCATGAATCCGGGCGCCAGTTCGCCCGGCGTCAAACTCGGCATCCATCGCGTCAAAGCGGATGCTCACACGCTTCCCCGAGGATTCGCTGCTAACGCGGCCCAGCGGCTCCAGCAGTTCGAGCAGGCCAATGTATTCATGACCGGCGCGCTCCACGACTGGCAGCGTGTAAGTGGCGACGGGAGCGTAGATGGAGAGCTGCTTTTCCTCGGCGGGAGTGGCGGCCGGCAGCACAGTCAGGATCGCCAGCAGCAGAGCCAACGTCTTGTGCGTGGTGGTGGCGGGCACTTCTTGCTAAGCCTTATCCGGCCGGCGCGCCGTGCGTCCAAGATGTCGGTTAGTCCAGCGCATAGATCGTGAGACCGCTCAGAAGCTTGGGGTAGAAATCCGTAGATTTCTGCGGCAGCACTTCGCCCGCGAGCGCGATATCGCGCACCTGCTTTATGCGCACGGCATTCATCAGGAACGCCATCTGCACCCGGCCATCTCGAACCTGCGCCAGCGCCTCGGCGGTTTCGCGGAAGTAAGAAACGTGTTGCTGATTGCGAATCGCTTCCTCAGAAATTTCCAGACAACCTTCGAGCAGGCACTTGTGCAACTGCACGACGTCAAGCGCTTGTTGGTTCAAGGAGAGATTGCCAAACAGCGGCGTGCCGATTGCCTTGGGAGTGTGCAGCAAAAATGCTCGCTCGCCCGTCACGGCGAGCAGCACAGTTCCCGCGACGCCAGCCTGCCGCAGAATTTCAGTGGCGCGTGCCGCATCGATTGCCGGATCGACCTCCTCCACATTAAAGAATCGCCGCGCTTCGTTGGGGAACGCGGTCATCTTGGCGTGTGAGAGGCCGAAAATGGCGCGGTGCGTGGGCAGAACCACCAGGCCCGGTAGATCCATATCGACGAACGTCATCATCACGTCATCGTAAGCCGCGGGCGCACCGGCGGATGCGGCTTGCCGGCGGGCTTCTTCATTGCGGTAGGCCAGGGCCGTTTCATAGCGGTGGTGGCCATCGGCGATGATCAGCTTTTGATCGCGCATCTGTTCCTGTGCGGCCCTGACGACCGCAGGGTCGGAAATCTTCCACACGCGGTGCACGACGTCGTATTCGTCCGTGACCTCGATGTCGGCTGCGGCGCCGCGCGACGCCGAGTCGAGCAGCGCATCCACTTTGCCCGCGGCGCTGTAGAGCATGAATATCTGGCCGAAATGGCCGCGGGTGGCGCGCAGCAGGTCCAGTCGGTCGGCCTTGGGCTTGGCGAGCGTCTGCTCATGGCGAAAGACGACGCCGGCGGAGTATTCCTCGATGCGGCCCAGTCCGATAAAGCCTCGCCGCTCGGCGCGAGATTTAGTTCCCGGAACCGCAAAAGTTTGCGAATAGCGGTAGAGGCAGGGAGCAGGATCCTGCTTCAGAACACCCGTCTGGCGCCAGTTTTGGAAGGATCCGGCAGCGCGCGTATAGACATTTTCACGGGCGGTATCCGACTCCAGACGTTTGCCGAGAATGATTCGAACCAGGTTGTAAGGGCTTGCCTGATAATAACTTTCCTGCATCGCCGGCGTGATTTTGTCGTAGGGCTGGGTAACAACTTGCCCGACCGGAACTCGCTCCCCAGCGTAGCGCCAGGCACGGAATGGAGAAATGGCGGCCATAATGCTGAACGCAAAATTGTAGCAGGGAGGAGTGCGCCGGGCTCGAAAGGCTTCGACAACCTCACAGGCAACAGCCAGCGCCTTGATCGAATCTGAGCGGCGTGGAACGCGAAAAAGCGCTCACCTCTTTTTCGGGACTGTGCTACTATCCGCTTTAGAGAGGTTGTTGGGCTTGCCATGTGGGGGCGGCTCGACCTTCCAGGCGTGGTTCGCACGGATTCGGTAGGGCCTATGCTGTGCGGCAATCGGTTCTCGGCGTGGCTTCCCATTGCAATTCTTTTGGTGCTGTCTGCCTGTTCTGCTCTCCCGCTAGCCGCTCAAAATTCAAGCGAAGACGTCCACATCCAGCCGAGGATTCAGCCTCCGCCGCCGGCCGAGACTGTGGGTGATCCGGCGCTGCGCACTCACACCAAGCCTTACAAAGTGGACGTTAATCTGGTCCTGGTGCCGGTCACGATTACCGATCCCATGAATCGGCTGGTCACCGGCCTTGACCGCGACAATTTCAATCTCTTCGAAGGCAAGGACCAGCAGGAAATCAAGACTTTCTCGAGCGAAGATGCCCCGGTTTCATTGGGCGTCATCTTCGATATGAGCGGCAGCATGAGCAGCAAGATCGACCGTGCCCGAGACGCTGTCATTGAGTTCTTCAAAACCGCGAACCCGCAGGATGAGTTCTTTCTGATCACCTTCGCCGACAAACCCGAGGAACTCGCCGACTTCACCACTTCCGTCGATGACATTCAGGGCCGCCTCGTCTATACCATCCCCAAGGGCCGGACGGCGCTCCTCGATGCGATTTATCTCGGCGTCAGCAAAATGCGGCAGGCCAAATATGCGAAAAAGGCGCTGCTGATTATCTCCGATGGTGGCGACAACCACAGCCGCTACACCGAAGGCGAGATCCGGTCGATGGTCAAAGAGGCCGATGTTCTGATTTATGCCATCGGCATTTACGATCATTACTTTCCCACCGAAGAAGAGCGTCTGGGGCCGGGTTTGCTGAGCGATGTCACCGAACTGACCGGTGGCCGCGCCTTTACCATCGATAATCCGAACGACCTGGCCGATGTTTCTACAAAAATAGGGATTGAGTTGCGCAACCAATATGTTCTTGGTTACCGTCCTAAAAACCCAGTGCACGATGGCAAATGGCGTAAGATAAAAGTCAAATTAATTCCGCCAAAAGGATTGCCTCCGCTCAGGGTTTATGCGAAGACGGGTTATTATGCGCCGACGGAATAATGTTACTTTTCTGTTTTTCTTCCTGCTGACCGCTCAAATTTTCGCGAATTCTCAAGCGGCGCCGTCTTCCATTCAAACGCCGGAACCCGCCGCCAGTGCCCAGGCGCCGGCGAATTCGCAGCCGCCGTCCACACAAGCACCGCCCAATGGAAGCGCGCCGCAAGGGGGAACTCCGCCCGACGCCCATATAACCACCGGCCCGGCGGCGCAGAACCCGGATTCCGACAGCGGCGTGTTTGTTTTCCGGAAGCAAGTGGAAGAAGTCGTCCTGCACGCCACCGTCATCGACAATAAGCAGCATATCGTCACCAATCTCGATAAAGGCAGCTTCACCGTTTTCGAAGACGGACACCCGCAAACGATCACCTCGTTTCGCCACGAAGATATCCCCGTCGCCATGTGCATCGTCATCGACAACTCGGGCTCGATGCGCGAGAAGCGGGCCAAAGTAAATGCGGCCGCGCTCAACCTGGTGCGCGCGTCGAATCCCAGTGATGAAGTTTGCGTCGTCAATTTCAATGACGAGTACTACCTCGACCAGGATTTCACTTCCAGCATCAACAAGCTCAAAGCGGGATTGGAGAAGATTGAGTCGCGCGGAGGCACGGCGCTCTACGACGCCGTGGTTGCCTCGGCGGTTCACCTGAAGGAGCACGCCAAGCTCGAAAAAAAAGTGATCTTTGTGGTCACCGACGGCGACGACAACGAGAGCAGCGAGACTCTGGAGCAGGCCGTGCGGCGGCTACAGGCCGAGAATGGGCCAACCGTCTACGCCATCGGTCTTCTGGAAGGTGAAGACCACGCGAAACACGCCCGGCGCGCCCTGCAAATCATGTGTGATAGAACGGGAGGCATCGCGTTTCTGCCCAAGACGCTTGACGACGTCGACGCCATCAGCCGCGAGGTCGCGCACGACATCCGAAGCCAATACACCATCGGATACAAGCCGACCACTCCCAAGAATCAGGGCGGGTATCGCGAAGTAAAAGTGGAAGCGAAGTCGCCCGACCACGCCAAGCTCACCGTACGCACCAAGAGCGGCTACTACGCGGGCCCGGAACCGGCGTCGGGCAGCCAATAGTCTTTTTCCACCACAGAGTCACGGAGAAAACCTTAAGAAAACTCTGTTTAGGTTCTTGGGGGTTCTCCGTGCACCTCTGCGTACCCTGTGGTTTGTGCTTTTTGCCCTAAGGAGAGTTTTGCAGATCGGCAAAGACCAGCAGGAATGGGGCGGTTTGTCGGAGTTGGTTTTCTCCGTGTCTCCGTGACTCCGTGGTGAAAAATGACCGAGGACACCATCGTAACCACCTCTTGAATTGACGCCCGCCGCATTCTTTCCATACTCTAGGGAGTGCCTTCTGCAACGACCAACTCCCGACTGCGCGTCAGCGACGACATCACCACGCTCGTTGGCGAAACCCCCATGCTGCAACTGAAGAAGCTGGCTCCGGCCGGCTCGGCCGACATCTTCGCCAAGCTTGAGTACCTGAACCCCGGCGGCAGTGTCAAAGACCGTGCCGCCATCGGCCTGATTGCCCGCGCCGAAAAGGAAGGGAAGCTCAAGCCCGGCGGCACCATCATTGAAGCGACGGCCGGCAATACCGGAATCGGCCTCGCGCTGATTGGAGTGAATCGCGGCTACAAGGTGCGGCTGTTTGTTCCCGAGAAATTTTCCGAGGAAAAAGTGATCATCATGCGCGCCTTCGGTGCCGAGGTCACGCGCACCCCGGATGCCGAAGGCATGCCAGGCGCAATCAGCCGCGCCAAAGACCTCGCGGCTTCCGATCCTTCCTCTTTTCTATGCGCCCAGTTCGACAATCCCGCCAACACCGATTTCCACTACGAAACCACCGCGCGCGAGATTTTCGAGCAAATGGATGGCCGCGTGGATGCGATCGCAATCGGCTGCGGCACGGCTGGCACGTTTACCGGGATTGCCCGCTACCTGAAAGAACGAATCGCCAAGGTTCACGCCGTGGCCGTTGAGACGCAAGGCTCGGTCCTCGGCGGCGGCAAGGCGGGCCCGCACAAAGTGGAAGGCATCGGCAACAGCTTTATCCCCGGCAATTTCGATCGCTCGGTGTGCGACGAAGTGATGATGGTGACCGACCCGCAGGCCTTCGGCATGGTGAAGGAACTCGCCAGCCGCGAGGGCGTCCTCGGCGGGTCAAGTTCGGGCGCGAATGTTTATGCCGCGGTCGAGATCGCCAAGCGCCTGGGAGCAGGTAAGCGCGTAGTGACGATGATTCCCGACTCTGCCGAGCGCTATCTCTCCAAAAAGATTTTCGAAGGCGGAATCTAGTACCGGCAAACTCACCGCAGCGCCGGCGACTACACTTCTGAGATTCCGCCAACCCTATAACCTTCGTTGACTTGCCCTCGCATCATGCCTACCATGCGTGCGATTCCATGATCGGCCAACCCATCTCGTGGGGTGCTCGACGGTACCCAGGAGCGAATTGCTTTCGAGTCGCCGAATACTCCGCGTAACATGGCAAGAACACCAATGTTAATCATTTTTGGAGGCCTACCGGGAACAGGAAAGACCGCGATTGCTCGGGAGTTGGCTCGTCAGCTCGGTGCGGTGTATTTGCGCATCGACTCAATCGAGCAGGTTATCCGAGATTTTCGGTCGGATGCGCCTCTTGATGAGGCAGGTTATTGCATCGGCTATGCGGTCGCGGAGGAGAATCTCCGCCTGGGCTGCACCGTCGTAGCGGACTCCGTGAATCCAATTAAGATCACGCGTGATGCGTGGAGAACCGTGGCGAGCAAGGTGCGAATCAGAGCCGTCGAGATCGAAGTCGTTTGTTCTGATCCTAAAGAACATCAAAGGCGAGTGGAGGCTAGAACCACCGACATCTGCGGGTTGAGATTGCCTACGTGGGAAGAGGTGATCTCTCGGGAATACCACGCGTGGGACCGCGAGCATTTCGTGGTCGACACTGCCACCCAGACGGTCGAGCAAAGCGTCGAGATGATCCGGTCAATGCTGCGGCAGAACCAATAGTGCAAAGGTGCAGTTTTTTCCACGAAGGCACCTTGACCGGCGAAGGTCGTGGAGGGGCCGTTTGAAACCAGGCGGCAGCGCTCATTGACACTGTGGCCGGGGCCTTTGAGTGTAATCGAGATTTTGCAACGATTATCCCCATCCGACCCGAACCTGTGAGAACAGGTTCCAGCGATTCGGAGCTAGTTGTGAGAATCTGCTGCTTCAAGTTTGATCGTCACGCGATGGGTCGATTGAAACTAGAGAGAACTTGCGTTCGCTTTCAAGACCATCGACAGAGGCGGAACTAAGATTTTCTGACTACTGGCCTCCAGGTCTTCCAGATCCCCAACAGCCCTCTTGACATCGGCTGTTAGAATGAAATCTAGGGCGATCGAAAAAAAGCTTTGTAGCAACCTGTCCCTTCGGTGGCGGGGTTGAAACGTTCAGAGTCGGGAGAGAGTTGCTCTAAGTCCTTGATTCCGGAATACTTTACTCGTAAGTCCTTATTCCTCAAGGACCCAGCGCCCGACGGTCTCTAAGTCTTTGAGTTCATTAGACCGGGGGAGGGGGGGTAGGATAACCAAGTAGTAATATCTCTTCCCATTTTGGAAAAATTCTCTTCGCCAAACTCTCCAATATTTTCGAGGACTCATTTCTTGATCGCCAAAAAATCAGACTCCCAAAAACCAGACACCAAGAAACAGGGTTTTGCCACGCGCGCCATTCATGCAGGCCAGGAGCCTGATCCCGCAACTGGCGCAGTGAACGTCCCGATTTACGCGTCTTCCACCTACGTTCAGGAAGAGATCGGAAAGCACAAAGGCTACGAGTATTCGCGCGTGTCGAATCCGACGCGCGATCGCCTGGAGACGAATCTTGCCGCGCTCGAAGGTGGAGTCGCAGCCAAGGTCTTCGCCAGCGGAATGGCCGCAATCAACGCTGTTGCCAGCATGCTCAAAGCCGGAGATCACGTCGTCGCGGGACACAATCTCTACGGCGGAACTCCACGACTGTTCAATCAGGTGCTCGCCAATTTTGGCCTGACATTTACGTACGTGAATACGTCCGACCTGAACGCGGTCGAGCGCGCCTTCCAGAAGAACACGCGGCTCGTGTTTGTAGAGACGCCAACCAATCCTCTGATGGAACTATGCGATCTGCGCGCGATCAGCGAGTTGACCCACAAGCACAAAGCGGAAGTGGTTGTCGACAACACCTTCATGTCGCCGTACTTTCAGCGCCCGATCGAGCTTGGCGCGGACATGGTCGTCCACTCGACCACCAAGTTCCTCAACGGCCACAGCGATGGTTTGGGCGGAGTTGTGGTTTGCACCAAGACCGAGCAGGCCGAGAAACTGGCGTTTCTCCAGAAATGCGCGGGAGCGATTATGTCTCCTTTTGAGTGCTTCCTCATCCTGCGCGGTGTGAAGACGCTCGCGGTGCGCATGTTGCAGCACGACTGCAACGGGCGCAAAGTTGCTGACTACCTGGCGAAGCATAAGAAGGTCCAAAAGGTTTTCTATCCCGGACTGGAAGATCATCCGCAGCACGAACTGGCGAAGCGGCAGATGTCCGGTTTTGGAGCGCTGATTTCGTTTGAAACCGGCTCGCTCGCGAACGCCAACAAGATGCTGCGCAAGGTGCGCGTGTGTTCGCTTGGCGAGTCCCTGGGCGGAGTTGAAACCCTGATCTCGCATCCAGCCACGATGACGCACGCTGCGGTGGGCGAAGAAGGACGGCGAAAGATTGGCATCACCGACGGCTTAGTGCGGATTTCGGTGGGGATTGAAGACGTCGACGATATTCTCAGCGACCTGGAGCAGGCGCTGGACGCGATCTGATTGCTAGAGTCAGCGCACGGATTCGCCAATCCAGTTGAGATAGGCCTTGCTGCCATCGGTGACGGTGAGTTCGAGACATTCCGGAACTTCATACGAGTGCAATTTGAGCACGACCGCTTGCAGCCGCTCGAAAGCGCCCGCTGTGGTCTTGATCACGAGCAGCACTTCGGTCGAAGTTTCCACTTCGCCTTTCCAGCGGTACATCGATTCCACTTGAGGCACGAGGTTGACGCACGCGGCCAGTTGCTGCTCGACCAGCGCGCGGGCAATGTGCCGCGCTTCTTCGAGCGAACTGCAGGTAGTCAGAACAACTCTTGGTTCAGTCATATAGAATCAGGCGTTGCACGCGATCTGCCGACGCTTCTTTGCCTTCAGACTTTACTCCGAAGGCACGCCGGATGAAAGCCCAACGTGCGACTCATTCGTCGAGCATTTATACGAGGCAAGCAATGATGACTCAGATTAAGTTCGGTACTTCCGGATGGCGCGCGGTGGTGGCCGAGGAGTTTACGTTCGCCAATGTGCAGCGCGCGGTGCACGGAATTGCCATGTACGTATCGTCCCAGAAGGCCAGCGCAGCCAAGGTGATTGTTGGCCGAGATCCGCGATTTCTGGGAGAGACTTTCTGCACGATTGCTGCCGATATTTTGTCGAGCTACGGGATCACTCCGCTGATCATCGCGGAGCCTGCGCCGACTCCAACGATCGCATATGCCGTAATTCAATCGAAGGCAGACGGTGCCATCAACTTTACTGCCTCGCACAATCCTCCGGAGTACAACGGAATCAAGTTCTCGACTCCGGATGGCGCGCCCGCACTGCCGGAAGCGACGAAGGCGATTGAAGCGCAGATCGCGGCTTATGATCAGAACCTGCAAGCGCCGAGCGCGGCAAAGGCGAAATCGCAGTCGATTGATCCGCGGCGCATGTATCTTTCACGCCTGCGGGAGCTTGTCGATCTGGATGTCATCAAGAAATCCGGTGTGAAGATTGCCTTTGATCCCATGTGGGGCTCGGCCCGCGGATATTCCGATGCTCTGCTCCAGGAAGCCGGTGTTGCGGTCGCTACAGTGCATGATTATCGAGACGTTCTTTTTGGCGGGCATGCGCCCGAGCCCGACGATCATCTGCTCGACGACCTGCGCAAGAAGATGCGCGAAATCGGCGCGGGAATTGGCATTGCGACCGATGGGGACGCGGACCGCTTCGGCATTGTGGATGAAGATGGAACGTTCATGCAGCCCAACTACATCATTGCGCTGCTTTTTGACTATCTGGTCGAAACGCGCGGGTGGAAGAACGGCGTGGGAAAGTCCGTTGCCACGACTAACCTTATTAATGCGCTCGCCGACAAGCACAAGATCGAACTCCACGAAACGCCGGTCGGTTTTAAGTACATCGGCGAACTGATCAAGCAGGACAAGATTCTGATAGGCGGCGAAGAGAGCGCCGGTTTGTCGATTCGCAAGCACGTGCCCGAGAAGGATGGCGTGCTGGCAGGATTGCTTTGCTGCGAGATGGTGGCGCGGCGCGGGGCTTCTCTGGGCGAACAACTCGAAGGCATATTTGCCAAAGTTGGTTCCTTCTACCCGCTTCGGGAGAACTTCCGCTTGACGGCGGAAGTGAAAGGGAAGTTTACTGAGAAGTTACGTGGTGATCCGTCTGAGTTTTGTGGCAGCAAAGTTGCCAAGGTGGTGCGGACGGACGGGCTGAAGCTCGTCCTGGCGGACGGATCGTGGGTGTGCTACCGGCTTTCGGGCACGGAGCCGGTGGTGCGCCTGTACAGTGAAGCGCGTAGCAAGGAAGACCTGACAAAGTTGAGCACGGCAGCCAAGGCATGGATCTTCGATTAGGACAACTCAGACTCGGACCACAGTCGCGGGCACGGATTCTGGTGAGTCCTGAAGACGGGCTGCGTGCGGTAATAGAGCAAGGGCCGCGAGCCGAAGCCATCGCGGCCAAGTGGGTTGAGCGCACGCGGCCGGGCTGGTCATGGCTGGCGCGCGAGTGGCGCGTCGTGGGAACGGTGGCTGCGGCTTTGTTGATTGTCGGAATTCTGGTACATGCGATTTTCGGCGCCAACGGTATGGTCGTCTATCGACAGAAGCGTGCCGAGATGATGGCGTTGCAGGCGGAAGTGGACCGGCTACAGAAGGAAAACGCGCTCAACGCGGATCGAATCAAGCAGCTCAAGTCAAACCCTGCGGCGATTGAGAAAGAAGCCCGAGAGCAGTTGCATTATTCACGCAAGGGCGAGGTTGTATTTGTAACGCCCGACGCCCCGCCGAAACCGCCGATTGGCCGAGCCAGCAAAAACAGACCCTAACTCGTGGAGCGCCGGTTCGACCAACGCTCATCGTTGCGCTCTCCGTGTAGATGCAGTCTTCCCCGCTCCCGTGATACAGTTCAATCAAGTGTGTGGGCCTAATCTGAGGAGGACAATATGCGTAAAACCGTTTGCTTGCTGTTTGCCGTTGCTTTGATTATGACGGCCTCGCTGCTTGTGGCCGGCAATGCCCAAACCGTGAATGGGTGGGTCAGCGATTCCAAGTGCGGAGTCAAGGGCGCGAACGCGGGCGCCGAGGCATGTACAAAGAAATGTATCGCAGCTGGAGCCAGCCCGGTCGTCGTTACTGACGGCGATCAAAAAGTTCTGAATGTAGAAAACCCCGATGCCCTTAAAGAGCACTATGGACATCACGTGGCCGTCACCGGACACATCGACGGGGACAAGATCCACGTGGACAGCGTAAAGATGCTTTAGGAAAACTTTCGATGAGGAATAAGAGCAGGGCGGCCGGCGCGGCCGCCCTCAGCTTTTGTGCTGCGGCTGATGATCCGATTTGTGGCGCGCCCGCTTACCGCACTACCCCTTCCAGCGGTGAACTGGCGGTGGCGTAAAGCTTGCGCGGCATGCGTCCGGCCAGATACGCCTTTCGTCCCGCCTGCACCGCTTGCTTCATAGCCTCTGCCATGAGCACCGGTTCCTGGGCACCGGCGATTCCGGTATTCATCAATACGGCGTCATAGCCGAGTTCCATCGCAATGGCGGCATCGGACGCTGTGCCAACCCCTGCGTCCACGATCAGCGGAACACCGGTGATCATCTCGCGCAGGATGCGCAAGTTGGCGGCGTTTTGAATTCCGAGCCCGCTGCCGATGGGCGCCCCCAAGGGCATGACGGCGGAGGCTCCCGCATCGACCAGCCGCTTGGCGACTACGATGTCGTCGGAGGTGTAGGCGAGCACCGTGAAGCCCTCCTTCACGAGGATGCGCGTAGCTTCGAGTGTGGCTTGGACATCTGGATACAGCGTGGCTTGATCACCGATTACTTCCAGCTTGATCCAGTCCGATAGACCGGCCTCGCGCGCGAGGCGCGCCGTGCGGATTGTCTCATCGGCGGTGTAACAGCCGGCAGTGTTTGGCAGAAGGAAGTATTTTTTCGGATCGATGTAATCGAGAAGAGACTCCTTGCTTCGGTCGAGATTCACGCGGCGCACGGCCACGGTAACCATGTCGGCGCCGCTCGCTTCGAGCGCACGCGCGGTCTCCTGAAAAGACCTGTATTTGCCAGTCCCCACAATCAGACGGGACTGAAATTGCTTGCCTCCGAGGATGAATGAGTCCGTCATGCTCTTTATTGTACGGCGCGGACCGCGTGCGGTGCAGCCAATTCGGGAAGCCTGTTTTCAGCCAGTGGCGAAGGTCGGATTCTAGAACGTAGCGCCTAAAGGCGCAGCAATATCGCAACGCATTCGGCATGCCTAAAGGCATGCCCGGATACGAATCAGTAGCACCGCCGTTTCTCACTACAGCACTAGTAACGTCGGATCTCGAGTCTGACGCGGGCGGATTACGTGGACAATTTAGCGTCCTTCGGCTTCCGCTTTTGCGTACATGGCGTCGATCAGTTTGCTATAGCGCGCCTCGATGCCGCGCCGGCGGACTTTGAATGTGTGCGTCAACGTGCCATCGGCGGCCGAGAGTTCCTCCGGAATGACAACCACGCGCTTCAGCCTTTCGAAGCGAGCAAGGGTCGTGTTCGCTTCTTCGACGATGCCTTCGTAAAGCGCCTGCACCTTCGGGTTGGCGACGAGTTCTTCTCGGGAACCAAAGGCGACCTTGTTGGCGCGGGCCCAATCCTCGAGAACAGCAAAATGCGGCGCGATCAGGACGGCAGGGAACTTGCGCCGGTCGCCGAGCACGACCACTGTTCCAATCAGCGGATTCAGCTTAAGTGAATTCTCGATCGGCTGGGGCGCGATGAACTTGCCGCCGGAGGTCTTAATCAGATCTTTCTTGCGATCCGTGATCGACAGGAATCCGTCGGCATCCACGTGGCCGATATCGCCGGTCTTGAACCAGCCGTCCACAAAGGCCTCGCGCGTTTCATCCGGACGATTCCAATATCCCTTGAAAACCGAGGGGCCGCGCACGAGCACCTCGCCATCGTCGGCGACCCGCACCTCGACATTTGCAAGCGGTTTGCCGACCGTTCCAAGTTTGTTGGCCTTGGGCGTATTCACCGCAATTACAGGCGAAGTCTCGGTCAACCCATAGCCTTCATGGATGCGGATGCCGACGTCGGCGAACCACTCCGCCAATTCGCGTCCCAACGGTGCGCCTCCAGAGAGGAATTCCTCGGTCTTGCCTCCCATGGCTGCGCGTATTTTCGAAAACACCAGGCGATTGGCGATTTTCCAGGAGAGAGAGGTTGGCTGCCTGTCTTCGAGGATCTCGGCGCGACACGCTTGTCCCGTCTTCAGCGCCCAGCGAAGGATGGCATCCTTGGGGAACCTTGCTGCCTTGAGCATCGCCTGCTGGCGAATCTTTTCGTAGACGCGGGGCACGCCGACAAAGATGTCGGGTTGCACTTCCTGGAGTACGTGCGGCAGGCGCGTGATTTCAGGGCAATAGGCCAGTACCACGCCGCGGTAAAGCAACGCGAAATCGACGTGGCGCGCGGTGACGTGCGAGAGCGGAAGGAACGACACGCTCACCTCTTCCTTCTCGCCGATGCCGAATCCCTCCAGCGAACACGAGATGTTCGAGGCCATGTTGCCGTGGGTCAGCATCGCTCCCTTGGGAGTGCCGGTGGTGCCAGAGGTGTAGATGATGGTAGCCAGGTCATCGGGTGTAATCGCCGCCGAACGCGCATCGAACTCAGAATCAGGATTCGCCGGGCCGCGCAACATCAATTCCTGCATCTGGACTGCATGCGGAGTCTCGACGGCATCCATCACGAGAATCTGCTCTACGGGCGTCTGCTGCCGGACGGCGAGCACTTTTTCCAATTGGCTTTTGGTGGAGACGGCTACTACCCGCGCGCCGGAGTCGTTGAGAATGAATGAAGTCTGTTCCGCGGTCTGCGTGGAGTAAATGGGGACAACGACGGCTCCAAGCGACAGCACCGCGAAATCGGTGATCGTCCACTCGACGCGGTTTTCGCTGAGGATAGCGACGCGGTCGCCTTTGTGAATTCCCCACGATTCGAGCGTATGCGCCAAGCCTACGACGCTTCGGTAGAGTTCGGCTGAGGAAATCGGTGTCCAGCCTGCACTTTGCCGCTGTAGCATAACGCGGTCGCGGCGGCGCTGGCACACGCTCAACAAAACGTCGTTTAGAGTGCGAAGGCTCATTGGACCCGGATCGCTCCTACCCGGATCATTGTACAAAGCTCTGGCCAGGAGCGCGGTGGCAATCCTGGGGCGGCTCTCCACTTTGACCTTCTCGCCCCCCTCACTGTACGCTGGGTGCAAGTCTTGAAGGGGTGTCTATGAAATACAAACGTCGTTTAGCAAGCTTGGGGCTGTGTCTGCTCGCAGCCGCGATGGCGGTGCCGCAGGACAGTGCACAGAGTAAACCCGAGCCCGCGCCGTTGAAGCTGAAGGTCGGAGATGTAGCTCCCGACTTCAAGCTGCAGTACTTCGACGGATCCGACCTCAAGAATGTTTCTCTGAGCCAGTATCACGGCAAAAGCAATGTGGTTGTCGCCTTTTACATTTTTGCTTTCACAGGTGGTTGAACCGCGCAAATGAAGGCCTTCCAGCAGAACCTGCAAAAGCTGGAAGCCACCGACACTCAGGTTCTGGGTGTGAGCATGGACAGCCCCTTCGCCAACAAAGCCTTCGCCGATCAGATCGGAGTAACCTTCCCGCTGCTCAGCGACTGGGGCGGCGATGTTACACGCGAATATGGGATCTACGTGGACAAATACAAAGCTCCGAGACGCATGAATTTCCTGGTAGGCAAGGACGGAAAGATTTTGGAAGAGCAGATAGACCGCGATGCAATCGATCCAACAAAGATCGTGGACGCCTGCGAGCGCAAGAAACTGAACCACTGAGCCCCGAAGCGCGCGGAAGGTCGAAACCGCGAGCAGTGGCATAAACAGTCCCTACATACCGCGAGCCGACTGTGCCAACCGGGCATTACGGTTGGCGTTCGCACGCGATTCTTTTATGGACGTTGTTTGACCCTTCCCCGCCTCACTGTTATGATTCGAGTGCGGGGTGGAGCAGTCTGGTAGCTCGTTGGGCTCATAACCTCCCGCTCCTTAGGATTCCCAAGAGTTCCTTGGAATCTTGGAGTTCCTAATCGAGCGTTGCAAATTGGGCGTCCGGTGCAGCAATGTGCCGGAAGATCACTCGTCAAAGTCGGTGGAACCTACGTCGCGCGAGCGATAAGGCAATACCGAACCAAGCCCCCGGAATAATGGGGGAAGGCGTAGAGACTGGATGGCGAGCATCCCACGTGGATGAAGGTACAGTCCGACTCTCATCGAAAGGTGAGTCAGATCGCATAACCCAAAGGTCGGCGGTTCAAATCCGCCCCCCGCAACCATGAACGCCACTGCCGAACTGCAGTGGCGTTCGCCTCTTACAGAAGATTCCGTTCCCGAAATTCGACCTCTACGTTCGAGTTCGGGAAGCGCTGGAGCGAGTGCGATCGAGTGCGTCAAGAACCTGGCTGGTGACGGATCGGCGCGGTGTAATTGGCGTCGTCAATCTTGCGAAGCTGGAGCAAGAACGGGCCGAAGGCGCGGATAAGAAAGTCGGCGATCTCGTGGATGCGCTGGCTTTTCCGCACGTCCACTCCGACCCGGGACTTGATTTGGCGCTCGAACGCATGGGCGCCAACCAGATCGAGATCCTGCCGGTCGTGAGCCGCGCGGATGTGCATAAGTTTGGAAGGGATTGTGACGCTGCGGGACGTTTTGGATGCGTACGGCTTGACCCGCGCCTGATCGGGCTTGGCCTTATCAGTGGCTTCCTCCCGAATCAGTGCCCGAACTTCTGTGTTTCGGAAGCTCCGGTGGCGGGAATCATCGTTTTCTCTTCGTAGTCCGTCCAGAAACTGAGGCGGATGCCTCCTCGGGGCCTGGGTTGTGCCAACAACTGTCTGAACCGATGATCGTGTCAGCCTCTTTCGGTCCCCAGCTGTGGCGTTTGTAGGGGCGAGCCCGGTGATGGGTCTTAAGCACTGGATCGACAACCGCCCATGCGGCCTCAACCGCGTCCTCACGGGTAAAGAGTGCTCCATCGCCGATCATGGCGTCGCCCAAGAGCCGCTCGTAAGGCGATTCCTCTCCCGGCTGTTCTTCGAATAGGTAGAGCTCTCGCTGGTCCCCGACGAACTCCTTCCCTGCGAGTTTGACGCGAGCGGCGAGGGCGATGGCTGAGTTGGGGGAGAGGCGGAAGCGCAGGTAGTTGGCCGGGCCGGACTTTGGAATTGGCGCTGAGTCGGCGAAGAGCCTCTGAGGCGGTGGCTTCAACTCCACCATGACCTCGGTGGCGGTGTCTGCCAGATACTTGCCGGAGCGTAGATACCACGGCACTCCCTCCCAGCGCCAGGAATCGATGAACAGCCGCAGGGCGCAGAAAGTTTCGACGTCGGAGTTCTTCGCCACGTCTGCTTCCTTGCGATAGCCGGCATACTGGCCGCGCACCAAGTCGTCGGGGGTCAGAGGGCGCATGGCTTGAAAGACCTTGGCTTTCTCGTTGTGCACGGCGCCAAAGTCCCTACCCGCCGGAGGCTCCATGGCAAGTAGTGCGGCGACCTGGAAGAGATGGTTCTCGATCACGTCGCGCAGACAGCCAGCTGTTTCGTAAAACGCGCCGCGCTTCCCGACGCCAAAATCCTCGGATAGGGTGATCTGGACGCTCGCCACGTAGTTGCGGTTCCAGATTGGCTCCAGGAAAGAGTTCGCGAAGCGGAAATAAAGGATATTCATGATCGCCTCCTTCCCGAGGAAGTGATCGATGCGGAAGATCGAATCTTCCGGGAACACCGAGTGCGCTACCTGATTGAGCTCTCGCGCCGAGGCCAGGTCGCGTCCGAACGGCTTTTCGACAATGACGCGCGCATGTTCGGCCAGGTTCGCGGCTCCGAGGCTTTTGATCACCGTCTCGAACAGTGAAGGCGGGATTGCGAGATAGTGCGCGGGGCGCCGAGCGCTACCCAGCGAGCTTTTTATAGCAGTGAATGTAGCCGGGTCTTTATAGTCCCCGCTCACGTAACTGAACCGGGACAGAAGATCATGAAGCGCTCGCTTGTTATCGATCCCGCCCGATCGCTTTATGCTGTCGGTCACGCGCCGGCGTAGACGCTCCAGACTCCATTTCGGGAAGGCGACTCCGATTACCGGGACGTTGAGGATACCTCGTTTCGTCATCGCATAAAGAGCCGGGAAGATCATCTTGTGGGCGAGATCGCCCGTCACACCGAAGAGCACGAGCGCGTCTGAACGCGGCGCGGTCATCAGGCTCCGCCCTCGTTGACGAGTGGATGCACATCTAACAGCCCTTGTGTGTTCATTTGTCTTTACTCCGTTTCCAGTTCCGAATTTACGGCATGTCTTGGCCGTGCTTGTCGATGTAGTGCTTGCGGTTGATGAGCCGGTTGCGGGCGCAAGCCGCTACGCTTCTCCCAGCCACTTCCGCGCCTCAGCGGCCTCGGCATGATCGAAGTATCGAATCGTCGCTTTCGTAAAGGGCTTGAAGAAGATCGCCATGCCGTGCTGCCACTTTTTATCGCCGACCATCGCGAGCCGTTCGATGTCGCTGAAGTGTTTCATGTCAAACTTGATGTCCTCCCACACCGCCCCTGCGTCCCAGCCGTGGAGATCGGCGATGTCGAACAGAACGCGCAATTTTCCGTGTTGCCGGATGAGTCGCTCGAACTCGGGCACAAAGTGCTCGTAATCCGCCCTTACCAGCTTCCCGGTGACTTGAACGGCGACTAATTTCCCGCCGTTTTCTTCTTTGATTTGAATGGGCATCTTGAACTCCTCGGATTCGATTCTCCTTCTTACTCTTTGCTCCATTTCCAGTTCCGGATTTCCGGCATGTCCTGGCCGTGCTTGTCGATGTAATGCTTGTGCTCGATGAGCTTGTCCTGCATTTGCTGTTTCAGGTAGGCGCCCTTGGAACCCAGGTGTGGCAGCCGATCGACGACGTCTTGCACGAGATGGAACCGGTCCAGGTCGTTCTGCACCCTCATATCAAATGCCGTCGTGATCGTGCCCTCTTCCTTGTAACCGCGGACGTGGAGGTTGCGGTTGGTCCGGCGGTAGGTGAGCCGGTGGACTAGCCATGGATATCCATGAAAACCAAATATGATGTGTTTATCTTTAGTGAAAAGCGAATCGTAATCTGTTTCGTTTAGTCCGTGCGGGTGCTCACTCGAAGATTGCAGCTTCATGAGATCAACGACATTAATCACCCGGATTTTCAGATCGGGCAGATGCTGCCGAAGGATGGAAACGGCGGCCAGAATCTCCAGCGTGGGCGTGTCTCCGCAGCACGCCATCACCACGTCCGGCTCGGGGCCGTCCTGATCGTTGCTAGCCCATTGCCAGATGCCAATTCCTTCCGTGCAATGCACGACCGCCGCATCGATGGTCAGCCATTGCGGGAGGGCGTGCTTACCCGCCACCACCACATTGACGTAATTCCGGCTGCGCAGGCAGTGATCGAAAACCGACAACAGGCAGTTGGCGTCGGGCGGAAGGTAAACCCGCACGATATCCGCTTTCTTGTTGATGACATGGTCAAGGAAGCCAGGATCCTGGTGCGTGAAGCCGTTGTGATCCTGTTGCCAGACATGAGAGGCGAGCAAATAGTTCAGCGACGAAATCTTCCGGCGCCAGGGCAGTTCCAGGCATACCTTCAGCCACTTGGCGTGCTGGCTGAACATCGAGTCGATGATGCGAATAAAGGCTTCATAACTGTTAAACAGCCCGTGCCGTCCGGTCAGAAGATATCCTTCCAACCAACCCTCGCACTGGTTCTCGCTGAGCATCGAGTCCAGCACGCGGCCGGCGGGCGCGAGGAATTCGTCATTCTTGACTTCACGGGCATCCCACTGACGGTTGGTAACTTCAAAAACCGCGCTCAGGAGATTCGAAACTGTCTCATCGGGGCCGAAGACACGGAAATTGCGCTGATCCTGATTCAATTTGGCCACATCGCGCAGGAACGAACCCAGCACGAGCGTATCCTGGGCGTCAACGGCGCCAGGCGAAGGCACCTTCACCGCGTGGACGTGGAAGTCGGGCATGCGCAGGTCGCGCAGCAGAATGCCGCCGTTGGCGTGGGGATTGGCGCCCATCCTGCGGTCGCCCTTCGGCGCCAGCTCTGCCAATTCCGGCATGAGCTGCCCATTTTTATCGAACAGTTCCTCGGCCTTGTAGCTTTTCATCCAGCTTTCAAGTTGTTTGACATGATCGGGATGCTCGGGATCCACCAGGAGCGGCACCTGGTGAGCTCGGAAAGTGCCCTCGATTTGTAAGCCATCGACTACTTTTGGTCCCGTCCAGCCCTTGGGTGACTTGAGGACGATCATGGGCCAGCGCGGCCGGGTGGTGTCATTTTTGCGCCGCGCGTTCTTTTGGATTTGCCGGATGTCCTCGATGACCTTATCCAAGGTGGTGGCCATGAGTTCGTGCATCTTTTCCGGGTCATCGCCTTCCACAAAGTGGGGCGTCCAGCCGCAGCCTCGCAGAAATTCTTCCAACTCTTCATGCTCGATGCGGGCCAGAACGGTTGGATTGCTGATCTTGTAGCCATTGAGGTGGAGGATCGGCAGCACGGCTCCATCGCTAATCGGGTCGAGAAACTTGTTGGACTGCCATGAGGTCGCCAAGGAGGCCGTTTCCGCTTCACCATCACCGATGATGCAGGCGACAACCAGATCGGGATTGTCGAACGCCGCTCCGAAGGCATGGCTGAGCGAGTATCCCAGCTCGCCACCTTCGTGAATCGACCCCGGTGTCGTCGGCGCAACATGGCTGGAAATCCCGCCGGGAAATGAGAATTGCTTGAACAGCTCTTTCATTCCGGCTTCGTCTTGCGTGACGTTCGGATAGACCTCACTCCACGTGCCTTCGAGGTAAACGTTGCCCACCAGCGCCGGACCACCGTGCCCGGGACCAGCGATGTAGAACATGTTTAGGTCATACTCCTTGATGACCCGGTTCAGGTGCACGTAGATGAAGTTCTGGCCCGGTGTAGTGCCCCAGTGTCCGACCACCAGCGGCTTCACGTGCGACAGTTTCAGCGGCTCCTTCAGCAGTGGATTGTCGTAGAGATAAATCTGGCCGACCGACACATAGTTGGCGGCGCGCCAATAGGCATCCATCTTGCGGAGGAGTTCTGGAGTGAGTGTGTTGGTTTTCTTGGTCGTTTTCAGATTTAACTCTTGTTTGTTCGATGCTTCTGGTTTCTTGTCGAGCAGTTCCGGAGTGACTGTGTCAGTTTTCATGGTTCAATTCTCCTTACTTGCGGCCAAGTCCGAGAACTTGGAAAACCATCTTGGCGATCATGAGTTCCTCGTCCGTATGAATGACACGGACCTCAACCGGGCTGGCCGCTGCGGAAATCACGCCCTCATTCGCAGCGTTTAGTTTTTCTTCAAGTTCGATTCCAAGAAACCCCAGCCCGTCGCAAATCCGGGCGCGAACCGGAGGCGCATTCTCTCCGATGCCACCAGCGAACACAAGCGTGTCTAGTCCACCCAACGCCGCCGCGAATGCGCCGATCCACTTCTTGATCTCGTAGCAGAACAGAGCGACCGCTTCAGCAGCCCGCACGTCGTGAGTCTCGTGCTCCAGCAGGTCCCGCATGTCGGAACTGGTTCCCGACACGCCGAGCAGTCCAGACTGGAAATTGACCATCTCGTTGAATTGCTTCGCGCTCATTTTTTCAGTGCGCGTCAGATACCAAACCAGTCCGGGATCGAGATCGCCGGAGCGAGTGCTCATCGGCACCCCGGCGGTCGGTGTGAAACTCATGCTTGTGTCTATGGATTTGCCGGCACGCACCGCCGCGAGACTCGCGCCATTGCCGAGGTGGGCGAGGACGACCCGCCCTTGTGCCGCTTCCGGACCGGCCACGCGGGCCAGTTCTTGCATTAGAAACGCATACGACAACCCGTGAAACCCGTACCGCCGCACGCCCTGCGCCTCGTAGCGGCGCGGGATTGGCAGAAGTTGCGCCACGCGCGGCAGGTCATGGTGAAAAGCCGTGTCGAAGCACGCTACTTGGGGCAGGCGAGGAAACCGGCGATGAAACGCCTCGGTCAACAGGATCTCCTCCGGCATATGGTCAGGGTCGAATGGACTGAGGCGGCGCAACTCCGCAACCATTTCGGCAGTGATTCGCTGAGGCTCGTAATACTTCGGTCCGCCATGAACCACGCGGTGCCCAACCGCGGTCAATGTGTCACGCCCGTTCCGTTCCTCGATCCAATCCATCAGAGCGCCCACCGCCACTGTGTGATCCGGTGCCATCACCAGTCGCGAAAAGTTGTCCGCCTGATCCGAGCCTTTCACCCGGAAGGTTGCCTCCGGCAGCCCAATCCGCTCAATCCCGCCCTCCAGAATCCGTCGCAGCGAGTTACCAGCATCGAAGATCGCGAATTTGATGCTTGACGAGCCGCCATTGACCGTCAGAATGCGTGGATTAGCTGGTTGCACGGCTGATACCTTCGTCATTCTGCAATCCGAACAAAGCCAGTTTTGCGCGCGTAGACCTGTAATCCGTGTGAAGAATGCTCCGAATCCCCAAACCTTCCGCGATCTGGACGAACATCGGGGTGTTCTCGATATAGAGGACCTGTGGCGCTGGTGCCTGGGCGATGTCCAGCGCAAGCCGAAAAATATCCGCGTCCGGCTTGCGGACGTGGACGAAGCAGGAGGATATAAAAGCATCCACAAACCCGTCGAGCTTGAACTTCTGAATCCGGTAAGCATTTAATTCCCGTGCTTCGTTGCTGACCACGGCGATCTTAAGCCCGTGCCTGACCTTGAGCTGAGCGGCCAGCTCAAGCATCTCGGAGTAAGGTTTCGATTGCGCGAACATGAAGCGCCGAAACTGAGACCGGGTGAACGGTCGCTTTTTGTAGAAGACCACCCGATCTAAATATTCTTCGAACGTAATCTTTCCCTCCTCATGGGTTTCGAAGACCAGGCCGTGCCGATCTTCCATCTCAGTCCACGGCAGCTTGAAATTCTTTGCCGCCCGTCTGCGGGCGTGATGATCCCACCCGTTGGTGAGCAAGACGCCGCCGACATCCAGAAACAGCGTCGTGACCGAGAGCGCTCTTTTCATTTGACCTCCGTCAATGCCGTCCGTCTTTGACCGTTCGTTGCGCGACCTGAAGAGCGGCGCTCGACTGCGGGCTCAGGTCGTACGTTTTCATCATCGTTGCCACAGTATGCGAGCGTCTTCGAGTGGGATGGCAACGCCGTCGCGGTGGGCCGTCACTCGCGCCGTATAGTCTCCCGCTGGACGTGCAGCGGGTACCATCGCCTGGTAAACGCAGCCCTCGGGCGCGCCAGGAAGCGGGCGCGCCCATTTCATTTCCTGCAGTACGGGAACGCCGCGGTTGACTCCGTCCGCATAAAGCTCAACCCGGACCGCACTCGGGTCGAGATCGTTCAGAAAGATTTCGACTTCAAACACGTGGTGGTCGGTGTTGGTTTCGACGCGCAAGGCTCCGAAACGCAACGAGCCCCACTCCCGATCTACCGCATGCTGCCAATCGACCACTTGACCGCCGATCGCGCCTTTGTTCGCTGCGCGGTCACGGTAGGCGGTCGCAGCTGGAAGGTAGTGTTGCTCGATATATTCGCGCACCGCGCGGTCGGCGGAGAAACGCGGGGTCAATTGCGCCATGCTCTCCCGCATGCGCTTGACCCATGCGGTGGGAATGTCGCTCTGGTCTCGAGTGTAAAACTCCGGGATTACCGCCCGTTCGAGCAGATTGTAGAGCGCGTCGGCTTCGACAGCGTCCCAAGCGGGATCGGCGCCGTGCTCCTGGCCGTCTCCTAGCGCCCACCCCACTTCAGGCGTGTAGGCTTCCGCCCACCAGCCATCCAACTCCGATAGATTGATGCCTCCGTTTACGAGCACTTTCATCCCACTCGTGCCGCAAGCCTCCCAGGGCCGGCGTGGTGTGTTGATCCAGACATCTACCCCTTGCACCAGGTTCTCGGTCAGCAGCATGTCGTAATCGCTCAGGAAGATCACATGAGGGCGGGTCTCTGGCCGGCGGATGAAATTTATCCATTCATGGATCAAGGCTTGCCCCGCCCGATCCTCCGGGTGGGCCTTGCCAGCGATGATGAGTTGCACCGGGCGCTCGGCATTCGTCAACAGATGAAGCAGCCGCTGCGGGTCGTGCAGCAGCAGGTTCGGTCGCTTGTAGGTCGCGAAGCGCCGCGCAAAGCCGAGTGTCAGTGCGCTGGGATCGAATAAATGTTTTGCTTCGTCAACCGCCTCAGCCGACGCGCCTGAGCCAGCCAGTTCGCGGGAGAGTCGTCCGCGGGCGTATTCCACCAGAGACTTCGTGGCCGCAGCGCGAAACGTCCAGAGCGCGGAGTCGGAGACTCGCCGAATGTCCCGTTCCACGTTTTCTGACGTTCCTAGCCAACGCCCTTTGCCACAGGCTCCCGTCCACAAGTTGTCCGCCGGTGCCGAGTCCCAGGTTGGCATATGGACTCCGTTGGTCACGTGTCCGATGGGGACTTCATCCTCCGGCCAGTGCGGAAAGAGAGGCTCGAAGAGATGTCGGCTGACTTCCCCATGCAAGCGACTCACGCCATTGACCGCCCCGCTACCGCGGATCGCGAGATACGCCATGTTGAAACTCTCGGACGCGTCGTTCGAGTTCTGGCGACCAAGCGCCAGCAGATCGTGGAGCGTTATGCCGAGCCTTTGCTGCGCATAACGACCGAGATATTGCTCGATCAGAGCCGGGGCGAAACGGTCAAAGCCCGCAGCCACGGCCGTGTGCGTGGTGAAGAGATTGCCCGCTCGCGTCGCGGCTAGCGCGACCTCGAAGGGCTGCCCGGTTTCTTCCATGAAGTTGCGGGCACGTTCCAATACGGCGAAGGCCGCATGCCCTTCATTCAAGTGACAGACTTCCGGCTTGAGGCCGAGTGCGCGGAGCAACCGCCATCCGCCTATCCCGAGCATCAGTTCTTGCTTCAGGCGTAGCTCCGGGCCGCCGCCATACAGCTCGCTGGTAATCCCGCGATGTGCGGGAAAGTTCGCGGCGTCATTGCTGTCCAGCAGGTAAAGCTTCACTCTGCCGACCTGCACCTGCCAGGCACGCAGCCAGACCGAGTATCCAGGCAGCGCGATCTCCAACCGCAACCACTCCCCGTTCGCCTGGCGCAAAGGTGTGATCGGCAATTGGCCGGGATCGTTGTAGGGGTAAAGAGCCTGCTGCTCTCCGTTCTTGTCAATCACCTGGCGAAAATAGCCTTGCTGGTAGAGCAGCCCCACGCCGGCCACGGGCACGCCCAGATCGCTGGCAGCTTTGAGTTGATCACCCGCAACATTGCCAAGCCCGCCCGAATAGATAGGCAACGCTTCGCTCAACATAAACTCCATGCTGAAATACGCGACGCAGGTCAAGGAGGCTTGCGGGTGCTTCTGCTGAAACCATGCGGGCGTCTCCAGCGCCTGCCGTCTGGCCTGCACCAGGGCATCGACGTTCTTGCGAAAACCAGAATCGGCCAACACGCGCTCGATCTGGTCACGCGAGACCGTCTGCAACACGACCCAGGGGTTATGCGTGATCTCCCACAGTACGGGATCAAGCTGCCGCCACACTTCATCGGTGGCATGATTCCACGACCAACGCATATTCAAGGCGAGTTCCGCCAGGGAATCGAATCCCGCGATTTCGGTCGGTAGAAAGTTGTAGAGCGGGTGGCTGACTCGGGTTTGGTCGCTCATGATCTCTCTCTGCCGGTGGCATCTGCGCTGAGTCGATGCGACTGAAACGACCAATGCCATGCGGTACTTTGGCCGTGACCGAGCCAAGAATTAGGCGACGAGGCGGACCCGTAGCTCCGCGTCACTTAGGCCAATTCTCGTAAGTCCCTCGACAGAATGAAGCGAGATGATGCATGTCTGGCCCTGACTTCCCAGCCCCCTTTAGTCTTTGTGAAAGATCTACCACACGAACAAACGGGCACCGGCGCCGGGGGAGCGGACTCTGCCAACTTGGATAGAGCTATCGCGACCGGAAGGTGCGTCATCGCCGACCGTGCTGGGGAGGTGCGGTGCCGAGGCGCTGAGTTCTTCGATCTCCACGGCGCAATTCTGGTTCATGATCGCCGCAGCCGCGTCCGCCTTCTCGGGGGAGCCGGTTGCGAAAACCATGACTCCTCCACGCCGCACCCCTCGAACGTAAGCTTCCGCGTCCGCTTCGGCGGCCCCAATCGCCCTAAGGTCCCGAATCAAATCCACTTCAAAATCAGTGCGTGGGGTGCTCATGACTCCACTACCCGCCATCTCCCGCGGCTCGCCTAAAACACGGACGTCCTTCTGCGGGATACCGCTGGCTTTGAGCTCGCGAACAACCTCTTCGACCGAACCCGGATTCTCAAACAAACCAACCGCCGTTTTTGCCATATTGACCTCCATCCTCTCAATCTGCAGTACCGAAGACCTCGCAGGTTTGAAGTCGCCAGGATTCTTCTCATCCACCAGCCCTATCTGATTCGAAGGCACAGGCGGAATGAGATGGGCTTTGAGACCTGTAATTATGCCGTGCAGGTCTCCCTTTGCTATGCTGCGACTGCTTCGGCTTCATGCAGCGTGTAGTAGGCAGGATGCGTGGTTTCGATGATGTCCTTGGCCCTGGCCACTTCTGCTGCGGTCCCGTGGGCGATGAGCAGGAATTGATCTGTCTTGAGTGCCGCTTCATACTTCACAATGCTGTCTTTGGGAATCCCTATGCTGTAGAGGCCAGCCCCCAGAGCACCCAATACTCCTACCTCCACCGCACTTTCCAACGCCGCCACGATCCATGCAACTACTGGTCCCGCCGCTAAGATTGGGCCGAGACCCGGGATCAGGAAAAAAGCTGAGCCGAACAACAGTCCCCAGAAACCTCCCCAGAACGCGCCAACTTTGCCCCAATACTTCATGCGGTCGCCGGTATTGTAGTAGCCCACCACCTGCTCATCTGTGTGGTAGCCCTTCCCAACGATCGACAACTTGTGCATGTCGACTCCGCCACGCTGAAGCTCCTTGACTGCTTGGTCCGCTTCCGTATGCGTGTGATATATAGCAACAACTGAATTTACTTTGGACATTTCTTCGTCTCCTCGGAGACTTGCCGTCGTTCTCACACCATCAAGTCCCGACCCAAACTATGACAGCCCCGGCGACACGGAAACTGTTCCCTATTGACCAGTGTCGGTGGGAAATGCACGTAGCCTCATGACATAACGACACGATTAACCTCGTCGATCCGAGCGTTCGCGAGAGCCACATTGAGGGTGTCATCGCTTTTCCAGAGTGCTTAGGATGCTGTTTTGACCTCTCACGGTGAGCAAAACCGCACAGATTCCCCATCACCGCGCGACGATACTATCTGCGAGACTCCCGAGGCGGTGGCCCGCCGCGATGCGAATTGCCGTCGGCATGCTCCAGCCTGGCGAGGTCTAACAGTCGTTGGCCGGAGGAATCATCGCCCGAGAACTCAAGCGGATAAATCATTTGACTCTCTGAGCCGTGGACGCTCGAAAATGCCAAATGACGATGCAGTCTAGCTGCGCGGTTGGTCCTATCCGGAACAATCGCTGATTTTCTGGGGCATCATGCGTCTGGGATGAGGCCAGTGTGGACGATCAAATGAGGAGCGTAGCACCTTCTTCCAATCACGGCGCGGTGGTTGCGGTGCGCGGCAGTGTCGTCGATGTGCGCTTTGACCGCTGCTTGCCGCCGATCTTTTCCGTGCTCCGTGCCGGAGCGGACCGGGAGATTGTCGTCGAAGTGATGACGCAGCTTGATGCATCTCGCGTGCGAGCCATTGCTTTAACGCCCACGCAAGGGTTGGCCCGAGGAATGCCGGTCGAGGACACGGGCGCTCCTCTGCAAGCGCCAGTCGGCAAGACGATTATCTCGCGTATGTTCGACGTGTTCGGCCATGCCATCGACCGCCAGCCTGCGCCTACGGATGTGCAGTGGCGGACTGTCCATCGCACGCCGCCGCCGTTGTCCGAACGCTCCACCAAGTCTGAGGTTTTCGAGACCGGCATCAAGGCCATCGATGTGCTCGTGCCACTGGAACGTGGCGGCAAGGCGGGACTATTCGGCGGCGCGGGTGTCGGCAAGACGGTGCTGCTCACGGAGATGATCCACAACATGATCGGTCACCAGAAAGGGATGAGCATTTTCTGCGGGATCGGGGAGCGGTGCCGCGAAGGCGAAGAGCTCTACAGCGCGATGAAAGCAGCCGGCGTGCTTCCGAACATGGTGATGGTCTACGGCCAGATGAATGAGCCGCCGGGCAGCCGGTTTCGGGTGGGGGATGTAGCGCTGACGATGGCCGAGTACTTCCGCGACGACGAGCATCGCGACGTTCTCTTGCTGATCGATAATGTTTTCCGTTTCATTCAGGCCGGGATGGAAGTTTCGGGCTTGATGGGACAAATGCCATCGCGTCTCGGATATCAACCTACGATGAGTACGGAATTGTCGGGGCTGGAGGAGCGCATCGCCAACACCCATGCCGGAGCCATCACATCCATCCAGGCGGTGTATGTACCGGCGGACGATCTGACCGATCCAGCGGCGGTGCATGTGTTTTCGCATCTCTCGGCGTCGATTGTGCTCTCGCGCAAACGGGCGAGCGAGGGGCTTTATCCGGCGATTGACCTGCTCCAATCCAGCTCGAAAATGGCGACGCCCGGCATCGTCGGCGACCGGCATTACAAACTGGCGCAAGAAATCCGGAAGACTCTGGCGCAGTATGAAGCGCTCAAGGATATCGTCGCGATGCTCGGATTGGAACAGCTCTCGCCGGAAGATCGCGACGCGGTCGCTCGCGCCCGGCGGCTGGAACGATTTCTCACGCAGCCGTTTTTCACCACCGAGCAGTTTAGCGGGATCAAGGGGAAGCTGGTCAGCCTTAAAGACTCGCTCGATGGCTGCGAAGGCATTCTAAAAGATGAGTACAAGGATTACCCGGAGAGTGCGCTCTACATGATCGGGGCGATTGGCGAGGCGAAGAAACCGGAGCCGAAAACGAAACCGAAGAGCGAGACGAAAACAGAGCCGGCAGTTGAGTCGAAAGCAAGAGAGAAATCCGCGCCGAAAACAGAAACGAAAACGGAACCAAAGACAGAACCGAAAACAGAAACGAAAATCGAGCCAGCGAAGGCCCATGAATCTTAAAATCCTGCTTCCGTTCGAGATTTTTGCGGAGAAGACGGACGTGTCGCGCATCGTGGCTGAGACTCGCGAGGGATCGTTCGGAATCCTGCCGCACCGCCTTGACTGCGTTGCGGCGCTTGCGCCCGGGATCTTGACTTACGAAACGAAAGAGGATGGAACGGTTTACCTCGCCGTCGATGAAGGCGTGCTGGTCAAAGCGGGCGCGGATGTGATGGTCTCCGTTCGCCATGCCATCGGCGGAACGGATCTTGGCCAACTGCATGAGGCGGTGAAACGCGAGTTTCTGACACTCGACGAAAGCGAGCGCAACGTTCGCGCCGCGGTTGCCAAAATGGAAAGCGGCCTTATCGTCCGTTTTGCGGAGTTTGAACATGAGCGGTGAGCTGACAAATCAGCCCTCGAAACAGGAGCCGGAATTCGTCAGGCAGGTGGCCGCGAAGGCTGCCCGCAAGCTCAGGGTGCAGCGGGAAGGGAACCAAGGCGTCTGGTTTGGTCTCGGCATGTCTGGGCTGATCGGTTGGTCGGTTGCGGTGCCGACGCTTCTCGGAGCGATGCTCGGCGTTTGGTTGGACCGACGCCATCCGGGAGCGCGTTCCTGGACGCTAATGCTGCTTGTCGCTGGATTGTGCATCGGCTGCGCTAATGCCTGGCATTGGGTGGCGCAGCAGGACAAGGCCATGCACGATGATCCAGAGGATAAAAAGGCGGAGGATAAGAAAGATGAATGAAATACTAGCTCTCATCCTTGCTCTGATATTTTCGCTGCTCGCGGGCGTTTTGCTCGGGACGATCTTCTTCGGCGGCCTTTGGTGGACCATTCGCAAAGGCATTTCGTCGAAACGGCCGGCGGCGTTGTTCTTCTTCAGCCTTCTGCTGCGCACAAGTATTGCACTGACTGGTTTCTATGTTGTCGCGCATGGAGATTGGCACAGAGTGCTGGCTTGCCTGGTTGGATTTTTCCTGGCGCGCATCCTGGTGACTTGGCTTACCCGCACACCGATTGCAGAGACAGAGACGAAGAGGGTGCAGATTGTCGGTGAAGTATGCCGGTAAATCTAACTTCCGACCAGCAGATTTTGTGGCAGCACGGTTTTGTGAAGCTCAACGGAACGATCGTCACGACATGGGCGACGATGATCGTGATGGCGCTGGGCGCAAAGCTGATCACACGCAAGCTTAAGACGGAAGGCGATATCTCACGCTGGCAAGGCTCGCTTGAAATCGTCGTCACTGCCATGGAGGAACAGATCAAGGAAGTGGGTCTGAGCGAGCCAGCAAAGTATCTCTCTTTCCTGGGAACACTCTTTCTGTTCGTCGCGACGGCCAGTCTCTGTACGGTGATCCCCGGCTATAAGCCGCCGACGGGTTCGCTCTCAACCACGGCGGCGCTGGCGCTGTGCGTGTTTGTTGCCGTACCTCTGTTTGGCATCCGGGAACAGGGCTTAGTTGCCTACCTCAAGACGTACACGAAGCCGACGTTCATCATGCTGCCGTTCAATATCATCAGCGAAGTATCGCGCACGCTGGCCTTGGCCGTTCGTCTGTTCGGCAACATGATGAGCGGAGTTATGATTATCGGCATTTTGCTCACGATCACGCCCTTTATCTTTCCGATTTTCATGACCGTGCTCGGCCTGCTCACCGGCATGGTGCAAGCTTATATTTTCAGCATTCTGGCAACGGTTTACATTGCAGCCGCCACCCGCGTACCGAAGCCTAAGCCGGCTGTCGTCCAAGCCAAGCCCGACACGAAGACTTTGAAAGCGCAACATTAGCGATAAGAAGGACTCCTTATGGATAGCGTTACCGTCGTCGCAGTCGTATCAATCGCCACTGCCGGCATTACCACCGGCATCGGTTGTATGTGTCCGGCTCTCGGCGAGGGCCGGGCCGTCGCCACCGCCCTGACTTCGCTGGCACAGCAACCCGACGCCTCGGCCACGATCACTCGGACATTGTTCGTAGGTCTGGCGATGATCGAATCGTTGGCCATTTACTGTTTTGTCGTCTCGATGATTCTCATTTTTGCAAACCCGTTTTGGAGTCACGTCATCGCTCAAACCGGAGGGAAATGAGCCATGCTCATCGACTGGTTCACCGTCGGGGCACAGGTACTAAACTTCCTCATCCTGGTGTGGTTGTTGAAGCATTTCCTCTACAAGCCCATCCTCAACGCCATCGACGCGCGGGAAAAGCGTATCGCCGCTGAACTTGCGGATGCCGATGCGAAGAAGACCGAGGCGCAAAAGGAGTGCGACGACTTTCAAAACAAGAATAAAGTGTTTGATGAACAACGCAGCGCTCTACTCGGCAAGGCGGCGGACGATGCGAAAGTCGAGCGCGAGCGCCTCCTCGACGAAGCACGGAAGGCGGCGGAGAGTTTGCGCGCCACGCAAGCCACTATGTTGCGAAATGACCAAAAGAGGCTGGGCAGCGAGATTACTCGCTTAGCCAAGGATGAAGTCTTTGGGATTGCGCGCAAGACGCTCGCGGACCTCGCTACCGTCAGTCTCGAAGAACGTGTGGGAGAGGTGTTCACGCGCCGCCTGCGCGAAATGGATGGGAAGAGCAAGGGCTTGCTGGGTGCAGCCCTCAAGTCATCGTCTGAACCGGCAGTCGTGCGAAGCGCCTTTGATCTTGGTACCGAGCAGAAGGCAGCGATTCAAAATGCGCTCAACGAAACCTTTTCGGCGGAAATCCGTATCCGGTTCGAAACCTCGCCAGATCTAATCAGTGGCATTGAACTAACCACGAATGGACAAAAAGTGGCATGGAGCATCGCGGATTATCTGGCCTCGTTGGGAAAGGGCGTCGATGAACTCCTGAGGAAGAACGACGAGGCTGCAGCGAAAGCCGAACCCAAGGTAGAAGCGAAAACTGAGCCGACGGCAGAGGTAAGAGCGGAGCCGAAGCCTGACGCAAAAGCCGAGCCGAAGGCGGAGGTGAAAGCCGAGCCCAAGGCAGAAGTGAAAGCTGAGCCAAACCGGCAAGCTAAAGCCGAGCCCAAGGCAGAAGTGAAAGCCGAGCCCAAGTCGGAAGTGAAAGCTGAGCCAAGGCCGGAAGCGAAAGCGGAGCCCAAGCCGGAAGCGAAAGCAGACTCCAAGCCTGAAGAACCTAAGCCCGAAACTGTGAGCGCATAAAGATGGAACCTGAGAGCCTCCAGCACGATTTCGACAGCGCGTTTGCTGGAATAAGACAAGTGCGCGAAGGTTTCAAGCCACGACTGACGCCGCGCGAAGTGGGCATCGTCACGAATGTCTCCACCGGAATCGCCACGCTTTCGGGCCTTCCCGGCGCTGGCTATGACGAATTAGTGAGGTTCCGGGGAGATCTGCTGGGCATCGCGTTCAACCTGGATGAGGACGAAATCGGCGTCATTCTGCTCGGAGAATATCAGGATCTGCACGCGGGCGACGAAGTCGAACGCACCGGGCGAGTCATGGACATCGCGGTCGGTGACGGTTTGCTCGGGCGGGTGATCAACCCGCTGGGGAAACCGCTCGATGGCAAAGGGCCGGTTGCCGGGGACCAGCGCCTGCCGGTGGAGCGTCCGGCCCCTCCCATCATGGATCGCGCGCCCGTAGTCGTACCTTTGCAGACCGGGCTGAAGGCCGTCGATGCGCTCATTCCTATCGGGCGCGGGCAGAGAGAATTGATTCTCGGCGATCGCCAGACTGGCAAGACGGCCATTGCGATCGACACCATCTTGAACCAGCGCGGGCAAAATGTGCTCTGCGTCTATTGTGCGATCGGACAGCGCGCCTCCGCTGTCGCCAAAGTTGTGGCCAACCTTCGCGAAAGAGGCGCGATGGAGTATACCGTGGTGGTTGTCGCCGAAGGCAACGACGCGCCCGGCCTTGTCTATATCACGCCCTACGCCGCGACCAGCATCGCTGAATATTTCATGGAAAAGGGCCGCGATGTGCTCATCGTTTACGACGATCTCACGCAGCACGCCCGCGCCTATCGCGAGCTATCGCTGCTGCTCCGCCGTCCGCCCGGTCGCGAAGCGTTCCCCGGCGACATCTTCTACATTCATTCGAGGATGCTGGAACGCTCGACGCATCTCGGCAAGGAGCGCGGCGGCGGTTCTCTCACCGCGCTTCCCATCATAGAGACCGAGGCGCAGGATATCTCGGCCTACATTCCGACTAATCTCATCTCTATCACGGACGGTCAAATCTACCTCTCGCCCACGTTGTTCGAATTGGGAATACTTCCAGCTGTCGATGTCGGCAAGTCAGTTTCGCGCGTGGGCGGAGCGGCGCAGCGAGCCGCTTATCGCGCCGTTGCGGGCAGCCTTAAGCTTGCCTACTCTCAGTTCGAGGAATTGGAAACATTCGCCAAGTTCGGCACCCGCCTCGATGAATCCACCCGCAAGATCATCGATCATGGGCAGCGCATCCGAGCCTGCCTCAAACAGCCGGAATCGCAGCCGGTGTCCATGATCGAGCAGATCACTGTGCTCCTGGCTTTGACAGCGAACCTGTTCGACACGGTTCCGATCGAGAAGGTGGAGGTTGCAGAGCAGGCGCTCCAGAAAGCAACGGCGGATATTCCGGCGGACGTACTGGGGCGATTAACGTCGGCTGACAAATTGAGCGATGATGACCGAAAGGCGATTCTAGAAATCGCCACCCATGCGCTTACTCCGTTCCAGCCAACTCCTAAACCCAAACCTGCCTCTGAACCAAAATCCGCCGCTGCACTCAAATCCACTTCTAAATCCAAACCTGCCGCCGAATCCAAACCCGCCGCCAAGGCCTCGCCATGAGCGGTACGATGGAGAGTCTGCGTCGAAAAATTGACGGCGCGGGGGACCTCGAAGGCGTCGTTCGTTCGATGAAGGCGCTGGCGGCATGCAGCATTGGACAATACGAAAAGGCAGTCCAATCGCTGGATGACTACTATCGCACGTTGGAGCTCGCATTAGTTGCGTGTCTCCATCAGGCGAGGTCGGTTCCGTTCGCAGAGGCCAAACGCCCGCGGCGTGAGGGGCCGCATGAAGGAACTGTCGGCGCAATCGTTTTCGGTTCGGACCAAGGTCTCGTCGGCAGGTTTAACGAGGTGGTCGTGGAATTCGCCGTAAACAAGCTCAGAACGTTGCCCGGCAAAACAACAAAAATCTGGGCGGTCGGCGATCGCGCTCGCGCGCTCCTGGTGGACACCGGCATGGCCCCGGTTGCACTGTTATCAGTTCCGACCTCGGTCAATGCCATCACTCCGCTTATAGGCCAGATTCTCATCGAAATCGAGGCGGCTCTCGATCGAGGCAATGTCTTAGAGGTCTATGTCTTCCACAACCACCCGAAATTCGGGGCCGTTTACGAGCCCGTCAGCAAGCGGCTTCTACCGCTCGATCAGGCCTGGCAAACCAAGCTTGCCGCCCTGCCCTGGCCGACCAAGAGCCTACCGGAGGTTATCGAAGGTGCCTCGTCCGCGCTTCACGCTTTCGTTCGAGGATACGTCTTTGTTCTGCTCTTTCAAGCGTGCGCCGAATCCCTTGCCAGCGAAAACGCAAGTCGTCTGGCGGCCATGCAACGTGCGGGAAAGAATATCAAAGACATTATGGAGAACCTAAACCGCACGTTCCGCCGTGTTCGACAGGAATCCATCGACGAAGAGCTGTTCGACGTGATCTCAGGCTTCGAGGCGCTGACGGGACGTGGGCGCCGCGCCTGAAGGATCCAGTACGCAACGTATCGAACGATATCCAAGCCTCCTACATAAGTGATCGTTCGGGCCATTTGGAGCAAAACGGAAGAGGCCTTCTTTGCTCGTCTGGATGGCGGCGTTTTGGATTACCGACAATTAGCGATCAAAAAACCAGGAAAGGACACGCGCCATGTCAGTGGAACTGAAAGAACTCGATAACGGGAGGCTCCTCGAAGTGCATCTGAGCGGCAAGCTGGTTAAGAAAGACTACGGGACGCTTTTGCCCGCGGTGGAGCGGCTGGTCAAACAGCACGGCAGACTCCTCATGCTTGTGGAATTGCATGACTTCCATGGCTGGACAGGGAGCGCGCTATGGGAGGATATCAAGTTCGACGCGAAACACTTTAATGACATCGAACGGTTGGCGATCACTGGCGAAAATAAGTGGGAAAAAGGAATGGCGGCATTCTGCCAGCCATTCACGAGGGCGAAAGTCCGCTACTTCGATCACATCCGTGCCGCTGAGGCGCGGGACTGGCTTGCCCAAAAGTAAAGCAACGGAGATTCGTGCGTGAAAAGAGTAATCGCGTTACACCTTTGCTTCCGGGGGGTCGGCGACACCTCCCGGCGGCAAGACATCCGGTACGTCAAGGCGTGCCACGCCAATCCGGTAGTCGGCCATCCCATAGTAAATGTCGAAGCGTTCCGGCGATCCGAGATCGTCGCGCCGGTCAATTCCGGTCGGGAACACAACATTCGCGACGGTCCCGCGGCGTTCCTGCGGCAGCTCCGGAGTTAACACCGGCTCCGAAGAACGATAACGGATCACTTGCGGATGCTCCTTCGAAAGCACCATCACTCCGGCCGAGTAGCACAGGGGATGCACCTCTTTGCTGGGTCCTTCCATTTCGCTGACGCCGTGATAGACGATCAGCCAACCGTGCCGCGTCAGGACGGGTGGAGTGCCGCAGCCGATTTTGAGCCGCTCCCAGGGTGACACCGGGGTCGCCAGCCGGTGACGAGAAAACTGGCTGAGGTTACTTGGTCCACGGCGCTCCAACGAAAGCGGGCGGTAGGAAATCCAGATACTTTCGCGATCAAGGTCCACCTCACGGGATGCGGCGTCGCAGGCGGTTTCCTCAGGACGAGTTCCGGGAAACAGCGGCCGGTGGAGGAGCGCGAGCTCCGGTTCCCCGGATGGGTTCGGAATGGCAACAGGAAATACACAAGCGTCTTTGTCATCGATCTCGCTGGAATCGATGCCATGATACGGAGGAAACGTCGACAGCCCCAGGCGCTCCCAGTGGAAGAGGTCTTGCGAAATTGCCCGAGCGATCCGCGGGCCTCGCGGCGAAAATGCTGTGTAAGTCATCACGTAGCACTGTGACGGTTCCACGAACGTGATCCGAGGGTCTTCGCAGCCTCCGCGGCCATCGGGGCGCCGCTCATAATCGGTCTCAGGCTCTAACGCGATGCCGAGCCGCTCGACCCCTGCGGGATCACCGGCTTCATCGAACCGTACTCGGGCAATGCCAATGCGTGAGTAATTGCCGTGCGCGACCAGCCGAGGGAAAAGATAAAGTTCACCGTCAGGGCCACGAGCGGCAGCTGGATTCAGTACGCCTTCGACCTCCTGGGGATTTCCCGGCTGCGGCTCCATCAACATTCCTAGGCGCTGTAGCTTAAATTCACTCATCAATCCCCTCAAAGAGTCACGCCGCCTGATCGCCAGCTGCTAAGCAAGCGATGATCGCTTGTATAACCCGCTTCGTCTCATCGGGACCCTTCACGGGGATAGAATCCACACCTGCTTTTTCGGCGGGATAATCATTCCCTCCCACGAACAAGGCATCGCCGATGTAAATCATCTCTTTCACAGAAACGTGCAGGAGGTCCCGCAGTTTTCCGATTCCGTATGCCTTGTCAATGCCAGGCTTCGTGATATCAATCGATGTCGAGCCGCCGATTCGGACAGAGAACTGGGGAATAATGTTGTCAAGAATCGCTTTGATCTTCTTCCGCTTGGTGTAATCGGGGTCCCACTTGTTTTTTTCTTCTAATGGCGCCTGCTGACCTAACGCCGAAAATGTTATCTGGCTTCCCCGGTCTTCGATGACTTCTCCCCAGACCTTTGCGACTTTGTACCCAGCTTCTCCCATAGCTTGTTTGAGAGAACTGAATATCTGCTCGCGTTCATCCCTGGTGAAATCTTCTTCGTAAAGTTTTTTCCATTCCCCTGAGTACTCGTAGAACTTTGTTCCACAGGTAGGAAGCAGGGATAAGTCGCTGAGGCGTTCGTCATGAGGAAGTTTAGAGATAACTTGCTCTTCAAACTGCGGCCAACCGCCGCCGGAAATCACGGCTACTTTTACAATTCCCAGAAGGTCGTGTAGCAGTCCCGACATTTCGGGATCAAGAGCTGATTTACTTTCGGCAAGGGTTCCGTCGAGATCAAACACGATTAACTTCTTCACTATGTTCCCCCTTTCCGCCTCTGAATTCTCGGTATTTCAATCCGGCAGCGCAATTTCCAACAAGTTCACTGCGCTGCGAGGTCGAAAAGTGCACGCACCGATTATCGCCGGCAACAGAAAGACATCGCCTTTTGCGACAGCGTAAGTGGCGGCTCCGTGCTCGATCTGTCCACCACCGCCGATGCAGACTAGCAAGCGCGGCACACCTGTTGCGCCGACGGAAAACGGCGACTGTCCGCGCAGGCGCCACAACCAGAAATGTTCACCGTGGAACAGTTCCTCGCGTTTCACCGGCGTCGTTGCCTCCACCGCCGGCGCAACCCGGCCGACCGGTCCCTCTGCAAAATCAATGCAGGCAATCGCCTGATCCACTTGAAGTGATCGCGGCTTGCCCGTCCTCGCGTCAAGATGGTCCCAGTCATACAGGCGGAAGGTCACGTCGCTGTTCTGCTGAATTTCGAACACCACGATGTCGCCGCCCAGAGCATGCACCGTCCCAGCCCGTAGGAAGACTCCGTCGCCAGGCTTCGGAGTGAACTCTGCGAGCTGGTCCACCACCGTCCCGTTCTTCAGCGCCAGTCGGAGACCGGCTGCAGTTGTCCCGGTCTTCAGGCCTGCATAGATGCGGCTTTCCGGGCCCACCTCAAGCACGACCCAGGCTTCGGTCTTCGCGGTCTCACCTGCTGGCAACAGGTTCTTGTTCGCTTTCGTTGGATGCACTTGAACTGAGAGCATTTCATGTACATCGAGGAACTTCAGTAGCAGTGGAAATCGCTGAAACTTGTGGGCCAGGGTTCCGAGCATTTGTTCTGGAAACTGCTTCAGCAATTGACCGATAGTCTGCCCTTTGAGCGGCCCACTGGAAACTTGGCTCTGATGGTCATCGCGGTCGCTGAGTATCCACGCTTCGCCGACCGGTCCACTAGGTAGAGGGGCGTCAAGCAGGTCCGCCAAACGCCGTCCGCCCCACAACCGGTACTGATAGATCGGTTCGAATCGCAATGGATACAGAAGGGCTTGGTTCAATGCTCCTTCTCTGTCGTCGACAGCCAGGCTTACGGTGGTGTCGATCATGACCGGTCTGAGAATGTCGGCTCTTGACGAAGTGAGTCAGTCCTGTGTGTCCGTTGATCATGCAATTTGCCGAGGGTATGCTCGATCAACCTAGCTAATTTATCTGCGGCGCCGTCGACGGCTAGGTCCAGAGTCGCAGCTTCGTCGGTGACCGCGATCGGCTGGCGGCCTTCGAGGCGCGCCTCCATCATGCAACGTTTGTCGTTCTCGCCGCTCTTAGAGCCGCTTTCGTCGGTCAGGTGGACCTCCACCCGTGTGATGTGATCGCTCATCCGGCTCAGGGCATTTTCCACTACGCCCCTGATTTGATCGGCCAGCGCCTCGTGACCTTCGATTGTATGGTCCGTATTGACTTGGATCTGCATGCTGATCTCCTGCCTGATCGTCTGATCAAGGATGTTTCTTACGCTCATACATTGCCGCTAAGCCGTTATGCACCATGAGCGCTTAAGCGTCTAAGGCGCAGTTGCCAACCTCACACCTCTCGTTTACGAAGTTCATGGAACTCGGCTACCAGCCGGCATCTGCTTCTGGCGGCCAGAAGGTACCATCGACAAGTCATTGGTTCCGACGTAGATACCGATGGCCACCAATATGGCGATAAGGCCGAACCAGAAGCGCCAATCATGATGCGCACGCCTCCAGTAAGGAGTTTGGCCATGGCTATGATGACTCTCGCCCATCGGATGCAGGTGTTCGGTGTTGTTCATGCTGGTCTCCACACTGAACGTTCAAAGTTGCGAGGGGACGCTGCGCGAAAGGTGAAAATCATGGGCAGCCGTTATCCCGGATGCCCATGCCCTACTTAAGCGCCGCTTAGGGAGAAAACAGGCTTGTGCTCGTCTTCGTGCACCCAATAAGGGGGCCGGCCATAATGACGGTAGAGTCGGTCTTCATATTCACGAGTGAGCGGCACGGAATCGACGAAGAGGGGTGCCGTCTGGATCGCATCCCGGTAGAGGCCGACATAGAACTTGGAATCCACCCAACTTATCTTTTGAATCCACGCGGGAGAAACCAGTACCTTCTTGCCCGGCCACCAATTGCGCGTTGCCACCTCAATGTAGCGAATAGCCCAGGTTTCATCGTCCATGAAGAATCCTGCCACATGGCCGATTTCGCCATCCATAGCCTCGATGTGATAGCCAGTCACGGCTGTAGTACTGCGCAGATGTGAATCCGCCGACTCTTTCTGGATTCTTTCCAACGCTTGGGTCTCTTTCGAAGCAGCGACTTCAGTAGCCAATCCCGACGGGTAATAGCCCGGTCCCCACAAAAAGGTCCCGCCCCAGTAATTGGGATATCCGTAATACCCGAGGTACGCTGCCTCGTGCTGCCGCGAGACGGGTTTGTGCGTATCGATATCGGGGCTATTCTCCACTCGCTTTTTCGTTAGCGCTACATCCAATCGCTTGGCTTGCCAGTCGGCGTGGACGACGGAAATTGGCGAGATCAGCACTCGCCGGCCGCCAAGCCAGCCACCAGTTTCTATCATCAGGTAGCGAATGGCCCATGTCTCGTCGTCGAAATATAATTGATCTACAGTCCCAATCTCGCCGTCCGTGGCCCGGATCACAAGACCCTTGAAATGGTTCGCATTCTTTAACATTAGTCTTTGCACCCCGAATTCTCTGCGATTTGACCTTAGCAGCGGCGCAAGCACTGTTCTGAGCAAGAGTGCTCACTCTAGCGTCAGCCAAGCGCATCTAGTCTGCGAAGGGAGGTCATACGGATCGTGATACGTCAATCCGGAAACCCGAACGTTTGATGGAGAGAGGCCGACTCCCTACACGAAACAGCAACCCGTTTGAAGAACGTCCGGGAACGGGTCCGAACACGCCGTTGGGCAGGGGTGCATCCGAGATCACTTGCCTCTCCTGCCAGCCGCATCATTCCCAATACGCAACCTGATGCGGCCGGACGTGCCCAACCAGATGGCGGTGTGCGAGACATGCCACAAGTTCTACTGAGATTACATTTTGAAGCCGAGGTCGACGGAGTACGCTCGCGGTATTGCTCGATAGAGAGGTCCCGACACAGACGCGGCGGCGAGCAATGCCCGTCTGACATCATTGGGGTGTTCAATTTTGACCAGACAGACGTTCTTTGCTTGCTTAAATTTGTGATGGTTGAAGTGTATTCCACTCGCTCAGGTCATCTGGGTTTGTTGTCTCTCGCGTCTTATTCCCGTCGGCAACGTCGAGCCAAATTCAGATATCTAGAGGAGATGTGGCCATGGACTCCCCCATTGTGTTGTGCATCGACGACCGTCCACAAGCGCTCGAGTTTCGCAAAGCGACTTTAGAATCTCGTGGTTATTGCGTCAAAACCGCGTCGAGCGGCTCCACCGCGATAAAGATGTTATTAGAGGAGACGTCCGCCTCCGCAGTTCTACTCGAGTACAAACACGAAGGCATGGACGCGGAGGCCATAGCCTGCCATATCAAGCGACGGTTTCCCAGCCTGCCGATCATTCTGCTATCAGCGTACTCCGAGATGCCAGAGCGAATTCTGTGGTTGGTGGATGAGTACGTGATGAAGAGCGAACTGCCGGAACGGCTGGTGCCGATCATTGACCGGGTAACGCACCCACAACGCTCTGACCAACCATCTCAGCGTAGCGGCGCGGCGGCCTAAAGAGCTCTATTCGCCGCGGCGCGATTGGGTATGACCAGACTTAGAAATTCTTCTTTGAAAAGGAGCGAAGACAATGACCACTGAACCCACGTCGAAATCTCAAAGCGCAAAACACCCTGCAGTCCTTAAGTTAATGGGCGGTGCCCCATTTTCTCAGCGGATGCAACAGGTATACGACACCCTTGCCCGCCGTGCTTACGAATTGTTCGAGAGCCGCGGACGTCAGGATGGCCAGGATTTGGAGGATTGGTTCCGTGCAGAGTCCGAGTTGCTGAACGCAATGCCGGTGGAGATCACCGAAGCTGATGATCAAGTGATCGTCCGCGCTGAGGTGCCGGGTCTCAGCGACAAGGACATTGAAGTGCGAGTTGCGCCTCATCGTCTCGTCATCACCGGAAAGCGGGAACAGATTCGTGATCACGAAATGCGGAAAACTCACAGCGAGACAAGTTCCTGTGAGGTGGTTAGGATGCTTGATCTCTCGCAGGAGATCGATCCGGATGAAGTAATCGCTACAGTGCAAAACGGGACGCTTGAAGTAGTGCTGCCGAAGGTACACCCTGGCAAGAATATTCCGGATGCAGTCAAAGCCGCGTAGTGCGCAATGCAGAAATGAGAGTCGAACTATGGTGGTCAATGAAATGAATCAGGAAGAGTGTGGCGCATTTCTGGCAAGTGCTTCGCTCGGAAGACTCGGCTGCTCGTTCGATAACCAGCCGTACGTAGTGCCGATATACTTTGCGTACGAGCCTGACTATATTTACGTCCTCTCAACCTTCGGGCAAAAGACCGAATGGATGCGAGTGAATCCCAAAGTCTGTCTGGAAGTTGACGAAATCACGAACCAGTCCCAGTGGATGAGCGTGATTGCCAATGGCCGCTACCAAGAATTGCCCGAGCCCCAATATACTGTCGAGCGGGAACATGCGCGGAGCCTGTTAGGGAAGCGTTACCAGTGGTGGCAAAACGCATTGGGTGAGCGTCAGCTGAGACTGGGCGAAGACTTGATTACTCCGCTCTTCTTCCGGATCCACATTGATTCAATGACGGGCCTTCGTGCCATCGGCGAATCCGCCGAATCTGGCAAAACGTCGCTGGAATAGACATCTCCAGCCGGGCGTTCGGTGTTCGTGTTCAACTTCTGTGCAGCCCACTTCTAAGAAACAAAACGGACGCAGTAAAAAAGAGGCAAGGCCGCTGGACTTAACCTTTGGGGTTGTGGTGTTTTCCATCCTGGCACAGGGCCTGACAATGAAGCCCCTGCTCAGAGTTCTGGGCCTTGCGGATGGTCGAACCTAGGCAAACTTTCGGGCCGCCGTCAAATTGCCCAGTATGCGGTACCAAATGCTGTGCATGAGCGCCTGTCCTCTAGCTCAAACATTCTCCGAGTCCTGCCTGGACAAAATGGCATAGGAGCCATTGGTTTTCCTGGGGAAAAGAGCCATCCCTTTTGTTCTTGACTGAGTGCTACTGGAACTTCGGAAGCCGGATCCCGGATCTAATGATGCCCAACTAGTTCCTTTCGTTCGCGGCCGGGCTTCTCGGTATGCCAATACCTCTCACGCAGATAGTGCCGATGCAATTCCTCTTCATAGTCGCGCGTAATGAGCGCTGCTTCGGTGTATTCCGGAGCTCCTTTGACGGCTTCCCGAATGAGGTTAATGAAGACTTTCGATTCTTCCCAGCTGATTCGTTCAATCCACTGGGTTGAAATCAGGACCTTTTTGCCTGGCCACCAGTTACGCGTGTCAACAATCAAGTAGCGGATCGCCCAATCCTCGTCATCTACTACAAAATCCGAAACGTGACCGATCTCTCCGTCCCGAGCCTGAATCGTGCGGCCGGTCACATCCTTCGTGCTGCGAAGATGCGGGTCATCATTCTGTTTATGGCGAGCGGCTTCCGACCATTGCCCTCGTCGCTGCGGGTAAGGGGAATCGCCCCACATGTGGGAGCCGTCCCAGTATGCCGGCCAACCATAAAACGAGTAGTACTGAATCTCATACTGGCGGGAGACTGGTTTGTCGGTCTCCAACGACGGACTGTTCTCAATTTGCTTCTTGGTCAAAGCGACGGGAATGACATGGTCATCCTTGCGAGCCGGGTCGAGTGCATAAGGCGAAATGAGGACCTGTCGGCCGTCCAACCAGCCATCTGTATCAGCAATGAGATATCGAACCGCCCAACTTCGGTCATCGAAGTAGAATTCTTCAGCCTTGCCGATGTCTCCGTCGCGGGCGCTCAGTTTGTAGCCTTTAAGATCTTTAGCTAGTCGCAGCATATGCGTTTCTCCTTGGTAAAGACGGCGGCAAGTGTTTTCGACAGGAACCAACACATCCCTATCGATGCAAGCCTATGGGAATGAGTGCTTGCAATCTGAGCAATAACGCTCACAGGACCCCATGGCAACCGTTGCGGCATTACGCAATCTGAAATCGCCGGAAGACGGGTACTTTGATCAAATCCAATAGGAATGCAAAAAACAGAGATGCCACTAGCGTAGAAGCGACCACTGCAATTGGCAGAGGCCGCATCGCGATGCCGCGCATCGCCAGAGCGGAGATGATCACGATGTCGCCGATGGTCGAGACAATGAGCCATGTGCCTGGGCGAGAGCTCCACAAATGTTGGCGTTCGCGAATAGTGTAGAGGGTAGCCTCTCCGCCAAACACGAGCGTGACCGCGGCGAGGGTCTGGAGCGCGCCTATATCGAGCCCTAGCTGGTATTTGCCTACAAGTAGCGAACCAGTGCAGAACCCAAGAAAGCAGATCCCCAAAACCGAGCATGCCGACACCAGCTTGCCGATTTGCCACTGATTAGGCTTTGCCGACGGCCGGACGTTGTCTGCGGTGACAGACATTCCAAGAAAATCACCGGTGATCATGATGATCACCATGAGTAAGGGCGTGAGGATGGCGTGACCGGTGACGATCAGCCCAATGGCGAGGAATAGCACATTGACTATCTTCTTGGTAACAGAGTTCAGCGTATAGGTAAGGATGCGCTGGAATGCCGATCGGCCTTCTTTGACGGCGAAAACAATGCCGCCGAGTCCGGCTGTGGTCAAGACTATTCCTGCGGCCGACTTCGCCACGTCCGTTGCTGTAGATACTGCGATTCCCATCTGTGCCTGGCGCAGAGCGGGAGCGTCGTTCGCACCATCCCCGCACATCCCAACCGTGTGGCCGCTCTTCTCGAACGCCTTCACCAAGGCATACTTCCCCTCGGGAAAGACACCCGCGAATACGGCGAATTGCTCCGGGCGCACATCCTTCGGAAGCGGTCCAGGAGGACAGATCGGCCCGTCCAGTCCTACGGCATGAGCCACAATGCTTGCTGTAGCCGGTGCATCGCCAGTCACCATAACCATGCGCACGCCTAGGCCCTTTAACTCGGTGATGAGAGAATCGGCATCGGATCGAGGTGGATCACTGAGCGCGATCAGTCCGATGAGTTGCATGGCAGTCGGAGCGCCGGCCACAACTGCGAGAACTCTGTATCCTTGCTTCTCAAGTTCATCGGCCTCGGTCGCTCCTGCGGAGCTCTCGCCTTTCGCAGATGGCTGCGCAAGTGTGATCACCGTGCCATACGCCCCCTTCACGATCCGCAAACTCTGACCGTTTCCAGCGCTGGCCATCGCCTCCGACATTTTCTTCGCCGGGTCGAACGGCATGAATGTGACGAGCTTCGGTGAATCTGGCTCGCTCTTCTGCTTAGCAGCACCTCGAATGGCTTCGTCGACAGGGTCCTGGCCCCCATCCGCACTTGCCAGCGACGCCAATGCCAGGACATAAGCTTCATTGAAGCCGGGCATCGGACGGACGCTGTTCACGGATAATTGGTTCTGGGTCAACGTACCCGTCTTATCGGTGCAGAGCACATCCATGGTCGCCGCTTCATCGACGGCGGAAAGTCGAGTCGAAAGAACTCCCATTTTTGCAAGGGACCGAGCCCCAAGAGCAGTGGCGAGTGTGAACGTTGCAGGCAAAGCTACCGGGATGGCCGCGAGTACTGCCGTTAGCAAAAGAGGAATCGTCTCGCTCCAAGGCAGACCACGGAAGGTCGCATAGGTGATCAACCCCACAATGATCACGCCGTTGAAAATCGCGAGGTTGCGCACGACACGGAGAACAGCCTTCTGTTGCGAGCTCACAACATGCGCCGTGCGTACCAACTCCGCGGTGTGCCCGAATTTGGTCCGCGGCCCAGTCTGGATTACCTTCGCGGTAGCCTCGCCCCGCCGCACGAGCGCACCTGCGTAAGTGTCTACGCCCGCGCCTGACTCGACCGGCACAGATTCACCAGTAAGCATCGATTGGTCGAGGAGAACGGACCCGTCCACGATCTTCACATCGGCGGCTACCACTGCTCCCAGAGATAGCTTGACCAAATCACCAGGCACCAACTCCGCGGACGGTACTACCTTCCACGAGCCATCCCTCTGCACCGATGCATTTAAGGCAAGACGCGACTTCAGGGCCGCGAGTGTCGCTTGCGCTTTTCCTTCCTGAAAGAACCCCAATGCAGCATTGAAAAACAGTAGAAACGCTATGACCGCTGCCTCGGTAACCTTGTGCAGTGCTAACTGCAGCACGATCGCAGCTTCAAGCATCCATGGAACGGGAGCCCATAATTTCTCGATTATTCTGCGCAATGGGTGGAGTGCAGCGCTGGGCATGGAATTTGGCCCAATCCTTTGAAGCCGCCCCTGTGCCTCCTGCGTCGTGAGTCCAGGTTCATTCGCCAATGTGACTTCGAATGGATGGCTGGGAGATTCCTGCGGTGTGGCTGATGCCGGATTTAGAGCTAGTGTCGTCATGGGCAGCGCCCGCTTCCCCATTTTGCTCGGACTAAGAAACCAACTCCGGAGGCGTCCTGGACTGTCGAAAGCTCAGGAGCGACTTGATTGAGGAAGTGGCTCTACCGAGACCGCTGGTGGTCGACGCCTCGCGGCGGCACGCGAGCTGAAATGTGGGCTCGGGTGAGGACCTCCGCCAAATAAGATCCTCGCTCGTTTCGTCACCCACTGAATCGGTCTGAGAACTCTTGACTTCCCGCAGCTCTCACAACCGAATAACGGTCGCACATCCGACAAGATCGCATAGGCTACGTTGAGCATGACTTGAAATGGCCGGAACCCAAAAATGGAAGTGGAGAAACTCCACGCGAACCATTTTGTTTTGGGCAAATTCCTTAGAGTCTCCGCGACGGCTTCTCCTCCCAACCTCATCGAGCCATCGGGCATTAGGACGTGGATCGTCGCGTATGCATCCCAGATGTCGAGATCGGGATTGAGCACCCGCAGCTTTCCGGGATCGTCACCTATCGGTCGTACGATGATGCTCGTCTCGCCAGATTTGCTCTTCGCGGACTTTTGCACCCAATGCCCAATGTGGCGGCAAACAGCGCATTCGTCATTGAATAGGAGAATTGGCTTAGACTGCCCCTGCATCGTCATCAATTGGCCCCCGCTCCTGATTCAAAGGGTTGCGTCACCGCTGTCAGGACGCTGGATACTGTCGGAGATGGTCCCTCGACTCGTCCAACTTCATTCCGGTTTAGAAACATGACCAGAGTTGGCGTGCCCTCGATCTCGTAGCTGCCAGCGAGTTCCTGTTCGACTGCGATGTTGACCTTGAAGATCTTCTCCTGGGGTTTCACCATTTCTGCCACCTGCTCCAGAGCCGGCTCGATCGCTCGACAATGTGCGCACCCGTAAGACATGAACTCAACGACGATTGGTCCCTCTGCCTCTAGAACTAGCCGGGTAAATGTGCTGGAGGTGACCGTTTGTATCTTGTCACTCGTTGAAGGTCCTGCTGCTGTTTGCCGGCGCTGCTCAAGAATCTCGTTAATCATGGGTGCGACCGCGTTGAATATATTCCTTGGCCAAAGCTGTGCTCATTCCGTTTTCATAAGCTACTCTAGCGATGCGACTTTCCTCCTCTTGCTCTTCAACCTCTTCCCTGGAAGCCCCGTCATCGTCGTTAGTCTCTATCTGCTTGTTGTTCACCAACGAGACCGGAAAGCCTGTTGCATTTTCACGTGCTGCCTTCTCCACGTTACCTTCCTCAATTTGCTCCTCGATCTCTTCCTCATTGGCCGCCACATCATCGTGGGTTGCGATCTGTTGGCTCAATCGATCCTGGATCGTTGCAGACTTTTCGACGTTCTTCATACTTCTTGGACCTCCTCAGCCATTTCCGAAACATTGGTTTCGCGAAGAAACTACCAAACAAACAGACGAGCACCAGACCCCGTGGAACTCACCCTGCGAGTTTGGGTCGAACGATCTCGAATGGCCATGTCTTCACCGATCTTCGCGTCCGGGAGCGCCGGCCGTGTCGCGCTGATCGTTTCAATTTCTACGGCACCGTGGCAGTTCATAATTTCGGCGGCTTGGTCCGCGTTCTTGCCGGTACCGGTTGCAAAAACCATCACGCCGCCACGACGCACGCCTTGGACATACGCTTCTGCATCCGCTTCGATGACTCCGAACGCCGTCAGATCCCGAATCAGATCGACCTCGAAATCAGTGTGTGGAGTACTCATGAGGCCGCTGCCGGGCATCTCGACTGGCTCTCCCAAAACACGGATGTCCTTTTGCAGAAAACCCTTGATCGTAAGATCGCGAACGACGCCGTCGGCCGATCCTGAATTCTCAAACAGACCTACTGCAGTCTTTGCCATATTGCCCCCTTGCTTCTTTCATAGAGTCGCCGAACCTTGTTCGCAATACTGATCAGAATTGATCAGCCGATCTCAGGCATGAGGCTTGAGACTTGATTTGCTGACCACCAAGACTGATCAAGGCGTCGGCAACTCCAAGAAAAGGAATCCTAACGATGAAAGCAGTTCTAGTGCGCGGCTACGGTGACGTGAATCAGTTGTCTTACGGGGATACACCTGACCTTAAACCGGGACCGGGAGAGGTGTTGGTCAGAATGGCGGCGACGAGCATCAACCCGATCGACTGGAAACTCCGACGGGGCGAGTTGAAGGCGTTCATGCCTTTGCAGTTCCCGGCAATTCTGGGTCGTGACCTTGCGGGTGAAGTCGTGGGCCTGGGCGATGGAGTCAAAACCAGAAAGATTGGCGAGCGTGTCCTTGGCCTCGTGAATCATGCGTATGCAGAATACGTTCTATGCAAGGCAGACGATCTGGCTCTCATTCCTTCGGGCATTAGCTTTGAGCAGGCGGCGGCACTTCCTCTCGTGGTCCTTACTGGAGCTCAACTTATCGAGAAAGGAATCAGGCCCAGATCCGGAGAAACAATATTGATCACCGGAGCCGTGGGAGGAGTCGGGCGCACTGCCGTGCATGTCGCTCGACAACATGGAGCGCATGTAATCGCGGGAGTGCGCTCCACGCAAAAGAAAGAGGCAGAAGGTCTTGGTGCCGAGAGAATACTGGCCTTGGATAGCAAATCAGACATCTCGAGCTTAAAGGAACTTGATGCCGTCGCCGATACGGTTGGGCACGAAGTCATTGTCTCACTTATCCCACACATCAAGAAAAACGGGGTACTGGCAACCGTTTTAGGCAGGCCCGAAGCGGCCAACGGATGCGATCTACGCGTTGAGGAAATTTGGGCCCAGCCCGATTCTGCAAGACTTGAACAGCTTGCATGCGATGTTGCAGCCGGCAAGCTCTCCATTCCCATCCGGCGAGAATTCAAACTGTCAGACATCCGCGATGCGGACCCGATGGCTGAGAAGGGCGGGATCGGAAAAATCATACTGGTCGCGTGAGTCGGTCATCTATGCGAATAACTGCACTGTTAGTTTTGGGACTGGCTACTGTCGTCGGCAAGGTGGCCTTCGCCAAATCGAAAGCCGCGCTGCAAACCGTTCCTCACGTCGATCTGACGCGTTACGTGGGCCGTTGGTATGAGATCGCACGATATCCCACGCGATTCGAAAAGGACTGCGCGTCCGATGTGACCGCAACCTACGCTCAGCTTTCCGGCGGCAAGATCGAGGTTCTGAACGAGTGTCGAAAAGCGGACGGACAGACAAAGAGGTCAAAGGGCACGGCTAATGTCGTGGACAAGAGGACAAATGCCAAGCTCAAAGTCACATTCTTCTGGCCGTTCTCAGGAAATTACTGGATCATCGACTTGCCTCCCGATTACAGCTACGCCGCCGTCGGAGAACCGGATCGGAAATACCTCTGGATCCTCGGTCGTTCTTCTCAGCTCACCGAATCAGTCTATGGGCAGATCGTTACCCGCGTTCGAGAACTTGGGTACGATCCGTCCTTATTGATGAAAACCACGCAGAGCGCACCAGAGCCTCTAGGGGTGCGCGAAGTAACTGAAAGGACTTTTTATGGAAGATCATAGATCTGCCCAGCACGACGATACGAAGACCTATCTCATCGGTGGCGGCATTGCCTCCCTCGCCGCCGCGGCTTTCCTCATCCGAGACGCAGATATCCCAGGCCACAACATTGTCATCCTGGAGCAACTCGACCGTTTGGGCGGCAGTCTCGACGGCGCCGGATCCGCGGAGACCGGTTATGTGCTTCGCGGCGGGAGGATGATCGAGAGCAAGTACCTCTGCACCTATGGCCTGTTCTCATCGATTCCAACCCTGGATGGAAGCAAGACCGTCACCCAAGAGATCTTCGACTGGAACGAGACCATGAAGACCTCGTCGAAGTCCCGTCTCGTTCGCGGAGGAAAGAGAATCGACGGTCCCGAGTTTGGCTTGAGCGAAAAGCACATCCTCAATCTGGAACGTGTGGTGGCGGAACCGGAGGGAATGCTCGGCAGGAACACCATCGCCGACGAGTTCGATTCGTCATTCTTTCAGACGAATTTCTGGTTGATGTGGTGCACAACGTTCGCGTTCCAGCCCTGGCATAGCGCTGTCGAGTTCCGACGCTATCTGCTTCGGTTTACGCACATGGTCGCCGGATTCAACCATCTCAAGGGGATCATGCGCACGGTCCTCAACCAGTACGACTCCATGGTTCGTCCGCTCCAGAAATGGCTCGGGGAGCGCGGAGTGCGATTCGAATTGAACACCCGCGTTACCGATTTTGTCCTTTCTGAGGAAGCTGACCGCAAGACAGTAGAGCGCATCGTCTGCACGCGGAACGGTGTCTCCGGCGAGATCGCGGTCGGCGAGAAGGACTTCGTGATCGTCACTCTGGGTTCGATGACTGAGGCTTCCAGCCTCGGATCCATGGATTTGGCTCCCGCCCTCAAGGGCAAAACCGACGGTGGCGCCTGGACGCTTTGGGAAAAGCTTGCCGCTGGAAGGCCCGCATTCGGCCAACCATCGGTCTTTGCCGATCACATCGAAGAATCAAAATGGGTGTCGTTCACCACTACTCAGCGAGATCCTACCTTCTTTCGTTTGGTTCGAGACCTCACGGGCAACGTGCCCGGAGAGGGCGGACTGATCACTTTCGCGGATTCCAGTTGGTTGACCTCGATCGTACTGCCGCATCAGCCCCACTTTATCGGACAACCTGAGGACGTGAATGTCTTCTGGGGGTACGGCCTATTTGTCGATAAGCCAGGCGACTTCGTGAAGAAACCGATGTCCGCGTGTACCGGCCGGGAAATCATGACCGAGATCCTGGGCCACCTGCACATCGACTCCGAAGCATCGCAGATATTGAAAACCTCAATCTGTATTCCCTGCATGATGCCCTTTATTACTAGCCAGTTCCTGCGGCGCGAAAAAGGTGATCGCCCGGAGGTTGTGCCCAAAGGATCGACAAACTTGGCCTTCACGGGCCAGTTCTGCGAGCTGCCCGACGACGTGGTCTTCACCGTCGAATACTCGATCCGCTCCGCGCAGACGGCCGTCTACGACTTGCTCGGGCTGAACCGAAAACCGCCGGCCGTCTACAAGGGCCAATACGACCCACGGGTTCTGTACAAAGCATTCACGACCCTGCACGACATGAAGGCGTGAGTCGAACAAGGAGGGATGGTGAGAGAGAAAATGAGGCACTTTACTACCGCGACAGTTAATGGAAGCCTACGCGAAGCCGACGTGCAGTCCGGTGACACGCAAGGTTTATCAAACGCCGAGCAGGCAAATAGTGAAAGCGTCGAAGAATTGGCAGCCGATGGGCAAGCTTTCGAAGCCGCAGCCGTGAGCGGCGTGGAAGACGCTGACGATCCTGATGTTCATGAAGTCAAAACCAGAGAAGTGCCTCAGGACGATGTGCCCCGCGAGTACGACGAACAATGAGCGGCGATTCCATCCCAAGTCTTCATCACCGGGACGACTAGGGTTTCCGCGACCCTAAGGTCATCGAGAATGCTGGCAAACAACAACGAACGACACCGCACATCACGCATCGGTTGGTTACGCGCGGCGGTGCTGGGCGCAAACGACGGAATTCTCTCAACATCTAGTCTGGTCTTGGGTGTCGCAGCTGCGCATGCGACCCACAGCAACGTGGTGGTCGCCGGCGTTGCCGGCCTCGTGGCCGGGGCCATGTCAATGGCGGCGGGTGAGTATGTGTCTGTCCACTCACAGGCGGACACCGAAAAAGCCGACCTCAAGCTTGAGCGTGCTGAACTCAGAACAGACGACAAGGGCGAACATAAGGAGCTGGCGGCAATCTATGTGGCTCGCGGACTCGACCCTGTGCTCGCGAAACAGGTCGCCCAACAGTTGATGGTTCACGACGCGATCGGCGCACATGCCCGCGACGAACTCGGCATCTCCGAAGCTTCCCGTGCACGTCCGATTCAAGCCGCGTTGGCATCAGCTGGCAGCTTCGCAATTGGGGCAGTCATGCCGCTTTTGGTCGCCACTTTGGCCTCGCCAGCCAGGGTTGTACCTCTTGTCGCCGGAAGTTCGTTACTGTTCCTAGCGCTTCTTGGTGGATTGGCGGCACGCGCGGGTGGAGCAGGCGTGATGGTGGGCGCCTTGCGCGTCACATTCTGGGGAGCTCTCGCTATGGCGGTGACCGCGGGAGTCGGGTCGCTATTCGGAACAGTTGTGTGAGCCTAGCCTGCCGAAGCGGGACATGTCAGGGACTCCAACGCTGTGGGATGTGCAGTGGTCAATTTTGATCAGCCTCGTATCACTACCTGAACCATACTGGCTAAAGAACGGTTTCGGATCAGGTTAGTTCGTCACCGTCGTCGAAAGACCAAAACGAATGAACTTTAAGCGAGTGCACAACTGTTCCTACAGATCTAAGAACGATCCGCTCATTAGCTTCCTTGCTTGGTCCCTTGTCTCGATCACAACATGAATAGAAGGAGCTGGCAATTATGGCAACGAAATTTACTCCACTGCATGACCGCATCCTGGTGCGCCGAGTAGAAGAGGCGGCCACCATGCGGGGAGGCCTCATCATTCCCGATTCTGCCAAAGATAAACCGCAGGAAGGCAAGGTCCTCTCTGTGGGGAAGGGCAAGACCAACGATGAAGGCAAATTGTTCCCACTGGCCGTGAAGGAAGGCGACAGCATTCTGTTCGGCAAGTACGCCGGCACCGAGATCAAACTTGATGGAGAAGATTTCCTCATTATGAAGGAGGAGGAAGTTCTAGGCATCGTTACCGGTACCGCCAAGAAAGAGACCGTCAGTGCTCACGAGACTGTCGGCGCTCGCAAGTAAGGATCGCTGTCTCCTGTTCTCTTGCGATGGCGCGGTCTCGACTGCGCGTGCTCGCGAGAGCCAATGCCTCCAGGCGCAAAGCGCGGAGCCTCAAGCAACAGACTCTAACGTCATCATTTTAAGGAGAAAGAATCATGGCAAAGCAAATCGTACACGGAGAAGAGTCGCGGCAGGCGATCTTGCGCGGCGTGAACTTGCTGGCGGACGCTGTGAAGGTAACTCTCGGCCCCAGAGGTCGCAACGTAGTCATCGAGAAAAAGTTCGGGTCTCCCACTATCACGAAGGACGGCGTCACGGTTGCAAAAGAGATCGAACTCCAGGACGGCCTTGAGAACATAGGCGCTCAGATGGTTCGCGAAGTCGCCAGCAAAACGTCCGACGTTGCCGGTGACGGTACGACAACCGCGACTGTTCTGGCTCAGGCCATCTATCGTGAAGGCGTCAGGACCGTTGCAGCCGGCGCCAATCCTATGGCGATGAAACGCGGGATTGAGAAAGCCATAGACGCGATTTGCGGCAACATCGATCCGAAGACCGGCGAGCGCAAGAACGGCGAACTCGACAAGTTTTCCAAACCAGTCACCGGCGACATGATCGCCCAAGTCGGCAGTATCTCCGCCAACAACGACGAGACCATTGGCCAAATCATCGCGGACGCTATGAAGAAGGTCGGCAAGGATGGCGTCATTACGGTCGAAGAGTCGAAGACCCTCGAAACTCAGCTAGAAGTTGTCGAAGGCATGCAGTTCGACCGCGGCTATCTTTCGCCCTATTTTGTCACCGATCCCGAGCGTATGGAGGTTGCATTCGAGAACGGCTACGTCCTTATCTACGAAAAAAAGATCAGTTCGATGAAGGACTTGCTGCCGCTGCTCGAACAGATCGCCAAGAGCGCCAAGCCGCTCGTCATCATCGCCGAAGATATCGAGGGCGAAGCGCTCGCTACTCTGGTCGTCAACAAACTGCGTGGAACACTGCAAGTTGCTGCCGTCAAGGCTCCCGGCTTCGGCGACAGGCGTAAGGCCATGTTGCAGGACATCGCAACCCTCACCGGCGGGAAAGCCATCACCGAAGATCTCGGCATCAAGCTGGAAAACGTGAAGATTGAGGATCTTGGACAGGCAAAAAAGATCACCATCGACAAAGGCAACACCACCATCATCGAAGGCAAAGGCAAGAAGGGTGACGTCGAGGGCCGCGTGAAGGAAATTCGCGGCCAGATTGAAAAGACAACGAGTGACTACGATCGCGAGAAGCTACAGGAGAGGTTAGCGAAACTCGTGGGTGGCGTGGCTGTAATTAAAGTGGGTGCGGCGACCGAGACCGAAATGAAAGAGACGAAAGCTCGGGTCGAAGACGCCATGCACGCAACGCGCGCTGCGGTGGAGGAAGGCATTGTCCCCGGCGGCGGAGTCGCTCTAGCGCGGTGTGCGACGGCTCTCAACAAGTTGAAACTGGAGGGTGACGAGCAGATCGGCGTCAACATTGTGAAACGCGCTCTGCAGGAACCGCTCCGCCAGATTGCCGAAAACGCCGGTGAAGAGGGCGCCATCGTGCTCGGCAAGGTGCTCGAATCGAAGGACCAGAACTTCGGCTACAACGCCTTGACAGCAGAGTATGAAGACTTGGTCAAAGCCGGGGTACTCGATCCGACCAAGGTAGTGCGCACCGCTCTCACCAATGCCGGATCCATTGCGGCGCTCATGCTAACCACCGAAGCTCTAGTCGCCGACATTAAGGAAGAAACAACGGACGCCCCGGCCGGCGGCCGTGGCGGTATGGGAAATGGGTACTAAGAAGTAGCCCCAGACACCCTCAGTCGTTGAAGAGCAGTCTCTAGTTCGCGAATTTTAAGAGTCTTTATAACTTCAGGAGATCCCAAACATGGGTAAAACTATCGGCATTGATCTCGGTACTACGAATTCTGTTGTAGCGGTTATGGATGGCGGCGAAGCCAAGGTCATCCCAAACGAAGAAGGCAGTCGCACCACTCCCTCGGTCGTCGCTTTTACGAAGACTGGAGAGATACTCGTCGGACAAGTCGCAAGGCGCCAGGCCACTACCAATCCCGAAAATACAATTTATTCGATAAAACGTTTCATGGGCCGCCGCCATAACGAAGTTGGTGAAGAACTGAAAATGGTGCCCTACAAAGTTGAGGCCGACGGCGACCACGTGGTGATCGTCGCCCAGGGCAAAAAATATACTCCGCCACAGATCTCAGCCATGATTCTCCAGAAACTGAAAAAGGCAGCGGAAGACTACTTGGGCGAAAAAGTTACTGAAGCGGTGATCACAGTCCCTGCATACTTCAATGACGCGCAACGTCAGGCGACTAAAGATGCCGGGAAGATTGCCGGACTCGACGTGAAGCGCATTATCAACGAGCCTACGGCAGCCGCCCTTGCCTACGGCCTGGATAAGAAGAAAGACGAGACGATAGCTGTTTACGACTTCGGGGGCGGGACGTTTGACATTTCCATTCTGCACGTCGGAGAAGGTCTTATCGAGGTTGCGGCCACGAATGGGGACACGCATCTTGGCGGCGACAATATCGACCAGCGGTTGGTCGATTGGTTGATTGATGAGTTCAGAAAAGATGAAGGTCTCGATCTGCGAGCCAAGGGCAACGAGATGGCGCTGCAGAGACTGCGGGATGCAGCCGAGCGTGCCAAGATCGAACTCTCTTCCACCATGGAGACCGAAATCAACCTGCCCTTCATCACGGCCGATGCGAATGGACCCAAACATCTCGTCAAGAAACTGACGCGCGCAAAACTGGAGTCGATGGTTGAGGATCTTGTGCAGCGCTCCGTGCCGCCCTGCCAACAGTGCATGAAGGATGGCGGCGTAGATACCGGGAAGATCAATGAGGTCGTCCTAGTTGGGGGACAGACCCGCATGCCACGCATTCAGCGGCTGGTGAAAGAACTGTTCGGCAAAGAAGGCGACAAGAGCGTGAACCCTGATGAAGTGGTCGCCGTAGGTGCCGCACTTCAGGGAGGTGTGCTTAAAGGCGAGGTGAAGGATCTTCTACTTCTCGATGTGACCCCACTTACTCTCTCGATCGAAACCCAGGGCTCCGTATCGACGCCTATGATTCCACGCAATACGACGATTCCGACCCGCAAGACGGAAAAGTTCTCGACTGCCGCGGACAATCAGTCTTCGGTTGAAGTCCACGTTCTGCAAGGCGAGCGCACCATGGCCGACCAGAACCGCACACTTGGCAAGTTTCAGCTGACTGGGATTCCGCCCGCTCCGCGCGGAGTGCCTCAGATCGAGGTCACATTCGACGTCGATGCAAACGGCATCCTGAACGTAGCCGCGAAAGACATGGCGACCGGCAAGGACCAGAAGATCACCATCACCTCGTCCTCGGGCCTGAGCAAACAGGACATCGACCGCATGTCGAAGGAAGCCGAGTCGCACGCAACGGATGACAAAATCAGACGCGAACAGATCGAAGCGAAGAATCAACTGGACTCCATGGTTTACAACGTGGAGAAGATGCTGCGCGATCACGGCGACAAGATTTCGGGCTCGGAACGCGGCGAGGTTGAAAACTCGCTCGCCGATGCCAAGAGTGTCCTAGAGTCGAGCGACAAGCATCAGATGGATCAGGCCCGCGAGCGCCTGACGCAAGCATCGCACAAACTCGCGGAGCAGATGTACAGCAAAGCACAGCCCCAAAGCGCATCTGGCGCACGTCCGAGTGGCGGTGGCAATTCCGCAACCGGTGGCCAGCCCAGTCAAGACGAGGGCGTGATTGACGCTGAGTACACAGACGTTGAGGAGAAGAAATCCGCCTAGTTTTGTGCCAGCATTGTCGTAGAGCGCGGACCCAGGGCGTGCAGTGCGAGACTAGGGTTTTATTGTCATGTACAGAAGATGTCGCACTGTGGGCGTACCGCGGATATAGCTGTGTGCTCGCTCTTCAACTTCGCGATCCGCGCGGGTCACGCGCTCGTGCTGTCGCGCGTGTTCGGCCCAGGAATCCACCAGAAACGTTTCGACGTAGCGGTCCGGATTCTCGAGGTCCTGAAAGATCCCCCATCGGTAGGCACCGTCACGTCGCCGAATACGTCCATACTTATGCATTGCCTTGATGAACGGGACTTTCTGTTCAGGGTCGACATCATATTCAACCGTGACCAGAATCGGACCCGCGTCATCCGCAGCCGGGTCTCCTTTCAGTATGGTGGGCAACCGCCAATGAACCCAAGGCGTGAGATCGACGGTCGCGTCCGGCAGCTTCAGGAATAGCCCCAATGCAGTGGTCGCGATTGTTCCAACGCCAGCCCATACTAGCGCCACATGAATGTTCGTTCTCGTTGCCACAACACCCCATGTGGCGCTGCCGGCCGCCATTGCGCCTTGAAACACGAGCATTGACACCGCAAGGACGCGAGCGCGTACCCAATCGGGCGTGTGAGTAAGAATAAGTACATTGAAGAGTGAGATGAACAAGATCCAAGCTGCACCTCCGATCAGCACGCTTACGCCGAGCGTCGTCAAAAGACGAAGCACCCCGGCGGCCAGTGTCGCGAGTCCGAAGATCAAGACTCCGCCTGAGACTACTGCTTCGGTCGACCAGCGGGACCGAACCCGCTGCATGATAAGCGCGCCCAGCACTGCGCCAAAACCGAAGCATCCCAGCAAAAGGCCATAGCCAATCGGACTCTTGTTCGCGCTGTGAGCGACGGAAGGCAGCAACGCCAAAAGGCCGCTCGCGAAGAACATCACGATCCCCGACCGAACCAAGAGTGTACGAAGCGCAGGTGAGTAGCGAACGTATCGGATGGCGGCAGCGGTCGCACTGCCCAAGGTTTCAGGCGGCGCCGTCCGCTTCCGTACTTGCCGTTTCCATCGGGCGATGACGAGCACGACTCCAACAAAGGAGGCCGCATTGATCAGGAATGCGGTACTAACCCCCGCAATCGCAATGACGACACCGGCCAAGGCCGGTCCAATCGCGCGCGCAAAATTAAACTCGATACCGTTGAGCGCCGTTGCAGATGCCAGATCTTCCTTGGGGACGAGTTCGGGCAAGACAGCCCGCCACGTGGGGCTTTCGAAGGCATCTCCGGCGGAAAGAGCAAACGTCAGGAAAAGCAGCCATAGTGGAGAGATCCGTCCGGCCATGGTCACGCCCGCGAGCACAATGCCGACGCCGGCCATCCACATTTCAGTAAACAGAATCAGCTTGCGGCGATCTACGATGTCTCCGATGGCTCCGGCGGGCAGCGCAAAAACGAAGAATGGAAGAGCGCTTGCAGTCTGAGTGAGGGCCACGTAGAGAGGTCCAGCATTTAGCGAGACCATGATCCAGGCTGCTCCCACGCTCTGCATGAAGGTGCCCAGATCCGAAACAACGTCGGCAATCAGAAGATTGCGAAAAGTTGGCAGGCGTAGAGGTCGCCAGAGAGTTGGAGTTGCCCGCGGGTTTTGGCTGGGGAGGGTCAACCGTCTGCTCTAATCGACGTTAAAGATAATGCATTCGTAGTGTATCTGCTGGCGCAGAATATCCGATGCAAGGAGAGTCTCAACGCTTGAATTCCAATGGAATACTCTGCGGGGACCACCGCTGAAGTGTGCAATTGTGCACAGACACGACCGCGGGAATATTCTTACCCTTGCTTCGATTGGGAACCGAGCCTCTTGGGCTGGCTCTCAGCGAGGCTTCTTCGAGCGAAGCATCTTTTGACAGGTGCCACGTCAGACTCAGTATCAGAGGGATGCCATGAGCGAAAACATCAGTCTGACATCGCCCGCGGGTTCCGTAAGTAACTGGGAGCAGCTGTTTGAATGCGCTCTGGTGGAACCTGATCCTGTAGCGCGCGATCAGCGACTTCAAAATGCGAAAGATGCCATTATGGACCGAATCGAAGACTCCTTCGATACTGCTTCTGGTCAGGAGAACCGGTTGTTGCTTGCCGCCCTCAATACAATCAGTGAACTCCAGCGGGTCGCTAAGAACGATGATTTGCGCCGCCCCGGGCCGGCGCAAACCTTTGGCCATCCTGCATAGACGATCGAACGAGTTGCCTGGCACCTTTGTATGTACCGACGCCAATTTGAAAACCGTGCCTGGGTTGTAGAGGACAGTATGACAAAAACGGCAACTGGTCCATCTGAGAATCCAGATTCGACCCAGGAACTTGTTCGTGATATCGAGGAGAGCGGTTACCCTGTGGATGGCGCAACGGAGCAGTTTGTCCCGCAACCAGACGGCCTATCGGTGGAGACAGATGGGCCTGGATTCACTCCGGTACAGCCCGACAGTGCGCAAGCAATATCCACTACCCCAACCGAAAACAAAAACACAAGGCGTGGCGACGTCGACGAACAAGGCCATCGTGCAGACATTGCCTGAGCGGACTGACCACTCGCGGTGCCGCAGAATAAGGTGGCGATGCCACAGGGTACGTTTCTGAAAGAACCCTAGCCGGTTCATAGATGTACAGTTCCGAAAATAGCAAAGTTTACTGTCCCTCGGGTAGGCGGTTATAATGTATTGGGACGTGGGGTTAGAGAAGGTGCTTATGTCTCTGCTTCGCGAGTCCGAGGGTTCAACCAACATCGCCCGCCCAAAGCCGATTCGTCGGATATCCGCAGCAGCCCAAAATTCCACGCCAGTACGCCGTGTTTCGAAGAATGGCCGTGAGTTCGATCCGCATGCGTTCCTCGCTACCATCGGCGTGGGTAGGAAAACCATGATCTTCCCGAAGAAGCAAACCATCTTCGCGCAAGGAGATCGAGCAGACGCAGTGTTTTATCTGCAGACGGGCAAGGTCAAACTCACGGTTGTCTCCAAAACCGGCAAGGAAGCGACGATCGGCATATTGAGCGATGGGAGCTTTTTCGGTGAAGGTTCGCTCGCTGGCCAACCTCTTCGTATGGGTTCGGCAGCGGCAATGACAGATTGTGCCGTGATGCGAATCGACAAGAAAGCCATGGTGGATGTGCTTCATCGGGAACACGAGTTGTCCGACCTATTCGTAACGTATTTGCTCGCGCGCAATGTCCGTTACGAAGAGGATCTGGTCGACAAACTGTTTAATGCCAGTGAAAAGCGACTCGCCCGAGTGCTTCTTATGCTCGCTCATTTTGGCAAAGACGGTGTTCCAGAGACCGTGATTCCCAAGGTAAGCCAGGAGAGCCTAGCGGAAATGATCGGCACGACACGCTC
>JBAQIB010000016.1:0-50405 GCA_049288625.1 Terriglobales bacterium | reverse complement strand
GGTATATGAATCACTGGCGCGCGTTCCGTACTGGTTTGCTGGTTCTAGCCGTTTCTTTTCTCAGCACAGCTCTTCTGGCTAGCGGCCCATGGCAGGTCCTGGGCCCCGAAGGCGGCGATGCCCGCAGCCTGGCCTACGACGCTCACAATCCCGATCACATCTTCCTGGGTACGTCGACCGGCCAGATGTTCTCGAGCAATGACGGCGGCCATAGCTGGTCCCGTCTGGCCCACCTCGGCGGTGACGACTACGTGCTCGATCACATCGTTGTCGATCCGCAGGATTCCAACCGTGTCTACGTGTCTGCCTGGAGCACCTCCAGCCAACAACTCGGCGAGATTTTCCGCACCAGCGATGGCGGCCGCACCTGGGAAACTCTGCCCGCGATGCACGGCAAGTCCATCCGCGCTATGGCCATGTTCCGCGGCAATTCCAATGTCCTCGTAGCTGGCGCGCTTGACGGTGTCTACCGCACCAAAGACGGCGGCAATGCCTGGGAACACTTGTCCTCCGCCGAGGTCCATAGCGTTGAATCCATTGCGGTCGATCCGAAAGACCCCAACACCATTTACGCCGGAACCTGGCACCTGGCCTGGAAGACTTCCGATGCCGGCGCCAACTGGCAGCACATTAATAAAGGAATGATCGACGACTCGGACGTGTTCTCCGTGATCGTCGACCACGACAATCCGCAGATCGTGTTTGCCAGCGCCTGCTCCGGCATCTACAAGAGCGAATCCGCCGGCAACCAATTCTCGAAGATACAGGGCATCCCCTTCACGGCCCGCCGCACGCGCGTGCTCAAGCAGGATCCCACCAACGAAAACACCGTTTATGCCGGAACCACCGAAGGTCTCTGGAAAACGGTCGACCTCGGCAAGTCATGGAAGCGCGTCTCGAGCGAGGAAGTCGTAGTTAATGACGTCTTCGTCGATCCGCGCGACTCGAATCACGTTCTGATCGCGACCGATCGCAGCGGTGTGATGGCATCGACCAACGGCGCGGCCACCTGGGAAACCTCCAACCACGGCTATGCCCACCGTTATGTCTCGGCTCTCTTAGCCGATAACCAGAATGCCAATACGCTCTACGTCGGCATCGTCAACGATCGCGAATACGGCGGCGTTTTCTACTCGCACGACAACGGCCAGCACTGGATGCAGAAATCGTCCGGCCTTGGCGGGCGCGACGTTTTCGCCCTCAAGCAGACCCCGAGTGGCATGCTGGTCGCCGGCACCAACCGCGGCATCTTCTATCTCGAGCACAACGCCAGCGAGTGGAAGCCGATGAATGCGGTCGCCGTCGCCGAAACCAAAACCCTCCCGCGCAAGGGCAGCAAGAAGCCGGTAGCGACCACCATCTGGCACAAGTCCGAGCTCGAAGCTCGCGTCAACGATCTCGAACTCGATTCGCACCGCTGGTTCGCCGCTACCACTTCTGGCGTCTACACCAGCACCGACATGGGCAAGGCCTGGCACGGTGGCCGTGTTCTCGGTCAGCAGGATTTCGTCAGCGTCCGCGCCAAGGGTGAAACCGTCGTCGCCGCCACGCGCTCGACCGTGATGGTTTCTAATGACGGCGGGGAAAAATGGCAACAGGCCAGCCTGCCGAACTACGTAGTCGGCATCCGCAGCGCGGCCATTGCCGGCGACAACCAGTTCCTGATCGCCGCCCGCGAAGGCGCATTCCGCAGCAATGACGGTGGCGCCACCTGGGAGCACATTGTTGACGGCCTGCCCGCCAAGGACATCACCTCTGTCAGCTTCGATTCCACGCACAAGCGTCTGCTCGCCACCAGCGACTCGACGGGCGTGATCTTCGAAAGCCGTGACGGCGGCCGCACCTGGCAACGCGGTCCCGACAGCGGATATCCTCTCCGCCGCGTCAGCATCGTCGGCGGACGCTACATCGGCGCGACGCCGTTTGATGGCGTAATTCTCCAACCAGAGAACGAATCCATCAGCGCCGCCGCTGGTATGGGCAGCTCGCAATAAAGGAAGGACCGAACGGGTCGTCGTGTAGCGCCGGCGCCCCGTAGACAACGTTCCGGATCGTGCCCCACCTTCACGCCGCGTTTTGTGCGGCGTGAAGGTGGGGTTTTCACATCTGCAGGGGTCCTTTAGAATAGCGAAAGGAGGCCGTAATGCCCGTTGAATCCTGCATCCCGATCATTCCGAGCGCAAACCTCGAGAAGAGTCTGCGTTTGTGGGTTGATGGTCTGGGATTCTCGATGAGTTCAGAAATGCACAAAGATGGCAAGCTAATTTTCTGCATGCTTCGGAAAGACGAATTATCTTTCATGCTGAACCAGCGCGCGGGAACTCCGGTCAGACCGGAAGGCTACGAGGGCATTCGACTTTACTGGGTGCCGAAGGATATACACAAAACGCGAGAGCGATTGAATAGCCTTGGGTACAGCGTTTCAGAACTCGAACATCGAGATTACGGGCAAACCGAGTTCTTCCTCACCGACGACGACGGCTATTCGCATTGCTTCGGCATCCCTACACAAAAATAGACACCCTAAGCAACATAGTGGAAACTGCGACTCAAAAGAGCCAAAGGTGCCCAGTCAAAGGCCGCCTTTTGCGGCGTTTGAATGGGGTTTTTGGTGGTCGCAGCCGAGCCGTGGCCTACGAGCCCATTTCCGCGTTCATTTTTTCTTCTTCCCGCCCTTACTCGCCGCCTTGCGCGGTCCGCTTTCCACCAGTTGGTGGCTCGCCCGTGAATCGAGATCAAGCCCATAGAACTTCTTCAGCTCCCGAATCCGCGCCAGCGACTCGGCCCGAAACGGCGTCTTTCCGTCAAACGCATGCAGGACAATCCCTTCCAGCAGATCGCCCAGCGTCATGTCATGGTATTCGGCAAACCCTTTGAGCACTTTCAGGATGCGCTTTTCCATCCGCACGCCTGTCTGTACCCGCTCCACAACGAGTTTCGAGTTGTTGATCATGGTACGAGTGTACCACGGTAACAACTTGAAACAATCGCTAGCCAGAGTGTCGGCGGAAACAATCGTCAGATGTTCCGCTACAATCTCAGCCATGGGTACCAAACTCTGGACGATTCTGCTGGCGCTCACCCTGGCCTTGCTCCCGGCCTGCAGCCGCCCGCCCGCGAGCCCCAACGGCCAGCAAAGCCTTCCCTTCGACAAGGAACCACCTGCCTCCACTTCCTTCAGCCAGTCCCTGATTCCGCCCACCATGATCCCCGAAGGCACATTCTTGACGGTCCGCCTCAGTAAACCTCTCTCCAGCGTCTCGGCCCACGCAGGAGACGGCTTCGAGGGCGCAATCGACGAGCCCGTCGTAGTCGACCAGCAAACTCTCCTTCCGCGTGGCAGCAAGATCAGTGGCCGTGTCCTCGACGCCAGATCCGCCGACGGCCCGCGCAACCCCGGCTACCTGCGCATTACCCTGGTCAGCGTAAACGCCGCCGGCAGAACCGTCCTCATCGACACCTCCAGCATTTTCGCTAAAGCCACTCCGCCCAACGACCGCCCTCCTGCCGGCGGCACCGCGTCCGCGCCCAGTGACGTCCTGTTCACGCCCGACCGCCGCCTAACCTTCCGCCTGGCCCAAGCCATCGATCTGCAATAGTCCGGTCCCAGAATATTGCCGGCCAATCGATTCGATACCAAACTCGGGTTGTCATTCCGACCCGGTTCGCGAGGAAGGAATCTGCTGATTGGCGCCTGAGTAAACTTCCCAATTCGACCGACGCGAGGCCCCATTTCGCGTGTCCGCTGTTTTTTGCCCCGCGATTCATCACAAAAATGACGTGATGGCCGACACTTAGCCCTCATTTCCCTTCGCAGTACACTTTTCCTAATTCGACTAGCGAGTTCATTCGCGGAAAAGTCTTCCCAGCTTGGAACGCGAATCCCGCAAGCCGCTTGCGGTCTTCTCCGGCCGCATCGAAGTCCATCGGGCGTCGGGCAGGAATTACGAGCACCGGTGTCCGTATGGAAATTTCGCCAACACTCACGACCTTCGCCCCACCCGCTCCCGATTTCTATCGGGACCTTCGTTTCCCAAAGGTTTTCGAAGCCGCCGCCATCGGCATCGCACTCTGCCACTTCGATGGGCGCATCCTGGAAGGCAATTCCGCTCTCGCCCGCCTGCTCGGCTACGACCAAGCCGAATTGGCCGGTCTCGATCCCTGGAGATTTTACGAAGGCGATTCTTCCGCTGCCAGCCGCCTCCCTGACTTGCTGCACGGCGCGCGCGATTCCTTCGCCGTGGAAAAGCACTGCCGCCGCAAAGATGCCTCCGAGTTCTGGGGACGCCTGATGGTCTCGCTGGCCCGCAACGCCCAGCATGATCCCGCTTTCCTTATCGTCCTGCTCGAAGACGCCACCGAGCGCACCCGACTCGAGCAGCAACTCCGCCAGGCCGAAAAAATGGAGATCATCGGCCGCCTCACTGGAGGCATCGCCCACGATTTCAACAATCTCCTCACCGGCTTCCTGCTCTACTGCGATCTACTGCTCTCGAAACTCGATCCCGCCGACCCGCTTCGCCGCCACGTCGAAGAAATCCGCCAGGCCGGCGAACAGGGCTCCGCCCTCACACAGCAACTTCTCTTGTTCGCCCGCCAACAAGCGCCCAACCCGCGTCCCATTCCGCTCAACCTGGTCGTCTCTTCCACCGAGAATCTGCTGCGCCGGCTGATCGGTGAGCACATCGAACTCATCATTACTCTCGACCCCGACGCGGGAGCCGTTTTCGCCGACCCCGCGCAGCTCCGCCAGATCCTGCTCAACCTGGCGCTCAATGCCCGCGACGCGCTGCGGCAAAACGGACGAATTCACATTCGCACGAAACCCACCCGCTTCTCCGAGAACCCGCACATCTGCGAGGAATGTAGTCAGAAGTATGGCCGGACAACGAATTGCCCCATCCAGGGCTCGAATGGGTCCGAGGCCTCACTCAATCTCTGTCCGCGCCCCGCCATGTCTCTCACGGTCGAGGATAACGGCGGCGGTATGACGCCCGAGGCCCTGACCCATCTGTTCGAACCTTTCTTCACCACCAAGCGCCCCGGGGAAGGCACCGGCATGGGTCTCGCCACTGTCCATCGCATCGTTACCGAAGCCGATGGATTCATCGACGTATCCAGCGAGCCCGGCCAAGGCACCCGCTTTGAAGTATTTTTCCCAGTGAACGAGGCGAGTTCCGATTCCAGGCCCATGCCCTCCCTTCTTTCCGGAAACACGCCGCAACCGCGTTCCCCGGAGATTTCAGACTCCCCAGTAAGCTGCTCTTCTAGTTTAAACGCGGGTGATCCGGTCACGGTCGATCCTCGAATCCTCCAGTCCACCGCTGACCCGATCACCCGTTCGCCCGCTGTCCAAATCACTCAATCTGCCAGCTCGAACGGAGACCGACCATGCTGACCGCTACCGCTGCCGCCCTCAACCCACCGCCTCTTGCGCAAGCGAACTTTCTTAACCTCCTCATCGTCGACGACGATCGCGCCATCCGCGAAGCCGCCACCGATGTGGGCCACTCGCTCGGCTTCAGCACCTACGTCGCCGATTCCGGCGACCACGCCCTTCGCCTTCTCGACAGCGCCAATATCGACGCTGTCCTGCTCGATCTCCGGTTCTCGAACGGCAAAGGACTCGACGCGCTCAACAACATCAAGCGTCAGCGCCCCGACGCCGACGTGATCGTCGCTACAGGGTTCGCGACCGTCCAGTCCGCTGTGCAGGCCATGAAGCTGGGCGCCTACGACTACGTTGCTAAGCCTTTCAGCCTCCAGGAACTCCGCTTCCTTTTGGCGCAGGTAGCCGACCATCTCCGCGTCAAGGCCGAAAAGCGCCTCCTGCGCGAGACCATCCGATCGCACAACGGTTTCGGCAACATCATCGGCCGCTCTCCCGAGATGGAGAAGCTTTACCGCATCATCGCCAAAACCGGCCAAAGCACTCATCCCGTTCTTATCCTCGGCGAAAGCGGTACGGGCAAAGAAATGGTCGCCAAAGCCATCCACACGGCTGGCCCCCTCCGCAACAGGCCCTTCATTCCCGTCGATTGCGGATCGCTCGTCCCGACGCTCATTGAAAGCGAACTCTTCGGCCACGTTCGCGGAGCCTTCACCGGCGCCACCGGCCCTAAAGACGGCCTGCTCGCCATCGCCGACGGAGGCACAGTTTTTCTGGACGAAATCGGCGAACTTCCGATCGATCTCCAGGCCAAGCTATTGCGCGCTATTCAGGAAAAAGAAATTCGCCCGGTCGGTGGCACCAAACAGATTCCCATCAACGTCCGCATCCTGGGCGCAACCAATCGCGACCTGGAACAGGCGGTCACCGAAGGCACTTTCCGCCGCGACCTCTACTTCCGCCTCAACGTCCTCACGCTCCGCATTCCCCCGCTCCGTGAACGCCGCCAGGATATTCCTCTCCTGGTCGCCCACGTTCTTGAGCGCATTGGCCGCGAGTCGGGATTCGAAAAAACCATCTCCGATAAGGCCCTCAAGCTTTTGCTCGCCTATGATTGGCCCGGCAATGTCCGCGAACTCGAGAACGCCCTCGGCCGCGCCTGCGTAGTCTCCAGCGCCGCCGAGCTTCAAGCCCGCGATCTCCCCACCAATCTAACCGGGGCTCCGCGGGCCCTAACCGCCGCGCCCAACAACGGAATCGTCCCGATCGCCGAAATGGAAAAGCAAACCATCCTCAACGCACTCGCCCAAACCAGCGGAGACAAGATGCAAGCCGCCCGCCTGCTCGGCATCGGCAAAACCACGCTGTACCGCAAGCTGAAGGAGTACGAAGCACAAGCCTGAACTGATTCGTCATCAGGACTCACGCCAGCGCAGCGCGAGTTCGAAGGGTGCCCCACACATCGCGTTCGTTGCGATGTGTGATTTGCGCCGCGTGCCCGCCTCAAACTCTGCATCTAACCCTTACATGCGCTCGCAAAAAGTCCGATAATGCTCCTAGCATGAAATCTGCGATCCGCAAACGAGGCCCTTTCACCGCGACGGCCGTCGTCGCAACTCTCGCGCTCGTGGCGCTCTGCTTCGCGGCATCTTCCCTCTCCGCCCAGATCGCTGGCCACCGCCTCGTGCTCAAAGACGGCTCCTACCAACCCATCACGAAATATGAGATTCAAGGCGACCGCGTCCGCTACTTCAGCGCCGACCGCGGCGAGTGGGAAGAGATTCCCAAATCCCTCATCGACTGGGACGCCACCAAGAAATACGAAGAAGGCCGCCTCAGCGAAGCGCCCGCTCCCGAAGCCGCCGAGCTAGACAAGGAAATCGAAGCCGAGCGTAAGGCCACTGAAGCCCGCTCGCCGCAGGTCGCACCCGGCCTGCGTCTTCCCGATGACAACGGCGTCTTTCTGCTCGATACCTACCAGAACCAGCCACAGCTCGACGAGATCGAGCAGTCCGGCAGCGATCTGAATCGCAATACGGCCTCCAACGTTCTCCGCTCCGCGATCAATCCGCTGGCCGGAGCCAAACAATCCGTTGAGCTTCCCGAAGCCCACGCCAAAATCCAGTCGCACACCGCCATTCCGTCCCTGTACGCTAATCTCGACTCCGGCCAGGGGCCGACCGCCGCCGCGCAGACCACAGACGAACCGCCGCTTTCTCCCGCCGACCGCTTCAAGATTATTCGCCTCGAGGTCAGAGGCGGCAAGCGCATCGCCGGTTCGCTGAAGACCGCCGTCACCGGCAAGACCAAAACCGACGAACGTTTTGTTCCCGCCACCGTGACGCCTATCACCGGCGGTTGGGTCAAAGTCACTCCGGTCGATTCCCTGCCCAACGGCGAATACGCAATCGCCGAAATGCTCACCAGAGACGGCATGAACATCTATGTGTGGGATTTCGGCGTCAACCCCGCGGCTCCCGCCAACCTTCTAGCGCTGAAACCTGATCCGACGGAAACGAAGCCGGCCTCGAACCAACCTGAAGATTTAAAGGAGAGAGAGAACCACTAGTAGCGCGGTCGAATCGACGGTAGCATAAGAGGAAAAACTTGCGGCCAGTAACTTGCAACTGGTTACTGCCTTACGACTCCACCAGCCCCCGCGATGCCACCCCAATATTGTCGCGGGTCGTGTTCTTCACCACGTACATCATCTCGTCGGCCTGGCGAATAATGTCGTGCGGCGTTTGCGCGTCATGCGGAAAAGTCGCCAGTCCCATGCTACAGCGCACGTTCAAATTCAATCCCTGTTCCGTGCAGAAGGTCCCGGCGCGCATCGAATCCTGCAGCCGTCGCGCCACCACCACTGCCTGATCTTTGCTGGTCTGCGGCAGCAGCACTACGAACTCGTCGCCTCCGTAGCGAAAGGCAAAATCGATCAGCCGCAGTTGCGCCTTGATCAGGTATCCGATCTCCGCCAGCAGTCGGCTCCCCACCAGGTGCCCGTGCGTGTCGTTCACCTGTTTGAAGTGGTCTAGGTCAATGAAGATCACGCTGAACTGGTAGCCGAAGCGCCCTGAGCGATACACCTCGGTCTCGAGTGTTTTATAAAGATGCCGCGCGTTGAACAGTCCGGTGCAATCGTCGGTGATCGTCAGTTCCTGAATCTTCTCCACCGAGCGCGCATTCTCGATCGCGATCGCGGCATAGTCGCACAGTGCATGCAGGAAGAACAGTTCCTGCTCGCTCAGCCCCACGTTCGCATTCACTAACTGGATCACGCCCAGCACGCGGTGTTTTGAGCGTAGCGGCACGCAGATTACCGAGCGCGTCTGCAACTGCGTCAGTTCATCCAACCGTGACGAAAACCGTGGGTCCGCCTGCACATCGGGCACAATCAGAGGCTGCCCATGTTTCGCTACCCAGCCCGCAATTCCCTCCCCTACTTTCAGCCGCTCTTTCGACAACATCGCCGACGCGGCGCCCACTGCGATGGCGAAATAAAGTTCGTTCTTTTCTTCATCGACCATCAGCAGCGACCAGGTGTCCGGGCGGAAATATTCCGCCATTTTCTCCATGATGGTCTGCAGGATTGAATCGAGGTTAAGCGACGACGTAAGAGCCTTCGCGACGTCGTGAAAGATCGTCAGCTCTTGGGACAGTCGAATTGGGGATGTCCCGGCTGCCTCGGGCATGCACTCCTCGTTCTGGTGGGAGATACAAAATTATAGATTTCTCACCGCCAGACGGGCAACGAACCATAGTAACTAACTGGTCGCGCGGAAGTGCTTTTCCAGGCTTGGGATCCCGTGCCATTCCTCACACCCGGTTTACCTGAATGCACGGGATCGGCGGCTCATTCCACTCATCGAATTCCAGCGGTATTGTAGCCCCTGTGATTACCAGACGCGACAGCGATTTTCGCGGACCATGGCTTGGCCTGGTTTACAACTGAAGGCTTTTTGGAATTCTTCCATATTCACCACCAGTCCGTTTACGCGGTACTTGCCCGGCGAATGCGGGTCGGTAATGGCCCCTACTCGCAGGTTTTCTGGTCGATTGTTCTCGCAGGCCCACTGTGCATTGCCGACAAAGAAACGCTGTTCCGGCGAGAGCCCGTCCCGCGGATCAAGCTTCAGGTTCCTGGTTTGATCCTTCCAGGCCATCCAGGCGAGGATGAGTCCGCCCAGGTCCGCAATGTCTTCGCCTTCGGTCAGCTTGGAGTTAATCTTGACGTCGTCGACCACTACGTACTGCGCATACTGATCGACAATACATTGCGCACGGTCGGTGAAGTTCTTGGCGTCGTCCTTCGTCCACCAGTCTTTCAGGTTGCCGTACGCATCGAACTGGCGGCCTTGATCGTCGAAGCCGTGCGTTAGTTCGTGGCCGATGGTGCCCCCGGTATCGCCGTAACTGGGAGCATCGTCCATCTTCGGGTCATACAGCGGAGGTTGTAACACGCCAGCGGGGAAGTTGATGTCGTTCATCCGGGAGTTGTAGTAAGCATTGACGGTGGGCGGAGTCATGTTCCACTCGCCACGGTCGAGCGGCTTGCCAATCTTGTCCAATTCGCGCTTCGACTCAAAGGTGGCGGCACGTTGCACATTGCCCGCAAAATCGTCGGGCTTGATGGCGACGGAACTGTAGTCGCGCCATTTGTCGGGATATCCGATCTTGTTCACGATAGAGTGCAACTTCTCCAGCGCTTGCTGCTTGGTGGCGGGGCTCATCCAGGTTAGCGTGTTGATGTCCTCTTCCAGGGAGTGCTCGATCTGCTTCGTCATCAGGCTGGTTTTCTGTTTCAACTCGGGGCTGAATGCGCGAGCCACGTATTCCTGCCCCAGTGCTTCGCCGAGTTGATAGTCCACCAGCGCGACGCAACGCTTCCAGCGCGGCCGAAGTTGCGGAACTCCCCTCAGCGTCTTGCTGAAAAAATTGAAGTTCTCGTTCACGAAATCGTCGGAGAGATAAGGTGCGACAACGTGCGCCGTGTGCCAGCGCAAGTACGTCTTGATGTCCTCCAGGTTGAGCGTCTTTAGCTGCTTCTCGAGTTCCGCGAAGAACGCCGGTTGCGAGACATTGAACGTATTCTGCGCGGGCAGCCCGATGTCCTTGATGTAAATGGACCAATCGAAATCGGGTGTCATTGCCTGCAAGCCTTGGAAGTCCACCTTGTGGAAGAGCTTGTACGGATCGCGCCGTTCAACGCGCGTCAAGGAGGCCATAGCAAGGGCGGTTTCGATCTGCAAGACTTTAGCGGCTTCAGTGTTGGCAACGTCGCGTTTGTCGCCAAGCAACTCGAATATCTTCTGCACGTGGCTAACGTATTTGTTGCGCAGGTCAACCGACTTCTCGTCGGTCTTGGTGTAGTAGTCGCGGTCAGGCAGGCCAAGGCCTCCGGCTTGGGCAAAGGCGATCACATTCTGCGAGTTTTCGTAGTCTTGGTTGGAGTCGAAACCGAAAAAAAGACCGCCGCTTTGCAGCTTGGTGTGAAAGCTGGCTAGCAGCGCGGGCAGGTCCTTTGTCGATTGCAGGGCCGCGATCCGGTCGATATAGGGCTGCAGCGGCTTCGCGCCTAGCTTGTTGACCGTCGCTTCGTCCATGCAGGCGCCGAAGTAGTCGCCGATCTTCTGCTGATTGGCGTTGCGCCCGGCCCTCTGCTGGGAGAGCTGGTCGAGTATGCCCCAGAGAAATTGCTGGTTGTCCTGATAGAGCTTGCCGTAGACGCTCCAGCGCGCTTGGTCGGCGGGAATGGGATTGTTCTTCAGCCATCCCCCGCAGGAATACTGGTAGAAATCGACGCACGGATCGGCGCCCGTATCCATAGCGCTGACGTCGAGTCCGGGCGTGTAGGGGAACGAGGTGAGGGGTTTCTCCGTTTGCGCTGACGCGATAAGCGCAAGGGCAACAAGAATGATCACGAGGAGCAGGCTTTTCATTTGTTTCTCCGCGGCGAAGGGGAAGTGTAATCGCACGCAGGCGGGATGGCAAAGGCCCGGGACGTAACGCCATTCAACTCCCGCATAGCAGGCTTCGAGAGAAACCACACGATTTCTTGCATCCTCTTAGGAGGGTTCGCCTGCAGAGAGTAGAATTGCCATCGTCATCCAACCGCATAGGAGACTGCTTTGCCGTCCTTCGGCGAAAAACTCAAGCTCGAACGCGAAAAACGCAAAGTCACGCTCGAGCAGATTTCCTCCACTACCAAGATCGGCACCCGCATGCTCCAAGCCCTGGAGGATGAAAAATTCAGCCAGTTGCCGGGAGGCATTTTCAACAAGGGATTTGTCCGCGCCTACGCCCGCACGCTCGGCCTCGATGAAGATCAAACAGTCGCCGACTACATGGAAGCTTCCGGCGACGGTCCGCCCGTCCAGGTCGAACCCGTTAGCCGCGACAACTCTCGCTCCCACGTCGTGCGCGAACCCGAAAGCGGCCGCCTAGAAATTCGCGCCGAGGTCGCCTCCCGCCAGCTGCCCTGGGGCATCCTCGCCGTCGTTCTGCTCATCATTGCGCTCGGCCTGTCGCTTTGGAATTACCATCGCCGCGAACAGGAGCGGCTCGCCAACGAGCCCAAACCCGCCGTCCAGCATGCGGCAACGCAGACCACGGATCAAAACGCTTCCTCGAAGGCTGCGTCCGGCTCAACTCCTCAACCCGCCCCCGCTAGCGAGCTTGTGAACTCATCGGCATCTCCGGCTGCTTCCCCGCTGGCCGCCCCGGCTGGCGCTTCACAGTCGGAAGCAAGCACAGCCACCCCTGCGCCAGGTGAATTCGTAGTCGTCATTCAGGCACGGGATGAAAGTTGGCTCTCGGTATTCGTCGACGGCAAGCCTGCCGGCTCCGAGACCGTCGAGGCTGGCAACGTGCGCTCCTACCATGCCCGGGAACGTGTCACCGTGAAAGCCGGTAACGCCGGCGCCCTTGACTTTCGGCTCAATGGCAAGGCCCTGCTCGTCGGGGGAGATCCGGGCGAGGTCAGGACAGTAACGATCGGTCCTGACGGCGTGATGCCGAGCGCCCCCTCCGCGGTGCTCCAGTAACGGGCGCCCCGCCATCCGGCCTTTTCTTTTCTTTCATTTACCCGCCCCTTGGTGCCGTTCAATGCACCCCAGTTCCGCTCACTGAAGTCTTCTCGCACCTCGCCCAATTTCGTTGCGCTTCCGTAGCCAACTCTGGTACCGTTTTAAAGATCAAATGCCAGATCCCGGTCAAGAGCCCGCGGCGCTGTAAGCCTCCCTTCATCGCATGCGGTTGCTCGCCAGTCACCTTGAGGAGATACCAGTTTGCCAGCAAAGAATCGTTTTCTGTTTACTTCGGAATCTGTAACCGAAGGCCATCCCGACAAGATCGCCGATCAGATTTCCGACGCCATTCTCGACGCCTGCCTGCGTGATGATCCCACCAGCCGCGTCGCCTGCGAAACCCTTACCTGCACCGGCCTGGTTGTCATCGCCGGCGAAATTACGACCAAGGCTTACGTTGACTTCCAAAACACCGTCCGCGGCGTCGTGCAGTCCATCGGCTACGACAATGCCGTCTACGGCTTCGACTCCAACACCTGCGCCGTGATCTCCAGCATCAACAAGCAATCCGGCGACATCGCCATGGGCGTGGATGCCGGTGGCGCGGGCGACCAGGGCATGATGTTCGGCTTCGCCTGTAACGAGACGCCGGAGCTCATGCCACTGCCAATTTCGTTGGCGCACAAGCTCTGCCAGAAGCTTTCCGAAGTCCGCAAGAATGGCACCTGCCCTTACCTCCGTCCCGATGGCAAATCCCAAGTGACAGTTGAATATTCCGAGCCGGGTAAGGTGAAGCGCATCGATGCGGTCGTCATCTCCACGCAGCACTCGGAAACCATTGGCAACGACGAACTGCGGGCCGACATTCTGAAGCACGTCATCCAGACCGTAATTCCTGCCAACCTGCTCGACGAAGACACCAAGTACCACATCAATCCCACCGGCCGCTTCGTCATCGGCGGACCCATGGGCGACTCCGGACTCACCGGCCGCAAGATCATCGTCGATACCTACGGCGGCATGGGCCGTCACGGTGGCGGCGCCTTCAGCGGCAAGGATCCGACCAAGGTCGACCGTTCCGCAGCTTACATGGCGCGCTATATCGCGAAGAACATCGTTGCTGCCGGCCTGGCCGAGCGCTGCGAAGTCCAGCTCGCCTACGCCATCGGCGTGGCCGATCCGGTCAGCGTGCTCGTCGATACCTTCGGCACCGAAAAAGTCGATGCTTCCACCATCCCCGATCTGGTGCGCGCCAACTTCAAGCTCAAGCCGCGCGAGATCATGGACTCGCTCAATCTGCGCCGTCCCATTTACCGCAAGACGGCCGCCTACGGCCACTTTGGCCGCAACGATCCCGATTTCACATGGGAGAAGACCGACAAGGCCGCAAAACTAGCCGCCGACGCCGGCCTCAAGCACGAGCCGGTGGGCGCAAGAAAATAAGGTCAAGGGTTCGAGGTCAGACGTCAGAGGTTTAACAACCCGAACCGCAACAGCAAGAAATCGAAAAAGCTAAGAGCAAGCAAGGAATGAGATTGAGGTCAGATGTAACCTCTGCAATCTGACCTCGAACCTCTGACCTCTTGCTCATCCGGGAATTAGAGGAGAAAAATGGCGACACCATCCATCAGCTGTGACGTTAAGAATTTCGAACTGGCCGATCTCGGCAAAAAGCGCATCGAGTGGGCCAACCAGTCAATGAAGGTCCTGCAGATCATCCGCAAGGAATTCATCAAGAACCAGCCGCTCAAAGGGATCCGCATTTCGGCCTGCCTGCACGTCACCGCCGAAACCGCAAATCTAATGATCTGCCTGCGTGACGGCGGAGCCGACGTGGCCCTCTGCGCTTCCAACCCGCTTTCCACGCAAGATGACGTGGCCGCAAGCCTGGTGCGCGACTACAACATCCCCACCTTCGCCATCAAGGGCGAAGACAACGATTCTTATTACGCGCACATCATGGCCGCGCTCGACCACAAGCCGCAGATCACCATGGATGACGGCGCCGACTTAGTGGGCGTATTGCACACCAAGCGCAAGGCCGAACTGGCGAATGTAATTGGAGGCACCGAAGAAACCACCACCGGTGTAATCCGCCTGCGCGCCATGGCCAAGGAAGGCGTGCTGCAGTATCCCATCGTCGCCGTCAACGACGCCGATACCAAGCACCTCTTCGACAACCGCTACGGCACCGGACAATCGACGATCGACGGCATCATCCGCGCCACCAATTTCTTGTTAGCCGGATCGAAGTTCGTAGTCGCCGGCTACGGCTGGTGCGGCCGAGGTCTGGCCTCTCGCGCCCGCGGCGCCGGAGCCGAGGTCATCGTCACAGAAATCGATCCGACGAAGGCGCTCGAAGCTGTCATGGATGGCTTCCGCGTCATGTCCATGGAAGAAGCCGCCAAGCTAGGCGATGTCTTCTGCACCGTAACCGGCAACAAGAACGTCCTCGCCAAGCAGCATTTCGAACTGATGAAAGACGGAGCGATCATTTCGAATTCCGGCCACTTCAACGTGGAGATCGACATCCCGAGCCTCGAAAAGATGTCCGGCTCCAAGCGCACCACCCGCAACTTCGTCGAAGAGTTCACGATGAAAGACGGCCGCCGCATCAACCTGCTAGGCGATGGCCGCCTCATCAACCTGGCCGCCGCCGAGGGCCATCCTGCATCGGTAATGGATATGAGCTTCGCCGACCAGGCCCTCTGCTGCGAGTACATGGTGAAGAACGCGAAGACCCTGGAGAAGAGGGTCTACACAGTGCCAGTTGACTTAGACAAGCGAGTAGCCAAGCTGAAGCTGGAATCGATGGGCATCAAGATCGACAGACTAACCCCCGAGCAGGAAGAGTACTTGGCCAGCTGGAACGAAGGAACGTAGAACAGCTTGGTGGAAAAAACATAGAGCAGTTGGTGGAAGAAACACAGAGCAGTTGGTGGAAGAGCGGCCCTTCAGGGCCGCGTCAGGCATCGAATTAGAAAAGGGGCTTTAGCCCCTGTAGGGACGGGCACCTCACCCGTCCTTTCCTTTGTGAGGCGCGGACCTGCCCTGAGCGTAGTCGAAGGGGCTCTCGCCCGCGGCTTTTTGACTCTTACCGCGGCGGCGCAAGCCGCCCCTTTGCATTCCTCAATTGCCGTAGTCGAGAATCATTTTTTAGGTGATACCGGCGATTTGGAAGGCTCACGCCCGGCCGTGGATCTTGGCCCACCACCAGCGCACGCCCACAAACAGAAACCGCCAGTCGCGGAAGAATTCCGGAGGCTTGCCCTCGAACGCATGGCCGATGAACTGAAAGATCCATCCAATCAGGAAGATAGCCAGTGCGTAGAGCCACAGCCGATGGAAGAAGATGCTTGCGACAAAAACCGGCAGCGAAAGCAGAATGATAGGAATGCCAAGCGTATGACACAGCCGGTTCACCGGATGCTGATGACTGGAGCTGTACTGCGAGATCCACTGCTCGTTAGTGCGTCCGCCCAGCACGCGAAGGATGATATCACGACCGGTCTGCCGCCTCCACGATGACCGTCGCCCTCAGGGACGCAGCGCGTGGAAGTACAACGATAAGGGTAGCCAGGCATCTCTCGACGATCATGAACCATCTGAACGCAGCCTTTACCAAAAAGGCGGCATTCAACCTTCCGTTGGATGTCTAACATTGATCGATAAGGAGTTTTTGCATATGACGGATCCACGGGGCTCCAACCCCACAGCGGATGATCAGAAGAATCAAGCAGGCAAACACGAAAACAACCCTTTCAGCGAGCAGGAAAAGCACGGCGAACAGCAACAGCAGCGAAACCCGCAACAGCAACATCAAGGCGGTTCGCAACAGGGCGGCCAATCCACTCCCCGCCGTTCGCCCGAGACCGAGGATGACACCGAGCAAAACGAACGGAAGAGGGCGTAACCGGCTTCGCGAGCCACGCGCTCGAAGGTTGTACGCGCAAAACACAAACGGCCGGCAGCTAAGCTGCCGGCCGTTGTCATTGTTTACGATCAGATCCTCATCAGCGAGCATTAACGCCCGTGTCCCCCACCACCATGGGAACCGCCAGCACCGTGCGAACCTCCTCCACCATGGAAACCGGATCCGCCACGGACGCTGCCTCCGCCATGGGCAATCGCTGCTGGCCCACGTCCTTCGCGGCCGCCGAACCCGCGTCCTTCAAAGCCACCGCGGCCAACAAATCCATGCCCCGCGAATCCACGCCCTTCATAGCCGCGGCCGTAGTATCCATGGCCCCAGCCGCCGCGACCCCAGCCGCCGTGGTACCAAGGTCCGGCGCCGATGAACACGCCGCCGACGAACCAGTCAGGACCGTAGTATCCATAGGGCGCACAGGCGTACGGATAGTAGTCGTAGTAGCCGTACGTGCAAACCGGCGCTGCGCCCACATAGCCAGGGCCAACTCCGACGCCGACAGGCCCGATGCCCACGCCAACTCTAACCTGCGCCTGCGCGTAGGCCAATGGCAGCAGCATCAACAAACTGAACAGTGTCAAATATCTCAGGTATTTCATGGTGAACCCCTTTCGTTCCTGTCCGGCTCCCGCCGGCTTTGAGGTCCTTCAGCTTTCTCTGAAGCGCCTACTCATTTGAACGCGGGTGCAAGGGAAAAGTTTCGGGAAACCGAGTGGCTCATTTCAGCCATCCTGCGTGAAATCAGCCACTTGCGAGCTAGCTCCGGTGTCCGACCCCCTAATGGATTTGCAAGTTCCGGTTTGGCTGATCCGCCGAGGCTGCTCTATAACCCGTCTCGTCCCTACGACCGCAAGTTTGGGGATCCTAGAGAAGTACTGCCTCCCAATGGCCGATACAGACAATAGAGTTCCGTGGTACCGAGGATCGTCTTGGGCACAAGCACCAAGGTGTTGTTGGTGGAAGACAGCAAGTTCTTGCGGATCGCAAACGAACGCGTTCTCGCAAGGGCGGGCTTTGACGTCTCGACGGCGGAGGCCGGCGAAGAGGCGTTGCGCGTGGCCTACGACAAGTTGCCGGATGTCATTCTGCTTGACCTGCTGCTTCCGAAGATCAGCGGTCCCGACGTGCTCAGGGCGCTGAAGGAGAACCCTGCAACTCTGCATATCCCGGTCATCATTCTGAGCAGCTTGTCGCAACGCAACGAAGAAAAGCTCCTCAAGGAAGGCGCCGCCGCGTATTTCGAGAAGGGCACACTGGACCTGGAGAATCATTCCGAGCGACTGGTGACCGCCGTGCAAGCCGTGCTCACAAGGATGGCTGAGCAGCGCTAAAGGCGAGTGAGTGGAAACAAATTCTCCTGTCTTATCGTTTGCAGGCCGCGTTCATTGAGGCTTGCGCCTATCCGCGCTTGCCAATTTCCGCATGTCTGTACCGAAGAGCACCCGCATGACGGAAGCGGTAAAATCGGCTGCATGTATCACTACAATCCCTCGACCGCACTTGAAGAACTGACCGAAGAAGCAACCTTGCCAAATCCCGTACACGTGCGGGATATGATGCTGCGGAAAAAGCTGAGCGCGGATCAGGCGCTGGAGTTGAACCGCATTTTTGTCGAATATCAGAAATTCTTCGGCGAGACGCAGAAGCTGGGGAAGGAAATCCTGAAGCGGCTGGCTGCATAGGCCGGGCGATAGCAGAATGGTTCGTTGCTGGGGTTCAGTTACGCACGGATTAATCAGTGGGAATCGAGAAACAGATTCGCCAGCGCCTGCGAGCGCTGCCAGGATTCCGGTATCGCATCCGGCGCGAATAATTGATTATGCCGGTAGACAAGCAACCATCGGCCGGCCTTTTCCACCGACCACGCCGCCTCTGGATCGGAAGCTGTTAATCGATCGAGGAAGGGAAGGTTGAAGAAAGCGCGGACCGCGGTCTCATCACCAGCACGCAGCGCATATCGGCGACCGAAATCAGGGTGAGAGTCGAAGCGAATTGGTTGCGGACCTGAGATGAGCGGCGCATCCTCAAGCGTGCGAGCGGAAATCATCTGGAAATTCGGAATGCCGTCTGTTGGCGCTGCAAAGGCGGCCACGGTCTGCTGGCACTTCGCGCCGGGTTGCACAGAAGGCCCGAAACTATCCGCGAAGTCGAAAAGCAGCCGCGAAGGCAAATTCACCCGGTCGCCGAACAGGTTCGTGATCTTCCCGCCGCTCCCGCGCGAGAACAGATTGAGTCCCGTCTTGTCTTCGTCGCTAATAGGGTTAAGACCCTGCAGCGCGATGAATTCCAATTGAGCAGCAGCGGAGCGGAATCGAAACGCACGCGATCGGGTGAAGTAAAGAACACCCGCAACCAGGATCACCAACCCTGGACCGAGAATCAGCACCCACCATTCGCTGGACCAATCCATGTGACCGTTCACTGTACCTGATGCGGAGTCGCGGGTAAATCGGGTTTCAGACGGCCGGATGAGGGCGTCCGCCTCTGCGAGAGCGTGGACAAGAGTGTGCCACTCCAACGCGCCAAAACCGGGCGCGCTGGGGACCCGGTCTCCTCGCCAAACCGCCCATCATTTACAATCGGGAATTCCCTTCAGATTGGAAGGCTTAACTATGCATCGGTGGTCTGAACTTTTTATTCCTACTTTGCGCGAGGCTCCGGCGGATGCCGAGGTCGCGAGCCACAAACTGCTGGTCCGGGCCGGATACATCCGGCAACTGGGCGCGGGCATTTACTCGTTTCTGTTTTTGGGCAACCGCGCTGCACAGAAGATTATGGGCATCGTCCGCGAAGAAATGGACAAGATCGGGCAGGAGTTTTATCTGCCGGCGCTCAACCCACGCGACATTTGGGAGGAAAGCGGGCGCTGGACAATCATGGGCGAAAACATGTTTCGCCTGAAGGACCGCAAGGGCGCCGATTTGTGCCTGGGCATGACGCACGAGGAAATCATGACCGACATCGCGCGCAAGGAGTTGCGCAGCTACAAACAACTGCCGCAGATCTGGTATCAGATTCAGACGAAGTTTCGCGATGAGCCGCGGCCCAAGTCGGGCTTGCTGCGGGTGCGGCAGTTCATTATGAAAGACGCGTACTCATTCGACCTGGATGCGGCAGGCCTTGATGTCTCCTATCAAAAGCACTACGACACTTACTGCCGCATTTTCGACCGTTGCGGGCTTAAGTATGTAGTGATCGACGCGCACTCGGGAGCAATGGGCGGCTCGCAGTCGCAGGAATTTATGGTGCGCACGCCGGCGGGCGAGGATCTGGTGGTGAGCTGCGAGACTTGCGGCTACGCGGCAAATATCGAGAAGGCGACGTCCAAACTGGCGCCGGTGGAGGATTTGGCGGCCGAGGGCGACGGCAAGCCGCTGCTCATTCATACACCGGGAAAGGGCGCGATTGCCGATGTTGCCGAGTTTTTGGGGATTTCGGCACTGCAGGATATCAAGGCGGTCGCCTATATGGCACAGAATCCGGGAGACCGTGGGACGACGCTCGAACAGCCGGTGATCGTGTTCCTGCGCGGCGACCACACCGTGAACGAGACCAAACTGTTGACGCTGGTGAAGGCGGCGAACGTGCGTCCGATGCAGACCGAGGAGATCGAGAGATATTTTCAGGGACCAGCGGGATTTATCGGGCCGATTGGGCTGGTGGTACGTCAGAAGGAATTGCTTGGCGAGTGGGACACCAAGAAATGGCCAGCCGACGGGCGCTCAACCACGGTCGTGCTCGATGAAGCCCTCGTCGGCCGTGTCAACATGATCTGCGGCGCCAACAAGCTCGACTATCACTTAAAGAACGTCACGCCGGGAAAAGATTTTCAGTGGACGATTGCGTCCGACGTGCGCAGCGCGAATGCGGGTGAGGGTTGTCCGAAATGCGGGGCGACGCTCCGCATTGACACGGCGGTTGAGATTGGGCACATCTTTAAGCTCGGATATAAGTACTCCTATTCCATGGGCGCGACCGTGCTCGACCGCAATGGCAAGGAAGTGGCGCCGATTATGGGCAGCTATGGCATTGGGATTGAGCGCATCTTAACCGCGGCCGTAGAGCAATCGAACGATGCCAACGGCTTCTGGCTGGCCCCGTCGATCGCTCCGTTTGACGTGGTCGTGGTCAGCACCAACAGCGGCGATGAGAAGATTCGCACGACGGCCGAGGAAATTGCGCGCCAATTGGAAGCCGCCGGGCTGGACGTGTTACTAGACGACAGGGACGAACGGCCAGGGGTGAAGTTCAAAGATGCTGACCTGGTGGGCATGCCCTTCCGTGTCAATGTCGGGAAGAAGGTTACCGAAGGTATGGTCGAGGTGGTTCGGCGCTCGACTCTGGAAAGAACCGACGTTAACATTTCAGCCATAACCGATCATCTCCGCGGACTGGTCCGCGGGCCGAGTGCGAGCTAGAAGGAAGGTTGCTAGCAACCGGTGAGTGGCGAACGAATGTTATGTCGACATTAAGGCTAATCTTCGGCTTTGGGGTGTTTGCGCTGGTGGTGCTCGTGTGCGTCAAGCTGATCCCTCCATTTTTCTCCAATTACGAGTTGGAGGATGCGATCAAGAACGACGCTCTGCAGGCGACTTACAGCACGCGCACCGAGGAAGACATCCGCAATGCTGTGATCAAGCACGCGCGCGATTACGACATTGCGCTGACACCCAAACAAGTGCGCGTGACGCGAGTCGGGAGCTTCGGCAACGGCACTTTGACAATTCAGGCCGATTACACCGTGCCGGTCGACTTTCCTGGCTATTCGACGAGCTTGGACTTCCATCCCTCCAGTAACAATAAGGGCGTGTTTTAAAAGCAGGGGTCCCCACGCTGAACCCGCTAATCGCAACGCACCCAACTGAACTCGCGACCCGCTTGAGGAGTCCCTCCCACTTTAGCCCGACTCCTCTTTTTGATTAGTGCGCACTCCTCCCTTCGCACTCGCGGGTACGGCGGTAATCTGCACACCACCCCGATATTGCCGATGCTAGAGAGATGAACTCTCTCCACAGCATGGGGATGTCCGCAACCTACATGCATCCCGGCTTGGCCGTCCTTGGCATCGGCAGCATGCTGGCAGTCGTCCTCGCGATGGTTGTTGTCTTCCGGAAGGGGCTCTTGGCCGCACCGCCCGATCGGTCGCAAGCCGCACAAAGAGAGCCCATCAATGTGTATGCGAAAGCGCGCTGCATCTGCGAACCGTGGCTGAGGCAATCCCGCAGATGATCTGGACGGCGACGGCCGATGGAAACCGTGATTATGTCAATCAACAGTGGTGCGACTACACCGGCCTCGACTGGGAAAAAGCCAGCGGACATGGGTGGGAGGCGGCGATCCATCCCGACGATCTGGATCTGCGCCGGAACAAGCGCGACGAATGCGTTCGAACCGGCGAGGCGCTCGAACTCGAGTATCGTCTCCGCCGTGCCGCGGATGAAACTTACCACTGGCATCTGGCCCGAGCCCTGCCCTTGAGAGATCCAGAGGGACGCATCGTCAAATGGATCGGAACCTGCACGAACATTGACGACCAGAAGCACAGCCAGGAAATTCTCGAACAGCAAATCAAGGAACGAACCGAGGAACTCACGGCCGCGAACGAGAATCTGAAGCGCGAAATGTGGGAGCGCGAGCAGGTTCAAAACGATCTCGATCAGCAGAACATAGCGATGGTCGCGGAGATAACCAAGCGGTCGGAACGCACGGTTCTTCTGTCGAAGATGGGCAAATTGTTACAAAGCGCCATCAATATGGACGAAGCTGTCTCGATCATATTGGGTTTCGCGCCCAGGATTTTCCCAGACTTTCGCGGAGCATTGATTCTGGTGGATGCCGCCAGAAGCCTTCTCGAAGTGAAGGGCTTATGGGCGGCCTGCAAAATGCCGGCCGCGCCAACGTTCGATATGTGTTCGTGCTGGGCCCTGCGCACCGGACAAAGACACTTCGTGGAAGTGGGCGACCAAACCGCCCCGTGCGCGCACGCAAGTGCGGCAACCGACCCTTACTTATGTGTTCCCATCATGACCCAGGAAGGAGCGGCCGGTATTCTGCACCTGCAGGCGATCCTGGACACCCGCGACCCGTTCGAGTCGGAGCTTCTCATCACCAACTCGTTTGCCGAGCAAGTCGGGGTCTCCATCGCAAATCTAAGGCTGCAGGAGGCGCTGCGGCAGCAGTCGACGAGCGATGCCCTCACTGGGCTCTACAACCGCCGCTACCTAGAGGAAAGCCTGGAACGCGAGTTGCGGCGGGCGGCAAGAGCGAAGCAGCCACTAAGCCTGGTCATGTTTGATCTGGACCATTTCAAAACCTTCAACGACACATTTGGTCATGAAGCTGGCGACGCGGTCCTGCGCGAGATGGGCGGTTCCCTTGCCAGGACTGCCCGGGCAGAGGATATTTCTTGCCGCTTCGGGGGAGAAGAGTTTCTGCTGATTCTCCCGGGCACGAGCCTGGACGGGGCTCGGACGCGAGCTGAGCGAGTGCGATCCCAAGCACGGAAGCTCGCCGTAATGCACCAGGGAAGACCGGTTGGAACGGTTACCGTCTCGCTCGGCGTTGCCTCATTCCCGGTCCATGGCTTATCGTCCAAGGAGTTGATCGCGAGCGCTGACGTGGCACTCTATCGAGCAAAGAGAGAAGGACGGGATCGAGTTGTGGTAGCTGAGACAGCAGAGAGCGGCGCTGTCGCAGCCGGCGCGACGCACTGACCCGTCCATATGGTCAATGTTGGTTCTGCTTTCGGTCAGGAACCCTGGTGACCTCCCGGCACTCATCCTCGCCCCTGCCCACACCCGTCCATCCTTTGACACGCATCCAAATAGTGTAGGGATTGCCTTGTGATTTAGAATCGGTCACACACGTATCTTGCCTGTAAAATCTGTTTCGGACTGAGAATTGCTCTGGTCCTGACACACCACTGTCTTCATGGCGATTAGGTTGAAAATTCCGGCGGTTGGAAGGCGTGGCGGAAGCGCGAAAAGCCGCTTCCGCGTCAAAGACCCAGTCGTGCGCTATGCGCTCGTGGCGTTCATCTCGCTGGCGCTGGTGGTGGTCGGATTTTTTGCCTATTGGTATGTAAAGTACGACCGGATTATCGAGCAGCGCTTCCGTGGGCCGGTGTTTGCGACTTCCGCCAAGATCTACGCCAGTCCAAGAGTAGTGCGGGTTGGATCCAAAGACACGATCAACGATATTGCGGCGGAACTACGGCGGGCGGGATACACCGAACAGCAGGGAGGATCGCCGCTTGGCAGCTACCGCGTGCACGGCGGAACCATCGAAGTCCTGCCCGGGCCTGAGTCGTATCACTCGCCCGAGCCGGCAACGATCACATTGGCGGACGGAGCGGTAACGTCGATTTCGAGCCGCTCCGCTGGGGAATTAGAAGCGTACGAACTGGAACCGCAGCCGGTGACGTCGCTGTTTGATGCCGAGCAGCGCTCCAAGCGCCAACTGGTGAAGTACGACGACATTCCCAAAGTCATGGTCGAGGCCGTTACTTCGATCGAAGACCGGCGTTTCTTCCAGCACAACGGCGTGAACTTCATGCGCCTGATAGAAGCGGCGTGGGTGGATTTCACTCACCAGCGGCATCAGCAGGGCGGATCGACGATCACGATGCAGCTTTCCCGCGCGTTTTTTCTGAGTCCGGAAAAGACGTTCAAGCGCAAGATGATCGAAATGCTGATCGCGGTCGAACTGGAGCAGAAATTCTCGAAGCAACAGATCTTCGAGTTTTATGCGAACCGCGTCGATCTCGGGCAGCGTGGATCGTTCACGATCTCCGGATTCGCCGAGGGCGCGCACTCCTACTTCAATAAGGACCTGAAAGACATCACCTTGCCGGAAGCGGCGCTGCTGGCGGGTTTGATCCAGGCGCCTAGCTATCTCTCGCCCTACCGGCATCCGGAACGGGCGCAAGAGCGGCGGAACACGGTGCTGGAGGCGATGGTGGACACGGGCGCGATCACGCGCGCGCAGGCCGACAAGGCGAAGGGCGCTCCGCTGAAACTGGCCCCGCCCAACGTGGAAGCGAGCGATGCGCCGTACTTCGTGGACATGGTCCGCGACACCGTGCTCACCAAGCTTAACGAGCACGAGGTGAACGATCAGCAGTTCCGAATTTACACGACACTCGATCCGCAGTTGCAGCAAGCAGCCGCGCAGGCGGTGGAGACGGGCATCAAACTGGTCGACGACCAGGTCACCAAGATGCGGACGAAGCGGACCAAGGTCGGGAAGAACAAGTTTGAAACGACGGTCGCTCCCGGCCCGCAGGCGCAGGTAGCGCTGGTGGCGATGGATCCGCATACGGGCGCGATCAAGGCGCTGGTCGGCGGCAGGAATTACGCAGCCAGCCAGCTGAATCATGCGCTGGCCAAGCGTCCGACCGGATCGATTTTCAAACCATTTGTTTATGCGGCGGCCATAAACACGGCGGTGGACGGAAACGCGACCGTGATTACGCCAGCTTCGATTGTGAGCGATCAGCCGTCCACCTTCGCCTATGGCGACCAGATCTATGAGCCTCGCAACTACAAAGAGGAATACCACGGCGATGTGACGCTGCGCTATGCGCTGGCGCTTTCGTTGAACAATGCGACGGTAAAGGTGGCGGAGGAGGTCGGCTATGACAAAGTGGCCGACCTGGCAAAGTCGGCGGGGATCGCATCGGTAAAAGCAACGCCCGCCATGGCGCTAGGCGCCTATGACGCGACGCCGGTGGATATGACGGCAGCCTACACGACATTTGCGAACGGGGGAATGCGGTTGTCGCCGGTGTTCGTGAATTCTGTCCGCAACGTGCAGGGCGATGTGATTGTGAACTTCGGGACAGAACGGAAAGAAGTGCTGGACCCGCGCATCGCGTTTGTGATGACGCGGATGCTTGAAGGAGTCGTGAACTTCGGCACAGCCTACGTCGTGCGCCAACGCGGTTTCACGGAACCGGCCGCGGGCAAAACGGGAACTTCGCATGACGGATGGTTCGCGGGTTATACCAGCAATCTCCTGTGCATTGTGTGGGTGGGATATGACGACTACAGCGATATCCGGCTGAGCGGCGCGCAAACGGCCGCGCCCATCTGGGCTGAATTCATGAAAAAGGCCGTTGCCCTTCCGCAATATCAGGACGTAAAGCCCTTCACGCAGCCTGAAGGAGTGGTGGACGTCGAACTGGATAAAATCACAAACCGGCTGGCAACCCCTTCCTGTCCCGACACTTATACGATTGCTTTCGTAGCCGGCACGGAGCCACGCGATACCTGTGACCAGACGAGCGAAAAGCAGGGCTTCTTCTCGCGCCTGTTTGGCGGAAAGTCGGAAGCCCCGCTGCCGCCGCCCACGACCAATGGGAACCCGCAGCCTGCGAACGGTGTCCAATCTGAGGAAGAGGCCAAGAAAAAGAAAAGTCTCTTCGGTAAAATTGCCGGAGTATTCAAAGGGGATGGTGGGGCGGGCAAGACCGACAAGAATGCCGCTGCACCGTCTAAACCAGCAAATGGCAGTTCCCCGCCGCCCTAAGAAGTGGTATAAGCAGGTTATCTACAGGAGGTCGCCATGCCTTCCTCAGCTCCGGCAACGCTGTGGGGCGTTGTTCGATCGACTCTTCTGTCGTTCGTGCTACCGACCCTCATCACCCTGATTCCGCCGGTCTCAGCGGTTGCTCCCTTGCATGCTCAAAGCCTGGAACAACTGGCGGTCGGACCTCCGCAAATCCATCGCACGGAACCGCCCCCGGCCAGCGCATCAGCCCGGGAGTTGGAGAGTGTCGGCGATGCCCTCCAAACTGACAAGAACTATCTGGACGCGATTGACTACTACAAGGCCGCTCAGGCAAAAGACCCTCACAATGCTGTTTTGCTCAATAAGATCGGGATCTCGCAGTTACAGCTGCATCGCTACAAAGAGGCGAGGAAGACCTTCGAACTTTCTATCCGAACCGACAAGAATTATGCCAACGCCTATGCCAACCTCGGCGTTGTTTATTACGAGGAAGCGAGCTTCGCAAAGTCAATCCGAAATTACGACAAAGCCATCTTGCTGGACAATAATGAAGCGGTGTTCTACAGCAACCGCGCGGCCGCGTTATTTGCAAAGAAGGACTTCGCCAAAGCCAGCACGGATTATGCCAAAGCCATCGAACTGGACCCCGACATTCTTGAGCGCAGCGAGCGCGGCGGAGGCGTGCAGGCACGACTGCCCTCCCCGCAGGATCGGGCGCACTACGATTACGTCCTGGCAAAGCTGTACGCGCGAAATGGAATGCCAGAACGCTCGCTGCACTATCTAAGAAGGGCGATGGAAGACGGCTACAGGGACATCAAGGACGTTTATAAGGACGCCGAGTTCAGCACGGTGCGGAACGATCCACGGTTTGCCGAGTTGATGGCGTCGAAGCCTGTGTCGATTCCGGAGTAGCAACGCCGAAGGGTCCCATTGCCACTTCCAATTTTTTCAATACATGATTTGCCAAATCGACTGAGACCGGTCTCTCCTCGTAACAAATTGTCTTGAAATCAGTTAGAGTTCGTCCAGAAAATATTGGCGAACTCCGAAACTTTATTGGCGGCCTTGTGTTTCTTACGGATATTCCTCCTGAAAACAAACAGGGTGAGTAAGGAGAAACAACCACCGGTTGCAAACCCGAGCACGCCCCAAGCAAGCAACCGGTGGATTGTTCTTTTGAAGCAGGTTTCAAGTTTCAGAGTTTCAAGGTTGCAAAGTGTCGGAAGCCAGACGGCCGAAAATTCAGCGCGACCAGCCTTTAGACCTTGAAACTCTGAAACCTTGAAACCTCGTTCTCATCCCCCGCGTTCTTCCGTGTAATCAACGACCGCCTTTTTCCATTTTCCTTGTGCTTTGAGAATGTATTCAACCGCGTCGCGGGCAGCGCCTTCTCCGCCAGAATGCGATGTGACCCAGTGGGCTTCGGCCTTAACCTCAGGGCGAGCGTTCTTCACGGCGATGGCCAATCCGCATTTGCGCATGACGGGAAGGTCGATGACGTCGTCGCCGACGAAAGCCGCTTCGGCCGCAATGATGCCGTCCTTTTCCAAGATCCGCGCAAACATGGATGCCTTGTTTTGAATGCCCTGGTGAACGTGGTCGATCTTGAGATCGCGGGCGCGCAAAGCGACGGTTTCAGAAATGCGCTTGGTGATCAGGCCAGTCTTAATACCAGCCAGCCGCGCAAGTGAGATAGCGGTCCCATCGTGAGCGTGGAACCCTTTGGCTTCGATGAGGGAAGTGCTATGGAGGCCAAATCCGCCCTGCCCACCATGCTGGGCGGATTGTTCCAGCACACTCTGCTGGGCGCTGGAGGGGGCGGGGAAAATCCAGATTTTTCCGTCGGTAAGAACTCCGTCAACGTCGAAGAGAATGAGTTTGATTTTGCGGGCGCGAGCGGTGGCGGATGGTTTGGGCATCGCCGAAATTCTAGCATTCAGGATTGCTTCCGGGACTTCGGCCTAATTCTAGGGCAACGTTAATACAAAGTCCCAGAATGTCTTGTCTTTCTTCAGCTTGAGAATGGACTCGTCCTTGGTGGGATCGGGCATTGATTCCCCCTTTAGAACGTTGGCCCGGCGCTCAAACGCCTGCTGCAAATGGTGCTTTGCATCTTTCGAGTTCCCCTGCTCTGCGTCCGCGCACGCCAGGTTGTAGTAGTTGAGTGGATAGTCGGGGTCAGTGGTAGTCGCTTTCTCGGCGACGGCGCGGCTGTCCTTGATATCTCCGCTCATGCCCAACGCCATCACAAGTTGATCCGTTGTCACGCGGCGAGGAGTGATGTAGCTGGCGTCGTTGGGCATCGCATCCAACGAGGATTTGTAATATGGCGCCGCTAGTCCAGGCGAGTTTTTGAAAAGTGCCGATGCCAGCCGGAAGTAGTCCATTGCGGTCGGTTGATAGGCTAAATCGGGACGAAAGTCAGCAAGCACAGCCTTCATCGAATCCTCTTCGGCAGATGTCTCAGTTTCGAACACGCTCGAAATATGGATTTCGGCGCAGGTTTTGGCATTCCCCGCGAGGCCGAACAGGTTGTGCGAATGATGGCCGCTCGACAAATCGAGTAGATAGGACGTTGTAGAGAGGGTTTCTCCGGCAATGTTCTTCACCTCGCCGTCAACGCGTTTGGAAATCAGCTTTGCATCGTGTTCGAGGATCGGATTAATTGCATCCTCGCGACACCCTTTGGCGGAAGGGTTGCCCGATTGATTCTCAAAGACAATGAATGAGACCGTCAGGCCGCTGTCACCTTTACTGTACTGGGCCACCGGGCGCGTGCCCTTGTCATACACGGTCAGCATCTCGGGCTTCCAGTCCTGCCCAGAAGGCAGAGCAATCGCGCCAGGGCCAAACCATGTCATCAGCATCAGTGGCTTACTGGCTGCAGCCTGTTGCCCGAATGCTCCGCCGGCAAATATCTGAATAAAAAACGTAAGCCACGCAAGAAGAGCGATACGCGCCGTTAGAGTGAGCCACATTGCGATCCGATACCGCGCGATCTGCACGAATCTCCGTTCTTAGCTTGAATTTGCTCTGAATTATACCGTTCGGTGCCGGCTATGAGGAATGGACGACGGCGCTAGTAAGGCGAACATTTTACGAAACAACAGTTTCCCGCTACAATCTCCTTCATGCTGTTCGCGGTCCCCCCTTCCCTTGCCTGGGCTCATCCACTCGTTCAGGAGTGGTTTGTTTCGCGCTTCGGAACTCCCACCGAACCGCAGGAGCAAGGCTGGCCGCACATCCTCGCCGGGCATACGACGCTGATCTCCGCGCCCACCGGGTCCGGCAAAACGCTCGCCGCGTTTCTGGCCTGCATTGACCGGTTGGTGCGCAAAGCTCTGGCGGGAGACCTCCGCGACCGCACCGAAGTTCTCTACGTATCGCCGCTCAAAGCCCTCGGCAACGACATTCAGAAGAACCTCGAAATCCCGCTCGGCGAAATTTTGCAGATGGCGGGTGAGCGCGGCTTCCTGATGCCCGAGATTCGCACTGCGGTCCGCACCGGGGACACGCTGGCCAAGGACCGCCGCCTGATGCTCCGGCGCCCGCCCCACATTCTGGTGACGACGCCTGAGTCGCTCTACATTCTGCTGACGGCCGAGAAGAGCCGCGTCATCCTTCGCGACGTGGAAACGTTGATCGTCGACGAAATACACGCCGTAGCCGACGACAAGCGCGGCGTGCATCTCTCCCTTTCCCTTGAACGGCTCGATGAACTCACCTATCGCCCTCCCGTGCGCATCGGCCTTTCGGCGACGCAAAAACCGATCGAGGAAGTAGCGAAGTTCCTGACGGGCAACTCGGACGCACAACACGCCCGTCCTGAACCGGTGATCGTCAACGTCGGCCACAAGCGCACGCTCGATCTCGGAGTCGAAGTACCCCGTTCGGAACTCGGCCCCGTCGCCTCGAACGAAATGTGGGATGAGATTTACGAGCGCCTGGTCGAGCTCGTTAACGCGCATCGTTCCACGCTCGTATTCGTGAACACACGCCGCCTTGCCGAGCGCATGTCGCATCATCTGGGCGAGCGCCTGGGCGAAGAAAATGTCGCGGCCCACCACGGAAGCTTGTCGCGCAAGTTGCGGCTGGAGGCGGAACGCAAGTTGAAAGAAGGCCAGGTGAGGGTGCTGGTGGCGACCGCTTCGCTCGAACTGGGCATTGACGTGGGCACCGTCGATCTGGTCTGCCACATCAGTTCTCCGCGTTCGATTGCCGTTGCTCTGCAGCGCGTAGGCCGCAGCGGTCACTGGCGGGGCGCGGTTCCCAAAGGGCGATTCTTCGTCACGACGCGCGACGATCTCGCCGAATGCGCTGTCCTAGTGCGCGCCATTCGCTCCGGCGATCTGGATCGTCTAATCTTCCCCGAGTCGTCACTCGATGTGCTGGCGCAGCAGATTGTGGCGTGTTGTGCGGTGTCGCGCACCGCCGCCAGCGACGCCAAGGATGTCACTCACGACGGCTGGGATGAAGACGAGTTGTTTGCGCTCGTACAACGAGCCTATCCCTTCCGCAATCTGTCGCGCTCCACGTTCGACGAAGTCGTCGAAATGCTCTCCGAGGGCATTGCCTCGCAGCGCGGACGTTACGGTGCCTATCTCCATCACGACCGCATCAATCGCAAGCTACGTCCGCGGCGCGGCGCGCGTCTTGCCGCCATCACCAGCGGCGGCGCGATTCCCGACAATGCCCTGTTCACCGTAGTCGCCGAGCCCGACGGCGCGGTCGTCGGCACCGTCGACGAAGACTTCGCGGTCGAGAGCATGGCCGGCGAGGTCATGCTGCTCGGCAATACCTCATGGCGAATTCGGAGGATTGAAGGACGATCATCGCGCATCATCGTCGAGAATGCTCAAGGCGCGCCTCCCGGCATTCCCTTCTGGCGAGGCGAAGCTCCGGCGCGCACCTCGGAGCTGTCCGAGCAACTCGGCCAACTGCGAAAAGACATCAGCGACCGCCTGCCCGGCGTGGTTCCCGTGGAAGGCTGGCGCAATCTCCCGGTGGTCGCGGAGGTCGTGGCCTGGCTTGGTGAAGAATGCGGGCTCGACCAACCCGGCGCAGAGCAGTTGATCCAGTACATTCTCGAAGGCCGCGCCGTGCTCGGCGATGTGCCGACGCAAACGACCGTCATTGCCGAACGCTTCTTCGACGAAGGCGGCGGCATGCAGCTCATCATTCACGCTCCCTTCGGCGGCCGCATCAACAAGGCCTGGGGACTGGCGCTGCGCAAGCGGTTCTGCCGAGGATTCAATTTTGAATTGCAGGCCGCTGCGACCGACAACGGATTGAACATTGCGCTCGCCGAGCAGCACAGCTTCCCTCTTGCCGATGTCTTCCACTTCCTGCATTCGGAAACCATGGCGCCAATTCTTGAGCAGGCCGCGCTGGCCTCGCCCATCTTCCAGACGCGCTGGCGCTGGGACGCCACCCGCGCGCTCGCCCTGCTCCGCTTTCAGGGCGGCAAGAAGGTTCCGCCCCAGATCCAGCGCATCCGCTCTGACGATCTCCTGGCCTCCGTCTTTCCCGATGTGGCCGCCTGCTTCGAGAACATCGAGGGCGACATCAAGATTCCCGATCACCCGCTGGTGCACGAGGTGATGAAGGATGTGCTCACCGAAGCCCTCGACATCGATGGCCTGCGCGACGTCCTGCGCGCCATCGAAGACGGCCGCATTCGCTGCCTCGCCGTTGACACGCCGGTGCCGTCGCAGTTCTCGCATGAGATTCTGAACGCCAATCCCTACGCCTATCTCGACGACGCTCCGCTCGAGGAGCGCCGGGCGCGCGCGGTCGAAATGCGCCGCGTGCTGCCGGAAGCCGTGCTGGAAGAAGTCGGAGGCCTCGACCCCGCGGCAATTGCGCAGGTCGAGACCGAGGCTTGGCCCGATGTCCGCGACGCCGATGAACTGCACGATGTGCTGCATACGTTGGTGGCAGTGCCGGAAAGCACTGGTCAGTGGCCAGTGGTTAGTGGCCAGGAAGAGAGTTCTCGGTTCTCAGTTGTCAGTTCTCAGCCGGCCCGCGCGGCCGCTGGATGGCGAGCCTTCTTCGAGCGCTTAGTCGCAGAGCGGCGCGCGCTAGTCGCCGAAGTTGGCGAACGGAGATACTGGGTCGCGGCCGAGCGAATCGAATGGTTCCAGGCAATGCATCGCGTAGAGACGGGGCTTGCCCCGTCTCCCGCTGCCAGCGGCAGCGTTGAAGATGCAGGCACAGACGCGGCAAGCCGCGTCTCTACACCCACGTTTGACGATGCGGTGCTGATGGCGGTTCAGGGCTGGATGGCGCACCTGGGGCCGACGGCAGCGACTGAACTCGGCGCCTTGCTCGGAATCAGCGCGTCTGAGATCGAGAAGGCCTTGCTGCGGATGGAGGCGAGCGGCGCAATTCTGCGAGGCAAGTTCAGGCCTAACCAACCGTCCGACTCGTCTGAAGACTCCAATTGGAAAGGGATTGGGGAAGGGCACGACTTTAGTCGTGCCGCTAAGTCAGGGCTTAACACCGGCGCTTCAGCGCCTGAGGGCCGACTTACTCCCGCTGCGCCCGAGACCGAGTGGTGCGAGCGCCGCCTGTTGGCGCGCATTCATCGCCTGACGGTCGCCACGCTGCGCAAGCAAATCCAGCCTGTCACGGCGGCGCAGTTCATGAACTGGCTGTTGCGCTGGCAGCACATCGCTCCCGGCACGCAGGTGCGCGGCGAGCATGGCACGCTCGAGGTCCTTCGCCAGTTGCAGGGATTCGAGATTCCCGCGAATGCCTGGGAGCGCTTCGTCCTGGGGCGCAGAATCTCGGACTACGATCCGGCGCATCTGGATCAGCTCTGCCTGAGCGGTGTTGTGGGATGGGGCAGATTGTCTCCTCATCCGGCAACGCTCGAAGCAGCGGACGGCAATGATGGCGACGCTGAGCGGACAGGAATGTCCGCTCCACACAAGATTCGCCGCGTGATTCCTACCCGTGTCGCGCCGATTGCCTTCTTCGTGCGCGAGGATGCCGACTGGATGCGGCCTCATCATCCCGGCGCTGAGGATTCAACGAGTTCGTTCCTCAGTCCGATGGCTCGGGCTTTGCTCGAGCTGCTCAAGCAGCGTGGCGCGCTGTTCTTTCCGGACATGGTGCGAGCCACTGGCAAGCTCAAGGCGGAAGTCGAGACCGGGCTGTGGGAGCTGGTTGCTGCCGGACTGGTCACAGCCGATGGATTTGAGAATCTGCGCGCGCTGGTTATGCCGAAAAATCTCAGCGGCAGCACAGGCGTGGTCGGCTCAAGGATTGTCGGATCGAGGATCGCCAAGGTGCGTCGTCCGCGGCACGCCGCAGGCCGCTGGTCGTTGCTCTACACCGGGCCTTCCACCGAAGCCACAGCCGATCGCGATCGCAGCGCGGAGTCTTGCTGCTGGATGCTGCTGCGCCGCTATGGCGTAGTCTTCCGCGATCTGCTGGCGCGCGAGTCGAACTTGCCGCGCTGGCGCGAATTGCAGATTGGCTTCCGCCGCCTGGAAGATCGCGGCGAAGTGCGCGGCGGACGCTTCGTCGATGGCTTTCAAGGCGAGCAGTTCGCGCTCCCAGTAGCAGTCGAATCGCTGCGCGCCAATCGTAAAGCTCCAATTCCAGCGACCGGAGAGCGAGTTGTGATTGCGGCAGCCGATCCGCTGAATCTGGTCGGCATTATCGTCCCCGGCGAGCGCATTCCCGCAATCTCAGGACGCAGCGTAGCGTTTCGCGACGGCGTTTGGGATCCAGAGGTAGAGATTCCGGACTCAGCAATATCTTAGGTCAGCTTCCAGGTCTGAGTTCTCGGTCTCTCATCTCTCGGCTTCCCAAGATCTCAGTTCTCGATTTCCTCCCCCTGGTGCGATCTTTTGGAATCAGAGATTTAGCGATCATTCCCGCTAGATCTTTGAGGAATAAGGAGTTATTTGTAAAATATTGCAAAATAATGAGTTAGCTGTATTTTTTTGCAGTTTAATGGGAGGATTTCCGCAAAATCTTTGAGAAATAAGGAGTTAGCTGCAAACTCCTGAGGCGTAAGGTCACATTTGCTTTCTTATCAGTACCTTATGGGAGGTGCAGGGAAAGCAAAGTCTGCGGATTCAAATAAACGCCCTGCCAGCGCACGGCCAGATGCAGGTGGGGGCCAGTGGCGCGGCCGGTGCCTCCGCTGAGGGCGATGGGCTGGCCTTTTTCCACCGTGTCGCCTTCCTTGACCAGGAATTTCGACAGGTGCAGATAGAGCGTGAGCAAGCCCTGTCCGTGGTCGATGACCACGCAATTGCCTTCGAAGAACAAAGGCTGCGCCAAAATGATTTTGCCGCGATTGACGGCAGCGACGGTGGTTCCGGGGCCTACGCGGAAATCGAGGCCCTGATGCGTACTTTTCACGGCTCCATTAAAGACGCGCTGCACTCCGAAAACATCGGAAATTTCGGCATCGACGGGCGGCCGGAACGGACCTTCCCAGTCGCGGTCGGGGCTTAGGGTCTTGAAGGCGTCTTCTTTGATCTTCTTGTCCTCGTTAATTTCTTTTTGCTCTTCGGGGCTGGGAGCGGTGTATTTCCCCGGGACTTTGAGAATCACGCGAGGATAGCGCTGGAGTTGAACAGCGATTTTCTTCTCATACGAAATGGCTTGCCCATCGGCCGTTTCAGCGTGCAACTGGATGGGATAAACGCCGGCTTTGGTTTCAAGGCTTGCGCCCGCCAGGGCGAACCAGGTTTTCTGTTGCGGATCGAATCCGAAGGCGAGATCGTGATCGAGCCAGCTTCCCGAAAGCGAGCGCACAGTCTTCGGTGTGCGAACGCGAAAGACGACCGGCGATCCGTTGACGATGCGCGCGGGCTGGAATTGAAGACTCCAGCCGCTCGCGGCAACTGGCGCGGCTTGCGCAGCGGGAAGAAACCGCGCGGCGATGAGCAGTGCACAAAGAGACAGGGAAAAGCGCATCCGTCCTTAGGCTAGCACTTCGAAAAGAACGCGGACTGGACGAAGTTGGTGCGCCCTTTGCTGGGCGCATCATTTCCTCCAGTCCGCAGACTTTGGCTAGTGCTTCTTCTCGTCCTTCTTCTTGTCCTCCGGCTTTGGAGGTTGTGGAGCGGGCTTCTGCTCCTGCTTCTGTTGCCAGTTTTTGTACTTAGCCTCATCTTGCTGCGCTTGCTGTTCGGTCTTTTCCTGCACCGGCGGAGCGGGACGCGCTTGTGGATGCGACCATGTTTGCGGCTGCGGTGCGATCGCTGGTTCGGGGGCGCGCGCGGGTTGTGCTCCCGGCCGAGCCGCCGGAACTGCTTGACGCGCGTCCTCAGGACGCTGCTGATACGGGTTTGCAGCCTGAGGCGCAGCTTGCGGCTGGATCGGCGCCTGCTGACGGGTCATCGCGGGCGACTGCGGCTGGTTCGGCATCGCCTGCTGGCGATTGACAGGGACTTCCGGCTGCGGTTGCTGGCGATTGATGGGCACTTCCGGCCGATTCGCCGGTTGCATACTGTTTTGCTGCGGTTGCTGCTGGCGGAGATTGCCCTGAGCGCCCGGCGCTGCTACCGGACGAACCATCGCCGGACGAGCGACGAGCTTATCCTGCCGCTGAGCAAACGGTGTTGTCGGCTGCGCGGGCATATGCTGCGCGACGACCTGACGATTGATAACGGACGCAGGCGGAGCGACCGCTGTCGGTTTCCCGGATCCGATGACGCTTGACCGCACCGGTTCGACACCGGAGATGTGGGTCACGGGAGCCTGCGCGATGTCGCGGGCCTGAACGGCGACCACATTGTGGGCCACCGGACGCGCATTGACGAAGGTCTCGCGCGTAACGGCAGTTACAGCGTTAGGAGCGGCCTGATTCACATAGGTGACCCGATTGACGATCGTTGCGTTGTTAGTCGTGGAGTATCTGTAGACCTCGTTCACTCGGGTGACATTTACAACCGTGTTAGTAACATTCACCTGAGTTACATAGTTGCGACTAACGTGATAGGAGGGAACGAAGACCTCTCCGGGGCCGAGCGGGAACCATGCAACACCAGCGCCACCGGCAAAACCAGCGCCACCTACAAAGGCAACAAGCGCGGGCGCGTAGACGGGGTGGACGGCAACAGGTCCGGGAACCCAGCCCCAGCGGCCGCCAATTACAGCCCAGCGGCCATAGTGGAAGGGAGCGAATCCCCAGGGAGCATCGTCAACCCAAGTCCATCCCCAAGGCGCGACAAAAGCCCAATGACCGTAGCGGTAAGGCGCCCAGTCACCCGCAACCGCGGTGGGATACCAGACAGGGCCATAGCCTCCCGCGAAAGACCAGTTGCCGTTATCGTCAAGATCTTCGTAGCCGGTCATTTCACTGGACACGTAGTTCGCGGAACGGGATTGATCGGCGCGGCGGTCGCGATCGAAAGCCCAACGATCGAAATCGTCGGGATTGGGAAGCGGGTCAATGTCGTAGCTAACGCTGTCGGTACCGGTGAAAACCGCTTCCTGACCGGCGACGACGGTGTAGGTGCCTCCGCCTGCGATGACTTGGCCGCGACCGTTCATGAGATCCAAGACGGTGGTTTGGCCGTCCGGCTGAACATCGACGCGGAATTCGCCGGGGCGAGTTACCTGAAACGCGATGTTGGGAGTATCGATTTCGACGAGATCGTCGTCGTCGATGTGCAGCACGCGCACCATGGTCCGGCCCTGAGCAACTCGGAGTTGCAGGTTGTGATCGTCAAGGTCGAGGAAGGTGATGCCGGTTTCGCTGCCGAGACGAATCGCGGTTGAGCCGACGTGCAATTCGGAGCGGGCGCCGCGATCGGTCCAAAGATTGTCGCCAGTGGTGAGCGGGCGGTTCGGGACAGCGTCAATCCAGTCCCCTTCGCCGCCGGGCTGAAACGAGACAGAGCCTTGTTCGAAGTTGAGGCGCGCAACGCGGGTGGGGGGATCGTTGTATTGGTCTGAGGATTGATCCGGGTATTGGTCCTGCGCCCAGCTGCGGGCGGGCAAGAGAAACGAAGAAACGATGAGAACGGCGCAGAACGGCCATATCCAAGCATTTTGGCGGTGCATTATTTTCCTAGCCTCCAAGTAAAGACAGATATCTGACGTGATCAAACACAGTTCAGCGGCAGATGTTGCGTCCGGGCCGATGGCGCCGGACGCATGACAAGTGCCAATTACAAAACTCTAAGGAGATTGCGGAATAAGGCTAAGGACATTGCAGCGAAGTTGCAAGCGCGGTGGTACGGCCCAGGTGGCTGTGAGGGTGAATTCCTGGGCAGTGAAATGGACTCGTGGGTGTGATATACAGCTTGGCAAATGCAGGAGGTGAAATGCCTGTTCTACCGGCAGATGAAAAGGCGCGCGGCCTCGAACCACGATCCGTTCGCCTGCCGCAGCTTGCTACCGGCGTTTTGATTGCGCTCTGCGCGATCAAGCTTCTGTTGCACCTGTTCACGAGTGTCCGCCACTACGGATATTTTCGCGACGAACTTTACTATCTTGACCTGGCCCGGCATCTTGACTGGGGCTACGTGGATTGCGCGCCGCTGATCGCGGTCTATGCGAAGGCGGCGCTGCTGATGGGTGGCTCGCTGGCGGCGCTGCGGATTATCCCGGCAATGGCGGGCGTGGCGCTGATTGTTATCACGATGCTGCTGGCACGGGAACTCGGTGGCGGGCGTTACGCGCAACTGCTTGCGGGACTGGCGATTCTGCTGGCCCCGGCTAACCTGGCGACTGACAGCCTGTTGACCATGAATGCTTTCGAGCCGCTGTACTGGATGGCGTGCGCGCTCGTGCTGGCGCGCATTTTGCGCACGGGAGAGTCGCGGCTCTGGGTGTGGTTCGGTGTCTTTGCAGGATTGGGCCTCGAGAACAAACATTCCACGCTTTCGTTCGGATTTGCGGTCGTCGTCGCCTTGCTGCTTACGCAGTATCGACGCGAGTTCGCGAAGCGGTGGATATGGATTGCGGGAGCGATTGCGCTGGCGCTGTTTCTGCCGAACATCATCTGGCAAATCCGGCATCACTTCCCGACCATCGAGGATCTGGGCAACGTGCGCCGCATGGGGAAAAATGTTGTGCTCGGGCCGGTGGCATTCGTTAAAGAGCAGATCCTTGAGATGGGGCCAATTCTGGTGCTGGTGTGGCTGCCGGGTCTGGTTTGGCTTCTGCGGAAGCGAACGTGGCGCGTGTTGGGACTGACGTTCGTGGTCTTTTTCGTCCTCATGGAGATTGCACACGGGAAGAGCTATTACGTGCATCCGATTTATCCAATCCTATTTGCCAGTGGCGCGATAGCAATTGAGGAGTGGCTAGCGAATCGGCCCTCATGGACGCGCGCCGCGGTCGCCGCCGTCCTCGTTGTTGCGAGTATTCCGCTGGTGCCGCCGGTGACGTGGATGCTTTCTCCCGAACATGTCCTTGCCTATCAAAATGCCATCGGCTTTAAGCCTGCCAAGGCCGAGGTGCACCACGAATCGCTTCTCATGCAGCCCATGGCGGACCAGTTCGGATGGCCGGAGATGGTGCGTGAAGTGGCGGGGATCTACAATTCGCTGCCTCCGGCTGAGCGCGCTGAAACCGGCATTTGGGCTGGGAACTACGGCGAAGCCGGGGCCATCAATCTGTTTGGCCCACAATACGGACTGCCGCGGGCCTATTCGCGGCATCAGAACCATTGGTACTGGGGACCGCCGCCTCAGGTTTACAAGAACCTTATCGTCCTTGAGTGGGATCGCGACGATGTGGTGGACAGTTGCACGTCGTACCAGCCATTCGATCATTATGAGCGTTGGGGCATGGGCGAGGAGAATACTCCCATTTATCTATGCCGCGGGGTGAAGTTTGACATTCAGAAGATCTGGGGGCATTCGCACAATTGGAATTAACAAGGCTCTCCATTCCGACAGGGGCCTTCTTTCGACAGCAACTCACACGAATCAGAGTGCACCGCTTGTGATCGGGATCACAGACTGGTGTTCCACGGGCGCGGCAGCATGGCCGAGGGCTTTTTATGCCGGAAGACACGTATTCTGCCATGCGGCAGAGCATTATCAATGGCGCGCCGGAAACGGCTGCGGAACTGGCGCAGCAGGCGCTTACATCCGGAGTCGCGGCGCTCGACGCGATCAACAACGGGTACGTTCCTGGCATGCATGACGTGGGCGAGCAGTTTGCGCGCGGGCAGATGTTTTTGCCGGACATGATGGCGTCGGCCGAGGCGATGCGGGCGGCGATGGCGGTGCTTGAACCGGAACTGACCAGACTCGGCACGGAGCGGCCGATGGCGGGCGTGGTGGTGTTGGGGACGACCAAGGGCGACATTCACGAGATCGGGAAGATTCTGGTGGGGACGCTGCTAACGGCACACGGGTTCCGCGTGCATGATCTGGGCGTGGATGTGCCGGGCGACAAGTTCGCAAACAAGGCGCGGGAAGTGGGCGCCGATATCGTCGGCGTGTCAGCGTTGTTGACGACGACGATGCGCAATCAGAGAGGCGTGATCGAGTCGCTGGAAAAGGCGGGCTTGCGCTCGCAGGTGAAAGTGATGGTGGGAGGCGCGCCGGTATCGCGCGGGTGGGCGGCGGAGATCGGCGCCGACGGTTATGCCAAAGACGCGATGAGCGCGGTTGTGCTGGCTCGCCAATTGATGGAACAGAAGGCACAGGCTGCGGTGAAGGAGCCGGCATGAGGCCGCGATTCCAACTGCTGGATAAGGCGCTCATCGAGCGAATCGTGGGTGAAGCCTTTCAACTGATCGAAAAACCGGGCGTGCGAGTGGCGCCTTATGTGGTCGAGTTGCTGCGCGGCGCGGGGATCAAGGTTGAGGATGGAGTGGCTCATATTCCGGAGGCGGTGGCGCGGCGGGCGCTTGAGTCGGTGCCGCGCGGATTTTCGCTCTATGACCGCGGCGGCAAGGCGGTGGTGCGGTATGAGGGAGATCAGGTCCACTTCGATCCGGGGTCGTCGTGTTTGAACATTCTTGATGCGAAGACGCGGCAGGCGCGTCCGGCGCAGGCGGCTGACCTGGTGCGACTGGTGCAGGTGGCGGAAATGCTGCCGCAGTTTGCGGCGCAATCGACGGCAATGGTTTGCAGCGATGTGCCGTCGGAAATTGGCGACTGGTACCGGTTGTTGCTGGTGCTGTGGTATTCGAAGAAGCCGGTGGTGACCGGCGCGTTTTCGGCATCGAGCCTGCATACCCTGCTGGAGTTGATGACGATTGAAAGTGGAGGCGCGGACGCTTTGCGGCAACGGCCGCGGGCGATTTTCGATGTGTGCCCTTCGCCACCGCTGAACTGGTCCGAGTTCGCGTCGCAGAACATGGTCGATCTGGCGCGCGCGGGAGTGCCAGCGGAAATCGTCAGCATGCCGCTGGCAGGGGCGACGGCTCCGGTGACGCTGGCGGGATCGGTGGTACAGCACGCGGCGGAGTGCATCAGCGGGATCACGATTCACCAACTAGCACAGCCGGGAGCGCCGATTGTCTGGGGAGGAGCGCCGGCGATTTTCGATATGCGGACGGGGCGGACTCCGATGGGTGCGATTGAAACGGCCATGCTGGATGTGGGATGCGCCGAGGTTGGGAAGTATTTTGGACTGCCTACGCACGCTTACATGGTGGCGGGCGACGGCCGCTTAGTTGACGCGCAAACGGAGATGGAAAGCGGCATGTCAGCGGTGCTCGGGGCGCTGGCGGGAATCAACATGATTTCGGGAGCGGGGATGCTGGATTTTTTGGCTTGCCACAGCATTGAAAAGCTGGTGATTGACGCGGAGGCGATTGCGTCAGCACAGCGGTTCATTGAGGGCATTGAGCCGCGTGGCGAAACGCTGGCGACTGAGATGTTCGCGCAGACGGGTTTGAGTGGGGATTTTCTGAAACTCAAGGAAACGCGCGCCCTCTTCCGCAAGGAGCAGCACTTCCCTTCCGCCATCGTCGACCGCGGCCTTACGACGATGGACCAGACCGCACCTGACGTTGTGACGCGCGCCGCGCAGCGCGTCGAAGAGCTCGCGTCCTCCTACCGTCGCCCGGATCTCGCCCCCGAGCGCGAGAAAGAAATTCTCAGCTTCGCCCAGCGCGAAGGCGCGAAGGCGGGGTTAAGCGGCGGCCTGCCCGGAATCTCGGCCTCAGACTAAGTGCCCGGTCTGCAGTCCCTTGTCCACTGGCGGGGAAAACCAGCACGTACAGCCGGGTAAGCCACTCAGCTATCTGCCGTGTCCGTTTTTCAAAACAATGGTGGCCCTCGTCCAAGCCAGAGGAAACGCGCGTACCCAATCGAAGCGCATTGATTCTTAGAGGGCAGACATCTTCATGTTACGAAGTCCAAACAGGCGCGCAGATCCTCCAGAATATCGGTTCCAATCGGCATAACTTATGCCCTTCGTGTATGCCAAGAACGACATTCAGGTCGTCACCTAAATTAAAGGAGAGCATCCGATGAGGAAACTGGCCGTTCTCTGTATGCTGTCGGGGTTAATTCCAACCGCATGGGCGCAAATGACGCATGAAGAAACCATGGTCCGAACTGCATACTCCAGATTCGCTTACGCCTCCCAGCAGGCTGCGATCTTTCAATTGGCGTGGCAGGCTAACCTGGAGAGCGCGAAGCCCACAGGCAAGCTTACCGCCGAAAGCAGCGAGGAACGGTTAACTGCGGCCGTCGTCACCTTCACTCTCAGCGACTTCGTCATTGGTAACATGCGCGACATTATGAGCGGCAAGGCGGTGGATTACATCTCCCCGCCTTCGGGGGAGACGCTCGATGCAGTCGTTCACAGCTTCGATTACTCTGACTTGGGACTGGCAACAACGCTGCACATGATCGAGCCGAGGTGGCGTGCAGCCCGACTACTGCCTGCCGAAGTACAAGATCTCAAACTATCTGATTTATACGAACTCCAATGGCATCAACTGTTACCCGACGCTGTTTGGGAGCGATATGCCTCGTTTAGCGTTACCGTGACCTTCCAGGGAAAAACTCACGGTCCATACAAAGCCTTGTTCATCTTCGGACACGATGCGAGGGGGAACGAGGTGGTTGAGCCGGAAGACTCCACGACGGACCCAACCGGCCTCGTATCCGCCCTGCACGAGCAATTGTTTCCCGAGGCCTTGGTGGTCACGCGGCTGAGAACATACCCGGTGGTTTCAAACTGGCTCGCAGGGAACCAGATGTCCGGTTCTTCCTGCTCCGGGCAACGTCCCGATGTCTGCTGCGATCTCACTAAGCTGAAATGTGGCCCAAGGAGTGAAGACGTCGTCCAAGGGTTGTCCAAACCACTCCCAGTATCCGCTTCGTCAGCAGAGCCGCGTTAGGTCCTGACACCATGGGAAGTCGGAACGACAGCGTTCAAATATCCTCTAGGAGCTGGAACGATGAAAAATTCCTTGGCGTTCAAATACCTTCTTGCCGCAGCCTTCTCCCTGTGCATTGTTGCACACGCATCGGCCAAAGCGTGCGCATCAATATGCAGCGACAGCGCAATCAGCGTGGACACTTGGACGACTGAAACGGGGACGCTCACAAATCCCCTTTACACCCACGACCTCGCCATTAACTGGAGTTTAGGAGGGGCAAACGGAAACGGCCCTCAAATCCAATGCGGGGGAACCGTTGCCGCAACGGGCGTCGCCTGCCTCGTGAGCTGTTCGGTGGCAATCACATTCAATGCGACCGGGAATGGTGTCGGCACCACCGTAAATTTCCCGAGCGGCAATATTTGGGCGGCGTCGCGGTCCCAAACGACCACCTGTGCAGCTAAAAGCGGCCCGGTGGGCTCGTGCACTTCCTACGATTGGTATAACACGACGCTCTGGCAGTCTTCCGGAACCACTGGCCACAAAACAGGTGCCCACACGGCGTATTCGACACTGCAGAGCGAGTGCGCTTACGCCGACCAAGGCTCGGGCGGCGGAGGGCCTGAGTGCGACGGTGACCTGGACTGTCCTGGAGATCTATGCTGCTATTCCGGCGTGTGTTTAGTGTGTCAAAACCAGGGCGAAGTCGCAAAAGGATGCAGCGCCTCCGCACCGCGCAGGCGGCAACGCAGCGTCGCGGCCGCTGATGATCATCATCTCTAGAGAGAAATCGGGCCGTCCGGGGAGTGGCGGTCGACGGCCTATTACGCCACGATTTATAATGGTGGGCATTCAGAAAGTGCCTCGTCGAGGGGAACGGGCGTCCAATGGGAATGAGGCTGTTGTCCGTCCTTATCCTTACCTGTTCGCTGACAGCGGCAGGCCAACGCACACCCCCCGTTTCCAGCCCTGACTCAGTCCAGACGCTCAAAGTGGATGTCACCCTCGTGCCGGTGCATGTGGTAGTGCGAGATACCAACGGTCAAGCGGTTGGGAACCTGACCAAAGACGACTTTCAGGTTTTCGACCAAGGCAAGGCGCAGGTCATTAAGCAATTTTCGATTGAGCGATCAGGCGGCCAAGGAGCGGAAAGCGCAGGTGCAAGCACTCAGGCTGCGTCCCAGGCGCGCCTTATCGCATACCTTTTTGATGACCTTCATCTGGGGCACGAAGATCTGACGCGTGCGCGGGAGTCGGCGGATCGGCAACTGGCCTCGCTTTCACCGGCGACGGACCGGGCGGCGATTTTCACCACCTCGGGCCGAAAATGGGTCGACTTCACCGCAGATCGGACGAAGCTGCACGAGATGCTGGCGCAACTGGAGCCGCGGGGCAAGCCCCTGGCGTCGCCCTGTCCGGCGATGACTTACTATATGGCCGATTTAATTGCGGACAAGGGAGACCGAGAAGCGTTGAGCGCTGTGGCCAACGAAGTAGTATCGTGTGCTTTTAATGGGGATATGAGGTTCAGGCGCCAAGCGGCCCAGGTGGCAACCGCGGTCGCCCGTGAGAAAACTGAAATCGGGAAAGCGGAAACCGCAAACTCACTTCGAGTTCTGAAGGCTTTGGTGGAGGCGATGTCGACGGCGCCCGGGCGGCGGATGATCGTGCTGGTGTCGCCGGGGTTCTTTGTTCGGGACGGTCGTCTCCAGGAAGAAATCACAGAACTCGCGGTGAGATCGGATGTCGCGATCAGCGCCTTGGATCCCCGGGGATTGGTTCCTCGAATAGAATTGGATCCGCGGATGACGAGCTACGAAACTTGGGCTGGGATCCAGGATGCCGCCGTTTTGGAAGGACTGACGGACGCAACCGGCGGTACATTCTTTCACAACAACAACGACGTCGATGAAGGATTTAGGCGTGTTTCGGCCACTCCGGAATATTCTTACGTTCTGGCCTTCGCACCCCAGAATCTGAAGTTTGATGGCCGCTTCCGCGCTTTGAAAGTAACGGTCAATAACGACGCGAAGCTAAGCGTCCAGGCCCGCAGGGGATGCTATGCACCAAAGAGGAAACCTCGATGTGACTGACTGTCACCCGCAGAGTTATGGTCTCCCTTAAAAGCCTGGCCCCGCCGTCGTCCAAAAGTCTTGCCCAGCAAGGCCTTTGGCCCTCTTTTCAAGGCGTTGCTGCAAAATCCGGTGCCGTCCTCGGTCGTCGCCCAGAAGATCGTTGAAATCGTGCAGAATGGAACCTGGCAGCTTCGCCACCCGGTGGGACCCGATGCGGCTCCTCTGCTGCAGTGGCGCAGTCAAATGACAGACGAGAAATGGGTCGAGCTGCATGCCAGCGACGACGAGACCTGGTACCGCAACGTGGAGCGAGATCTTGGACTGGATGCGCGGCCGAAGGGCTAGCCTGACAGTGCCATTCGGGGCGCCGGGAAGCCCTACTTCGGCTCTTTAGAAAGGCGTATCTTGATCTGGCAAGGGCATGCGGCTGGGCATAGGCATGAAACCGTTTGCAACTGGATCACGAACGCTCCCCGGGCGTCTGGAGCAATAAGTCTGTTATCTATAAGTTGCGATTCGGACCCTCTGGCATGCAAGCTGCATCCTATGTTTTGGGGGAGATCCGTGCTTCTGGACAAGTTGGAATCGGGCTTTTTGCTGTTGCAAACGCGGCAGGGATTGGTGGCGGTTGAGCCCTCCTCGTTCTGGCAACGCGCCTATCTGCTTTGGACGTTCCGGAACTTTCGCCAGTTGTCGCTCCCCCTGCTGAACTCGCGCCAGACCGCACTGATCAACAACCTGTTTCGCGAGCACCCAGAGGCTGTTTCGCATAAGTACGACCCCTGGCTTGTGATTGGGGTGGTGGAAAACTTTGCGCCGCCGCCGATCGTGATCGATGACACGCTGGCCGCGCAAATCGACGCTTCGCTGGCGATGAAAGCGAAACTGCCGGAAGAAGTGGCAGGGCTCGAGGCGGTGCCGCGGGTGGGGCAGATCGAGGCGGCGCCGGTTGCGAAGATCGACGCACCGGCAATCGCGAAAGAGGAAGAGACAGAAAAAGAAAGCGCTGCAATCGAGAGCGTCGCATCTGCACGCGTGGGTGCTCCGGGGCGTTCTTTCGCGCCGATAGTCTCGTGGGTGAGATCTATCGCATCCGGGTTTGATACGTTCAGCCGTGCCGCATCCGGCTTTGCGGCGTCGAAGGTCGAAGCGTCGCGACGTATTGCGTCCAGGCTTGCGGAAGCCAGGTCTACCGCGTCCAAAGTTGTAACGTCGCGACTTGCAATGTCCAGGGTGGCGACTTCGCTCGGCGCGCTCGGACTGTGCATATGTTTCGTCGTCGCATGGCATCGAATCGGAGGCATACCTGGGTCGCAGGCGCACAATTCACCAGTGCAGCTCAGCTCGCCGAGTTCTTCTCCGATGCCGGAGCCGGTACGCGTTGCCGAGAGTTCCAGTACGCGGCCGGCAGTGAATGATCAACGCATCGCCGGGGCGGAGGCTGCGGTCGAGCCGGCGTCGGTCAAGCTGGCATCGTCGGTCGCCGCCATTGCTCCAGTTCCGAAGCCGAGGATTCGCGTTCACGATGCGGTTTCGACTCCGAAGCTGCCTCTTTCGATTCAAGACAGTGGCATCGAGGCAACGCGGCCGCCGCTTCGTTTCGTTTACCCCGCCTATTCAGGCGCTAACGCTCGCGGCGTGGTGGCTCTGACGGCGGGAGTGGATTCCAAAGGCAACGTGCGCACGGTGAAAATTGTCAGCGGCAACCGGGCACTGGCCGCGGCTGCGGTGCGGGCCGTTCGGCAATGGCGCTACCGGCCTTATGTCAAGGATGGCCAACCGGTGGCGACCGAAACCAACATCGTCATCTCATTTTTCTCCAGCGAAGCGATTTCCATGAGCTTCCCGCCGAGGATTCCAGCCAGCCGCTAGCGCAAGGGTCGTGACAGTAAATCACCGCAAGAGTTCTTCACTTCTCAGAAATTCACGTACGACTTCTTTTGGGTCGCGGTGCTGGCCATCAACCGCGTAGTTGAGGCGCTGCATTTCTTCGTCCGAAATCTTGCCCTTCAACTCGGCAAGAACCTGGGCGATTTCCGGATGCTGCTGCAGCGTCTGCTTGCCAATCACGGGCACCGCTTCATACGGAGGGAAATAATGCCGGTCGTCTTTAAGCACGAATAGACCCAAAGCCGGAATCAACCCATCGGTGGTGTTGCCAGCGGCCAAGTCGATTTGATGATTCTTGAGCGCCCGCGCGAGGAGCCCTAAATCCATAACGCGTGGTTGCTCGGCAAAGTGCAGGCCGTAGGCCGCTGCCAAACCTCGATATCCGTCCGGCCGTTCCATGAACTCGTATCCGAATCCGGCACGCCATTGCGGAGCAAACGATGCGGCCTGCGATAGAGTCGTAATGTTCAGCCGACGAGCATCTTCACCACGGATCTCCATGGCGAAGGTATCGTCGAAACCAAAGGGCGGACCCAGGGTCAGCCCGAATTGACGTTCATATTCATCCTTCATCCGTTGATAGATCCCTGCTCGATCGCCGCTGGACGTTTGCTTAAGAATCGCGGCCAGCGCAGTGCCTGTGTATTCGGGATATATGTCGATTCGTCCGGCGAGAATTGCCTGCTGACAAATGTAGGTTCCCGCCAGGTAGAAACGCCGTTCAACCTTCAGATTCGTGTGGGCCTCGATCTGCTGCGCCATGATCTCACCCAAGAGCAGAGACTCGGTGAAATTCTTCGAGCCGATCACGATGCGATCGCGGTGCGGCAATGAACAAGACAGGAGCAGCAAGACCATCGCAGCGAGAATTAACGACCAAAGACTGAATCGAAGCATCGTCATCGTGGCTGCAGATACCTCTCCACCCATCCCAGGCCAAAATCAGCCATCAGCGCCAGGAGTGCAGCGGGAATGGCTCCGGCTAGAATGACGCTGTTGTCGACCATGGCTAAGCCGCGAAAGATGAACTCTCCCAAACCTCCAGCGCCGATCGCGGCGGCGATTGTGGCCAGCCCAACTGAAATGACGATAGCGACACGCACACCGGAGAGGATCACGCTCATCGCGAGCGGCAGTTCCACCTGAAACAAAAGCTGAACCTCTGTGAGTCCCATGCCGCGACCCGCTTCCATGACGGCGGGATCCACTCCGCGGATCCCCGTATACGTGTTTCTGATAATGGGCAGGAAGGCGTAGAGAGTGAGCGCGAGAATCGCCAGCCTGTCGGAGCGGGCACCCAGCCATGGCACCGGCAGTAAAAATCCGAAAAGCGCAAGACTAGGAATTGTTTGAATGATGTTGGCACCCGCTAGTACTGGTTTGTCGAATCGTGGCCGGTGGGCGATCAAGATACCCAACGGTATGCCAATCAAGGCCGCGAACAGTGTGGCAAAGCCGACCAGCCGGAGATGCTCCAGCGTGAGTTCCAGCACCTGCCCATGGTTCTGCAGGATGTATTGAACGACGTTCATGACGCGCCTCGATTTGTGTTCGAGTCCAACCCGTTGCCGAAGGCTCGGACGTAAGCTGACGCGAGCGGATCGGTCGACCCCAAAAATTCCTGTGGTGCAAGGGCCGTGACCAGCCGTCCCGCTTCCATCAATGCAATCCGCGACGCGAGGCGCAAGGCCTCACGCAAGTCGTGGGTCACAAACACTACGGTCTTGGTTAATCGCTGCTGCAACAAAAAAAATTCGCGCTGCAGATCGTCTCTCGTAAGGGGATCGAGCGCACCGAAAGGCTCGTCCATGAGAAGTATTTCGGGATCGGCGGCCAACGCGCGAGCCACGCCTACTCTCTGCCGCTGCCCGCCGGATAGTTGATGCGGGAACCGCGCCGCGACCTCGGGCGCCAGCCCTACCATCTGTAGCAGTTCTTGTACGCGCGCGCGAATACGATCCTCTGGCCACCCTTCGATCCGTGGGACCAAGCCGATGTTTCGTTCCACCGTGAAATGAGGGAAGAGACCAATGTCCTGGATCACATAGCCGATACTGCGGCGCAGGCGAATGACATCACCTTCTGTGTTTGGCACTCCTTTTACATGTATTGCACCGGAAGTGGGGGAGAGCAGGCGATTGACCAGCTTGAGCGATGTAGTCTTGCCTGAGCCGCTGCGTCCCAGCAAAACAAGAGTCTCTCCGCTTTGTACTTGCAGATTAAATCCAGAAAGCACTTGCGTGCCCGCGATGCGGTATGAAACATCGCGGAATTCAATCACAGGATTGAGGGCTGCCTGCATGTCCGCCCAGCATACCCGAGTTCTCCATCAAAAGTGAGTGGGCCGCGCTTGTTCCCAGGCGTGTTCTAAACCAAGAGTGAAGCGGAAGAGGAGGATCAAGCCGTCAATAACTCTTGAAGAATTAGCCACCACAACGGGAAGGCCGACGCCGGCAGGTGCTGGGGAAGTATGGTGGACCTGGTCGGGATCGAACCGACGACCTCTTCCATGCCATTTCTCATCTGCGACTGGAGCGGAGCGACACAGACAAAACGCGAGCGACACTGAGGGGCAGTGTTCATGCGGCTTTGACCGCGGTTCCCTGCCCTTCACCTGTACCTGAGCGACAGCACCCGACACCCTCCGATTGTGGCAGGGATGCGAGGGTTACGACACAAGTCACGACACAAAATTCCGCCGCGTCGCCGCCGTGGGTCGCCGGGCCTGAGTTGTCCAGCCGCGAGGGGGTGTGGGTCGCCGGTGACGCCTTTCGGCCCGTCCGCGGCACTCTGCGAATTTTTATTTATTTTTTTTTGGCGCGCCGTCATCCGGGAGCAGTGTCGCACATCACGCTCTCCGTCGCAGGATCCAAGCCACGTTTGGCAGTTCAGTTCGTGCCCTCTAAGCACTTCCAATCTGCCCAGTGTGTCAGGGATCAGGAACAAACCCTTTTCGGTCGTTTGAGGTTTGCCCCAACTGCGAAGGTTCAGGGAGAATGCCGATTGTAGAGGAAATAGGATCAGCCGTCGGCCCGGCATCGGGTCAATGAGTGTAATCGCCTGATTGCGACAGCTATCCCGCAGAGTTATCGAGCGAGTAGCAGAGATTCGTCTTCGCCCTCGAAATAAGCCAGTTTCCCCGGTATGCACGAAAGGATAGTTCCCATCCCGCTGCCAATCACGCTTTCGAGTGCGGATTCCAACTGCAATTCTCGCCCATCTAGCTTGGAATCCTCGGAAATGACCCAGCACGTCTGTCCTGCGCCTTTTGACCTTAATAGGCGGCAAACGTTCGCTATTCCCTGAAGGTGCCTGTCCCAAAGCTTGAGGCTCGGGTCAACCTTCCACGGAACTGCGGTCGCAAATCTTCCGTCGAACCAGCGAAAGTGCGCCAACTCATTTGTGAACTTCTTACGGTTCTTGGGAGATGAGAGGAACGATGAGAATCGCTCCTGTCGGCCACGCACAACAAACGCCTTTACCGTCGCTTGTTCGTGTTCAGCTTGCACCGTGGTTTCCATTGCGCCACATGGTAGGGCATTTCGGAAAAGAATCCAATCGGTGTGGAATCTCGTTTACACTCACGACCCGCCCCTCTGGGGGTTCTGAGTGAAATTGCCTGCTTTCGCCAGTTGTGGATTTCGCCAGTTATGGAATGTCGGCGCTCACCAAAAGAAAAGCTACCCGAAGATCGAGCAGCGTTTCTGTGCACTCCGTTTACCGCCACTTCTATTTCAGCGGAGCGGGCGTTTTCAGCGATGACACTTTGGCAGTCTCAGCCTGCTTCGGGCGCTCTATTGGGACGGGTGGCGCGTGGTAGCCGACGGCCTGCTCGGCGGGTGCACCGAAGAGTTCGGGATGCAGGTAGCGTCCTTGCTCTTGCGGAGGCTTTTCTACTTCCACCTGAATGCGGTTGGCGTCGGCATAGGCGTCATGGCGGATGCCTGTTACTTGCCAGGAGACTTTTCCGCCGGGCTTGCCGCCTGAAATCCTGAAGCGGTTGCCGGAAATCTCTCTAGCTACATAGAGGCTCGGTTGCGGCCTGGCGATCGAAGTAAGCTGATAACGGAAATCCTGGTTTAACGCCTCAAAATACTCTGGCAGGGTGATCCAGACCGAGCCACGCGAATCGAGCGTAGCAACGCCATTGTAGATGTTCATCATGTCGGGCGATTCGACGAAGGAGTGGTAGAGATACTTGTTTGCGGGATCGAGCGGGTGGTCGATTTTGAATGAGCCGCTGCCCTTGCTGAGATTGCCGGTGATGTGAACGTTGCCCTGAAAATATCCGGCGTAGTCATTACCGCCGCTG
>JBAQIB010000015.1:0-7527 GCA_049288625.1 Terriglobales bacterium | reverse complement strand
ATCGGTGATGTTACCGATCTTGCCCTGGCCTGCCTGCACCAAACCCAGGCGCAAATCTCGCGGAGAAAACTCAACGCCGTAGAAATACTCGGCGATATGCCGGTCAGGCGTTAGCAGGACGATCGCGGTGGCGTGCGCGTACTGCCCGGTCTTGGGATCAAACTGATATTGGAAGCCGACGGCATCGGTCAGAATCTTGATCTGGTCGGCGCGACCCGTCAGGAAATGCCAGCCGCTCGCTGCATTCGTCCGGCCATAGCGCTTCATGATGTCGCGCTTTTTTGCAGCAGCCATCTCGGTGGTTTCACGCGGATCGAAGCTGAGAGTTACCACGTCGAAATCCTGGCCGAGCTGGAACGTCAGCGCCTTCATCGAACCCACCAGTCCCTCAAGCAGTTCGCTGCACAGCATCGGGCACTGGTAGTAGCCGAGGTTCAAAATCACCGGGCGCCCACGGCCGAAGTAGTCGCCGAGTTTCACCGCGTTGCCGAGTTCGTCGCGAAATTCGAGATCGCCCGGCACCTCAGCGTTGAGGTGCTGCTCGATGCCGACGAACTCGAGCCCCGGGGGTCTCTGGTTGGCTGGAGGCGACATGATTCCCCCCATCATGGGACCACGCGCACTCTGGGCGAGCAATGTACCCGCCATCAGCACCAGCATCAAAATTGCGAAACTGCTTTTCCGGAACACTGCTTTTTCCTTTACTGCGGTTCTACTCTTTTGATACCGCGGTCTTCTTCGCGGAGGCTTTAGGGGCAACCGCGACGCTAGTCTCCGCTGCGCCAGCCGGACGCACAGGCAATCCACGCTCGACGATTAAATGCATGGCCTGATCAATCGGAATATGGGCCACGCCGGCTTGTTGATCGACCCACCCATAGCTGTTCAACTGATCTTCCTGCTTCAACAGGAAGTCCTTGAATTGGCCGCGTTCATCGCTTTCCAGCATGGGCGCGCCGTTTCCCTTGAACTTCTCCATGTAGTCTTTTGTTACAACTCGCGCCGCCGGGCCCCTCGAAGTTACAAGCGGGCTCGCGGTACTCATCTGGTCGTGCTCGTACTTATCCAGGAACGAATACATGCCCACAATGATGAAGTAAATCACGAGGCCGACGATGGCTAGGCCAATCATGAACACGAATACGCCGCGCGTGCTTAAGTCTTCACGCTCGAACGAGGTTTCCGGATTCGTTTGATCGCGATTCAGTTCCTCATTCATGCGACGGCTCCAAATGTCTTAGCGTCTGCGGCGCGTAGACGGCAAGCAGCGGGCGCGCTCTGAGATTGCGGAAGAAATACGCCATCCACAAACCGCCCATCCCGGCGATCACGGCGAAGTGCACCAAGCTTAGATGAATCGTCGGGTGGCCGAGCGACGGAGCCGGCTCGATGTGCCAGTAAATATCGACGATGCGCATAAAGATGAGCCATGAAGCCAGAAGCGCCAGTTGGCCCAGATTTTTCTTCAAACTGCGCGAAAGCAGCAGCGCGAACGGCACAGCGAAATGAAAAATGACTAGAAACAGACCTACGCCGCCCCATCCGCCGCTCATTCGCCGCACATACCAGGGAATCTCTTCGGGCAGGTTGCCGGCCCAGATGATGAGCCATTGCGAGAAATTGAAGTACGCCCACACCATTACAAATGTGAGCATGAACTTGCCGTGGTCATGCACTTCGGTGGTTGTAATATAACGCGAAGCTGGCCTGCGTTTGCCCAGGATGCTCTCGATCACTACCACGAAACAGTAAGCAGAGAGCGCCTCTCCAGCCACGAACAGCAATCCGTAGATGGTTGAAATCCAGCGCGCCTGCAGCGACATAACCCAGTCAATGACGGCAAAGGAAATTGTAAGTGAGTAAATGACCAGCCCGATGCCGCTCAACGCACGGAAGCGCAGCGTGCTCTTCTCGCCGCCCGCAGGCGTATCTTGCTCGCTGGACCAGCGATTCAGGAAGTAAGCCATGCCGATCCAGATCGCGAAATAGATAATGGCACGCAGCAGAATGCCGTTGAAATTGAGATAGCTCTGCGCAATGTCAGCTAGCTTGGGATCCTTTGCCAGTTCCTCAGAACACGCCCATGGATAAAGCCGGCGCAAATTCAGCACGATCGGAATGAAGAGAACAGCCATCAGCGGCAGCGTCGTCATCCCCGCTTCGAGAATGCGGCGGATCACGGTTCCCCACTTGCCGCCGACGAGGTGGTAGAGCATCAGGATCGCCATGCAGCCAAGCGGCAGGCCGAGCCAGAACATGAAGCCGATCAGGTAGGCGGAGAAGAAATCGGTCTTCGCGGCATCGGTTCCGGCAACGAACCAACCAAAAATGGTGAGCACAGCGCCCAGTGCGCCGATAATTAACGAGCGCTGCTGAATAGTTTGTGCCACGGCCGGCGCCATTAATTCAGACTTATTCATCGTCGCCGTGGTCATTTGGGCTCCTCTTTTTTCTGCGGGCCTTCGCTTTGCCTGCCCTCGTCACCGCCCTCACCGTGCAGGACGACTTCGACTGGCAGGGTTGCTCCATTGCCGATGTCACCGAAATGCGGAGGAGGCGAAGGAACCTTCTGTCCCGCTGGGATGTCGCCCGTGGTCGCGTCTTGACTGAGTTGCAGAGCGCGGATATAAGCCGCGATGCACCAGCGGTCGCGTGGAGCCACTTGCGTTCCATATTCCGGCATCACGCCATACCCGTTTGTCATCACGTCAAAGAAGTAGCCGATTGGGGCCTTGCGCAGCCGCTCTATGTGATACGAAGGCGGCTGGCGGAATCCGCGCGAAGGAATGAATCCGTTGCCGTCGCCAACGCGCCCATGGCACGGAGTGCAATTGATGTTGAAGCGCTCCCGCCCGCGGTCGAGGACTTCCTTGGTCACCGGAAACGGCATGTACTCTCCCGGAGCGTTATTGATCTTCCCCGTGTAGAAGTAGGTGTCTTCGTGCAGGTCGCCCCTCGCTACCGTACCGTCGACCGGGAGGCGTGCCGAGCGCTCGTCGCCGAAGAAATCGCTCTTCGCCAGCGGCCGGTAGTACGGCTGGATATGCATATCAAGGCGACATCCAGCCGTCACGCCGATCAGAAGCAGAATCGCGGGCAAATACTTGCGCCGATTTGTAATGCCAACTCGCGTCATGCTAGCTCGGCACCTCCGCGATCATGCTTGGCGACAACCCCTTCAGAAAATTGAGCGTCGCGACCGAGTCATATTTCGGATCGCTGGAAAACACCACCAGGAAAAACTTATTCTCCGAAGCTTTCTTAAACTCAGGCACATTGAACACGGGGTGATAAGGCATGGGCAATCCGTTCAATGCCAACATACCGAACACCGCCGAAAGACCACCGAACAGAATTGTCATCTCAAAAGTTACGATGATGAACGAAGGCCATGAGTGATATGGACGGCCGCCGATGTTAGTCGGATAAGTAATTGCGGCGACCCAGTATTGCAGCATGTATCCCGACAGCCCGCCGAGGATTCCGCCGATCAGAACGACTAGCGGCACACGGTTCTTCTGAAAGCCGATCGCCTCCGCCAACCCCTCAACCGGGAACGGGCTGTAGGCGTCGATCTTCTGATATCCCGCGGCGTGCGTCTTATGCGCGGCGTCAATCAGTTCCTGCGCCGAGTCGAATTCAGCCATTAATCCATAAGTGGAAGAAGTGAGGGAGGATTCGCTCATTTCTCAACCTCCGCCGGTTCGTGTGTGTGTGCCTCCGGCAGCAATTGCCGCAGCTCAAAAATGGAGATCATGGGCAGAACGCGCACAAACAACCACATTGCCGTAAGGAACATGCCGATGGTGCCGACATAGGTCATCCAGTCCCACTTAGTCGGGTAATACTGACCCCATGACGAATTGACGAAGTCACGGGTAAGGCTCACTACAACAATAATGAAACGCTCCAGCCACATACCGACAAGCACAATGAAAGAGATGAGCCACAGCCATCCGGTGGATACACGAAACTTCTTCAGCCAGAGCACTTGCGGAATTCCGATGTTGCAGGCCAGCAACGCGAAATACCAGTATTGATAGGGACCATGCAGGCGATTCCACATCAAGAAGGAATCGAACTGGTTTCCGCTATACCAGCCCATGAAAGCTTCCATGCCGTAACCGTAGGCGACGATCAGTCCTGTCGCGAGCATCACCTTAGCCATGGTTTCAAGGTGCTGCTCGGTAATGAAATCCTTCAGGCCATAGATGGCGCGAATCGGAATGGCTAGACATAACACCATGGCAAAGCCCGAGTAAATCGCGCCGGCAACGAAGTAAGGCGGGAAAATTGTGGTGTGCCAGCCGGGGACAATGCCGACGGCAAAATCGAAGCTGACTACCGTGTGCACGGAGAGCACGAGTGGAGTTGAAAGACCGGCGAGTAAGAGATAGGCCGTCTCATAACGGTGCCAGTGCCGCGCGGACCCACGCCATCCGAGCGCGAGAATGCCGTACAGGCGCTGCACCCACGGATGCTGGGCGCGGTCGCGCAAGGTGGCGAGGTCTGGAATCAATCCGGTAAACCAGAAAACCAGCGAAATGGTGAAGTAAGTCGAGACCGCGAACACGTCCCATACCAGCGGGCTGCGAAAGTTCGGCCAGTAATTCATCGTGTTCGGGTAGGGAAACAGCCAGTACGCCAACCACGGGCGGCCGGTGTGCACCAGCGGGAAGATTCCGGCGGAGGCCACGGCAAACAGCGTCATTGCTTCCGCGAAGCGATTGATGGAGTTACGCCACGGCTGCCGCAGCAGAGCGAGAATCGCCGAGATCAGTGTGCCCGCGTGGCCGATACCGATCCACCACACAAAGTTGACGATGGCGAATCCCCAGCCGATGGGGATGTTGATGCCCCAAATGCCTGTGCCCTTAATGAAGAGATATCCGAGGGCGACCATCAGCATATTGGTCAGCGAGAACATAATCAGGAAGCCGAAGATCCATCCCAGCGAGATCGGGCGGCGCAGTACAATGTTACTGATCTTCTCGGTGACGGTGGAGAAGGTATGTCCCGGCTCAATGACCGGCGCTCGCCTGTCTGCCACGGGAATTTGTAAATTAGTCGCCATGCCTTCCTTGCGCTCCGGTTATACCTTCGGCTCTTTTCTGAATTCTGCTTCTAACTCGGGATTCGGGTTACGGACTTCCGCCAGATATGTAGTGCGCGGCCGGGTGTTCAACTCGCCCATTAGGGAGTAATTCCTCGTCTGGGCCTTCCACTTATTCACCAGGCTGTTCGGGTCATTCAAATTGCCGAATACTATCGCATTTGCCGGACACGACTGCTGGCATGCCGTCTGCAGTTCGTCGCCGATGCGGATGTCCTTGCCTTCCCGCACCGACGCGGTTTCCGTGTCGATGCGGCGCTCGTTGATTCGTTGCACGCAGTAGGTGCATTTTTCCATCACACCGCGGCTGCGGATGGTGACATCGGGATTCCGCATCAGCTTGAACTGCGGCGTCTCCCAGTCCTGGAAAAGCAGAAAATTAAAGCGCCGCACTTTGTAGGGGCAGTTGTTTGAGCAATAGCGGGTGCCCACGCAGCGGTTATAGACCATATCGTTCAGGCCTTCGCTGCTGTGAAGGGTCGCTTGCACGGGGCAAACCAGTTCGCAGGGTGCGTTCTCGCACTGCATGCACGGCACCGGCTGGAAGAAGCCTTTGGGATTTTCGCGCGGACCGTTGTAGTAGGCATCCACGCGAATCCAGTGCATGTGGCGGCCTTTCAGCGTCTGCTCCTGGCCCACAACTGCGATATTATTTTCCGACTGGCAGGCAACGATGCAGTTGTTGCAGCCGACGCACGAATTCAGGTCGATCGCCATGCCCCAAGCGTAAGTCTCTTTTTCGTACGGGAACTCTTCCGGCTTGTAGAGAGTAAGTTCCTTGGGTGGTTCGCCTTCCTTCGCGAAGTTCGGCTCTTTCTTGTATTCCTCTAGACTGCGCTCCTGCACCAGCGGACGCTTGCCGCCATCCGGCGTTTCCATCGTCTGGTAGCCCTGCGTGCTCGCAAGGTTGTAAGTCTCGCCGGTGGAAGTCAGTTTCACGCCTGTCGCAAACCACGGATTCTGACTGGGCCGCAGCGGATACACATCGAATCCCGCGCCGGTGCCAATGCGGCCAGCTTTTGACCGTCCGTAGCCGAGGAAAACCGTGACTGAGTTGTCGGGATGACCGGCCTGAATCCAGATCGGACCTTTGACTTTCTTTCCATTGAACTCAAGCTCAACAACATCTTTGAAGTTGAGCTTCATCCGTTCGGCCATCGCGGGACCGATCATGACCGGGTTGTCCCAGGTCAGCTTGGTCAGCGGCTTGGGAAGTTCCTGCAGCCAGCCGTTGTTGGCAAAGCGCCCGTCGTAGATGGAGGGATCACGACGGAAGTTGAGCTCGATGGCGTCGGCTGCTTTCGGTTGTCCATCCGGGAATGTCGAAGACTTGACGACTGCGCTCTTCGGCGCTAACGTCGTCCCGGCAACCCATCCGTCGTGAAGAGACTTGCGCCAAAAGGCATCGAAGTCCGCACCGGTATGCTGTTTCTGCCAGTACTGTTGGACGAGATCGTGTCCGGTCAATCCCGATTGGCCAGCAAGAATCGTGATGATCTCGTGAGCGCTTTTGCCGTTGTAGAGCGGCTCGATCAGCGGCTGAACAATCGAAACCGTGCCATCGTAAGCGCGAGCGTCACTCCAGGATTCCAGATAGTGCGCTTCGGGAACATGCCAATGGCAAAGCTCGGCGGTCTCGTTGCGGTGCGAACCGAGATAAACCTTCAGATTGACGGCATTCGACTTCAGCGCTGATGCGAATTCGAGTTCAGCGGGAGCGTCATACACCGGATTACCGCCAAAGACGAGCAGGAGATCAACCTTGCCATTGCGAATGTCGTCGGTGAGGGCCTTCAGCGACTCCGAGCGATTCACCGGATTGGCGTCCACAGGCTCGCTATAGAAAACCGTCTTGCCAACGTTGCCAAGCGCGGCATTCAACGCGTGAACGGCAGCGTGCGCAGAGGGTGGAAGATGGTCACCGGCTATGACGACACACGCACCTTTGTGAGCATTCAGGTCCGCAATGATTGCGTTAATCGGCTTGAGAACGTCCGCACCAATCCCTTCGGGAACTGGAGCGCTCAGGTCTCTTATCAAGGCTTCAATTCCCAGAGCCCGGACCGGCCAACGATGGTCCGCCTTCATCCCCGTAGAACTCGGCGTCGACTCGATTACGTACAGCCGGTTCATGTTGCCATCGGGATTCCGCCGCGCCGCGAAATCGCGGATATACCGCGTCGATCCCGGGAATCCGGCGTATAAAAAGTCCGCATCGAGCGAAACAATCACGTCGGCCTTCGACAAGTCGTAGCGAGTCTCAACCACTTCGCCGAACGCCATCTTTGCGCCTTCGTAGACGTTGTCGCGATTGATCGGCTCCCACACGTGCCACTTCGCCTGCGGATGCGCTGCGAGATAGTCTTTAATTTGCGCGGCCAGCGTGGGCGAAGAAACGCCCTGCGTCAGGATGC
>JBAQIB010000014.1:0-1538 GCA_049288625.1 Terriglobales bacterium | reverse complement strand
GTGTGATTGCTGGCCGGCAGATCGGAGGTGATGGCGGCGAGTTCGACTCCCGAGATCGCATTCATTCGCCGCAGCAACTCTCGATCAAAAGCGGCTTTGGGAGCGATGCTGCGGTACCGATCGTCTTTGGGATCGTCCGGAACCGGGATCCAAACATTGGCCGCGACGACCTGGGTTGGATTAAAGCCGGGATTTTGTTGCAACAGATCGCGCAGAGTGCGCAGCAACAAGCCGGCTCCGACCATAAGCACGACGGCAAGCGCCAGTTCAGAGACGATGAGAACATCTCGCAAGCGACCGGTCCTGGTGCTGTAGCCGGAACCGCGACCGCCTTCACGAATGGCCGCGGAAAGAGCGACTTTTGCCGAATGAAGCGCTGGAGCAAGTCCAAACACTAAGCCGGTAAGAATGGAAATCAGCAGAGCGAACCCCAGCACCACCCCGTCGATTCGTACTTCGTTGAGCCGGGGAACGTTCGATGGCACAAAGCGCAGGATGAAACCCAAAGTAGCAACTGCGGTTGCAATTCCCGCGGCACCGCCGATGAGCGACAGCAGCATGGACTCGGTCAGCATCTGGCGCACCATGCGGCCGCGGCTCGCCCCCAGCGCTAACCGTACCGCCATCTCCTGTTGTCGCCCCGACGCGCGCGCCAAGAGGAGATTGGCAATGTTCAACGATACGATGACAACGATCAGGATTACCGCACCCAGCAACACCAGCAGCATGGGCCGAACATTGCCCACCAAAGTTTCTTGCAATGGTTGAATCTCAATTGTCCATTGCGCCTGCGGCGGGTAATCGGTGGGAAAGTCGTGGCGTAATTGGGCAGCCATGGCAGTGAGCCGCGCCTGAGCTTGCGCCAGTGTCAGGCCAGGCTTAAGTCGTCCGATTCCAGATCCTAAAACCCGGTTACCACGGATTGGCGGGGGAAAGGGATCTCCGCTGAATCCGCCGGCGCCAAACACTTCCACGTCGCCGGAAAACGTCGGTCCAGGATGGCGAAATCCGCGTGGCAGAACCCCAATAATTGTAAGGGGATCACTGTCGATCCGGATGGTACGGCCGAGAACATTCGGATCGGCGCCATAGGCACGGCGCCACAGGCCATCGCTGATCACGGCCTCTGGAGAGAAACCAGGCGTGAAGTCCTGCGGACCATACAACCGTCCAATTTGCGGGATCACACCCAGCATGGAAAAGTAGCTGAAACTGCCGTTGACCGCCTCGAGACGCTCGGGCTGTTTGGCGCCGGTCAAATTCTCGCTACCCTCGAAGATCGGGGTCACATCTTCAAATACGCCAGCTCGCGTCCGCAGGTCATCCAGTTCGGGCTTGGAAAACTTAACGTCCCGCAATCCTACGCCGGGCTCGTTAAAGAAGATTCGTACCAAACGATCGGGATCGGGGTAGGGTAGAGAACGCAGCAACACGGCATTCACGATGCTGAAAATGGCTGTGTTGGCTCCCACGCCCAGAGCCAGCGTCAGCACAGCCACGATCGTGAATCCGGGCTTCCTTACCAGCATGCGAAACCC
>JBAQIB010000013.1:0-480403 GCA_049288625.1 Terriglobales bacterium | reverse complement strand
TCGTACTGCTTTACCTTGTCAGTTCCGCAAGTGACGCAGCGGACTCCATCGGGCCAGCGCAGTTTGGCGAGGTATTCGAGTGCATCGTCGTCAGTCTTGAAGGTCTTTTGGAGGTCTATCAGGTTCATGGCAGCTTTCCTTAACTGCCACGATTATAACCCTCACGCAGTTTCTGTGTCAAGGGAATAATCGTCCTTACGTGTAATTTATTCAGGCGCCGGGAGATACATCGCTGTGCTTCCACGCGACGCTCTGCGGCACAATGAGGAACTAACTGTAGGCCAACAAAGAACCACGCCACCGAAATGTCCCTCGATGGCGTGGTTGATTGTTAATCGCGGGACTGACGGTGCCCCGCGATGCCGAAGTTAGAAGCGAACGCGAGCGCCGAACTGCATCGCGCGGTTGCCGCCGGTATTTTCCTGGGCCGAGCCCTGCAGAGCGCCGAAGCCGCTGGCGCCGCCGAACAGGCCAAAAGGCGCAGCCGGATCCAGCCATTGATTGTGGTTCAGAACGTCGACGAAGACGGCCTGGAATTCGAGAGCGACCGATTCCGCGACCTTTACGTTCTTGCGAACGCTGAAGTCGAGGTTCCAGAAGCCAACGCCATTGATGAACTGCGTGTCGCGAGTGTCGAGTCCAAGGACCGGGTTGCGCAAGTTAGCGAATGCCTGTGCCGGATTGGAAAACAGGCTAACTCCCAAGCCCCCAGGCCGGTTGTAGTAAGCATGGCTGTGCGCGCCAAGCGGCCCGATCGGGACAGCGGTCTCGGTGCTGAGATAGTTGTCGCCGGAATCGCCCTCACCGAACGACTGGGTCGTGAAGTTCGAGGGCCAGACCTGGTTCGGCTGGCCACTGCCCGTGCTGAAGATCGGCGAGAACGTCCAGCCACCGAGAATGCGTCCGATCGCACCCTGTTGGCCCGTGTAGTAGGACGGGGTGTAAACCAGGAACGTGTTGAAAAGGAACTTGCGGTTGTAGAACTGAGGACCGTACATCTCGTTAATGTTGTACGGATCATCGGCGGTGAAACCGCTGGTCGCCTGGATCAGTGCGGCGGTTCCGAGGGCCTTTGAGTAGGTGAAGTTCGACTGTGAGGTCAGGCCGTGCCATTCGCTCATCTTGACCGAAGCGAAACCGGCGTTGTAGTTGCCATGGCCGACGCTGGTATTGATCGCGACACCCGAACTGAAAGCGCCGGAGGCGCCGTTCGGCGATCCGGGGATTGGCGTTTGCTCCATGGTACGCGGAAATACGAAGGCCCCATTGTCCAAGTCACTCCACATCGACCATACCTGCTGGCTGGCCAAGCTCGACGCTTCGTGAAGCACTACCGCTTGTGTGCAATTCACCGGGGTGACGGTGCCCACAGGCGTGGTGCAGTACGCCGACCCTGGGCCGCCAAACGTTCCTGGCGCTTCGAAGAAGGCCTGAGGCGTGACGGCGCCGAAGCTTGGACCTGTACTCCCGCCACAACCGCCGCCCCCCAGGCCCTGAACTCCCCCGCAGTATTGTAGGACGACGTTCTTGTAAGCCTGGGCGAATTGCTGGCCGCCCTGCGTCATCATGTACGGCACAGCGTTGATGTTGATCGGCAAATACTCGTTCTGGATTCTGCGACCGATGTAGCCGAGTTCGAGCGTTAACTTTCTCGAAATCTGACGCTGGAGGGTGAGGTCGAAGGAATCCACCGAAGTTGGCCGGAAGTGAGGATCGAGAGCTTCGCCGGCGCCCGCAGCAATGGCGTTGTAGCCCGGGAAATCGGGCTGGGGAAGGGTCGCGCTCGGCGTTGGCAAAGGAGCATTGATTGAGCCGGGCCCCGTCGCGCTATCGATACCAATTCGGAAGGCGCTGGTCAGACTAGCGCCGCCAGTGCCAGGGCAGGGGTTGGACGGGTTGTTGTTGACCGGGCTAACACACTGCACTGCCTGGATGAGACCGGTACCCAGGAGAGGCACGAGCACCAAATCCACGCCGTTGAGGCGGCCATACTGACGGCCGTAACCGCCGCGCAGCACAGAGGCTTCAGATCCGAAGATTTTGGCTGCCATGGAATCTCCGTCGAAGTGCGGACTCCAGGCGGCGGCGACGCGGGGGCTGAATTCACCGTAGTAGGGATCGTAGGGGTACTTGCGTCCGGTGTTTCCAACAAGCGTGAAACCCAATTCGGGGTTATAGACGTTGCCTTGCAAGGCTTGCGCCTTGCGGGTGTTGATATAGCTATTAAAGTCGACCAACTGGTTCGCGCTGTCGACCAGTTCGATCTGCTTGCCGTTTGCTTCGACTGGCGGCATTTCGAGAGCCCAGCCCAAACCGTAGGTCAGCGTGAAGCTCTTCTTCATGTGCCACGTGTCGCTGAAGTAAACGTTGTAGTAAGGGATCGTGGCCTGGTCGAATGCCGGGGTCAGAGGCGGATTCAAACTCAGGTTCGAGCCGGTGCGAGTAAAGGCGGTCTGGGAGATGGAAACGATGCCCAGCATGGCAGCCGTTAAGGCTGGGCAGTTGGGTATATCGGGAGTACCGGTTGCAGGATTGAGAATCGAGCAGATGGCAAGGTCCGAAGACAGCCCGGAACCGCTGCTCGTGCCCAGTTGGTAGACTGGCTGGTAGTTGATGCCGCCGCCATTGTCGGTACGCTGATGCCAGTTGAAGTTGTGCTGGTACTGGCCGCCGAACTGGAGCAGGTGATTGCCTTTCAACCAGGAAACGTCGTCGCGGAACAGCTGGTCATGACCGTCCCAGAAACGGGTGCGGGTGTGCTGAGTGTCAACGTTATAGGGACCGAGGTCTTCGAAGTGGCCGTTGCTCTGGCCGGAGAAAATCTCGAGCGCGCCACCCAGACCGGGCAATTGCGGCACATCGCCGAGGCGGCCCCACTGCCACCAGTTGCGGAGGAAGCTGTAGTGGAAGTCGTTGGTGACGTTGGGGGAGATGTTGGTGGTGAGACCGGCGACCCAAAACCACGCCTGCTGCGGATCGCTGGAGAGATCGACGGGTTTACCGCCAGCGATGTCGATCTGGTCTTCGGTGCCGTTGGTTCCTTCCTTGAAATAGCGCCAACTGGTCATGAAGTGCCAGTTCTTGCTGAAGTCGTGGTCGACACGGGCGACCGAGAAGACATTCTTTTGCGCATAACTCAAGTTAGCCCGGTAGTTCAACACGTTCGTACCGTCGCAAAGAGAGGTATTGCAGCTGCTGCCCGTATTGCCTGGCGGCAAGAAGCTCCAGACCTGAGAGACAGTGTTGTTGAGACCGATGCCGCGCGGGTCGATCGAGGCCAAGGAGTAGACCGTGCCGGTGACAGGGTCGGTGATATTGCCAGCAAGAAGTCCCGCCGAGGGAACGTCGCGGGTGAACGAGACAGAGTTGGGGAAGTGGAAGCCTTCGTAGTTGAAGAACGCGTAGGTCTTGCCGCCCAGGAGTTCCTTGGGAATGACCGGGCCGCCGAGGGAGAAGCCGAAGCGATTGTAGTGGAAGCTGGGCAGTGGAGTGCCGCTGATATTGTTTTGGTAGGAGTTCGACGAGAAGTTGTTGTCGAGATAGTACTCGTAGGCGGTGCCGTGGATGGCGTCGGTGCCGCGCTTGGTGACGACCTTGACCTCGGCGCCGGAGGAACTGTTGAAGTCGGCGGTCTGGCCGGCAGTGTTGACCTTGAACTCCTCAACGCTGTCCTGAGGCGTGGGGAGCACGCCGGTCGGGTTGTTCACGAGGTAGAAACTGGTGCCGCCCTGGCTGGCGATGCCACCGCTGGGGTCGCCGGCGAAGGATGCGGTATAGGTGGACATGTTGCCGTCCATGTCGTTGGTATTGTTGCCGCCGTCGAGCGAAAAGTAGGTCTGATCGTTGACAGTGCCAGCGACGCTGCCTTCAGGGCTCACTCCGGGCTGCAACTCAACGAACGTGCTGACGTCGCGGCCAATGCTGGGGAGCGAATCGAGCATCTTGCTGTCGACGGTATTGCCCACTGTGGCATTCATCGTTTGCAATTCGTTGCCGACTGCGGTCACTTCCACAACCGTGCTGGCGGCCCCGATCTTGAGGGACATATTGACGGTGGTTTGGGTTCCGACCTTTACCTCGGTCTCGGTTTTGGTGGTGGAGAAGCCCTGCTTGCTGAAGCTGAGTTCGTAGGTGCGAGGTTCTACGTCGACGAAGAGGTATCGTCCGCTGGAATTGCTCGTCGTGCTGCGCGAACTTTTCGTCGTAGGATCGGTGAGGATGACGGCGGCGTCCGCAACCACAGCACCGCTCGAGTCGCTAACTGTGCCGACTATAGTTCCGCTGTTGGTCGACTGCGCGCTCGCGGGCAGGGCGATGCCCAGGCAGAGGACCAAGGTCAATAATGCGAACTTTGCCAGATGGGAGGAGAGGGATTCGTGCAGCATCGTGGACCTTCCTTTCGGGATGCGGCCGTTTGCAATTCTCAATTCGGCCGGCTTCGATCATTGAGCTTCGGATAACCCGTGCCTGGACAATAACGTCCAGACAATCACCGCAACTCGCGCCAAGGAAGGATCCGGGGCAGCTTGCCTAGCTTCAATTTTCAAGATCGATCTGGAGTTAAAGCCACGTACCCCGTTCAGTCCCCACGCACAGGACAAACTAAATCAGCCTGCGACAAAGCAATCTATAGTCCAACCCGGCCGGTCGGATTTCTTCATTGCAAATCAATCACTTAACGAACCCATGCCGGCGAGACCGACCCGTATTGAAGAGGCAAGGATTCCGAATCTGGAATTATGGCTTCAATAAATGGAAGAAACCGCGCCATAAAACGCAGGCTTTAACGGCCGCCAGATCAGACCTTTCTTCTTACTGTCGGAGTCAGCGGGAGCAGTGCTGATTCTTCTTGCTTCGCGTTCTATGCTGAAAGCGGTAAGCTCCACTCCAATGGCGACCAAGTCGGGAAAACGAATGATGATGCGGGCGAAGCGGGGCGCGGGCGCGCAAACGCCGGCGGGAGAGGCACGCATTCGACAAGGGCCGGTTCCGTCCGAACTGGAAGGAGATGAGCTCACGGCTCTGGTGCTGCGCGCCTGCCTGATCGCGCGCGACGCGGTTTTCAATGTGCGCGAGTTGCTTGCCGAAGGATCGCGCCTGGCTTTTCTCGCCATCAAGGATTGCGAAAAAGAGCTTGATCAGATCGAGCGGAAAATTGACGAGCAGCTTCCCGGGGCAATCACGCGCGTGGGCGAAGCCAAGGCCCGCGAACTGCTCGCCTGCCTGAAGTTCATCACCGATCTCGAGCGGATCGGAGACCTCGCCTATAGCGCCGTCATGCAGCTCGAATCGCGACGCGAAAAGCTGCCCAAGGCCGACTCGCAGGCGCTGATCAAAATGGCAGCGCTGCTCTGCGAAATGCTCGAGGAGGTTCACCAGGGATTTTTGACGCGCGATCTCAGCCACGCGCAAAACGTGCTGGGCTTCGACCCGGAAGTGGATCGCTTGTGCCATGAGTTATTCCAAAGGCATCTGGCAGCCCCGAACCTAGCACGACCAGATAAACGAGGGTCAAACTCGGCCGCATCGAACAGAGGAGGAACCAGGGCGGCTGGACCGAGCGGGGCAGCATCGCGTGTTCCAGCAATGCGGAACTTCGACATTCTCCTCGCGGCGCAAGCCCTCGAACGCATTGGGGATCACGCCAAGAATCTGGCCGAAGAAATCTATGGCCTGGCCGAAGGCCGCTCGCTGCGCCACAACGCGAGGAAGCTGGCGTATTCATGAAAAGCAGTTCATGAAAGGCAGCGATCGCCGCGGCGGATGAGCAGTGCCCAGTTTGTTATAATCGGCTCTGTTCCAGGCGAAATTAGGCCGCAACGGCCGCGCGTGGCGCTATCGTCTAGGGGTTAGGACGGAAGATTCTCAATCTTCAAACCCGGGTTCGATTCCCGGTAGCGCTACCATACCTCCCGTTACTCGCTGATTCCAAGCGAGATGCTCAGTCTCCCAATTCGCTTGTAGTTCTTTTGTAGTCGCTTCTCGTCTTTCTTTTTGACGGAACACCCTGCGACTTGCTCCCGAACTGGGTATTGAACGGTAGGGAGAAATCGATGGCGAACCTTAAGGTCTCGATAATCGAAAAGGTCAAACTTGCCAGTGGCAGGTGGACGAATCTTCCCGTGATAACTCCCAAGTTCAAACCGAATGGCAAAGGGCTTTACCTCAAGGATTCCCGTGATGGGAACTTCTACTTGCTGTGGCGTGAGGGCGGGCAGCGGAAGTATCACCCCGTACGTGGAGCGTTGAAAGACGCAATCACGGCCAAAGAACGGAAGGAACTCTACCTCACCAGCGTTGCTAAGGGACTGCATGTCGAAGACCCCACCCTCGCACTCCGATGCTAGAATGTGGATTGATGTTTAAGGTCGCTAGCTGGAATTTGAACTCTGTTCGCTCTCGGCTGACCCATGTGACGACATGGCTGAAAGCTCGCGAACCTGATGTGTTGTTGCTACAGGAATTGAAGGGAACGGAATTCCCGTCCGAAGCCTTCACGTCGCTCGGCTATGAGAGTGTAGCGGTGACGCAGAAAGCTTATAACGGGGTTGCCATTCTGTCGCGACATCCGATGAAGACGATTGCGAAGGCTCTTGTTGGAGACGATTCCGACAGTCATGCGCGGTTCTTGGAGGTAATCATCAAGGGCATCCGCATCGTCAACGTTTATCTTCCCAACGGCAATCCGGTTGGGAGTGACAAGTTTGCGTACAAGTTAGCTTGGATGGATCGACTGAATCAACAGATGATTAGATGGAAGCAGGACGATGTGCCGACGCTAATAGGCGGCGACTTCAACGTGATTCCCGAGGACATCGACTGTCACAAGCCGTCATCGTGGGAGCACGATGCTTTGTTTCAGCCGGAGCCGCGAGCCCGATATCGTGCGATGTTGGCTATGGGCTATACGGATGCGTTCCGGTCGTTGCACGTGGGCGAAATTGGGCACTTCACATTTTGGGATTACTTTCGGCAGGCGTTCCAAAACAATCGAGGCATACGAATCGATCACTTCTGATTATCTCCAACGCTGGCAGATCGACTGGAAAGCTGCGAAATCGATAAGGGACCTCGGGGGCAGGAAAAGCCCTCTGACCACACCCCCATAATCGTGACGCTATCCGATCTGCCATAATCTCCTGCATGTGTGGTGGTCTCGGCTGAAGGCAGATCGCTCACGAGGAACAATCGCTCCACGGTTCCAGTGTTTGTGGTGTGAAGCACGCAGGAGGGTATTTGGAAATCAGGGAGGAGTGGACTTATGGGCCAAAATACTGGTCCCGAGCGTGTACCCGGTAATTTCTATTTTTTTGAAATGTTCATTGAGATCGCGATGGGCGGGGCGACTTATCTCGGTTATCCGAAGCTGGCGATCCGTGACATAGGCAAAACACCTCCCGTGATTCGGTGGGGCAGTCCGCCAAAATTATCTTGGCCAAACCCAACGATACCTCGGGCAAAATGGATGGACGTGCCTACTAAGGGCTTGTCAGAACGAATCATTACATCCCCCGAGGACATGCTCGGGGCTGAGGGAATGGTTGGAGACAAAACCTGTCGTTTCGAGCAGATTCTAGATGCGGGAAAGAATCAAGTGGTCTTTAGTCTGTTCTGTTCCGAAAACCAAACCCGAACGGCTTACGGGTTCGCTCGCGACATGTTTCAAAGAGTAAAGGGATAACTGCAGTTGAAATGCTGCCATAATGCTCTTCATGTGCGGGCGATATCGCTTGACGAAGCGAAAGCAGATTGTCGAGGAGTATTTCGATGCCGTCTCCCGTGAGGAAGACTGGACTCCCCGTTACAACATCTCCCCGACTCAGCCCGTCCCCGTCATCCGCCAGAATCCGAAGGAGCCCGTCCGCGAACTGTCGCTGATGCGATGGGGACTCATTCCTTCATGGGCAAGAGACTCTTCTGGCGCTGCCCGAATGATCAATGCGCGGTCTGAAACCGCATCCACGAAACCGGCGTTCCGAGATGCCCTGAAATCCCGCAGGTGCCTGATTCCTGCAGATGGATTTTACGAGTGGAAGAGGGATGGGAAGACCAAGCAGCCATTTTGTTTTGAGGTTAATAAAGGTGAGTTGTTCGCCTTCGCTGGGTTGTGGGATCGATGGAAAGACCCCGGTGGCAACTTGATGAAGACCTGTTCGATCCTGACCACGACTCCTAATGCTGTGACAGCGGCCGTCCACGACCGCATGCCCGTTATCCTCGACGCCGATGGCTGCGAACTTTGGCTTGATCCGGGGATGAGGGATGTGGCTTCGGTATCGGAAATGTTGAAGCCCTACGATGCCCGGCTGATGCGCTGCTGCCCGATCAGCACCCGGATCAACCGCGTGGCTAATGACGAAGAAGAATGCTCACGACCTGTGGAACTCGTACAGATTCAGCGTCGGCTGTTTTCATAGTGGGACTTGAGCAATGAAACCAGCCACCATCACATTGTCGAAGCTGGTCGATAAGCTCCAACAACATTACGGAGCTCCTGCCCCGCCGCCCTCGACTGACCCGCTGGAGCTTATCATCTGGGAGAACGTCGCGTACTTGGCAAGTGATAAGCGGCGTGCCGAGGCATTCGCTACCCTAAAACAAGCGATTGGAACAGACCCCGAACAGATTCTTGCTGCTCAGCACTCCGCTTTAGCAGCTATCGGCAAGGCTGGCATACTCCCCGAGGTGAGTGCGGAAAAACTTCTCACGATTGCCAAGATTGCGTATGAGGAGTTCGACAGCGACCTACGTTCGGTTCTCAAGAAGCCATTGCCCCAAGCGAAGAAAGCTTTGAAGAGATTTCCCAGCATCGGCGATCCCGGTGCGGAAAAGATACTCCTGTTCACCCGTTCTTACCCCTTGATGGCACTCGACTCGAATGGCTTGCGCGTGTTATGTCGAGTGGGGTTTGCCGGGGAGCGGAAGAACTATTCAGCGACGTACCGCTTGGTTCAGGACGCAATACATGGGCAACTCCCCAGAGACTACGATTCGCTGATTCGTACACATCAGTTGCTCCGGCAGCATGGTCAAGAACTGTGCAAGCGGTCAAAGCCGCGTTGCGGCGAATGCCCGGTCAGAGATCGTTGCAACTACAATAGGAAGTTTTGATTAGCGCCCTACCAAGGAGCGCGAGGTGCTCCCAGCGAGAGCAACAAATGGAATATTTGATTGGCATGATACTGTCTTTGGCTGTGCTACCACGCACTATCCCGGAGAATTGCAATCACCCGATTGGGAAGTGAGGTATTCGTGACTGAAGCCGAACTGAAAAAGCATCTCGACGCTGCCGAAAATAGCCCCAAACAAATTGCCGCCGTTGTATCCGGCCTGCCTGAGAAAACGCTGCGCTACAAACCTGCACCAGACAAATGGTGCATTTTAGAAATTCTTGGGCACATGGCGGATATGGAAATCCTGTACGCATACCGCATCCGGCAAATGCTCGCTGACAAAGACCCGGTTATAGCGCCGATTGATCAGGATGCTTGGGCGAAGAATCTGGGGTATCTGGAATCGCCACCTTCAGAGTTGGTCGCACTCTATGGACTCAACCGCCATGCCAACGTGCGGTTGCTGAGGCGGCTGGGGGCGGCTGACTTGGAGAAGTTCGCACGCCATCCTGAACGGGATCACCCGGTCACGGTTGCCGACTATGTGGGGATGATGTCGAAACACGGACCCAATCATTTGGAGCAGATAGAGCGGCTGAAGAAGGAAGCGACTGGAAAATGAGACTAAAGACCTGAGGCAAACCTCGACACAGCGAGCGTGATGACTCGGTTTGCTTTGGAGAAATCCCGCCCCGGTTAGCCCATTCGGCAAGTGCTGGCGATGTACACTTGGGACAAAAGCCAGCAGGGGGTTTACACCCACATGGCGAAATCCACATTGCGGGACCGCGTGAGCCATAAAGCCATAGCTAAACAATGGGCAACCATGCTCGATAAGACGGGAATACCTGTTGCAGCGGCTAGGGCGTTGGGCGCATACATCGGTGGACTGGAAAAGCGCCTCTCTGAATTAGAGCAGAGGATGTCCGATTTGGCTCGCTCGTCTCACAAGCACGATTAACCCCTAGTCTCTTCCGCATCCGATGCCCGCTCTGCGGCTGGTCGCCCCGCAAGTAGGCCCGGGAGTCCGCTTCGACACAAACTAGGAAGTGCAAATCAGCGGACAGCCAGAAATGAATACGTACCGGATGGAGTCAATTCCTCCGACGTGCTCGGATTGCAAAAGTGCAAAATGATCTCGTCTACATCGGCGGGATACGTGTTCAGTGACAAGTTCCGGAGCGGGACTGGAGGCGTCGTGCCAGCAATCTGATCCGACTTTGTAATTCCGGCGGCCTTCGCAACGATGTCAATGCAGGTCTGTGGAGGTACTCGGCTAGTGGCCACTTGGTTGACGGTGTAACTTTTTATCTGGGTGAGGGGTGACCCATCTCCTAATGTAAGGCTGTTTCCTTTCTCAATCCTCACTGGCACGGCAAATGTCTTCTGTTCCGAAGTGAGCCGTTCTTTCCAATTCTGTTTCTTATTATCGCCTACGCTGTCTATGTAGTCCGTTATCGCAACTGGTGCACCGAAAGCCAGTTGACCTTGAGCCAATCCAACCCCACCATCGGGCACGTCGGTTCCGATCCACACATCGTCGGAATTAGCTGGAGGTCTGTATCCCCAAGTCGCTCGCGTCAGCGCGGGCTGGGCATCGACCAAAGTAATAATGTGATGCGGCTGCAAGTTGGTGTATGGACTTGCTCCAAAATTCAATCTGCCTTTAGTCATGCTTTGTGTGCCCCCGGCAGCCGCTCCGTCCGTCATCAGCGTGGCAGTCTGGCTCGGCACGCCATTATTGGGCGAGGTGATGCTCCCAAAACAAGTGGTATAACCTCCGGGGGACGCCGCACCGTAGGAGGTACACTGGTCTGCAATTTGCACCGCATTGTTCGACAAGCCAACGCCGACCACCCCCATTTGTTCTGAATCCACAAGAACGGTCTTATTGACGGCCACAATCGAACCCGGCCAGAAAACCAGATTGCCAGCATAAGAACCCTGTGCGACGGTATAAGGTGAGGTCACCGTCGAACCACTGTCAGTGTAACTGCACACCAAGGTGGAACATTGTGCGACCCCAGTAGCCACCGCCCCACAGGACGTTGTTGAGCCCCCATTGCAGCCGCCGTAGTGCGGATAGACCGCGCCGACGCCCACGGGAGTTGAGGTGCGGATCACGTCGTAAATGATACCGTCCGTTCCATTTGCCACACGCGGCCACAGCACAGGAATCGTATCCCTGCCAGTAGAACCATAGTTCAGCACCTGCATGGGGGAGGTCTGGGTTACGGTTCCGCTCGAACACGTTGCATGTGATCCAGACCAAGTGCCGCCAGAGCAATCCCGCGCAACGATAAAGTAAGAGTAAGGAATTGATCCGCTTCCTCCTCCTGCGGGCATTCCTTCTGTTCCGCCAGCGCCTCTGATGGCGAACTGCGCTGCTCCAGAACTCGGACCAGCAATCAGACCAGCAATGCCCGTTCCGGGGAAGGGCGATCTGGCGGCAGAACAAGACAAGGGGTAGTTGAAGCAGGGAGGATTCGCACCATTGCTGGTTTCTGAGTAGATGTTCTTTAGATACGCGCCCTGATAGTTGCCGGTGGAATTCGCGGCATAAAACTGCCACGGGCCGCTCGACTGGCAGACCACGTTTTCGACATAAAGCCCGTTCGAGTTGTAGTCGGTCGCGCAAGGATTGGTTGCCGTGATGGTCGAGTCGCGGAACGTGATGACCGGCGCGATCTGATTCAATGCGCCTTGGTTGCCAGCGGAGAAGATGAACGAGCCTGTCCAGTTGATGCTGCCTGTTAAGTTGTTCGTCGCGGTGAAGTGATCAACTGTCGCATTCTCGTCATCCCAGAAATCGAAAAAGTTGTTGAACGAGCCTACCTCTCCAACTTTGTCGTAGGAAATATTCGCCAGATGACTGTATCCACCATTGTCCAGAATGGCGGTGTAAGCCAAGGCAACGACGCCGGGAGTGGTTTGGGGGGCAACGTCTGCACCTGAGTGGGCGTATCGGAACGTCGTTGCGGATGGAACTGCCGTGACAACCGCGTCTCCCCAGTAAGCGTTGTTGTCGGTGAACATTATCGTAACCATGTCCCCAACGCGGAAGCCGTGAGCTGAAGCAGTCGTGATCGTTACCACACGAGAGGACTTTTGCGTTTGCGTGATACTTACACCCGCATACGATGGATCGCTTGAGAAGTTTGTCGGGGAACGGAACGATAGCCCCTCGACGGTCATGCCTACAAAGTCATTGGAACTAACCAAGTCCCCAATTTGCAGGCACCGGCTGCGCCCCAAGCAGTTCAGGGACACGCCATAACCACTCAGGACCGACTGATTTGAATGGAAGAAGATCGTCCCATAGACGTTGTAGGTATTGAGAGTGTGATTAGCGCCAGACTGTGGTCCGTTCGCGGGGATTGTGACGTTGCACTGATTGTCCTTATAAGTGGTAGTGCTCGTTCCGCACGCAGCGTTGATCGTTTCTTGTATGCCGCTTGAGGCGGAACCCACCGTGTAGGACCCGGAGAGCGAATGCGAGGAATAGGGAGTGAACAGAACGGTCCCCGACGATGCACCTGACGTACATGATCCGCCTGCAACCGTTACCGTTTCGCTGCTCGTACCGTCCGAGATGTGGATGTCATACCCAGCGCCGGAAGAGGTGTCGATGCCAACTGGGCATGGAGTCAGCGTTACCGTATTCTGTGATCTAGCAACCAATCTTGTCGAAAGAGTCTGCGACCAATTCAGTGCCGCGCTGACATAGCTTATTCCATCGATTCGACCAGTTGGGTCATCAGGACTCGGCTCGGCGCGGTCACTGCTTGGCGTGCCGTTGTGAGACCTGATTGTGTCTGGATGAGACTGCATCTGGCTCATCAGAGTTACTGACACCAATAAAACAACTAAAGGCAATCCTCGCATTGTGCCACCTCCCCCTGCTGATGTAAGCGGCCTATTGCATGTGGCGGAGACCGGAGTCGTCATTGTAAGCGAGATCAGCGGGACAGCCGACTCTTCGCCTAGGAAAGACTCCGTGCTAGCGCACTTGACGAAGTAAGCTTCGTTTGCGGTTCGGTCACTTGTCGGATCAGTTCACGCAGTTCCTGAGAAGCGGCTTGGATAGCGCGTTTCTCGCTTTCGTAGTCGGGGTTTGTGGGTGACAGCAGAGCCAGCTCGCGTTCAAACCAGTTGAGCCTTCTCTCTGCCTCAATTCGGAAACCGGGAAGATTTGAAATAGCGCGAACGGCTGATATTGGGTTCACTTCATTCAATCTTTGTGATTCATCCTTTCCGAAACGGACAGAAAACACGGGTCTAGAAGGTCGTGGCGGCGAGCCGCTCCAGATGCTCGACCGGTTCGCCAGCAGCATTGTAATCGGTGGCCCATCGAGGGCCGTGTTTCTTCTCTCTCTTCAAAAGACCGCGCTATCGGGGGTCAATGATCAAGACCCCGAACGAAACATCTGGCATATAAGGATCAGACTCCTAGCGCAATGACGCCGCTAACCTTGCACTTTAGGTGCCGCTATCTACAAAATCGAGCGCAGCTTTATTCCAAGTGGCTTTGGCGTCTGGTGGAATGGATACGCCAATCGCGAGGTGCCGAGATTTCGGCAGCAACGCCGAAATATTGGCCGTCTTCTCCGATGAATGAACCCCTGACAGTGCTCCACTGGGTCATTATTGTTGGGCAGAATGAAGGGAAAAAACAATTGAAGGATGGTCAGGAATTAGACGCCGAATTAGATAGTGCCCTATTACGGCGATGATGTCCGCTTTTCGTAACGATGTTCGCTACCAAACCGACCCTCCGTCGCCGTTGTGCTATACGTTTGGACGATGAATAAACCCCCGATATGCGCGAGTGAATGTGCGTTGGCTCATGTCGCAAACAATAAACTCAGTGTCATCATGGGGATGTGCGACCGACTTTTCCAAAATGCTACCGATCCAGAAGTCTTGGCTGGTTTGCGTGTGATCCATATGGCAGCGCAAGCACTGGCGGATGAGTTCAACAAGCCCTCGAGCCAAAGCGCTGGCGCGTAGATGTTAGCTCAGCTCAGCGCACACCGCGAATACTTCATACAGGTCAACGAGGATTCCAAAGATTACCTTGTTGTGGTTGTTCGGCAGCAGACACCGGGGCTACTGCCCATGGGAATTATCAGTGATGAACTGGGGGCTCATCGATCCTTGACTAGCCATTGAACGTTGAGGCGAACCTCTCTATGGGGTTTGTTCTGGACTTCGACGCAAGAAACAACATTTTGCGCATGACTCTACAACGCTTTGTGACAGAGGCGGCTCTGTTGGAGGCCTATGCAACGGTGGCGAGATATGTGGCATCCCACGGGCCGTGTCGCGCCATTGCCGACACTTTGCGGGTGACGAAGTTTGAAGTCTCTAGCGACGCAATACGGGAACTGACACGAAGTTCGCCTGCAATCCCGAGGGGTCATATGCGTGTCATTGTCGCTCCGCTCGACTTCATGTACGGAATGGCGCGGATGTTTCAGCTACTTAGCGAATCGACTCGCCCTGATCTGCATGTGGTTCGCACGATAGAGGAAGCGTACCGCCTGCTCCGCATTGAGTCGCCGGAGTTTGATCCAGTAACTTGACCACGCCCAGCTCCTTCTTAAACGGTGTTTCCTGCCTGCTTTCGGAACTTCTCGGCAACGAATTCCGGAAGCGTCTCTTCTAGCTTTTGTGAAAGCCAGTCCTGTAGCCCGGATTTGTGGTTCTCCGAAAGAGATGCGAAGCGAACACCAAGGCGGCCGGATTTCAACCAGCAGATTTTCGATTCTGCCACGAATGGTCCTTCGTGATCCGGTAAAGTGAACTGAACCTGCACGTCTTCTCCTGCGGTGAGCGGAACGAACGTACTGACGGCCATGCCCCCTTCGCTGATGTTCGCGCTGTGGCAGCGAACTTCCGGCTTGCTTTGCCTCAGGATGGTGACGGGGATAGAAATGGGACAACGGAAGTAGCGTCGTCGTTCTCTTAAAATCAGTCCGTAAGCAGGCTTGAGTGTATTGCGGATTGACTGCAAAGAAAGCGGCCTCTCCAAGACAAAATTCGACTTCCTCTGGAAGTCCATGGACTCCTCATCGCCGCCGCTGATGACAAATGTTACCGCTGTTCGGTTCGATGGTGAGAGGTGCACTTCGTCCAAGAACAGCACACATCGTTCTCCAAGCTGAAGATCAACGATAACAGCATCGAACTTCTGCCGGTTCAATAGACCAACCGCCGCTGGCACTTCTCGACAGACATCGGGCGAAATAGAAAAGTCTTGTAGGGCATGGCTGAACTGCTGAATTGTGGATGGATCAACGGATACTAAGAGCGCTAGGGCGGTTGCCATAAATGAAATACACTCCTTAGAGGGGTGCTCAGGCGGTGGTATCTCAATACGAATTGTCGCCCCACATCGACCCGACGATTTCGTCGATCTGATCCTGAGGGATGGCTGGTGGTGGTATCGTCGGGTCAAAATAGTCCGCGATTGCTTGTTTAGCCTCGTTGTCGGTCACGTTTGTCCCCAGTTTTTCTTTGGCGGCTTGTTTTACGAGTCGGACGGCATCTGCGTTGATTATGGTCATAGCGGCAATTCTCTCCTGCTAGAAGAGCAATCTCTCTGAAAGGTTGATTGCAGGAGCATTACCAAATCCATCGTGAGCAAGTCCATGGCTGACCCTATCTTCTTTTCATGCGGTTACCATTAATTCAGGCCTTGGGACAATGCCAGTCAGACTGCCTTGCCGTCTGAAATATAGACTCTTGTCCCGTTAAGAGACGTACCGGAAGCTACAATGAGCACCCTCGGAGCAATGTCTATGACTGCAGAGCTAGTGTCGCAGCTTCGATGAAGCGGCACGTCCTGTCCGCGCACGAGCACGACCGAACCCGGTGACGGAGGAATTGGGCCGATGGGACCTGTCCAGATTCCGCTTTGCCGTGGAATTCAGACATGGGAAGCAACGTGCGTTCGCTTCGGTATCGCTCACTAAATGAGTACGGAGAACATTATGACATCAGTAATTCCAATCTACTTTGCGTTGCCCGCGAATCGGTGGCGGTGTCTGTACGGGGATGTTGTCAAGGCACTATACGAGCCAGAGACCGCCTTCGTAGCCAGCGTTCAGGGCACCCGTAGGTCAAACCCCTTGGGTTTATGTTAGGTTTCCAACCCAAGGAGAGTGCAATGCCAGACCGCAGTGCGGGACGCAAGGCAGCGCCGACTCGCAAGCTGAAGAAGGAGCAGAGTGCATCTGCGCCATCAATTCAGCAAGAAACGGCAAAAGCTGAAATCCAGCCGAATATTGGTGATCTCCCCGTTCACTCGCATTTAGAAAAGGGCATCTTGGAGCTTCAGGGCCTATACGATGTACTGCTCTCTGGGGATTTAGACCCGCGTATTCTGACGGATTTCCGGGACGCCCTGAATCGAGTCAGGACCGCCGCATGGGCTGCGCAGCAATATATTGTCCGCAAAGAGATCGATCAGGACTCAACCAGCGTGCTCTCGTTCTTAGCCGGAGAACGTATTCGTGCCGCCTACCAGCTTTGCCACTCTATCGGCGAGGACTTGACGCGAGCTGACATCAAATTTCAAGCAGGCAGCCTTGTTCAACTTCACGACGCCACGCAGACCTTGACACAGCAATTGAACGGCATCATCGAGAGGCTGGGATAACGATTTAATCCCTCTTGTATTGAGTCGCATCTGAAAGTGAATCGTCCGGCAACGCCGCCACATAGAACTGAAGGTCCACGGCTGAAGGAGTCTGGAACCATGACTCGATTTCGCACAGGGAAACGGCGGTCGAAGAGAACCAAAGCGGTCCTGCCAGTGCGACTCTGGATCGTAGAGGGTTGAGCGAGGTGGCTGTCCTTGTTTCCTGAGGTAAATGTTGGAGACAGGATCGAAATCCACCACCGCCACAAGCAAGCACAATTCCGAGCCGTTTGGATCATTACCCGCGAACGCTCTTTGCAGAAGCAGATCGGAGCTGAGTCTTGGAGCCGCAGAAGCAACTTTGGGATACGGCGCTCCCGCAGCAATCAGATATCTACGAGGAAAAAAATGACCGTGACGGCCTCGGCTCCAATGGTCATCGAATCGGCTGCCCGCTGTGTGGTTGGTCGCCCCGCAAAAACGAAAAATGGTTCGGTACTGTCCTAACACTGCGTTGGTAGGTTCATAGTTTGCCCCAGCGATAAAGACAATAGAGAGCTATCAGGAGAATGACGGCTGCGATCCAAATCAGCCAACCAGACCGTGCGCCGTTCGGTGGATTCTCTTCTCCCCATCGCATACCAAAACTCTACCTTAAGTGCATAATCATCGTCCTAAATAGCGACGTTGCTCGCCCGCTAAGGATGGTACTAATGCCAATGAACGACTACCCTTGCACGTCCAGAACTGACAGAAGCAGCGGTTATAATCCCGCACTGGCCTGAGGGGGCAGAGCGATTGAACAACAAGTCGGAGTGCCATGAAAAAGGATGTTTGCTGGCCCATTCTCTGAACAGCAAACTAGCTATCATCATTGGGGCATGTGAGCTACTTTCCCACCATCTGAGTGATCCATCAGCTGTCTATCGTTTGTACACGATTCGCGAGGCGGCGAAGTCGATGGTTGACGAAATCAATAAACCCCCGGAGTGAAGCCAAGGCACGTGGGCCTGTGGACCTCAGGGCAACTCGCCAGTCCTAAGAGTGGGTTGATGCCTGCCTCTGCACCGTCATTTCTAGCGGTGTGAACTGTGGGGATTGAATGCCGAGTGCTGCCAAAGCTTCGTCCAAAGTACGCACCACTTCCAGTAGTGGGCGCGTCTTCTCACCCACGATCTGAAACATGCGGGCGAAACCAAATCCACTCGGGTTCGTCACCGCGATAACGCGAGGGCGTTTAGTCGCGTCGGGCATAGCGGGTTCCCGACCTGCTAAGTCGCGAACACATTCGGCGGATATCGCAAACTCAGTTACGGATGACATGTCCCAGATGCCTGCGCGGGCATCGGTCGCGGTCGAATACTCCCGAATCGCACCGTAAATCTCTACCAGCGATTGATCCGTGAGCCGCCCCTCAATTCGGGCTAGCAGGACTTTGCTCACTGAGTCGAACTCAAACCGAAGAGCGCAAGGCGTCTCAGGGTGAGAAGACGATGCCATTGAGATTTACTTCGTTTGCGTGGACTATAAGTGAAAAGTCGCGCATAAAACAGTGATCCCTGTCACCGCTGGAAGGGACAATTGGTCAATTTTCACATTTCCATTGAACCCAATTCTGTTCGTAGTAGGATTTTTCCCACTGACGGAAAGGATAGTCCCGCCCGTTAGTCTTGTGGGGTGCTGTCATGTCCGGCCTTAGGCTAGATGTGCGGTTGTATGCTCTTGCGGCCCTCGCAGTAGTTGCTGCCCTCATCCTTCGCGGACTGCTCGATCCGCTCCTCGGAGCGGACAATCCCTATCACACGATTTGGTTGGCGATGGTGTTCTCGGCGTGGTACTGCGGAATCGGACCTTCGCTTGTCGCGGCCTTGATGGCAGCGTTCGGAATTTGGTACTGGTTTTTGCCACCCTACCATTCCCTTGCGATGAAGGGTCAAGCCGAGACTTTTGGGGTGCTGACATTCATGGCTTTTTCTGTCGTCATTGTGGCTCTGGGAGAATCGACTCGGCGCGTTATCGCGAAGCGTAAAGAAGCGGAAGAGTCCCTGCGGCAATCACACGCGGAACTGGAGCGCCGCGTGAAAGAGCGTGCAGCGGAACTGGAACACAACCTCGCCAAGCTAGCCGAGAAGGCTGCGCTTCTTGACTTGGCCAATGATGCAATTTTTGTAAAGAGCGTGGATGGCACGATTTCTTATTGGAATCAAGGGGCCGAAAGATTGTACGGCTGGACAATGAATGAAGCTCTCGGCCATTCCCCCGCCGAACAGGGATCGGCAGTGATTGTTCCTTAGCACCGCTTATGATGGGTTTCTCTACAGCCTCACCTCAGCGAGGCTCGGGTCAGGGCTTAATCCTGCATGGCTAAAAACAGAAGTCAACGGGGAAGTACGTGGCACGACAAACAAAGGGACGTCGGGTTCTTGTATTTCGCCAGGATAAGGTTGGAAACTGTGGAGTGGTGAGGCTCGTGGCAGCTGAGGCAAGAGATGGGGGGAGCATCCTTGCCGAGGGCAACGTTTGGGCCAGAGACGGGATGTCCCTCGACGGGGTGATTGAGCTTGTGAGTCTTATCGAGGTTGAGATAGAACCACGAGTCCATTTCCTTGAATGGGATTGTAGCGCCCCAAGAAAGGGTGAGCGTGCGCGTTTTGCGATTCACCTTCATGAGACCCCTGACGTGGCACGCCATACAGACGTCCTGCGGCGAGGCGTAAAGATGCGCCGGAAAATTACTGGCGTGGGGAGAGTGGCAAAAGCCGCAGTTGCCCTCCTTGTAAGGAGGATGCTGGACGGGATCGGCGGAGAGCTTGTGGCAGGTGACGCAGAGTTGATCGGTGGGAGACGAGAGACTGATGTACGTAGACCCCTTAATGTTAGCGACCATATGGCAAACTGTGCATCCCATCGACACGGCAGCGTGCACGTACTTCCCTGATGCCTTGTCTTTGTGGCAGTCGAGACATTTCGAGGGATCAACGTTGTCGGGGAGAACGACCGGATGCTGGTTAAGGTCGGCACGCGAAGGATAAGCGGAAAGCAGCAAGACGAGCGTAATCGCGAATGTGCGGAGGCGAACGAAATAGTGGCGCAAATGAGAGAGCGAGGATCCCATTTGCCAAGAGCCAAGATTTTGTATGCCGATCCTTGGCATTTTCGCTATGCCTCTGGAATCAGTCGACGCCGCACAGTGCCCCGACTTGCTTGGACACCGTGAGGCTGAAGTCTGGGCGAAAAATCGAGGTCTCATCGTCCGGATCAATTCCATTCAAATCAACGCTAGTATCAAATCTTCGCCTTCGCAAAACTGATCAGAATTGATCGTCTGGCAGTCTCGGTCCCGTGAAAATCGAACCGAATATGCGGGAGTGGTGCTGGAGTTAAAGTTTCTTGAGCGAAGGTTGGTGAAGTCTCGCACGACCGTCGTCATCCCATTTGACGAGCGCGTCATCTTCATTCACTCGCCGCGCTGTGCCGAATTCTCCCGTCGGTATTCCGAAGTCGCCCAAACCTTCGACGCGGTCTCCGGGACTCAAATCCTCATGAGTACCGAATGGGTCGACAAGTGCTGGCTTCTTTGCACGGTCTGAGTCAGAGGGAGCCGCCGCATGTGACAACGACGGTTGGGGAGCCTTACGCAGCCTGGGTGTGCATTTAATACCGCTATCAGACAAAGCTTCTCAAACTGAGCAATTCCGACCAGTTTTTCCATCTCTGCACCGGCATACTCAGTGGAGACCTAGTTGGATGGTCTGAGAACGACGGACTAGCGTCGAGGAGACATTGAAATGTCTGTAGAAAACTCAGTTGTCGCGATTTATCACAATCATACGGATGCGGATCGAGCGGTGAAGGAACTTCAGCGTGGCGGAGTCGACATGCACAAATTGTCGATCGTTGGAAAGGGATATCACACGGATGAGCAAGTGGTCGGCTACTACAACACCGGCGACCGCATGAAATATTGGGGGAAGATCGGCGCATTCTGGGGAGGCTTTTGGGCTCTCTTGTTCGGATCCGCGATGTTCGTGATCCCTGGTCTCGGCCCGATTTTAGTGGCTGGACCCCTGGTGGCGTGGATCGTGGCAGGGCTGGAAGGTGCCGTTGAAGTTGGGGCGTTGGGCGCTTTGGGAGCCGGCCTGTTCAGCATAGGCATCCCCAAAGACAGCATTGTGAAGTACCAAACCGCGCTCACGACAGATCAGTTTCTGCTGATCGCCCATGGGACCGCTGCTGAAGTGGCCAAGGCGAAAGACATCATTGCAGGCACGAGTCCAGCAAATTACACACTGCATACTGCCGAAGCAGTCGCGGCTTAGCGATCGCGGGGTGCGGGCCATCAACGAGAGAACCAAAGAAGGCCACGGACCAGATCTTTGACGGGCTGGGGCTTTCTTGTTCCTTCGGATAATTAGAGCCAACACTCAGTTGCCCCACCATTTCGCTTTAACACCGCCGGTAAACGTAGTGTTAAATTTTGACCAGAAAGCCCCGTGCTTGAGTTTTATGCTCGAACGTGCGGAGCCAACTCATCGATCGGGATTGGCTGGGCGTGATTTGCAATGGAGGAACTGGGTCGATGATATCGCTCCCTGGAAGACAGCGCTTGCGCGTTGGGAATAGTTAGCTAGGAGAATGAGATGACAATAGACCCTGCTGTGTTTGAGAAGATGCTCCCCGCCGAACAGGTGTTTGAGGAAATGCTCCCTTTTCTCGAAACCCTTGATGCCCAGATTGGTGGCATCATCAGGCTCTTGAAAGACAAAGGCATCACTACAAGTGCGGAATTTGCGCAGTATGCGCAGCGAGGTGACGATGCAGGCAATGTGCGGGAGCGTGGTATGCGAGCAAGGATGGAATATTTGTTTCCCTCGGCCGTGAAGCGGACTGAAGAACGGTAACTGTACGTCAGCGCCCCTGCTTGTCGGGTTACTGCGGAGGGTTTTTGCGGGCTGCGATTCGACGGGTTTACCGTTGATTCCAACGCCTCTGGAGAATAATACTGTTTTCAAACAAAACGGTGAGATGCGCCTATGATTGAACGACTGAAGGAAACTGGTGGAGTCGCGTTCGGCTTTAAGGTAGTCGGAAAGCTATTGGACGAGGAACTCAAGACATTCGAGCCGCAGCTTGAGTTCTTCATTGCGGAGCACAAAAAGCACCCGATCGGCATCCTGGTGGACCTGACGGAAATGCACGGGGCCGAATGGAAGGCACGCTGGGACGACTTGCGATTTCTCCAGAAGCACACTAATCATATCGCTCGTATGGCAGTCGTCGGAGCCCATCGTTGGGAAGAGGTTGTGGAACTCTTTACTGCGGGCGCCGCTGTTCTCCAATCAGAGACGCGCTACTTCGAATCCTCCGAAATGCAGCACGCCTGGCAATGGGCGAGGACCGCGAAACACGCTGAAGATGCTCCCGTCCGTTTGATCTCGCCAGCCACGGGGATTTGGAAGGATTACCGTCCGGAGTTCGTCGGCTTGTAATCGAACACTGAATTAAACACTGACACTGTGCAATAAGAACCAGAGCATCTAATGCGCAATTACCAGGTTCAAGCGGTTCAAGCCTCATTTCGGCAGCGACGGTCTTCGAGTGCTCATGGTGGTGCATGACGGCCTAGCGGCAAGGTATGAGGTAAGAAACATCCTTCATTAAACAATTGGCGCAGGAGATCGGCATGCAAATCCAAGTCAATACCGACCACACAATCGAAGGTCGCGAGGCTCTCGCCGATCGGATCAGGGGCGTGGTGGAGACTGCTTTGAGCCGAATGAGCAATCACGTCACGCGGGTGGAAGTCCACCTGACCGACGAGAGCGGCCCTAAGAGCCGCGAAAATAACAAACGTTGCATGATGGAGGCGCGCCTCGAAGGCCGCCAGCCCATCGCGGTCACCGACGAAGCGGCGACCGTGGACCTGGCCGTCAATGGCGCCGCAGGTAAGTTAGCCAGATTGATCGAACATACCCTCGGCAAATTGCATGATGAACGGACTCACAGAACTGATCCGTCCCCTGCCGAGCCGACATTCTTAGATCAGTCATGATCGACACCACTGTCAGCTTGGCTGTCGATGAAAGAGGAGGAGCATTGGATCAAGTCCTCCTGTATCCTCTGCGATTCGAACCGATCTATCAGTATCGGCTCTGGGGCGGCCAGCATTTGGCCAGCTTGCTCACTGCGCCCTTGCCCACTGGCCCTGTCGGAGAAGCGTGGCTACTCAGCGATCGCGACGACCCTCAGAGCCGCGTCGCCGACGGATCGCTAAAGGGACGCACCATTGGTCAATTGCTGCAGCAGTTCCCGAAGCAAATAATGGGAAAGCTGGCCGGGCGTTTCCCCCGATTCCCCCTATTGCTGAAGTTCCTCGACGTCCATGAAATGCTTTCGGTCCAGGTGCATCCTACGAAAGCGAACGCGGACCTGCTGTCTGCGGGCGAGACCCCGAAGACCGAAGCTTGGGTTGTGCTCGAAGCCGGGACACAAAGCCGCATCTATGCCGGTCTGAAGACAGGCACTACGGAAGCTGATCTGCGACGGGCCCTCACGAACGGGACGGTGGCGGACCATCTCGCATGTTTAACTCCGAAGCGAGGTGACGCCATTTTCCTGCGTGCGGGCACGGTGCACGCTCTGGGTGGCGATCTTGTGGTGTTCGAGATTCAGCAGAATAGCGACGTGACCTTTCGCCTGTATGACTGGGACCATATTGATCCGAAGACGGGGAAACCACGGGCACTCCAAGTCGATAAGGCGATGGCCTGCATTGATTTTTCGGAGGGTCCGGTCGGCCTGGTAAAGCCCGTGGTGGAAGCGACGACGCCGGTAAAACGCGAGAGGCTATTTCATTGTGAACATTTCTGGTTGTGGCGCGTGCGGGGACAATCGCCGTTTACCGTTGGCGAGGCGGATTTGCCGCGTGTGCTGGTATGCCTGGAGGGCGAGGGGCAGGTCGAACATGGCGGGGCCACTTATGCCGTCGGAAAAGGCAACGTATTCGTTTTACCTGCGGTCATCGGGATGTATGTTTTTCGACCGCACGGTGCCGTGAACTTGTTGGAAATCGCAATCCCGGATTGAGATCGCGAGACTTTAGAAGGTGAAGGCATAGTGAAAAAGTTGATTGTGTTTGATCTCGATGGCACACTTGCCGACAGTAAATCGGCCGTTGATCCCGAAATGTCGGGGCTGCTGCATGACCTTCTCGGTATTGTGAAAGTGGCCGTAATTTCCGGCGGGGGTTGGCCGCAGTTCGAGAAGCAACTCGTTTCGAATCTACCTCACGACAAACTCCTGGCGAATCTATCTCTCCTTCCTACCTGCGGCACAAAGTTTTACCGATACGATTCAACAGATTGGAAGAAGATCTGTTCGGAAGATTTCACTACAGATCAAAGAGAAAAGATCCTCGATTCCCTAAAGAAGGCGATCGGAGTTGCAGGCTTCACGATCGAAAAGCTCTGGGGCAAGCAAATAGAGGACCGCGGAAGCCAGATAACATTTTCTGCCTTAGGTCAGCAGGCTCCCTTGGAGGAAAAGGAGAAATAGGACCCCGATTTCGCCAAGCGGAAGAAGATCAAAGCGATTCTTGACACCTTCATTGCCGAGTTTTCTGTCCGAATCGGGGGCTCGACATCTGTTGACATTACCAAGCCTGGCATTGACAAGGCCTACGGCATCAGAAAACTGCGAGACCTGCTAGATATTTCGATAAAAGACATGATTTATGTTGGCGACGCCTTGTATGTGGGCGGCAATGACTACCCTGCTGAAACAGCGGGAGTCGATTGCATTCCGGTTAAGGATCCCAACGAGACCAAGCGGGTTATCCAAACCATCATCGCCTGCTTAGCAGTCGGCAGTCAGGCGGCATGAAGTAATGGCAATCGACGAAAAGAGCTTGGTGCGCGGACTTAAGTTGCAACGGCTAGGGATCTTGATGCAGCCGGAGCCGGGGAACGCGCAGGAGGTCGAAGGGGTCCTGAATCCGGCTGCCGCTCGTGGCCCTGACGGTGAACTCTACCTGTTCCCGCGGCTGGTTGCGCGGGGAAATTATTCGCGCATCGGCATTGCGCGAGTGCGATTTAATGAAGCCGGCGATCCGGCAGGCGTCGAGCGGCTTGGTATCGCTCTGGAGCCTGAGGCCGATTATGAGCGGCGGCCCGATGGCGGTGGTGGCTGCGAAGATCCTCGCATCACCTACGTGGAACCGCTGCACAGTTACATGATGACTTACACGGCTTTTTCGCCTGAAGGCCCGCGAATTGCACTTGCCTTATCGAAGGACCTGTTCCATTGGAAACGTCTCGGGCTCGCGACCTTCGGTCCTTACCATGGCGTCGAATGCGGCGACGTGGATGACAAGGACGCCAGTCTGTTTCCGGTTGCGATTCCTAATCCATCCGGGCACCCGGAACTCGCTATCCTGCACCGGCCGCTTTTTCCTGGTACTCGCCCAGAGGAAACCGTTCGCAATCCCGCGGTTCGTAAGGTTGATCTCGATCGGGAAAGCATCTGGATTTCCTACTGTGTAATGTCCTTGGAGTCGCGCGAATCGAATCGCCTCGGTCGGTTCATGTCTCATCATCGGCTGGCGACACCTGTGTCGCCCTGGGAGCGCCTCAAGATTGGTGGCGGCACTCCGCCAATCCTGACTCAGCATGGCTGGCTGATCGTTTACCACGGCGTTAGCGAGGTGGAAAAGCCCGACGCCGGCGAACACCAACTTCGTTATTCGGCAGGCGTGATGGTCCTCTCGAAAGAGCATCCGCAAGTGATCCGCTATCGTTCGGTAGAGCCGGTGTTGACGCCAACACTGCCGCAGGAATGCGGCGGGACCGTCTCCCACGTTGTGTTTCCGACCGGCATCGATCGGCGCGACGATCTTGGCTTACCCAATCGCTTCGACGTTTATTATGGGATGGCTGACAGCCGGATTGGTGTCGCACGTCTTGACATGCCCGATGTCTTACTGCCGGAAGGAGTCGCAGACTCCCCGGAAGCGAAGGTGTGATGCGTTTGGTTTGGTTTTGCGGGAGATCGCTGAGTGGCCGTCGTTCGGTGTGTTCGCACCGCCTCTATTTCGCCGGCAATATCTCCGACAGTTCTCGCGTGTCCGCAAGCGGCTGACTCCCCGAGCGCAGCCCATTTTGTTGCAGGAGGTAAGACACGATATCCAGCGACTGCTGGGTTGTATAGGTTGTGCCCGCATACTGGGCCATCGGGCCTGTAATTTCTCCCCATACAGTCAATAGCTTCGCGCCTCCATACATCAGGTGCCATGTGGCGCCCTTCAGAGAAGGCCCACCGCCGCCCTCTAGTTTCGCACCGTGGCAGTTCGCGCACTGCGCCCGATAAAGTTTTTCGCCAGCCGCTGCCTGCTCGATCGTGTACCAACCGCCAACTTTGGCCACCGGCGGCTCGTACACATGACCGAGATCCTGGTGACACTGGAAACAATTGAAGGTGTTGGCTTTGATGAGATCTTTGTGGATCAGAGTTTTCATGCGGCTCCGCGGTCCGCCAAACGCTTCGAGCGAATGACAACCGCGACAGGTGATGTAATTGTGTGCTTTCGTATAGCTTTCGAATTCTGTTCGTAATCGCGGTCGTTGTTTTTCCCATTCTTCCTTCGTCGCAATAGTCTTGCGCGACTCATTCCAGAAATCCTTTGCGCCGCGGTCAGCCTTATACAGCAGCAGCTTTACGTACTCCGTCGCCGTCGCATGACTGGAGTCGTAGGGGATGTGGCATTGCCCACAGCTTGCGCGCACGCCGGAGGCATTGATGAAGTGCGGGCCTTGATGATATGCCGCTGAGGACCATGTCATCGTGTGGCAGAAGGTCCCGCAAAACGCGCCCGAACTCGACCAGATCACCGCCTTGTTTGTCACCGCGACCAGCGCCACTCCGCTCAGGCCAAAAATGGTGCCCCACAGAAAGATCCACTGGATCACGCCCCACAATCCGCGTTTGGGTCGACCTTCTGGCGTTTTGTTTGGTTCCGATTCCATCAGCGATTGCTCCTTCACCTTCTCGTTCCCCGGTCATCTTCGATGGGTGTGACTAAATCTAACTTCGAACTCAGCCATGAGCCGCCAACCAGTGTTCGCGGAAGCTTGCCGTGGTCACGAGATGCCAAGCCGGGCAAAGACAGGGATTTTCACCCCATCTAAGATCAATCCGAAAATGATGGCCGCTCCAAACTCACACGCCAGGACGGGAGCGGGCAATGGTGCCATCGCAATTCCGCGAATCGCCAAGGTCGAGATTATGAGAATGTCGGCAACGGAGGAGGCCACGAGCCATACCGTGGGACGCAGTCCCCAGAGGTGACGACGCCCTCGCAGGGCATAGATGGTGGCTTGGCTGCCATAAACGATGGCAACGACAGAAAGCGTTCTCAGGGCTTCGATTCCGAATTGCATTTCGAACTTGCCGACCGCTACGACCGCTACGCAGAACGCTAAAAAGCAGCCTCCCAGAGTAACCCCGGCCATCGTAATCCTGCCGACCTGCCAGGAATTCGGCATGGGCGATGGCCCTACTCTGTCGGTGGTTAATGCCATGGCCAGGAAGTCGCCGGTGATCATCACAATGACCATCAGCATGGGCGTCAAAACCGCGTGTCCGGTCATCACCAGGCCGATTGCCAGCAAAAGCACCTGCACAATCTTCTTGAGCACGGAGTTCAGCGTGTAGGTAAGAATGCGCTGAAAGGTGATCCTTCCTTCTTTTACGGCGGCGACAATGCCGCTAAGCCCAGCCTCGGTCAGCACAATACCAGCTGCTGATTTGGCGACATCAGTTGCGGTCGATACGGCAATCCCCATCTGTGCCTGACGCAGCGCGGGTGCATCGTTGGCGCCATCGCCGCACATCCCAACCGTATGCCCGTTCTTCTGGAAGGCCTTGACGAGATCAAATTTTCCTTCGGGAAGAATACTTGCAAATACCGCAAAATCCTCCGGTTTCACGCCATCGGGTACCGGTCCGGGCGGGCAGACAGCCCCATCCAATCCCACCGCGTGGGCAACGATTGCCGCCGTAGCGGGAGCGTCACCCGTCACCATCACAGTGCGCACGCCAAGGGTCTTGAGCTCGGAGATCAGGGAGATCGAGTCCTTACGGGGCGGATCACTGAGGGCAATCAGACCCAAAAGCTTCAAAGCTGTTGCGGTGCCCGCAGCTACCGCTAACACTCTGAAACCTTGCTTTTCCAGTCCGTCGGCTAAACCAGCCGCTGTGGGTGGCGCGGCGGTGAGGCTCGCGACGACCGTGAAGGCTCCCTTCACGATGCGCTCTACGCCACCCTTTGCATCGGTCGCCGTTGCTTCGGAGGTTTTCCTGGCCGGGTCGAATGGCACAAAGGTGATTAGCTTTGGAAGATCCGATGCCGGCTTTTGCGTGGAGGCAGAACGAATCGCCGCATCCACAGCGTCATCCCCGCCGTCAGAACTTGCGAGGGATGCCATGCCGAGAACGTGGGCTTCATCAAACCCGGGCATCGGCTTGACGCTGGTGACCGAAAGTTCATTGCGGGTGAGCGTTCCCGTTTTGTCCGAGCACAAGACATCGATTGTCGCAGCCTCATCGACAGCGGATAGGCGCGTCGGCAGGACTCCCAGCTTTGCCAGAGATCGCGCTCCAAGCGCCGCCGCAAGCGTGAATGTTGCCGGCAATGCCACGGGTATTGCAGCAAGAACCGACGTGAGCAACAGAGGAATAATCTCGCTCCACGGCATCGCATGAAAATAGGCATACGATCCGATAATAAGGATGACCGCACCATTGAAAATAGCCAGATTGCGCACGATGCGCAGCACAGCCTTTTGCTGCGAACTTGCAGCATGCGCAGTACGCACTAGTTCGGCCGTACGACCAAACTTCGTATGAACGCCAGTGGCTGTAACTTCTGCGGTTGCTTCACCGCGTCGTACCAGTGCTCCAGCATAGGTATCAACGCCCGGACCAGCCTCTATGGGTAGCGATTCCCCAGTAAGCATGGATTGATCGAGCAGGACGGATCCCCCGATCAAATGCACATCCGCCGGCACGACTCCGCCAAGTGACAACTTCACGAGATCGCCGCGCACTAACTCCGCGGCGAGTACCGTTTTCCAAACCCCGTCGCGCTCGACAGAGGCATTCAAGGCGAGACGCGAGTTCAAGGCTTTTAAGGTAGCCTGGGCGCGACCTTCCTGGAAATAGGCTAGTACTGCGTTGAAGATTAGCAGGCCCGCAATGACCGCAGCCTCGGCATACTTATGAAGCATGACTTGAAGCACAATCGACGCTTCGAGTAACCACGGGACCGGCGCCCAGAACTTGCCCAATGCGTTTCGAATTGGATGGGCGGACACATCGGGCATTGCATTGGGCCCGTTTTCTTGAAGACGGGTATGTGCGTCAGCGCTCGTGAGTCCGGATGAGGCTATGTTCTGTACCGTCTTTGCGGGTGGTTGTGATGGTGCGGCTTCGACTTGTGCAGCCATATTCGCTATTTTGAAACCTGTATCTGCTACCACGATTTCTTCAAGATTGCGGACTGGAAGCTGCTCAAGCTGCGGCCGGTTCAACGGAGCGAAGCAGCAACAACGGGCATTGCACCTGTTTGACGACCTTCTCCGCGATCGAGCCGAAGACCAACCGACGCCAGCCAGAGGTGCCGTGCGTCGAAATCACAATCATGTCGATATGCTCACGTTCAATCGCCAACATGATGTTTCCAACCACGTCGTTGCCAATTTCGATACTGGAACTGGCCTTGATCCCCTTGGAAACAAGAGCAGCGTCACAGGTGGCCAACTGCCGTTCCGCATTGCCTTCCGCTTTGTGAAGGTACTCCGATTCCGGGAAGGAGACGGTCTTTGTGCCCACTGGAAGCATGGGAATAACGTTCAGTAGATAGAGTTCAGCATGAAAGTGCTGAGCGAGGTCGGATGCGGTCTCCAAAGCGGCATCGGATGATGAGCTGAAATCGATGGGCACCAGAATCTTCGTGGGAATGAAATGAGGATGAGAAGGAATCGCTTGGCCCATGATGATCTCCTTATCGAACCGCCGACTGGGTAGTTTCCTATCTTCGTCGATCAGAAATCGGAAAACTGTGCTCTTTTGGACAATGGTTAGGTTCTCACCCATCAGATCAAGCTGCATCCCGTGGCTTTTTCTCTAGCTGTCGCTGAACAACCCTGCGCGCGGATGTCCCTTGGCCAGTGGCGGAGGTGCGCTCGGCTCGCTGAAGTCGGCTGTCCATTGCCAGTTTCTAATCTCGGGCATGTCTTCCAAGTTTTGTCGAATGTAGTCGTGGTGCTCGTACAGCTTCCGGTTGAACGCGTCGACTACGTCTGAAACCTCTGAGCGCAGCCTTGCGACGTACTTCAATGCATCGATAGCAAGATGAAAACGGCTCATCTTGTTCAGCACTACCATGTCGAAAGGCGTGGTGGTCGTGCCCTGATCCATATAACCGCGCACATGGAAGCGGCTTTCATTGGAGCGCCCGTGAACCATGGTGTGAATGAGCCAGCGATTGTTGTGGAACGCGAAGATGACAGGTGCGTCTTTAGTGAATAGAGCGTTGAAAGACATATTATCCATGCCATGCGGATGATCATCCGGGCTCATCAAAATACTCAAGTCCACCACATTGACAACCCGCACCTTGATGCCGGGAACATACTTCTGCAGAAGCCAGGAGGCCGCGCAGGTTTCGATGGTTGGTACGTCGCCTGCGCAGGCCAATACGACGTCCGGTTCTCCACCTCGGTCGTTGGTGGCAAACTTCCAAGTCGATGCCCCGCGCGAGCAATGTTCGAGAGCTTCGTCCATGTTTAGCCACTGAAGCTGCGGCTGCTTTCCGCAGGTAACGATGTTGACGTAGTTGCGGCTCCGCAAACAATGGTCGAAGACACTCAGCAAGCAGTTGCTGTCCGGGGGATAGTACACGCGGATGGTTTCACTCCTCCGCGCCAGTGCGTTGTCTACAAATCCCGTCGCCTGATGGCTGAAACCGTTGTGATCATTTCGCCACGCATGACTTGTCAACAGAACGTTCAACGATGCGAGCGGTCTGCGCCACGGAAAACCGCGGCATTGCTCCAGCCATTTGGCGTGTTGGGTCAGCATCGAATCCACGACTTGCGCGAAGGCCTCGTAGGAAGACCACATGCCATGCCGCCCCGTTAGCAAATATCCTTCGAGCCATCCCTGACAGCAATGTTCGCTCAATACTTCCATGACACGGCCATCGGGACTCAGTTCGTCATCGATCGAAACAGTCTCCGCCATGAAGCAGCGTTTGGTAGCTTCGAGGACGGAATGAAGGCGATTCGAGTCCGTCTCGTCCGGACAGAACATGCGGAAGTTTGTCGGATTGAGCTTGAAGATGTCTCTGAAGAAATCTCCAAGCTTTCGTGGAGCTTCCGCGACCACTTGACCCGGCCCTGGGATCTCCAGCGCATAACTTGTGAAGTCTGGTATGTCGAGTGCGGTCAGCAGTCGTCCGCCGTTTACATGAGGATTCCCTCCCATCCGACGATCGCCAACCGGCGCGAGTTCTGCTAAATCGGCGATGAATCTCCCCTTTTGATCGAAGAGTTCCTCCGGTTTGTAGCTTCTCATCCAGGCCTCAAGGATCTTGAGATGTTCGGGATTTTCGCGGACCGTGGCGAGAGGGACCTGATGAGCGCGGAAAGTGCCTTCAATCGGGATTCCATCCACTTGTTTCGGACAAGTCCATCCCTTGGGCGTGCGCAGGACGATCATGGGCCAGATTGGCTGCTTCTTGAACCCGCTCGTGCGCGCCTCCTGCTGGATGGTTCGAATCTCGGCGTAGCAATCGTCCAGAGTTCCAGCCAGGAGTTGATGCACGACTTCCGGATCGTCGCCTTCAACAAAATAGGGCTTGTAGCCGCGTCCCATGTACAGAGCTCTTAAGTCTTCGTCGCTCGTCCGTCCCTGAACCGTCGGCCCGGAAATCTTATAGCCGTTGAGATGCAGTATTGGAAGAACAGCACCGTCCCGGACTGGATTTAGAAAATTGACGGACTTCCAGCTTCCTTCCAATGGACAAGTCTCGGACTCGCCATCGCCGATCACGCAGCCGACGATTAGATCAGGATTGTCGAAAGCGGCTCCGAATGCGTGAACCATCGAATAGCCGAGCTCTCCACCCTCATGCATGGAATTCGGAACGTGTGGCCCGCAATGGCTCGGCACTCCGCCCGGCGTCGAGAACTTCCTGAAAAGAAGTCGTAGGCCGTTCTCATCTGGCGTAATTTCCGGATGAACTTCGGTATAAGTGCCCTCCAGATAAGAGTTCGCATTGAGCGACGGACCGCCATGTCCCGGACCGGCAATATAAATGATGTTGGCATCATGCTCTTTGATGAGGCGGTTCAGATGAAGGTAAATAAGGTTTTGTCCCGGTGAAGTTCCCCAGTGCCCGAGCAGTCTTGGTTTGATCTGTTCGGCCTTGAGAGGCTCTCGCAATAGAGGATTCTCGAGAAGATAGATCTGGCCGATGCAGAGATAATTCGCCGCTCGCCAGAACCGGTTCATCTTGTCAAGCACGTCTGGCGTCAGGGGCCCGTCGGGCTGCGCCGCTTTAGTCGGCCGTTGGCCGTTTGCGGCGACAGCGGTAGACAAAGCCGCATCGAAGATAAATTTAGAGGGCTTTGAAGTCCGATCTAAATTCTTTGACTGCGACTTCGAACTACTATCATGGGTAACCTCGATCGTTTGTTCTTTCGTAGGCATAAACATTATTCCTCGCGACTACTTCGTCGTTACTTGGCCAGCTCATTGGCGATCGCTTGCAATTCCAGCCGACGCTTCTCGGTGGTCTTCGGATATGCCATCTTGGGCCAGCGAACGATAGGACCCCGCCACTTTAGCGAATTGGATCGGAGAACATGAGGCCACCATGGTTCCACGGGTTGTTAGCGCCGCGCTCCAACCTCATTGCGGATCCTGATCCCAAGTCGCGCTCGAACATCTCGCCGTAGTTTCCAACCGCCTCAATGGCGCGCGCAGCCCACTCGTCGTCTAACCCCAGGAATTGTCCCCAGCCGCGGTGCGCTCCCAATAATCGCCGGATGACAATGTCATCGCTCTTTTTCATCTCCTTCACATTCGCCTGTGTGACTCCAACTTCCTCGGCCTGGATCAGAGCTTGCATGGCCCAATCGACAATCGCACGCCACTGCGGATCGTCCGCACGAACCGCCGGAGCCAGCGGGTCGTTTGCTACAACGTCAGGCATGATCACGTATTTCGGTGCCAGGTGTTTGAAAGCGATTCGCTCATAGGCCAACTGCGAGACGTCAGCGGTAATCGCCGCGCAATTTCCCGTGACTAAGGCAGCTTCCATCTCGCCTTCTTCGGAAAATGGCGCCCTTAGAAAGTTGATCTTCTCTCGCTCCCTGTAGTTATTCACCTGGGCCTCGATTTCCGTTCCAGTCAGAAAGCAAACCTTCTTTCCGGCAAAGTCCTTGGGCGAGGTAATGCCTAGGTTCTTATCAACCAGGAATCCCTGAAAATCATAGAAAATCGGGCGAGCGAAGCTGAAGATCCCATTGTCGTTGCGAAAGTTGACGGAACCGGTTGCGAGCAGGTCGATTGCCCCAGACTTGAGCGCGGCTAGGCTGCTCGCTTCATCGCGAAAGTATTTAATGGTGGCCTTGGCATCTGCTCCGAGAATGGCAACTGCCACTGCCTTACAAACGTCGTTATCAAAGGCGGAGTGATTTCCGTGTGCATCGGCAAGCGTCCATTCGGGCTCTTCCGTATCTACCCCGCAGGACAAGGTTCCGGCCGCGCGCACCTTTTTAAGGGTTGTTGAAGTTGGTTTTGAGACGGCGAGGGCTTCCGGAGCAACATTGGCCAAAAGAATGACAATGAGAAAAAGGACGAACGAAAAAAGCATCCTTCGCATAGAAGATGTTCACTCCATTTAACGGTTGTTTCGGCACGAACCGGTTCAGACTACGTGCTGCAATACCGAGATGGAAAAAGGGCGGCCGGACAAGAATCCGATCGCCCTTCGCCATGGTGAAGTTAGTTAGTTGGCCAGCCGGGTGTGGTCGGCAGACCAGGGTTTGAACTCGGCCGCGGGTTGAAGTCGGCCGGAGCCGGGTCGACCAGTGCGCCGTTCTGGTAATCCGTTGGATTGATGCTCAGATAGCGGCATCCGTTCGCGCCCCAGTGAGGTAGGCTCGTGATGTCCGCTGCCGGAATCATCGCGTAACTTGGCGGAAGCGCCCCAGCAGCTCCCTGTTGCAGCCGCCCAAAATCAAAAGCGGAGAACAAGGCGCCGATCTTGGTGTTCGCGCCGTCGGTGGGCCCCAGGTTCGACTGCCCGAACAGGGTCTTCCCGAGTTTCATGGCCTTGGCTTCGTCCGGCAGGTTCGCCAGCGGAGTCAAGTTGAAGAGGCCATCGATGAACTTGATGACCGAGCCGTGTTCCGAGGCTTCGTGCGAAATTCCGTGCACCAGGGAATAGGGCGAGATCACGATGGCAGGGATGCGTGGGCCCTGATCGAGAGCGAAGCCCAGGGCATCGAAGTTGCGGATCTGGGGAACGGTGTGGTCGTAAAGGCCATCGGTTTCATCGTAGGTGATGATGATAGCGCTATTCGGCCAGTAGGGACTGCTAGCGATGGCGTTGATTTCATCGGCCAGCAGAGATTCGCTGATCTGCGCATCAGCGTACCCCGGATGGTCGTCGCTGCCGGGGAAGAGCGCCTGCACGTTCGGGCTGGGGGAACGAGGAACCAGGCCGTCGTTGTTTCCATAGCCGCCACGGATGTAATAGACACCGCCAGTTCCGGTCCCGGGCAGGTTGGCAATGCTGATGGCATTGAAGAAGTCTTGCAGGCCTTTCATGTGATTCGAGGTCTCGACAGGATTATTTGCTTCGTAGCCGAAGTACTGCGGCGCATCGTGGTGCGCGATGTAGGTGTGGTGAGTCGCGACTCCCGGATCGGTGGGCTCCAGATCGTAACCTTCCTGGTACCAGGCCCAAGCTACCGGCGGCTTGTTTTCGCCGGCAATCTTCTTGATGTCATTCTGGACATCTGCGAGATCCAGGGCCAGCGCATCTTGCGAGGTGATGCTCTGAATCTGGTTGCCCATGAAGCTGAGGGGCAGTGAAGCGAAAGTCATGTTGGAAGCCGGATTGGTGGTGCCGGGTTCAACTCCCGATTCGGTGGGCTGGCTCTGGCCGGGTCCGGGGAAGATGTCCAGTGCTGAACCCCAGAAGGGTTGCGGATCACCAGTCACAGGCACCGTGCTGTTGTTGGTGTCATTGTTGCTCCCCAATTCGGGATGCTTGACCCATTGCGTGACGCCGGATTGCCCTGCAATCATGGCAATCGCGTTCGGAGTGGAAGGCCCGATCACCGTGTCAAAGAAGTTGTCGAACAAGGTGAAGCGGTCTGCGTAATTCCAAAGGAAAGGAGCAGTGTTGCAATCGACGTGGCTGACCACCAATTCGCCTTTCTGCTTCTGCGCGAGCGTCGGAACAGGTCCGGTGTAGGTGGTTCCGTCCGGACTCAGCGTGCCCGACAGGCCTTGCTCGATGAATGCGTAGCGGTCATTCTGCGCGACGTTGCTGGAGTTGAGATCCAACTTGGCGTCGATGGCGGTGTGGCCGTGGTTCACGCTGTCGGTATCTTCCGGGTACAGCAGTACGGTCTGGTTGCTGGAGTTCTTAATCGACTGCGGAATCAGGAATGGCGAGATGGTGCTGACGCTGCCGTCGGTATTTACGATCGGCTGGTAGAAACCGGGTGTCTGGGCCGCAGGCTGCGAGAACAGGCCATTCGCTCCGGGGTAGGTCCCGAAGTAGAAGTCGAACGACCGGTTTTCCTGGAAAAGCACGAATACGTACCTGATATTCTGTCGAAGCAGCGCCAGCTTTTGGGTGTTGCTCAGCATCGGCTGCTTCTCAAGGTTGCTGGTATAACGAGCAACCACATCACTGGAGCGGGGAGCAATTTCGACCAGCTTTGTTTGTGTTGGCGCCTTTACGTCGTTGGCGACGGCTGCTAGCGGGTTCAGCACGAGTACAGCGGTCAGCATGGAAGCACAGAACCTAAGCCATGGGCTAGAACTCATAAGGTATCCTCCGGCACATTAAGATGATTTGTGGACTGCTTTGGGGCATAAGTACACGTCAGCCCAATGAGCAAATTCAGCTGATTTACCCATGGGACGCTTCGAGGCTGTGGGTCTGGAAACTTATCGATGCGAAGAGCGGTCCGCATGCACTCTCGCACTGTGGTTCGCGATGGAATCGCGATTGTGCGCGGGCTTGCACTTCGCAATCGAACTCCGTGACCCGGTTTACGAGCACACCGGCTTCACTACCTGTCGGTAAGTTGAGAGAGCACGAAAGTGAATCAGACTCCAACCAAGTTAAGCGTTATTTACAGCGAAATGAACTGTTGATGAATTAGGAAAGGGTGTTTTTGAGGCGCGAGGAAATCAAACACTCAATTTGCGAAGGAACTGCCAATACAAATAGGACTCCCAATAGCTAATGCAACATCGTCATATCACTCAAAACCAGTCAACGAGTGTAATCGCCTTTGTCTGTTGAAGAGATCTTTTTCTCCAAAATTGCAAAAAACTGATTCGCGTCAGGATCACGATGAGCGACTTTTCCGACGCGGGTAGACATTTTCCATCCCTTAGATTGTGGCTGCTTGAGGCAGAAAGGGAGTTCTTCAACACGAACGCCTGATTTCGACAATTACTCGGAATTCGTTTCCGTCAGCCGAGGCCAGGTAATCTGAACCACGATCGTCGTAATGAGGGTGAGCAGAAAACTCGCTATTTGAGGATGGGCGGGCCAGATAATTCGTCCGAGGCCGAACACCCATGACCCCAATCCAACTGCAGTTCCAATCAATGATGCGATCAAAGACACTTTCAGAGTGTTCATGGTTATCCTTGATTACTTGATACGACAAAACTCCAAGTTTCGTTCCACTCGGATTCCGTTATATTGTTGCTAGATCGGCCTGCAACAGAAGCATGCTGCTGAAACTAAAGATATTACCCGAATCCTGAGCAGGAGCCGCTTGCGCTCAAAGGCTCCCTCTGTCAAACTGGCGGCATGGAAGCCAGCCCAAAATATCCGCAGTATCACGAAGACCGGCAAGCACAAAAATTGCTGGACCGCATTGATAAGAAACTCCAAGCGAAGAGCAGCGCGCAGAATTCGCCCCAAACGGTGTCCCCGAAACAGTCTCCGCAAGCGGCTTAACGGTGCAAGTCATGAGGTTGCGGCAATGACAGCATGGCAAACCGAAACAGGGCATCTCGCATGCCGTTGGTCTGAGGTGGAACAACACGCCGATTATAATCCGCGTTGGATGCAAGAGACGCTGGATATTCAAAGCGGTTATTTGCCTCCCGTCCCAGACTTCTCCAGCCACAGTCCATTCGGGGGAGAAACCTCTTGGTTCCGGATCCATACCGCTGACCGAGATTCCTAGTAGATCATCTGTTTCAACACCCACGCCTGTTTACGATAGTTTAACTTCCCGATTCGCCCGTGATCCGCCGAACGAGTCTTGTCGTCAAACCCGCGCGGAAATCCGCTCCGACAGTGGAAGGTAAGCACGTCTCGGGGGTAGGATGTTCTCAGATCCCGATGCGCCCGCCGATCATCACCGGGCTGGTGTTGGTGGCTGTCCCCGTTGGCATTCTAGGACTAGCGGTCCTGCTGCTATGGCTGTCGGGGGATTGGCGCTGGGTGGAGGGTTGGATCTTCGGCGTCTGGTGGATATCCTTCGCTGCCGCTATTCTCTTGTGGCTCCGCTCCAGAGACCCTGCGCTGCTGGCCGAGCGCTTGCGCATGCCCGGCAGCGGCGGCGAATCGCGCGCCGATGTGGCGATCCTCCTCGGGATAAAAGTGTGCTTCCTGGCTTTGATCGTTCTGCCGGCACTGGATATGCGCTTCGGTTGGACACCACGCCTGCCGCTGTGGAGCGAAGTATGCGGAGGCCTCCTGCTCCTCGGGGGCAGTTTCCCGTTCTTCCGCGCGTTCACCGATAACACCTTTGCGTCGCAGTTGGTGCGCATTCAGACCGAGCGCGGCCAGCATGTCATTGACACGGGCGTCTACAGTTTTGTTCGCCACCCCATGTACCTTGGAGCAAGCTTGGCGTTTGTTGGTGCCGCGTTGATGCTCGGCTCCGTTTGTGGCCTGCTCGCAGGCCTAGCCATGGTCGGGTTGCTCGTTCTGCGCATCTTTGGTGAGGAGAAGCTGTTGGCTCGCGATCTGGAAGGCTACAAGGAATATCTCCAGAAGGTGCGCTACCGGTTGGTACCACACGTGTGGTGATCACCCCGTCAGCGGATTTCCGCTCTCCATCAGTCAGGTGTTGGCACTAACCCCGAGCCGCTGGCTGATAGGGGGTCTTCTCAATTGGCGTAGATCCCGATAGCACTCATTACCTGTCCGGAGGGGTTTTGAGCGCTATCACCTGGTTTCATCGCTGGTGTTTATTCAGTACACACTTATGTCGGCTGAATTGATCGAGCAGATTTTCTACGGCCTTCTGAGGACTCTTGAGCAGATCAAGCGGAGTGAAAAACTTGATGTGGCAGCGTTCGCAGGTTGCCATTGAGGGCGTCTCGCCCATGTGCTTCAAGATCACGAATTTGGGGTCGACCTTCATCGAAGGCGTAGTCTGGCACAAACCCAATGAGAATTCGAGCCCAACAGTATTTTTTAAACTTGCGCTTTCACGCTGACCGTGTTCGTGGGCCGCGACGGTTTCGCCTTTCGACAACGAATCGATTTCGCTGATTCGTCTCCAAGTTGTGACTGCAACAATTCCAACATGAACAGATGATTGGGATGTGGGCGACTCCACGGCATTGCGGCCAAGAGGATGATGAGCACAGCGAGCAACGCCAATGGAACAGCGAGTGACACGTCGGCCTCTATTTGCGACAAATACGCCCCAAGTGTTACGGGCTATTAAATTGCCGTTGCTGATTTGGGCGTCCTCCCGGAGCACTTGGTTGGCGCAGAATCCCGATTACGCTAATTGACTCTTCCCTCTTCCCGCGCCAAGAGAAGATCAGGTTGCTAGCGCTTACGCGGCACCGAGACTGCTGAAGACGGGCAAAATAATCAACAAATCCGCACCCGCGTGAAACAAGACCGATCCCCACAAACGGCGGGAATTGGGAGCACACCTGACGTCGAGGGTCGCTAGCCCGAAGACGACAGACTTGACGCTGTCTACAAACGGGCTTGGGGGACATCGATGGCAATCTCCCAGAAGAAGACTTCTGGAAAACTTCACGTTTCGCTGGCCGAAAAACACCGATGCATGCGATCCAGCGTTTGCCTTCGGACAACTTCCGCATAGCCCGTCATCTAGGAGTTGCGCGCTAGTACTGCGTGACCCGCGCTCCCAGAATAACTTTCGATTTGCACCCAGCCGGCCATTCCCATGGGAATTGACAATTCGGCTCACCGCCCTACTTTTCCGTTGGGGCGTCGTAGAGGTTTCTCCCGTACCGTGGCCGACGGCGCGGAGCAGCTTGGCTTCCGCGTCAGGGGGTAAATCGATCCTCGGCATAATTATTTCCTCCTCCTAAGGTTCTTCTGGACCAATGCCGAACACTGGCAGACAGAAAAATTGTCGGTTCTCACTGTGGGGGTGAAAGAGCGTTCCTTCAGATGCAACGAAGCACCCCTGTTTCGATTAGCTTCTCCACAAGTTCATTCGGCGTCACTCGTTGCCATCCCTCATTCTTATCCTTCTGGCGCACGGTTGGATCGAGCTGCTCCCATTCCGCCTCATTGCGAATTTCGAGAACGTGATGCGGAATCGTTCGCTCCCATAGTCCGCTTTCGTCATCCAGTGTGAAGCGCCCCACCCCATCGATCCACACCGCAATCTGCCATTTACCAGTAAGTTCTCCCTTATCTCGCTCCCGGTTGATAAAGATCATGGGCACGACGACGTGGTTCAGCCGAAAATTGAATAGCGGTAGCATGGTTGTCTCCAAAGGAAAAGAGGGCTATGCGCCCGCCATTTGCGAAACATCTTCTATCTTCCCCGCGGGGCGAGGGGCTATTTTCTCGTTGGAAGCGTTGTCGCAGAGTGATTGCAACCTGTTTCTGTATTTGCTGACCAACTCTGACGCCGAGGTAATCGCCTTGGACGCCTTCTTTAACTCCGACTCAATGCGGTCAAGGTCAGCAAAAGTGCGGCGAACCTCGTCGGCGAGTGCGGCATTTTTATCTAAGAAATCCGTACCCTGCACCCTCATCCGTTCAAAAAGAGGCTTGAGCACATCAAGATCACGGGGCAACCACTGGCGGCAGGTTCTCAATACCCACACGCCATCACTGCGACCCCAGCGGTATTCTCTGTCAACTTGGCGGAGCTGACTCTCGTCTCTTGCGACCAGAATGGCGACAGGGAGCGAGCGTTCTCTTGAATCTCGCACAAGTTTGCTGATATCGGTTTCGCAGATCACCGTTTTGTCTTTGCAGTCGATGAGCATTCGGGGCTCCATTGATGCGCCGCTGGCATCTCTGTAGGCCAAGATGAAGTCACCATTCTTAGCCAGCTTCTCGCTAACGCTGATACCTGCCCAACTCCGTGCTTCATCGGCGAAGTCCATCTCTTCTTTCTTGCCGATACGACAGACCTTCACCATCTCGGCTTCCAGTTCGTGATTCCGTTCCCGTAATTTGGCGACCTCCCGCAGGGAGTCCTCGACCCGGCGATTAGCGTGGTCGATCTGGTTTGCCTTCTCTTGCTCCGAAGCCCTCAGAGCGTGGAGTTCATCCTTGTGGCGTTCGGTGGTTTCGGCGGTTCGCCTCGCCAGTTCGGTCTCGAATCTTGCCCATACACTCTGTTCATCCTCCTTGTGCTTAGACAGAATCAGCCTGATGGCTTCCTCGGCGGAAAGCTGGGCAACGCGGGCGAAGTCCTTCACCCCGAGCCGATCAAGCACTTCAGTCCGTTTCAGCTTGCCCGCCCCCAAGCAGAGCGGGCATTCGATAGTTTCAGACGAAACTGGTGATCGGGTGCTCAGAGAACCTCCGTGAGAGTGTGGAATTGGGGAGGAGCGGGATTTGTAACTACTTTTTCTTGTTGATAAGCAAGCCGGGGTCGGCAGAATTGATGGACACTAGCCCGCCCTTCCCGTCGCGGGTCGTATTGAACTTCTCACTGGTGCGCCCGACGATTTGTTCATGTTCATCCTTAACTATGCTGTCGAATGCGCCTTGGTAGCCTGTGGTGACACTGCCGATAACTCTGTTGTGGCCATCACGGATGTAACGCTTTTCAAGTGACACGCTGTTTTCTCCTTTCCTCACCTGCAGTATACACAGCACATTTTGGAATTAGCTACTCGTAAGCCATTGAGCGGCAATAAGTTACGGGTAGCGAATCTGAAACGTCGCTATGTATACTGCCTGGAGGAGCGAATGATGAAGCGAGCGGTCTTATATACCAGAGTTTCCACCTTCGATCAGAATCCCGAGACCCAAGCGCTTGACCTGCGCCGACTGGCAGAGCAGCGCGGTTTTGAAATCGTCCACGAGTACACCGATCGGATCAGCGGCGCAAAGGCGAAGCGACCGGCACTCGACCAGATGCTGGCGGCAGCCCACCGGCGCGAATTTGATGTTGTATTGGTGTGGGCGTCCGACCGTTTGGCTCGCAGCGTTCGGCATTTCCTCGAGGTGCTCGACACGCTGAACCATTCGGGTATTGAGTTCGTGTCGTTTCGAGAGAACCTCGATACCGGCGGACCATTGGGACGCGCGGTGATTGTCATCGTCTCGGCGGTCGCGGAACTGGAGCGGAATTTAATAATCGAAAGAGTCAGGGCCGGTCTCAGGCGCGCCCGGCTCGAAGGCCGCACGCTTGGGCGCAAACCTATCGAGATCGATCGAGTGGGGTTGCTCCGCGACCGGGCCCGCGGGCTAAGCCTGGCTCAGCTGGCCCGAACCTACAAGATCTCCCGCACCAGCGTCGCAAGGGTGTTGAAGCAGTCTGAAATAATACCGAAAGCCTCATTCCCACTCTCTTCAGCCGACATTGAACGCCTCGCATAAGCCAGAACGTCGAGCATCTTGATTTGATACGCGCACCCGGGGCACCACTAACGTGCGCACACAACTCTGAAGTTGTCCTCGATCATTACAAGCGCGTTTCCGAGTATTAATCCGACGGACGAAGAGATAACTTCCGAGTTGCCCGTCACTCAGGGGCAATCCCCAGGGTGTGAGGATGCCACATGTCTGGTTTCCTACTTATTATGAATCGGCTGTAAAGGCTACGCGGCAGAGCTGTTGGGTAATGTCTGAAATGCGACGCCGTTTTCAGACACTACCAGCTGTTGTGTGCCGCTTGGCTGCCAAAAGAGCTCTCCTGGTGCAGGAGACCATCAAGAGTGGCCTGGCAAGAGTGTGCACTTTTGACCGGAAGACAGCCAGCGCGAATGTTAAGGTCGAGATTGAGGATAGACGTAGCCTGGGATTTGTAATTCGGCGCGCCACAGATCGTTCTTTGACGTTAGCGAATCTGAAACATCGCAAAGGGGTTGAGTATGGTCGACACCTCGGGACAAGCGACTGCGCCTTTCAATGATCGCAACGTGTCCCTGGAGGCGCTTGCAGAGAGTGAGCAGAGATCTAGAACACTTGTGGAAGCGTTACCTGATGCCATTCTCGTTCATAGCGAAGATAAAATAGTCTTTGTGAATCCATTCTGTGTACGATTACTGGGCGCGGCAGGACCGGAGCAACTCCTCGGTAAGGACATTGGCGAGATCGTCAATCCTGACGACCTGCCAGCAATAAGAAATCGAATCCAGGATTGTTACGCGAGCGGAACGGCGTCTCCTCCAATGGAGTCTGTTCTGATCGCCTGTGACGGGTCGTCGGTGGAAATCGAAGCTGTCGCGATCCCAATTTGCTGGAGCGGAGCACCGGCGATCGAGGTGGTCGCCCGCGACATCAGGGATCGGAAACGGGCAGAGCGAGCAGTTCAAGATTGGCAAGAACGCTTGGTATTGGCACAGAAGGCTGGCCTTCGGATTGGACTGTGGGACTGGGACACAGTGGCCAACACGGTGATCTGGTCGGACGAGACCTACCGCCAGTTCGGATACACGCGGGATACATTTTCCGGTCGGGTTGAAGATGCTGTTACAAGGATTCATCCGGAAGACCGGCCTAGAGTGGAAGATGCGATCCGAAAGGTGATCGCGGGTGGAGGCGAGTACGCACAGCAGTATCGACTAGTGTGGCCGAACGGAACTACGTGCTGGGTCGACGCGCACGGCGTGATGGTTCGTAATGGGTCCACTCACATGCTTGGCATAGGAGTGGATATTACCGACCTCAAGAAAACTGAACAGTCGCTGCAGGAGAGTGAAGAGAAATACCTGTTGCTGTTGAACTCGACCGCAGAAGCGATTTATGGCCTCGATTTAGAGGGAGATTGCACGTTCTGTAATCCTGCTTGCCTGCGTCTGCTTGGCTACGCGACTCCCAAAGACCTGCTTGGAAAGAACATGCATGCGCTCATGCATCACACGCGGGCGGATGCAACCCCATATCCGGAGCAGGAATGCGAAATCTATGTAGCCGTCCGCCAAGGTAGGGCCAGTCACGTCACCCATGAACTGATGTGGCGCGCCGATGGAACGAGTTTCCAGGCCGAGTATTGGTCTTATCCAATGTATAAGACCGGTGAACTCGTCGGTGCGGTGGTCACTTTCCTCGACATATCAGATCGCAAGCGGACAGAACAAGCGCTGCGACAGTCTGAAGAGAAATATCGGGAGCTCTTCGAGAACGCACCCTACGGCATCTTTCGATCACAATTGGACGGTGCTTTGTTAGACGTAAACCCAGCTCTGGTAGAGATGCTGGGTTACAGCTCAAAAGAAGAATTGCTGACGCGGAACCTGAGCCATGACATCTACGAGGTTCCGGCCGATCGCAGGGCGATTCTTGACAGCTACGGGCCCAGCGGGCGCGTGAACGGGTGTGAAGTCAATTGGAAACGCAAAGACGGCAAAATCATCGTTGTTCGTATAAGCGGAGGGGCTTTCCGCAGACAGGATGGCTCGTTCAGCCACTTCGAAGTCATTGTGGAAGACATTACCGGACGACGGAGCCTGGAGGCACAATTCCGTCAGGCGCAGAAGATGGAAGCCGTGGGGCTGCTGGCGGGAGGAATTTCGCATGACTACAATAACCTTCTGGGCGTCATTCTCGGAAATGCTGACCTACTCCTCCAAACAACACCGACCGGAGTGCAGCAGCATTACACGGAGCAGATCAAAAAAGCCACTCGGCGTGCAGCCGAATTGACCCGGCAGTTGCTAGCCTTCAGCCGTAAGCAGATACTCTACCCGGTCATCCTGGACCTGAATGCGGTCGTTCGCGATGTCGGAAAGATCCTGCAACGCCTAATTGGCGAGGACGTGCAGATTGTGACAGACCTGGAGACGAGCTTGGATTCAACCCGGGCTGATCGTGGACAAATCGAGCAGATCCTCATGAACCTGGCCACAAATGCGCGCGATGCTATGCCCAACGGTGGCACCTTCACGATCCGAACTGGGAATGCCGAACTCGGGCCAGACGATGTGGCCCTCCATCCCTACGCCAAGCTTGGGCGGTACGTTCGCCTCTCAGTAAATGACACGGGAGTGGGGATGACGGATGCCATACGGCACCGTGTGTTTGAGCCGTTCTTCACTACGAAGCCAGAGGGGCGCGGTACGGGACTGGGATTGGCCACGGTCTATGGAATCGTTAAGCAGAGTACCGGATATATCTGGGTTTCGAGCGCGCCAGGAGCCGGTACTACCTTCGACATCTATTTGCCACGGGTAGATGAAAAAGCTCCGCCACTGGTTACCGGCCTGGAAGAGCGAAGCGAGTATCCACGAGGCACAGAAACAATTCTCCTGTTGGAAGACGAAGAATCTTTGCGGCAAGTGACGTGCGAGTGTCTCACCACGAACGGCTACAACGTCCTGCAAGCGGGTCGCGGAAATCATGCCATCGAGGTGGCCGAGCAATACAAGGGACCTATCGCTCTGATCGTCAGCGATGTAGTGCTGCCCGACATGAGTGGACCCTCAGTTGCGACAAAAGTACGGGCGTTGCATCCGGAAGCGAGAGTCTTATACGTCTCAGGATATGCTGAAGTCCCCGTGGCTCAACAACTCATCGCAGAGGGAGCCATCCTCCTGCAGAAGCCACTATCACGAGGTGACCTTCTGAGCAAAGTGGATGAGATGCTCCATCTCCGCACTTCGTTCGGCTCCCGATAAGCGCTTCCCCTTGGCAATTAGATTGAGCAACATGCGATCGTTTCCGGTTTGTCGGCAAACAGGAAGCAATCCCGGGGCCACAGGCGGATAGGTAGTGGTAAGTCGGCCAGCAGGGTGGAATCTACTGCGTTCCCAACGAGTCTGGTTCCAGGCCAATCCGATCATTCACCGCGTTTCGAAATCGCTGCTTGCAACCCAAGTAGCGTTCCGTTGTCTGTACAGAAACGTGCCCAAGCAGGAACTGAATTTGCTCCAGCTCGCCGCCGGCCTGGTGACAGAGCCGAGCGCATGTCCTCCGAAGGTCGTGCGGTGCAAGGGATGGAAGCTCGCACTCCTTGGCATTCTCCTTTACGACTCCCCAAATGACCTTCGGGGTGAAACCGGTTCCCCAAATCCTGCCAGCCTTGTTGATCGAACGCAGGAGAGTGCCCGCAGTAATTCCAGCCGCCGTTGTCCAGGCGTCGATCCCATCTTTCACCCAGTCTGGGACTGGAATGGTTCTCATGTGGCCGCCCTTGCCGACGAGATCGGCTATCACCCAATGTTCCTCTCTCTGCTGCAAGTCTTCAATGCGTAACGCGGTCAGTTCCGCCCTACGAAGTCCGCAACCCAGCAGAATTGCCAACGTGGCGTAGTCACGCTTGCCTCGTAGGCTCGTGTCGTCTACCGCCAGCAAAAGCCGCTTGCCTTGTTCCGCAGTAAGCCAATTGCCAACATGCACACCCAGTCGCTTGACACCCTTAACGCGGCGAATGCCTGCAGCCAAGTCAGCACTCAGAAGACCACAATCCGCAGCCTCATAGGCCAGCCTTCGGACCGCCGCTAGGTGCAGGTTGATGGTGGATGAAGCGTAGTTCCGTTGTTCGAGAGATATCCGGTACCGCGTGACCACAGTCCTATTGAAGGCAAGCCTAGGCTCTGAACCGTACCACTCGATGAATTCTCTGATCGCGTGATCGTAGGATCGTTGGGGACTGGGAGATGTCAAGCTATTCAGTACCGCTGACTTGGATTGTTCAAGGTCGGGCAGTTTTAGAACTGCTTTGGGCGTCCGCTTGCGCTTGCTCTTTGTCATGGAGACGGCCTCCAATCGCCGTGACAAAAAGCATGGTCCAAATCTGCAAATCGCCCCTTTGCGCCCTGGCGCGTTTCTCAGGACTAATCGAGGCGCGAGCCGAGACTACTTGTGCGGTTGCTCATAAGCCGCACCCTCGATACAAGCCGTATCATGCTATGCATGGCGAGAATAGGTCGAAACGATCCTTGCTATTGCGGCTCAGGTAAGAAATACAAGAAGTGTCACCTCGAACTGGATGAAGGGGCCGCCGACAGGAGACTCGTCGCTAGCGGGCCAGCGACTCTCCGCGAAAAGAACTTGATGATCATTCCTGCTGCGAAGGAGATTTTCCATTTGGAGCGGCCCTGGGATCAGGTGAAGTCGGGGATGACTGATGCGCGGATCAAAGCTTTCTATGAGTTTATAGCCGATCTTTGGCCTCTCACAACACCATCCAGCGATAGGTTTCCGCCACCAACATCCGGCCTCCGTGCGTTGTATCTAGGGGAAAACATGCCAGAGGTCATGGTGGACAGTGTTTTCCGTTTCAGTTTGTATGCCGATCAGATTATCCTTCCTCACCCTTTCGATAATCCACATCGCATCCGCGAAGAGCACAACCCTATCGCCCATCCTGAGCAATGGCGTCTGCAAACATTAAGAGTGGCGTATCAACTAAGGATGTTAGCACCATGGATCGCAGCCGACATTGTTGTCCTGATGCCGGAGCCAGGAGACTTCGATCCGGCGCTGTTTTTCAAGACAGCAGAGATGGCCAGGGCACGTCTCGGCGACGATTTTCTGGCGGATGAAGATATTGAGGGAATGGCGACGACCGACGCCAGGACAAGAGACTCTTACTTACTTCCGGATGATGACATCGCGCGAAAACTTCGCGAAACCACCCCGGGTATTACAGAAGAAAAGGTAGCTGCTCTAGTTAAATTTGCAGCGTTGACAAGGAAACACGACCCTCTTCTGCTCGATTCTACATTTGATAAGTTGCCCGGACAGATGACATCCGTGAAAGTTGGTACCAATTTGGAGACTGCATTGCTTCTCTGTCAAACCATTGGAGCTTTTCCTTACACCAACGTGAAATTTCGCTGGAAAGAGATTTTGAGTGTCGGCAAGGAACTTGATCCAAATTCTCAAGTCTGGAGTCCCCTCACACATGCCTTCCAATCACTTGATTTCAAGTTCCTGAATAAGCTTGATTCCAACTTTGCGGTGGAAATGCGTAATGAAGGAAGACTTTCCGGATTTCGCGCTTTTATGCGGAAGCTATGGGACGTCGTGGATGGTGAACCAAGTCTGGCAAAGCAAGAGAAGCTAGCACTGGACTTCAGAGACGAGCTCGGAAGCGAGTATGCAAAAGCAAAGGTCGATTGGGATGCTATCGACCGGGATCTGATGAAATGGGCTGTCCCTGCCATCGCTGGCGTGGTCGAATCAATAGGGGGCTTTGCGACTGGTCACTTTAATATGGCCATTCCCGGCGCGGGATTCGCTGTTAAGGGCTTGAACGAATTAATCCAGGCGCACCTTAAGCGCAGAGAGTTCCGGAAGAAGACTCCTATGTCCGTTTTGATCGATTTGAGTGAAAAGAAGAGTTAGCTAGCGGGTGGCCGACCCTTGTGCTTCTGCGTCTGAGCCACGGGAAAAAATTAGCCAGGAATAGGTCCCTCGAAGTCGGCCAGTGTCATGCGATCTTGGGACTGAGCCTGGGGTCGAAGATCGTCGGCGTCAAGCGCGTTTATCGATCCTAATCTCCCAGAAGCGGACTTCTGGGGAAATATCTTCCTACTTTGGTCATCGGTTCCAAACGCGAGTTTGATCCTCTGCAAACCGATCATCGTCCAACCCTCAAAGTAACAAACGGGAGGCCCCGCCGGACTAACCGGCAGTGATGTTGTGGTCGCCCGTTTGTTACTCACGAGGGGAGGGATGTTTCCACCCGTCGCCTTGCGCACCACTCTAGTGAATTGTTCCCGTGGTGACCACCGATAAAGGATTTGCACCTGCCGGAATCGCGGATTCGCCTGCAATATTGTTCAGGTCGCCGGTGGTTTGGTCAATTTTGCAGGCGGTGACGTTGTTTGTGCTCGAGTTTGCCACGTACACGAATTTGCCAGACATATCCACGGTCATCGAAGTGGGCCCGTCATTGTCGACGCAGATGTTGGGTGCGTCGATAGGAAAGGAAAACTGGACTGTCTGGGTATTAAAGCTGAACGACAGAATTCCGCCTTCCGCGTTCTGAGGTGAGTACAGGAATCGCCCCAACGGATCCGTCACCACCGAGGGAGTGCTCGCGCCCACGTTCACGGTGGGGAATGGGTTTGTCAGGGCACCCGAAACAGGAGCAATCGTGAACGCCAACATTTTGTACTGACCACCGGACTCGGGCACCTGTTCCAGGTTAGCCACAAAAACGGCACGTCCCGAAGCGTCCACCGCCACGGAGCCTGGGTCCTGTGTGTCCGCGAACGGCGAACCGGAGACCGACGTCAGTGCACCCGTGGCGGGATCGATCACAAGAGCGGAGATGCTACCGTCAAACAGAGAGCTGTTTGCGACGTAGACAAATTGGCCCGTTGGATCCACCGTCACGGAGACCGGTCCCGCAGAGGTCGTCCCGGTCGAGAAGGGGGAGCTACCAAGCGCGGTAAGGGCGCCCGTGCTCGAATTAATAGCGAAGCCCGAGATGTTGTAAGAACCGTTGTTCGCCACATAGAGGAATCGGCCCGAAGGGTCCACGGCAACCGAAAACGGATTTGTTTCCGCCGCCACCGGAGAGCCGATTTCGGTCAGGGCGCCAGTGGTGGCGTCAATGGTGTAGGCCGCAACGTTATTGGTATTCCCGTTTGCCACATACGCAAACCGGCCGGAAGGGTCGACCGTCACCGAGTTCGCAAACGCAAATACTCCCGACCCTCCGTCCGCGAACGGAGAGCCGCTGACTGCGGAGAGGTGGCCGGAGGAGGCGATGGTGTACGCCGAGACCGTGCTGGGGACAGTTCCTGACCCTTGATTCGCAACATAAGCGAACTTGGGTGTGTAGCCAACCGCAGCGCTGCCGGTGGTCAGCGACACGGGCGCCGCAGATGCCCGCGCTGTGCGGACCTCATCTAATAAAGTGAGCTTTCCACTGGCGGCGATGCTATAAGTCCAGACTTCGCCGGAACCACTATTCGTTACGTAAAGGAGTTTCCCTCCCGGATCCACAGTCGCGGAACTGGGAGAGTCGCCGCTAGCGACCGGTGAGCCCGATACCGCACTCAGTGCGCCAGTGGTTGGGTTGACCTTTACGGCCGCAACCGTACCGGGGTTAGTAAACCCCGGAATAAATATGAATTTCCCTGAAGGAGCCATCACCATCGACTCGAAACTGGTCCCTTCCACGGCGAAAGGCGATCCGACAGCCGTAGGGATGCCGGTGGTGGCATTGATGCTGAAAATCGTGACTTCGCCGGGTTGCGACACATACCCAAATTTTCCGGAAGGGGCGATTACCACCGCAAACGCACCGGATCGAGACAAGAAAGGAGAGCCCGGCATGGCAGTCAGCACGCCCGTTGTGGCGTTGATCGTGTAGCCCGAGACGTCTCCGCCCGGACTGTCGTCCACATTGTTGACATAGGCGAAGCTGTCCGTCGGATCGATTACCACCGATAGCGGTTCATCGCCCGCCGCAAAAGGCGATCCGTGTACCGGAGTCAGCGCGCCGGTATCGCTATCGATGGTGTACGCCGAAATATTGTTGGAGTTACCGTTCGGAACATAAACGAACTTGTCCTGCGGATCGACCGTCACCGAGATAGGCTCGTTTCCCGTTGCGTATGGGGAGCCGCTAACTTCAGTGAGGGCGCCGGTAGTGGCATCGATGGTGAAAGCCGAGATGGAGTTGGGTCCGAGAGTAGCGGACCCGAGCGCGTACAGAAACTTTTGCGAGGGATCGATGGTCGCGTAGCTCAGCAACGATCCCGGATAGAAATAACCGTTGCTCCGCAGTTGGCCGGTTTTGCCGTTTACCGTATAGATGGAGATCCCGTTGTTGCCCGGCACGTAGGCGTAACGTGACACGTCACTTGCAACAGCCGAACCCAGGCATATGAGCCCGAAAAGCATCACGGCAAGAACCGAAAGCGCCTCATGCGTGCGGCGCACATTGTTTCCCTGGCATTCGCTTATACGATTCATAACCTACTCCTTGAGTTAGACTTTGATAAACATGCCTTGCGGCCAATTTCCCCGGCCGTGTCTTGGTTCCACGTCCAAACTCGGCCTCTATCTAGTAACGCGAAGAAGCCACGGAAAAAGGTCCACATTTCTTTTGCTTCGGCCAAGCGTCCACGGCGAACGCCGGAATGGGCGGCAAATGCATGATTGTGAATGCTTTGCCGGAGCTTCCGTGCTGGGCGGCGCTCTGTGGCGGCCGATTGCATTGCGGCTGTCCCGTGGAACGGCCAGGTTCGGCCAGGCTCCACGGGACGGTGTTGCCGTTAATCTGCTCAACCCAGGGTGGGCAAAACACGGGCGAAGCTAGGGCTTGTAGACTCGGTAGTTTGAGGTGTGGTCGCCGACAAACTCTCCATGGGTCGAATAGACGAAGGTCTGGACCGTATGTTCGCCGGGAGCCAGGCCCGAGACCGGCCAGGAAGATGTCATGGTCTCAAAGTAGCCCGGGTCCGTAGCGCCGCCAGCGAATGGGCAGCCACCCGAAGCAACCCCATCCACGTAAAGGCATATCGAATTCGGCGTCGCTTCCGTACCGTTGGAGTTCTGCACCCACATGTCGGCCTCGATCGTACAGGTCCCTGTGGTCCCCGGGCAGGTCACAATCAGTTGAGTGTCAATCGGCGTAAAGGTTGCTGCCGGGACGTCCGCGTTGTAATTCCCATTGTTGATGTACGTCCCCTGGAGGACGTGCTTGGTGGCTGCCGCGTTGGAAAAGATGCTGAACGATGCAACGGCGAAAACCAACGTCGTCAGTTTCGAGAGCTTGCTCATATATTCTCCTCTTTGGTAATTGAAGTTGAGGACACGTTTCACGTTGGTTACAAGGTCATGGGGCTTGACGCTTGCTTGTTCCCCATCCCCACCATCCAAACTCGCCCTCTATCTGGTAACGCGCAGAAGTCCCGGAAAAAGGTCCATATTTTTCGGTCAGACAGGACGGAGTTCCTGGTTTCTGCGTCAGTAGGCTCCAAGCAGATAAAAACAAAGGCCTAACCCCCGTTGGCTTATCGTTCAACACGGTATATACTTCACCGCCATAGAGGGCGCCGTTCCCTGTGAATTGGGAGTGTTTGCGAACTCAGGTCGGATCCTTCCTCGCTTTCATCTTTATCTATTTTCTAAATTGAAGTGGTTGCGACCACGGCTTCTGTTTCCGTTCTAATGGTCCCGATCATCGCTTCGAGGTCCTTATGGATGCACCAATCGATGTAAACGCCCTTCTGGGCGCTCTCAATGTGGGCAATGACAAGGCAGCGTCCGATTTGGTTGTGCTGCTCTACTCGGAACTGCGAGGTTTAGCGTCCAGTTACTTGCGGCGGGAGCGCAGCGATCACACCTTGCAGACCACCGCCCTGGTGCACGAAGCGTATCTTCGCTTGACCGATCAGCGAGAGGCGCACTGGAAAAATAAGGAGCAGTTCATGGGTGTCGCGGCGCAACTGATGCGCCGCATCCTGGTTGACTACAGCCGCGGCCATGACGCCAAGAAACGCGGTAAGGAATTCGAGAAAGTTTTCCTGGAGGAAGCGGAAGTCGTTTCCAAGGGAAAAGCCCCTGACGTTATTGCCGTGGATGAAGCTCTCACCCGGCTGGCCAAGTTCGATCCACAGCAGGCCCAGCTTGTGGAATTGCGTTTTTTCGGCGGCTTGGATCTTGATGAGGCCGCCGCGGTTCTGGGAGTTTCGCGCACGACCGTGAAGCGCAATTGGAACCTGGCCAAGGCCTGGCTGGCGCGTGAACTGCGCAGAGGCGACGAGAACAATGCCTGAGAAATGGGACCAGTTAAAGGAGCTGTTCGCATTGGCTCTGGAGCAAGACCCCGGGAACAGGAGCAATTTCCTGCGTCACGCTTGCGCGGGCGATGACGCTCTGCGCAGCGAAGTAGAATCGCTGCTGTCGAGCTTCGATGGCGCCGACGCCTTTCTTGAGGATGGTCCCGTTGCCGATCTGGTGTCAGCGCAATCGCGTGCAATGACGGGAAGAAGGATTGGAGCGTACCGCATCCTCCGCGAAATTGGGCAGGGCGGCATGGCTGTGGTCTATCTGGGCGAGCGCGACGACCAGAGCTATCGCAAGCAAGTCGCCATAAAGATGGTCAAGCCCGGAATCGACACCGAGCAAGTCCTGAACCGCTTTCGCAACGAGCGCCAGACGCTGGCGGCACTGGACCACGCGAACATTGTGAAGCTGCTCGATGGCGGTAGCAGCGAAGAGGGTTTGCCGTATCTGGTGATGGAATATGTGGAGGCCCTTCCCATTGACCAGTACTGCGATCTTCACCGGCTCTCCATCGACGACCGCTTGCGGCTGTTTTGTGAGGTCTGTTCCGCGGTCCAGTATGCGCATGAAAAGCTGGTGATTCATCGCGATCTCAAACCCGCCAATATCCTGATCGCGAAAGACGGCGCGCCCAGACTGCTGGACTTTGGCATCGCCAAGCTGCTGAATCCCGAATGCTTCCAAACGGCACCGGTCACTCGAACCGACTGGCGTCCTATGACTCCGGAATACGCCAGCCCAGAGCAGATTCGCGGTCAAGCGGTTACGACCGCAACCGATGTCTATTCCTTGGGCGTATTGCTCTTTGAATTACTGACCGGCCATCGGCCCTATCGCTGTACGGGCCAGTCTCTTTTGGAAATGGAGCGGCTGGTTTGCGAAACGGATCCCGAAAAAGCGAGCGTTGTTATTAACAGGACTGAAGAGAAAGTAGCTCGTGACGGGGAGGAGCGAACTGCAATTACCCCGGAGTCGATCGCCACCCAACGCGGTTTGCAGCCAACTGAGCTGCAACGCCTGCTGCGCGGGGATCTCGACACCATCGTGATGAAGGCGCTCCGTAAGGAGCCTGAGCGCCGCTATGGCTCTGTCGAAGAGTTTTCGCAGGACATCGAACGCTATCTCTCGGGCATGCCGGTCAAGGCGCGTAAGTCAACGATTGCCTACCGTAGCGGGAGATTCCTTCACCGGCATAAGGAATCACTTTCCGCAGCCCTCGTCGTTTTGGGCGTTGTGGCGGGCCTCGCGATCTGGCAAGCGCACAGGGTCGCGCGCCAGAATACCGCGATAGTGCAAGTGGCGAACGCGCCGGTTCCTACGCGCCGTTCTGTAGCCATCTTGGGATTCAAGAATCTTTCGGACCGCCCCGAGACGGCATGGGTGTCAACTGCTTTGTCCGAGATGCTGGCAACGGAACTTGCGGCTGGTGAAAAGTTGCGCACAGTTCCTGGAGAAACTGTTGCGCGAACGAAAATTAACCTTGGCCTTCGCGACACGGAAAGCCTCGCTCCCGAGACTCTTGAACCGATCCGTAAGAATCTGGGAAGTGACTTCGTCGTGGTTGGTTCTTACCTTGACATGGGAAAAGACTCCGGAGGCCAAATCCGGATTGACGTTCGTCTGCAGGACGCGGCCAAGGGAGAAACGATGGCCACCGTCTCGGAAACCAGTACCGAAGCGCAGTTGCTGGATCTTGTGTCGCGCGTCGGAAGGAAGCTGCGCGAAGATTTGGGAGTGGCCGACGTGTCGCAGATGGAATCTGTCGGAATACGGGCATCCATACCTTCGAACCCGGACGCGATGCGGCTTTACTCAGAAGGCTTGGCCAAACTGCGGACCTTTGATGCACTCGCTGCTCGGGACCTGCTGACGCGCGCGGTAATCTCGGACCCTAGTTACCCTCTGGCGCACGCCGAACTGGCGAAAGCATGGATGGCTCTCGGCTACAACGAAACCGCACGCCAGGAAGCGAAGAAGGCCCTGGAACTCTCCGGCAACCTCTCCCGTGAAGATCACTCCCTGGTGGAAGCCGGCTACTACGAAGTGAACAAGGATTGGGATAAGGCGATTGAGGTTTATCAAACACTGTCCAACTCGTCTCCCGATAACATCGAGTATGGCCTCGCTTTCGCCAATGCTCAGATTGCGGGAGAGCGCGGGAACGATGCTCTGAAGTCGATCACCAGACTGCGGGGACTTTCAGCAGCCGCGAAAGAAGACCCCCGGATCGATATGGCCGAGGTGTGGGCCGACTATTCTTTGTCGGACAATAAAGGCGTCGTGGCTGCCGCCGATTTGGCAATCGGAAAAGGAATACCGCTGGGAGCGAGACTGCTAGTCGCGCGCGCCAGAGTTTTTCAATGCCGCGCGCTGGCTGGCCTCGGCCAACCGAAACAGGCCACCGTCGCTGGCGAGGAAGGCCGCCGGATTTTTCACGACGCTGGCGACTTGGCCGGTGAGTCTCAAGCTTTGCATGCCATGGCCGAGGTGCCCATCAACCAGGGCGATCTGGAACTGGCAAGAAGATTATATGAACAAGCTCTTGCGCTCGCCCGGCAAACTGGCGACAAGAGAGCTACCGCCCGAGAACTGGGAAACATCGGCGTGATCTACATGCAGCAAGGTGACTTGGCAACCGGCAAGAAGATATACGCGGAAGCGCTCCAAGCGTCCCGGGAGATCGGCGACAAGCACACAATGGAAGTAATCACTGCCAATACCGGCGATATCTTTTACGAAGAGGGACAACTGGGTGATGCCCTTGCAGAATATAAAGACGCGCTCGTATTGGCGCGCGAAGTGGGACATAAAAGTTCAGAGGCAATCGACATTAAGAGCATGGGCGATGTCCTAGCAGCCCAGGGTGATCTCCAAGGCGCAATGCAGATGTACCAGCAGGCCGTGGGAATACAACGCGAAATTGACGACAAGAGTTATTATGCAGCCACTCTCGTGTCGATCGGAAAACTTAGGCGGCAGACGGGAGACACTGACGGCGCCAGGAAAATGTATGAAGAGGCCCTTGCCTTGCGGCGTCAATTGGGAGAAAAAGGCACAGTGGCCGAGACTCAAACGGCACTGGCAGAACTGGATTGCGATTCCGGACAGGCCTCTGACGCAGAAACTTTAGCACGGGCGGCCATCCAGGAATTTCAGGCAGAACGGGAAGCAGACAATGAAATCCAGTCCGCAGCCCTGCTATCGCGAGCGCTTCTGCAACAGGGCAAACTCGCCGATGCGCAACGGGCGATGGCCAGAGCGCTCACCCTGTCCAAGAAGAGCAGCGACGTAACCGTCCGTCTCCCACTCGCGATCCAAAATGCCTACACGCGAGCCGCGGCGAAAGACTTGCCCGAAGCCGAGCGGATTGCTCGAAGTGTGCTGGTGGAATCCCATAGGTTGGGCTTTGTTCAAATCGAATCGGAAGCCTCCCTAGCCATCGGGGAAATTCAACTGCGCGGGGACAACCCTGCCCTGGGTCGCAAACGGCTTGAGGAAACGGAAAAAACCGCACGCTCAAAGGGCTTCGAGCTTAATGCGCGAAAGGCAAGTTCTGCACGGCATGCGGCGCTTAACTAGCTTTCTAGAAACGGGCTTCGAGGAAGTCAACCGGATCGGTACCCATAAGTCGGCTTGCAGGAAGTGATCGCGATTGCTCCCGGTTGACGGGCTAACCGGAAGTTGACAGGACCTCGGGGCACTTACCAACGCGCACAATCTCTACTACGGCAGGATCGCGTCGGCGTCAAAAGGCACGAATGGGCGAAGTGGAGGGCGCAACGCAGAAAGAAGAAGTAGGAAAACGACGAAGCAATCGCGATCACTCCCCGCAAGCCGATGTCCGGATATTGATCCTGCCGACTTCCTAGAAGCCCGTTTCTGGCCAATTTCCTGTTTGCCGACGATAGGGGAATGATCGAGTGGTAGATCGGACCGGCCAAGTGACGCTGTTTCCGCAATAACCGTTTCTGGTGCGGGATGATCTGTCTATGCAAAGAAGCGCCGTGGGCTCACCGGCTGTATATCGTTTTGCTGGGCTTCGTTTCCACGGCCTCGGCTGCTGAAAACTTCCGATCCCGGTGTGGCTCGGTGCGCGGGGCACCCGTATGCAGTTCGCAAACTTCCCCAATCGCTGCACCACAAGTGTTACAAGGCACGGATAATATCTGTTTCGGGGTAAGTTCCTTGCTTTTCACCTTGACATATTGCAACGTTCCGCAGCTGGAAGCTGCTCAATATTGCTCATTTTCAACATATTCTCCAAGCGGCAGGTTCCTGAGAGCCTGAAGGAGAGAAAGCTTCAAGATGGGCTGACTTGGTTCAGGGAACCTGAAAGAGAAGAAGGTAGTAACCACATCAATTTCAAAAGCCTTCCACTACAGCGTTGATAAATGTGGGGATCAAGGCCGGCTGCCTCTCCCAGTGCGGCGTCGGTTTGTCCTCTCGCTTTTTCGTTCCTCGCGGACTCTCTCAGCTTGGGTCAGCGGCGGATTCGGCAGCGCATCGGGGCAGTTGCACCGGTTGCGCTTTTGGTTGTTGAGTAGGTGTGCACCCCGTGGCCGGTCGGGTCGCTGTTGAGCGGCTTGCTGTTCGTGAGCCTTTTCGCCTGCTGTTGAGCCGCCTGTTGCTATTGAGAGGGGGAACTGTGCGGCATAGGCGCAGGCCACCATCAGAAAACGGCCGTGCTACGATACGCTATATATTTGACAACGAAACCAACAAGGACTTGATTTTCAGGAGTCTTGCTATGCCCCGCGCCAAGCCGAAAGTTGTTCGCACCTCCCTCGCCAAGGCCCCGACAGGAATCCAAGGACTCGATGAAGTCACAAGCGGAGGCTTGCCGAAAGGTCGTGTCACGCTCGTCTGTGGCAGCGCGGGATGTGGTAAGAGCTTACTTGCGATGGAATTCCTGGTGCACGGCGCTGTTCGATACGGCGAGCCTGGCGTATGCATGGACTTCGAAGAGACCGAGGCGAAGCTGGCGGCCAACGTCGCATCGCTGGGTTTTGATTTGCGTGAGCTTACCAAACGCAAGAAGCTGTTGGTGGATTACGTTTCGGTTGAGCGAGACCGGATTGCCGAGACGGGAGAATACAACCTTGAGGGCCTGTTCATCCGTTTGGGTCACGCCGTCAAGACGATCAAAGCAAAGCGCGTTGTCCTGGACAGCATCGAGGCACTTTTTTCCGGATTAACTGACTCAACGATACTACGAGCGGAACTCCGCCGGCTGTTTCATTGGATGGAAGACCACAAGCTTACCGCTGTCGTTACCGGGGAAGCGGGAGAACATACGTTGACCCGCCACGGGCTGGAGGAATACATCGCCGACTGCGTGATTGCGCTGGACCACCGGGTAACAGAACAGATTTCCACGCGCCGGCTGCGAATCGTCAAGTACCGGGGCACTTCCCACGGCACCGATGAGTATCCGTTCCTGATAGATCGTGAGGGCATCTCGGTGGTGCCGCTCACCTCACTGGCACTTGCCCACAAAGCACTGACGGATCGCGTTTCAACGGGAATTCCCGCTTTGGACGAGATGATGGAAGGTAAGGGGTTCTTCCGTGGAAGCAGTGTGCTAGTGTCGGGCACGGCGGGAACCGGGAAGTCCAGCCTGGCAGCGAACTTCGCCAGCGCCGCCTGCGCCCGTGGCGAAGATTGCCTGTATTTCGCTTTTGAAGAGTCTCCCAGCCAGATTCTCCGCAACATGCGCTCGGTTGGCATTCACCTGGAGCGGTGGGCCAAAAAGCGCTTATTGCACTTCCACGCGATGCGGCCAACCAGCACAGGCCTGGAAGGACACTTGGGCGCTATTCATAAATTGATCGCCAAGCTTCGACCAAGCGTCGTGGTCATCGACCCGATCACGAACCTGGTTTCGGCCGCGGGCACTTATGACGTTAAATCGATGCTCATGCGCTTGGTCGATTTTCTAAAGGTGGAACAGATCACGTCGATGTTCACGAATCTGACATTCGCAGGAGACCCCCAGGAGAGAACTGCGGCGGCTGTCTCCTCTCTCATGGACACCTGGATTGTGTTGCGGGACGGCAAACCCAATGGGCGACGGAGACGAGAGCTTTACGTTCTGAAATCCCGCGGCATGGCACATTCGCGCGAACCTCGTGAGCTAATCGTGAGCGAGAGAGGCCTCGAATTGGGCATGGTGCTGAGGGACCAAATGCTGGCCACGACAGTCGCAAGCTCAGGCGCAGTCGCGGCCGCCAAGTAGCTGGTTTGGCACGTCTGGGCCAGACACCGAGGACCGACATGAAGAAGAGTTCAGCAAGAAGGCGCCGCCCTGCCAAGAGTACCGGTAGTGACTTTTGGCGATTGCGCCTTTACATCGCGGGCCAAACCCCTAATTCGATTGCCGCGATCGACAACCTCAAGAAGATTTGTGAGGACAAACTGCGGGGCAAGTACCGTATCGAAGTGGTTGACTTGCTGGAGAAGCCGCAACTGGCCAAGGGCGATCAGATCATCGCCATTCCGACCCTGGTGAGAAGGCTTCCGCCGCCGATCAAAAAAATCATTGGCAACCTCTCAAAGACCGAAAGTGTCATTGTGGGGTTGGATCTCCGACCGGCACGCTGAAGTAAGGGATCAAATAGCGGATGTCTAACAGGCGAACGCGTTCCGATGGCCGAGTCCTCCAAGGAGGGCTGTCCGGCAACGTCGGTGCGCCGATGGGAGCTCGCAGAAGCCTCGGACCTTCTCCACGCAAACTGGCGTCATCCACGCCACCGGATCAGCAAACGAAGCTCCTCGCTCGGCTGAAAACTGCGGAGGAAACTCTACGCGCCATACAGTCCGGGGAAGTGGATGCTTTGATGGTTTCCGGTCGTCACGGAGAGCAGGTGGTTTCTCTGAAAGGCGGCGAACCCGCTTATCGCATGCTGGTGGAGGCCATGAGCGAAGGCGCGGCAACTCTGTCCCGGAATGGCGCTGTGCTCTACTGCAATCGCAGGTTTGCAGAACTGATTCGCAGGCCACCTGGGAAAATTATCGGAATTGCGGCTCAGTCGCTGGTTGCGGAAACAGAGCGAGACCGATTTGAAACTTTGCTTGCCGAGGCTCAGAAGTCGGTTTCGAAAGGCGAATTCAACCTGCGTTGCAGAGATGGAAGTCTGGTTCCGGTCTATTTGTCGCTTAACCGGTTTCATGGATTCGACGGCCAGGCCCTGGGCATGGTGATAACCGATCTGAGCGATCAAAAACGCAAGCAGGCCGCGGAAATCAAGCAGGCCGAGGCGATGCACCGGCTTCTTCTGGAACACGAGCTCTCGGCGCAAGAGGAGGAACGGCGCCGGATTGCACGCGAATTGCATGACGAAGCCGGCCAATTGCTGACCTCTCTTCTGGTCGGGCTGCGTACGCTGGAGGACGCTCGGAAACTGGCAGATGTTAAGGCACAAGGACATCGGCTACGCGAAATCACTGCCCAGGCCATCGACGAAGTCGGACGGCTTGCCCGCGGGCTTCACCCAACGGTGCTGGACGATCATGGCTTGGGTGTTGCTCTCAGCCGATACGTTATCGAGTACACAAAGACCCACAACATAGCTGTGGAACTCAAACTTAATGAACTTGACTTCAGCACCCTGCCGTCAGCAGTACAGATCGGGTTGTATCGCATTCTCCAGGAAGCCCTGACCAACGTAGCTAGACATTCGGGCGCCAAGGCGGTCAGCATTAGATTCGCCCGTTTGGGCACGGCTTTGGAGGTAGCAGTAATCGATGACGGTTGTGGCTTTGACGCTAAGGCCGTGGCTGTATCCTCGCACCGTCTAGGGATTCAGAGCATGCGAGAGAGAGCGGCAATGTTAGGCGGAACGCTTAGTTTCGCAGCCCAGCGCAAGGGGACCAAGATTCTGGTGCACGTCCCACTTGCCAACCAGGACTTACAGCCCTTGGTGGGGCGGAGGAGCACCTGAAATGCCGGCGCGAACGCACAAGATCAGAGTCATGGTCGTAGATGATCACGCAATCCTCCGCGCCGGACTGAAAATGCTGGTCAATGCCCAAGCCGATATGGAAGTTGTCTCGGAAGCTCCCGATGGAGAGAAGGCGGTTCAAGCGGCACGGGACACGAGACCGGATGTAGCCTTGCTGGACCTCACCATGCCTCGGGTTGGGGGCATGCAGGCGCTGCAGGCGATGGCGCGTAACTGCCGCGGAACCCGTGTGCTCGTCCTGACGATGCACGATGACCCTGCGTACTTACGATCGGCACTGGCAGCTGGGGCCTCTGGCTACCTGTTGAAAAGGGCGGTCGATGCGGAGCTGCTTGCCGCCATACGAGCGGTGCATCGCGGAGGGGTCTTCGTGGATCCACGTTTGGCCAACGTTCTTGTCCAGGACGTGCTGGCGAAGAGTGGTGCAAGGGCTGGCGACAAGCGGCCCGTAAATATCCTCAGTGACCGTGAGCTGCAGGTGCTAAGGCTCGTGGCGCGGGGTTACACCAGTGCTCGGATAGCCGAAGAGATTTTTGTGGGTGTGAAAACTGTCGAGACTTATCGTTCACGTTTTGCTGAGAAGCTCGGACTTCGGACGCGCAGTGATGTGATTCGTTTTGCCGTGCAAATGGGTCTATTGACCCCGGAAGCGCTGGAGAGCGAGCCGGGCGGCTCGGCTCGGTAGGAATCTTGTTCAGCCTGCCTTTCAGCCCCGATGTTTAACGCAAATGCGCTTCTTGTCAGGGTTTTCCCGGACAAAGCCCTTCATTATTAGCAGCATCCCCGATACCCCGCTTATTGCATGAGCTGCACACTATTGTACAACCTCGAAAAGTGTAGCTTCCCCCGCGAACCCAGGTCACAAGCTGGTCAACGGCGATCGGAGAACAGAGCGATGAGAACGACATTAAATGCTTCCCGTCCACCGCCGAATTCTGGAATTTCTCTTGTTGGGATCAAAAAGTTGAGCACGGGCTTTAACCCTGAGACGTTTCTCGCAAAAGCCGGCGTCGGCAAGACGGTTGTTAATCTGAAAAAGAACGACGCCGCCTTTTCGCAAGGCGACGCATCTGACGCTGTCTTCTTTATTAAGAAAGGCAAGCTTCAACTCACGGTCGTATCCAAGGCTGGCAAGGAAGCAACTCTTGGCATATTGAATGCGGGAGAGTTTTTCGGAGAAGGTGGCCTGGCTGGACAGCCTTTACGTATGGGTTCTGCAACCGCAATGACAGACTGCGAACTTCTGCGCATTGACAAGAAGGAAATGATGCTTGCGCTTCACCGGGAAAATACGTTCTCCGATCTGTTCGTAGCGTATCTGCTGGCACGGAACATCCGATACGAAGAGGATTTAGTTGACCAACTCTTCAATTCCAGCGAAAAGAGGTTAGCTCGGATTCTGCTCTTGCTTGCTCGCTTTGGTAAGGACGGCGTACACGAGACTGTAATCCCAAAGATGAGTCAGGAGACCCTCGCAGAAATGATAGGCACAACCCGGTCGCGGGTCAGCTTTTTCATGAACAGGTTCAGAAAGTTAGGCTTTATCAACTACGAGGGCGGGAGTGGACTGCAAGTTCATAGTTCACTTCTAAGTGTCGTTCTTCACGACTAGCCCGGCTAGTGGTGGAAGAAAGAGCAACGGGTGAGCGAGTGTGAACAGTTTTTAACACCCTGATTTGTTGAGAATGATCTTGAAGGTGAACCATGGTTCATGAGGCGTTGCAACGTGCAGTACTTCTCTGCATCGACGATAACCAAGATGTGCTTGATTGCGAAAGGGCATTCCTTGAAACCTTTGGGTATGCCGTTCTTACTGCACTCAGCGGAAGAAAGGGACTGGAATTGGCTTCTGTCCATCCGGTTGACGTCGTAATTGTGGACTATGTTATGCCTGAAATGAATGGGCAAGAGTTTGCAATCAAAATGAAACGGCTTCGTCCCCAAGCGCCAATCATCATGCTCTCCGCAGCACTCGATGTTCCTAAGGAAGCTTTGAATCTGGTAGACGCTTTCATCGCCAAGGATCACTTGTCCAGCCAGTTGTTGCCCATGATCGCACAGTTGCACGAAGACGTGTTGGCGAGTCCCTGTCTTGGGTATGACGCATGACTTCCCTCGAAAGACCCGCTGCGCATAAGGTTCTGCTTGTGGATGACGATAATGCCGTTCGTGAAATGATGACGGCCACTCTTGAACACAAGGGATTTGAAGTAGTCGCCGCCGCCAACGTGTCGGATGCTCTAAGATTTATCACTACACAGAATTTCGACGTGCTCATCACTGACCTGCACATGCCGAACCCCGGTGATGGATTCACGGTGGTCAGCGCGATGCGCCACTCCCAACCGCATGCACTCACCCTGCTGGTCAGCGGCTACCCAGATGTGCAGAGCGCTATGGACACTATCCTTTTGGAAGCTGACGAAGTCATCGTGAAACCATTCGAAGTCAAAAGACTTCCCGAACTCATCCGCGAAAAGATGCTTGCTCGCAAACCTGTATCCCGTTTGGAAAAAGAGAGAGTGGGTGTGATACTGCGGCGTTGCATTTCCACTATCGTCGGAGATTGGTTGGCGCGTGTAAATGAAGCCAAGGAACTCAGGCATCTTTTGCTCAGCGACGATGAGCGTACGGGGCATCTTCCGAGGCTGATTGAAGACCTAGTTGCCCGTTTGAGCAAGCCCAGCGCAACCATGAAGGACAGCGATGCCAGCTTTTCAGAGGCCGCCGTTGCCCACGGCAAGCTTCGCTATTTGCAAGGCTACACTCCTGAGATGTTGGTGCACGAATCACGAATACTCCAAGTGACTCTCTTCAGCACATTGCAGAACAATCTGAGCTTTCTGGATTTCAGCTTACTGCTACCGGATGTCATGACCATCGCAGACGAAGTGGATGCGCAGTTGACCCAGTCTATGGCCAGCTACATCAGAGCCATGCGGAAGGCGGCGGCAGCGTAGCTAGGACTAGCATCGCAAAGAAGGCGATTGCGCGGACACGCAGACAAAGAATTCTGTATAAACATCGCGATTCCTTTCATCGGTCGAGCCCTCGACGAACTACCAAGGCGTTCACACTGTTTGGGCTGATCCCGTACTCCGTGCATTTACGTAAAGCCGCCGTCGTCCGAGACTTACAGGCGTTAAGGATTGCACCCGAATGACGGGCAAACCGGCGGCGGACCATCCCATTAGTTATTCCGGGCCAGAATTCCTCTTCGAGAGGATCTCTCCTAAGCCCGTTTCTGGATAGTTTCCGGTTTGCCGACCATCCGGGAGTCATGCAGGTCGGGCCGAATGGAAGTCCCGGACTCGGTCTCGATGACCTCGCCAGGCGAACCGTTTGGCCACCAACAAGAGAACATGGTCCTCTACTTCAGCCGCTTTACTGCGTCTACAAGGCCTGGATATGGGTTAACGGCCTTGCCCTTCCACCACAGCCTTTCGGGCCCCAACTCGAAGATTGCAAAATGCAGGTGCGGCGTGCGTGCGTCCGCGTTTCCCGTCGATCCCACAAACCCGATGACGTCCCCACGCTCGACCCGCATTCCCTGCCGCAACCCTTCCACGTACCCATCCAAGTGTGCGTAATAGTAGCAATACACTCCCATGTCATCGAACTGGTATATTGTGCTGCCGCCCCGGTTGCTGAGGAACAGTTTGCGGATCGTTCCGGAAACCACCGCATGCACGGGTGTCCCTTTGGGCTCCAGAATGTCGATCGCCTCATGCCGATGTCCGTTGTGAACTTCTTCGAAAGTATCCCGCAGATCCGCGAGGGCGAGTTCGCTGATGGGCGGAGTCATATCGAGAATCGAAGAGGTAGTGCCAGCCGCAAGAAACACCGGGAACAGCACGGCAATCCAAACGCAGAGTCTCACGCTATCCCTCCAGGATGACCGGTGTGCCACTTCGAGCCATGCGACGGATCGTCCACATTCCACTTCGCCATCGGGATTCACACGGCCGATTCGTCGCGCCGAATATGCCGCGCATCCGGGGTTTCACGGAGCGCCGGCACTCGCCGATGGATGTCCTCAAGTGTCTGGCGCAGCTGAGTGATCTTGTATGTCGCTGGGGCCCTCCCGTATCGCGAGTTCCGCTTTCTCATTCCTCGAACACGACCGGCGTTCCATCTCGGACCAGGTCGGCGACCCTGGTGGCGTCCCAGTTTGTCATTCGCACGCACCCGTGAGACGCGGAATGACCGATCTCCCCCGCTTCAGGCGTGCCATGGATCCCGTAGTGCGGTACGTTAATCCCCATCCAGACAACACCCACCGGATTGTTTGGACCCGCTGCGATCTTAACCTTAGCATTTGCGGGATCGGCGTCCCAGAACAAGTCGGGGTTGTAGTTGTAGGTTGGATTTCGTACCACATCAGTAATCACCCAATTCCCGAACGGGAGCGGGTCGTGCTCGCTGCCGCTTGTCACCGGGGCGTAAAAGATGACCTGACCTTCCCGGTCATACACCATCAGGACCGATTTCTTCTTCGAGACAACGATCTTAACCGGCCCAGTCTGGGCCCGCGTCGCTTGATCGCCGCCCAATACGTTAGGGACGCGGATATGCTCTCCCACGACAAACCGGGCGCGGGTGTTCAAGCGCTTGAGCAAAGCCTGGGCCGAGTGGAATTTCCCGGCCAGCTCTTCCAGCACGGATGTGTAATAAAGGCCCGGCAGTTTCGACTGCTCCGTCGCGTCTTCCGGAATCGTTTTATTGAACGGCCCGGCGGCGTCTGCCGCTGTGATCGTATAGGACACGATCGGTTTAACCGTACCGGCGCCGAGCGCCTGGAGCAGCGCCTTGCGGCTACGCGCGCCTGAAGCAAGCCCGTGCGCGGCCTGAAACGCCGCTAGGGCTTCACGGCTGTTCTTCCCACCCTTCCCATCGATCTCGCCAGACGAGAAGTTCGCCCGATCAAGCAGGACCTGCATTTCGAGCTGTGCGGGACCGACTGACGGAGCCAGGCGGTTGGCCGCGATCGAGGTGGACGTGCCAAGAAGAATCGCCGCGCTTGCAACGAAACACGACAGGGCCTTGGGTGTGAATGTCATGGCACTTTCCCGGAACGAGAAATGAGACTTCTTCTGATGCTGTTTGAGAACCAGGCAACACAAAATTATCAGGCGCCGATCCAACGCGTCTGTTCAACACTGCTCACCTCAGTCAGAACGATGGAAGAAATCCCGACAAAAAGCGGCGACTTGTGAACGCCTATTTCCGTCATTTCTTGGCTGTGACCCGGTCTGCGATCTTGTCATACTCAGTCTTCGGCATGATGCGCCGCGTCACCACATCGCCGGGTTCGGTATAGGGACGCCCTGCAATCACCCGTTTCGCTTCTGCCTCGGTTACGCCAGGCAGGCTCAGCAACTGCTCTTTTGTGGCAGTATTCAAATCGAGTGGCTTGTCACGGCTCCAGCCCTCCCGTATGCCTGCCGCCACAGCTTCCGCATCGTGCTTTACCTCCGCGGTTGCTTGCGCGGTTTTCTCCTTCAACTCCTGCGTGTTTTGTGGTTGAGTGCAGCCCGCAAGCGCCGCCAGCAGCAAAATTGTGGGAACGTGCCGACGTCTGAGGAAGTTCATTTTGATGAGCTCCTTTCCGCGGTCTTGACTGAAATGTCAGACGCGTGTGATTGGCCATTCTTGTGGTGACGGAAGCAATCTGCCAATGCGATGCTCATGCGGCAGGTAGCCTATCCAACTTTTTTTAACTCTGCCAGCTGTCCCTTCAAGTCTGCGACGGTTTCTTTAGCGGCGCCTATCCGCTGTTGAACTTTGCCCGCTTTCATTTCGGCTTTCCCTTCGGCTTTCAGATTGGCGTCACTCGTAACTTTTCCGACCTCCTCCTTGATTGCTCCCTTTACTTCGTGAAAGCTGCCTTTGAGCTTGTCTCTCGTGCTGTTTTTCATATTTCTCCTTCTCCCTCGTTAAGCGCCGATGGCGGTTCTTCGGAACCATCTTGAGGGCTGCCACTTTTCTAAGTCTTGTAGCTTTCCGAAATCTGAGCAGAATTGACCACCTCTGAAATGGGCCTCGGCTTTATTCCGAAAAGTAGCATAGGTACGCGCAGAGGTGTCATGTGAAATGTGACTTCCCACACGATCCACTGGGGACTCGTGCAGAACAAGACAGGCTGGATTTTCTCTCCGACAAGTTTTCGACAGCACTGTGGCAAGTGAGCATTATTGCTCAGACCTTTTGAATCCTGATTTGTTATGGTCGGAATCGACCTCGTGCGCCCGGATTTTCCACCCGGAATTGTGCCCGGCTGTACACACAGCACGAAGCACGCAATAGATTCGGCGCAGAGGCAACAGAAACGAGGGTGTCCATGAAAAAAGTAATGTTTGTGCTTGCGATGTTGAGTCTCGGCACGCTGTGCTGGGCGGGGTCGGCGAAGGAAGATGCTACCGAACGACTGGAGAACGCCACAGGTGTGATGCACGAAATTATGGGGATGCCGGACAAGGGAATCCCGGAAGAAGTGTTGGAGCACGCAAAGTGCGTAGCCGTAATACCACACATGGTCAAGGGCGGCTTTATTTTCGGCGCGAAAGAAGGCAAGGGAGTAGCCACTTGCCGCACGGCGAATGGCTGGAGTGCGCCGGCATTCATCACGATTTCGGGCGGAAGCTGGGGCCTGCAGATCGGAGTGGAAGCTGTGGACGTGGTCTTGATCATTCAGAATGAAAAAGGGATGCAAAGGCTGCTCGAGAGTAATTTCCAAATTGGAGGGGACGCTTCCGCGGCAGCGGGTCCAGTGGGACGGCATGCCGAGGCTGGTACGGATTGGAAAATGGATACCGAGATCCTGACCTACTCCCGTGCCAAGGGCGCTTTCGCTGGGCTCACGTTGGAAGGTGCGTCGCTCCGCCAAGATAGTGATTCCCGGCACGCGATGTATGGAGACGTCACAACTCGGGCTTTGCTGTTGGGCGAAGTGCCGGTTCCAGCCGCAGCTCAGCCGTTCCTTGCGGAAGTTCGCGGGGCAAAAGCAGAGGCCAGAGACAACGAACGGAAGTAGAACTTGCAGAATTGGGACTGCCGCTGTTTGTTATTCAGCCGGCTTTGAATGTTTAGGTGGCGGCAGATTCCCATCATCTACCCTATTGTTCCGTTCGCGCAAAGGAGTTCTGTCGCGGACGTTGGATGAGATTCACATTCGGGTGCTCGCGAATGAGCACAGGAGGTTGACATGCTTTGGACGATTTTTGTTGTTCTTCTGATTTTGTGGCTTCTGGGTTTCAGTCTGCATATCGGCGGGGGCCTGATCCACCTATTGCTTGTTGTGGGGTTAGTGGTTCTGGTCATTAACTTACTGAGCGGACGGCGAAGTGCGGTTTGAAGAAAGGCAGCACAAGTCCCAGCACTAGGAGGCTTGGTGTAGCCTCCTGGCGCCTGCTTCAACCTGTGTCCGGCCTCTTCCAACCGGACCCCACCGTTAAGGAGCCTGCAATGTCCGCCCGAGTTCCGCCCGTGAGTTTGAAACCGAACACTCTGATGCGGTACGAAGAGCATCCTCCGGTGTTCGAAAACAAGTCGGTATCATCCTTGCCAGCAATATCCAGCCCGTCGCTTCCAATGCGGGTGGCGGTTATCGGGAACCACCTTCCTCGACAGTGTGGAATTGCGACCTTCACGACAGATTTGTGTGATGCGATTGCTGGTCAGTTCGGGACTGCTGGAGTATTCGTAGTAGCCGTCAATGACCCGCAATCCCAGTACAGCTATCCTGCGCGCGTGCGATTCGAGATAACCGAGAGCGACCACTCATCCTACGAGGCCGCCGCCGACTTTCTTAATTCCAGCAACATCGATTTAGTTTGTTTGCAGCACGAGTATGGGATTTATGGTGGGAAGGCTGGCAGCCATGTCTTGCGCCTGCTGCAGCACCTTCAGATGCCGGTGGTGACAACTCTGCATACGGTTCTTCGTGAGCCAGACGTCAACCAACTAATCGTCATGCAGGAAATCGCCGCGCGCTCCGAGCGTCTGATTGTTATGAGCAAGCACTCTTCCCGGTTTCTACAAAATGTGTTCAGAGTTCCAGTCGAAAAGATTGAATTAATTCCCCACGGCATCCCCGACTTGCCCTTTGCGGAACCGGCTTCTTACAAAGACTCCTTTTCAACCGGTAAGACGGTTTTACTCACGTTCGGCTTGTTGTCTCCAAACAAGGGATTCGAAAATGTGATTGAAGCCCTGCCGCGCATTTTGTCTCGGCACAGCAATGTTGTCTACATCATCGCAGGTGCTACTCACCCGCATATCAGACGCCGCGAGGGCGATCGATATCGGTTGCAGTTGCAGGCGTTAGCCAAGAAGATGGGGGTTGAGGAGAACGTGGTCTTCCACAACCGCTTCGTCAGCCCTCAAGAAATGGCTTCGCTGGTTAGTTCGGCCGACATTTACGTCACGCCGTACCGTTACGAGGCACAGGCCGTTTCCGGGACACTCGCGTACGCCTTGGGCGCCGGGAAGGCGATCATCTCGACTCCGTACTGGCACGCCGCTGAACTCTTGGACGATGGGCGCGGAGCGCTGGTTCCCTTCGAGGACCCTGCCGCCATCGCGGACAAGACGATTGAACTTTTGGACAACGATGCGGCCCGCGAGGGAATGCGGGAACGAGCTTATGCGTTTGCACGCCACATGGTCTGGAATCGGATAGCGCAGTCCTACATGCAGACCTTCGTGCGAGTTCGCTCCAAACGCATGCAACCTGCCCGCGCGGCCTTCCGCCTCCAATCAGCCGAGAACAACGCTACCAGCCGACTCGTAAATGTCTGACCGCTGTTCCAGTGTTCCAGCGCGGATTGGGAAAGGGACAGGCTCATAAACGACTTATGCCCGGGGGACCTTGGAGCCCATCGCATGCAGCGTGGGGGACGGCGTGATGATGGATAGCGCACCGGGGCAGGCACAACCTGTCCGCTACTGTGTGAACTTTTGCTCGACCACTCGAAAGCCAAGGATCTTCTCAGGATGGGTGGAGTAGGTCAGTATCCCGTGCATCCCTTCTAGCACCAAAACGTCCTTCCCGGGTGTACACACTTCGATGAGTTCTCCCCCGTCCGTCTTGTACTTGACCACGTAGTGCAGCTTGATGAAGGGTAAATCTAGAAGGTGAACGGATAGGACCGTTCCGGGTCCTACTATCGAGACCGTGCTGGGCTGTCGGGTGAAGGACAATTCCGAAGTTGGTTTGCTCCAAGCCGGAGTCAGACACGCAGTCAAAGCTACTATCTGAAGGAATTTGCTCAGCATTCCAGTTCCTCAATTAGAGGGTTTAACAGCCAGTACATACTCAATCCGGCTTCTAGACTCGAAAACGAAAGGCATTATTATGCATATCCTGAATCGATTTTTCAACGCAAAGCTCTACGGCCCATGTGGATATTCAAATTGACCTGGTACCTGTGGTTTTCGTCAGCCCACCGCCCCTTCCGTCTTGTCGCTCGACGCGGTAGTGACCAGCACGCCGATTACGTTCTCGTTCAGCACATCCAGTATTTTCTTCGCCTGCTCGAGCGTGATTCCGTTCAACAGTTCGAAGCCAACATGAACACCCCTAAGCGCGGGGATCGTGTCATGATGAGGGCGAACTTCGACTATGACCGACCCGGCCTGCCGGCCAATCCCGAAACCAATACCTGCTCTTTCGACCTTAGTTGTCGCCATAAATCGCTCCCGGCGTGAGAACGTCACCTTATATGCACAGCCCCTGGGGTCGCGAGAGAAGAGGGTCTACGCCGATCTGTATTGTCTGCCCGCATGCCGAATCGCTCCAAGTTACCAACGTGTTCGGCGCTGGGACCGTCGCCTGCATCGGCGCACACTACTCCCCGCTTCTTCTAAGAGAAGGTAGGCGCGGAATGCCCTTGATTTCGAAACTGTGCAATTTTGATCAGATTTCTGGATTGGCACCGTTCTAAATTAGCCCCCAAACGAGCTATGGGCCCCAAGCGGGCGCCCGGGTTGTTTTGCTCCTAATGATGGCGTAGCAGTTCAGGCCATTTTTTCTTAAAGCGGTGTTGCGATGGAGCATCCATTCCAGAGTCTAGCGAAGAAAGAACCGAAGTCTGACGCCGAACTGATTGCGTTCCTGGCGGTCACGAGAATTTCAAATCACCTTCCGATAAGTACCGTCCTATCTCTGCCGGCGAGCCAACTGACGCCGGAGCAGGTGTACGACTCCCTCATACGCGAAGCGTGCACGCTCTTGGACTGGTACCAAGACCATATCGAGAGAAGGGCCCGCAAGCGGGCTGTCTTGCAAAGACTGCCAGAGAGACACGGCGACCAACGGCCGAATTTTCCCTGAATGAAGTGCCGCTGCTGCCACATGACGTTTTCGTTGCACGGGTTGGCTAGCGTGCGCTTCTTCGATTCCTTCCCAGTCGAACAGCGAGATTGCTTTCGGGAGCAGTGTCGCAAAAGAGCATGGTGTGAGTAGTTTTGAACAGTTTTCTGAGCCAGAGTATTGAAAATTGGTTCTTGAAGGTGAACCATGCCACCATCGGCCAACCCGAAACTCTCAAACGGAATAGTTCTTTGCATCGACGATAACCAAGCTGTGCTGGAATGCGAAAAGGTATTCCTCGAAACCTTTGGGTATACCGTTCTGACCGCGTCCAGCGGCAGCAAGGGACTGGAACTGGCTTCCAGCCATTCAATTGACGTTTTGATCGTTGACTATTCCATGCCCGAGATGAACGGGCAACAGGTTGCCATCGAAATGAGGCGGCTCAGGCCGCTGGCGCCAATCATCATGCTATCCGGAGCCGTGGATGTTCCCGAGCAAGCCTTGAAATTGGTAGACGCTTTCATCGCTAAGGATCGCTTGACCAGCCAGTTGTTACCCGCCATCGCACAATTGCACGGATTCGGATCGATCCCTCCATCCTCGTATGACGCATAACCGCGGAGGAGTTCGTCGATAAATCCTGGCTGTTTCAGGGCTGCTCCTGAATGTGCTCGGCTTCACATCCATGGGCGTGCCGATTCACCATAAATTGGGCTTAGTCTGGCAAGCATGTGCTGTGTCACAGGCCCTGGAGCCGCGCCATTTCATGGCAGGAAAAGGGCACCCTCCACGAAGTCGGGGTGCCCCAGAATATTACATCCCAATCTGATCCAGGCCAAAGCCTTGCGTTAACTGCAGCGGCTTCTCGTGCTGCAATGCCCGTTCAATGAAGTCTCGCCCCGTGAACGATTAGGACCTCTCCGTCGGAGGACGACCTTACCTCCTGCCTGGCTCCCGGTTAGCTGGCTGCTGTCTCTGCTGCAGTTGCTGTTGCTGCTGCTGGTGGCTTTGCTGCAATTGGTGCGTCTGTTGCTGGTGCTTTTGCTCTACTTGTTGCCTTTGCGCGTCATTCGCCTTCTGTTTATCGAGCTTCACGTGCTCCTGGTCCTGCTTCTGCTGGAGTTTGTCTCGTTCCTGTTGCTGCTTTGCAACTTGCTTGTCCTGTTGCTGCTGGTATTTCCTGTCCAGCTTCGGGTTGCCCGTATTTGGAGCGCTCCGCGCCACAGGCGGAAGGTCGCGAGGATGTACTGCCGTACTGGTTCTCGCTGTGTTGTTGTCTGAGCTTCCCTGATTTCCTCCCCGATTGGGCGGAGTATAAGGCGCCCCCGACTGTTTGGCGGGTACCGCACCACGGCCATTAAAATCTCCCGGCCTGGGTGTCGCTGCGACGCCCGGCTTTGCCATATTCGCTGACGCGCGTTGCTGCGGGTTCGCTCGGGCCGCCTGCGCATGTTGAGTCTGAGCCGCTATCGGTGGGACATGTCTGTCACGCGCCGCAGACTCCTCTTCCGGAGTTGGACGCGCGCTGATTCCACCATTGCCACCGTTGTAACTGACGTGGCTCTCGTTATTATTCCTCACGGTTGTGTTGTAAACATTGTGAATGTTCGTAATGTCCACGTTGTTCACAGAACGGTTGTAGAAAAAGTGTCCGCCGTCCCAACGCCCGCCTTCGTAACCCTCGCCGAAGTAACCGAACCCATAGTTGATCCCGCCGTAGAACCCTACGTGCGGACCCCAGTAGCCGTCATAAAAAACAAATCCATCGCCGCCCCAACCCCAATAGGCTGGAGTCCACAGGAAACCGACTTCCGGCGCCGTCACCCATGTGCCCGGTACCCAGTAGTAATCGGTGGCGTCATAATCGTAGGCCCAGTAGCCGGGCGTCCAAAGATAGCCGTCGCCCGGACAAAGCGGCTGCTCATAGACGGGCAGTGGGGGCGGACCGATGCTAATGGCCACGCCGATTTGCGCAAACGATGCCGCCGCCATAGACAGCAACACGAGCGCGAACAATAGCGTACGAATGAAGCGAATGTGCATTGTGTTTCCTCTTGCCCGATAATCCTTCGCTTGCCCGGTCTCGCTCTACGGCTGCGGGTTGCGCGGATTGAAGGCATAACTTGCACAACGAGATGTACGAAGACTATGTCTCGCGCGCAAATCGTTCTCGTCGAAACTTTCTCATTTCGGAGATTACGGAGTCTGTGCAAAAAAGCTCACTTCGAGCCTGCGTCCCATCCGTTCCTGGAACCTTGGTCAGAATTGGAAAGAGAGGCAGACCATCGGGAGCGTTGGTTGCGGTTACTGACTCGTATCCACTTTTCTTCACCAAACTCAGTTGGGCGATCTGTTGAGCGCCCCTTCTCACGCCGTGTGTTTAATCATCAGGACCTCATCGCCCGTTTCGCTGTAGATCAACTCGTCCACCACGCGTTGGGCCAGCAGAATGCCCAGTCCGCCAGGGCGCATGCCCGCCTCAGCACGCTGCTCGTCGAGATGACTGGAACCCGCGGCCTTGGTTGCGGCAGGGTGCGCCAGCGTCTCGCGGCGGGAGCTTGCTCCGGGACCGCGTGCTCCGGGATCGCGCACGTAAAACACGATGGTGCGCTCGGGGCGCACCGCCGATACCTCCACCACCTTGTGGCGATTGGCGGTCCCGCCGTGTCCCATAGCGTTGATCAGGATCTCGCGGAACGCCAGCATTACGTTGTCGTGCGCTGGTTCGGGCAATTCTGAGCGCAATTCGCCGAGGAAGGTTACCACGCGGTTCGGCGGTCAATACACGGCAGTTGGCACGCAGAGAAACCCATTTAGGCTGCGCGGAGACAACTTCGATTTCGGTACGCCAATCGGAGTCGGTCGCGGCGCGGCAGGCGAAGCTGGCAATCTCGGGAGCGTCGAAAGGCGCGCTGAAACAGAGAAAGCCACGAGCGCGCAGAGCGGCAATAATCTCCTCCGGCGTACTGGAAGGGGCGAGAAGGATGGCCTTCATGCCGGGCCGGATGTAGCCCATCTCCTCGCTCAGTGCCCGGCCTTCGTCGTTGGTGGCGTCCGGGTCGGTGATGACAACGTCGAAGGATCGTTGGCGCAAAAGGCGAATCGCGCCCGCACTTCCACTAGCTCGTTCACAGTGGCAATGGCAGGCGGCGAGCGCTTGGGCGATCGAACGGACGGTGTCCGTCTCTTTGCCGATAAGAAGAACGTTGCTCATGCTTTGCTCCTGAGTGCAATTCATGCAAGCCAACCGAGTGTATATTCTCGACCGCCTGGGTGGAATTTCGGGCTTATCCTAACCTAAGCTGCCGCCCCATGGTGTTCGTTTCCTACATCCACGTGCTTTCGGCCGCATTCTTGATGGGATTGGCGGCGGCCGCGCCGATGGGCCCCGTCAACATGCTGGCCATCCGCCGCGGCGTGATCGGGGGTTGGCGCCATACCCTCGCCTGCGGAATAGGCTCCGTCACCGGCGATCTAATCCTCTTCTCGATGGTCCTGCTCGGGGGGCACTACCTCTTTTCTGACCTGTCCAACCCGACGCTCCAGGTGGCCCTGGCGGCCATCGGCGTAATCGTCCTGCTTCCACTGGGTATTTACTTCCTTGTCCGCGCCGTCAAGGAGCCCCTGCGGGCCTACGCCAGTGCTCGTCAACACTGGGATGAAGGCACCCTGCCCGCGCATTTGGTCGCCGAAGTCGCCAACTGTACCGCCCTGACCCTCTTCAATCCCTTAACCATAGTTTACTGGGTTGGCGTCACTTCCAACTGGCTCCCCTTCGCCCATTCAGTCTTCGGCTATAGCGCCCCCGCGTGGGGAATCCTGATGGCCGCCGCCGGCCTGATGACCTGGTTCGCCGTGCTGATCGTCGTCGTTCGCTTCATCCCCCACCGCATCGGCCCGATCTTCTTCCGCCTCGTCAACGCCATCCTCGGTCTTATTCTGCTTGGCTTTGCCACTTTCTGTGCAATAGTTCTGTCCCGCCATTTCCTACACTGAACAACAGAGTTCCCATCACTTGTGGTTCGCCAGGATAGGCTGCTCAATTTTTTCTCAAGTATGTTTCTGCAAACATCACACGGTCGGGGTTTGACACCGGGCATTCGTTTGAGCAAGAGTGCCCATTCCGGGAGGCATGGGGTGTTGAATTCTCTAGAGCGAGCCTTCCGTTGCGCGGCAGGGACCTGATCGATCCGGGCGATCGCGGCCTTTCTGGGTCCAGCCAAGCGTCTTGTGTCGGCGCGCGAAAGTGGGGAGACCCCTCGGTCTTGACACTGCACCGTCGCCAACTCTGGAGGAATGCCCACTCTGTTTTCAGCGGTGATTTCTTCCATCGTTCTGCCTGATGTGAGCGGTGTTGAACAGACTCGTCAGCTCGAGGACGGATAACTTTGCGGTGCGTGGTTCTCAACACCATGACCATAAGCAGTCATACGCGCATGGATTCCGTAATGTTCCTTCGGGGCCGATCCACGCTACGCCGGTGGGACTGCATGGTTCGATCTCTTGGCCGCCTTCGGTAGTGTCTTGCTTGTTCGCTGCGAACCTCGATCCTTGATCCCTGCCGAAGGTTTGCCTTGTATAGCCTCGTACCCAGTCTTCTCGTGGCCCTGTGGTCTGACTCCGAGTTTACCGGCGGTCTCGACATCGAGTGCCCCGGTCACTGGCAGATTCTCGGCCCTCTGATACGCGCGAATACTCGCTCGCGTCCGCAGACCGATTACGCCATCGACCCCACCACGATAGTGCGCGTTGACCCGTAGAGTTTCCTGCAACTTCTTCACATCGGTCCGATCCTCGACCGCTAGCACTCCTTTGCTGAGATTGGCGCTCGGAACGACGGTGGGGCGTGGTCCCGAAATCCCCGTCGCCAGCAATAGGAAGACAACCCCAGACAGTGCGGCTTTACTGACCAATAACATTTCCTCTCCTCCACTCGCACAGCGGCAGTCAACACGAATGCCCGAGTCTGAGTGTTTCCGTGGTCTCGCGGACTAGCCACGCGGGCCGGCCCGTGGCGAACTGGCCCCCTTTCGAGCGGCCTGGATTGCAGATTGTGCTGATGAAGATGATCGCAACCGGCAAGAACACGCCTCTTGGGCTGGACTGCCTCAAGAGAAAAGATCGGCCGCCTGGTTTGATGGGCGAAACTGCTCTCTTGAGGCATTAACAGCTTGGCCGATTTGCGAGCGCAATACTGTGCACAATGGCTCATTTCGTGAACCACCTATTTGACTCGCCACGAACGTCAGGGCAAATGCTGGGCGGGAATCACGGGGCCATAAGATTAGCAACTAAGCCACCGGCAGTACCCGTCATTTCGTTTCAGACTGGTCAATATTGAACAGACTGTTTTGTCCCGCACCGGATATTGTCCGGCCATATCGGACTTTCATGAAAGAGCACCCCTTGCCTACTAGTCCAGAAGAAAATTGGGATAGGACCGTCTCACCGGAACTAGGCATTCAGAACAGACGCACAAACCACCTTCGCCGCCGAAAGGGCAGCGCATTCGACTGAATGTAAACGTGCGAATCGTTTCCTGTCGACCAGATTGCAGAAGCGTAAAAAGGCTGTACCAACGGGCATTAGCTTTTGGAGGAAACCCATATGAAGCGAGTAATCACCGGAATGTTGTTACTTCTTTTCGGGGTCACTGTTCCTGCTTTCGCGCAGGAAGAGCACCACGAGGAGAACGCTAAGCCAGCACAGCACGAGGAAAAGGCTAAGCCTGCTGCAAAGCAGGAACAAGCCAAACCTCAGAAACAGGAACAGCAAGCAAGGCCTGCAAAGCAAGAGCAGGCGAAACCGGAGAATATGCAACAGCGAGCTAAACCACAGAAGCAAGAACAGCAGGCGAAGAGCCAAGAACAGAACCAGCAGAAACAGGCACAGCAACAAGCCAAGGGCCAGCAACAGCAAGAAAAGAAACAACAGCAACATCAGACCAAGACTCAGCAGAACCAGCAGCACCAACAACAGCAAGCCACTGGCCATGGCCAACAATCACAAGGCCAGAACGCACGAAATGGTCAAAAAGATACGTACGGACACGAATACAACGAAAGTCGTTTTGGTCCCAACCATCATGCCCACTTTGAGGCAAGTGGTGGGCGCGAATACAACGGACGCCGGGAGTACTCGTACGGCGGCTATTGGTTCTATGCAGGAGCATATCCGCCGTGGTTTTACGAGCAGGACGTGTACTTCATTATGGGACCGGATGGGCTATGGTATGCAGTTGCATACGGTAACCCTTCTCTAACCTTCCAAGTCTATATAGAGTAGCGCGATAGGTGCCCATGTGACGGAGCCCGGCAGTCCCGAAAACCCCTACCTCCGTGACTCTCGCAGCAGAGCGATTGCATGGCGGTCTTGCCCGCGAACAGTTCCGTGATTAGCTCGCATGGGCTTCGCACTATCGCTTCTGGGCATGGGATTTTTATGAGCGTTGTTTGTCTCTGAAAACCCCCGGGAGGCCACGCGACTCCGTTATTAATTGGCGCATCGGAGGTGACGTGACCGGCGAATTTTGTACCAGGGGAAATGTTAGAAAAACTGGTACGAAAGGAACTGGAGCATGGCGAGGAAGAAGCAAAGGTCGTGGCTTGATCAGAAAGATCGAGAATATCTGGCATCAAATTGTGCATCTAAATGTCGAGATGGAAAAGTTCGAGAATCCGATCTTCGCGGAGCAATACAGGGTCGTCGCGGTCGCGACCGACCGCCTGCAGGTCCAAGGAATTCTCAGCGGTGACGTGCTTACCATCATCAACCCCGAGCCGGAGTGTCCTCTCACGCAAGAAGACTATCCACTTGGAAAACTGATCTCTCTGACCGACCCGTCAGCTGCGCCTCAGAATTAGAGGCGTCAATTACTGCCGACTTGCGAACCATCCCGGGCCGCCGATGGGCGGCATGGCGATGCAAGGTTGCGCTTTGATTCATAGTTGCAAACAAGCGCAACGTCCAGCTCTCAGATTGATGAACTGGCTTTCTGATTCTTGACCTGCAGATCGTTCACCACTTGCCGAACGTTCGGCACTCCAGCTGCCACCTGCTGAGCGAGCGCCCGCTTATCCTCCGAGTTCACTTCTCCGCTCAGCGTGACTACTCCGCTCTTCACTTCGTAGTTCACAACCTTGTGCAGTTTGTTCGGAATTAGCGCCGCATCCAGATTTGCCGCGATGCCTTTGTCCAGATCAGAGTTCACGGCCTCGGCATCCTTTTCTCCGCCCACGGGAATCACGTCAATCTGATCCGCGACAACTTGGGCGCCTGCGAGGGACTTCGCCACGGATTCGGCTTGTGCCTTGTCGTTATCAGTGGAGACCTGCCCGCTGAGGGTCACAATGCCCTTGTCGCGATCATCGCTGACCGAGACGTTCTTTAAACCTGCTTGATCGAGCGATGTGCGAATACTGTCGGAAACATCCGCGGACTTCGCGGCTGTTTTCGTGCATCCGGCCATAATGCCGGCCGCGACCAACGTCAGCACCACAAAGAAGAGCTGTATCGTTTTCATGTTTTCCTTTGATCTTTCAATTGAACCCAGAAGAAAAACCTTTACCGCCCCTAGATACGACCTGGAGTCTCGCTCACTTGCTCCGACAATGCTGTGCACAATCGCTCACTTCTAGAAAAAGGCTAGCCATCCGGTCCACTCGTCCGCGAAGAGACTTCCAGAACGGTCAATTCTGACCAGTCTTCCGAAGACCAAAGCGCGATACTAGCGGCTCACGGGTTCTCGCGCCGGGAGCAAACTCGGCAACCAAACTGAATTCGTGGACATTATTGATGCACTGGAGGTTTCGATGAATCTGGATCTGTTGGATCCGAAGATAATTGCACTTGCCGTTTTGGTGGTGTTGGTCGTTGCAATACTCGGCGTGCTGTACATACGAAAACGCAGAAATGCGACAGCGAAGCTGCGGGAACAATTTGGGCCCGAGTACGACCGGGCGGTGCGGCAACATGGGTCAGAGCGAAAAGCAGAAACGAAATTAGAAGATCGCGAGAAACGAGTTGAAAAGCTCAACATCCGCGATCTGGATCCGATGGAGCACGAACGTTTTGCGAAGCAATGGGCGTCCGTACAGTCTCGATTTGTGGATTCGCCTCGAGGAGCGGTCACAGAAGCCGATGACCTGGTGTCCGCTTTGATGAAAACTCGCGGCTATCCCGTATCCGATTTCGACCAACGCGCTGCCGACATCTCTGTCGACCATCCGCGGGTGGTGGAGAACTACCGCTCTGCGCATGAAGTTGCGCTGCGAGTTGGAAAAAACGAAGCGACGACGGAAGACCTGAGAACCGCCATGATTCACTATCGGTCTCTCTTTGAGGAACTAGTCCAGGTACCAGCGAGTGTTGAAAGAAAAGAAGTGGCGTAACGGCGAGGCGCAACTGCATTCTGGGCATGAAGTGGTGACACAATCGAAGCTGATTACAGGAAGAAGAGGACATAAACATGAAACCGAGCACGAAGGATGAGATCGCAGGCAAGCTCCACGAAGTGAAGGGGAAAATCAAAGAAGAGCTTGGAGACGCGACGACCGACCCGAATTTGGAAGTCTCCGGGAACGTGGAAAAGAACGCCGGCAAAGTTCAGAACTGGATCGGCCGCGCCGAAAAAGCTGTCGGGAAATAAAACAGTATCAACCCCGGATCGCAAAACACACAGGAGGGGACCATGTCACTAACGGTAGTGGAGAAAACAGCTGAACATATTGGCGAATCAGCTCGCCGGGCTTCATGCGCAGCCAGTGCGGTTGCTGATGCGATTGAGGATGGAGTGGGAGTAGTGAGGCGTGCAGCAAAGCAGAGCGGCGACGCGGCGGAAGAACTCTTGAATGACACAACTCAGCGCCTCCAGCGACACCTTCTGCTAACGGTTGCGACGACCTTTGCGGTTGGCATCACCGCAGGAACATTGATCGGCTCGATCCTGAAACGAAGGTAGATCGCGGAGAACACAAATGATGCCGCCAAATGAGCAGAGGCTCTCGATATGAAAATATGCCGAATTATGATCTTGCTGTCAGTAATCGTGGACCTCGCCGGCTTACCATCGCTGGCAAAGGCGCAAGCGCTGGTCGATTCGGGGGACGCCTCTGGTGCTGCTGTGTTATCAGTCAGCACGACGAACCCGCCGTTGGATCTCACATACACACGCCCGTCCGAGACGACGAAGGTCCACAACTACCTGTTCGACGCGTTCGGCCCGTATCCCATTTCCGGCGCAGGGTTCGCGGCGGGCATCAGCCAAGCGAACAACACGCCGCCGGAGTGGAAGCAAGGCGCTGCGGGCTACGGCAGGCGTTTCGGCTCCGACTTCAGCATCGCAGCGGTGGCTACAACGACGCGCTATGCCCTCTCGGAAGCCCTGCGCGAAGACACGCTGTATTACCGCTGCGAGTGTAAAGGCGTGTTGCCGCGGCTGAGACATGCTGTGATTTCTTCCTTTACCGCACGCCGTGGCGTCGATGGCCATCGCGTCTTTTCTTTCCCCGATCTTGTTGCTCCCTATGCCGGCACCATGACGGCTGTTTATGGCTGGTACCCCGGCCGCTACGACTACAAGGACGCCTTTCGAATGGGCAACTACAGTTTGCTGGGGTATGTAGGCGCAAACATCTCCCTTGAATTTCTCTATAGGGGACCACATTCATTGCTTTCTCGCATGCACCTCGACAATGCGCACGGAGCGCCCGATTCAGGCTCAAATCCATGATCGACTGGAAATTCAGCACGATCGCAGGCGTAGAACCTCCGCTTCCGGGGCCGCGGCCCTCATCCATGTTCCCTGGGGTGAGCTCCTCTCTGGGACTGATCAACAAGTTTCTCGAGTGGTTCGGCGATCTGGGCATGTTCTTCTGGCGAGTTGTGCGCGCTGCAGTGACGCCGCCATTTGAGTTCCGCGAATTGTTTCGGCAACTCGATGAAATCGGATCCATGTCATTGCCGCTGGTTGCTTTGGCTGGCGCGGCCACCGGAGTTGTACTTTCCTTGGAAGCCCGCTACAGCCTGACTCGTTTTGGGGCAAAGTCGCTGCTTCCCGCCGCTATCGTGTTCTCCGTTATCCACGAGACTGGCCCGATCATCACCGGCCTGGTGGTGAGTGGTCGAGTGGGCGCTGGCATAGGCGCGGAGTTGGCATCGATGAAAGTAACCGAACAGATCGATGCCATCGAGGCATCTGCGGTGAACCCTTACCGGCTTCTGGCAGCGCCCCGCATCCTGGCTTGCATCCTCATGCTGCCTCTCCTGACCCTTGCTGCCGACTTTTGTGGCCTGCTCATGGGCTGGGTTACGCAGGCACTGGTTGAGCCGCTTTCGTTACATCAGTTCATCAATAGCGGTTTCAATGGCGCCGATTTCAACGATTTCCTGCCACCCACGTTTAAGACCATGGTGTTTGGCCTGATCATCGGGCTGATCGCGTGCTTTCAGGGAATGCGTACACGGGGAGGGGCCGCGGGCGTGGGCCGTGCCGCCACAAGTTCGGTAGTTTTGTCCTCGCTATTCGTGATCCTGGCCGATGTCGTGCTCGTGAAAATCATCCTCATATTTTTCCCGTGACCATTTTGTTGCAATAAGTCGCGAAACAACTATGGACACAATCGATCAAATCGCGATGAAGCCGGATGAGGCCGAGAAAAGCGGCAGTGCGCCCACTATCGCCGTCGCGGACTTGCATAAGTCCTTCGGAACCCAAAAGGTTTTGAATGGGATCAGCCTGACCGTGAGCCGCGGCGAGACCCTGGCAGTGCTGGGGCGCAGTGGAACGGGTAAGAGCGTATTGCTGCGGCTCATCATCGGCCTGGAGAAGGCTGACTCGGGATCGGTTCGCATCCACGGTCAAGATATCACCGGCCTCAGTCTTGACCAACTAGGCGAAATCAGAATGAAAATGGGTTTTTTGTTTCAGCACGCCGCGCTTTACGATTCGCTAACCGTCGAGCAGAACGTAGCGTTTCCGCTGCAGCACCATAAGAAGGAGATGTCGAGGTCTGACCAGAGCAACCTGGTCAGGCAACTGCTGGCAGAAGTGGGCATGGAAGGCGACCTTGAGAAGATGCCTTCGGATATCTCGGGGGGCATGCAGAAACGAGTAGGGCTGGCGCGTGCTCTGGCTTTGGAGCCGGATATTTTGTTGCTCGACGAACCCACCGCCGGCCTCGACCCCATTAGCGCCGCCGAGATCGACGATTTGGTTCTCAAACTCCAGGCGGAACATCACATGGCATCGATCGTGGTGACTCACGATCTGCACAGCGCGAAGACGATTGCGGATCGTCTAGCTCTGCTCAATGAGGGAACTGTTGTGATCGAAGGCAGTTTTGAAGAACTTGAGAAAAGCGACATCGAATTTGTTCGGCACTTTCTAAGGCATTCGTAGGAGGGCATATGTCGAGAGCGGCGCGGTTGGGAGCTTTTATCGTTGCGACACTGGCAATTCTGGTAGCCGGTATCTTCATCATCGGGGGCAAGCAGTATCTGTTCAGCTCTACATACCAATTGAAGGCGCAATTCGACAACGTGGCGGGCCTGGATGCCGGAGGCGATGTGCGCGTGGGCGGCGTGCACAGTGGAACAGTGCGCAATATCGTGTTGCCCCACAGGCCCGGCGAAAAGGTCACGGTTTTTATGGATCTGGGCAAGTCCACGCACGAGATCATCAAACAAGACTCCGTGGCCACAATTGAAACTGAAGGCTTGTTGGGAAACCAATATCTGGCGATCTCGTTTGGATCAGCGGGGAAAGCCGATGTGAGGAATGGCGACAGCATCGCAAGCGAACCACCACTCGAGATGGCAGACCTGCTTAAGAAGACGAGCGACATTCTGGATAGCAGCCAGCAAGCCATCCAGAACACCACCCGGGCGACGGCCAATCTAGACTCAATCAGCGCCAAGGTCGATTCCGGGCAGGGAACCGCAGGAGCGTTGGTCAATGACAAACAGCTCTATACCAACCTCGAGCAGACGACGAGCGCCATGCGTGACACGATGGTCCAGGCACAAGCAGGCGTCACCGACTTCCAGGAAAATATGGAAGCCCTGAAGCACAACTTCTTCCTGCGCGGGTATTTCAAGAACCGCGGCTACGAAGATTCCGCCCAGCTGGCTCAAAATGAGATCGAACGGCTACCGCAAGGAACGACGATAAAGGAGTTTACGTACTCGGTGAAGCAGCTTTTCGATAAGCAAGATTCGGCCAAGCTGAAGAACCAGAAATCTCTAAACGCAGGTGGCGAGTTCCTGGCCAATAACCAGTTTGGGCTTGCGGTGATCGTGGCGTCCGCGGGCATGGAAGGCGATACTCAGAAGGACTTGGTACTAACCGAAGCCCGGGCCATGGTTGTGCGTGAGTATCTGGTCGAGAACTTCGGGTTCGACGACAGTCAGCTTAAGACTCTGGGAGCAGGAAAGCAGACGGACGCAAGTTCGGATGTCGGCTGGGGTACGGTGCAGATTCTCATCTATCCGGCCGGGACCGAGGTACCGCCGAACAAGCAAGTGCAGGCGGGTATCGCATCTAAAACAACCTCAGACCAACCGGTTCAGTCCTCGCCGACAGCGACATTGAAACCACAGTAGTGGCTGCCATGACCGCAAAGGCAGCAGTATGACTAAAATCAGTGCGAAAGCTTGCCACCTTCGTTCTGCGAGTCCTGTTCCATCGCGCCTTTGCCCCGATCTTGATCGCCTGACATGTCCATGGACGCCTTCTTTCGCCGCTCACTTGTGGCCTTCTCACGCTCATGACGCGAGCGCAGATTTCGGAGAGTGAGGGGGAGTCGCCGCAGTGGCTGGTCATGTCATCAGATGTTGGGGACATAAGGGAACGATAAGCCGCTGGGAGTTGCGCGTCTAAGCTATAAAGCTCACATCAGTCAGATGGGCACGACCTCACAAAACCGAGTGGAGGAAGTGGCTCACACATCCAACCCAATCGCGTTAAGCTCAGGACCATCTTTCCATTGTCTGCGGCTTCGCTCTCCCTGTCGGCTCTTTATCGTGCTCGCTGCGTAAATGCTTCAACATGGCATCTGCGGCCTGCGTGCGAGGGTCACCGAGCGCTGTCATCGAATTCGTTGATACGCTCCACAACGAATCCGCGCACTTTCCAGTCCGCAATCTCAGTCCGCATTTAACATGTCATGCACGAGCTTACAAGTACTTAGCGGTCTCACGTGAAGTTGTAAGTCGTTGATTAACCTCATTAAGCTTGCTCTGAAAAGGCTGGCGTCGGCGGTTCAAACTCCGTCCCTGGGCCACCATTTTTTCAACGACTTAGCTCCATCGTCCCACCCAGTTTGGCCCCAACTAGCTCCACAATTTCACCGTCGCTCCTCGGGACGTTCTCCATTTTCGTAGGTCCCAGGACTGCCCTGCTTCCCAAGTCGGAGGAAGCGTTACACCGCGATATTCCCTTTGCCTTGTCCCACCACTCGTCGCAGAGCAGTTCTCCGAGTTCCTGCATCTCGCACCCGCCGCCAGCCGCTGCGTGGGCAATGACGCGGTCCAAGACTGCACGGTCCACTTGCCAACCTAAGCCATGGACGCCGAGCATGAAGTCGTTCGGCTCAAGTTGTGGGGCAACAGTGCCCAGGCCGCTGAACTTCGCGAGCGTGCCGCCCGCGTCTTTGCAAACTTCGCAGCAGCGCAGGAACAGGTGGAATTGTCGCTCGACAAGTAATCGCGCGCAGCATTGAGTTCCCATGGGGCCTACATCCCACCTGTGGCAATGAAAGCGGTGGCCCTCATAACCCAAGGATCGAAGCTCAAGACAGCGTGAGGACCTGAATCCTTCAGAAGATGCTTCTTCTGGCAGCTGGGAGAAAGACAACCTGTCCACTTACTCGGGTCCCGGTGGATAAAAGTTCCGCCGGTCTTCTCGCTAACCCAGAGCCCTCGGAATTGGTCCCAGACTAAAGTCGTGCCATCCGAAAAGCATGCATCGAACCGGTGGCGTGGGGTTGAACGGATTGGGCAGTTTCCACTGATGTCCACAGCCCTGACAGATGCGGTTTCGTCCGTATTGGGTCGGCGAGCCGTTACCGCACTGCGGACACTTCACCGGCCCAAGTTCTTCGTCGAGTTCCTCAACCATCCATTGGCAAGTAGTTCTAATCACCTCCGCGAGGTGTCCCAAAATCCCTGTAGTGGGTTCGGGCCCCAGTGGCCCGTCTGCTGCCTCAGTTGGCTGGTCGCGGCCAGGGAGGGGCTTCCGCAACGCCTTTTAGGTTTTGGGAGTAAAAAGTCCGGAGTCGACTTCTGCTTAAACCGCACGGCCGCACCGCTTTCCCATCCGTCTCATCCAATCCACCATGGCTAACGGATTGGTCGTTTCGGTGTTGGATCTTGTGGGCATGCGAGCCGGGGAACCCGCGGGCAGCGCAATCGCCCGATCGGTGGATTTGGCACAGCACGTGGAGCAATGTGGATATAAGCGCTACTGGCTGGCAGAACATCACTCCATTTCTGGATTGGCTTGCTCGGCTACTCCGGTTCTGATTGGGCATGTGGCGGGAGCGACAAAGAAGATTCGTGTGGGCAGTGGTGGCGTGATGCTGCCGAACCATGCGCCGCTGGTGGTGGCGGAACAGTTTGGCACGCTGGAGGCGCTGTATCCGGGACGAATCGATTTGGGGCTGGGGCGCGCTCCGGGCGGCGATTTCCAAACGATGCGGGCACTGCGGCGAGATTTGAAGCAGAGCGGGGAAGATTTTCCGGCGCTGCTCGATGAACTACAGACCTACCTTGGACCCGAGAAGCCTGGGCAAGTGGTGAGAGCGATTCCCGGACAGGGGAGCAATGTGCCGATTACCTTGCTGGGGTCGAGCGGTTTCAGCGCACAACTGGCAGGGAGGCTGGGTCTGCCTTTTGCATTCGCGGCGCACTTTGCTCCTGAGTATCTGTATGCAGCGGCGGAGTTGTACCGCGAGCATTTTCGACCTAGCGAGGCACTGCGGAAGCCCTACCTGATGGTGGCGGTGCAAGTGATTGCGGCTGAGACGGATGCGGCAGCGCTGCGGTTGTTCACTACCTCGCAGCAACGATTTCTGCGACTGATCCGAAACCAGCCGGTGGAGTTGTTGCCCCCTGTGGACTCCATGGAACCGCTATGGCAGGAAGGGGAGCGGGCGGCAGTGCGGAGCAGACTGGGCGCCGCGATTGTGGGTGCGGACGCAACGGTGAAGGCGGGGCTGAAGAAACTGGTCGGTGAAACGGGAGCTGACGAGGTGATTGTGGTGACGGATACCTATCATCATGCAGACCGACTGGACTCCTACGAGCGTGTAGCAGGCATTGCCACGATGATCGAAGCAAAGCCAACCGTAGCGGTGGGAGCCTAAAGGCTCGTCGACAGTAAAATGATTTGAAATGGCTCTCTCAATCGAACTACATAGCACCGGTGCTCCTGGCTTAAGTGCTGAAATTCGGGCGCTGGTGGAACACGCCCTGAACGACAGGCCGGGAGACTGGCGGGTGTCGATCGTCGGTTCTCGCGCCGACGACAATTGGGAAATGAAGATCTGGGGACCGAACGCGTTCGAGCGGTCCTACATATTGGTAGGAAGTGCGGGCGAGCACCAGCCTTTGGTGATCGGGAACGTGCTGCTCAAGTTGCTGCCGGCGAGGGTTCCGCAGCGGTAAACGGGATCGCGTACTCGCAATGTTTAGGTGGAGATGTGGTCAGGTCTATCGGCTTTCGGCATTGAGCCTGCTTCAGACCGAGATTGGCTGCGGGGTTTTCTGTCGAGGAACATGATGTGCCAGCCTGACCCTTTCACGTTTTCAGCCTTGTCACGGTATGTCACGGTAAATGCCGTTTTTTCGGGTTTTCAATTTGCCATTTCTACTGGAATTTTTGAAATCGGGTGATTGCAGCCGAACCCGCATGAATGCTGGCGTTTTCGCTGTATTTGTGGCAAAATACGGAGCTGTCCGGGGCTGTTTCCCGGTAGCGCTACCAAGCCCTCCTAAGCCTGGGGAAAAGACAGGACGCTCATGACATCCCAAACCAATACCTTGACGCCGACAAATCCAACCGCCGCGACCGAGAAGGCTGCCACAGTTCGGGTTCTCCCCAACTACATTGGCGGACGCTGGGTTGCGGCGCAGGCTTCCGGCCTGATCGACGTGACGAACCCTGCCAACGGCGAGGTTCTGGCTCGCGTTCCGCTCTCGGGCGCCTCTGAAGTGGAATCCGCTGCGGCTGCGGCGAACACCGCGCTGCCGGATTGGCGCTCGCGTTCTGTGGGCGAACGCACCGAGTTCCTGTTCGCGCTGCGCGAGGCCTTTCGACGGCGGATCGACGAACTGGCCGAGTCGATCACACGCGAAGGCGGCAAAGTGCTTTCCGATGCGCGCGCCGAGGTCACGCGGTCAATCGAAGTGCTCGAAGTGGCGTGCGCGTCTCCCATGACTATGCAAGGGCGCGTTCTTGAAGGCGTGGCGCGCGGCATTAACACGGAGACCTTTCGCCAGCCAGTTGGAGTCTGCGCCGCGATGACACCGTTTAACTTTCCGGCAATGGTGCCGATGTGGTTTCTGCCCTTTGCCATAGTGTGCGGCAATACGTTCGTGCTGAAGCCATCCGAGCAGGTTCCGCTCACGTCGGAACTGATCTGCCACATGCTTGAGGAGATCGCCTTGCCGCACGGCGTCGTCAACCTGGTTCATGGCGCGCACGACGTGGTGAATGCGATTCTTGATAGTCCGGGAATCAATGCTGTTTCGTTTGTCGGGTCCGTCAACACGGCCAAGTACATTTACCGGCGCGCCGCGGAAAAGGGAAAACGTGTACAGGCCCTGGGCGGCGCAAAGAACTACATGGTCGTGATGCCGGATGCAATCGTGGATAAAACGGTGTCGAACGTTCTCGGCAGCGCGTTTGGCAATGCCGGCCAACGCTGCATGGCAGGATCGGTGCTCGTCACGGTCGGTTCGGCGCAGACGGCGATCATGGGCAAATTGAAAGAGGAAGCGGAGAAAGTAATTGCCGGCGATGGGCGCGATCCAAAAGCCAGCCTGGGGCCGGTGATTTCGCACGCAGCCTGCGAGCGCATTCACGAAGCAATCGAAACGGGAATCAAGGAAGGAGCCGAACTGTTTGTGGATGGCCGGCGTCCCATGGGAGTTCCGCCAGGCGGCAACTTTGTTGGCCCCACAATCCTCAACAATGTGAAGCCAGGCATGCGCGCTGCGCGCGAGGAAATTTTTGGACCTGTGCTTTCGGTCATGCACGTCAACTCGCTCGACGAGGCTATCGCTCTTGTGAACAGCGACCCGCGCGGCAACGGCACTTCCATCTTCACCGAGAACGGAGCATCGGTGCGCGAGTACAGCCGACGGGTGGAAGTCGGCATGGTGGGAGTCAACATCGGCGTCGCGGCCTCGCCCGCGTATTTTCCTTTTTCTGGCTGGAAGGATTCGTTCTTTGGTGACCTGCACGTGCACGGCTTGGACGCCGTTGAGTTCTTTACGCGCAAGAAAACGGTCACGTCCCGCTATTTCTCATCCGGAACGACGGGCAAGTTCTTTACCGAGCAGGGTGACAAACACTAGGAAAACTGTGTTTAAGTTCTAACGGCATGGCTGAAGCCATGCCTTTTCAAAGCCCTTCATGGGCCCGACTTAATCAGAGATACCTTAGCTGGCGGATCGGCTGGCGCACATGAATTTCCAGGCGGTGGAAACTATGTTGGTCAGATCGCGCTGCGCGGTCCATCCCAAAACTTGCTGAGCTTTGGTCGCGTCGGCGACAAGACTGGGCGGATCGCCCGGGCGACGCGGGCCGATTTTGCGCCGGACGGGCTGGCCGGTGGCTTTTTCAGCTGCGTCAATTACTTCGAGCACCGAGTTGCCACGCCCAGTACCGAGGTTCAAGGCTAACGACTCGCCACCTTTTTCCAGATGCTGCAGGGCACGGACGTGAGCGTCGGCGAGGTCGGTGACGTGGATGTAATCGCGCAGGCAGGTGCCATCCGGCGTAGGGTAATCGTCGCCGAAGACCTGAAGCTCGGGGCCATTGGCTGCCGAGGCTAGAAGAGCGAGTGGGATCAGGTGCGTTTCGGGGTCGTGGAGTTCGCCGATCTCTCCGCTGTCGTCGGCTCCGGCGGCATTGAAGTAGCGCAGGCGGGCAGACCGCAGGCCGTAAGCTCGGTCGTAGGCTTCGAGCGCGTTTTCAAAAAACAGTTTGGAGGCACCGTAGGGGTTAACTGGCTCGCGCGGCGTCTGCTCAGTGATGGGAATACGCTCGGGAGTTCCGTAGACGGCGCACGTGGAAGAAAAGACAAAATGGCGCACACCCGCATCAACGGAGGCATTGAGTAAGGTGAGGGCATCGGCGACATTGTTCCGGAAATATTTGCGCGGGTTGGTAACGGATTCTCCGACGTAGGCGTGAGCGGCGAAGTGCATGACCGCATCGACGCGAGAGAGGATTCGGTGGAGTTTGGACTGATCGCCGATATCGCCTTCGACGAGCTCAAAGCCCTGCGCGAGGCGAAGGAAGCCGGTAGAAAGATTGTCGTAAATGATGACGCTGTAGCGTGCCCGCCGCAAAGCGCGAGCGGCATGACTTCCGATATAACCTGCGCCTCCTACTACGAGAACGGCCAATGGAATACCTCACTAAATTAGAAACGAAGCCAATCGCGAACCGACGATAGCCAGACGATTCAGTTTAGCCTAGCGGGCGGCAGCGTTCGCGGCCTGAGCGGCAGGGGCCGAGATCGTAATCGAATCGGGTTGCGTCCAGACGGCTTTTCCTTTTTCAAGTTGCAGCCGGTTCATAGTGACCTTCAACTTTCGCTGGTCAACTTCGAGCAGCAAGTAGTGGTAATTGACTTCCTTGCTTTGGTAGGGATCCTCGGGTGCTCGGCGAACCGGATAAGCATGCGCGCCGCCACCGCCGGAAACGAAATAGGTAACGCCGCCATGGTCATGACGTTCGTAGTTATGCACGTGTCCTGAAAAAACCACAAAACGAGCGCGGGCGTGGGCCTGCCGCTCTTCGAGCAACCGCGCGAGAGCCTGCTCGCTCGATCGGGCCGAGTGGCCCTCGCCCCGCATGTTCATTGACGAACTGGTGTAGGGCGGATGGTGCAGCATCACGAAGACGAAATCGACATCAGAAGGAATCGTGTCAAGCTTGCTTGTCAGCCACTGGCCCTGAGGGCCTGAAACTTCATCGACGGAGCTGTCGAGCACCAGAAAAAGCGCATTCCCGGCGCGCACAGAATAATAGCGGCTGTTCTTCAGTTCCCGAAAGCGCGCGAAATAATTCGCGAGGTCAGTTTTCTCGTCGCCATGAAATTCATGATTGCCGAGCGCCGGGAAGACGGGAATGTGCTTCTCGCGCCAAATGCCGGTTTCCGAGTCGAACGTCTTCCAGTCATTTTCGTCGTAACCGTTGTAGACGATATCGCCGGTAAAACAAATGAAGGCCGGGTTTGCGTCGGCAATGGCGCGAACCAGCGCGACGCGGACAATCGAGTTGGAGGCTTCGGTGTCGGCGGGATTGTGGAAGCGAGTGTCTCCGTATGCCACGAAGCGAAAGGGGACTTCGACACTAACGCTCAAGGCAACAGGGGCGGCATCGGCAGGGCTTGCGGCCGCGGTCTGGGCCGCAAAATTTCTTGTGCAGCCTGCAAATGCGATCAAGAACAATGCGGTGGAGATGACCAACGGCAACGCAAATCGGAATCGAGGAGATTGAAAAATCACGAGATGAGCCTGGTTACTAGGGTCTGATGCCATTTCTCCCATAATCGTCGCAGACCTTCCGAACTCAGAATCTGGCGCTTACAAAGAGGGGTCCCAAGAAACCGCGAATTAGTCTGTGGCGGGCCTCGTCAGACGCAAAGAATTTACGACGACGGACACACTGGAAAGCAACATAGCTCCGGCGGCGAGAATGGGATTCAGGATTCCGGCGATGGCCAGGGTAATGCCGATGGCGTTGTAGAAGAATGCCCAAAACAAATTCTGCCGCACAATGCGAATCGTCTTCGATGCCAGGGCGAAGGTTTCCGGGATCTTGTCGAGCGAACTCTTCATCAGCACAACCGCCGCGGCCTTCATGGCGATATCGGCGCCGGAGCCCATGGCAATTCCGAGATCGGCTTCCGCCAGCGCCGGCGCGTCGTTGATGCCGTCGCCCACCATGGCCACGAGAGAGCCGCCGGCTTGCAGGCTCTTTACAAAGCCGGCCTTCTCTGCAGGAAGCACCTCGGAACGATAGTGATCTGCACCTACCGAGGAAGTGACCCACTGCACGGTTGCCTTCGAGTCTCCAGAAACCACGTACACCGAAATGTTCTTCCGCTTCAGATGTGCCACCAATTCGCGAGCACCATCGCGAATGCGATCGCCGAAGGCGGCCGCACCGTGGAGTTCGCCGTCCCATCCGAAAAAGGCTATCGTCTTGCCATCGGTTTCCCAGCCGTGCACTTGTTCCTCAAGGTCGCGCGAAACGGAGATCTGTTCTTCTTTCAGCAAGCGGCGGCTTCCAATGAAGGCACGGCGCCCGCGGACAATACCGGTGATGCCGAATCCTTTTACGATCTCGATCCCGGATGCATCAGTGAGGTTGGTGCCCTCCGATTTGGCGAATGCCACGAAAGCGCGACCCAGCGGATGCTCGGAATACTGTTCGATTGAAGCAAGCAGCGACAGGGCTTCGAGCCTTGTCTCGGCAAAAACGAAGGCCTCCGATTCGCGCTTCAGGATCTTGTCTTCGAATCCAACTCCAGCCGCGTTCACCAGCTCAGGGTGCAGGCATTCGTGTTTAGACAGGGCGAGATCAAGCAGCGAGAAAGTCCCCTCCGTTATGGTACCGGTTTTATCGAGCACAACTACGTCAACTCGGCGAAGCGCTTCGAGCACCTGGCTGTCGCGGAAGAGGATGCCGCGGCGTGAAGCCAAGCCCATAGCGGCGGTGATGGCGAGCGGCGTTGCCAGACCGAGAGCGCACGGGCATGCGATCACGAGGACCGTAATGGCGCGCATCAGCGACGTCGCGAGAGTGACGGTTCCCGACAGCCAGAGCGACAGGAAGGTCAAAACAGCTACACACACAACCGAGGGAACGAACACTCGCGCAACACGGTCGACAGTTTTTTCAAGCGGCGAGCGCCGTGTGAGGGCATTCTCAACCATGGCCACCATCCGCGCCAGAGTTGAGTCGGTCGCGGTGCGCAAGGCGCGAATCTGAAGAACGCCGTCCAGATTGATGCTCCCGGCCGCTACGTGATCTCCGGGTTGTTTGCTGACGGGAGAAGACTCACCGGTCAGTAGGGATTCATCGGCATGCGATTCACCGGTTGCGACGACACCATCGGCGGCAATGTGCTCCCCGGCCTTCGTCACAAATAATTGCCCCGGCTCAAGCGCGTCGATGCTGGCAAACCGCTCCTGACCGTTTGCAAGCAGCCGGACTTTGTTCGGCATCCAGCGATGTAACTGTGTGATCCAACGCGAAGCCCGATCTTTCGCGTTCCGCTCGATCATCTTGCCGGCCAGTACCAGCGTTACGATGACGCAGGCGGTATCGAAATAGATGTGTGAATCGCCGCGGAAGGCCTGCACGATGCTAAAGAAATAGGCTGTGAGAATGCCGAGGCTAAGCAACGCTTCCGCGCGGATCGTGCGGTTGCACAGGCCGCGCCAAGCCAGGCGCAGGATAGGATATCCGCTGTAGAAAACGACTGGCGTGGCCAGCGCCCAGACGAAATACGGGACGTAGCGGCGAATGCTGTCGGCAATGTGCTCGAAGAAACTGATGTAGAACGTCAGGCTCAGGTACATGACGTTCATCCACAGGAATCCCGCCACGCCGAGACGAAGCAGCATGTCGCGCTTTTCGGTGTCGTTCGATTCCTCGCCGACGCGGAACTCACGCGCCTCGTAGCCGAGGCTGTGGATCCGTTCCGTGATGCGGGACGGCGGAATGTGCTGCGGGTGATATTTGACTTTGATGAGATCGGTGGCGAACGAAGCTTCGACTCCCACAACGCCGGGAAGTCTGGCGAGCGCGTACTCGATCAGCCACGCGCACGACGTGCACCACATGCCGCGCACATGAAGGAGAAGTTCCTCGCACGGAGAGTCATCCTGGCAAACCGCGACTGCGGGCGCGGCCGATATTGTCGGCTCGGGTTGTGAGATCAGCCCCAACTCCAGGCTGCGTTTAAAGAGTTCGGTCTCGCGAAAATCCTTACCTTCCCCGCCACCTTCGGAGAGGATCAGGTAGACGTTCATGCAGCCCATACAGCAGAAGAATCGTTCGTGCTCGCGAATCCGCTGCGCGTACGGACGCCGGTCACAGGCCAGCCCGCACAGGTCGCAATTGCGCTCCTGGGCCTGTTGAACGTTAGTGCCCGGCATGATCGTGAGCCGGTTCCGACGCAACGGGCTTGCCGTTCTGGTCCAGCATCACCGGGTTCGTGCGCTTCGTCACCACGTACACGAAGATCAGTATGCCGATAAACATCATAAAAACAACCCCAAGAAAATACGTGAGAAACGCCGGTTTTTTCCTGGTTGGAAGATGGGATGCCATAGCGATTGCGCTCATGCTTTCAGCTCCGTTCAGCGGGGTACGAGATCTGTGTCCCGTTTCGTCCCGGAAGTTTGGAATGTGGGCCGGCAAGCGCCGGCCCCTTCCTTGGAAATAGTTCAGTATCCGAAATTAATAGTTCGGAATGCCCAGCGCTGCGTTCAAAATCGTGCGGTGGCGAACTTCATCCACCAGCACGTTCGCGCCAAAGTTCAGGACTGCCTTGGTTAAGATGTTCGATGCCAGCGTGCCATAGGCAAGCACGGCGCCGTTCTCCCGGTCGCGAGCCAGGCGAAGGATGTCCTTTTCGCTGCGCAAGCTTCCGAAGTTATATTTCTTTTCCGGCCCTTTGGGCTCCACGCCGAACGACTTGAGCACGCCGCTGATTCCGTCGCGGTGATACTTGTGATCGCTCTGAAAGGCAACCGCGGCCGCGAGCACGCCCGGCGACAGCAGCTTGCTCTCCGCTCCCGCCTGGTAGGCAGTAATGGCCTCCTGCTCCAGATAGAGAGCAGCAGACAGAATGCCCAGGTCGCCCTCCTTCGATTGCGCGTATAGCTGTTTGGTGTTGCCCGTCAGCAAGAACAGGACTGCTCCCGCGCTTGCCGTACCGGCCAGACGGAGCCATTCCCGACGCACATTTTTCTCTTCGAGAACGGGCTCCACGAAGTTCACTTCCGGTTTTTCTGCCATCATGAACTTTCCTCCTTCCGCCTTCAATATTTCAGCCGCGCGGTCACGTCCATGCCGAGCAGCTGTTTGAAGACGGTGTTGTGGCGTACCTCGTCCTCAAGGATGGGAACCGCGGCGTTCAAAATTTCGCGGTTTTCGAGTTTGCCGGCATTGGCCAAATATGCGCCCATGGCGCCGTCTTCCAGACTTTGCGCCAGTTTGACGATGTCCGTTGCCGAGGTGATCGTGCCGAAGTCGTAATTGGGCTTGGGCGCGACAGCTGTGCCGCCGAAACGCTTGATAAACTTCGTCAACGCGTCGCGGTGGCGTTTGTGATCGTTTTGAAAACTGACGGCCAGCTTGAGCTGATCTGCGTTCAGGAGTTTGCTCTTAGCGCCCGCGTCGTAAGCGGCAATGGCCTGGTGCTCTAGTCCCAATGCCACGTTCAGAATCGCGAGATCGCCGCCATAGCGGATTTCTTTGGTAGCCGCCGCGGGCATGGCCGAAGCCATGACGCCTGCCGCCACCGAAAGCCCGCCTGCACGCAGAATCTGCCTCCGCGAAACCGTCTTCGGATTTGTCGTTCCATTTCTAGACATATTTCCGCCTCCGGTTTCTTACCAGTTCAGACCCTGTTTGAATGCAAACGTATTGAAGCCAGCGTTTTTGCCTTCCATTTGGTTGTGACGGAAGTCAAAGCCCATGGAGAGTCGCGGCGAGATGCGGATGTCCGCTCCCCCGCCGATCTGACCACCGAACAGCACGTTGCCTTGGCCGTGAGGAATTCCGCGAGCAGCGAGGTCGGGTGCCGACGGTGCCAAGCCACCAATCTGCGATCCTGACAACACTGCGGTTAGCACCTGTGCCAGGGTTGGGCCTGCGGGGCAATTAGTCTGCTGTGAAGCCAAGCAATTTACGTTCAAGCCAGCATCGCCAGCCGGAATGTTCAGCGATGAGGCGAAGCTCTTGGTATTGTTTTCCGATCCGATCCAAACATATCCACCTAAGCCAGCCAGCGCATAGGGCCGGAACCTGCCCAGCTTTGTGAGGGTATATTTCAGTTCGAATGGGGCAACGGTCAATACCTTCGACCGCTCCACGATCGGCATGGTGTCATCCACCAGAGGGGTTGCCGAATTGAGACCAAGGAAATACGCAGGGGAGACGGTTGCGGCATTGTTTCCGAGGTAAGAGTTCAATGCTGTGTTGACCAGCGCATTTACGCCCGAGGTCGAGGTGTAGCCGCTGGTGACCGACCGCTGCAGGCCGATCATGATTTCATATGACAACTTGCCGCCGCGAACGTTCTTCCACGGCAGATCGATGTAGCCGCCAGACGCAAATCCCTTGCTCTCCTTGTAGGGGTTGGTCGCTCCGCCAACAAAGAATCCAAGCTGAGCGCCGATCTGGCCGATATCCGGCAGCAATTCGCGCGGCGCTGTGTAATCGGCAGAGACCGGCGGCGCAGACGGCGAGGGCGAAGGCGATGGATAGGGCAGGAACCCGATGCTGGAACCGGGCAGAATTGCGTGATTGGAAGCGACCGGCTCCATCATGTACTCCAGCCTCTCGACCAATGCATTCAGCCGGTTAATCTCCTGCTGCTGCGCGTCAATGCGAGCCTGCAGCACGGAGGATGAAGGCATGATCTCTGCCGCCGGTTTGGAAACAACCGGCGCACTTGTGTTGGCGGCGAGTTGAACGGGTTCCGTCTTTTGGGCTAAAGCCGGGACGGAGGCGATTACAGCGATCACGAGTACCACCGCGCCCGCGATCGGGAAGATTCTTGTTTTTCTCCTTATCATTATTAGTTCCTCCTTAGTAATTCCCCGATCTGTGCTTGGACGTCGGGGTCTTTCGTGAACGGCGTACGATTTACTACTCGCGGTGGGCCCTGGGGCTCACTGCGAATCCTTGAACGGCGTAATAAATGTCTCGTCGAATGAGTCATGCTCGTTGCCTACCCGGCTGCTCAGGGTGAAATGATTGACGCCCGCGATCAGGCTGGTTCCGGGCGATGCCGCGATTTCGACGTCACGTTCGACGGTCTGGCCCGGGCTAACCACGACTGCGTTTTCGAACGACGAAAAGTGAATTCCTGCCAGCCCTTCAATCCCGAGCACCACCGTCTGCTGTTGGTGGCTGCGGTTGGCCGCCTTGAAATGGAACGTGTTGTACACCGTCCCGTCTTTATCCTGGCGGTACAGGGTGGCGCGCACCGGCGCAATCTGCACGAGCACGGAATGCCGCATGGAGAGCGCGGTAAACAGGCCGGCTGCGTAGAAGAGCAGAACCAGCAGCAGGACCACGCGCTTCGCGTCGCGCAGCCCAATTTTCTGAAACCAGGTTTTGTCGCCGGTGCCGAGCCGCTCGCCCTGCTCGCCCCACACGTAGTGGATCAGCCCGGGCTTGCCCAGCTTCGACAGGACGACGTTGCAGGCCTCAATGCATTCGCCGCAGCCCACGCATTCGATCTGGTACGGCGAGTTGCGGATATCAATGCCCATGTGACAGACGCGCATGCATTTCATGCACTCGATGCATTGGTGACTGTCGTCGCGATAGTGCACCAGCAGGGTGTGGCCGTCGGTGAGCATGCCTTGCAGGTAGCCATACGGGCACACGGTAGTGCAGAACGTCAGCCGTACAAATAGAAAGTCAATCAGCGTAAACAAAGTGGTTGCTGCCCCGGCAATACCACCGGCGGTTTTGATATCGAGCGACAGCAGGCGATGCAGCAGGTCCCTCGGCTCAACAAAGTACGCAATGAAGACGAACGACAGGATGACTGCCGCAGCTCCGGAGATCAGATAGAACAGCGCTCGGCTGAGCAAATTGCGTTTTGGGGCATCGGCGTTGACATACTTGTTCACCGTGCGCTGCAGCCAGCCTTCTAGCGCGATTGAGGCCTCGCTAAAAATCATCTGCGGGCAGAGATAGCCGCAGTAGACGCGTCCCCACATGACGGCCATTGCGGCCACCACGAACATCAGGAACATCATCGAAAAGAAAATGATGGAAAACTCGCCGATCAAAAGCTCATAACCGAAGAAAAAGCAGCGCTGACGCGGAATATCAATCCGCATCAGGTTGGTCAGCGGCAGCAGGAAGAAAATAATGACGCAGATGACGTGAACAGTTTTGCGCAGGCGGTGATAGTGAAAGCCGGGATCGATGGGGGTCGGCCTGGGGACCTTCGGCTTGGGCTGTGGTTTGTCCGCGATTACGACGAGTTGGTTGTTGGGCGCAGACCCATTTTCAGTGACAGGCATGGGCATGTGCTCCTGCAAGAATTCCCGGCATCGTGCCCCGCACGATCAGAAGCGCGCCCATGGCCATAACGCTGACCGCGGCCAACTGTGTTCCCCAACGACTAAACTGCCGGCGAATCACCGATGAGAAAATGCCGACGGCGAGCAAAGCACCTGCCGTACCTGCACCAAAGGCAGCCATGGTCGCGGCTCCCCAAAGCGCCGAACCGGTTGCCAGCGCGCGCAGCAGCGCAGCGTAAATCAGTCCGCAAGGAAGAAATCCCAACGCCAAGCCGAGCAGGAATCTTCTGCTAGTCTTTGGCGACGCAAGCAGGCTACTCAAGGGACGTAGGAAGCTTGACGTGATTCGGAAGAAGCTTCCACCAAAAACCTGTACGGCCGGGAAAGCGCCAAACATGACCAGGCCCGCAATCAACATTAAGACTCCGCCGACGATGGCGAGCGCGCTGGTGACGCCAGCCAACCGGCCGATCATCCCAACTGTTTTGCCTGCTAGCCCGGCCGCCGCGCCGAGCGCCGAGTAGGTAAGAATGCGTCCCGCGTTGTAGGCGAAGTGACCGAAGAACAACGATCCGGGCGCGCGTCCGGCACCAGTTTTCACTTGATCGAGCGCCACGCTGTAGGACAGTACGATCGGCCCGCACATCTGCACGCAGTGCAAACTGCTGACCAGACCCAGCGTGAACACGACCCAGATTTCAATGCCAGTCACTCGACGCTCCTTGCGCGTCAGCGCGTGCCGTTTCCATCCGCGTGATAGAGAATTTTTTCGTTTCGAGTCGGCACCGTCACGCATTCGCGGTAAAACTCGAATTTTTTCATCATGATCGCGTGTGTCGGGCAGCGCGAGGCGCACATGGCACAGCGGATGCAAGTGGTTTCATCCTTCAGCATCACGCCGCCGAGCGAATCGAGTTCGGCCTTGCCCATCCGCCGCAGGTCGTCGCGGCTGACTTCGAGCGACGACGAGACCATGTCGAGCCAGCGGTCTTCCTTACAGAGTTCGCTCAGGCCAATGAGCTTGATGATGTTCATAGGACAAACATCCACGCAGCCGGTACAAGCGATGCAAATTGATGTATCGAAAACCGTGTTGACATTGCAGCGCAGGCAGCGTGACGCCTGCCGGTGCGCCTCTTGCGTCGGATAGGATTCCTCGATGATCTCGAGCGAAGCCGCGCGTTGCACCGCGTCAATGACTGGTGGATTGCTGCGGGGCGTGCGCTCCCAGCCCTCGGCCATGGTGTAAACCGCGGGCGCCCAGTGGCTGCGAACTGCGATCTCGGTACGCGTACCTCGCAGAAAATCGTGCATCGAGCGCGCCGCCACCTGCGCGGAAGCGATTGCGTCGATGAAAAGCCGCGGTCCGTGCGCGATATCGCCGCAGGCAAAAACATCAGGCGCGGTGGTCTGATATGTCTCGCGGTTGACCTTAATCAACCCACGTTCGCTTTCGACGCCGTCCTCCGGTTTGAGGAAGGAGAGATCCGACGATTGCCCGATGGCGAAGATAACGGTATCGGCGGGAATATCTTCGACGTCTTTCTCGTCGAATGTGGGATTGAATCGACGGTTCGCATCGAATACAGCGGTGCAGCGAATGGTGCGCAACCCGGTGACCGTGCCGTTCTGCCCGAGAATTTCTTTCGGGCCGCGGGAGCTGTGCAGCTTGAGCCCTTCTTCTTCGCCTTCAACGATCTCGACTTCGTCGGCCGGCATCTCCGCACGGCTCTCCAGGCAGACGACATGAACTTCCTTGTCGCTGCTCATGCGCAACGCCGAGCGGGCGACATCATAGGCGACCTGCTCGCCGCGGCCCATCTCGGAAATGGTCTCGCTCATGGACGACATCTCCGGGCGGACTGCGGAGCGCGCTACGTCGTAAGCTACGTTTCCGCCGCCGATGACAACCACGCGGCGTCCCAGCACCAGCGGTTTGCCTTCGTTGAAGGCGCGCAGAAAATCCATGCCGTCATAGACCATCTCGCGATCCCCGCCGGGCAGATTGAGCTTACGGCCCTTAGGTAGGCCGATCCCGAGAAAGATCGCTTTGTAGCCTTGCTGCCGCAGATCGGCAATGGAAAAGTCGCGTCCCAGCCGCATGTTGCACTTGAGTTCAACGCCGAGCGCAAGAATGGCGTTGATCTCCGCCTTCACCAGTTCGCGGGGCAAACGGAAGACCGGTACGCCGACCGTCAGCATGCCGCCTGGCTCCGGGTTCGACTCGAAGACGGTGACCTTGTACCCAACCTGGACTAGGTCATGCGCGACCGTCAGTCCGGAGACACCCGCGCCCACCACCGCGATCTTCTCGTAGTCGCCGCGATTCTGCGGCAGCATGCGCTGATCGCACCCGGCATGGTGCGAGGCTGGGTCGCCTGCCTCTGGTCCTAACTTATCCGTGACAAAGCGTTTCAGAGCCCGAATCGAGATTGGCTCATCTACGTCGCCGCGCCGGCAGTTGACTTCGCACGGCGCTCCACAAACACGTCCGCAGATTGACGCGAACGGATTTGTCGCGCGCGCCATGCGGTATGCGTCTTCGTAGCGGCCTTCTGCAATCGAGGTCACGTAGCCGCAGGCATTGGTGTGCACGGGGCAGGCGTGCTGGCACTTCACCATCTTGATCCAGTAGTCTGCCCCTTCAATCGCTTCGAATTGGTTCCACTGATTACTCATCAGAATTAGTCTTCGTGAGACTTGCTAAATGCGAATTTGACCGTGATGATCGCAAAGATCGCGATCAACGCCGCGACAAAATACATGAACCCGTTCGCTGTTCCGGTCACAGCGTTGAACTGCCGCACCAGTGCGCCGCGGGTGGAGTGGCTGATTTCCCCGTTCATGAAAATAATGAAATATGCAAGGCAGCCGCATGCCACAACGATGTAAGTGGCCTTGAGGAACGCCGGTATCTCGGTATTTTTCTTTTCCGTCATCCAGCCGTCTGCGTAGCTCTTGACGTCGTTCGAAGCCTTTTGTTCCGCCATTTTCGTCTCTCCTTAACTGGCTTTTCGCGTGGTCGTCTGATCTTCGTCGTCGACGAACATCCGGTACTTAGGATCTTCGCTGTGCTCTCCCCAATACCCGTGGCGGAGGGATTTCACCAGGAAGTAGATCCCTCCCACCACGAATAGAAAGAACATGAAGTACGCAAGAAAGACGCTCGGGTAAACGTAGTCATGCATAGATAGCCTCACTTCTCATAGTCGTTGTCCGGACGCCAGTTCTTACACCGTCCCAGCGTCTGGATGTAAGCGACCAGGGCGTCGAATTCCTCCGGATTGTCTACAATCCAGGGGAACGGCGGCATCACTGATCCCGGCGTCAGGTCGCGCGGATTGCGGAAGTGTGTGCGGTGCCACTGCCGGTCGTACTTGCCGCCGACGCGCGAAAGATCCGGTCCCGTGCGCTTGGTCCCGAACATGTGTGGGGTGTCATAGACAAACTCGTCCGGAGTCGAGATCGGCGAATCCACACCTTTCCATCCCGAGCGCTTCGTGTCGGAGAGTAGAGTACGCGTTTGCTGGGTGTGGCAGTACCAGCAGCCCTCCCGAACGTAGATCGCGCGCCCTTTGAGTTGTAGATCGTTCAACGGAACCAGTTTTCCGGTTGGCCCTTTGGACGGATCGTTATTCTCGAAGGGTTGCGACCAGCTCTTATCGACCAGCGGCGGCACGACCGTGGTCAGCAGTCCTCCGATAAAAAAGAAGACGAGCGCGGCCACCACAAATCCCACAGCACTTTTGTCAGTTTTTCCTAGCATGGCATTCTCCTTGTGGCCTTATGCGTTGGCCGACGTCTTGGACCCCGCGCCCAGAACCGTGGCCCAGATGTTGTAGAGGAATGTGGTGATCCCCAGGAACATCAAGATCCCGGAGAAGAAGCGGACGGTCCAAACCGGCTTCAGCGCTTTTACCGTGTCAATGAACGGAATGGCCGGGTTGTTCCACTGCCAGCCCTGCCAGAATCCGCCCAACCAGAGCGTGACGAAGAAACCCAGCCCGCCGATCATGAAGAACCAGAAACTCCAGTTCGCCAGCGCGGCCGAGTGCAGTTCGGTGCGGAACAGCCGGGGAATCGTATAGAAGGTACCCGCAATCGCGAAGAAGGAAAATGCTCCCAGCACCGCCATGTGCGCGTGGCCTGGAATCCAGTCGGTCTTCGAGACAATCGCATTCACCGAGCGCAGACTGTGCATCGGCCCCTGGAAACAGGTCAGCAGATAGAACACCACTCCCGACATCAGGAACTTCAGCGGCACGTTCTCGCTCAACTGGTACCACTGCCCCTTCATAGTGGCGAAGAAGTTGTAAACCACTGTCCATACGGGGATCAGCAGCATCAGAGAGAACGTGATGGCGATGGTCTGCAGCCATTGCGAAATCGGCCCGTGCAGCATGTGGTGGGCGCCCGTCCAAACGTAGACGAAGGCCAGAGACCAGAAGCCGACCATAGACAGTTTGTGGCTGTACAGCGGCGTGGTCGACGCTCTAGGAATGAAGTAATAAGCGAGCGCCAGCCCGACCGGGGTGAAAATCAGGCCCACCGCGTTGTGGATGTACATCCAGTTCAGGTTGGCTTGGTTAACGCCGGTAGTGAAGAGGACCGCGAAGTTACCTGTGAGATAGACGAATGCAGTCCACAGGATGGTGCCCATGATGTACCACAAGCTTACATACATCTGCTCGTACTTGCGGCTGGCGATGGTGGCAAAAATATTTATGCCGAACATGACCCAGGCAACTACAACCGGGACGGAGATAGGCGTTGGTAACTCGGCATATTCCCACCCTTTGTTGAAGCCGAGCGGCAGCGCCACAACCGCGCTGAGAATGATGACGTTCCAGAGGATCCCCGTCGCAACGCCGAGCTTTTCGCTCCAAAGTTTCACTCCGCAAAGCCGGGGCACGATGTAGTAGACAAGACCCATATCGGCCGCCAGGAGCCAGCCGAAGAGCATGCCATTGACATGGAGCGGGCGCAGGCGTCCGTAGGTCAGGAGGGATACCGTGCCCAGTAGCTGCGGCCAGACGAACTTAGCCGCGATTGTAAGAGCAATAATACCGACTATAAAAAAATAACTGACTGCACTTAGCAGAAACCACTTCGCAGTGGTGTCCTCGTGAATGGACTCTACCGGTGAAACAGAGCCCGGGCCGCCGTAGGGACGGGCGGCACTTACCTGCAGTTGTCCTGGCATGATGCCTCCTGGTTCAAATTGCGAACGGTCATTTGGATACTCTCAGTTGCGATGTAAGTTTGGGCGACTTCTCGTCAGGCTGAGCTGGCGCTGGCTTGCGATTCAGACTGCGAATGAAGTTCATAAGATTTCCGATATCCTGCTGAGTTAGCCCGTAATCGGTCCACGAGGGCATCGCGGTTCCCTCCACTCCATACGTGATTGAGGTGAAGAGACGCTTGTCGCTCGCATTGTTGATAAACGCGCTGTTACGCAGATTGCGTGGACGCGGGCTGATGTCCAACGAGTTCGGCCCTTTGCCGTCTGCCTTGCGTCCGTGACAGCCGGTGCAGCGATCGAAGAAGATGTGCTCGCCCGCCGAAACCGACTCAGGACTAAAGGCGACCGGGTTGGTCTCCGGTACCTTCCGCTCCTTCAGGGTCTGCCGCGGTTCCTTCACAAAGTTCTGGAAGACGTAGGCAAGGACTTCTTTGCGTTGGTCTTCGCTCAGAACGCGCTCCCACGGCGGCATCGACGTCCCCGGAACACCTTCCTTCAGAGATTTCAGGAAGCGGTCGTCCGGTTTTGAATTCATGAACGAGGCCTTAGTCAAATCGCGCGGAGCTGGATCGAGATACAAGTAAGTCACGCCTTTGCCGTCACCTTTGTCTCCGTGGCAGCGGACGCACAGTCCTTTGTAGATTTCCTCACCGTTCTTGAAAGTGGGCGCCGTCTTGCGGCTCGATAAGTAGTCGGTGATCGAGCGATAGTCGGCCTCGCTGAATCCGAACACCGGCATGATGGAGTCCGGAATCCGCGAACGCGGCTCCTTAAAGTGGTCCATCAGCCAGTTCTCGTCGCGAATCAGGCCTTCAAACGAAAGGTCCGGCGAAACGTGACCGTCCTTATCTGCGAGCTTGTGGCAGGCCGTGCACGAGCGCTGCGAGACCACTTGCTCTCCGCGCACCGCCGAGGGTGTGTTCTCGGCTGACCCGGCGCCCCCAACTGGCAAGCTCGTCTGCTGCAACCGCGCCTTGTACTGTTCCATCGTAGTCTCGGCGAAATTCATGCCGCGGCGGCTCTTCAGAAAAACCACCAGCGCCTTGATCTCGTCGTCGTTGAGATCGAATTTCGGCATGAAGGAAACTGCGCTGTAGTCACGCGGGTTCAACGTGTGTCCCCACAGGTAGTCAATCCGCCATCTCTTGCCGACTTCGGTAAGATCCGGGCCGAGCGTGCCGTGCGAAAGCCCTTCGATGCGATGGCACCCGTAGCACGCTTTTTCAAAAAACAACTCCCGCCCGCGCTTGACCAGCGGAGTACCGGCAAAATTCTCTTCTGTGTGGCACTGCGCGCAAGCCGCCTGCATGTACTCCGGGCCCGTCAGCTTAGCCTTGAGCTGCGCCTTCCAGTTGGCCTGTGTCGCATAGCCAAGCATCGGCAGCGGCCAGCTCTCGTCTTCGCCGTGCGCGTAAACGGTTTCCAGGCCTCTACCTTGTCCATCGTGACAAATTGTGCAGCCGAAGTCCGAGAACTTATGCCGGCGCTCCCACTTGCCATCTTTCTGTGTATCTCCGAGGGCGGCCGAGTAACTATGCGTCTGCAGCGGCTGCGCGTGCCCCTGAAAGCGTGGATCGTCGGCGGCAATATGGCAGGTCGTGCAGCGGTCCACGCGCGAATCGCCAAACTGGGTCACGATGATCTGCTCGATCTGCAGCTTGTGCGAATCCACCGTAGCTTTTTCCGCGTCGGTCTTCGCCAGGCTGCGAGCCTGCTCCCAGTACGCCGTCTGATGCTTCTCCCAGCGATTGAAGAACTGGTTGTAGAAAACGATCCCGTGCACAATCAGCACTACAAAACTTGCTATAGCCAGCGCAACTCGCGTACTCACAGGATTCTCCTCGTCATTCTTTTCACCACGGAGAGACGAACTCCCAGTTGGCTCCTCGGAAGAATGTGCCAATCACAACCAACACCACATTGATAACCGCGAAAGTCATGAACAGAGTGTTGGCTAGCAGGCGCTCGCGTCCGAACCACTTGCCAACCCCGACCTGCTTGCGGTCTATATACGGCACTAACAGCAGCAGCAGCACCTCGATGGTCGGAACTCCAACCCCTCCCCAAAATGCCGAATAACTCACCTGCTCCTGTAGTCCAAGGAAGTACCAGGGCGCCTTCGCCGGGTTCGGCGGATGCATTACGTTCACAGGCTCTTCCAATGGCGCATTAAAGAAAAGCGAAACCACAAGAATCGCGGCCACCGAAATTACGAACACAAGTAACTCCGCCTGAAACAGATTCGGCCAGCTGAACAGAGTCCGATCCTCAATGCTGCCTGTCTTCACCAGCGGCCCGCGAACCAAGCCCTGAATGCCGAAGCTCCGTTTCGGCAGCGTCGCGACGCCGGCGCTTGCAGCAGCTCCCGCCGCCACTGCCATCGTCATCGGGGCCGCAACCGGACCTCCAGACACCGAGGCAGGACTCGTCGTTCCCGTCTCTTCTTCTTCCGGCTTCGCGAGGCCGCCATCTTTGCGAATCCGCCAGAAGTGGATCGTGACCAACCCCGTCAGCACCACAGGGAGCACAGCAACGTGCAGCACGTAGAAACGCAACAGTGCTTCCTGCCCGACCGTCGAATCGCCTAATAAGAGGAAGCGAATGTCTTTCCCGACAATGGGCGCGTATCCCGCAATCGAGGTGCCGACCGTGATCGCCCAAAAGGCCAGCTGATCCCAAGGCAGCAGGTAACCGGTGAAGCTGAGGAAGAGCGTAATCAGAAACAAGAAGACGCCGATCACCCAGTTAAATTCACGCGGCGGCTTGTAGGCGCCGGTCAGAAACACGCGGCACATATGCAGAAAGACGACCGCAACCATGCCGTGCGCCGACCAGCGATGCATGTTGCGCAGGAAAATTCCAAACGCAACCGTCCCGCGCAAATCCAACATCCGGTCGTAGGCCTGCGTGGTAGATGGCACGTAATAGAACATCAGCAGGATGCCGGTCACCACCAGAATCAGAAACAGGAATGACGCCATCAGCCCCAGGCCCCACGTGTAAGTTGCCTTCAGGCTATGGCGATGCACCTTGACGGGATGAATATGAAGAAAGAAATTGCTGAAGCTGGTGGAGGAACGTCCATAGTCGGAATTGGGCAGCGGGTTCCGAAAGACCGACCGCCAAATATTGTGCGGCAGGGCAAGCCAGCTGTTTTGCGAGCGAATTACCGTTTGAGTGCTCATACTTTCAAATAAGTCCCCGCTTCAACTTCGTTGTCTTTGTCCACGTAGAGGTCTCCGTTGGGAGCCAGCGTCACCTGGTACCACGACAGTGCGCGCGGCGCCGGGCCGCCGGTTACAAATCCGTCCTGGTCGTAGTGCGAGCCGTGGCACGGGCAGGCAAAGCCCGTTTCCGCCACGGACACGATGCATCCCAGATGTGTGCAGGTGGTCGAAATCGCGCCCACCTTGTCGCCTTCGCGCACGATGCACACCCGCCGCGTATCCAGCGAGATCCGCGCACCAGATGGAAAGTCTTCCGGCTTGCCGATCGCAAACCGGTTTGGCTGGCCGTAAGTCGCGCGCGGCTTGATAAAGACGAGGTTCGACGCCGCTGCAATGAGGGCCGATCCGCAAAGGCCAACGCCGCTGAGCCATGACAACAGCCGCCGCCGGTTCATATCTTCGGGGGAGCCGTCAGCCGTGGGTTTCGTCGGATTCTTGATCATCTTTCTTCTCCTCTTGCCCCTCTCCCTCTCCATGCTTCGCGGGAGAGTCCACCAATTCCTCTACGTCAGACCAGAAGACGTGATACTTGGCGTCTTCCACGTTCTTGAAGTAGTTCTTCTTCACCGCAAACACAAAAACCAGCGCAGCACCGATTCCCATGCACAGGCTGGCCAGAATCGCAATCCAAGTCACTTCCATACATCGCGCCTATCTAGAACGATGTTTTCGCCGAGCTGATTGAGCGGGCTGAATCTGAACTTGTCCTTCGCCGTTCTTCTCCTTCGCGAGGTTGGCCATTGAGTCCCGGGCTAATTGCGCAATCGACGCGCCAGCCAGAACTTTCTTCAGTGCCGTTTGAGCTTCGTTCCAAATGGGGTGCGCTCCGCACCATGAACTGAAATCGCAGGTTGCTTCTCCCGCCAGACACAGATTGATCTGCAGCGGCCCTTCCACCATTTCCACGACGTCGAGAAGCGAAACATTTTCGGGGGCGACCGCTAGCTGGAACCCTCCCCCAGCCCCGCGATGCGAAGTGATCATGCCGCGCTGCACGAGTTGCTGAAGAACTTTCGACACAAAGCTTTCGGGAGCCTGAATGCGGTGCGCCAATTCCGGCGCAGCCAGCCGCGTTTCCTCTGGCAACGCCGACAGATGGATCATGATCCGCACAGCGTAGTCGGTTGCACGCGTAATCTGCATGGCCTAAAAATCGGACTAGTCTTGTCCAATTTGAAACAGTAGAATGCCGGGGCCACTATGCTGTCTGTGATGTAACGCACGTCGCCACGTGACAAAGATGAGGTGAACTTAGTGAGGTTTTCGCCCGCGCTGCGTGGGGCGGGATCGAATGAAATTTATAAAATCCCGGCTGCTCTTGAGAGCCAGCGGTGGTAGAACGTTTCTTCTTTATGTAGCGGCTATCGGCACTCTCTCCATGTATTCCGCAATCTGTACATTCCAGCGCAGCTCTTTTTTCATCAGGTCGCGAAGTTGCGAAGAGGCCTGCGGTTCGCCGTGCACTAAGTAAGTCACGGCCGGCGTACCCTTGAACGTCCGCAGCCATTCCAGCATCTCCGGCGGATCGGCGTGGTCGCTGAACTGTTCGAGCGCCGCCACCTGCGCGCGGATCGGGATGAATTCTCCGAATATCTTTACTTCCGGCGCACGTTCTTTGATCATGGCGCCACGAGTTCCCGGCGCTTGAAATCCAATAAAGATGACGAGGTTGCGAGGGTCGGGTAAACGCTGCGCCAGATGATGCAGGATGCGTCCTCCTGTGACCATGCCGCTCGACGAAATAATGATCGATGGAAAGTGGCTGTCATTAATTTTCTTCGACTGCTCCGCTGTTAGCGCGAACGTGAACCCTGGCCATTCCACCGGGGACCCGTATTTCTTGATGAGTTCAGCCGCCCGAGCCGTATATTCTTCCGAATGCTTCAAGTAGATTTCGACCGCCCTGATCGCCATCGGGCTGTCGCAATACACTGGGACGCGCGGAATCCCTCCCGATTCCATTAGTGTTTTTAGAATGAAAATGAATTTTTGCGTACGCTCAACGGCGAAGGCTGGGACAATAACGCTGCCGCCACGCGCGACCGTCTCGCGAATCAGTTGCGCGAGTTCAGGCCGCGGGTCGCTCGCCGGATGCTGCCGGTTCCCATAAGTTGACTCCATGACGAGCACGTCAGCGGATTCGCCCTCTTGCGGGCCGGAGTGAACGACTTTCCCCGGAGCAATCTGGCTGTTGCGCACGCGCCCGACGTCGCCGGTGAAAAGCAGTCGACGCATCTGGCCATCAGTTTTTAGCGTCACCTCCACCATGCACGATCCCAATATGTGCGCGGCGCGCACGAAGCGGAAGGACAGCTCCGGGCAGAGCTGGGTGGTTGCTTCAACCTCGACCGCTTTGAAATATTGCTGGCATGCTTGCGCTTCTTCGAGCGTGTAGAGCGGCAACGCCGGGGTGTGCTTGGACGTTCCCTTTTTGTTGTGGAACGCAGCATCTTCCTCCTGCAGGTGTCCGGAGTCGGGCAGAACGACCGAGCACAGGTCAATGGTCGACTGCGTGGCGTAGATCGGGCCGTGGAAACCTTCTTTGACCAGTCGCGGAATCCAGCCGCAGTGATCGAGATGAGCGTGGGTGAGGATGACTGCATCAATCTCACCGGCGGGAACCGGCGTGTCCTGCCAATTGCGCTCGCGCCATTCCTTCTGGCCTTGAAACAGCCCGCAGTCGATTAGCGCCTGGAATCCCTGTTTGCCGCTCGAATCGTAGGTGGTGTTGATCAGGTGCTTGGAGCCGGTCACGGTGCCAGCTGCGCCAAGGAACTGGATGTAGGGCAATGGTTTGTCTCCCGCGTGAACAAGAAGTCTACAAAGGTTCAGCGTTGGAGGTCAGATCGCAGAGGTACTGGCAACTTCTTTCCCTTGTTGCCGCCTAATCTCATCAGAGAACCGCTTTGCATAACACCCTGTCTTGGTTTTCACACCTTTTCAATCTGACCTCTAACCTCTGACCTCAATCTACTGCTCAGTAATCCTAAACACATTATTCGTTAAATCGCTTTCCGGCACGCTTCCGTCGTTTATGACGATCTCCACAGGCGCGCATGGCAACTCAATGCGCGTGGTGGCGGCGCTTTTTGCACGGATTTCTAGACGGTTTGTGATCTCGCTCGCCTCGCATTTGACCGTGAAAGGAACCTCAGCTCCCGCCGAGCCGAGATTTTCCACCGTGATCGTCACCATCTGCACTTCCTTGTCGGCCTTCTCTTTCTTGTCTTTCCACGGATGGACCGACTGCACATGAAAATCCGGCAAGCCGCGATCATGGTAAACCCAGTCGTCAAAAAATACGCTGAGGTCACGCTTGGAGGCGGATTCGATCAGTCTCTCGACATACTTCGGGTCGGTGTCATCCGCAGGCCGATAGTCGCGAATTGCCTGTTTAAGAGCAATCGGGCCGATCATGTCCCGCAACATCCACCAGACATAGGCCGCCTTGCTGCGGTAGTAAGTCTCGTCAAAGCTGTTTATCAGTGGCTGGCCCGCATTCTTCTGGGCCGCAGCCGCGACTTCTTTCTCGGAGTCGAGGAACGCCGCCCGGTGCAATCCGATTAAGTCAAGCGCCGCCTCGCGTCCACCCTGCTGTTCGCGATACACCGCCTCGGCGAAATGGGCCAGCCCTTCCGAAACCCACGGCCGAAGCGAAGTGAAAGCTGAATGCACCAGTTCGTGAACCAGGTTGATTCCGGCAAGCTTGGTGTCCTCTCCTGCCATCGACACCATTAGTAAAGTTCCACTCTCAAACGGAGCCGCATGCGGATCGGCAAAGTCGGCGATTGCAATTGGCGCTGTCGGCTTGCCAAACCACTCGGTCACGAATTTTGTCGCAGGTTCAATCGCACTGAGATAGGTCGCGGCTCCCGCCTCGTGACCCTCCAAGCTCAACTCCATTAGCGGAGGCTTAGAGTCGTCGCGATAACGTGCAATCGCAAAAGTGGGTGCGATTATTCCAAGCGCTGTCCATGTGCACACGCCGCTAGCCTGCTGTGTGTGGCCCGCTTCCTCGGAACTCACAGCACTCGGCGTGCAGATTATTGTCGGCGCTCGGTCACCACCGTCACGAGACATCGTAAGTTTTGCCTTGAACTCGCTCCCCGCCTCGCGCTCCCTCCACCGATTCCCCACTTCAAACAAACTGTTCCCTTCCGAAAAATCCGCCGACTCGGTCGCAATCGGATACCACGCCACATACCCGGCGCCCCGCACCGCCGTGAACGATTTGCCGATCTGATCCCAACTTGTGTGCCGCGCAATATCCGTCGGTATGCCCACGCGTGTCAGTCGAGTCATATCCAGCGGGATCACTCCCTCATAGCCGATTTCCAGTTCCACGGAATCCTTCGGCTTGATCTCGGCGGGCAGGGTGACAATCGCTTCCGAGAGTCCGCCTGTGTGGTCGATATCGGAAACGAACGGCTGAGAAACAAACTGCAGTGGCTTGTCGCCGGCACGAATTGATCGCCAGTTTAGCGAAGAAGAGATTTGCAGCGCCGCGATTTTCTGCGGCTGCGGCGAGTCATTGCGGAGCGTAATCTTCCCACGCGCGCCCAGGCGCTGCTGCGCGGGATCGAGGCGAACTTCGAGATCATATTTCGAAATGGTGAACGCTTCGCGATCGAGCGCCAATGCAGAAATACTTGCCACGCCGACGAGGATACCGAGGGCGAAGAGGAGACGGAAAACCTTCATGGTTTCTTGGATGCGCCCAATTGCCTCTGCCGCACCACTTCGTACAGCACCACGCCCGCGGCCACCGAAACATTCAGCGACGGCACCTTCCCAAGCATCGGGATCGAAACCAGGAAATCGCAGTGTCGACGCACCAGATCATGCACTCCCTTCCCTTCTGCCCCAAGCACGACGGCGCAATGCATTTTGTAATCGACCGCATCGTAGGTTTGCTCGGCGCGCTCGTCGAGTCCAACCACCCAAAGATCCTTCTCCTTCAGATCCTCGATCGCGCGTGAAATATTCGTGACCTTGGCGACGGGCAGGTGCTCGCTCGCTCCCGCCGAAACCTTCGCCACCGCGCCCGTAACGGCGGCAGAGCGGCGCTCCGGAATGACAACGCCATCGGCCCCGGCAGCGTCGGCGGTGCGAAGAATTGCCCCCAAATTGTGCGGGTCCTCGATGCCATCGAGCACAACAATGAGCGAGTATTCACCCCGCCGCGCCGCGACCAGGTCATCGAGATCGGCGTATTGTTTCGCCGTCGTGACAGCCACCACGCCCTGGTGCGCCCCGGCCACAGCCACGTCGTCAAGTTCCATGCGCGTCATAACGCGCACGGGAATGCCGATCTTGCGGCACTCGTCGATGATGCGTTTCAGGCGAATGTCGTTCCGCTCTTTCGCCACGCCTACCCACTCAAAGGCGCGGCCGCGCGCCTTCAGCGCTTCGGTGACTGTGTTGATGCCATAGAGAACGTTCATATTTTGCAGAGGCGCGGCTTGCCGCGTCTCATTGCGGCCACCGCCTCATGGTTGCGGCCCACGCGAGACGAGGCAAGCCTCGTCTCTACGTCCAGAATCAGTTTACCGGAGACGACGAACCGCGGTGCTAGACTAAAAGGTTTTTGGAGGTCCCGTGAACCCCGTCTATATCCTCTCTGCTGTGCGCACACCGATTGGCAAATTTGGAGGCTCGCTGACTTCGCAGACTGCGGCTGACATGGGCACGGGCGCAGCCAAGGCCGCCGTTGAGCGCGCCGGGATTCAGTCGGTCCAAGTACAGGAGACGATCTTCGGCAACGCGCGGCAAGCTGGCGGTGGCCCGAACCCAGCCCGCCAGGTTTCCATCCGCAGCGGCGTTCCCCAGGAAGTGCCCGCGTACACGATCAATATGGCGTGTGCCTCGGGCCTCAAGTCCATCGTTCTCGGTTTTCAGGAAATCGTGGCTGGCAATCTCGATTGCGTGCTCACGGGCGGAACCGAGTCCATGTCACGCCTTCCTTATTATCTCGACGGCGCGCGCTGGGGATATCGCCTCGGCAACCAGGAACTCGTGGACGGCATGTACCGCGACGGATTCTTCTGCCCGTTGGCGAAAATGGTGATGGGGGAGACTGCCGAGGTCCTCGCCGGGCACTACAAGATTTCGCGCGATGAGCAAGATCAATTTGCGCTGACATCGCAACAGCGCGCCGCAGCTGCTCAATCCAGTGGCCGCTTCGACGCCGAGATCGTTCCCGTCACGATCGAAGGCAAAAAGGGAACGACTGTTCTCTCCCGCGATGAACATCTGTTTCCGGACGCATCGACTGAAAAGCTGGCCAAGCTCGCGCCCGTGTTTTCGAAGACCGGCACGATCACCGCCGGCAATTCTTCCGGCATCACCGACGGCGCCGCCGCCCTCGTACTGGCCAGCGAGACATTCGTCCGCCAAAACAATCTCAAACCCCTAGCCCGAATTGTCGCCGCGACTTCCGCCGGAGTCGATCCCCGCACCATGGGCATTGGCCCTGTACCTGCCATCCGCAAACTGGAAGAGAAATACGCGCTTAAGCTCTCTGGCTTCGATCTGGTCGAACTGAACGAAGCCTTTGCCGCGCAAGTCCTGGCGTGCGACCGCGAACTACACTTCGATCGCGGCAAGCTCAACGTCAACGGCGGCGCAATCGCTCTCGGCCATCCGATTGGTTGCACGGGCGCGCGCATCACTGTCACGCTGCTCCATGAACTGTTGAGGCGAAAAGCGCGCCGCGGCTTGGCCACGCTCTGCGTCAGCGGAGGCATGGGCATGGCGCTGGCGATCGAAAGCGCGGTTTGATCCAGCGGGCAGGCGCTGTCATCCGGTTACGCCAGCGAACATGCACAGCCCCGCCCAATGCGCAACTCCCCGGGTTAGTCTGCGCCCTCTGCATTCGGCTGTTGAGTCACGAGCCGGGGCGGCGCCGGCAGTGACGATCTTTCCGCAACCCGCTTGCCCACCTCTAATGTAGGCCGCTCAAAAATATGGTAAAGCGCGGCCGGAATGACCAGCCACATCAGCCAAAACAGAATCCAGCTGTGATGCTCGGTCAGTGCATACCAGATAAAGAAGGAGTGGCCCAAATAAATGCCGTACGAGTACGTCGCAATGCGGTTGGCAACAAATTTCAGCGGGCCGAAAGCGATCTCCTTGAAAAACGGTATGCCGAGCCCGAGCAGCAAACATGCCACCCCGCTCACCCGGCGGGTCGGCATCCAGAAGACCAGCGCCGAAATCAGCAGGATAAACACGGGCCAGAGCCACGAGGGCACCAGACGTCTTTCGGGCAGCGTGAACGCCATGATTCCGGGCAGAAAATTTGGGACATAGAGCAGCAGCGTGAACCAGGCCAGCGCCGGGACAGTCTGAGGAAAATGCCCGAGCACTCCAAAAACAACCCACAGCAGGAGCAGAACCCCAAGCGAACGTTTTCGCCACAGGAACAGGAACGGCAGGAACACATACATCTGGACTTCGAGTGGAAGTGACCAGAGCGGTCCGATGATGGAGTTTGAGTGAGTAAGATTCTGTGTCAGCAAGAGGTTGGAGACGAGTTCGAGCGGCCCAGGGCGTGGTGCGATGGCGAGGCCGCGGCCATCGGCATGCAAATGCAGCGCGACGGCGCACAGGACCGCGAGAATGCTGAGCGGGTAGATGCGGAAGAAGCGGCGAATGTAAAAATCTCTCGCGAGAGCAAAACCAGTAAGATGACTCCGCTGCATCGAGTACATAAGGACGAGCGAGGTATGAACGAAGAACAGCAGAACTCCGAACAGTCCTATGCCATCGAAGTGATCATAGTGATAGTGACGGGTAAGGTGATTGAGGAGAACCAACAAAACGGCGATGCTGCGCAGCAGGTCCAGGTTAGCGGAAGCGCCGCGGCTAAGAGTATCGGGCATGACAGCGGCTTCCGCTCGGCGCGACAAAGACTCTTGAAAAGGTTTTTGTCGCAACGAATGGGAAGCAGCGTCGATTCTACCAAGAACGCCGCCGGCATTAACGACTTCGCATCGCGCGGGCCGGAAGCAGTGCAAGCGAGAAGCCGGCTCGGTACTCGCCTTTCGCCAACGCGAGAGGAGTAAGTCTGTCTTAGTGGTTGCCGATTCCATTGTCTTTTGAGCATGAAGGTGTATACTCGGCACGCTTGGTGCGCAGGCGCACTTTACCCATCTTGCATACGCCGACCGCTGACTCTCCAAGCGCTGCTGTTCACTTCGTCAAGCACAAACTTGATCCGGTTTCGACGCTTGGGAAAGCGGTTTATGTACTCTTCAGAGAATTCCCTGGGATCGCTGACATGGGCTCTCCGCGCAATGCAACGGGAAGTGCTGCAGTTCAGTTTCCAATACCCTCTTGACATTGACACCGCGGCAGGACCCAAAGAATCGCTCCATTATTACCTCTACAGCGAGAAGCTTTCCTGGAGCATCATGAGCATGGATCCAACCGGCGTGCCGCGAGCGCGAATTCGCCTCGCGGGAGCGGTCTACAAGCCGGCTTATATTGCCTGGTGGGGATTGGTAAACCTGGGTCACCACCTCCGCCACCACGATGCTGCCAGCCTTGAAGCCTTCCTGAAACAAGTGGACTGGCTGGAAGCACACGCCACCGTTCGTGCCGATGGTGCGGTCGTCTGGTTTAACAATCACAATTGTCTCCAGGGCAAGATCCTGCTCAAGGCTCCCTGGGTTTCCGCGTACGATCAGGGATTGGTAATCAGCGCGCTTGTCCGCGGCTACCGGCTTACAAAGCGCCCGCATCTCCTCGAACTCGTCAGCCGCGCAAGCCGAATTTTCACTGTGAATGTCCGCGACGGTGGCGTGCGCGAGCCTTTGACCTCGGGGGCCCTCTACTGCGAACTTCCTGGTCAAGCTATCCCCGGTATTCAGGACGGCTTCATGACCTCGCTTCTCGGGCTATATGACCTGTTTGTGGAAACGGAAGATTCTGCCGTCAAGAAACTGTTCGACGGTGGCGTTGCCGGCCTGATGGCGATGCTCCCGGCCTGGGACTACCGGCGGCGATGGAGTTGGTACGGTTGCCATGCGTATCTTTGCCCTCCTTCGTATCATTGTCTAAACCGGCTGCTGCTCGAGGTGCTTTTCAGGCTCACAGGCCACGCTGTTCTGGCCGAGTATGCCGAGGCGTGGAAGGCGGATCGCCTGTCCGCGCTTGCGCGAGCCGAGATATTCCTTATGTTTCTTCTTACCAAGAATGGTTGCCGCTTAAGGAACCGCACCTGGCGTTTCAACCAAGCCAAGGTGCGCGCACTCGCGTCTGGCAAGACCGAACCCTGGGTGCCTAAGCAAGCGGCGGCAACTTCGGGTCCCGCGTGAACTCGCCCGCATTCGTTATGCCTTGAGCACATTGTCGCAGTCTCTTCTGCGCCGCTATACTTAAAGGCAACGCGCAGTTTGGCTGACCCGGTTCCGTATGTCTCTTTCCGCTGTCATCGTGGATGACGAACAACTGGCTCGCGACGAGCTTGCCTACCTGCTCAAGAACGCAGGCGATGTCAACGTGGTTGCGCAAGGCAAGAATGGCCTCGAAGCGATTAACCTGGTCCGCGAGCACAATCCCGACCTGCTGTTCCTCGACGTGCAGATGCCGGGCCTTGACGGTTTCGGGGTCATCAAAAAGCTGCTCGACCGCAAGGTTCCTTTGCCGCAAATTGTGTTTGCCACCGCCTTCGATCAGTACGCAGTGAAAGCGTTCGAGGTAAATGCGGTCGATTACATCCTGAAGCCGTTCGATAAGAAGCGAGTCGCCCAGTCAATCGAGAAGGCCCGCGCCAAGATGAGTGCGGCGGGCAGCCCCGACGAAAAGATTGAAACTCTGGTGCGGATGCTGGAAGCGCAGAAGCCATCCGCCGGCAAGATCCTGATCAAGGCGGCGGGCCGGCTGCTGCTCGCCGATCCAAAGGACATTTGCTTTGCCACCATTGAAGATGGCGTCATCACGGTGACCACCAGCGGCCATCTGGGCATGGAAGGCCAGTCGAACTGCCGCACTCTGGAAGAATTGTTCGAGAACCTCGATCCCAACCAGTTCTGGCGGGCCCACCGGTCGTTCCTCGTAAACATCAATCACATCCGCGAAGTGGTGCCCTGGTTCAAAAGTTCCTACCAGTTGCGCATGGATGACAAGAAGCAAACCGAGATCCCGGTGAGCCGCGCCCAAACCCGCCGCCTCCGCGAGTTGGTCAACCTCTAAGAAAGCAAAAAAAGGGGGCGGCCGCAAAACAGCCACGTCCGCCCGGGGGAGGGACACTCAAGTGGTTATGCAATCGCCTGCAACGCTACCCGATTCGGAATCACCAACGTCGACCCTTCGATCCGAATCAACTCTTTCCGTTTCATGTCGCTCAGAAGTCTGGTTACCGTTTCCCGCGAGGAACCGATCATTTGGGCGATTTCCTCGTGCGTGAACTCAGATGGCACGCGCAGGTCGCGGTTGTGCGGCTCACCGGCTACCCAGGAAAGTAGAAGGCGCGCGAGCTTTTCCGTAGAACTGCGCGCCAGCAGCAGATCGTAAACATCGTCGAAGGTCTCATTCGCCTCCCGTGCCAGCAGGGTGGCGCAGGTGAGAGCAAGCTGACTGTCGCTTTCGACGAGGCGCAAGAAATTATTGCCGTCCACGAATTTCATCTGACAGAATTCGATGGTGGTGACCGTCACCGGTGCAGGCCTGCCTGAGATGATGGCGCTCAGCCCCAGCACCTGCCGGTTTTCGGCGATCTTCAAAATGACAGTCTTGCCTTCGCGTGTTTCCACCGAGAGCTTGACGCGGCCGGAACAAACGATATAAACGCCCTGCGGAATCTGACCTTCCGTCATCAAGGTGGCATAGGCAGGATACAGCGTAAGGTGCCCAATGCTGCTCAGCATTTCCAGAGGGCCCGGAGGCAAGTGACAAAAATCGCCGCTGGTGCGCAGCCTACAATCCGCACAATCGTTTGGGGCAACGAAGCGCCGTAGCACGCCCATGGAAAAACACTCCTGTAGGCCCTGGAATCGAGCAAATTCGAACGCTGGAGAGCGGGAGCGATCCAAGCAAAAATAGAAGTGCACTCTACTGGCCATCACAAATGTTTTTTTCAATTGCTTCTTTATTCAATGTCTTGGACTGCCTATGCAGTTTCCGGATAGGGTCCGGGGTGCCGTGAAATGGGCAGCACTGACGAAGATTGGGCAATTGCCGGGTTTCAATCGAGATATTCGGAACGCGAGATTCCCAGCTTCTGGATCTTGTACTGCAACGTGGTGCGCTTGACGCCGAGCCGCGCGGCGGCGCCTCCCGGTCCAGAAAGCACGCCTCTGGCCTGGCGCAGCATCTCAAGAATGTGGTCCCGTTCCAGGTCGCGCAGCGTTCCTCCAGATGCCTGCAACCGGCGGAGAGGTTCGCGCAGTTCGGCCAGAGGTGGACGCAGCCGGTTGTCTTGGGACAGAATGACGGAGCGCGCGATGAAATTCTCCAACTCGCGGATGTTGCCCGGCCAATCCCAGTTGATCATGGCTTCCACGGCTTCATCGGGGATGATATCGATCCTCTTCTGCAGATCCGCCCCGCATTTCTCCACGAAATGCCGGATCAGCATGGGGATGTCCTCGCGCCGTTCGCGCAGCGGGGGCAGATGCAGCGGAAACACGTGCAGGCGATAAAACAGGTCACTGCGGAAAAGCTTCTCCTCGACCGCTTGCTCCAGGTCGCGATTACTGGCTGCGATCAAACGCACGTCCACGCGGATGGTCTTGGTTCCCCCCAGGCGTTCGAACTCCTGATCCTGTAGCACCCGCAGCAGCTTGGGCTGTAGTTCAAGCGGAATTTCTCCCACCTCGTCGAGCAGCAACGTGCCTTTGTCGGCCAGTTCCAGTCGGCCGATTTTCTGGCTCACGGCGCCAGTGAACGCGCCTTTCTCGTGTCCGAACAGCTCGCTTTCCAGCAAACCGGTGGGGATCGCGGCGCAGTTTACTTTGATAAGTGCATTGTCCCTGCGCCGGCTCATGAAATGGATGGCACGCGCCACACGTTCTTTGCCGGTTCCGGTCTCTCCCGTGATGAGCACAGTGGCATCGGTGTCAGCCACCACCGCCGCATAGTCCAGCACACGCTTCAGCGCCGGACTGTTGCCGACAATTGCCTCGATACTGTTGCTCTCGTCGCGAATCCCGCCTTTGCGGGGCCGTTCTTCCGATGCAACGCGGTCACCCGCTTGCCCAACTTCGCGCCGACTTTTGGCATTGTGAAGAGCTGCCGCAATCTGATTGGCCACTTGCTGCAGATATTCGCCCTCATCGTGGCTATATGCGTTCTCCCCAATCGCTCCCAAGAGCAGCGTTCCGAGTATGCGGTCCCCCAGCATGAGCGGCACGCTACAAAGCGACTGAACTCTCGTAGCGCGAATCTCGTCGGCCTTCCGGCCATTGAACTCGTGCAGTTGCTCTGCATCGTAGAACTTGACTTGCCGCGTCCGGATCGCTTGTGCGGAAATTGCCCCCGCCAGGGGAATCCGTTCGCGCTCGCCGTCCGCCCCCACGCTGTTCAATGCGGACTCGACGCCTAGAATTCGCAACGATTGCTTGTCCGGCTCCAACAGAGCAAGTCCGGCGTAGTCATAGCCGGTGAGCTTCCGCACGCTGGCAAATACCGTTGGGATGAGTTGGTCCAGATCGAGCGCCGAGAACTCGCGGGCAATTGAAGTCAGGCTTTGCATCCGGCTCCGCTGCTTTTGTAGTTGGAAATGGACGTCTCGATTTTCCAGCGCCAGCCCGACGATTCGCGCGGCACGTGTCAGAAAAGGCAGCTTGGCGGGAGCCACCTCTGGCTCGCCTGCACCCACTCCCATGGCACCGTACCGGAATATGGCGGTGGTTAGCGGCAATGCCGTGAAGGAGCGTATGCCGAGCTTGCGTAATTCGTGCACAACCCCGGCAAACCGCGTCTCCTGCTCGATGTCAGGAATGGCCAGCGGTTCCTGATGCTGCCATACCCAGCCGCAGGGTGACCCCTCGACGGAAAAGGTCTTCCCCAGCCCCGCCTCTCGGCCATTTTTCCAGAAGTCGGTGACAATACCGTTCCGTGCCGCGTCGTGCAGGGCAAAGCTTACGACGTTGCACTTCGCCAGTTCGCCCAACAGCGGCACGAGATTCTTGAACAGATCTGGTACCGGGGGACTGCCCGCGGCCAGTTCCGTAATCGCCAGCAATATCTCGCTAGCGGCGCGTTCCGAACGAACTTCCTGTTTTTCTCCATTGCCGGAGGCGTCCGCCTGCCGGCGTTGCTCTTGTGCATCAGGAGCGTACTCCTGCATGAAGCCTAACCTTACCCCTCTTGTATCCTGGGCCCTCTCCTCCAGATTTGAGCAGTTCTGGGGTCGCGCAGCATTTAGCTGCGTGAATTACAATCTTTTGGATCACTCGCAGTTTGTTAGTTCCTTACTTGGGAACTACTCTCTCTCCTGCCATGAGCTAACTAGCCTACGAAGCCGTTCTTCCGGTTTGGGCTGCTGCCGGGAACCCATGATTCTTATTTATTTGACTTTGCCCCGCAGGTTCTTTGTAAAATCCGTTCGCAAAACGTAAAATGAGATCCAAAATGGCACGCGGATGGGAAAGTAAGTCCGTAGAACAGCAGCAAGCCGAAATGGGCGATCAACCCAAATCCTCCCGTCGGCCACTCTCGGATGCCCAACAGAAGCTCAACCGGAAACGCGAAGGCCTGCTGCTCTCCCGTACCAGCCTGGTTCGCCAGATCGAGCTCGCAACCCAGTTGCGACATCGCCACATACTGGAGCAGGCGTTGGCCGAACTTGATCGCCAACTGGCTGAGAGTGAACAGGATACCGAAACGCCCCGCACGTAAGGGAATGGTCCGTGTGGATACCTCCCATAAGCAAAACCGCAGACGCTTTTTTCCGCCCCTGACGTATAATCGCCTTGTCCATGAAAGCTCAAGTGTTCGTTTCCCTGAAGAAAAGCGTGCTCGATCCCCAGGGCAAAACCATCCATGGCGCCCTGACCAAGATCGGCTACAAGGGCCTTGAGGAAGTGCGGCAAGGCAAGTATTTTGAGATTACTTTGCGTGGGGGCATCTCAAAGCCGGAAGCACAGGCGGAAGTAGAACGCATGGCACGCGAAGTCCTGACTAACCCCGTAATCGAGGAGTTTCATTACTCCCTCGAAGAGTAAGCCGTCGGACGATGGGCGTACGATAGGAGCCCAACCATCAATACTCCCCTCACGGATAAGTTCGCCAAGGAGATAATTCACTAATGTGCGGTATTGTGGGGTATGTCGGTAAGAAGGAAGTTGTCCCGGTCATTATCGAGGGCTTGAGGAAGCTCGAATACCGTGGCTACGACTCCGCGGGAATTGCCGTGGCGGGAAACGGCCAGGGCGTCCAGATCCGCCGCGCCGAAGGCAAACTGCGAAATCTGGAAGAAGTCATCCGCGTGAAGCCGCTTGGCGGGACCTACGGCATCGGCCACACCCGCTGGGCCACGCACGGACGCCCGACCGAAGAAAACGCCCATCCACACCGTGATTGCACCGGCAAGATCGTCGTCGTTCACAACGGCATCGTCGAAAACTATCTCTCGCTCAAGAAGAAACTCATCGCCGAAGGCCATAAGTTCAACACCGAAACCGACACCGAAGTCATCGCACACCTGATCGAGAAGCACTACCTGCAATCGAAAAACGGCCGCCGGCCCTCGCTCGAAGACGCCGTGCGGAAAGCGGTAAAGGAACTCACCGGAGTTTTCGCGTTGGTCGTGATTGCCATCGAGGAACCGAACAAGATTGTCGCCGCCCGCAATGGCCCACCCGTCGTCATCGGCCTCGGCAAGGACGAATACTTCGTTGCCAGCGACGTGCCTGCCCTCCTCGACCACACGCGCGATCTTTTCTTTCTGAACGACGGCGAACTCGCCATCATCACTGAGCAAGGCGTTCGCGTTACTGACTTCGACGGGCGTCCCATCGAACGCAAGACACAGCGCATCACATGGGATCCCATCATGGCGGAGAAGGGCGGCTTCAAGCACTTCATGCTCAAGGAGATTTATGAGCAGCCGCGCACCGTGCGCGACACCACTCTCGGCCGCGTTTCGCAGGATACGGGGAAAATCTTCCTCGACGAAATGCAAGTCAAAGAAGCCGAGTTCAAAGCCATGAAGAAGATCAATATCGCGGCGTGCGGCACCAGTTGGCACGCTGGTCTGGCCGGCAAGTTCATGATCGAGACCCTCGCGCGCATTCCGGTCGAGGTCGATTACGCCAGCGAATGGCGCTATCGTGATCCCATCCTTACCCGCGACATGATGACGCTGCTCATCTCGCAATCCGGCGAAACTGCCGACACCATCGCTGCCCAACGTGAAGCCAAAGCCAAGGGCTCGAAAACTCTCGCCATTTGCAACGTAGTCGGCTCCATGATCACGCGCGAAGCTGCCGGAACCATTTACACCCACGCCGGCCCCGAAATCGGCGTCGCCTCCACCAAGGCTTTCACCGGACAACTTACTGCGCTCTATCTGTTCGCTCTCTATCTCGCGCAAATCCGCGGCACACTTACTCCCGAGCAGGCCAAGGCGACAGTTCAGGAACTGTTACACATCCCCGGCAAACTCGAACAGATCCTCACTCACGATGAAGCGTGCGATGAGTTAGCTAAGACCTACGTTCGTTCGCAGGATTTCTTGTTTCTCGGCCGAGGCATTCACTATCCCATCGCACTCGAAGGTGCGCTCAAGCTGAAAGAGATTTCTTATATCCACGCCGAAGGCTATCCCGCTGGAGAGATGAAGCACGGACCGAACGCGCTCATTGACGAGAATCTTCCCGTAGTGGTCATCGCCACGCGCGACGTCAACAGCCCACAATCCATGACGCGCTATGAGAAGACGATCTCAAATCTCCAGGAAGTGAAAGCTCGTTCCGGCATCGTCATTGCGCTGGCTACCGAAGGCGACAAAGAAATTGCCGAGGACGCTGATCACGTGCTCTATGTTCCGCCCGCTCCGGAAGAACTTTCGGCAATTCTCGAAATCGTCCCCCTGCAATTGCTGGCTTATCACATAGCCGTCCGCCGCGGCTGCGACGTAGATCAGCCGCGGAATTTGGCGAAGTCTGTCACGGTAGAGTAAGCAACGGGTCCCCGGAGCGTTTACAACCCGATCCATCCCGCACGAATCGCGAGCAGCGACGCCGTCGCTACAATCGCCCAAAGCACAACTCCCTGCAGAAAAGGTCGAACGCCCACACGGTGCAGCGTCTCTTTCGACAGTCCCGTTCCGATGAGAAACAGAACGACGGTCAATCCCAGGCGGCCGAGGTGGCTTAAAACCGGGTAGATTGTGGCGCCAGCAGGCAAGTACGTATTTGCCACCGCAGCCAGACAAAACAGCAGAATGAACCAGGGCCACTGCACCCGCGCCTTGCTTTTGGTGGCGTAGGCGGTTACGACGGCCAACGGCACAATCCAGAGCGCTCTTGCCAACTTGACGGTCGTTCCGACCGCGAGCGCCTGCGTCCCGTACTTCGCCGCCGCGCCCACCACCGAACTTGTGTCATGAATCGCCAGCGCCGCCCACAATCCAAACTCAGCCTGGCTCATGTGTAATCCAAGTCCAATCGCGGGAAAGGTCAGTAACGCCACCGAGTTCAGCAGGAACACTGTTCCCAGTGACATGGCCATTTCTTCTTCGGTAGGTTTGGTGATGGGTGCAATCGCGGCAATGGCACTCCCCCCGCAAATAGCGGTTCCCGCGGAGATGAGAAAAGACGCCTTCCTCGAGACTCCGAACACGCGGCCTAAGCCCCAACCCAGAAGCAAGGCAAGAGAAAGGCCGATGGCTGTGTAGAGAAAGCCCGCCCTGCCAGCCTGCACCACCTGCCGCAGGTTCATTCCAAAACCCAGCGCAACCACGGAAGCCTGCAGAAGGAAGCGCGACAGATTCTTGCTCTCGCCAGGAAAGGGGTGAGCAAAGAAAAATCCATAAGCGATTCCTGCCACCAAAGCGAACGGCGGAGACACCAAGCCGCTAGCGGCCAGAATCATCCCGATAAAAAACAGGTTCGTTGAACTCATTGCTCTCTTGTGCGTGGATTTTTCTTTTCGGATTTCTCGAAGTCACAGTGTAGTCGGACGCAGCCAGGCTCGTCTAAACCAAAATTCTTGCGACAAACCTCTCTATTATTGGCCGCTGGATCAAACCTTCTGCAGCAGTGCCTCCTGGCTCCGCCGCACCATGGGCCGGTCGGCGACGGTGAAACCTGCTTCCGTCGCGGCCTGAAGTTCCTCTGCCAACATCTCCGCCTTTACGTGTCGAAGCGTCCGGCGACCGGTCGTGATCATCTAGATGAGTAATGGCTATATTCAAGACTTTTGAAGCCCGGGTACTGAAGTCTGCGACGCTGTCCGAGTTCGCCAAGCACATCGAACTGGAAGTAAAAGCGGTCCCCCACTTTGGTTTTGTTCCCGGCCAGTGGCTCTCGGTGAAGACCACGACTCCCGACGGCGAAGAAATCACGCGTGCGTATTCGATTGCGTCTCCGCCATCGGCCAATGGCCGCGTCGCCTTCTGCCTGAACCGCGTTCAGGATGGTTTCATGTCGAACTATCTCTGCGATCTGAGCGAAGGCGAGGAGATCACGTTCCAGGGTCCGTTCGGCGATTTCACCCTGAGACCGCCTTTGCGCGATACCGTCTTCATTGCCACTGGAACCGGGATCGCACCGTTCCGCTCCATGCTGCACTGGCTGCTCGCGGACCCGGAGCGGCATCGCGACCATGAGTTCTGGCTGTTGTTCGGAGCGCGCTGCGAGCAGGACCTTTACTATCGCGAGGAATTTGAACGCCTGTCAGCCGAGCATGCAAATTTTCATTTCCAGGCAACGCTGAGCCGCGGAGGCCCCGAATGGCTCGGATTGCGCGGATACGTGCAGGAGCATCTTAAGTCCGTTGTGGGCGAGCGTACCGACATGCACGCCTATATCTGCGGCCTCGACAAAATGGTCAAGGCGAACCGCGAACTGCTGAAAAGTCTGGGTTGGGATCGAACTTCTATCCGTTACGAAAAATACGACTGACCTCGTAGAATAAAACTACCGCTGTGGTTTGACTTTGGGTGGCGCAGCGCTTCAAGCGCTGCGATGAACAGGTACTTCTCCTTTGCGGGCTTAGCCGCTGAGGTAGCGACCTCCGGCGCTCAGGGGGAACAATCATGTACGTTGCCGATAGCCATCGTTACGACTCCATGCAATATCGCCGCTCCGGACGCAGCGGCATCAAACTCCCTGCCATTTCGCTCGGACTCTGGCACAACTTTGGCGGCGTGGACAATTTCGAAAATTCCCGCGCCATGCTGCGCCGCGCCTTCGATCTCGGCATCACCCATTTCGATCTCGCCAACAATTACGGCCCGCCTTACGGATCGGCGGAAGAAAACTTCGGTCAGATCTTCAAGAAGGATTTCCAGCCTTACCGCGACGAACTCATCATCTCGACGAAAGCTGGCTGGGACATGTGGCCCGGGCCTTATGGAGACTTCGGCTCGCGCAAGTATCTCCTTGCCAGTCTGGATCAGAGCCTTAAGCGCACGGGCCTCGACTACGTCGACATCTTTTACCACCACCGGCCCGACCCTGAGACTCCGATGGAGGAAACGATGGGCGCGCTTGATACCGCGGTGCGGTCGGGGCGGGCACTCTATGCCGGTATTTCGGCATATAGCGCGGAGCAGACTGTCCAGGCTGTGAAGGTTCTGCGGGCGCTGGGGACGGCGTGTCTGATCCATCAACCCCGGTACTCGATGTTCGTGCGCACGCCTGAGCAGGGGCTGTTCGATGTGCTTGAGAAGGAAGGGGTTGGTTCGATTGTGTTCAGTCCGCTGGCGCAGGGACTGCTTACCGATCGCTACTTGAAGGGCGTCCCGGAGGACTCGCGCGCGGCGCGGGATTTCTTCCTGAAGAAGAAGGATGTGAGCGAGTCCGTGCTGGCTAAGGTTAATGCTTTGAACGAGTTGGCACGGCGGCGGGGGCAGACTTTGGCCGAGATGGCGGTGGCGTGGGTGCTGCGGGATCCGCGGGTGACGAGCGCGCTGGTGGGGACGAGCAAGGTGTCGCAGGTGGACGACAACGTGGCCGCGCTCAAGAACCTCAAGTTTTCGGCAGAAGAGTTACGGCTGATTGATGAGGTGCTGGAGGGCCGGCAGCAGGCAGGCTAGGGTGCCGCGCGGATCAATCCAGGGGATTGCGCAAATGTTCCACGTGGAACATTATGCTTCTAATTATGTCAATATATATAGATAAGTACAGTGAGGTCTAAATGAAACGACCGAAACGAGTTGCAAGGCGCGGGAAGGCCACACGAAAATCGACCAAAGTTACGCGGAAACTGACCAAAATAGAGGCGTCGGAGGGCAGAAAACGGCCTCGATATCTTCCGGAGGAACTGGCGGGGATGTACAAGCCGTTGAAGAAGCCGGTCACGCTGCGGCTGGATGCCGATATTTTGGCATATTTCCAGCGAGGCGGACGAGGCTATCAGACGCGGATCAACCGGGCGCTGCGGAAGGTGATGATGGAAGAACGGGGACCCCGGAGTCGGTAGTTTTGATTGTCAATACTGTACGTACAAAATATTTATTGGAACACAGGAGTATACGTACATTCCTTGCAAGTGCGCAGAGTGGAAGTGATTACGCGACCTGGAAGGGGCGAATGCAGGCTTGACAGGCATGATATCCTGCCCGCGCAAGCGAAGCCCTGGATGGGGCACCGTGATCCGAGATGAGTGCGGTAGCCCCGGCCAGCCGCCTTGCGCGTTCCTATTGGGCGGAGAAACCGGGAAACGTCCCGTCTGTCCCCATGTTTTTCCCCCACCTTGTAGCTTATGGCTCGTACAACTGAGCCGGGATGGGTGGTGTCAGCGTCACCGCGGATGTCCCCTGGCCGAGAAGGAGGACTTTACCGTTTTTGAGCAGAATGTCGACGCCACATTCGTCATTGGGATCGGGCAGACTATTAGTGATGAAGGCTCCGGAAGTGGGATCGTAGATCTCCGAGTTTGCATAGGTGCCGAGATCGATGAGCACCTGGCCGCTATTGAGCAGCGTACCAGTCGGTACAGGAACGGCCAGATCAATGATTGAACCGGTCGCGGTGAATGTTCCTGCGGAGGGATCGTAGAGTTCCGCGGTTGCCAGACCTGCCGAACCATTACTGCTCGTTCCTCCCGCGATCAGCACCTGGCCGTTTTGCAGCAGTGTCGCACTATTGTCCATCCGCGCCGTGATCAAGGAACCGGTCGCAGTGAAGGCTGCCGTAGTTGGGTCGTAAAGGTCTGCGAAGGAAAGAGTTCCTTCGTTTGCATTGTAGCCGCCTGCGAAAAGCACCTGGCCGTTGCCTAACAATACTCCGCCCCCTTCGCCGGCGTGGTTGAGCGATCCAGTGGCGGAGAAAGTTCCGGCCACCGGATCGTAGAGTTCAGCCGATGCAATATTCGCCCAGGTATATCCATCACTCGTATGGGATCCACTTGCGATGAGCACCTTCCCGTTTGCAAGCAGCGTGGCACTATGGCCGGTACGGCTAACGCCGAGGGAGCCAGTGGGGGTGAAATTTCCGGTGGAAGGGTCGTAGAGTTCCGCGCTCGCAATCGTCGGGAGCCCAGGATATACAGAGTATCCGCCCGCGATGAGCACCTGGCCATTCTGCAATAGAGTTGCGCTGTGATCGACACGGGCAGTGTTCAGAGAACCGGTCTCGGTAAAAGATCCGGTGGAGGGATCGTAGAGTTCCGCCGTTTGCAGAACGTTGTTTCCACTCCGACCGCCTACCACGAGAACCTGGCCGTTAGGCAAAAGAGTGGCGGTAGGGGCGCTGCGCGCGATAGTAGTTGTTCCAGTACTAACGAACGTGCCCGCCGTTCCCTTGACGGTAAGTGTGGCTGTGCTGCTGGTTACACTTCGGTTGTAATTGTCGGTGATGACGACGTAAAACTGCTCCCCGCTGTTGGTTGGGGTGAGAGGCTGCGTTGTGTACTGGGTGTTATTGCTCCCGATAGCCGCGCCGTTTTGATACCACTGATAATTCAGAGTTAGAAAGTTGATCGCCATCCCACTCATCTGGACGGAGAGGGTGGTTGAGGCACCACTCGCCACGTACTGGCTGAGAGGCTGCACGGCGATAAAGGGAGCCTGGGGAATAACGGTGATGCTAAGTGTGGCGGTTGTGCTGCCTCCGGTGTTGCTGGCGGTGATCGTATAGTTGGCTTGGGGAAACACTCCATTCGTAGGCGTGCCGCTGATGGTTCCGGTGGCCGAATTCAGCGACAATCCTGCCGGCAGAGACGGGGACACTGCAAAGCTCGTGGGTGTACCGCCAGCACCGCTCCAACTGGGGGCATTGGGCGCTATGGCAGCGAGGTCGGCATAGGTCGCCGGGTTCGTGCTGTAGGTCAAGCCGGACGGGGCGATGTCATTCACGGTGATGCTAAGCGAAATGCTGGCATTGCCGCCGGCATTGCTCGCCGTGACGGAGTAGGCCGTCTGCGCCGTTACCGCGGACGGCGTGCCGCTGATGACGCCAGTCGTGGTGTTCAGAGTGATTCCCGCCGGAAGCGCCGGAGATACCGCATAGGAGGTCGGCGTGCCGCCCGTGTTGACGGGGGTGTTGTCCGGTATTTGTGTGCCTCTGGTATAAGTGGCATTAAGCGCGGAGTAGCTGAGCGCTGGAGCTTGTACCCGTGATCCCGAATTCGATCCACAGTGCACGAGACATAATGAAACGGCCAGCACGGCCAACGCAGTGGTGATTCGGGTCGACGAGTTTCGCAAAGCCAGCCGAGGTTGCATGTGAGTTCCGCCTTTGTAACTAGGGCTTGATGACAAAGAGGTCTTATAACAAAAAACGATTGGCGTGTCTGTGATGTGCGCGGCAGAGGAGCGGTTCGAGTGAAGAATAGAGGGAAAGACATCATTCGTTGCCGGTGGGCCACCAATCCGCTTTCGATTGCTTATCACGATTGCGAGTGGGGTGTGCCGCAGCATGACGACCTTGTCTTGTTTGAGTTCCTTATTCTGGAGGGGGCGCAGGCGGGGCTTAGCTGGGACACGATTCTTCGGAAGCGCGAGAATTATCGGGCGGCGCTCGATGGATTTGATCCGGCCAAAGTGGCGCGCTACGACCGGCGCAAGGTGCAGAAATTGCTTCGTGACGAGGGGATTGTTCGCAACCGGTTGAAGATTGCGTCGGCGATTGCTAACGCGCGGGCTTTTCTTGCGGTGCAGAAAGAGCTTGGTTCGTTCGATCGCTATGTCTGGCAGTTTGTCGGCGACAAGCCGCGGGTGAACGCGTGGCGGCTGGGGCAGCGGCTTCCGGCGCGGACGGATGAGTCGGATGCGATGAGCAAAGATCTGAAGAAACGTGGCTTCAACTTTGTGGGGTCCACGATCTGCTATGCCTTTATGCAGGCCATGGGCATGGTCAACGATCACGCGGTGGAGTGCTTTAGGTATTGGAAGAGCAGCGGTCAGGTGCGGGCGTGAGAACGGGCCGTCCCTCCGGGACTTGAGTTGTCTTTGCACCTTACCACGCGCTGAAGCGCGGGGCTAAGTTCGTTCGCCCCTACGGGGCTGGATCTCGTTTAGCAGCCCGTGGTGAAACTCCAGCGCCTAAAGGCGCATTCCTAACACAGCACTTGCGGCATGCCTGAAGGCATGCCCTGATACGAATCCCACTTTCACCACAGGCTGTTAGCCGGCCAGCTTTCTTGGTTCTGGCTTGGCGGGGACTTCGGTGGGGGCGGTCGCTTGCGCCGGGGATGGGGTGGTGAAGCGGCGCAGCGTCAATCCTCCGAGAGTGAATAGGAACTCTACGCAGTCGCGCAGCTTTAATTTTGATTCGCCGTCGAGGCGGGGCGCGAACACCATGGGGATCTCGACTACCTTTGCGCCATGGCGCACGAGTTCAAACAAGATGGCGGTTTGAAAGGAATAACCGCGCGTGGGCAGGGTGCGGAAATCGCAGCGGCAAAAAAGTTCGGCGGGAAAGGCGCGATAGCCGGAGGTGCAATCTTTGACCGGCCCTACGCCGCAGCATAGGCGCACCAGGAAACTGCCGGTGTAACTCAGGGCGCGGCGGCCGGGGCCGAACTCGGGCATTGCCGATTCGGGCAGGAATCTTGAGCCGATCACCAAACGGCACTTGCCTTCGGCGGACAATCTTATGAAGTCGGGCAGAAGCGCGGGGTCGTGCTGGCCGTCGGCGTCCATCTCGAGAAGGAGTGTGGCGTTCAGATGCTCAACCGCATACGACATGCCGCGCTTGTAGGCGTCACCAATGCCGCGCTTGTCTCCTGTTAGCAGGTGGAGATTCGGATTGGCGGGCATGGCTTGGCGGACCAGGGCGGCGGTGCCGTCGGGGGAATTGTCGTCGACTACGAGGACGTGGAGATCGTGCGTCGGGATGCGCGCGGCCTGTTCGAAAATGCGCGGCAGAACCACCTGCAGGTTGGTGCGCTCGTTGTAGGTGGGCAGGACGATGCACGCGATGGGGCGCGTGGGTTGGACGGGAGAAGGCATCTGGGTACAGTTTACATCCGGGTATCGGGGATCAGGTGTCAGGTCTCAGGAAAAGCTGGTCACGGGCGAGTTGAGCGGCGAAGCTGGGCGGCGAAACTGGGCGGCGAAACTGATGGTTAGGATTGCGAGGCATATCACCGATAGCTGGAGGTGGGTCCAGCGCGCTAACGGTCCGGCGAAAGGCAAGAGGTAGGAGAGATAGAGAAGCCACGCGATGCGATTGGCGGCGTGCGTGGCTTGCCAATCGGCGATCCAGAGGAGGGAGGGGGCCAGGATTACTAAGTCATACACCGTCAGGTGCGGCGCTACTAGCACGGTGGCCAGGAGCATGATGGCGAAACGGTGATGGAGGGGTACGGGCTTTCTCCAGCAGGCGATGGCCAGCGCGAGCGCGGCCACGGCGGTGAGGAGATACAGACCGAACGATACTCCAGGCCAGGGCAGTAACAGGTTCCAGAAGGCGCGGAGGGAGTGCATTAGATAGGGGCGCGGCTCGAGGATTGATGCTACTGCGCCGATGTGGGTTAGGACGCGGGCGTAGGCGATGAGCGGCGCGCGGCCGTACCAGATGCAGGCGGCGGCGAATTGGGCGAGGATGCAGAGGAGTGCGCCGACGATTACCTTCATAGCGCTGGAGCGCGCGGCACCTGCGGTGTGGGAGTCGGCGGCGCGCTCGCCCTCAGCGGCTAAAGCCGCTTCTTCTTTTATGCGGGTAGCGGCACGGCTAACGCCGTGCCCTTTCAAAACAGAATCTTTGCCTTCGCTCAAAGCAGGATTGCCAACCTTCGCGGTCTCTCGCGGCCAAAGGCTCGCGGCTGCGAACACGCAGGCTGGGACTAAGGCCAGTTGCGGTTTGTAGGCTAGTAATCCTAAGCACAAGCCTGCCAGGAATTCTCGGCGGGCGCGGAGGGCGAAGTAGGTTGCGGTTAGGGCGGCTAAGGCCAGGGCGGAGTTCTGGCCGAAGGTGATTAGGGCGAAGAATCCGGGGAACGCGGCGGCGGCCAGGGCTACGGTGGTGCCGTGGGCGCTTAGATTCGGGCACGTTTGCCATATGGCATAGCAGCAGGCGGCGTAGATGGCGGCGCTTAGGACGATCCAGATGGCTGCGGCCCAAGGGTAGGGCAGGAGCGCTAGCGGCGCCCAGATCAGCGAATACTGCGGGGCGTAGACGGGCAGGAAGTAATCTCCTGCCGAGGCGGGGACGCGTTGCTCGCCTAGTTCGCGCTGCGCGCGCGCGTCGTAGAGGGCTTCGCCGCGGTGCTCTAGGGCTAGCGTGCCGAGGACGTAGGCGTGGAGGAAGTCGGCTCCTTTTAGATGGCCGAAACGGTCGCGCATGCCGGGGGTGGCGATCGTGGCTGCATAGCCTAGCCACAGGGCTATCGTGAGCAGGAGGGTTTGGCGGCGGATGCGGGGCGGGGTGAGCCAGGGCGGCGTTTCTGGGGCTTTGATTGGTTCGGACATTGGCCTGGGCTATGCGGCTTCAGTGCCTGATTGTTAGTGAAATCGCGATGTTACAACGGTTACTGTTTTGCGCTGATCTTCTTCATTTCCGCCACCAGGGAGCTACGAAGCTCGGTGGTCAGACAACGGACCCACTCAACTGTCTTGTTCTTGGGTTCGAAGAAGTCAGAGAATTTCTTGGGCAGCCAGTGGTCTGTCTGGAAATGGAACATTCCGTTGCGGAACAGCCTTAACAGTTCCGTATTTGGCGAGGCAAGCAATCTGTGCACTTCAGCGTCTGACAGCTTGGCATCCCGCCATCCCTCTACCACGACGTAGAGCATCCCGTACCAGAGGCACATCTTCAGTCCGGCCTTGCTGATCAAGAACGCCATCGGGTCTCCACCGCGCAAAGCACTGTCCTTCGGATCGCGCGTCAGGTGTTTATCGAACTCCTGAGACATCAGGCTGGCCGCCATGAAGTATCGGAACAGAATTGGAACGAGCTCTTCCTTCGTGCGCGCCATCGTCGATCTCACGCCTTCGCTTCCGGCTTGGACGTAAACACCGTCGTATCTATTCGCAGCCCGAAGGTCTCGTGCATCATTTTGAAGAAGTACATCCACGTGTCCCGCAAGTAGGTGAGCTTCGTTTCGATTTCCGGGATTTCACTCCCGAGAAAATCACCGTGAACGATATCCTGCCGCAGTTTGTCTATGGCTTTCAGTTGCGCTTCATCAAAGGTGTAGAAGGGGTCCTTTGCTGGTGGCTTGCATATAGCAAGCAGCAGATTGGCTTTCTCAACAAGTGACTCGTTCCGGCGAATGCTCCAGATCTCCTTCCGGATAATCTTGCCCAACACGTCGTCCAGCCCATGCTTCATTACGGCTTCCAGATCGAACTGCTTTTTCTTCACCCAGTCTTGCCAGAAACCAGTCGCGAAATGAGGCGTGATTCCCAGGTAAGAATTGATTCCATCTTCCAGAACGGTGTGCGCGAACACCAGCGAAGCGGAGTCGACCGAATACGAGGCATTCTTCATCGTCTGTTCCGTGAGCTTCTCGCGCACAAAGTCAGCGGTTTTCTTGAGGTCGTCCCCGTCCTTGATACCGATGATGAGCTTCTCTAGATGGCCGGAATCAGTCAGATCGGAGACAAACGACCTATGCTGGACCTCAACGATCTTCTTTGCGTAGGGCATCCCCAGTGCCGCTACGTTCCGCAGAGAGTCGATGATCGCCCAGCCGTTGTTCATTCGCCTGAAAACGGCGGTGAATTCTTGGTCGGGGTTCACGCACTACATCCTAACCCCAATGGCACAATTGTGGCTCCTGACTTCTGCAATCTGACCTCTGACTTCTGCAATTTGTTTTCTCCGATCCTTTAGAATTCTCCGCAGTGTCGATTCAATTTCAGGTTGAAGCTACTGCTGGGGCGGGGCGGGCGGGCTCGCTCATCACTCCGCATGGGGAGATTGAGACTCCGGTGTTTATGCCGGTGGGGACGGCTGCGACGGTCAAGGGCGTTCCTCAGGATGTGCTGGAGGAGCTGGGGGTACGGATTCTGCTGGGGAATACTTACCACCTTTATTTGCGGCCGGGGGTGGAGGTGGTTGGGCGGATGGGCGGGCTGCATGGGTTTATGGCGTGGGAGCGGGCGATTCTTACCGACTCGGGCGGGTTTCAGGTTTTCAGCCTTAGCGATTTGCGGAAGGTGACGGAGGAGGGAGTTACGTTTCGCTCGCACCTGGATGGGTCGTCGCATTTTCTTAGTCCGGAGCGGGCGATGGAGATCCAGATTGGCCTCGGCGCGGACATTATTATGGCGTTCGATGAGTGCACGGAGTATCCGGCGGAGCGGGTGCGGGTGCGGGAGTCGATGGAGATGACGCTGAGATGGGCGGTGCGTTCGAAGGAATATTTTGAGAAGCATCGGCATCTGGTTCCATGGCGAGATAGCCGTCAGCCGTCAGCCATCAGCCGTCAGGAAGGCAGGTCGAAGGTGTCAGGTCTCAGGTCTCAGGAAGAGCAGATTCCTCGCTCCCCCACCCCAGAACCCGCAAGCCCGGCGCGTTCCGGGGACCCCGGTTCCGCTCGGAATGACAATTCTGACAAGGGGGAGACGGCCGCTGCGGAGCTTCGCTCCGCCGGACAGCCGGGGGCGGCTGTCCCTACGCGGGTTGATCAGTCGCAGGCATTGTTTGGGATTGTGCAGGGGGGGATGGATCGGGAGTTGCGTCGGGAGTCGGCGTTGCGGACGGTGGAGATTGGGTTTCCGGGGTATGCCATTGGCGGGCTTAGCGTGGGCGAGCCTCGGGAAATGACTCGGGAGATTGTGGAATGGACGCTGGAGTTTTTGCCTCGGGACAAGCCGCGGTATTTGATGGGAGTGGGGACTCCGGAGGAGATTGCGCTCTATGCGCGCATGGGCGTCGACATGATGGATTGCGTTTTGCCTACGCGGGCGGCGCGGCATGGATTGCTGTTTACGTCGGAGGGGCGGGTTTCGATCAAGCAGGCTCGGTATGCGGAGGACTTGGGGGCGCTTGATCCGGCTTGCAGTTGCCGCGTGTGCAGGCGGTATTCGCGGGCTTATTTGCGGCACTTGTATGCGGCGAATGAGCTGTTGGCGCAGGTACTGAATACGGTGCACAACCTGCATTTTTATTTGGAGACTATGCGCCGGGCGCGGGGGGAGCTATCAGCTATCAGCCATCAGCCGTCAGGAGGAGCGGATTCCTCGGAGCTGCGCTCCTCTGATGAATGATTGGCTGCGGAATTTCACTGCGTTGGACGGGTGCGATGCCCGTCCCCGTACGACCGCTGCCACAGGGCGTCTCAATCTGTGAATTTTGGGGGTTTTATGGGCGGCTGTCCTTGACACGTGAGGGTGGGTCCGGCATGCTATCTAATTTGGGGATAGGTGCGTTTTCTTGCTGTACGGTCCCGGCCGGACTTTTTGTTTGGCAACTGCCGAAGTCGGGGTTTGGAGCTGAGGTTCCGGCATGCGGTGGAGCGGTCTTCTTCCAAGAGATCTGCGGCCGTAAGAGAAAGAGAATCCTAAAAGTGCCGCGGCAACAAGAAGCAAACTTCTGCGGGAGGGTTTCCCGGCGAGGCTACGCGGGAGGGTTCGGCTGCACGGTTGTGAGGTTGTAGCTTGTTCGAGGGGATTGACTTGGCTGGAAATTTGATTTTCGGTGGTATGGGAGCGAGGTTGGCGCTCTGGTTGCAGTTTCCGGGTGGTTCCGGGCTGCTTGGACTGGCGCCGCTACTGTTCATTTTTGCCATCTTTTACTTTTTATTGATCTTGCCCCAGCAGCGGAAACAGAAGAAATGGCAGGCGATGCTGAGCGAACTGAAGACTGGGGACAGGATTGTCACCAGCGGCGGATTGCGCGGAACCATTATCAGCCTGAAAGAAGATGCGGTGACTTTGCGTGTGCCGCCGGACAATTTGAAGCTAGAGGTCAGCCGCGGGTCGGTGGTTTCGGTGTCGACGGCGGAAGAGGGGAAATAAAGAAGCTTCTAGCTTTTAGCTGTTAGCTACTAGCTTGGGGCCGGGCGGCGGTTGGGCCTTGAGGCGGAGGTTGGGCGGCGGCAAGATGCATAGGTCTTTCGCTTCGCTCAGGATGACAAAGATAGATAGAAAGACTTTCTCATGAATAAGAACCTTACCTGGAAGTGGATCCTCATTGTTGCGGTGCTGGTCGTGTTCGTGCTCGGGGTCTTCGGGAACCCGGCGAACTGGTCGAGCAAGGGGCTGGTGGCCTCGATTAAAGATCAGATTCACCTTGGGCTTGACCTGCGCGGCGGCACGCACCTGATTTTGCAGGTGCAGGTCAACGACGCGGTCAACGTGGATTCCGACAACGCGATTGCGCGGCTGAAGGAAGACATGCGGACGCACAAGATCAGCTATGCCGACATCGTCAAGCCGGATGCGGTGAACCATCCGGAGACGATCGTCGTCAAAGGCGTGCCTCCGGAGCAGACGACCGATTTCAAAAACCTGGTCACCGACCGGCAGCCGGATTACGAGACGGCTTCTGCGCCGGAGAATTCCTGGACGGTTTCGATGAAGCCGTCGATCCTGGCGGACTTGAAGAACCGGGCGGTGCAGCAGGCGATTGAGACGATTCGCAACCGCATTGATGCGCTGGGTGTGAGCGAGCCGGTCATTCAGGAGCATGGACTGGGCGCGTACCAGATTCTGGTGCAGTTGCCGGGCGTGGACGATCCGGCGCGCGTGAAGGAAATCATGCAGTCGACGGCGATGCTTGAGATCAAGCAATCGCTGGGCGGGCCGTATTCGAGCGAGCAGGCGGCGCTGCAGGATAAAGGCGGTGTGCTGCCTCCGGATGCAGTGCTGATGCCGGGCCGAAGCATTGGATCGACACGCGATAACGAGAGCGGCGAGAACTGGTACCTGATTTCGCGGGCATCGGCGGTGACGGGGCGCGATCTGCGGACGGCCGAGCCTTCGACCGACGAGAACGGACAACCGGCGGTGCGCTTTATTCTGACCAGCGACGGCGGGCGGAAATTCTACTCTTTCACTTCTGCGCACGTGGGCGACAATCTTGCGGTGGTTCTCGACAATAAGGTGCAGGAAGTCGCGGTCATTAAGGAAGCTATCCGAGACACGGGCATCATCAACGGACGGTTTACGCAGCAGCAGGTGCAGGATTTGGCGATGACGCTGCGTTCAGGCGCGTTGCCGGCGGGCATCAAGTACCTGGAGGAACGGACGGTCGGGCCATCGCTGGGTGCGGATTCGATCAAATCGGGCGTGCGTGCTGCGGTTGCGGGCATGCTGGCAGTGCTGATTTTCATGCTGATTTATTACCGCTGGGCGGGAGTGAACGCGGATGTGGCGCTGATTTTCAATCTGGTTATTCTGCTCGGGTTTATGGGGTTCTTTGGGGCGGTGTTGACGCTGCCGGGAATTGCGGGAGTGATTCTGACGGTCGGCATGGGCGTGGATTCGAACGTGCTGATTTTTGAACGCATCCGCGAGGAACTGCGCAACGGGAAGACGCCGGCGTCGGCGGTGGAGCAGGGATTCGCCCATGCCTGGATCACGATCGTGGATACGCACGTGACGACGATCGTTTCGGCGGCGATTTTGTTTATCTTTGGCACGGGGCCGGTGAAGGGGTTTGCCACGACGCTGGTGTTTGGTCTGGCGGCGAACTTGTTTACGGCTGTGTTTGTGTCGCGCGTGATTTTTGACTGGATTTTGAGCCGGAAGCAGCGCGGAGAAGCGTTAAGTATCTAGCAGGTTTCAAGGTTTCAGAGTTTCAAGGTTTCAAAGAGGAAGACTTTGACCTTGAAACATTGCGACCTTGAAACTTTGAAACCTGGAGTTTTGACTTGGAATTCTTTAGAAATACAAACATCGATTTTCTTGGGAAGAAGTGGTACTTCCTTTCGTTTTCTCTGATCTTCAGTGTGGCTGGCCTGCTGTCCATGGGGTTCTGGCATGGGATTCCGCTGGGCGTCGATTTTCGCGGTGGCACGCTGGTTTATGTGAAGTACTCGCATACCCCCGATCCGGACGCCATTCATGCGGACATCGATCGCGCCGGGCTGAAGAACGCGCGCGTGCAGAGATACGGCCTGGCCAGCAACAACGAGTTGCTGATCCAACTCGACATTCAGGAAACCAGCGAACAGGCGCTTGACAAGGGCAAGACGCAGATCATCCAGGCGCTGGAGGGGCGGGCGAGCAGCGCCAGCGCAGGCAAGCAGGACCTGAACAATTCCAGTTCGCTCGCGATTGCGAATTATCTGCTGGAAAAGGATCCGCTGCACCTGGGGATGGACGCAAACCCACGCTACACGGCAATCGCGCAGGCGATTGTGAACGATCGCGACAAGGTGAAGAGCGGCGTGCTGGACTCGATCGACGAGTTGAAAGGGGTGGTAGACCCGGCCGTGGTGGCTTCGCTCAGTGAAGGCTTCTTTGTCTCGGACTTTGGGATTCGCAATGTGGAGATCGTGGGGCCGCAGGTGGGGCAGCAACTGCGCAAGCAGGCGATTCTGGCGACCCTCTATTCGCTGGCCGGCATGTTGGTGTATCTGGCGCTGCGCTTTGAGTGGATTTATGGAGTGGCGGCGGTACTGACGGTTTTCCACGACACGCTAATTACCGTGGGAGCCTTTTCGCTGCTGAACAAGGAAATCTCGCTGACGGTGATTGCGGCGATTTTGACCCTGATCGGATATTCCAACAATGACACGATTGTTGTCTTTGACCGCATCCGGGAGAACATCAAGCTGCTGCGGCGGGAGAAGCTGTCTGACATCGTCAACAAGAGTATTAATCAAACTTTAAGCCGAACGATCTTGACAGCGGGGCTGACATTCCTTACCGTGCTTGCTTTGTTCCTTTTCGGGGGCGAAGTGCTACGTGGATTCAGCCTCGCTCTGGTGATCGGTATTTTGATCGGAACGTATTCTTCGATTGCGATTGCGGCGCCGATCCTGGTGGCATACCAGGACTGGCGGACGGCGCGCGGGCAGAGACCGATTGCGATGCCGGTGCGGACAGGGACGGGACAGAATTCGCCGAAGGAAAAGATTAAGGTGTAGGGGCTGAGGGGCCGACAGGCCTTGAGCTGCCACCTTGGAGCCCGGGCGGCGGCCGCGCGTTGGGCGAAGATTGGTGACGCGGGAGATGCATAGGTTCTTCGCTTCTCCACCCCAGAACGCCAAAACCGGGCGTTCCGGGGACCCCGGCTTCGCTCAGGATGACAACGGTTTTTGGTCAAGACGAAAATGGCGTAGAATCATCAACCTGCACGGAGAGGCAGGAGTTGAAAAAGAGCGGGAGCAAGAAACGTGCAGCTGGTGTCTACACAGATGTAGGGTCTGGCGTAGGAGGAATCCATGTTTGAAGACAGCCTTATTGAATCCGGAAATAAGCTGAGGACGAAGCGGTTGGGCACGACCATCCTGTCGTTTATTCTGCAGATGTTCCTCCTCTGCATCCTCATCCTGATTCCGTTGATCTACACGGATGCGCTGCCGAAGCAGCAATTGATGACGTTCCTGATGGCTCCGCCACCACCGCCTCCGCCACCACCGCCTCCGGCCGCGGCTCCCGTCAAAGTCGTGAGGGCCGTGAGCGAAATCGTGGAAGGCCAGTTGCGCACCCCGACCAAGATTCCGAAGAACATTCAGATGATCAAAGAAGAAGAAACTCCGCCGGATCTAGGCGGGGGCGTTGCGGGCGGCGTTCCGGGAGGCATCCCAGGAGGATCGGCGGGCGGCGTGATCGGCGGCATCATCAGTTCGACGCCGGTAGCCGTGCCGAAGGTGGCGACGCCACAGCGGGTGCGGGTTTCGCAGGGCGTCTCGAACGGACTTCTGATCAAGAGAGTGCAGCCGAATTATCCTCCGCTGGCGCGTCAGGCGCGAATTCAGGGACAGGTAGTGCTGCATGCGGAAATCAGTAAGGACGGGACGATTCAGAACCTGCAGTTGATCAGCGGACATGCCATGCTGGCGCCGGCCGCAATCGAGGCCGTCAAACAATGGCGCTATAAGCCATACCTGCTCAATGGTGAGCCGGTGGCCGTGGAAACAGAAGTAATCGTGAATTTCAGCCTGTCCGGAGGCTAGGGTCCGGAGAGACGGGGCTAGCCCCGTTTGTGGCGGTTGGTGTCCATCCCTGCTGAATTTTCAGGGCAGGTGAATGGGATGGCGTCGCTCCCGAGGACTTTCCGCCCACTCGATTTCTTTTTATGATGCAACGGCTAGATCGCGCCTGCGCCTCTAACGGGGTACGGGTGTGTTTGGCAATTCTCCATTGTCGCTTCGGGGCGAGAGCCTTGAACCGATAAAAGAGACCAAGCCGCTAACACCGGCTTGATCAGCACGAATGGCGCGCGGTTGGAAGCGGGTCAAACAAGTTCCGAGGAGGAAAAGCAACTCATGGTAGTCAACCTTGCAGCAGTGGCATTCAGCAATCTGCATCTATTCGCCGCCTGGCTCTTTGAAGAAGGCCAGGTTGGTTGGGACCCGATTTCGCTGTGGAAACAGATGGGCATTCTAGCGAAGGTCGTGGTTATCATTCTGTTCATCATGTCAGGCTGGTCGATCGGCGTGATGATCGACCGCTGGATGGCATTCAACGCCGCCCGCAATCAGTCCCGCTCGTTCGCGCCGGCCGTGGCCGGGGCGCTGCGCGAGGGCAAGATTGACGAAGCGATCAAAGTTGCCGAACGCAACAAAAAGAGCCACCTGGCGAAGGTGGTCACAGCGGGCTTGATGGAATTCAAGGCCCACCAGGACAGCCCGGGCGAGATCCCTGGCGAGACGATCGAAGCTTCCAAGCGCGCTCTGGAGCGCACCGAAGCGATCGTGCACGCCGAATTGAAGAGGGGACTCGGCGGACTGGCGACAATCGGATCGACGGCGCCCTTCGTGGGACTGTTCGGAACGGTGGTCGGCATTCTGAATGCGTTCCGCGGCATCCAGCAGGAAAAAGCTACCGGTCTGGCGGCCGTGGCGGGCGGTATTTCGGAAGCCCTGGTGACGACCGCTATCGGGCTGTTCGTGGCGATTCCGGCCGTGATGATGTTCAACTATCTGACGGGCCGGGTGGAAGCGTTCGACGTGGAGATGGATAACTCCTCGAGCGAACTGATCGATTACTTCCTGAAACGCCGGAGCATGCGCCGGTCCTAAGGGCAGGTCCCGGGTCTCAGGTCTCAGGACTTCGACCTTGGATCTGTGGACTCGTTGGTTGCACCCATGAGTTGCGAGGTGGAGAGCCGGCTAGATCGGCTCTCCATCGAAGCAGTGAGGGGCGACGGCAAGATACGCAGGGAGACGGAATTCCATGGCATTAGCAAAACGAAACGAAGGCGCGAAGGTCAACTCCGACATCAACGTGACCCCGATGGTCGACGTGATGCTGGTGCTGCTGATCATCTTCATGGTGATCACGCCCATGTTGCAAAAGGGCGTAAGCGTGGATCTGGCGAAGGTCAACAGCCCCAACCCAATGCCGGACGCCGATAAGGAAGATGCATTGCTGGTCGCGGTTCAGCGTGACGGCAAAGTTTTCTTCGGGACAGAAGTGATCGACGTTAACCAGCTCACCGACAAGGTGAAGGATCGGCTTGCTAATCGGACCGACAAGCGCGTCTTCCTGAAAGCGGACGCGCGGGCGAAGTTCGGAGCAGTGGTTGAGGTGGTGGACAACGTCCGCGCCGCCGGTGTGGACCAGCTAGGCTTGCTGACCGATCAGAAGAAGGCGGGAGCGCTGGCGCCCCCGACGGGCGCACCAACGGGCGGGCAATAGGGCAGGTCCTGGGCGTAGAACCGCAGTCGCGTAGGACTGTGGTCGCGTAGAAGCAAGGAGATCGATTATGGGAATGGCAATTGGCGGCTCGAGCGGTGGCCCGAACGCAAACATGAACGTCACGCCGCTCATCGACGTTCTGCTGGTGCTGCTGATCATCTTTATGGTGATCACGCCTCTTACCCCGAAAGGTCTGGACGCGCTGGTACCGCAACCGCCGCCGAAGGATCAGAAACAGCCGCCGCCATCGGACCGAACGATCGTGGTGCAATTGATTGACCGTGGCGCCGGGAACGCTCCCGGGGTCAAGATCAATCAGGATGACGCGACTTGGGAGACTTTGCAAGGTCGGCTGGAAGACATCTTCAAAACACGCGCTGAGAAGGTGATGTTCGTGAAGGGCGACGACAACGTGCCCTTTGCAGACGTTGCCAACGTGATTGACATCGCACACTCGGCCGGCGTGGATAAGGTTGGCTTAATCACCGCAAAGATTGAAGCGGGCGGCTAGAATACATCCGTCGAGTGCTCTTGCGCAGGCGCGGCGGCAAACTGGCGCGCGCCTAACGTAGCCCGCTCGGCTTACGTTCTCTTACTCCGCTGCAAGGAGATTCATAAAGCAATGAAAACGACTTACAGGCTTATGTTGGTTCTTGCCGTAGCGCTGGTGCTTGTCGCCGGTACGAGCTGTGCCAAGTTGCAAGCGCGCGACCACCTCAATAAGGGCGTACAGGCTTACAAAAACGCCAAGTACGAGCTGGCCATCGATCACTTTCAGCAAGCAGTCGCTCTCGATCCGACGCTGATCAACGCGCGCTTGTATCTGGCTACTGCCTTCGCGCAGCAGTACATCCCGGGGGCGGATACTCCCGACAACAACAAGAATGCTGAGCAAGCGATTGATCAATACAAACAGGTGCTGCAGGTGGATCCCAAGAACATCAACAGCATCAAGGGGATCGCGTACCTGTATCTGCAGATGAAGAAGTTCGACCTGGCCAAAGACTTTTACAAGAAAGCATCGGAGGCCGATCCCAACGATCCCGAGCCGTACTATTCGGTGGCGGTGATCGACTGGACCCAGACCTACCAGCCTCGCCAGGAAGCGCGCGCCAAGCTTGGGATGAAGCCCGATGATTCGCTACCGGCCAAGGACAAAAAGGTATGTGCCGAGGTGAAGGAGAAGAATACGGCGGATGTTCAGGAAGGCATCGACAATCTGAACAAGGCGTTGCAGCTTCGTCCCGACTATGACGACGCCATGGCCTACATGAACCTGATGTACCGCGAGCGTGCCGACATTCAGTGCGACGACAAGGACGCCCATGCCTCCGACCTGAAGACGGCCGACGAGTGGGTCGACAAAACCATGGCTACGAAAAAGGCTAAAGCCGAAAAGCAGCCCGGCGCCGGCGGAATTGTGATGGACCAAAAACAATAGCCGTTCGCTGCTTCTTGGAATTAAGGCCTCGCCTTTGGGCGAGGCCTTTTGTTTGCGGAGGGTTGAAGAGCTCCTCGACTCCGGGTTTCTCGGCGCTGGAGCGATGATTGGTTGGCACGTGATCAGATCACAGGCTCTTGTGACCTGCCGCATGCATTCCGCACCGTTGAGCAGGTAGAATGATGGACGGCCTGACGACCGGTCTTAAGAATGTTCAAGAAAATTCTGATCGCCAATCGCGGAGAGATTGCCGTACGTGTCATACGCGCCTGCCGCGAGATGGGCATTGCCACCGTTGCGGTCTACTCTGACGTCGACCGTCCCGCGCTTCACGTTCGCAAAGCCGATGAAGCATATGCGATCGGTCCTGCACAGGCTTCGGAGTCCTATCTCCGGATGGATAAGATCCTCGACGTGGCCCACCGATCAGGTGCTGAAGCCATCCATCCTGGTTATGGCTTTCTCTCGGAGAATGCGAAGTTCGCGAGGGCCTGCGTGGATGCGGGCATAAAATTCATCGGCCCCACCGCGCAATCGATGGAGATGATGGGGTCGAAGACTCGCGCCCGCCAGCACATGGAAAAAGCGGGCATTCCTTTCGTCCCGGGGACGGCGCGAGGGCTGACTTCACCCGAAGAAGCCGAGCAGGTAGCCGAACGCGTTGGTTATCCGGTGATGCTCAAAGCGGCAGCAGGTGGCGGCGGCAAAGGCATGCGGCTGGTGCATACGCGAGCGGAACTTCGGTCGGCGTTGGAATCAGCCCAGAGTGAAGCGCAGCGGTCATTTGGCGACAACGAAGTCTACATTGAGAAAGCGATCATCAATCCGCGACACATCGAAATGCAGGTGCTGGCGGATGAGCACGGGAACACGGTGTGGCTCGGGGAGCGCGAATGCTCGATCCAGCGGCGGCATCAGAAGGTGCTTGAAGAAGCGCCGTCGCCGATCGTCGATCCCGAGATGCGGCGGCGGATGGGCGAAGTCGCGGTCAAGGTTGCGCAGGCCGCCAACTACACGAATGCGGGCACGGTGGAGTTTCTGGTGGACCAGCAGAAGAACTTTTATTTCCTGGAAATGAACACGCGCCTGCAAGTGGAGCATCCGGTGACGGAGTTGACCACCGGGCTTGACCTGGTGCATCTGCAGATTCACATTGCCAACAGCGAAAAGCTGCCCTTCACGCAATCGGATATCAGCATTCGCGGGCACGCGATCGAATGCCGCATTTATGCCGAGGACCCCGACAATAATTATTTCCCCAGCCCGGGGAAGATTACGCTGCTGCTCTTGCCTTCGGGGCCGGGAATCCGGCGCGACAGCGGAATGTACGAGGGCTGGACCGTTCCGTTGGATTACGATCCGCTACTGGCCAAGCTGATCAGCCATGGAACCGACCGCAATCAGGCCATCATGCGATTGCAACGGGCACTCTACGAGTATTTTGTGGCGGGCATCAAGACCAACATTTCGCTGTTTCGACGCATTTTGCGCGACGAAGATTTTCAGGCGGGCAAGCTCGACACGGGCTACCTCGACCGGCTGCTGGCGAAAGGCGATTCGAAAGTTTCTGCACACGCTCCTGAGCCACGGATTGCCGCCATTGCGGCCGGGATGTTTGCCGTTCTCGACCCTGCTGCCTCGACCTCGCAGAATGGAAATGCGTCCGTGCAAGCCCCGGCTTCTTCGAACTGGAAGCAGAAAGGACGCACCGAAGCGCTGCGCTGAACCGTATGGTCTACGACGTGAATGTCGGCGGCAAACCGCACCGGCTCGAACTTGAAAAAGTGGAAACCGGATGGAGATGCCGTCTCGACGGCAAAGAGATTCGCGTGGATGCTGTCCTTCCACGGCGCGATGTGCTGTCGCTGATCGTCGATGGTCAGGCGTTCGAAGTGAAGCGCGAACAAACTCCCACCGATCTTCATATGTGGGTGGGCAGCACGCGTTTTGCGGTGGAACTCCGCGATCCCCGCTCGCTGCGTGCGCGCCAGGGTTCGGCGGCGGACGAGAAAGGCCCTCGAAAAATAGTTGCGCCCATGCCGGGACGGGTCGTCCGGTTGCTCGTGGCTGAGGGAGCCGAAGTGGAAGCCGGGCAGGGCATGATCGTGGTGGAAGCCATGAAGATGCAGAACGAGATCAAGTCACCCAAGAAGGGGATTGTGAAGAAAATGGTGGCGGCCGCGGGGGCTGCCGTAAATGCCGGCGACGTGCTGGCGATTGTTGAGTGAGAGATCATGCGGTGGTGGATCGTTTCTGCGCTCCTGCTCTTGGCGAATTTTGCGCACCCGCAAGCTAATCCTGCTAATTCCAAAAACTCGAAAATTACAGAAGAGATGAGGTGCAATCCCTCGGACGAGTCCGCACTGCGGGGGGTTCCCGTGCAATGGAAAGACAGCTACAACAATAAAGACACGGACGGAGTGGCGTCGCTGTATAGCGAAGACGCGTATTACCTGACCCAACATTTCGCATCCGGGGTCGTGCACCCGCGGGCCAAAATTCAAGCTTACGTTCAGCGGGGAGTGGACGCGGACTATCACATCGATTCCATCGAAATGCTCAACCTTGAATGCTCGGGCGACTTTGCCTATACGATTACGCGCTACCGCGCTACCAATAGCGGCGAGAAAGCGATGGGCGTGAACCTGGTGGTGTTGCGTAAAATTGCCGGCAAATGGCTGATTGTGGCCCATGAAGCCGCGGTGCCAGATCCGAATACGGCCGTACAGGGCCTTGACGAGGCCAAACCGCTCAAAGGCCAAAACCGCTAAGTCTGCCCAGGACCAAGCACCTCCGTCATCTGAAGGAACCGGGTTGAGCGCGGTAGCATTAAGTACACGCCGGAGGTGCACTCTGAAGCCACAGCGTATCATTAGCTACGCAACACTAGCCATTTCGATTGTGACGCTGGTTCTGGTTCTACGGCGTCCTGCGCCGGTCGCCACGCCGGCTGCACCTGCGGCTGCGGCCGCCAGCGCGCAGTCGTTCCAGGAAAAAATCGACCGGCTTGAGCAACCCAAGGCGTCGGATCCGGGCGCTGACGAAGTCCGCATTACTCCGGATGAGATCAATGCAGCGCTCGCCCAGGCTGCGGGTACGCTGCCCGCCAACGGTTCGTCGCCGGGAGGGTCGCCAGGTACGTCGTCTGCGGGAGGATCGATGGAATTTCCCGGGCCGGTGCCGACTGTCAAAGACTATCAAGTGTCCATGGATGGCGATTTGGTGCGTGGGCAATTCGTCACGCAGATTGCGGGCAAAGACGTTTATCTAACGCTGGCTGGGCACATCGGAGCCAAGGATGGGTACGCGACGTTTGACGCCACCGAAGTGAAGATCGGGAATCTTTCGGTTCCGGCCTCGCTTATCAACGATGTGCTGCAAAAAAAACTGGCGGAGCAACGGGATCAGCTCAAGCTGCCTGCGAACGTAAAAGACCTCAAAGTCGAAAACGGCCAGCTAGTGTTTGTCGAAAAGTAATTCTCTCCGTGGAACTGCTGAGTTGAACGGCTCCCTTCGACTCGGCAGGAAATGCCCGCTGACACACCTTCCAACTTTTTGTAAAGCAAAATTTGCCGTGAGCGGCACACCGTGGTTTGCCGGCGTGAGAACTTTGTAATTTGCTGCTAATCGCTTTCTAACCCCCTGCGCTTTGAATGGTCAACATGACAACCTTTCCGGTAACGCCCAGCGCGGCGGAGCATGTCCTGGTGGCGAGTCCGAGCACGGCAGTCCGTCAGCGAGTTCTGGAGAGCTTGCTTCCCAAAACCCGTCGTGTGGAGCAGGCCCGTGGCGGCGCGGAGGCGCTTGTTCACCTGGAAAAAGGATGCTGGGAGGTGCTGTTTCTTGACCGCCGCTTGCCCGACCTTGACGCTGAGGAACTTCGGCAAACGGTGCGAGAGCGGTATCCCGCTGTCGCGGTCGTGCTGCTCGACAACGAAGCGGACGCCGTGACTGTGCCGGCCGCGGTGAGCGAGGCGGCATCCCTAGTGGCATGGGGGGGTGCGGGAAGCGAGGCGGCCGATGACAATGAGCAACGCCATGAGGAACGGGCTGTTCAAACGGCGCAGCGCGGACGAGATGATGGGTCTCAGTTAAGGGCTGGGGTTGAAGGCACTGCGACTCTGCCCGGTATGATCGGCAACTCGGCGGCGATGCAGGCCGTTTATCGTCTGACGAATCTGGTGGCGGCGCACGACACAACCGTGCTGATCACGGGCCCGACGGGCAGCGGGAAAGAACTGGTGGCACGTGCGTTGCACGAGTTGAGTCCGCGGGCCGCGCGGACCTTCGCGGCGGTCAATTGCGCAGCGATCCCAGAGACGCTGCTCGAAGCCGAATTGTTCGGATATTCGCGGGGCGCCTTCACGGGCGCGCTGCAATCGTATGCGGGCAGAATCCAGGCGGCGCACCAGGGAACGCTCTTTCTGGATGAGATCGGAGATATGCCCCTCAGCCTGCAACCAAAGCTGCTGCGCTTTCTCGAACAGAAGGAACTACAGCGACTGGGAAGCACGCAGGTGGTGCGCGTGGATGCGCGCATCGTGGCGGCGACGAATCAGGACTTGCTTACCCTGGTTGGACAAGGAAGGTTCCGGGAAGATCTCTACTATCGCCTAGCGGCATTCCCGCTCGCCATACCGCCGCTGTCAGAGCGGCCCGGAGATGTCGTTCAGCTGGCGGCTTATTTTCTCGAGAGATTCTCGGCGCGTCCGCCAGCACCCGTGTTGTCGGAGGAGGCGACGGCGCAGCTACGGATGCAGAGATGGCCGGGCAACGTGCGCGAACTGCAGAACGTAATGGAACGCGCGCTGATCCTGGCGGAGGGGGAAGCGGTGGTGCGGCCGCCGCACCTGATGCTGCGGGACTTTGGCCTTCGGAGCCGGCACGCGGACGATAGGACACCTTCATCCGAACTTGCTCTAAGAGCCTTCTAAGGCAATTTCTGCCGTGTTGGCAGGGCTTTTGCAGGACAGACCCATATGTCGAGTTCATTTCCACCACCTCATGATCCGGCTCGCGATGCCGACCATCCGCTGGCACGCGCGTTTCGCTCGTTGGCTTCGCTTGAAAGCGCGCCGGGCTTTGACCGACCTTCTGTTTTGTCTGCAGGCAAACTCGCCGCAGCCGCACACGTCGCGGTCATCGTTTCCTGCGGGAGAACAATCGTTCCCCACGCCGGATCGAGCAGTCGCGAAACGAAACGAGTAAAAGCATGGTTTGATCGACGCCCTGCTCGAAGGAATGTACGGGCGATTGGCATTCAAGGCGTCACTGCCATTTGCTGATCAGCCTAGAGTGCGACTCCCAAATCAGGTTTCTCCTGGCTTGGGGAGGGAAGACGCACTCGATCCGATACCGGGCTGGGGAACGCAGGCTCGGCCCGGGATCGGCCGCCTTCGCGGGGCGCACTTCGCGTCACTCTAATCTAACTACAAAGTGCGTTTGAAAAGCGGCAGCGCCAATCCCATCGTTCCCAGCGCAAAGCATGTCAGGAAAAGCAAATCCGGCATGATCGGTCCCAAGCCTGTTTCCTTCAACAATAGACACTTGAACCCGTGCACGGCGTAGGTAAATGGATCGATGATGGCAATCGCGCGCAGCCAGGCTGGAAATGCCTGCACGGGATAGATCGATCCGCTGGGGAAAAACAGCAGCGTGTTGAGAATGCCAAACGTTGCGCGTGGCACTAATGGGTCCTCCACCCGCACCATCATCAGGAACATCATGCAATTGAAAGCCGATGCCGTGGCCACTACCATGGCCAACAATCCGAGAATGGTGGCGGGATGGAAGATCGTCCCTACGCCCGCCAGCAGCGACCCGATCATGGTAATGACCACGCCAGTCAGGATGCCCTTGATGGCGCCCGCTCCGTTCAATCCGAACACGAGTTCGGTTTTGGTAATTGGCGTAACCAGATAGCCTTCGTGCACACCGCGCGCCTTGTCGTCGATGTAAAGCATGCCCCCGCCGATCATCGCCGACACGAACATGGCCAGTGCAATCGAACCTGGGAGGAGATACTTCATATACTCGATGAAGGGATAGAGTTCGACGGTTTCGAGCACGGTCTGCTGCAGGAGACGGGGCTCGACGTCGGGCTGGTTCAGCGCGTTGGTCATGTCCGTCATGGTCGATTCCAACGAAGAACTCACGAAGTTGTCGGTGTTGTCGACGATGAGCGCGATGCGAGGGTGGTTCTTCTCATACACCATCTTCGAATACTGCGGCGGAATGATCACCGCGCCCTGGATTTTCCCGTTGCGCACGTCTTCGCGGGCCTTCACTTCGTCGTCGTATGGGATCGACACGAAGGTGCGGGCCGTGGCCTGCACGGAATCAAATGCCTCTTTGATGCGGACCGCTTGCGTACCGTGGTCTTCGTCCACGATGCCCATCTTCGCGTTTTGAATCTTTCCGCCGAAGGCGTTGCCCAAGACGATTAATTGGACGAGCGGGAAAATCATCGACACCATCATCAGTGCCGGGGAACGGAAAAACTTCCTCATCTCGCGTTCGATAATTGCCAAAGTTCGATTCATGGCTGCATCCCCGGACGTGGCGGCATCACGAACGCATGCGCCTTGACAAGTTCATCGCGCAACTGCCGTCCCGTGTAATGGACGAAAACGTCGTCCAGCGTAGTGTTTTGTACCGTCAGTGTCTTCAGCGTGACGCCGCAGACTACGGCCATTTCCACCAGATCAGTCGTGGTCCCGGAACCGTTTGCGGTCAGCACTCGAAACATGCCCGCGCTTTCGTTCTGCACCGATGTCACTCCCGGTAAGCCGCTCAGTCGTTCTTCCCAATCCGCCGGCGGATTGTCGAACTGAACTTCGATCACTGTGGACCCGGGCACGGTCGCTTTCAGCGCTTCGGGAGTGTCGAGCGCTACCAGATTGCCGTGATCGACGATGGCAATTCGGTTACACAGGCGGTCCGCTTCGTCCATATAATGCGTCGTGATCAGAATGGTTAGCTTGCGCTTCGATTTGATGTTGGTCAGCATTTCCCACACCGCTACTCGCGACACGGGGTCGAGGCCGGTGGTGGGTTCGTCGAGGAAGAAGATCTTTGGGCTGTGGACCAGACCGCGGGCAATCTCCAGCCGACGGCGCATTCCACCCGACAACGTCTTAGTCTGCGCGTCACGCCACTTCGTGAGGTCGACAGTTTCCAGCAACTCGTCAATCGCCTCTTTGCGGCGCTTGGCCGGAACGTCATAGAGCTTGGCGTAAATCGACATGTTCTCTTCGACCGTCAAATCGAGATCGCTGGTCAGCGCCTGGGGGATCACACCGATCGTCCGCCGCACCGAATCCGCTTCCTTGGTCACGTCGTGTCCTGCGATTCGCGCCGAACCCGATGTGATCGGAATCAGCGTTGTCATCATCCGGATCAACGTGGATTTGCCGGCGCCGTTCGGGCCGAGCAGGCCGAAGATTTCCCCCTCCTTCACTGTGAATGAAACGTCGTTGACCGCCGTGAAGTCGCCGTATTTTTTGACGATGTGCTGGACCTCGATCGCGTTCGGAGCGTTGGCGGCGACTTCGCCGCGCAAGCTCATCTCCGCGCCCTGAACACTGAAGCCATTTGCGGTCCCCGAGTTCGCGCCGCTATTGATCTTGCTAATCTCCGGTTTGTTCTTTTCTTCATTCATGTCTTGCGACCTTCATCTTGCGGCCCTGTCATGCGCAGCCCCCCAAACCCTGGGGCATTAACCACTGCCATCTGACCTATGACCTCTGACTGCGTCTAGTTCCCCTTTTGCAGAGCCGGCGGCACCAAAACCTCGGCGGTCATCCCCGGGACATACGCGCCCTTGGGATTAGCCAGGCGCACCTTCAACAGAAGAGTACGGATGTCGCGCTTTCTGCGGCCAACATCGCGCTGCGTCGCGAAATCGGCCTCGGCCGCTTTGTAAAACACTTTTCCATCCACCACGGTGCCGCCCGGAAGACGGATTTTGAGGGTGTCGCCCTGTCCGATGTGATCCGCGTCCGTTTCTGGAATCGCCGCCCGCACCCAGGTGTCGCTGAAGTCGACCACCGTTACGATGGCCTGCCCGGCATTGACCACTTCGCCTTCGCGCGCGGCGCGCGTGAGCACGGTTCCGGTTACAGGCGCGTAAATTTTTGTGTAGCCGAGGCGAACTTCCGCTTCTTTCAATTGCGCGACCGCGTTTCCGACCTGGGCTCGCGTGGAAGCAACTGTGCTCTGGGCTGCGGCCGCCTGATTGGTGCGCGCCACCGCAGCATTCATGCTGGCTTGTGCCGCGGACACCTGTTCTTTCCACGAGTCAACGCTAGCCTGCTGCGCTTTCAGATTCATCTCGGCCTGCACTTTTTCCTGTTCGGAGGCTACGCCTGCATCGGCGAGCCCAATGGTGCGCCTGCTGTCGCTTTCGATGCGCGCCAGCGTCGCTTCAGCCTGCGCCAGTTGGGCGCGCGCCGATTGCAATTGTGCCTGTGCGTTGGCTACGTCGCTCGAAGTCGATCCCTTGGTCGATTGCTGCGTATACTGGTTCGCGTTCACCTGGGACCGAAAGCTGGCGATCATGGCCGCCGCTGCCCGCTCCTCGGCTTCGAGTTCGGAAGGATCAAGCTCGGCGATCAGATCGCCTTGCTTCACTTGCGTTCCCTCGTCCACCAAGAGCCTCAGGATGCGCCCCTGAATTTGCGGGCTTACGACGATCTGGTTCGCATCCACGGTTCCGACCAGCACCAGGTCGCCACCTCTCGGCGTGGAATAGAAGTAATAGGCCGTAGAGATGGCAAAGATTATGGCCACTAGAATCAAAACTTTATTTCGAGCGTTCATCGCTTTCCCTCAGTGAAAACGTGCGCCTCACAGACACACCGCCTCCGTAATAAACTCCAGCACGAACTTACGCCGCTCGGCGATTCTTTCCTTCGAAAGCGGATCCACCTTCAGCAGCGCTTTCATTGCGGTCGCCGTGCTGAAGTAAAAGATCACGATCCCTACCAACGACGGGAGAAAGTCCAGGGGATTCACGCGCCGAAGCTGTCCTTTTTCCGCTCCCTCCCGCAACAACTTCGCCATTTGCGCGTAAATCGGAGCGAAATATTCCCGGGCAATCCGCAGCATCTGCGGAGAAGCATGGGGCCCGGCTCGCATCCACTCCGATTGCACCACCCGTGGAAAGCGGGGGTTGGCGGCGATGTAGTCAAAATACTGGCTCACGTACTCGAGCAGCTTCTCGCGCGGCTCAAGATCGCTTTCGAGAACCGGCAATACTCGCTCCCGCATTCCGCTGAACACGTGGTCCAGTACCGCCTCGTACAGAGCGTCCTTATCCTTGAAGTAGTAATAAAGGAGCGCTTTGTTCACTCTCGCTGCCTGCGCGATGCGGTCGGTCCGCGCGCCGGCGATGCCGTACTCGGCGAATTCCGCCACGGCCGCGTGCAAGATCGCGGCCCGGCTTTCTTCGGGCTGGCCGCGGGTACCGAGACGGGTGCGGCCGCGGCCTGAGTCTTCCGCCCCTCGGCGATTTGGCGGTCGCCTTGAACCTCTTCTGGCCGGAGTCGTGCGCTGAACCTGTTTTTTGCCTAAGGACAATACCATGGTTCGTTCCTTAATTAACCAGTTAGTTAGATTGTACACGTACTCGTCCGCACGCGCAAGCCATTTTCTTCTTTCACTTGAGATCCCAATGTCCGCGCTCCTCGTGACGCGGATCACCGCCCGACGTACCGTGGCGCGAGTAGATTCGAATACGGGCTCGGTTCTCTGGGGCCTGCGTGTCGTGGACGGCTCGCCACATCGTTCGGTGAATCCCTGGGTCGTCACCGTCTCTGTGATGACGGCGACGTTCATGGAACTCCTCGACACCACGGTCGTCAACGTCGCCATTCCCCATATCAGCGGCAACCTCGCCGCCAGCGTTGACGAAGGCACATGGGTGGTCACTTCTTATCTCGTTGCCAACGCCATCGTTCTTCCTATGTCCGGATGGCTGGCCCGTTACCTCGGCCGCAAAAAACTCCTGATGATCTGCGTCACGGGATTCACCGTAACCTCGCTCTTCTGCGGCCTGGCCACCAGCCTTGACAGCCTGATCTTCTTTCGCGTTTTGCAGGGCCTAACCGGCGGAGGGCTTCAGCCTCTTGCACAGGCTATCCTCCTCGAAACGTTCCCACGCGAAAAACACGGACATGCCATGGCTGCGTATGGCATCGGCATCCTGCTTGCGCCCATTCTGGGGCCTACCCTCGGCGGATGGATCACGGACAACTACACATGGCGCTGGATCTTCTACCTGAATCTTCCGGTTGGAGTCTTTTCGATCCTAATGATCAGCCGTTTCGTGGTCGACCCGCACTACATCCGGCGCTCGGCTGGCCGCATCGATCTGTGGGGAATCGGCCTGCTCGCTCTCGGTTTTGGCACGCTCCAGGTCGTGCTCGATACCGGCCAGAAGAAGGACTGGTTTTCTTCCAGATCCATCCGCTTTTTCGGCGTGCTATGCGTCGTCAGTCTGGTCTCGCTTGTGATTCGTGAACTCACTATCAAAGATCCCGTCGTCGATTTGCGCGCCCTCAAAGACAGATCGTTCGCCGCCGGAGTCTTTTTGATTACTCAGCTTGGCTTTGTACTCTATGCCAGCCTGGTCCTGCTTCCCATTTATCTGCAAACCCTGCTCGGCTATCCGGCCTACAATGCGGGACTGGCGCTGTCTCCGCGTGGAATCGGTTCGCTCGCCACGATGCCGATATCGGGATACCTTACCAGCAAAACCGATCCTCGCCGGCTCATGGTCGTCGGCATCAGCCTCGGTGGGTTCACGATGTGGGAACTCTCCCGTCTCAACCTGGACGCGGGTTATTGGGACATCTTCTGGCCGCAGGTGCTACAGGGGATGGCGCTGGCCCTGCTATTCATCCCACTGATGGCGCTGAGTATGGCGAGTATTCCGAAAGAAAAAATGGGCAATGCGACCAGTATCTTCAACTTGATGCGCAATATCGGAGGCAGCTTCGGCATTGCCCTGATGACCACCTTTCTCGCGCGCCGCAGCCAATTCCATCAGTCCAGCCTCGTTGCCCATGTCACCGCCGGTGACCTCACAACCCAGCGCATGATCGGCGGCCTTCAGACGTGGTTCCACGCCCAGGGAATTGATCTCTACGTCGCACACCGCAAGGCGCTTGCTGCGGTTTATGGACTTCTCCAACAACACGCGGCCATGCTCTCCTTTGTGGAGGCATTTTGGCTGATGTCTGTGATGTTCTTCTGCCTGTTACCTCTCCTTCTGCTCTTGCGGTATCACCCAACGAAAGCGTCGAGTGAGGCCGCAGTCGAGTCGGGAAAACTGCCCGCCCAAGCGCCGGAGGAGCAGCCGGAACCTGAAATCGAGCTTGCTCTGCCCTGAGGGGAGAGGCACAGCGACTCACGCGGCCCTGAAAGGCTGCTCTTCCACGAAGGCGCCAGCATTTGCGACTTCTTCCGCAGGTTGTTAGGCAAATCCAAGGGCCGCAACCAACCGTAACCACCGGCTGCAGGCCCAATAAGGGTATACTGTCCCGAATAGGCCGACTGTGGGACATACTTCCTTTTTCGTGCCGCACCCCAACCTCAGCGACGAGGTCAATCACCAGATCGTCCAGTCGGAGATTGAGGGCGGCGTTTACCTCAGCGATCTGCCGCCGGCCACGGTTCTGCAAATCCAGACCCAGCACCACTGCTACACGGCCGTTCTTCTTGAAGACGGTTCCGCGCTGATTTCGGGGCATCCGGAATTTTGTCCCGAGCCTACAGCCGTTGCCATCTCGGGTTCAACCTGGGGAGGCACGATGCTCAAGCGCAGCTTCGTTGGCCGCGGCATGCGCCTGGAATTTTCCCATCCCGGGTATCGCACTCCGATTGTGACTTCCTCCATCCAAGACATCCGCGAACTGTCTTCTGCTGCCCGCCTTCGCAACCACGCTGCTGTCTAGGCGCGGCTGATTGCACTGGGGGGGCGCCAGACGTTTTTCTTGTTTGCGTTACAATCATCCCGCTAGTTTTTCCTGCGAGGATCTTATGCGTTCTCTCTTAGTTGCTATCGCTCTTATGCTTTGTTATTCCACTTACTCGGCAGCGCAGCTTGACGAGGTGCTTAAGAAGGCGGAAGGGCTTGGGCAAGCGAATACGTCAGGCCTGAGCAACGACAAGATTATCGCCGGACTCAAGCAAGCGCTTCAGGTCAGCACTACGAAGGCCGTCGCGCGCACTGGCAAACCAGATGGCTTCCTCAAGAATGAAGCTATTAAGATCGTGCTTCCTCCCAAGCTCGAAACCATCGGCAAGGGAATGCGCATGCTGGGTATGGGCGCGAAAGTGGATGAGCTCGAAGTTGGCATGAATCGCGCCGCCGAGCAAGCTACTCCCGAAGCCAAGCAAATCTTTCTTACGGCCCTCAAAAAGATGAGCTTCGACGATGCCCGGCACATCCTTACGGGCGGTGACACCGCCGCTACCGACTACTTCAAACGCACCAGTTCCGGTGATCTCACGACGGCTTTTTCTCCCATCGTTCACCGTTCCATGGAGCACGTCGGCGTCGTTCAGCAGTACAACCAGGTCGTCAAGAGCGCGCCGGGCGGAAGCGCAGTTGCTGAGGAAGTCGACATAAACAAGTACGTCGTAGGCAAAACGCTCGACGGTCTTTTTTACATGTTGGGAGAAGAAGAGAAGAAGATCCGCAAAGACCCTGCCGCCCAGACGACGTCATTGTTGAAGGAAGTCTTCGGGCACAAGTAGTGCAATTCTGTGTGGCGCGGACACTCCCGTCCGCGCCAGTTTGCACGGGCGTTGAAACGGGGCAAGCCCCGTCTCTACAATGCTCCGCCGGCGATTGAAGGCACCAGCAGAACCTCGTCGCCTTCCTGAAATGCATACGCTGCGCCGCCCATGAAGCGGATGTCTTCCTCGTTTACGTAAATGTTCAGGAAGCGCCGTACCTCTCCAGACTCATCGCGCAGATGGGGCCGCAGATCGGGAAATTTCTGATCGAGCGCTGTGAACAGTTCGTTCAGGTTGGCCGCGTCGCAGATGAGGCGCGGCGTTCCGGCGGTCAACCGCCGCAGCGGCGTTGGAATTTGTACGGTGATGCTCATGAAGCCTCCTGGGGCAAGAATGCCCAAATGAAAATATGACAGTCGTTAGTCGCTGATCGTCAGTCGTTGACAAAAATCCGGCTCAAAACCCGGCCAAAGACCAAACATTCGCGATCGTATGCGCTCGCCGAACGACAGACGACCAACGACCGGCGACGCCTCAAACTACGGCCGCGTCCCCAAATGCCGCCGAGCCTGGAAGCACGGCATCGGCGACTTTGCCGAGCTTGCCCGCTAGATACGCCTCAAATTCAGTGAGCTTGGCGGAAATCGGCCGCTCAGCCTGATACTTGTCCGCCAGCACATCGGTCGTCTTTAATCCGTTGCCGGTGATGCAGAGGACCGTGGTTTCATCCGGCAGAATGCGGTCCTGATGGATCAGCTTGCGGGCGGTGCCGACGGTCACGCCGCCGGCGGTTTCGGTGAAAATGCCTTCACTTGCCGCCAACAACTGGATGGCGTTCACCACTTCGTGATCGGAGACGTCCTCAGACCATCCGCCGCTTTTCGTAATCGCTTTGATCGCGTAATGTCCGTCGGCGGGATTGCCGATAGCAAGCGAGCGGGCGATCGTTTTCGGCCGCTGCGGTTCAATCTCCGTGCTGTACTGTTTGATGGCCGTTGAGATCGGCGAACAGCCCGAGGCCTGCGCCCCGAAGAATCTCACCTGCTTCGGCTCGACCAGACCGAGCAGGATCAGTTCGTCGAATGCCTTTTTGATCTTGGTGATGAGTGATCCGCCCGCCATCGGCACCACGATGTTATCGGGCAGACGCCAGCCCAGTTGCTCGGCGATTTCATAGCCCACCGTCTTTGAGCCTTCGGAGTAGTAGGGACGCAGATTCACGTTCACGAACCCCCACGGATGCTCGTCGGCAATTTGCGAGCACAGACGGTTCACGTGATCGTAGCTGCCGTTGATGCGCACCAGTTCGGCCCCGAACACTTGGGTGCCCAGAATTTTCGCGGGCTCGAGATCGGAAGGGATAAAGATCCACGCCTTGAAGCCTTCGCGCGCGGCCTGCGCCGCCACCGAATTTGCCAGATTGCCCGTTGAAGAGCACGCGACCGTATCGAAACCGAAGCTGCGCGCGTTCGCCAGCGCGACCGCGACCACACGGTCTTTGAAGCTCAAGGTTGGCATGCACACCGCATCATTCTTGATGCACAGCCGCCGCGAGCCAATCTTTTCGCCCAGGCGCGGCGCGCTGACCAGCGGAGTGAATCCAACCGGAAGGGACGGTTGAAATTCCGCGGGCAGCGGCAAGAGTTCGCGATAGCGCCAGATGTTGGGCGCGCGTGAGGCGAACAGTTCGCGCGAAACCTGCTTCTTGATCGTGTCGTAGTCGTAGGTGATTTCGAGAGGCGAAAAGCAGTCTTCGCAGATCGAGCGAGGCTGGTTTTCGAAGGTCTTGCCGCATTCGCGGCAGCGGAGTTCATAGCTCGTCCTCATGGTGCACGTTCTTTCTGCGACTGTGGGACGAGCCGGGGAAAATTTCCCCATTTACTACAAAACCCCTTTTCCGGGTAGGAAAAGAGGCTCGGGAACTGCGAATGAAATATCGCCTACCCGAATCTCATGGTCCCCGTTACCGGGCGAGAGTTGGCACCTGGCGGTTGGGATATATGATCCCGATCCGGTTGCCGTGGCGTCCTAGGGCTCGTCCCTCAGCCACTCTGCATGAAATTCCAAGTCTGCTCAAAAATAGCAAACTTGAGGAAAGATACTATAACCGACCGATCGGTCTGTCAAGCTGAATTCCGGAAATTATCGCGGTTTATATCGCTACTTGCTCTTTTCCGCCGCTTCGAGCTTGCGCACCTTCGCCATGGTAGCCGCGGAATAATCCTTGCGTTTGCTGTTCTTTGGCCTCCGCTTGGACTTGCTGGTGTAGTGATTTTGAGCCATGTAGTTCTCCTGAATTGGCGGTTCGGGTCGCCTGCCCTGGGTTCGCGCAGTTAGAGTCGAAAGCGGCGCTGCTCCATTGTAATTGAGATCTGATCCCGCGCTGGCCGCCGACGCAAGCGGGTCGTATGTCCACATTCCCCCAGCGGCGAAAGCCGCAACGATTTTGCGGGCTCCTACGGCACGGCTGAAGCCGTGCCCTTTCAAAGCAATTCAAACTAATCTGCCGCCAGACCGCGCTGGGTTCACGTGACGGTAACAGTTTCCCTGAGTGGCGGTATGAGACCTTCAACCAATGTGCAGCATTGTGCATTTTGTGTGCCTTGACGGGCCGAGGCTGGCAGCGCGTACGGACCGGGATGTTCGCCCTAACCCCCTGATAGTCAATGAGTTCCAAGAGTGGCGCTGCCTCGAATCGCCAGCTCGCCATTTTGGTTCAGCAAGTGCTAATTCATGCTGTAACGAAGAGGCCGCAACTGATGGAACACTTCACCAATGTGCTCGACTATCCACCTGTCGTTTCATCCTCGGAAACGGCGCCCAAATGAGATTCCTCTGACTCCTGCCCACTTCGCCTCTTTAAAAGGGTGGCCCCGCGAGGGGCCGCTTTTTTTGTCGGCTGCAGTCCTGTAAACTCGCAGTTCCGCATGAAAAACCCTCACGTAGTTTCAGTCGTCCTGCTGTCGGTGTTCCTATTATTGCTGTGCCCGGCCTTGAACGCCAAAGGCGGCAACTCCGGAGCGGGAGCCAAGCCCGCCAAAGCAGCCGCCAAGGAAGATCGAAACTCAGCCATGACAGGCGCGTCGTCGCAAGATGATTTAATCCTCGGCGCTATGGAGAAGGAACTGCATCGTGCGCATACGGAGCTCGCGCGGCAGGATCCGGCTCCTTATTTCACCAGCTATAGCGTGACGGACGGTGAAGGGCTGTCCGTCATTGGCACGCAAGGCGCGATTCTTACCGCGGCGCGCTCGCGCCGTCGCATGGCCGATGTCGCCATGCGGATCGGTGATCCAAAGCTCGACAATACGCATGGTAGCGACCGCGGCTCGGGAATTACGACTGGGCTACTTCCGATCCGTGACGACTCCGACGCCCTGGGGCGCTCGCTTTGGCGGCTGACTTACGAGGAATACCGCAAGGCCCGGGAGGCTTACACGAATGTCAAGACCAAGAACGCCGTGCGCGCGAAAGATGAAGATGAGTCACCTGACTTTTCGGACGAGCGGACGTCTTCTTATATAGAAAAACCCTTGCCGGTTGACCTGCCCACACAGAGCGAATGGGAAGAACTGGCGCGCCGTTATTCGGCGGCTTTTCGCCATTACGAGATTCAGGAATCGGTTGTTTATCTCTATGGCGAGAAGGACCGAACTTATCTGGTTACGACCGAAGGAACGAGGGTTGTTACCTCCGACGTGATTGTCCGGGTTGTGATTGAAGGCGAGGTACTAGCCGACGACGGCATGCGCCTGGAACGCGTCGAGACCTACCAGTATTCCGACCCGTCAAAGTTCCCGTCGCAAGGTGAGGTTGAGGCGAGCGTCAAGAAAATTGCCGGCGATCTGAACGCGCTGCGCGCGGCTCCGCTTGCCGAACCGTACAGCGGGCCGGCGTTGCTGTCGGGCCGGGCGGCTGCCGTGTTCTTTCACGAGGTTCTGGGGCATCGCGTGGAAGGGCAGCGCCAGCGCGGGCGCGACGAGGGGCAAACCTTTGCAAGAAAGGTGGATGAAAAAATATTGCCCGAATTTCTCAGCGTGACCGATGACCCTACGCTGCGCACCCTCAGCGGCACAGAGCTTTCCGGCTATTACCGCTACGACGACGAAGGAATGCCGGCCGCGCGGGTGGAAGTGGTAAAAGATGGGATCCTCAAGAATTTTCTGATGGGCCGCATGCCGGTGAAGAACTTCGGCAACTCAAACGGACATGGGCGGGCACAGACTGGCAAAATGCCGGTGGGACGCCAGGGCAACTTGATCGTGACATCGTCGAAAACCGTTCCGGACGCGCGTTTGCGCGCCCTCTTTGTCGATGAAATCAAAAAGCAGGGCAAGCCATACGGCCTCTATTTTGAGGACATTCAAGGCGGCTTCACGCTAACTACGACCGAGCTTCCGCAGGCGTTTCAAGTGTTGCCGGTGATGGTATGGCGCGTGTATGCCGACGGGCGGCCCGATGAACTCGTGCGGGGAGTTGATATCGTTGGCACGCCGCTCACTGTTTTGAATCAGATTGAAGCCACGGGGGACACTACCAGTGTATTCAATGGCGTTTGTGGCGCGGAGTCAGGCAGTGTTCCCGTGTCAGCGGCCGCACCCGCCATGTTGTTTGCAGATATCGAAGTACAGAAGCGCAAGTACGGGGACACGCGACCTCCCATCCTGCCTCCGCCCGCCGCCGATCAAAAGGATGGCAGCCGATGACGCTGACAACGTTCGTCGGTCGCCGTGCGCTTGGTTGCAGAGTTATGCGTCCGATTCTGGCCGCTGCCTTTCTTGTGCTGTGCCTCTGCGCAACCGATGGGCAACTCCATGCGGCCAATATGCCAGAGGATCCTGTGCTGCGAGCGCTGAAGGAAGAGATGGAGCGCTCCAAAGCGAAACTCAAGATGGACAACGTGGCTGCGCCGTACTACATCGAGTACCGCGTCACGGAACTTGATGACTTCGAGGCCAATGCCGCTTTCGGCGCGCTGCGCAGCCAGCAACGCGGAAACGGACGCTTTCTTCGGGTTGTCGTGCGCATCGGCGGCTACAAGCAGGACAGCTACTACGGCGGAGGCCAGGGAACGGTGGATCTTGTTCCTCTCGACGACGATGAATTTGCCATCCGCCGTCGTGTCTGGCTAGCAACGGACCGAGCCTATAAGACTGCGGGCGAAGCGCTGTCGGCCAAGGAGAGCGTGCTCAAGACACTGACCATTGACCAGCCTGTCGACGACTTTGCCCAAGCCACGCCCGTGGAGCTCATCGAGCCGATCGCTCATCTACCCGCCCAGGACTTCACGCCTTGGGTTCAGCTTCTCGAAGAGTCTTCCGATTTTTACCGCGGTGACCTTCACCTGGAAGATTTCGAAGCTTCGCTGCGGTTTGTGGCGCAGAACAATTACTTCGTGAACTCGGAAGGCACCGTGGCACGTACTGGGACGGCAAATTACTCGATCGTCGTTGCCGGTACGACGCAGGCTGCCGACGGACAGTTCCTGCAGCGGTCGCATCAGGATGAAGCAGCTGAACTCGACGCTCTGCCCTCGCAGGAGCAGTTCCTGAAGACCGCGGCGCGCATGTTGGAAACACTAAAACGGCTGCGGGAAGCGCCCCTGGTTGACGAGGAGTATCGTGGCCCCGTTCTCTTCTCAAGCGATGCCGGCGCCTCCGTGGTAGCTGGTCTGATCGAGCCCAACCTCTTGGGAACGAAACCGAAACTGGGAGAGAATGCTCGCACGACTGGATATTGGTCGAGCAGTTACGACTCGCGCGTTCTGCCAGAATTCATCAACGTCTTCGACGACCCGACAATTTCTTCGTTCGCCGGCCGTCCACTATTCGGCCATTACACGCTCGATGACGAAGGCGTCAGAGCACGCCGCGTTTCTCTAATCGAAAAAGGGAAGCTCGTTTCCTATCTCATCGGACGCCAGCCGATCCGCGATTTCGCGGTCTCGAACGGTCACGGACGCGCGGCTCCGACAGACGGTGCAGCGCCGCAGCCGGGCAACTTCATTCTCGAATCAATCGAGCCGCAGTCCGATGCCGACCTCAAGAAGAAACTGCTGGATCTTGCCAGACAGCGAGATCTTCCCTATGCCCTTTATGTGGAAACCACCGGCCCCAGACTGGAGCCGCGGTTGCTCTATCGCGTCTACACAAATGATGGACACGAAGAATTGGTTCGCGGCGGCGTGTTCGGAGATCTCGACGCGCGCTCACTGCGCCGCGATCTGATCGCAGCCGGTGCCACGCCCGATATTGAAACTCATCTTGAGTCCGTGCCTTACAGCGTCGTCAGTCCGGCTCTTCTATTCGACGAGTTGCAAGTGAAACGCACGCAAGCCAGCAAACAGGCGCTGCCCGAGTATCCAGCGCCGCCGCTCACCCCGGCTGCGCATTAGCAGGATTCGCCAAGGAAAACTCTAGATGAAACCGCGCACTCCCAGAATGTTCGATTGGAAAAGAATTGCTCTGCATTGTGCATTGACGTTGGGCGGCGGCCTGTTGGCATGGTCACAGACGGCGACCGCGACATCTCCGGCTGCGCAATCCTCGAGTGCGAGCTCTGCGCACCCACCTTCTTCGCCCGAACTGCGCGAGCAACTGCGGACCATTCGCGACGCCGCTCTTAAGAGCGATTATGCCTGGCATCAGCTTGCGCACCTGACGGAAAACGTTGGCCCGCGCCCGGCCGGATCGCCGCAGGCGCAGGCCGCGACGGAATATGTTGCCGCTGAGCTGCGCGAACTGGGTCTCGAGGTTCACCTCGAGCCGGCACAAGTCAGCCATTGGGTTCGCGGCGAGGAGAAGGCCGAACTCGTCGAATACCCTGGTCAGGTGCCCGGCACTACGCAGCGTATCGTACTGGCCGCGGTTAGCGGCAGCTCTGCGACTCCCGCGGATGGCATTACAGCCGACATAGTCGTCGTGCACAGCTTCGACGAACTGACAGCGCTCGGACGCGACAAGGTGGCGGGCAAGATCGTGCTTTACAACGTTCCGTACGACGAGCGCAAGGCACTTGCCGGGTACTCGTTTGAAGCTTATGGGGAAGCGGTCGTCTATCGCAGCAATGGGGCCAAGGCGGCAGCAGCACTCGGAGCTGTAGCTTCGCTCGTTCGCTCTGTCGGCGGCGCCAACTATCGACTGCCCCACACCGGGCACAGCACGCCCGCGGGCATTCCCGACGCCGATCTTGCCGCTGAGGATGCGGATCTGGTAGAGCATCTTGCGGCTCAAGGCCGCGTGCGCATGCACCTTACGCTCACACCTCTGACACTACCCCAGACGACCGGCTACAACGTCGTGGCCGACTTGAAGGGAAGTGAACATCCCGAGCAGATCGTTATTGTCAGCGGCCACCTTGACTCGTGGGATCTTGGCCGTGGCGCAATCGACGACGGCGCCGGCGTGGTCATCTCCATGGAGGCGGCTGAAATTCTGCACCGCCTGCACATCCGCCCGCGCCGCACATTGCGCGTGATCGCGTGGATGGATGAAGAAAACGGCAGCGGCGGCAGTAAGGCATACGCCCAGGCGCATGCGGCGGAGATGACGAACTACGTCGCGGCCATTGAAAGCGACGAGGGAGCCGGCCATCCGGTCGGCTTCGCGCTCAAGATGTCGCCGGAGGCGCTCGCTGCCCTGCGTCCGGTTGGCGATGCCCTGGAGCCGATCGGCACCACAATTTTCCGCGTCGAAGAGGAGAGCCCAGGGGCCGATATCGATCCGCTGGTCAAAGCCGGCGTTCCAGGAATCGGCATCATCCAGGACGCTCGCCGCTACTTCGACTACCACCACTCGGCTGCCGACACGCTCGATAAAGTCGATCCGCAAGAACTGAAGGAGAACGCGGCGGCCATGGCGGTGATGGGATGTTTTCTGGCGCTAACGTCCGAGCCGTTGCCAAGAAGTCCTAAATAGGCTTGGCAAGGGAACTGTCTATTTGTTCCGTGTCTCGTTGCGAACTTCTCAAGCCCATTTTCCGTAACATCTTGCAGGGGCAAACATGCGAGCACGGTGCGTCATCCGCATAGTGGTGGTAGGTTATGTCGTGTTCTGCACGATCCTTGCCATCTTTCTTGGAGAATTGGCATTCCGCCCGATGCGGGTGCCTGTAACACAGCGCCAGTCAGCCGAAGCCACCTCCGCCCGTTTCGGTGCCGATTTGCGGGATGTTTCGATTAATGCCAGCGATGGGAGCCATCTTCAGGGCTGGTTTGCACGTCCAACAGATGCAAATGGCGATGCCGTAATACTCCTCCACGGCGTTGGCGACAATCGCCAAGGCATGATGGGATTCGCAGAACTATTCCTTTCGCATGGATTCACGGTGCTGGTGCCTGACTCACGCGCTCAAGGTGAGAGTGGAGGCGACTTCCCGACCTACGGTCTCAAGGAAAGCGACGACGTGCATCGCTGGTTCGACTGGCTGGCGTTGCAACAGCACCCCAAATGCGTTTTTGGGATGGGGGAATCGATGGGTGCGGCGATTGTTCTCCAAACGGTAAAGACGACACCATTTTGTGCTGTGGTCGCCGAATCCTCGTTCGCTAGCTTCCGCCAGATTGCTTACGTGCGAGTGGGTCAGTTCTTTCAAACAGGAACGTGGCTCGGCAAAATCGTTCTTCGTCCGGCAGTGGAAATGGCATTCCTCTATGGGCGTCTGACTCACGGCGTCAACTTGGCGGATGCCTCGCCCGAGAGGTCAGTGGTTGGGAGCCGCGTCCCAATTCTTCTGATACACGGATTGGCGGACAGAAACATTCCGCATCAACAATCCGAACGGATTCGCGTCCACAATCCTGCCGACATAGTTCTATGGGAGGTACCGCTGGCTGATCATTGCGGCGCAGTAAATGCGGCTGGTCAGGAGTTCAACGCACGAGTGCTTGGCTGGTTCACCTCGCATGACGGAGGATACTCCGCTGCGCCACCTCGCTCATGATCGCTTGCTCACATCCTCTCTTTGGGTATAGATGCAGGCCAGCAGACCCAGTCCCGCAACAGGTGCCCTTCCGACACATGAGACGGAAGCTTCAATAGCGAACCCGACATTCCTGTCCGTGCTACGATGCCGTCGTGTTCAATTTCGGCAAACCGAAAACAGTTGGCGACTGGATCGTTCATATCGCAGGAGCCATTATTGCAATATTCCTTGTCTGGTGGATGCTGCGGCTCTATGTGTTGTAGTGCCCCGCCATCATTGAGGAATTGAGCGCGAGAGAAGCTGCCGAATGCCTAGGTGACCTCCGGGTGTGCTCAAGCCTCTCAGAATAGGGCGAGTGCTGCGGCAACCCCTTCCTTGACACCCGGAATCGAGGTCTTTATTCTTAATGTTTGCCCCTGAGAGACTGTCGTCTCTGTGCGTACTTCCGCGGCCTTCGCGGTATCGGGTGGGGCGGCGGAGGTTCCGATGCTCATCGAAATTAAGGAGTTAGAACTTCATCCTGTGGACTTCCGGGAGGAGTTCAGCCCGGGTGCGATTGATCTGGGTGAGGAAGTGCGGCAGCGAACGCCGCTCACCAGCGAGGGCCGTGCCGATCTGGTGGAAGAGCATCACGGCAAGCACAACGTTGTGCAGGATATCCGGCTGAAAGGCAAGCTGGAAACGAGCCTTGAAGTCGCGTGCGCGCGGTGTCTCGATCCGGTGGTGCTTCCGGTGCAGCGGAGTTTTGATTTGCTCTACCGGCCGCTCGGAACCGATGCTGGCCACGAAGAACTTTCGGTGACTGACGCCGAAGCGGAAATCGGGTATTACCAGGGCGAGGGGCTGCTGCTCGAAGATACGCTGCGCGAGCAGGTCCTTCTCTCCGTTCCGCTGAAAATAGTGTGCCGCGAGGATTGCAAAGGCCTATGCCCGCATTGCGGGAAAAATCTGAATGAAAGCGCGTGTTCATGTGCGGACCAGCTTGAAGATCCGCGATGGTCGGCGTTGAAAGAGATACGTACGAAATTGAATCAATAGGAGGAAGTTCTCAGCTCTCAGTTCTCGGTTCTCAGTCAAAGCATGTTTAATGAGAACCAAGAACTGAGAACCGAATTAAAGACATCATGCCGAATCCAAAACGTAGACACTCCCAGAAGCGCACGGCCACGCGCCGCGCGCATGACGGGCTATCGAAGCACTCGTTGTCGGAGTGTCCGAACTGCCACGAAAAGAAAATGCCGCACCGCGCCTGTACAAAATGCGGCTACTACAAGGGCCGCGAAGTCCTTGAGGTCGAAGAGAAGTCCTAGCTTCATCCCTCCATGCCTAGCGTAATCGCTCTGGATGCGATGGGGTCCGACAAGGCGCCGAAGCCGGAGATCGAGGGCGCCTTGCAGGCGGCGCGCCATCACGGCACGCGCGTGCTGCTGGTCGGCCCGCAAGACCGCCTGAAAGCGGAACTGGCTCGCTATCCCGGCGCGCGACGCTTGCCGGTCGAAATCGTTCACGCGAGCGAAGTTATCACCATGGAAGATAAAGTGGAGGCGATTCGCGGCAAACGCGATTCGTCCATCCGCGTGGGATTGCGCCTAGTACGCGAAGGCAAGGCGGCGGGCTTTGTAACAGCAGGCAACACCGGCGCAGCCATGGCGACGGCAAAAGTCGTGCTGGGCGCGCTTCCTGGCGTGGATCGGCCTGCGCTGGCCGCGGCCTTTCCAACCGTACTCAGCACGGCAGCGGTCCTGCTTGACGTGGGCGCGAACGTGGATTGCACGCCGCAAAATCTGGAACAATTTGCGGTGATGGGCGATATTTATTGCCGGTCGATTTTCGGAGTGAAGCGTCCGCGCGTGGGGCTGCTTTCGATTGGGGAAGAGGAAAGCAAGGGCAACGATCTAACGCGGGAAGCTTTTCAGCTCCTTAAGCAGCTCCCGATTCAATTCATCGGCAACGTCGAAGGACGCGATTTGTACAACGGCCATGTGGATGTGATCGTGGCCGATGGATTTGTCGGTAATGTGGCGCTCAAGACCTCCGAAGGTGTGGCTAAGCTGGTGAGAACGGTGTTGAAGGAGACCCTGAAATCGACGATCACGCGGCAGGTGGGCGCGTATCTTTCGCGCCACGCGTTTTCCGATTTCAAAAAGCGGCTCGATCATACAGAATACGGCGGCGCTCCTCTGCTCGGCGTAAGAGGCGTGTGCATCATTACCCATGGATCGTCGAACACGAATGCGATCAAAAACGCGATAAGGGTCGCGGCCGAGTTCGCCGAAGGCAGGATTAACGAGGCGATTGAACGGGAACTGGCGGGTCTGCGGAGTCTGGCGGGTGCGCGAACGTAACCGAAAAGACTTCAGTGTTTCAAAGTTCCCTCGAACGCCGCAATTTCCTCGATCCTTTGAAACCTTGAAACTTTGAAACTTATTCTTCTATGACAAACACTTCTTCTCCTATTGCATTTCTATTTCCGGGCCAGGGTTCTCAGTCCGTCGGTATGGGCAAGGAACTGGCTGCACACTACGATGTCGCTCGGCAGACGTTTGAGGAAGCTGATGAGGCGCTCGGCTACAAGCTGTCCCAACTTTGCTTTGAAGGTCCGGAAGAAAAGTTGAAGCTGACCGAGATTACGCAACCGGCGATTCTGACGGTGTCGGTTGCAGTGCTCCGGGTCCTCAAAGAAAAAGGCCTTAACCCTGACTACGTCGCGGGGCACAGCCTGGGAGAGTATTCGGCGCATGTGGCTGCGGGCACGCTGACGTTTGGCGATGCCGTGCGAACAGTCCGCAATCGCGGCCAGTACATGCAGGAGGCCGTGCCGGTGGGTGTGGGTGCGATGGCGGCGATTCTGGGGATGCCGCTCGAACGGGTCAGCGCCATTGCGCAGGAAGCGGCCCAGGGGGAAGTTTGCCAGGCAGCCAACGTAAATTCTCCGGAACAGATCGTAATTTCCGGGCATGCGGGTGCCGTGGCTCGTGCGATTCAGTTGGCGAGCGAGCGCGGCGCAAAAAAGGCCGTCAGTCTACCCGTGAGCGCACCTTTCCATTGCGCGCTGATGCAGCCGGCGCAGGACAGGCTGGCCGCTGATCTGTGCGCCTTGAACTTTACGAATCCATCCTGCCCCGTGATCTGCAACGTCGATGCAACAGAAGTGAGTGACGCCGACTCTGCGCGCGATGCGCTCATCCGGCAAGTGACGGGTGCGGTGCGGTGGGATGAGTCGGTGCGGCGGTTGATCGAAAAAGGAGTCGGGCTCTTTATCGAAGTCGGCCCAGGCAAGGTTCTCTGGGGCCTGATGCGACAGATCGACCGGTCGAAAATGTGTTTGGCTGTGGGGGACGAAGCATCGCTGCAAAAAACCCTAGGACAAATTTCGGCAGCCGCGTGAGAGCGAAAGCCCTTGAAGAATGCCAAGGAGTCATTACCAGCCCGCTGAGAGCATGAACTAGTACGGATACACCGTAATCGTCTTGTTCGACCGCTCGACGAACATGCGCGCGTGTTCGGCGCGCTCATTGACGATGACCTCGACGATCACGCCTCCGCTCATGAATCCCTGGGTGTTGGCAGTGCCATAAATGCGGTAGGACTTGATGAGGCCCCACTCGCCGCCCGGTCCCCAATCGCGAAAAAAATCCGCATAGGTGTATTGCGCGTATTTCTGCTGATGCTGCCGCCAGGCGGGATCGTTGAAGTAGATCGCGTAGGCCGATTCGTAATCCTGCCTCTGAAGAGCGGCGAAAAAATTATTGACCACACGCTCTTCGGGCCAGTTCCGGTACATCCAGGCGGCTGCTGCGAGAACGAGTAGGACAATGATGGCGGTAGCGATTTTGATCTTCCGCCGGCGGGCGCGGGCGGCGTCGAACGGCTGAGCATCGAGCAGGGTCATATTGCTGCCCCAAGAATAACGCAAGACAGAACTTTATTTCATGAGCAGGGTGACGGCCTCGCGCTACTAACTATACAAATCCTCGACCGAAACTCGCGAGCCGTTATGCGCGTGCGTGAGAACTGGGTCGTCCCTCTGGGACTTGCATCGTTGGTTCCACTTTTACCCCAGGTTGAAGCGCAGGGCAAGGTAGTTCGTCCCTGCGGGACTCGAAATTGCCAGGATTTATTCCACCATGTTCTCCGGAATTGGGTTCTCACGCACACACTTATAGCTATCCATTTTAGGTTATTCTCCCGACGCCGGAGGTCCGAACCTGCTCCATCCCAAATGGGTTGATGCGGCTGTTGTCGTCGTAAAGGAACGGGCAGATCTGCCGATGTACACCATGTCCGCCAGCAGCCTGGTGGCAGTGGCCTCGTGGCCGATCGTGAAGTCGAAACATTGGTGGAAACCATGGATAAGATCCGGGCGCTCATCATCGACGATTCGTCGGTGATGCGCAAAATCGTGGAACGCTCGCTGCGTCAGGCGGGTCTCGAGCTGGAAAAAGTCGTGGAAGCCGGCAACGGAGCTGAGGCGCTCGCCGCCCTCGAACAGGGTCCGGTCGACCTGATCTTGTGCGACATCAACATGCCGGTGATGGACGGCCTGGAATTCGTGCGCGCGCTCTCCACGGTCGAGAATGCCAAGGGCGTGCCGGTTGTCATGATTACAACCGAGGGTAGCGAAACGCACGTGGTGCAAGCGTTATCCGCTGGAGCTCGCGGATACATACGAAAGCCGTTTACTCCTGAGCAAGTCAAAGAACATGTCTTGCCCGTGGTAGGGAAAAAGTCATGAGCACCGAAACCTCGCTGGCTATGCATGCACAAGAAGAGAACTGGCTCCCCATCCTCGAACTGGCGGTGGAAGAAGTGTTCGAGATCATGCTGGGCCGCCGGGTAAAGCCAGTACCGAGAGACGGGCAGGACCCTCCCACCGAGTTCACCGCTATGGTCGGCCTGGCGGGAGCGCTTTGCGGGATCCTGACGATTTGTTGTGACCGAAAGACTGCCCGTGAAATGGCGACGTGCATGCTCGGCCCGGAAATCGCCGATTCTGAGGATCAGGTATCGGATGCGCTCGGCGAAATCTGCAACATGATTGCCGGAAACTTTGAGAGCGGCTCGGCGGAGATGAAATCAGCCTCGCAGCCCGCGTTTGATCGTATCGCCAATCTGCTTCGCCAGCGCAATTGCCGGGTGCGCATTGAGGGGCACACGGACAACATTCCTATCCACAACGCGCAGTTTTCCTCCAACTGGGAGCTGTCCACTTCTCGCGCAACCGAGATTGTGCGGCTTTTGATTGTCCGCGAAGGCTACAACCCCAATCGGCTCGGCGCCTCCGGATACGCCGAATTTCACCCCGTTGCCTCGAACGCCACGGCGGAGGGCCGCGGGTTAAACCGGCGTGTCGATATCGTTGTTCTCGGGCAAGATGCAGCGCCTGTCCCGGCGTCGCAGCAGACCCTGCCGACGGCCGCAGCGGCTCGCTAGCCAGGATCTGCTTCCTCGGTTGCTATTGCCCCGTTCCCGATACGGTCACAAATTGCGGGCTTGAGAAATCGCTATCGCTGATATAAACGTCGCCCGAGACCGAGCCCGCTGCATTGGGTGAGAATTCGATCTCAATTGCGCAACTCTTGTGCGTTCCCAGCGTCGCCGGGCAATTGTTCCCAGAGATGATAAACTCAGCGGTTGGAATCATCTCCCCGATCAGCACGGACTTTGAGTTCTGGTTCGTGATCGTAACCGTTTGTGGCGCGCTCGTCGTGCTCACCTTCTGGTTTCCAAAGGCGAGCTTCTGCGGCGAAAGCACTATGCCGAGCCCATTTGCGACCAGATCCACACGCTCCGGACTTGCCGGATCGCTGCTTACAACCATCAGGGCTCCCGGGCGCGCACCAGACGCCTTAGGCTTGAACGTAACGTTGATCGTGCAAATCCCTTGCGCCGCCACCGACGATCCGCAGTTGTTCGAAGTTGAGTAGTCATTAATAGCCTTGATCGAACTGATAGTGACTGCTTTCGTCCCAGTGTTCGTCAGCGTAACGGGCAACGTGTTGGACGAGCCCAGAGGCGTGTTTGGGAAGACGAGAGGCCCAGGCGCCGGCGAAAGCTCGACCAGCGACCCCAACCCGCTGACCTCGACCGTTTGCGGGCTGCTCGGGTCGCTGTCCGTGAACGTGATCTTCCCCGTTCTCTTCCCCGTTCCATTCGGCAAATAGGTCACGCAGATGCTGCACGCGGGTGTGCAACCGCCGTCCGCGCTCTGCGGATTCAGCGTCGCTCCCGCCGAACAGTAGTGCTGCGAACCGGTCGAGCAGTCTACAACCGCCGCACAGCTTTCGTTGATGGCAAACTGCGGGCTGCTGCTTGCAATTGAATCAATCGTCAGCGCCGTTGGCCGTGAGTTGTAGATGTCCAGGTGGCGCGTGATCGCCGTGCTCGCCAGGTTCTTCACGCCCGTCCCCATCTCGGCTTGCGTCGCCGAAGCCAGCGGACAGGTTCGTGTGGTTAGAATGAGCGGCGCCAAGGGCTTCTGATTGAAATTGAAACTGTCCTCCATGTCGTTGGCGCCGGCATCGCGCGTGCTGAGCGCCGGAAGGTTAAAACGCGTTTCAATGAACTTCAGCACCGACGAAAATTCATATTGCGTCGTCGAAATGTGCCCTGGCCGCGCGTATGGCGAGATGATCAATAACGGCACGCGCGGTCCCAGGCCGAACGTGTCTACATCGGGCGGCGCAACGTGGTCATACATGCCGCCAAAGTCGTCCCACACAATGAACACCGCGGTCGTATTCCACAAAGCCGAGTTGCTCATGATTGCATTCAACTCGGTCACCGTTGCATTTTCGCCCTCGCAAGTGCTCGAATCGGGATGCTCGCTCTGCCAATCCGGTGTAATCACCCAGCTCACCGACGGCAGCTGATTATTCTGCACATCGGAGACGAAGTTGCTCGTGTCCACCACCTTCGCCCAATCTGCTCCACTGCGTACCTCGTTGATCGCGTCAAATGTCGACCAAATGTATCCCGGGTCGGTGCTCGGCGGGGCATAGTATTTCCAGCTCACGTTTGCGTTGTCGAGCGAGTTTGCCATTGTCGTTACGCCGCTTAAACACGGAAACTCCGCCGTGATGATGCCATCGGGTTGCATCATACGTACCAGTTCGCCCGCCGGCGCATCGCAGCCCCAGCTGTTGCCGCTGTCCGTGCGGAATGGATTGTCGAGCACGCCGAACGAATCGGCGGCAATCGTGTAAAGGTGATTGGGCATGCTCGGTCCGTGCAACGACGAGAACATCTTCGCTCCCAACGAGAAATGCCTTGCGTACGCAAAGTAGTTGGGGATGTCGGCACTTTCGAACTGGCGGCAGGTCAAGAAATCACCGAACAGATCTCCGCTCGGTTGGAAACCAAGATCGATGAGGTCGAACTGATTCATTTTCCCGCCATTGATGGCGAGCAACGCCGCCGCATAACTGTGGTCGATGTCGTGGGGATAGCGGTCGGCGGCGCGCGTCATCGGGATCGTTTGTCCCGTGGAAAGGGCACACGTTTTCGCGCCGTACGTCGCCGTATACGCTCCGAACATGTTGTCGAAGGTGCGATTTTCCTTCACGATGAAGACGATGTGATCGATTTTCTGGATGCCGGTAGCGTCGGGTTGCTGCGCAAACGCGGCGCGAAGGATTGGGCAGGCTATCAAGCAAACCAGAGCGTAGATTCGGGTGCGAAAACGAGAGGACAACATGAGGGTTACTCCTGGAAGAGGGTACCCGAGCGTGACGTAATGTTGCTGCGCCGCGCCTGAGAAGTCAAGCCCGTCAGTTCAATTAAAACCACCCGGTTTTCATAGCCTTGGCCTGTCCTCAAAGCAACGTTTCTCTAATCTCTTACTAATTGTCTCTGCTCCCTTCGTTACCGGAATAGGGTCCTTCGGAATCTTCCCCCGCAGCATCGAACACATTAACCTCGAACTTTAGCTGGGAGGATGTCTTGGCAGGCAAGCGAAATAGTAATTCTGTTGTTTCCGGGAAGTTGAAGACCGCAATTTCAGATTTGCGCGCTCTTGAAAAGCTCCTGCATTACGACGAGTTGGACCCACATCTTCTCGACGCCTTTCGGGATGCGCTGAATCGCGTGCGCAACATTGCCTGGGCCGCGCAGCAGTCGCTTGCTTCAAAGCTGTCTGAACAAGGTAGTGCCGGCGTAGACTCCCTTTTGGCTGCTGAGCGGATTCGCGCTGCGTACCACCTCTGCTGCGCCATACAAGAAGACTTGAGCCACGAAGAAATCGACTTCCAGAAAGGTCAACTCTCGGAACTGCACACAGTGGCTACCGCGCTTACCCGGCAGATCGGCGATCGTCTCTAATCACGATCTCTGATCCAGGTCCACTTCTCTGACCGGCTCGGCCATCTCCGCCCTAACCGGCTTTTCTGGCGCATTCCCCGCACGGGCAGACTTCGCGCAGGTACGCCCAGGAATATAGTCCCAAATCGTGATTGTCGTTCCAGGAGAACTTCAGTGCATACTTGCCCACCGGCTCGGCTGCCAGCGCTTTGACCGCCGGTTTGAATATGGGCAAAGTGCCCGGCGCCGGTTTTTCGGGTTCGCCGGCTTTCCGCCCCGCCTTCCCGCGCTCATCTTCGCAGAGCGCGCAAGGGCACGCATCCCGCAGGAATTTGAACGTATATACCGACCGGTGGCCGTCCTTCCACTCAATCTGCACGCCCTCGCCGGTCGTCAGTTGAACCTTTACCGACTTCGGATCGTTTTCCAGCCGCGGCGTTGCATCGAGCAGAAACATAAGGTAAGTATCGCACGGCCGGGATGTACAGAAGTGTGGCGCGGACACTTGCGTCCTCGCCTGCTACCGTTGAAAAAGGCTGGGGCAGCTCAGAGCCCTACGCTGCCATCTGGAAAATTCACTCCCGGCGAGCTACAGCCTCACTTTCTGGTCGATCTCCCGCCGACGTGCGCTACAGTATAATCTTCGCGTCGAGATGAAACGGTATGACTGACACCACACAAACAACAGACGCGGCCTCGGAGGCGAAAACCACGATGGGGATTGGCGACATCCTCAAAATCCTGCCGCATCGCTATCCCTTTCTGCTGATTGATCGCGTGCTTGAACTGGAGCGCATGAAGAAGATCGTCGCTCTGAAGAACGTGACCATAACCGAGCCATTTTTCCAGGGACACTTTCCCGGCAAGCCGATCATGCCGGGCGTGCTGATTGTAGAGGCGATTGCGCAGGCGGGAGGATTGCTACTCCTCGCCGAGGTGCCCAATCGCGACGATATGCTGATGGTTTTTACCGGGATCGAGAAAGCGCGGTTTCGTCGTCCAGTCGTGCCCGGCGACCAGCTGCGCATCGAAGTCGAGGTACGGGCGTGGCGCCGGACCGCGGCGCGACTGGAAGGCAAGGCCTACGTGGACGGGAAAGTCGCCGCCGAATCTAAAGTGACGTGCCGCCTGGTGCCGCGGGCGATGGGCGCAGGAGCGGCGGGGACAGCAGGAGGAGGAGATTTGTAATTTCCAATTTGTAATTTGTGATTTCACGATTCCAGTTCTCCACCGCAAATTACAAATCACAATTTACCAATTGCAAATTTCGCAATGTCCATTCATCCCACTTCGATTCTCGACCCAGCCAGCCAAGTCCATCCCTCGTGCGAGGTTGGCCCCTATTGCGTGATCGGCCCCGGCGTCGAACTCGGAGAGCGCTGCCACCTGCTCTCACACGTGGCGATCGAAGGACCCACAAGAATTGGAGCCGACAACCGTTTCTATCCTTTCTGCTCGATTGGCCTCGCCCCGCAGGATATTTCTTACAAGGGCGAACCAACGCGTCTTGAGATTGGCGACCACAACGAGATTCGCGAATATGTGACGATCAACCGCGCCACGACCAAGGGCAGCGGCGTAACCCGCGTGGGCAGCCATAACCTGATCATGGCCTACACCCACATTGCGCACGACTGCCATATCGGCGATCACATCATCATGGCGAACGCGGCCACGCTGGGCGGACACGTTACGGTAGAAGATTGGGCCACGGTGGGAGCGCTCTGCCCGGTGCATCACTTTGTGCGCATTGGAAAGTATGCGTTCATTGGCGGCGGGACGACCATCACGCGTGACGTGCTGCCGTTTTCGAAGACGTCAGCCGAGCGCGGCACGCACGCTTACGGCGTGAATGCCGTTGGCCTGGAGCGGCGCGGATTTACGAAAGAACGAATCCGCAAGATCCATCATGCGTACCGCGTTCTTCTGGCCTCAAAGCTGAACACCTCGCAGGCACTCGAAAAACTAAAGGCGGAAGCGGGTTGCGGCGAAGATGTGGAGATGCTGATCCGCTTCATCGAGCAGTCGGAGCGCGGTGTGATTAAGTAGTGGGCAGTGCAGCGTTGTTACTAACCACTGACCACTAACTACTGCCCACTAGCGACTGCCCTACTCGCAAAATATCTTTACCTTTTTGCCATTTCCCTTGTCGATGTCAATGGCAGCGTCCTCAACGAGATTCTCCCATTGGGTTGCGTCCATGGCCGCTGTCGACGAAAGGTCAATTCCCTGTTCGGCCAGCTTTTCCCGGACCCGGATCGGGAGAACGGCCAGAAGATGGCTTCCCGACCGCGCGAATGCCAGGGGGATGCGAACGTTGACCTGTTTGTCCCCCGGCTTATCAATGGCAATGCGCAGGAAGCGCGGCTTTGATGAGCCGTTGGCTGAGGAAGAGGATGACTCTTCGGGCTTCGCGTCCGTCGACGGTTGGGCTGAAAGCTTCTCCAGCAGTTTGTCGGCCTCCTCGGCCGTGATTTTGCCTGCGGCCAGCATTTCCAGGACTTTCTTTGTTTCTGCAGACATGATTTCCTCCTTATCGTTCCGCTTGCCTGTTTTCGTTTTTCAACTTTGAAACCTTGAAACTCTTGAACTTTTGAACCTGTTATCAACTGAGTTTTTCGAGCGCTTCTTCAACCGTGAGTTCTCCGCGCGCGAGTTGTTCCAGGACATAAAGATTCGGCGAAGGCGCGGCAAAATTCTGGTCGAGCGCGGCGCCAATCGCGTTCAGGCGGTTCTTGACGGTCGGATAGCTGATATTGAACAGGGCCTCCATTTTCTTGATCGAGCCGTGATGGCGGACGAAGGCGATTACGAATGCCTGATCGTCAACGCTGAGCCGGGCCAGCGGAGAGACTTCGAAGTTCCCTTCCACCACCATTGCGCAGGAAGGACAAGCCATGCGCGCCACTTTCAGGGGACGATTGCAATCGGAGCAGGTGAGGTTGGATATATCCATAAGAACATCGCTTCTATTAACATTAATAGCTAATGACATTAATATTGTCAAGTCATAAATTGATTTTATTAACATCTTCGACCCGCGAATTACAGGGGAGGCGCTGAGCAGGCGCCAACCGCTTCGTTTACACTAGGTTGCGCATGTCGCATGCAAACAAGATCGGTCTCATCGCCGGCAATGGAAAGTTCCCTTTCCTTGTGCTGGAAGCGGCACGCGTGCAGGGACATGAAGTCGTGGTCGCGGCGATAAAAGAAGAGGCCTTCCCGGAGATCGAATCGAAGGGCGCCGCTTCGGTTCACTGGCTTTCGCTGGGCGAGCTTTCGAAACTTATCGAAACGTTTAAACAAGAGGGCGTGACGCGCGCCATCATGGCCGGCCAGGTGAAGCACAAGCAGATTTTTTCGGCGATCAAGCCGGACTGGCGGCTGGCCAAGCTCTTGCTGTCGCTCGGGACGCGAAATACGGATTCGCTTCTCGGCGCAGTGGCCAAGGTGCTGGCCGATGAGGGCATCGTGCTGGAAAATTCGACGTCCCTGCTCGAACCGCTGCTCGCGAAATCGGGGGTGCTGACTCGAAGGTCTCCAACCGAGCAGGAACAGAAAAATATCGAGTATGGACGTATGGTGGCCCGGCGGCTGGCGGAGTACGACATTGGACAGACGGTCGTTATTGCCGAAGCCGCCTGCGTTGCCGTCGAGGCCATGGAAGGCACGGACGCGACGATCGAACGAGCCGGCCAGATCATGCGCAGCCTGGATTCCGGAGCGGAGTCCCCCCACACCTCACTATTAAGCCGCGCGCTCACGGTGGTGAAGATTGCTAAACCTGCGCAGGATATGCGATTCGATGTCCCGGTGATCGGCGTGGCAACGATTGAGGTAATGAAGCGCGCCGGAGCAAGCTGCCTGGCAGTGGTCGCGGGCCGTTGCTTACTGCTGGATGGCGAAGCCATCTCGCGAGCAGCCGACGATGCGGGAATCTGCGTCACGGCAGGGTGATGAACGATAAGGCCTGGACGAGCGCTAACTTCTACTCGCTCAAGATTCTGCATGTAAGTCATTATTCTTCAAAGATCTAGCGCGGTCGATGACGCTAAATCTTTGATTCTAAAAGATCGATATAGGAGGGGACCATGACCGAAACCGCTCGCATTGCCGACGAGTTGCGCCGTGCCTTCGACGGAGAAGCATGGCACGGCGATTCGCTTTTCGAAATCCTAAAAGGAGTTGCCGCGAAGCAGGCAGCTGCACATCCGCTTCCGAACGCGCATAGCATCTGGGAACTAGTGCTGCACATTGCGGCCTGGGACGGGGCAGTTCGCCGCCGCATGACAGGAGTAGCAGTCGCCCTCTCTAACGAGGAGAACTTTCCGCCAGTCACCGACACAGGCGACACAGCTTGGCAGAAAGCATTGCAGCACCTGCGCAGAACCCATGAAGAGCTGATCGATGCGGTGGAGAAGTTTCCCGAGGCATCCTTGATGAAGCAAGTTCCGGGAAAGCAGGGAGCGCATTACAACTTCTATTTCATGCTGCACGGCTTGGCGCAGCATGCGGCCTATCATGCGGGACAGATTGCGCTGCTGAAGAAGATGTAGGACATTGACCCTTTTCTATCGGCGCACGAACTGCGAGAATAGCAGGTTGTTTTCACTCCGGAGACCAGCCTGAGTCAGGAATCCACCATCAATGTTGCCGTCGTTGGCGTGGGCGCGTTTGGACGCAACCACGCTCGTGTGTATCACTCGTTGCACCAGGCTGGACGTGCGCGGCTGGTCGGGGTTGTTGATCCCGATACATCCCGCGCTGATTTGGTCGCGCGCGAGTTTAATTGCAAGGCGTTTGGCTCGGTGGAGCAGATGCTCACCACGCACAGCGAGGTTCAGGCAGCATCCGTGGCAGTGCCGACCGTACTTCACATGGAAGTGGCGCGCTCTCTGATGGAAGCCGGTGTCGACGTGCTGATCGAAAAGCCGGTCGCAGCAACGCTGGCGGAAGCGGATCAGTTGGTGCGACTGGCTGCCGAACACAAATGTGTCGCGCAGGTCGGTCACCTGGAACGTTTCAATCCTGCGGTGCGCGCGACGCTGCCGGTGATTCGCAAGCCGATGTTCTTCGAAGTACACAGGCTTAGCGTGTTTACGCCGCGAGCGCTCGATGTGGATGTGGTGCTTGACCTGATGATCCACGACCTTGATGTCGTGTTGACGTTCGTGCAGTCCAAGGTCAAAGAGATCCGGGCAGTTGGGTTGCCGATTCTTTCGGGCAAAGTCGATATTGCCAACGTGCGCGTCGAGTTTGAATCAGGCTGCGTCGCCAACTTCACCGCCAGCCGGGTCTCAACCGAGCGGGTCCGCAAGTTGCGGTTCTTTCAGGAAGGACAGTACATCTCGATCGATTACGGACGGCAGGACGTGCTGGTATTTTCGGTGGGCGACAGAGCGGGAGCCGCCGCCCAAACAAGCCCGACCCCGCAAATACAGGTTGCGAAGCCGCCGATCACGGCCGAGGAGCCGCTGCTGGCGGAAATCAAGGCCTTCCTCGAAGCAGTAGGCGGACGGACGAAGCCGGTTGTTTCGCTGGAGGATGGGCGGAAGGCGCTCGCACTGGGCCTCGAGATCCTCGCGGAAATCGCGCGGCACGCGGGGCGCATCGGCGTCAGAGCGTAGCCCGTCAAAAGATAGTCGGGCAGACCGCTGCTGGAAAATACAACCTGTTCGTCCGTTCGTTCCTGTCGTTACCCAGGTACTCACTTGGGGCGCACAAAAAATGCGACAATAGACAATAACGCCGCTAGTCCCACTGTTTACGTAACTTTACGCAATGCCTTACGCAACTTCGGGGCTTGTCTGCGGCTCTAAGCTTGTAGTCGCTGCCTGATGCCAGTCACCCAAATTCCGTCGCGCGATCCCTCTTCGTCGTCCCCGGCCACGACCGAGCATCGGGACCTTTTCGAAGCGCAGCATTGGGAAACGGCTTACCGGCAGTTCAATCCGGACGATGTTCCGCATCTTCTGATTCAACTGCAGGATGACCTTTCGCGGGCGCGAAAGCGGGAAGCGATTTGGTTGTCGATAATCCTGCACCTCTTCATTGTGATTCTGCTGTGGAATAGCGAGAAGCTGGTGGCTTTGTTGCCGCATCGGACGATCCCTTTGGAACTGCGTGCGGATGTGGACCGGGATAAAGATGCAACGTTCCTGGAGTTGCCGCCGGATCAACAAAAGGCAACGCGCCGTCCGGATTCAAAGTTCATCTCGGACAAGGACCGGATTGCTACGAGCAAGGCTCCGCAGATCAATCGCGAAGAGCTGAGGAAGCTTCTACAAAGCACGCGCCCGGGACCGCCGGGGCTAAGCGGCCAGCAAGCACCGCCGGCGCCGCCTCCGCCGCAAGCTGCACAGAACCAGGCTCCGCCACAAGAGCAGCCGGCGCCGCAGCAAAACCCACAGCCGGGGTCGGGATTTGCGCAACCGCGACAGAACGACCAGGTTGCGCAGTTGCAGACGCCTCCGCAGGGCGGGAACCGAGTTCCGAACTTCAATTCATCCATGACGCCGGGGTCGGCCATTGAACAGGCGACGCAGGCGGCAGCCGCGAATCGCGGACACTATGCCGGACGCGGAGATGCCGGTGATTACGGATTTCCGCAGGGCCGGACTGGGGCGAAGGCGTTGGATCAGGCGGAGATTCTGACCGACACGATGGGTGTCGATTTTGGCCCATATCTGACGCGGGTGGTTCAGGTAGTGAAGGCGAACTGGTATAACCTGATGCCGCCGTCGGTGTACCCTCCGATTCTGAAGCAGGGCAAGCTGTCGATTGAGTTCGTGATCCAGAAAAACGGCGACGTCAGCGGTATGACGCTCCATACGTCGTCGGGCGATGTACCGCTGGATCGAGCCGCGTGGGCCAGCATCACGGCGTCTAATCCGTTTCCGCCGCTGCCGAAAGAGTTTCCGGGGCAGATTTTGGGATTGCGGTTTTATTACTTCTATAACCTTCAGCCGAATGATTTGAAGTAAGCCTATTCTTCCCACCCGAGCAGACCACCGTCGTGATTCAGGACAAATTGCCGCCAAAACGCGTGTCGCTTCAGGTTGCTTTACTTTACGTATCGTGTTTCCTCGCCTTTCGACCACGGATTGTACGTAGCTACGAAGTGCACCCGTTCCTTTCGGGTGGGGTGATCGAAGAACCAGACCTTGGCAAATTCACTCGGATCAGGGTCGGCCAGGTTCTTCTCTCCGCTTTTCTGGAAGTAGTGGGCCGCGACCTGGTTCGGGTTGGTTACGATTCCGTGGATCACCTCGAGGCCATAACGGTCCGCCTCGTGCTCAAAATGGCGGCTGACGGCGTTGAACACGGGAGTCGCCAAAAATGCGAGCACGGTGATTACCAACATCAAGGCCGGGAGTGACGCCCAATCCTGTAGGTCACGAATCGCCCATTCCTGACCCCATCGCGCCAGCATCGCGCGCGAAAGACGGTACCCGAGGTAGAGCAAGAACAGCAGAATGGTGGCGTCGATGGCAATCTCTTTGGGAATGTGATGTAAGACGTAATGCCCCATTTCGTGTCCGAAGACAAATAGTGTCTCCGGGACGGTCGCCTTCGCGATCGTGTTGTCCCACACGACGACACGCTTGGATGCGCCAAAACCCGTGACATAAGCGTTCAGGCCGGTTGTCTTCGAGCTGGCGTTCATCACGAACATGCGGTCCGCGGGAATCTCCATTCCGCCGCGATGGACGACCTTCTGCATCTCCGCGAGTAGGACGGGCTGCGCGCTTTCGAGCGGCTTGAAGGTATAGAACAGAGGATCAATGACGATCGGTTGCAGGAAGAACATTGCCAGCAAGATTGGGATGGAAGCGAGCCAGAAGTAGAACCACCAGCGGCGAGGGCTGCGCCGCACGACGAAATAAAGGATCCCGACGAGCACCGTTCCAACAACCAGCATAATGGCCTGGTTCAAGATCCAGTCTCGTGTCCATGCCGTCCAGGCTTGCACCGAGAGCCCATAAGCGCGCTGCAGCGACTCATCCCAAATGTCCGAGACAATTCCAAGGACCGCAATCGTTAGCAGGATCAGAGGGGCGAAGATGATCAATTGCACGAAGCGGTGCGATGAGATGCGTTCGGCCAGGTCGCGAAATGCGGGCGCGACCCGCCACCGCAAAATGACGAGCAACACAAGAAAGCCGTAGAACGCGCCAATGAAGATATGGCGATAGCGGGCATTCGAATACGCTTTAGCCCGGACATACTGCTCAGGCGGAGGGGAGTATTCCAGAACTGTGTCCTGCGGAGATTCGGCCACACTGGGTTGGGCCAGACCGGGAGCAGCGCTGGCAGGAGGGGGCGCCGCGGAGTTGGCAGGACTGGTTTGCGCGGCGCTGATTGCCGGGAACGAGCTTGCGAAAAGGCAGAGTAGAACAATGAAGCGCAGGTCTTTCAATGGTGTTTCCCTCCGGTCCGAGATTATGCCAGAACATCGGTCAAATGAGTGGACAGGAAACTAGGCAAAGGGCGACTGTTATGTGAAGAAGCGTGACGATTCGAGGCACTCGCTGCATCGGCACGGGGGTGCGCGAATGGGATGAATTCGTTAACATAGGAGTATTGCTGTGCCGATGCAGGCGGATCGGCGCACGTCTAAATCAGAGTGCATAGAAATCAAACTATGAAGATTCGACAACTGTTGCCGCATTTTCTTTGGGTATTCGTTTCCCTGGTGACGCTAGTTCTTTGCCTGCCCGTCTTCGCGGATGATGTTCCGGAGGCGTTGCGGCCGCCGAAGGGGGCGCAGGTGGCGCTCGTTGTTTTTGAGGATCTACAATGCCCGCAGTGCGGGCGGGTTGCGCCGTTGCTCGACCAGGCTTCACATACCTACAAGATTCCTCTGATCCAGCATGACTTCCCGCTTCCCATGCACAACTGGTCGCTTGATGCGGCGATTCTGGCGCGCTACTTCGACACGCAGTCGAAGGAGTTGGGCAACGAATTTCGCCTGGATGTGTTTCAGCATCAGTTTGAGATCCTTCCGAACACCTTGCACGGATTTGCCGAGAAGTTCGCAAGCGAACACAAGGTGGGATTGCCGTTTGCTATCGACCCGGATGGAAAACTAGCGGCATTGGTGAAGGCGGACAAGGATTTGGGCATGAGCCTGCACATTCAGCACACGCCCACGATCTACATTGTCAGCAACAAAAAGGGTGGGAAGCCGTACGTCGAGGTCACGGACACGACGCAGCTTTACGTGATGATTGATGCGATGAAGTAGAAGGAACGAGGTTCCAAGGTTTCACAGTTTCAAGGAGTGGGGCAACATTGGTCTTTCGCTCGCTACCCCTCCCACTTCCTAAAGAGCAGCGCCCCGTTCGTTCCTCCGAAGCCAAAAGAGTTAGACATAGCGTATTCGAAGGTGGCCTTCCGCGCCTGGTTGGGGACGAAGTCCATGTTGTCGGTTTCGGGGTCCTGGTTTTCGAGATTGATAGTCGGCGGCAGAATCTGATCGCGTAGCGCCAGCACCGTAATTCCTGCCTCCAAACCGCCTGCTCCGCCCAGCAAGTGGCCGGTCATGGATTTGGTGGAACTGACCGGCACGCGCTTTCCAAACAGGTTGCGAATGGCGTGCGCTTCGAGAGTGTCGCCGATGGGAGTCGAGGTGCCGTGGGCGTTGAGATAGCCGACAGCTTCCGCTTCCAGCTTGGCATCGCGGAGAGCGTTTCGCATGACGCGATAGCCGCCTTCATGCTCGGGCGCGGGTTGCGTCATGTGATAGGCGTCGGCCGACATACCGTAGCCGACGATTTCCGCCAGAATGGGCGCGCCGCGCCGGCGAGCATGCTCCAATTCTTCCAGGATCAAAATGCCGGCGCCTTCGCCCATGACGAAGCCGTCGCGATCCTTGTCCCACGGACGGCTGGCGCGAGCCGGATCGTCGTTGCGGGTGGAAAGCGCGCGCATAGCGGCGAATCCACCTACTCCCATAGGAGTGATGGCAGCTTCAGCCCCGCCGGCGATCATGACGTCGGCATCTTCGTGCTGGATGATGCGAAAGGAATCCCCTATGGAGTGAGCACTGGTGGTGCAGGCTGTGGCCGTGGCTTCATTCGGACCCTTGGCTCCGTACTTCATGGAAACGTGTCCGGCGGCGAGGTTGACGATAGCGGCGGGGATAAAGAAGGGCGAAATTTTGCGCGGGCCGCCGTCGATGAGTGCCTGGTGCTCGCGCTCGATCACATCGAATCCGCCGATACCGGAACCGATGTGAACGCCGACGCGTTCGTCGTTTTCCGGTGTGATCTTCAGGCCCGACATGCGAACGGCTTCATCCGAGGCGGCAAGCGCAAAGTGGATGAAGCGGCCCATTTTTTTTACTTCTTTTTTTTCGATGAAATTGAGAGGGTCGAAGTTCCGGACTTCAGCCGCAATCTGGCAGGCAAAAGCGGAAGCATCGAAGGCGGTAATGCGATCGACTCCACTTTTGCCGGCGGTGAGCGCCGGCCATACCTCACTGCTGGTATGGCCCAGCGAGCAGATCATGCCGATGCCGGTGATGACGACCCGCCGTGCCAAACTATTTGCCTGCCTTGGCGTGCTTGCCGATGTAGTCGACGGCATCAGCAACGGTGCGGATTTTTTCGGCGTCCTCGTCGGGGATTTCGATGTCGAAGGCTTCTTCGAAAGCCATCACCAGTTCGACGGTGTCGAGCGAATCGGCCCCGAGGTCGTCAACGAACGAAGCGCTGGGTGTGACCTCGCCCTCGTCCACGCCTAATTGCTCCACGATGATCTGTTTCACTTTTTCATCAACAGCTGCCATGTTCTCCTCGTTTCTGAATCTGGGATCGCGGCCTGGTTCGGGCCGGCGTTTCCGATTTACGATTGCGTTCGGCTCACAGTATGAGATGAAGTCGAAGCCAATAGTCTAAAAGGGAACGGGAAACTATGCAAAGGCTCGGGTGCCGCTACGCAAGCACTTCGGCATCCTAATCGCTAGCCGGGAGAGCGGTCAAACCGCGTACGATGAAACAGCGCGCAACAGAAATTGGCCGGGCCGCGCCCGGCCAAACTCTGATGCAATCGGTGGTCTTACGCTGCGGGCTTCATTCCAAGCGTAGCTTGAAGTTCGGTCAGTTTGTCTTTCGCTGCGGACGCCTTGGACATCGCGTCTTGCAGCTTACCGGATTGGAACGCAGCCGAAGCGTCGCTCCATGTTTGTTTCAAGGAGGCCATATTATCGGCGGCTCCGGCAGGCAGCTTGTGGCTCTTTGACATCGCATCCATCTTGGTCTGAACGGCAGCCACAAGACCCGGCATCGCCGAACTCAATTCTGTCCACTTTGCTGTGAGTTCGTCCTTCTTTGCCGATGCGGCCGCGGCCATCGCCTTTATCTTTTCCGGCAGGGTCTTGGCGGCTTCAAGGGCTGCGCTGTAATCGCCTTTATCAAAAGCATCTTTGGCGGCCTGGATCGATGTTTGCACGTCTTTGGCTTGATCGGGTACATATTGGGTTGCCTGGTCGGCCACAGCCGAATATGCAGTCTGGGCTCCCTGGATAGCCGCCTGCGCCGCGGTTTTCTTTGCGGTATCGCAGGCAGCGAATAACATGATTACTGCCAGTAGGGTTGGTACGAATAATTTGCTTTTCATGATGTTTCCTCTGTCTCCATTTTGAACGAAGTTACCGTTTAGGGTCATTACTTGCTCGTGCGCCATTGTAATTGAAAAGCATCGTTCAAGATGTGTGCCTTGCAAGCGTTCACCACTCGTGGGACGATTGGAGCGTGAAAATGCTGCTTCCCGTCGAGACGAGCCGCTGAATGCGCGCCGTCGTTCAACGCGTGAGCCGCGCGAAGGTAACCATCGACGGCAAGGTTACGGGCGAGATCGCCCGCGGGTTATTGGTTTTGCTGGGTGTCGGCGCGGGTGAAACACGGGCCGATGCCGATTACCTTGCCGACAAAGTGATCGGTCTGCGCATTTTTGAGGATGCTGGCGGAAAGATGAACCTTTCAGTTGTCGATGTCGAGGGTGCGATTCTCGCCGTATCTCAATTCACTCTCTATGGCGACGTGCGCCGAGGCAAAAGGCCCTCGTTCGATGCCGCCGCTCCGCCACAGCCAGCGCGCGAACTCTACGAATACTTTGTCGAGAAAGTCCGCAGCATGGGGATAAGGTGTGAAACGGGGCGGTTTCAGGAAATGATGCAGGTAGAGTTGGTAAATGAAGGTCCGGTGACCATTCTGCTGGATTCAAGGAAAACGTTCTAGCTGGGTTCGGACTCGCCGAGCGCGAAAAAGGCCGTCAGCTTTAATTCAATGACGGCCCGTGCAACTTAGATGCGACGGCACAAAGAAGGCTAGTCGTGCTCGGGAGGCTTCTTCCCCGAAACAGGGATTCTGTCTTCCTGGTCGAGGAACTCTCTCGGTCCATGGTCTGAATGCGCATTCGGAACTGGAACGTCTCCCTCGGATGAGAAATACTCTTGCTCGGGCTCGGAGGCATCCTGCCCGCTTGCGGTTGTATAGATCGCTTCGTGGAATACCGACCCGGATTTGGTCTGGGCAGAGGCGAAAATTGGAAATGCCTTGCCGCCCCCGAATCCAATCGAAACGTAGTCGGCCACCATGTAACCGGAAAACGTGTTCGGCAGCCAGGCCGGCTGTATGGGTCCGGCCAGCGTTTCCGGAGCGCTCCATTTTGCACCGCCCGTCGAGGACTGAATGAAACCGGCATAAAGCTCGCAGGCTGTCGTGCAGTCCGATACCGGGTAATAGTAGTAGGCGAGAGCAAGATGAGCGGTGGTGCCTTTGGTGCCGGGTGCGATGCCCAGACCGATTATGAAGTGGTCCACTGTGCTGAAGGTACCATCAATCGGGACCCTCTTCACCGCAGTCCACTTCCTGCCATTCTTGGAAGTGCTGTAGACGACGTCATTTTCAGCGCAGTTCGTGCGATAGCGGCAATCGGGCCACGCGACATACACTTTCCCTCCGGCATCGATCGCCGAGGCAACAAGGCCGGCGCTGCGCAAGTTGCCTCCTTCGATATGGGTTGGGTCGCTGGAGATTGTTACCGCTTTATTCCAGCTCGTACCCCCGTTGGTAGAGGTAAAGGCGATCACCCCGTTGAAACCGTTTATGGGCACCACCACGGTGCCGTTCGGGAGGACCAACGGCACACCGCCCACACCGAGATCCTGGGCAGCCGTAGGCGACTCCTTGCTCCAAGTCAGGCCGCCATCCGTTGACGTGCTCATCTCGATCAGGTCGTTCTGTGAAGTGTCGTCCCACTCGGAGTAGCAGTGGCCATAGTATTTACTAATGGCAGTGCTATCGCACACGATCCAGTTCTTGTCAGGCGAGCCAAGTTTGGTTACCGAGACCGGCTTGTCCCACGTGAGGCCATCCGTCGAGCGGCTGACCGCAACCGAAGTATTGCCGTTGGCGTCGATCGGAAGGGTCGAGATCAGCCAAACCTTGTGCAGAGCGTCATAAGCAACCGCGGCGTCGCTGGCGGCGTCGTTGAGGCCATTGCCCTCATAGATCGTAATTCCGGGCAGGTATCCGTTGGTCCAGGTCGCGCCGCCGTTCGTCGAAGTGGCGAACCCGATGTCCGCACCGCCTCCGCCAAAAATGCGCGCCACCTGGAATCCAGTCACGATGGTTGAGCCCCACGTAAATGTGCCGGGCTCGACCTCGGTATCGTGCTGGCTGGGGGTGTCGGTGAACGTGTCTTGGCTGAGTTGCGTAAGGGTCACTTGAGCCGGGGCGAGGGTTGCGAACATCAGGGCGCCTACTAGTACTAGGAAAAACAGCGTGCGGCTATTGGAATGTCTTTCAATGTTCATTGCGATTTTGGCCTCGGGAAATAGGGAACGACGTTTTGAACGCTGGCACACAACCACCAAAACGCTCCGCGCAAGGATTTGCAGTACAAGTTGAAGAGGAATGGGGCCACCGCTGCATTTTTAGCGGCCAGCCTCAGAAGGGGAGACTAGCGGGTTGTGTCGCAGGTGTCAACGCAAAACGGGAAGGCAATGTGCGCCGAAAGTGCAGTCCGAGGGCATTCGATGAGATTTTGTTGCTGCACGCGACCGCCGATCACATTTGTTAATCGGAACTTTGGACTTCCATGTTTTCGGTGACCCAGAGCTGCGCGGGGGCTCCCTTAGTGGTGCGCGTGGCCGTCGCTCGAAACCCGGCGGACGAGAGTTCCACATCATAGACGTAGGGTGGACGCTCGCGCTTGATAGTGAGGTAATTTCCGGACACCAGTTCGTCGAGCGACGCATATTTGCCTTCACTAGCCTGATAGGCGCGCTCGACGTTTGCGATTGCGATGAGATCGTTCTTCACGCCCGCGATCGTCGCCACCTCAGGCCCGCGTGCCGAGGCCGCCGTGGGATCGATCGCCCTTACCTGCAGCGAATAGATGTACATCCCGATGGCCAGCGTGGCGACCGTGCCTAGAAATCCGAGTGCTCTTCCCATAGACAGACTCCCCGTTTCATTCCACCGTGAACGGGAAGGGGAGGCAAGTAACCGGAGTGATGGGACGGAGGAGCGGCGGGAATGGTAAATGTCGCAGTTTCACCCGTCTCAAGGCTACTTGTGCTGGGGACTGGGTAAGGCGTTTACGATCACGTGGATGCGGTCACGGGTCAGGCGAATGCGACACCTCAGACGATCGGGACGAGCCCGGCAGGTGTCGTCCCGGACCTGGATCCATGCCGTTTGGTCTGCCCCGACGATCATCCACGCGGTGGCATTCGTGGCGTGGTTGGTCTGGTCGAGATAGTAAGCGGCGTTCAGGTCCATGTCGGCGGCATCGGCATTCATCTGCTCGCAATCGTCGTTAGGCCCGGTTGTTCTCCGAAGCCGTGCGCAATAGTCCTCATCGTGCTCCAGCAGGATTTTCTGGTTGGACCCGGTGATGAAGTACCGCGTCGTAACCGCTGGGACATTGGACTCGGCGGTCCATTGGCGCAAGTCTTCGGCAAAGGCGGGGGGAAGGTGGCTCAGACTCAGGGACGCCTCCCTGACTTGGCTTGAGAAGATCGTGACGGTGGGCGTAGGTTCGCCGTTGGTGGGGTGGAAATAGAAACCGCCAAGGGCAAGGCCATCCTTCATATCGATCCACATAAAGCCGCGGCCGCCGAGGTAGGGGCCGCTGCGCCCAGATACCATCAAATAGCGGCCATCCTGGATTTGAACCGGCAGATTCGAACCGGAGAGCACCTTTTCGAGGGCATCAGCAAGCATAATGTCCCAGCCGTAGTGAAAGATGCAGTTGGGAATTACCAGCTTCATCAGCTTGCGGTACTGCTTGTCGCGAATCAGGTCGTTCGATGTTGAGCCGGCGAAACGATTCAGGAACGTTAGCTGATCGGCGGGAATTGGTTTCTGAAAGATAGTCCGGTCATAGGTCGATGCAGGGTTCGATATCGGGGCCTCGGGCTGGGCATTCTGCGTGTCGGGCGACTGAGGGGTTTGTGGCTGTGCTTCCTGGGGAGGCGGCGCATTTTGCTCGGCTTTCGCCGATTGCGCGTCGGAACAGGGCGCGAGGACTGCAGCGCCAGGAAAAGTGAGCGCTGACGCCAGCAGTAAAGCTGAAACCCAGGGTTTGTGCAAAGGCCCGAGAAACGAGGAAGTGGCCATTCTGGACCCCCTTTGCCACACCGATTTGCTGCATTGTACTGCTAACCGACGGGATTGCAATAGAAGCTTACAGACGTGCCGCGAGCCATGGCCGTTAAGACATGTCCGCCTGCATCTGCTGCTCGACGTAGCTGCGGCTGTCGAATTTCTTGGCGGTGCTGGCGCCTGACATGTAGCGGACCTGGCCAAAGATGGCGCGCGTGAACCAGGGCCGGTCGAACTTACCGACGATGGACCAGGCGATTCCGGCGTAACCGTTTGGATCGCGGCCATCGAGTTCGTATTTGTCGTTGAGGGCGACGGCGATGCGGTAAGCCTCGGCTGGCGTACGGCTCCATTCAAGAATCTTCTTTCCCCAATACATGCGCATATAGTTGTGCATCCAGCCGGAGATTACCATCTGGCGCTGGGCAGCGTTCCAGAGTGGGTCGTGTGTTTCGGCTGCTTCGAGTTGGCGTTCAGAGTAGAGATAGGGACGAGGATCGCCGGCATGCTCGGCCAACGTGCGCTGCGCCCACTTCTCTCCGCTCTCGAAATTGTCGTAATTGGGGTTGTAAGTGACAAAGTTAATGGCTAACTCGCGCCACACGAGCAATTCGTTGAGGAACGATTCCTTGTCGGCTTTGGGAGCGTCAGCGCGGCGGATTGCGAGCGCAACGGTGAGCGGGCCGATGTGGCCGAAGTGCAGATACGGCGATAGACGGCTGGTTCCGTCGAGCTCGGGGTGATTGCGGTCTTTCAAATAGCGCGCGAGTTTCTTGTGAGTAAACTCGCGCAGGAGGCGAAGGGCTTCTTTTGTGCCGCCTTTGAAGGTGCTAACGGCATCGACGGAGCGGTCGAGCAGCCAGTGCTTGGTGATGTCGAAGTCTGGAGCGGTGACTGCAAATTTCGCGGCTTTTTCCACGGCACTTTCGCAGGCGGATTTGCGGGCTTGAACAGGAAGAGGTCGAGGTACGCGTGCAGTTTTTTCCGGATGTGGTACGCCCCGTATTGCTCTTTATCAATCAAGCGCGACGGGACGATCACGTCGGAGTCAACGGTCCACAGGGGAATGCGCAGTTTCTTCGTCGCAATTTCGCGCCAACGCTCCGGCTCGCGCAGGGGATTTTCATCACCTACGACCATGGCGGGATGTATTTCATCGCAGAACTTCAGAAGGCTGTGGTCAGGATAGCGGCGCAGTACAAATCCGATGCCGCGCTTTTCGAGTGCAGAGGCGATATCGGGGATGCCCTCGAGCAGAAATTGATAGGGTCGCAGGTTAGCGCGCGGATAGAATGGCACCGGGGCAAAAAAAACCACGACGGGCTTTCTAAGCGCGTTCGCAGCCTCGACCGCTACGTCGAGCGCGGGATTATCAACGCCTCGCTGCGAGCGTTGCATCCAATAAACGACGCAAGCGCCATTTGGGTCTGGCCACCCCGACCGCCGCATTCGCACCCGGGGATTTTCAACCAGCTTTTCTAATTCTGCCATTTGCAACCCGACCAGCTTGTTATTCAGTGATTCAACTCAATCTAACGTTGTACCATCAAAATGCATGTCGTTCGTGCCTCATCCCATGGAACATTCAAGCGCACGCCTGCTTGAATTCGAAGCGCTCCGTGAGCTGCTTGCTGGCTATGCTTCGTCTCCCCTGGGGAAGGCGCGGATTGCCGAGCTGCAAGCCTCGGTGGATCGCAACTGGATCGAGAACCAGCATGCGCTTACGACGGAGATTCGTGAATTTCGCCGAGTGGGCGGGAGGTTTGAATTTGGCGGGCTGCCAGAGGTGGAGAGGCTCGTTGCGAAATCGCGCATCACCGGCGCTGCACTGGAGACAACAGATATTCGCGATGTCGTTCAGCTTGTCGACCGGGCATCGGAGTGGCGGGAGATTGTGCGGCAACCACCGGCCGCGATGCGGGCGGAATGGACGACAGTGGCATCGCTGTCCCAGGCGATTGCCGATTTCACCGATTTCCTGCGAGCGTTCCGCAACAAGATTCTGCCGGATGGCACGCTGGACGATCGGGCATCGCCGGAGCTGGCGCGGATTCGCCGCGAAATTGAAAAACAGAAACGTCTCATTCAGGAATCCCTGCGCGGGCATTTGCGGCGGCTGGCCGAGGGCGGGACGGTTCAGGATGAGCTGATTACGATTCGCGGCGAGCGTTTCGTGATTCCGGTCAAGGTGGAGCAGAAGAGGCGGGTGCAGGGAGTGGTGCACGGCGCGAGTTCGAGCGGACAGACTGTGTTTGTTGAGCCGCTGGAGACGATCGAGCAGAATAACGAACTGGTGCGGCTGATTGATGAGGAACTGGCCGAGGTGCACCGGATCTTGCTCGAAATGACCCGGAAGATTGGGGAGAACGCGGGGGCGATTCTGGGAGCTGCCGATGTGCTCGGCGAGTTGGAGTTACAGTTTGCCAAGGCACGCTTTGCCGAGGATTACAACTGCGTGGCGGCGGGCGGACGGCGAGACGCCGGCGCTACCGGCAATCGCCTGATTCTGCATCGGGCGCGGCATCCTTTGCTCGAGCGGAATTTGAAGTTGAAGAACGTCGCGATTGTTCCCGTCACGGTTGAGCTTGAGGGCGAGCGGCGGCAATTGGTCATTACTGGACCGAATACGGGCGGGAAGACTGTCACGTTAAAGACCGTCGGACTGCTGGCCCTGATGGCGCAAGCAGGCATTCCGGTCCCAGCGGATCGTGCGGAGTTGCCAGTGTTTGACGCGATTCTTGCAGACATCGGCGACTATCAATCAATCGAACAGAATCTTTCTACGTTTTCGGCTCACGTCACCAACATTGATTTCATCTCGCGCACGGCGACCGCGGATTCTCTGGTGCTGCTGGATGAACTGGGATCGGCCACCGATCCCGAGGAAGGCGCTGCGCTGGCGGTAGCGATCGCAGAACACTTCCGCAAAACTGGCTGTATGGCCGTGATCTCGACGCACCACACCTCGCTTAAGGTCTACGGCGCGAATACGGCGGGAGTCGTGAATGCGGCGGTGGGCTTCAATGAGGCCACACTCGAGCCGACTTATGAGTTGAAAACGGGTGTGCCTGGAGCTTCGGCCGGAATCAACATTGCCCGGCGGTTGGGGCTCAATCCGGCAATCATCGAGTCCGCGCAGGGTAGGCTGGGGACGCAGACGAAGGATGTGGCGCTGTTTTTGGATCGTTTGCATTCGGAATTGCGCACGCTGGATCAGGAGCGGGCGCGGACCAAGGCACGCGAACTGGAACTGGAACGTGAGAAGGCGCAGCTATCTGCCGAGGGACGCAAAGAACAGCAGGCTAAGGTGCGCGAACTGGAAAAGAAAATGGAGACGATATTCCGTGATTTCGAATATCACGCGCGCGAGGCCGTGAATGCGGTGCAGGACCGGGCGGCGGCGCAGAAACTTTCGAAGGATGCGGAGCGGCGGATTGCGCGGGCGCGGCGGGAGTTTCGCGAGCAGTTCGATTCGGCGGTGGTGGCGCATGCAACGGGCGCAGATCGCGGCGATCCGAATGCGCAGCCGACGCTGGTGAAGCATGTCTCCGAGGGTGACACCGTTAAGCTGAAGTCGATGGGCCGGGCGGCGGTGGTGAAGAAGAAAATTGACGAGAACCACTTCGACGTCGAGATCGGCTCCATGAAGATGCGCATTGCGCGCGCGGATATTGCTGAGGTCCTGGCGCGGGCGGCGGCGTCTCCGGTAGAAGCGGCGCGAGCGCGGGGGATCAGCGTGTCGCTGGAAAAGGAGGCTGGCGACTCGGACATGGCGACCGAGATCAACGTGATCGGGCAGACGGTGGACGACGCTACGCGGGAGGTGGAGAGATTTGTCGACCGGGCGTTTCTGGCGGGCATGCCGCGCGTGCGCATTGTGCATGGCAGCGGCATGGGAATTTTGCGCAAAGCGCTGCGCGAGTATTTGAAGAAGCATCCGCATGTGGAAACGGTGGCGGAGCCTCCGCAGAATGAAGGCGGCGGCGGGGCCACTGTGGTGGAGTTGCGGGTGTGACAGAAGGTTTTAAATGTGCGAGCTGTGGCAAGGTGCATGAGACCCTGCCGCGCAGCTTTGCGGCGGACTTCCCCGACATGTATGCCCGCATGCAGAGAGAAGAGCGGGATGCCCGCACAATTATTGGTACCGATCAGTACGTCGTGGACCAACAGTGGTTTTTCATTCGTGGTTGCCTCGAAATTCCAGTGTTGGGTTCGATCGAGCCCTTCCTTTGGGGACTGTGGGCTTCGGTAGTGGAGCGCGTTTACGACGAGGTTTCTGAGAGCTGGGAGGAGAGTGGCCGCGAGAAAACTCGCGGACCTTTCAAGGGCAGGCTGGCAAATTCGCTTTCCATCTATGAAGAGACTCTGAACTTAAAGGTGTCAATTGTCATTCAGCCAATCGGGACACGCCCGTTGTTCATCGTCGAAGAAATGGCGCATCCCCTTGCGATCGAACAGAGGCGTGGAATCTCCGAGGAGAGAGTACAGGACTTGGCCTCGCTACTGTTGCATCAGGAGCGCCTTGGTTGGCCTTCCAAATTTACATAGAATTCAACTGGATATAGCGTGTATTCCACACCTTTCCCACAGGCTCCGCTCGACCAGTGTCTTCCTTCCGCAGCCTCGAGGCCTCACAATGAGTATGCAGTTGCGTGCCGGAAATCCTCATGACCTCTTCCGACAATTTCAAGGAGACGCTCAAGCAGCAGGCGGATATCGTCCGCATCGTGGGCGAGTACGTCAAGCTGAAGAAGGCGGGGGCGCAGAATTTTTCCGGGCTTTGCCCGTTTCACAGCGAGAAGACAGCTTCGTTTTCGGTGCATGCTACGCGGCAGTTTTATCACTGCTTTGGGTGTGGGGCGTCGGGGGATGTGTTCAGCTTTGTGCAGAAAGTGGAGAACATCACCTTCCCTGAAGCCATCCGGCTGGTCGCGCAGAAGTTGGGCGTGGCGATGCCGAAGGTCAGCTTCTCCAGCCCGCAGGAGGCTCGGGAGGCCAAGCTGCGCATGGCGCTGCTCGACGTGCATGAAAGGGCGGCGGAGTTTTTTCAGCAGTGCTTGCGGCGTCCGGAGGGGGCTCGGGCGCGCGAATACTTGAAGGGGCGCGGGCTGGATGAGGAGATGATTGCGCATTTCCGGATTGGGTACGCCCCAGATTCGGGGTTTTTGCTGCGCGATGCGCTGCGTCGGGAGTTTGATGAGGACACGCTGCGGGAAAGCGGGCTGTTTTCTTGGAAGCAGTCGGACGAGGGTAGGGGGCCTTCGACTCCGCCGGAGCGCTCTCCGAGCGCGCCCGGCCCCGCTCAGGATGACAACTCTTCCGACAGGAATGCCGAGGGCGGAACGGTCGGAGCTGAGAGCCAAGGGCCTGGGGCTGAGAGCATCTCGCTAGAAGCTAGCAGCCAGAAGCCAGCAGCTGCTTTACTCACTATCTACTCCAAATTCCGCAACCGAGTGATGTTTCCTATCGCCAATGAGCAGGGGAAAGTCATTGCCTTCACCGGGCGGACGCTTGCGACCGACGACAAGGCTGGGCCGAAATATTTAAATTCTCCGGAGACGAAGATCTATTCGAAGTCGCGCGTACTGTTCAATCTGGATCACGCCAAGGAAGCGATTCGGAAGCTCGAATACGCGATTCTGGTCGAAGGACAGATGGACTGCATTTCGGTATACGCGGCGGGATATCACAACGTGATTGCCTCGTCTGGTACAGCGTTTACGGAACTGCAAGCCAGGCTGCTGGGACGGTTCTCGAAAAACATCATCGTCAACTTCGATCCCGATACGGCGGGGGCGCGGGCCACCGAGCGCACGCTCGGCCTGCTGGTCGAAGAGGAGTTCAACATTCGCGTGCTTACGCTTGAGACCGGATTTGATCCGGACCTGTTCATTCGCCGCAAAGGGAAGGACGCTTACGGCGCGGCGCTTAAGACCTCACAAAAATATTTTGATTACCTGATCGACCGCGCGCGGGCACAGTTTGGGGCTCGCAGCGCGGAAAGCAAGGTGAAAGCGGTCAATTATCTCTTGCCGCATATTCAGCGTGTGCCCAGCCGGATCGCCCGCGATGAGTTGGCGATGGAGATCTCGCAGAAGCTGGGAATTGATTCGGGTCAGCTGCGGCAAGAACTGAAGTATGTTGCGACTTCGCGGACGGCAACGGCGGTAAAGGCTTCGGCGGAGGCGCAGGTGACCTCGGCGGAGCGGGTGCTAATCCGGGCGCTGGCTTCGGCGCGCGAAATGCAGGCGAGTGAAACGCGGAGTTCGGCGCGGGATGGCGCGGAGGAGGCGTTCGATCCGGCACGGCAGGCGCAGTTTGCGCTGGCGGCCGAACATCTGCATGAGGGATTGGCGTCGGAGTCGCTCATGGCCGCGTTGATGGAGGGTGACGCGGAGGGGATCGATCCGCTGGAACTTGCGCGGAGCGAAGAGGACCGGCGGCTGCTGGCTGCCATCCTGATGCACGATGAAGAAGAGCTTACGCCTGACGCCGTCGAAGGCGCAGTGCGGGCTTTACGGCGGATTCATCTGGAGCGCCAGCAGGGGGAAGTGCAGCGGGCTGTGGAGCGTCCGGGGCTCTCGATGGAGGAGAAGAAGGCGCTGGCCCAGGAGAAGGTTCGCCTGAAGCTGGCCAAGATGAATCCGAGCGGCACGGGGACGGATGGGTAGCAATCTGGCAGTGGATTGGGTACGAGGTGTCTGAGCATGATGCGACTTTTCTGGTGGCCCAGGACGCCGCACGTGTGGCTTCTGGTGGGGGCGCTGTTTGCGTTTTTGCTGGCGACAGCGGACGCACCTGGTCGAACCCGGCCGGAGGAACGCTATCAACCGCATGGCCCCGTTCATCTGGATCGAGACGGGCGCAAGTGGGCGGAAAAGACGCTGCGCCGGATGTCTCCGGAGGAAAAAGTTGGGCAACTGTTCATGATCTGGGTGAAAGTGCAGTTCATGAACGAAGCCGATCCGATGTGGCTTCAACTCCGGGACAATGTACGCAAGTACCACATTGGATCGCTCGGGATGACGGTTCCGGCCGACGGCCCTTTCCTGTTCAAGAACCAGCCTTATGAGGCAGCGGAGCTGCTCAACCGGCTGCAGAAAGACTCGCCGCTGCCCCTGATTATTGCTGCGGATTTTGAGCGCGGAGTTTCGATGCGGCTCAACGGGACAACGGTTTTTCCGCATGCGATGGCGTTCGGTGCAACCGGCAAGCCCGAAAACGCCGAAGAGTTCGGGCGCATCACGGCGCTTGAGGCCCGCGCGATTGGCGTCCAGTGGAACTTCTTTCCCGATGCCGACGTCAATTCCAATCCGGCGAATCCGATCATCAACACGCGTTCGTTTGGTGAGGACCCGCAGCAGGTTGGCGATTACGTGGCCGCTTACATCAAGGGAGCGCACGAAGGCGCGATGCTCGCGACAGCAAAACATTTTCCCGGGCATGGCGATACTGCAACCGATTCGCACCTGGGGATCGCACAAGTAGCGGGTGATCGGGCGCGACTGGAGGCAGTGGAGTTACCTCCGTTTAAGAGGGCGATCGCAGCCGGCGTGGATGCGATCATGGTGGCACATGTGACAGTGCCTGCGCTCGATCCGGAGCCAAACCGTGTAGCGACGACCTCGAAGCCGATTGTGGACGGGCTGCTGAAAGAAGAGATGGAGTTCAGGGGAATCGTGGTCACGGATGCGCTCGATATGGCGGGGCTGACACGCCTTTACGCGAACGATGTGGGGCGAGCGGCGATCGAGTCATTTGAGGCGGGAAACGACCTGCTGATCATTCCGGCGGATCTCGACAAGAGCTACCGCGCGGTGCTGGACGCGGTGCGGAGCGGGGAGATCAGCCGCGCCCGGCTGGATGAATCCGTGCGCAAGATCCTGGAGCTAAAGGCTTCGTTTGGGCTGCAAAAGGGACGGCTGGTGGACTTGAACCGTTTGGCGAGCGACGTCGGCAAACCCGAGAATCTGGCGGCGGGGCAACGAGTTGCCGAGGAAGCGATTACGCTGGTTCGCGACAATGGACAAGTGCTGCCGCTTTCGCCAACTTCTTCGGGAACCTTGGCGACGGCCCTTCCGTATCAATCAGTGACAGAGGCGCGGAACCGTCTTGTTGTAGTTATTTTCTCGGACGATCTACGCGGCGAGTCGGGGCGAACGCTAGAGCGGCAGATTCTGGCGCGTGTGCCGGATGCCCGGATTATTTATGTCGATCCGCGCTCGGCGGATGGCATGAAAACGCCGATCGTAGAAGCGGTGGAAGCGGCCGAACATGTGGTCGTTGCGCTATATATGATTCCTACGGCCGGCAAAGCGATCCGCTCCGCTCAAGGGCTGAAGAATACAGTGGCGATGGACGATGCTACGGGAAGTGTGCTCAATGCGATTCTCGATCAAGCGGCCGGTCGCACGGCGGTTATAGCGATGGGGAACCCCTATGTGATTGGAGATTTTCCGGCGATCCAGAATTATATGTGCACATTTTCAAACGCGACGGTTTCGGAAATTGCTGCGGCGAAAGTGTTGTTTGCTGAAATTCCGATTCGGGGTCATTTACCCGTTACGATTCCGGGCGTTGCGGCTCGGGGCGAGGGTTTGGAACGACCGGCACGGCCGGCTTCAGGAGGTTCTGGTCATGTTCAACAGCATCATGTTCAAACAGAAGACGTTCTCCAATAACACCGCCCGCCGCCGCGTCATCACGCAACTAGCGCTGGGAGGAGTGATTGTGGCTCTCTGTGTTCTGCCCGCGTGCAGCGTTAACGTGGACAAGGACAGCAACAAAGAAGGCGCGAAACACGTGGATATAACGTCTCCGCTGGGCGATCTGCACGTCAGCGAGCAGGCGGATATCCGCGACTCTGGGTTGAGTGTCTACCCGGGGGCGACACCGGCGCCGAAAGACAAAAGCGACGATGAGAAAAGCGCCAATGTGAATCTGGCGCTGCCTGGCTTCCAGTTGAAGGTAGTGGCAGCCGAGTTTCTCTCCGACGCGACCCCCGACAAAATCACAGCCTATTACGACAAAGAACTGCGGAAGTTTGGCAAGCCAATCCAGTGCCGAGGAACCTACGAGAGTGGCGGGCATGTCGAATCGAACAGCAAGAACGACCTGGACAATCCGGTGGCATGCGACAAGAGCGACAGCGGAGACGGTTTGGAACTAAAGGTGGGCACCGAGGGAAACCAGCATATCGTTGCAGTCAAGCCGAACAGCAAGGGGACCCGGTTTGCCCTGGTCTATATACGCATGCACACGGGGAAGGACAGCACGATTTAACATCGCCCCTGACTCAGACCGTTGAGTCTGCCGCTGGCGGGACCGGGGTTGCCCTCCGGTTTGTTCTGCGCTAGCTTCACATCAGTGGATCATTCCTGCGAAAAGTGTGGCGCCGCCGTCGAGGACGGGCGGCCGTTTTGCCCACAATGCCGGGCGCCGCAAATTCATGTGCAGGTGGCCGTTCCGATCAGCGAGGCGGCCGGCGAGGGGCCAGCCGGCGAGTCGTTTGCGCGGATTCCGCAAAATACAAGCCTAGATCATCCGCTCGCATTGCAGCAGAGCCTGTTCGATCGGGGAGCAGCAACCCGGGCGGCGGTCAAGGCGGGCGTGCTTGGCTTCTTTGTGGGCATGATTCCGCTGCTCGGTATCGTATTGACCGGCTCGCTGGCAGTGTATTTTTACCGGCGGGAGAAGGGGATTGCGCCGGCGCCCGGAATCGGTTCACGGCTGGGCGGAGCGGCGGGCGTAGTGTCGTTCGGCATCAACACGCTGCTGATCGCCGTCCGGCTTTTGATGTTTCATGCCCAGCGCGAGTACATCGAGACCATGCTGAAGATCGCGCAAGCGGTTGGTTACAATCCCGCCGATCCGGAAATTCAAGCCGCCGTGCGCAACCTGTTTACGCCACAGGGGCTAATGCTGACCTTCTTTTTCGGGATGATTTTTACGGTGGCACTGGCAGCGCTGGGGGGCGCGCTGGCGGCGCTGGTCCTGCGCCATCCGCCGCGGGGCTAGCTTCCGGCGGCCTTGCTCTCATCCTTCCGCACGCGTATGATGCAGCGTTTATGAGTTCGCACGTACGAGCCCGTCCGGCAGAAATCACTCAGAAAGCCCAGCTGATGTCAGCCTCCGAGGTGGAGCGCACTCTGATCCGGCTGGCGCACGAAATTCTCGAGAAGAACAACGGCAGCGAGGATCTTGCCCTGGTGGGAATCAGGCGGCGTGGCGTTCCGCTGGCGGAGAGGCTGGCGAAAATCATTCAGCGCATCGAAAAGAGACCGGAGGCGGTGGGGACGCTTGACATCACACTTTACCGTGACGACCTTTCGACTCTCGATGTGACGCCGGTGGTGCAAAAGAGCGCGATCGGAATTCCGGTTACGGGGAAGTCGGTTGTGCTGGTGGACGACGTGCTATATACGGGCCGGACGACCCGGGCCGCCATGGACGCCTTGTTTCACGAGGGCCGCCCGAAGCGTTTGCAGTTGTGCGTTCTGATTGACCGCGGGCATCGGGAGTTGCCGATTGAGGCATCGTTTATCGGCCGCACAGTACAGACAACAGAGGATCAGATTATTGAAGTGAAGCTTCGCGAAGTGGACGATGCAGAAAAGGTTCTTCTGATGGAAAAACAATAGCGAACTATGAATGCAGCCCGCGGTTCTCTTCTCGGCATTGAGCATCTGGAAGCAGCCGAGATCGTGAAAATCCTGAAGCTTGCCCGGCGAATGAATCCGGACCGGCCCCGGCCTTTGCTCAAGGGGCGGCGCATCGTGCTTCTTTTCTACGAGGCTTCGACGCGGACGCGCAGCTCTTTTGAAATCGCAGCCAAGGCGCTGGGCGCGCATACGGTATTAATTCAGGCCAGCGGTTCGAGTATTGAGAAAGGCGAGTCGCTGCTCGATACAGGCTACACACTACGAGCGGTGGGCGCCGATGCCATCGTGATCCGGCATCCAAACGCGGGCGCGCCGCAGGTGATGGCGCAGCACCTGGACGTGCCCGTCATCAACGCCGGTGATGGGTTGCACGAGCATCCGTCGCAGGCGCTGCTGGATGCATACACGATCCTGCGAAACAAGAAGAGCTTCAAAGGGCTGCAGGTGTGCATCGTTGGCGATATTTTTCATAGCCGGGTGGCCCGCTCAGCCTGTCATTTGCTGTCGAAGTTTGGTGTGAAGGTCATCTTGTGCGGCCCGCCCGAACTTGTGCCCGACATTGCCGCGACCATCGCTCCGGGAGTGCGCGTGACGCGGCATATCGAAGATGCACTGCGCGGAACAGATGTCGTAATGCTGCTGCGCGTGCAGAAGGAGCGGCTCGCCGGAATGAAGATCGATCTGCCGGAATACATTGCGCGCTACCAGATGACGCCGGCACGGTTGAAGACGGCGAAGAAAGACTCGATTGTGATGCACCCAGGACCAATTATTCGCGGCCTCGAATTGACGAGCGAAGTTGCCGATGGCGCGCAGTCGCGCATTCTCGCAGAGGTGCAAAACGGCGTGCCCACGCGGATGGCGATTCTGGCGCGAGCGATGGGGAAGATGCGGTGAGGATAACTTCGCTTCCACGGATTCACGCGCATTGATTCATGAGCTCTAGAACTTGAAGGAATAATCTTGAAGAGTCACGAAAAAGCGAGCTTGCTCATTCACGGCGGGCATGTGATTGACCCGGCGGCACGCATTGACGCGCCCATGGACATCCTTTTGAAGGATGGACGCGTGGCCGAAGTGGCGGCGCCGCGGAAGATCAAGGGCGCAGATAGCAGGTTTGACGCCCGGGGCCTGATTGTCGCCCCGGGGTTCATTGACCTGCACGTGCACCTGCGCGAACCCGGGCAGCAGCACAAGGAGACCATCGCAACAGGCACAGCGGCAGCAGCGGCCGGAGGGTTCACGTCGGTTTGCACCATGCCGAATACAGCTCCGGTGGTCGATTCGACCGAGTGGGTGACGTGGCTGCGCCATGCCGACCGCGGCGCCATTGTCAATGTCTTTCCCATTGCGGCGGCAACGCGAGGGAGCAAGGGAGCGGTTCTTACAGATTTCGGTGCGTTGCAAACGGCGGGCGCCGTCGCCGTTACTGATGATGGCAAGCCGATCCTTGACGACCGTGTCATGCGCGAGGCTCTGATTCTCGGCGGCGAACTGAACTTTCCCGTGGTGCAGCACGCCGAAGATACGCGCATGACGGAGCACTGCTCGATGCACGCGGGAGCGCGGTCATTCCGGCTAGGATTGCGCGGCATGACGGCCGCAGCCGAGGCTTCGATCGTGGAGCGGGATGTTCAACTGGCAATGCAGATTCCGAATGCGCGCCTCCACGTTGCCCACGTTTCGACCGCCGATGCGCTCAAGGCGTTGCGTCGCGGCAAACGGAATAAGGCGCGGATCACGTTTGAGGTTACGCCGCACCATTTCACGCTGAGCGACGAGGATATGCGCGACTACGACAGCAACTACAAGATGAATCCGCCGTTGCGTTCGCCCGCTGATCGCGAGGCGATTCTGGTCGCGCTGGCCGATGGAACCGTAGACGCGATTGCCACTGATCACGCTCCGCACGCGCATCATGAAAAAGAGATGGAATTCGAGCGCGCCGCCTTTGGCATTACGGGCCTGGAAACTGCATTGGCTCTGGCGATCACGCGCCTGCATGTGGGCAAGCGTGTGCCTCTGGGACGGATCGTGGAGCTGTTTACGTCGGGTCCCGTTCGCTGTTTCGATCTGCGCGGACGTGGTTCGCTGGTGCGCGGATCGTTTGCCGACGTCACGATTTTCGATCCGAAAAAAAAATGGACCTTCGACGCAGCCAAGTCGCTTTCCAAGTCGAAGAACACGCCGTTTGATGGGTGGCAACTGACAGGCAAGGTGGTGGCGACCATTGTGGGCGGGAAGATCGTTTACACCGCCTGATTTGCCAGTTGCATCGTATGCACGCAGTCTTCAGACGGTGCTACAATCGCGGGCCATGGAACGCGTGTTTTTCCTCTTCCTCCTGATTCCGCTTCTTGCCGCGCAAATAACCGAGGTGGAAACTACTTCCGAACCATCGCATCATCTGGCGCTCGAAAACGAATATGTACGCGTCTTCAAAGTCGAAGTGCCTCCTCACGCCGCCACGCTGCTGCACCGGCATCGCCACGACTACGTTTTCGTCACTCTAGGCGGCGCCGATATCTCGAATGAGGTGGAAGGCAAACCACCGGTGGAAGTCAAATTCGCCGATGGAGATGCGCGCTTTGTCGAAGGAAACTTCGCGCACGTGGCGCGAAATCTCTCGGACCAGCCCTTTCGCAACGTGACCATCGAGCTTTTGCAGGACGAAAAACTGCGGCAGGTGCGTTCCCGTTGGCCCATGGAGGGAGGCGACAAAACTTTTCCGGGCGGTCACAGCAAGGTTCTCTTCGTGAAAGATACGGTGCGCGTTTCGGAAACCGACCTCGATCCCGGTGCGACCACTCCGAGCCATCATCATGACCAACCGCATCTGCTGGTGGCGATCAGCGATCTCGATTTGCGCAGCGACGTCGAAGGGAAAGGCCCAACACGGTTCACATTGAAAGTAGGGGACGTGAAGTGGGTCGATGGAGGCTTCACGCACACAGTCACAAACACGGGCTCGCAGGCAGCGCGCCTTGTGACGGTCGAGTTCTGAAACCTATCGCAAAAATTTGTCGCAAGAAATTTATCGGGAAACCAGGACATAATTGGGTAGTGGCTCAGCTTGAATTTGCTCTCGAACAGAGCCGTTTCTTTTTCCCGCAACCTCTTCAGTCGAGTGCGGAATGCATCGTCCGATGCGTGGATTTGGGGGGGTACCCCCCCTCCCCCCTAAAATCAGTTAAGTCGCTGATAATGCTGTAGTTATCGGCAAATGATCAGAAATAAAAGACTTAGCGCCACATTTTGCGATTTGGCGTGGGGTTGAGAGAGTGCGCGCTGGGCCATATTTTGTCAAAGAGCGGTACTTTTTCGCGGTCCTTTCTTCCGGCAATCCGTTTTTGGCACTCGGGCTGGAATGCGTTCGTCTCTGGAGACGGGCACTGTCCTCGATGGCCGACTGTCGAGGTATCTTGGCACCGATTGGGGTCTAAGTCGGTGATGAGCGCACAGGAAAAACGTGATGAAAAAATGGGTGGTGTCCTAATTGAAATTTTTCACCACGGAGTCACGGAGCCACGGAGAAAACCCACTGGTTGAAAAAACCTTCATCTTCGGGGTGTTGAAGATTAAGTCTTCCTCCGTGACTCTTTGACTCGGTGGCGAGGGAGGGCAAGTTAGGACACCACCAAGAAATGGATGGCATTGCCGGTTTTGCCGAAAGACCTTTGCGTTCAGTCGGCTTCCTTCATCGGCCTGTACCCGCTGCACGACACCACCGGCAGACGCGGATACTTCGCGAAGCAAGCATCTTCGAACGACAGCTGACACATCACAAACACCGATCCGCGATCGGATTCCATTTTGCGGGCGTACCAGCACGCAGCGCAAAGGCCCGGCTCAGGAGTCTTCGGAAGCAGCGCCGCCATAGTCGACAGTTTATCCCCAGTTTGCGCTTCAGTAGCGGGGGTTCTTTCACAGTTGAGGAGGTCAAAGTCCCCGCCCTGTCGCAAGCGCGACAAGAGCGGGGCACCCTCGGGAGCCGGCATGGTTGTGAAGGGGAGGGCCAGCCCCCTTACCCGGCGGCTTGGGAGCCGATACGGCTATCTAGTAAGCCAGCGGCATCCCTGCGGTTTAGAATAACCGCAAGACCACATGACTGTAACCAGTATCTACTCAAAGCGACGGAAGGCGCCGCCGGACGTTTACACCTACGACGAGATACATGCGCCGCTGCGTGCCCAGGTGGTTCACGTTCTGCGTGACCTTTTCGGTTTTGTTGGAAAGTATGACTACAACGGATGCCTGAAGACGTTTGAGGAGATTCACGACCTGCTATGTCGCGAGTATGGTGCATTCGAGCTATCTCCAAACAATCCTTTTAAGGCGGACGCAAAAGTGGTTGATTTTGTTGTGAACCACGCCGACCATGAGCAAGTCCTTGACGTTATCGAGGTTTCACTTCGAATGGCCGCCCGCCGCGTGATGTCGAACTACTACGGACCGCAGCTGAGTCAGGAGGCTGTCGACAATGCGGTAGCTGAAATCAACACGCGGTTTCGGGAGCGCGGCGTCGGGTATCAGTACGAATCCGGGGAGATAATTCGAATCGACTCGCAGCTGCTTCACTCCGAGGCGGTTAAACCGGCGCTGGCGCTGCTGAGTGCGAAAGAGTACGCCGGGGCTAACGAGGAGTTTCTCAAAGCATTCGAGCACTACCGAAAAGGAGACAGCAAGGAATGTCTCAACGAGTGCCTGAAGGCTTTCGAAAGCACAATGAAGGCGATTTGCGCAAAGAGGGAATGGCCGTTCAAGGCAACGGATGCCGCCAAAGATCTCATCGATGTGTGCCTGAAGAACGGCTTGATTCCAACCTTGATCCAGTCCCATATTGGTGGCGTCAGGGCCGCGCTTGAGAGCGCCATCCCAACAATCCGCAATCGGATGTCCGGACATGGACAGGGGGCCAAGGTCGTCGACGTGCCATCTCACTATGCAAGTTACATGCTCCATCTCACGGCCACGACCATCAAGTTTCTCGCGGAATCCGAAAAGGCTCTGCCATGAGGCATAGCTAGGGGCTGCCTGATGGTGCCCCAGGTTCGCTCGCGCTCGCCGTGATCGGAAACCCGAACCTCATCATGGCCGTCGACATCGGCAGCATGCCAGCTCAAGCATGCGCCGCAAGCGCTCGCGAGTTAGAATCATTGCGGGTAAATTTCTATGAAAAACTCTGCCATGTCGCGTCCGCTCTATGAAGTCGATCCGCAGGTTGCGCTTGCCATTGACAACGAAGTCCGCCGCCAGCATGAGGGCCTGGAGTTGATTGCCTCCGAAAACTTCGTCAGCGAAGCCGTGCTCGAAGCCGCCGGATCGGTGTTCACCAACAAGTACGCCGAAGGTTATCCCGGCAAGCGCTATTACGGCGGATGCGAATTTACCGATGTGGTCGAGAACCTGGCGCGCGACCGTGCCAAGCAATTGTTTGGCGCCGAGCACGCCAACGTGCAGCCGCATTCCGGATCGCAGGCCAACCAGGCAGCCTATGCGGCTGTTCTGCAACCGGGCGACACGATCCTCGGCCTGAACCTGGCGCACGGGGGCCACCTGACGCATGGCCATCACCTGAATTTTTCGGGCAAGACGTACAAGATCGTTCCCTATGGTGTGACGAAAGAAACGGAGACGATTGACTACGACGAACTGGAAAAGCTCGCGGAAAAGGAACGGCCGAAGCTGATCATTGGCGGGGGCAGCGCGTATCCGCGAATTATTGATTTTGCGCGGATGCGCCAGATTGCGGACAAAGTTGGCGCGATCTATCTTGTGGATATGGCACATTTCGCGGGGCTCGTGGCCGGGGGCGCACATCCTTCGCCAGTGCCGCACGCTCAGATTGTGACTTCGACCACGCACAAGACGCTGCGCGGACCGCGGTCAGGAATGATTCTAAGTCGGCAGGAATTCGCGGCGCCGATTGATAAGACAGTGTTCCCCGGCATGCAGGGTGGCCCACTGGTCCACATCATGGCGGCCAAGGCTGTGTGCTTCCACGAGGCGATGCAGCCGGAGTTCCGAGATTACGCGCGGCAGATTGTCGCGAATGCGAAGGTGCTGGCGGAGACGCTCGCTGCCGAAGGCTTCCGGATTATTTCCGGCGGCACGGATACTCACCTGATGCTGGTAGACGTGTTCGCAAAGGGGATGCTCGGCAGCGAGGCCGAGAAAGCGCTGGGCGAGGCCGCGATTACGGTCAACAAGAACGCGATTCCGTTCGATACGAACCCTCCGATGAAACCGAGCGGCATTCGCGTGGGCACACCGGCGGTAACAACGCGCGGCATGAAGGAAGCCGAGATGCGGCAGATCGGGCGCTGGATTGCCGAGGCTCTCAATCATCGGACCGACGCCGCAACACTGGCGCGAATCCGTAAGCAGGTGCTGACGCTGGCCGAGGAATTTCCGTTGTACTCGGAGCGGCGGGCGCGGGCGCAGGTGGAGACGAGAGCATAATCGGTCCGGTTGCTGCATAGCTTTTCGTCCCGATTTCGAGTGCAGCCGAAGGAAAAGGATACGCAGCGTCGCCGCGAATTTCCTGTGTTCCTTTCTTACCCTGTGATTAAATTCTCCCTGTGAAAGTTGCCATCGACATCCGTCGCATGACGGAATTCGGTATTGGGACCTATATCCGCAATGTGGTGCGGACGCTGGCGCGGCTTGACCAGGACAGCAAGTATTTTCTGATCGGGTCACCGGCGAAAGTGGCCGAGTACGGACCGCTGCCGGAGAACTTCCAGGCGGTGCCGCTCGAGGCTGCCGACAACACCATGAAAGGGGGCATCGAGTTCAGGGCGATTGTGCGGCGACTCGATTGCGACGTGGCGCATATTCCGCACTTGTTCTGGATGCCGCGCGGACTCGACTGTCCTTATGTTGTGACCGTGCACGATCTGCTGGAACACATGTACGGCGCGCACGGAGAATCGGGTTTGCGCCGGCGTCTGCACTTTTACCTGACGCGGCGCGTGCTGCGCGGGGCAGCGAGAGTTATTGCCGTTTCGCAATTTACGAAGGGCGAGATCCAGAAACTCTTCGCGATCCCCGGCGGCCGTATTGAAGTGGTCTACAACGCGATTGACGAACGCTTTCTCCACGGGCATGCCACCGACAGCGACCGCGAACTGATCGCGCAGCGCTACCAGGTGAATCATCCGTTCATTCTGTATGCGGGAGCAATCCGGCCGCACAAAAACGTAGTACGCATCATTGAGGCGTTTTCGTTACTGAAAAACGAACTGGCCAAAGAAGGGCGGCTCGAAGATCTTACACTGATCATCATTGGCGACGACCTTTCGAGTCATCCGCGTTTGCGGCGCACAGTCGTGCGCAGTGGCGTGCAGCAAGATGTGCGCTTTCTTGGGTTCGTCCCGATCGAAGTGCTGCGCATTTTTTACGATGTCGCAAAGGTGTTTGTGTTTCCCTCGCTCTATGAGGGCTTCGGGCTCCCACCGCTCGAAGCGATGGCGCATGGAACGCCGGTGGTCACGTCAAACACGTCGAGCCTGCCGGAAGTAGTGGGCAACGCAGCGCTGATGGTAAATCCAGAAAACGTGTTCGAAATCCGGCGCGCCCTGCAACAGGCCTTGCTCGACGGTGAGGTGCGAACCCGGATGAAACAGCGCGGATGCGAACAGGCACAGCGATTTTCGTGGGCAAGTTCGGTTTCTAGAATACTGGAGATTTACCGCGAAGTGGCCGGCCAGCGCGAAGCGTCCCGCGGAGCGGCGGCAGACTAGGAACCCTCCCCGTCCGCTGGCCGATTCCGTATCCCCGTATAATAAATAGCTTCGTGATGACTCACCTCGCCACGCCGAGTCCAGAACTGCCCGCCCATAGGAATATCCAGCATCCCAGCCAGTTCATTGCGAACTGGCAGATCGCCGTGGCAATACTCGTCGGACTGTGGCTTACGATCTACATGGTTGGTCTGTCGCGGCCGGCGCTGCTTGACGATGCGGATACCGTGCACGCTGAAGCGGCCCGCGAGATATTGCAGCGGCACGACTGGGTGACGCTGTATGTGAACGGCGAACGGTACCTGGAAAAAGCTCCGCTGATGTATTGGAGTGTTGCTGCAAGCTACCAACTTTTTGGCATCAGTGAGTGGAGCACGCGGCTTCCGCTGATGCTGGGCGTGCTGGCGACGATTCTTGCGACCTATGGCATGGGTCGATGGGCATTTGGCGGAGCGGGCGGATTTTATTCAGGATTGGTGCTGGCAACCGCCCTGGGGCCGTTTTTATTTACGCGTTTTTTGATCCCCGACGCGTTGGTCGGGCTCTGGCTGACGCTGACGTTCTGGTTCTTTCTTGCCTCGCTCGAGCAGCCGAAACCGTCGCGTGCCGTTTGCTGGGGACTGGCCGCGGTCTGCGCACTCAATGTGCTGACCAAAGGGCTGATCGGCTTAGTGTTTCCGGCGGGAGCGATCGGGCTCTATCTGCTGTTGACGGGGAGTCTGCGGCACCTGCTCAAACTGCGGCTTATTTCGAGCACGTTGGTATTCCTTGCGATTGGCGCCCCGTGGCACGTGCTGGCGGCGCTACGCAATCCTCCGCAGGGGAACGTGCGCGGATTTCTGTGGTTTTATTTCATCAACGAACATGTCAGGCGCTTTCTGGGTACGCGCGTACCCAAGGATTACGACACGGTTCCTCTGTTGCTGTTTTGGGCGCTGCTGGTTTTGTGGCTCATTCCCTGGACGGTTTTTCTGCCGCAGTCGTTGCAGGAGATTCCCCGGCACTGGGCCGAATTTCGCGGACAGATGACGCGGCGACAGAAGGCTAACCTGCTGTTCTTCCTGTGGAACGTCGTAATCGTGGGCTTTTTCAGTTTTTCGACACGGCAGGAGTACTACACAATTCCTGCGATCCCAGGGATGGCTTTGCTGGTGGGTGGATGGCTCGCGCGGGAGCGGGAATCAGCCGTGGGCAGTCGCGAACGACGCGCGGGGAGGATTTCGTCGGCCGTGCTGCTCGCGCTGAGCGTGCTGATTGCGGCAGTTGGATTTGCGTTACTCTGGTTCTCGAAGGCGCCGGCTCCTGGCACCGACCTTTCGGACCTGCTCCGGAAAAATCCCCAGGACTATGCGCTCTCGTTTGGGCACTTCCTCGATTTGACGCCGCAGGCGATGGGAGCCTTTCAGTTCCCGCTGTTCGGCTTTTCGGCTGCGTTCGTCGTGTTTGGCTTGGGAAACTGGCTGCTCCGCCGCAAGGGATGCGTTGGCGCAGCAAATGGCGCGCTGACGGCGATGATGGTGGTAGTCCTCGGATGCGTGCATACGGCTTTCGGAATTTTCTCGCCCATTCTGTCGTCGAGGGATCTCGCGCTGGCGATTCGGCAGCAATACCGGCCTGGCGACGTGGTTGTTGTGACGGGTCTTTACGAGAATGCTTCCACGCTGAATTTTTATGGCGGCTTCCACCTGCTTAGCTTGCATATACCGGGCGGCAACATGTGGTACGGCACGCAGTTTCCGGATGCACCCCCCGTTTTTGAGACTGAAGACTCGTTTGTTGCGATGTGGAAAGGGCCGCAGAGCGTCTTTTTGTGGACCGATCAAGAGGACCCTCCGGCATTGAAAGGATTGACGAGTTCTGTGATCGCGAGGCGCGGGGGGAAGACAATCTACTCCAACCATGCGACGACGGTGTTTGCGACGCGGTGAAAGGCTAGGAGCAATAACCACAGAGTGCAAAGAGGAGCACGGAGGAAATCTGTGCGCGCCGTTAGCTTGAAATCTTCTTCGGTACCTTAGACAAAAGGCCTTCCTTTAGAACAAAATCGTCCCCGCGCCAGTGGATGTGGTTGCCAACTAAGCCTGCGGCCCAGACGATGGGAGCGATCATATCGCGGACGGGAAGCAGGAAGATATTCTGCAGCGTGCCCCCATCCTTAAGTACAGACAGCGAAGTACTGAGTCCCACTATGAGACGCCCGCCGACCGTCAAACCGAACAGGGCCCATGCCCAGGCTGCTCCACTTGCGGCGATCAGCACTGCCAGCGCCCACGGTAAGCCGAAGGTGAACAGCAGGCCTGCGTAGCCCCAGCGGCGAGCATCGCGGATGGTGCGCGACCAGCGCAGTTGATGCTGCCAGAACTCTCCGAGAGTGTAGGGAGGCAGAAAAGTGGCTACGGTTGCTGCACTGAGTTCGACGCGCTTGCCGAGGGCGGCGATGCGGCGCCCCAGTTCGTAGTCGTCGGCGAGATAGTCGAGTATCGATTCAAAGCCGCCTATCGAAGCCAGATCCTTGCGGCGAAATACGAGTGTCGAGCCGAGTCCGAAGCGGAGGCCGTTCTCGAGAAATCTTGCGCTCACCACGCCGGGTACGAAGTCGGTGCTGATTCCAAGAGCTTCAAGACGGGACCCAAGAGTCTTCGCCGCCATTCCTCGATAGAGACACGTGACCAGGCCGATCTCCGAATCGTTCAGCGGGGGGGCGACCTGGCGCAGATAGTGCCGCCCGACGCGAACGTCACTGTCATTCACGAGCAAGATCTCATACCGCGCTTCGGGCACCATCTGTGCGAGAGTGCTGACTTTGACGTTTGTTCCGAGAATACGATCGCAGACGACCAGTTTGATCGGGCAGGTGGGATATTTTGTCTGTAGCTTTCTTACGATTTCGCAGGCGGGATCGGCTGGGTCACTGACTCCGAAGATTATTTCGAATTCGGGATACTGCTGCTCGACATGACTGCAGAAACTTTCCCAGATTTCGGGATCGATTCCCTTCAAGGGCTTGAGAATGGAAACGGGTGGGAGTACTTCAGCCGCGTACGCATTTTGCTTGCGGCGGGCGCTGAGGAAACTGGTGATTCCCAATAAGGCAAGCCCGTAGAAGAACAGGCAGCCAAGAGTACCGGCAGCGGTCAGCGCTTCCACCAGTATTCGGAGCGAGAAGTGCATCAGCGTTTTCGGCTACTCGTAGCGCAAGGACTCGATTGGGTCCAGATTTGCGGCCTTCCAAGCGGGATAAATTCCAAACAGGAGTCCTTCTGCTGCCGCGGAAAGAAAGCCGAAGGCGGCCCAGAAGACCGACATGCTGGCTGGCAGGGAATCCCAAACCGCGCGGATCGCATACGTGATGATGGCACCAAGGACCACACCCAAAATTCCTCCGATCGCCGTCAGGGTAATCGCCTCCAGTGTGAACTGCAGCAGCACGTCGCGCTTGCGAGCACCGATTGCCTTTCGCACTCCGATTTCCCGCGTGCGCTCGGTGACAGAAACGAGCATGATGTTCATCACGCCCACGCCGCCCACGATCAACGCCACGCTCGAAACGGCAAACATGAAGATGAAAACCGCGCCCGTAATCTGGTTCCACACGTCGGACAGCGAATCCTGCGTGAAGACGGCGAAATTGTCGGGTTTGTCCGTGGGCACGCGCCGGCGGCGGCGCAGGAGTTCGCGCATCTCGTCTACGGCCTTGGGCATGTCGGCATGCGAGGTGGCCTTCACGCTGATGAAGTGCTGCTTGAGTTCGGGGTGAAGCTTACGCATGGTGGCCAGCGGGAAGAAGACCTTGTTATCGTCGGGATTCTTGCCGCCGCCAAACGCGCTCTTCACTTTCTTGACCTCGCCGATTACCTCGAACAGTTGACCCTCGATGTTGATTTCTTTCCCGACCGGATCGGATGCGCCGAATAGCTCCTCCGAGGTGTCCGCACCGAGGACAATCACCGGCGCACGGCGCTCGTCGTCGATTTCGCTGAACCATCGGCCGGACTTCATATCCAGATCGAAAACATCCTTTGCCGAGGCGGTATCTCCTTCGAGGATCGTTTGCTTTGCCTTGTGGTCGCCATACTTGACCACATAGGTCCCACTGCCAAACTGCGGTTCGACGTAGCGAACTCCGGCGGTGACGGCCTTTATGTGCGGCAGGTCCTTCATGGCCTCCGCATCTTCAAAAGTCAATTCCTTGCGCGTGCGCAACTCTTCGGTAGGGCGCCCGAAAGTGATCGGCATGTGAAAGGCAAAAATGATGTTCGATCCCATGCTGCTGATCATGCCGCTTACGTTGTCGTTGAGGCCGCGCACGATCGACGAGATTCCGATGACGACCGCGACTCCAATGACGATCCCCAAAACGGTCAGGGCGGACCGCATCTTATTGCTGCGGATGGTGTCGAGCGCCATCGTGATGATTTCACCGAATTCGCTTGTGGCTAGCATCTAAATCAAAAACCTTTCACCGCCGAAACGCCGAGAAAAACGAACTCTTCTGCTGATGAAACCTTTTCTACATCTCAAAACGCAGGGCCGCGATCGGGTCAAGTGTCGCGGCCTTACGCGCTGGATATACGCCGAAGAAAATCCCCACGCTGGCAGCGACGAACAATCCAGCCGCAACTGCCCAGAGCTTAATCACCGAGGGCATTCCGACCGCAAGTGTGACTCCCTTTGCCACCCCGATGCCAAGCAGCACGCCAATCACACCGCCCAGCAGCGACAGAGTTACCGCCTCAATCAAGAACTGCAGCAGCACATCGGAGCGCCGCGCGCCCATCGCCTTACGAATGCCAACTTCACGGGTACGCTCGGTGACCGAGACCAGCATGATGTTCATGATCACGATCCCGCCCACGACCATGGAGATCGCCGCGATACCGATCATGGCCGCAAAAAATGTCCCCGTCAGGCCGGCGAAGATGCTCATAAGGTTGCTGTTATTTTCCATGTCAAACGAGTCGGCTTTGCCCGGAGGATCGTGGCGCCGCGCCCGCAGAATCACCCGCGCTTCGTCCATGGTCGCGTCCATCGCGGGCCCCTCGCCCGCGGTCTTGGCCGAGATTCGCATATTCATGTCGCGAGTTCCATATTGTTTCATCCACGAGGTCATGGGCAAGAACACATAGTTGTCCAGGCTTTGCCCTAGCGTCGAACCCTTCTTTTTCCCGACGCCGACGATGCGGTAAATCCAGCCGTCGATCCGGATTTCCTTCCCGATTGGATCGACGCCCGGCATCAGGTTGTCCACAACGTCGGTGCCGACAACGGCCACGGGCGCGTCATGTTCAAGATCCGATTCTCCGAACATGCGGCCCGCATCGATATCGATGTCCCGCGTCACCGCAACCGCTGGGGTCATCCCCCATACCATAGAGTCGCTGAGCGAATGCTCGCCGTATTTCACATGGCCAGTGAGTTTGAAAGCGTAAGCTCCCACGTATGAGCAAAGCTTGCACTCCTCCCGCACCGCGCGGTAATCGTCCATGGTCAGGTCTTTGCGCTTCATGGCTTCCAGGTAGTGGTCGATGTTGGTGGTCGCCGGCGAAACCTTGCACATGATGAACGCGTCCGCGCCCAGGTTGAGGATCTTCTCCGCGACATAGCCGTTGATGCCGTTGACGAAAGTAACCACGGCAATGACGGCGGCAACTCCGATAACAACTCCCAGCAACGTAAGCGCCGAGCGCAGTTTGTTCGCCCACAGCGATTGAAAGGCAATCTTGATGGCTTCGGCGATATGCATTGCGGTTTTGCTGCCGACTGTTGCGGTCGAACTGGCGCCGCGCTATTGGGAGTTTAGCAGGAGGTCGAGGCGAGTTTGCTAAAAGGAGATCGTTAGATTTCCAGGCTGGAGGCACGAGACCCCCTTGATCTGGGTTCTTTATAAGTCAAAGACTTAGGCTGCAATTCGCGCCAGGTCTTTGAGAAAAAAGAGTATTGATTTTAAAGTATTTATAAATCAACAACTTACGAGATTGTGCAGGCTGAAAGAAGGGCAGATAGACCTCACGCCCGTCGTGACCGGGGAGGGTATCTGACGGGAATGAAGGACGAGTTCGGTCGACTTACGTTCTGCTCCCCACCAGGCGCATCGAGAGTTTGACGGAAATGAAAGCTGCGAGCAGGGCAACACCCGTCCAAGTCAGCGCGGAGGCAAGCCCGTTTTCTGAAAGCCCCTGTAAAGGGCTAAAAGAGAGGCTTGGAGCCACTGATCCACTGCCAGGATGCGTAGCCGCGAATACAGCCGCGACCACGGTTAGAATCAGAGCGACCGCGGCCAAGGCGCCGAGGGGCAAAGCCCGTTTCCACGGAAACGGAATGGGAGGCGGAATGGCGGCTTCGCGGCGCACGGCCTCCATGACGGAGGCGGCGAAACCCGACGAAGGCTGGATTTCGTCCTGCCTGGAAAGAATGAGGTCCATTTCGGCGTCGTCCATTTTGTCTCCTTCGAGCATCACGCCTCCTTCAATTGCCGCAGAGCCAGCACGCGCGGCAGTTTGCCGCGCAGAATCTCCCGCCCTCGAAACAGCCGTGCTTTCACCGTGCCTTCGGGCAGGCCCAGGCTTTGAGCTGTGGCGGGAACGTCCATCTCGTGAAAGTAGAAGAGGATCAGCGCTTCGCGATACTTAGCCGGCAGTGCAGAAACTGCACGGCGGACAGCCATGTCCCGGTCGCGATCTTCGAGGCCGCCATCGGAGGCGCGCGAGTCCGCCGGCTCACGCACATCGTCAATCGAAACAGTGTAGGCGGGAGTGCGTCGCAGCTCCGAACGATAGAAATTGGTGGCCAGTGCAAACAGCCAAGTGGAAAAGGCGGCGTCCTTACGCCACTGCACTAGCCCGCGGTAGGCGCGGAGAAAGGCTTCCTGCGCCATCTCCTCGGCTCGGCCTCGGTCGTGACAGAAGCGGTAGGCCAGATTGATGAGTGGAGCCTGCCAGCGGCGAACGATTTCCTCGAATGCGGAAATGTCTCCGGCCAGCACTCGCTCGACTGCGGCTTGATCGTCGCTCACGCTGCACCCTGCCTCATTAAGGTACGACACGACGTCGCTGGCGCCGGTTGCATTATTTTCGTCCATTTATTGCCCAGAGGTGCAGCAAAAAAATGTGCAACCGGAGAGGACGAAGAGCGGTCTTACCGGACGAAAAGAGGGAAACCTCAAAGGAGGCTGACAATGGCATTCTATGCAGACAACATGGACGTCGGGGTGGTCGCGATCGCTATACCTGTTGTAGGAAGTATTGCGCTGTTCTCATTCCTGGCTGTGGCGTCATGGTCCGACGCACGCCGCAAAGAGAGAGAAACATATTACAGAAGTGAGACGCTGAAGAAAATTGCGGAGAGCTCAGGCGAAGGCGCCAAGGGTGCGCTGGAATTGATGCGCGAGCAGGAGAAGACCACCGCAAGAAACCGCCTCGAAGGCATGAAGCTGGGCGGATTGATCACGGCCGCCGTCGGCGCTGGTGTCATGGCGCTTCTGCATGGGCTTGAACACGAGGAGCCGGTCTATCTCGCGGGACTGATTCCGTTGCTGATCGGTGTGGCCATGCTGATATACGTGTTTGTCCTCGCGCCTAAACCGCAAGTGTAACGAAACGCCTTTCGGGCCCGCGCTCTCCACGTGCACTATAATCAGTTTGTAGGCAGCCGGACCGGACGATCGCTGTCGCAAGGCAGAGGAAAGTCCGAACTCCGCAGAGCAGTGTGCCGGATAACGTCCGGGACGGCCGGTTTAAGCCGGTTGGACGGAAAGTGCCACAGAGAACATACCGCCGGGGCCGCAAGGCTCAGGTAAGGGTGAAAAGGTGCGGTAAGAGCGCACCGCCGCGGCAGTAATGCAGCGGGCAGGGCAAACCCCACACGGAGCAAGACCAAATAGGGAGGAAGAACCGCCGCCGCTGCAAGGTCTTCGTGCGCGATGAGGGAGTTGCAGACGACTGGCCGCAGATTGATCTGCGGCGAGCGCTGCACGAAGATTTTGCAGCGACGGCGGGACGCGTGCTGGCTCGGTGCGCCAAACCTCCGGGTAGGTCGCTTGAGCCCCGCAGTAATGCGTGGCCCAGAGGAATGATCGTCCTGCCGGCAACGGCAGACAGAATTCGGCTTACAGGTCCGGCTGCTACATACTAACCTGCGAGTTCCCTCGACTGCGCCCGGGATTTCGGCAGCGGGCTCCCGCTTCGCTTATGCCTGCTGAACGGTCTGAGGATTTCCCGACGCTTCGGTTTTGAAACATCAACCGAGCGAGCTGGGCACAATCAATGGATTGGAAATACGATGGGGCGGGACTAAAGTCCCGCCCCATGTTTTGAGTTGAGTTTCGACTACTGTCCGGTACCTTCGAGAGAAACGGTCTGCGGGCTCCCGCCGCCGGTGCTCTTTATTTGCAGGGTAGCAGCGACCACGCCCTTCGCTACGGGCTTGAACTGCACGCTCACCACGCAACTGGCTCCGTTGCCCAGCGACGCCCCACAAGTGGTGCCGCTGTTGTTGATGAGGAAACTACCCTTTGCCGATCCCGTCAAGGAGATTCCTGTCAGGCTGACCGTCGAACTGCTTTCGTTCGTGATCGTAACGCCCAGCGGGGCACTGGTGGTACCCACGGCCTGAGTGTTGAAGTTGAGGAATGTTGGATTCAACAACAGCGCCTCGCCGGTCCCCGACAGGGCGACGGTTTGCGGATTGTTGGAAGCGCTATCCGTAAACGTCAGCGTGTCAGTGACCGTACCACCTTGGGTCGGCGTGAATTCCACCTGCACCTTGCAGTTCTTGTTGGGTGCCAGAGAGCCTGTGCAGGCCGAACTCGTGATCTTGAAGTTGGCCGTGCCCACCGTCACGCTGTTGAAGTTGACGCTGGCGGAGCCGGTATTCGTCGCCGTTACAGTCTTCGCCGCGCTGATCTGACCGACGAGAGTCTTGGCAAACTTCTCCGTGGCCGGTTTTACGCTAATCGTCCCGACGGGAGCCGTCACGGTCAGCGTGATATTGGTGGAGTGCGTCAGGCTGCCCGACACGCCAGTGACCGTCACGGTGGTCGTTCCGGTAGTCGCGTTTGCGGCGGCCGTGAACGTCAAGGTGCTGGTCGAGGTTGCCGGATCCGGGTTGAAGCCCGCAGTCACGCCCGACGGGAGCGTCCCCGTACTCAAGGTGACGGCACCGTTGAAGCCGTTGATCGGACTGATCGTGATGGTGCTGGTGCCGGTGTGGCCCTGTATGACGCCGACCGAGTTCGGATTCGCGGACAAGCTGAAGTCCGGCTTTATGATCGACAGCGACAAGGTAGTCGTGTGCGTCAAGGAGCCAGACACACCCGTGATGGTCACGGTCGTGGTTCCGGTGGTCGCGTTCGCTGCGGCTGTGAACGTCAGAGTGCTGGTGTTGGTCGTAGGATTGGGGTTGAAAGCAGCCGTCACGCCCGACGGCAGCGTCGAATTGCTCAAGGTCACGCTGCCACTAAAGCCAGCGAGATCGGTGACCGTAACTGTGCTTGTGCCCTGGCTGCCCTGCTTCACGGTCAGCGAATTCGGATTCGCGCTTAACGCGAAGTCTGGAGTTCCGCAACCGGCAAAACTAAAATTGCCGATTGCCGTGCTCCAGTTGAACCCGCTATTCGCGCCGGTCGTCTTTATATACGACTCGGTGAACCAGAAAGTGCAGTCGTCGGTCGGATCAACGGTCATCGAGCTGTAATCGCCCCAGCGGTCATATCCGCCGCTAGATTGGGATCCGGTTCCGGCCAGCAGCGTGACTTCCGACTCCAGGGTTCCAAGAGTGTCGCTGGGGACGCGGCCTGCGTACACGAGCGAGGGGTACTGGCCAGCGCCAGCGCCCGTACGTGTGAATCCCACCGCCATGTCCTCGTTCCGATCCATGGCAACAGCGCCCATGAACCGATACTGCGAGTCCGGAGAGAACGTTCCCTGCTGATAAAGCGTTGGTCCCGTCTCCGGGTTGTGGATTTCATACCAGCGCACTCCAGCTCCGGTTCCGTTCACCTGCACCGAGTGGCTGGTGGTAAGAACGGTGTGATCGCCATAGTTGCGGTAGGCAAGCCGGTACATGAGGCGGTCGCTGAGAGTCTCCAGCCCGTCGCTCCCGGGATCCGGCTGCGGCGCGCAGGCCCCGCGGGTGTAACCCGGACATGATGGGGTGTAGCTGGCGATCGGAATCAGGGTTGGACCCGTGAAGGTGGAATTGCTCGGAGTCACGAAATCAACGTGGAAATTCCACATGGAGAGATTCGCGGAACCATCCGGATCAAGTTCCATGAAGAAGTTCGGAGTGCCAGGAGCCGGCTGATTCGAGCCGTCCAGATCGGCGGGTAGCATTCCAAACTGGCCCGCCGGGGTGAAGCAGACCTGAGTGGCGCTGCTGCCAGCCAGCATCGCGTTCCGGTCGTTGGCGCAGACTTCTGCCGATCCGCCGTTGAGGTTATAGGAGAAATAGTACGCGTCGGACCACACACCCAACTTCGGATAGTCGGGAAATTGGCCGAACGAAAAGCGGTACTGGTTCCAGGAGCCTGTGGCGTCGTCGCTGGTAGAGACAGCCACGCACTCGGCGTAGGGACCACTGCCACCACCGCCGAGGTCGAACTGGGCAACTACCCAGCGCTGCGCGGCCGCGTCAAACCGGACCATCGGGTCGCCCCAGTTATCGGCGGCACATCCTCCACCCAGAGCGGACCAGAAGGTATTCCCGGCCAATGGGCCTAACAGAAGGCTGCCGCTCTTGTTGTATACGCCATAAAACGTGTTGACGAACTCGGTGTACTGGTCGATGCCGGGCGCGCCGTCGTTGTCTGCGGGCATGCAATTGCAGAAGAACGAATCGGTGTACCCCAAAGCGTCGAACTCCAAGCCGGCGCTGGGCGTCTCGCCCGATGGCGAATTCTCGCGTGTCTGCAGCGCCGGGTCCGGTTGAAACGGACGCTTGCTCCACTCTTGCCAATTGGGGTTCTCGCCATTCTCGATTTCGTGGAAGGGCGGCACGTTGAACTCGGGAAGCAGCGGAGCGATCTCGCGAAGCAGCGGCCCCGTGACGTGTTTGGCATCCCTGGTGACAATTGGCCCTTTCGTCACCACGTTGGTTGTGTTTTGAGTGAATGCGGGCAGAGCCAGACAAAACAACGTCAGGACCGTCGTTACAACGCCTCTCTTAATCGTCACTTGATCCTCCTTGCATTCCATGTGTGCTATTTTGCCGCAGCCATCGCAGCCGGGTCATACACGCCCTCGAGCCGGAGCGTCAAAACGTCGTCGGCGTCAAGTTTGCCGTCGTACGTGCCGCCGCCCTTGATCCCTTTGAATTTTCCCGTGCCGCGCATGAAAGACCAGCGCCCGCGGGCATCGACCGGACCTTTTTCAGCGTTGATCTGGCCTGAAGTCTGCATGGTTAGTTTCTCGCCGTTGTCGAGCGTGTCGACTTCAAAACCGTGAGTGTGGAGCGAGCCTTCCATGCGCTCCGTGAAACCGTCCGCGACCCCGTCCTTTGTTTTCGCGCCGAGAATCACCAGCGGCTCACTCCATGTGCAATGTCGCCGCGAGATGATAAGTGAATGTCCCGGACGATCCGGAACATCGATCGAGTAGGAAGGGTCGGGCTTGCCGCAGCGGACGGAACCCGAGATGTTGACCATACCCTTGGTCGAGGCCTTCTTGGCACTCTCTTCTTTTTCTTTTTCGCGATCGGAGTCCTGCGCAGCCAGCGACAGAGAAAAAACTACGAGCAGGAATAGTAGTGAATAGCAGTATCCCGTTCTTCTGATCGCTTCCATCATTCCCTGACTTGACCTTGCTGATTTTCCCTCGCAGAGCGCGAGAGGGTGATGCTGTTGTTTTTCCGGCCTACCCACCAACCCCCAAATGTCGAAGTATCTCTCTCGGTCGACCTTGAGCGGGTCGTGCAGCAGTTTGCGATGTGGCTTGTGCGAAAAACCAGAAGAAATCCCCGCCGAAAGAGGACGCGGAAAACACGTTCCCGCGTCCCATATCCGGCGACGAGTGTGCGTGCGGCTATTTGTAAACGCCAGTAACTCCTATCGAGAAGGCGTCAAATCCAGGACCCTGGGTCGTTGCAGGGACATAGCTAGCGCCGAAACTAGCGGAGTTGAAGTACGACGATTCGATAACGTTGGGCCAATACCCGTCGTTACCCGAGTTAAAGCCGTTGAGCGGGGGCATGTCGATCGAATCCCCGAGGAATCCGTAGTCGCCTCCGTCAAACGCCGGAAGAACACTGACCCACAACTCCGTCCCGGCTGAGACGGAAATCGGTGTTGGGAAGGTGCAAGTGATCAGGTATTGCTCATAAGCCCCACTGAAGATCGAAACGCCAGTATCTACTGGAGTGGTCGGCAGGCAAGTACCGCTTGCCACCGAAACTCCCGCGTAGCCTGGATTTCCGCCCAGGTTTTTCCGGATGTCGTAAACCGCTCCGGCGAAATCGGACGCGCCGAGACCAAAATTTGTTACATCCTCGTTGATTGAGATCGAATACAGGTTGTTATGCAGTTTTGTCTGAACTCCGTGCTTGATGGGCACGGTAAAGGCTTGGGGCAAAATCGGGACATAGACCTGGCCGACAATCCCGTAGTACGCGGAAGTGTCAGCGTTCCACAAGCCGTCCTGATTGGGGTTAGTCGTGTCATAATCGCCCGCATACCACAGGCATGGAGAGCACCATGATGGTGCAACAGCCGGAGACGGAGCTTTCGTGCTCCCACTTGAGGTCCTGCTAATTTGGGCGCTGGCAAACGCGCCGATCAGCACGACTGCGCATATCACGATGAACATCTTCTTCATGGTTCCTCCTGGAAGTCGTCTGGATTTTGAATCTAAACACCAACGGAAAGGTCCCTCAGTGAAGCTGCGGCCCGATACCGCAGCGATTTATCACTGATTCGAGACGCCAATTTACCGCAGTCTCAGATTTAGTCAAGACAAAAATTGGGTTAGTACGAGAACAAAACTCGTCAGAGTTAAAAACTTTGCGCTTTTGCAGCGCAAGAAAATGCACTTCGCCAAGAAGCGTTCCCCCTTAACGACAGTTGATGTTCCGGTTTTCAACGCCGATCACAAACCAGTCATGCGCTGCAGGTTTTCCGGATACCGGTCACCCTGCACCGTGATTTTCGAGGCGGCGCTGTTGATATCGCGCAGGTCGTCGGCCGTGAGTTCGATTGCGACCGAGCCGATGTTTTCGTCCAGCCGAGACAACTTGGTCGTGCCAGGGATGGGAACGATCCATGGCTTTTGCGCAAGCAGCCAGGCGAGCGCGATCTGAGCCGGTGTCGCCCGCTTCTGCTTGGCAATCTTGCCGAGCAGATCGACAACCGCCTGATTCACCTTCAGAGCCTCGGGCGTATAGCGAGGGAGCTTGCTGCGAAAATCGGAGCTTTCAAATTTCGTATTCGCGTCGATCTTTCCCGTCAGGAAGCCTCTGCCCAGCGGGCTGTACGGAACCAGCCCAATTCCGAGTTCCTCGAGCGCGGGCAGCACTTCGGCTTCAATCGTTCTATACCACAGCGAGTATTCGCTTTGCAGCGCAGTCACAGGCTGAACAGCGTGCGCGCGGCGAATCGTCTTTACGCCGGCCTCGGAGAGTCCGAAGTGCTTGACCTTACCGGCTTGAATCAGTTCCTTCACCGCACCGGCGACATCTTCGATCGGCACGTTCGGGTCTACCCGGTGCTGATATAGGAGGTCGATGACATCCACCTTCAGCCGCTTCAGCGACCCTTCGACGGCCTGCTTGATGTGCTCGGGCCGGCTATTCACACCGGCCGCTCCCGGCCGCTGATCGCCACCCACGTCGAATCCGAACTTGGTGGCAATCACCACCCGGTCGCGGATGGGCGCAAGAGCCTCGCCGACAAGATCTTCGTTCGTGAACGGCCCATACACCTCAGCCGTATCGAAGAACGTAATGCCGCGATCCACGGCCGTGCGCAGCAGCGCGGTCATTTCTTTCTTATCTTTTGGCGCGCCATAAGAGAAGCTCATGCCCATGCAGCCGAGGCCAAGAGCTGAGACTTCCAGGTTACCTTTTCCAAGTTTGCGCTTCTGCATTGTTTGTCCTCCGAGGCGAGCGATTGTCTCCTGCAATTCTATGTCGAATCGAGATTTGATGAGGGATCGGCGAAACGTCGCCATTACACCACGGCAACATGCGGCGGCCTGTCAGGCAAGTCCATGCAGTTTGGCCTAGCGACCGCTCACCCTACCGATCCGCGTTCATTCCGCGCCTGACGGTTGCCTGCGACGTGCCCGGCTGATACTCTAGGTGGCACCTCAGACGGGGTGAACCTTAATTTGCTGAATGGAGAATCGTCATGGGACTTCTAGACGAAGCGGAAAAAATTGCAGGCGCTGTGGCAGCAGTGGAAGGTGTGAAGAAGCTGGATCCGGGTGCGGGGATCATGGCTGAAGGCGCGGCGGCCATTGCCGGGTTTGAAGGCGTGAAGGCCGTCAAAGAGCACATCGAAAATAAGGAAGAAGAGAAGCAGGGCTAGGGCCGGGTCACCGCCAAAGAGCCATTGTCATCGCAAAACCTTACAGAGGTCTGGCATTTGTCCAGACCTCTTTTGGTTCTGGCGCAAGGCTGTTCACATCGGGAACGCGATATGGCCGTCAATTTTACTGGCACCTGGATCGCAGATTTGTCCATGAGCAGGTTCCTCGGGCCAATGCCTAAAACCGTCGTGATAAGGATCGAGCATTCAGATCCAGAGTTGCGGGAAGAAGTGCTGGCCACGAAAACGGATGGAGGCGAGGAACGGCTCCTCTTTCAATGCTCGACTAACGGCGAGCCAGACAAAAGCCTGCTGAACGGAAAGCCCATCCGCGGCACGGCACAATGGCAAGGCGATGAACTGGTAATCGAATCATGGATGCAGTTTGGTTCGAAGGAAATGCATTTCTGCGACCACTGGTCGCTCGGCGCAGACACGAGGACGCTCACCATGGAGCACCGCAGAGGTGACCTAGCCGGGCAAATCACTATTCTCGATCGAGCCCGATAGTTGAGGGTGATCGCCGTTTCTCTGGCCACATCCCTTTGACCATGGAAGACAGGCGGTTCGTCGAGGCCGATGAAAGAGCTGCCCGACATTGCGGTTTGCAACGCCAGGCAGCCTGGTACAACGCAGATGCGAGCTTAGATCCCCGTGTAGGTGCCCGTTACAGTGGCCGAGCCCTTGTTCGCGAGTCTAAAGGACCACATCGAGAGAATCGAACCGTCTCCAACGTAAGGCAACGAAGGAGGCAAGAAGTGGAAGGGGTCGCATGGATCCGGTATACCGGCAATGTCCAGAACGCCCGTGAGGTATCCGTAGCTATTGTTGAACGTGTTGTTGGTAATCATCAGGCCGTGCTGGAAGTTCCCGTCCAGTCCGAATGCCGAGGTCGAAGTGGTGTCAAAGTGATTTGTGAAATCACTGTTGGCATCTACGTCTGCGTACCGGATAACCTCCGCCTGCCGGGTCGAACCACTCAGGTTCTCGACCTTCATCGAGATCTTGGCCGAACCGAACCCTGAGGGAGAAGCGCCCACGTTCTTGATGGTCTGAGTCAACTGCCAGTTGCCGTCGCTGGTCGTTCGCTTGACGGTTATGGTGTTGCCGCTGTGGGCGAAGGTCGACGGCCCCCAGTTCCCGCTGTCGTATTGTGCATAGTCGTAGTAGGAGGTGTTGTTTGACAAATCGCAAATTCCGTAGCCTTCCGCAATCCCCATCATCTGTTCGGTCGCAATGCTGAACTGAGGGATGTTTCCATTGGCGGTGACACAAAATACCGTGGTAGTTGTGCTGGTCCCGCTGGTATACGTAACGTCACAGGTTGTGATCCCGTCACCCTGGACTGCTCCCGCGGGAAGGGATGTTTGCTTGGTGTTCCCCTGCGCCGCTGCCAGAGACGAAAGAACTAGAACGACCGAGAGCAACATCGATTTGCTGAGCATTTTGTCATCTCCTGTTGAAGCAGTATGTTTTCGGCGAGGTGGGAGGGCCTGCGGTTTCGCTCTAGGTCGGCCCAATCACTACCTCACCTGTCTCTAACAGCGCAGAACCGCTGCGAATCGTGTCATCAATCGGCAGATTTTTTTCCGGCTGGCCGCGAAGCACCGTAACTAGCTTATTGTTCTGTTGTTTCTAAAGGGACGGTGCGGGGGAGCAATCGCGACTTCGAAGGCGGCGCGGGAGAGCGACGGCCCGCGGAGGCCATGACGAGCGCGATTTCAGCCCCTCAAAGCCGATCGCGAAGCCCCACCCTCGCAATGATCCCAACTGACAAACTGCAACTGGCTTGTGGCAACTGCTTTTCACGCTACACTCAAACAAAGCGGAGCGGAGCGACGGGCCCTCGCCCGTCCCAACATATTCAAGCGACGGACAGCCCCGTCCATCGCCGATGAAGAACAGGGTGCATGCGCAAAGCCACGATTTTGTTTAATCCCAACTCCGGCCGGGGACACAAGCGCCGGAACCGCGAACTGGACACTGCCATTGGCATCATCCAGTCGGCCGGTGTGCACACCGAGCTGACCATCTGCCGCTCCAGCCACGAAGCCACGATCCATACTCGCTACGCGGTGGCCGGGGGCAGCGACACCGTGTTTGCCTGCGGCGGCGATGGCACGATTCACGACGTCATTCAGGAACTGGCCGGCACGCAGGTTGCGCTCGCCATCCTTCCCTTCGGCACCGCCAATGCGCTCGCGCACGATCTTGGTCTGCCATTGCGCCCCAGCGAGGCGGCGCTTGCCGCGGTTAGCGGTACGGTTCGCCGCATCCCGCTCGGCCGCGTCGAGTATCAGGATTTCAGCGGCAAATCTTGTGCGCGCTTTTTCACCGTTGCGGCGGGAATCGGCGTTGATGCTCATCTCTTTTACAAACTCAACTCCGATCTCAAAAACCGCGGCGGCATGGCTGCCTATTACTGGAAAGCGTGGCAGCTCTGGGCCACGTATCGCATGCACCGCTTCGAAGTCGAATACTCCAATGGCAGCGGACATAAGCAGCAGGCGCTGCTCACGGAGCTACTGGCCGTGCGCATCCGTTATTTTGGCAACATTCTTCGCGAGCTAGTTCCCGGAGCGCACCTCGATCACCCCGAACTCCGCGCCGTTATGTGCCGTACCGACAGGCGCAACGCCTATTTGCAATATGTGGCGGCGACGCTTCTTGGGTGGCGCGAGCGGAAGATCGACGGCATTGACCTGATCAGCTGCTCTGAACTTACCTGCCGCGTACCCGAGAAAAGCGATGCCGCCGAGCGCGTTTACGTCGAAGCCGACGGCGAACTCATCGGCCGCCTGCCAGCGCGCATGACGATGCAGGCTGACGCATTGTCGCTGGTAGTGCCGGCGGCAAAAAACTGACGAGGGATGGGCAGTTGGGATGCCAGGTCCGTATCTCCAGAAAACGCCGAGCATCTCAATGTGAAAGTTGGTCTCTCTCGGCGAGAAAATTGTCCCGGCACTGTTTCGCGGCGGAGAGTAACTCGGCAAACTCCGGCGTACCTCGCAGGTTCGCGAGCATGGCGTTGGTCTGCAGGTCGTTGTACGCGCAGTAGTGCCCCGCAATCGCGCCTTTGATCAAACGCACGGCATTCTCCTTCTGGCCACAGAAAGCGAAACCTCCAGCGTTTAAGTATCGGGCCTCGGGGTCATGAAAAGTCAAAACAGTTGGCGCAAGCTCACGGGCCTCTTTGTCCAGATCCGCCGGTGGCGCATGGTTGAGACAGTCATAGACCATCTTGTCAACGGGTCGATTTTCAACGGATCGATCCTTCAGTTTCACACTTTCTTCCCGCGCTTGCGACAGGTTGCCCTCGCGAATGAGATATGCGACCAGGGTTCCCTCTGCCCAGGAGGAGCCGGCATCGAGCTGAATAAAATCCAGGGCCCGCGCGAAGTTGGCTTGTTCAAAGAACGTGATCGCACATGATCGATAGCGATAGTTCCCCGGGTCCAGCGACAGGGCAGCTTCGCACTCGTGTGCAGATTCATCGAGCACGCCACCATAACGAAGCACATATCCCAAAGCGAAGTGCGCCGAGGCATTCTCCGGATGCCGTTTCACCAGGGCCTTCCCTTCCTGGTAAGCCTTGAAGAGATCGCCTCCCTCTACCCGGGTTGTAATCAGCTGAGCTGCCGCGCCGACGAGGTTCGGATCCAGCGCCACCGCGCGTTCCAGCGCAGATTGCCCGCGCTGATACATAGCCTCGCCGCCGCTCGAATACGTTGCATCGTAATAGTACCGATATCCCAGAGCCTCCCAAGCGGGCCCGTAGGTAGAATCCATTCCCACAGCGCGCTCCAGCATGGCTATCGCATCCCTGTTCGGAAGCGGATCATGGGGCAACGAGATGCTACGCAAGTAGAGGTCGTAGGCCTCTTCATTCTTGGGATGAGTGCCGGTCTCGGCGGATTCGGTTCTGGCGCCGAGCGCTGGCACCAGCCCTTGGCGTACCCTCGATGTGATCTGTCCGCGCATGGCGATCATGTCGGGAGCGGCGGCGTTCAGCGTATCGCGCCAGAGCGTGCGGTTGTTCTCGACGTCGACGGCTTCCAGAGTGATCTGGAGCTGGTTGCCTTCCTTAAAGTAATTTCCGGTGACGATATCGGTGACGTGCATCTCTCGGCCAGCCTGCTGCAGATCGAGACCCGCTGCCGTGTACTTGCTGGTCGTGGCAAATGGACGGATCGACAACGAGCGCACGTAGCTTAGATCGGTCGCGATTTCGTCGGGCAGGGCCAAGCGCAGAAAATCGACATCTTTGTCCGCGCCCATGTTCTGGAAGGGAAGGACGGCGATTGTGGTGGGGCCAGCCGAGCCGGTCGGCGCAGCCGCGTGATGCTTGCTCTGCCAGTAAAAAAAGCCGAGCGCGACGACCGCAATGCCGGCAATTACCGCAGCTATGTTGCCCCACGGCACACTCCGCTTGGGCGCGGCGATTGTGCTGCTCGCGCTTGCCACGCTTACGGCGCTGTGCGCGCCTGAACTCGCCGGCCCCGCCGTTGGGGCCGGGGCACTCCCGCTTCCCGATGTATCGCCGCTTGCGGCAGAAGAGAGTGCGCGTCCCGTATCCGTGTCGCGCTTCAGGCGTTGCAGGTCGCTGCGCATTTCCGAGGCGCGGTATGTCCCGATTCAGCCGTACTGCCGCGACCGGCGCGCGATTCATGATGGCCTCGCAAATTACGGCTGAACTCTGGCCGCGGAAGGGTACATCGCCGGTAGCCATCTCATAGAGAACTGCGCCGAAGGAAAACAGATCGGTGCGCGCATCCAGTTCGCGCGCTCTCACCTGCTCCGGCGACATATAAGCAACGGTGCCGACCATCGTGCCCGGGCTGGTGAGATGGGCTTCATCGATCGTCCGCGTGGCTCCCTGGGTTACGTCCAACGCCGCGCCCGAGGCCTGACCTGACGAACGGGCCGCCGCCACTTTCGCCAACCCGAAATCCAGAACCTTGGCGTGCCCGCGCTTGGTGACAAAAATGTTCGCGGGCTTGATGTCGCGGTGCACGATCCCTTCCGAGTGCGCGGCATCGAGCGCATCCGCAATTTCAATCGCGAGTGCGATCAGCGTTTCATTGTCCAGCGGACGTCCCATGATCATGTGCTTGAGCGTCATGCCATCCAGAAATTCCATGGCAATGAAGCGCAGGCCCTCGTGCTCGCCAATTTCGTAAATGGTGCAGATATTGGGATGGTTCAGGGCGGAGGCGGCTCGGGCTTCGCGCCGGAAGCGCTCGAGCGCCTGGGCGTCACGCGCCACATCATCGGGCAGGAATTTCAGCGCAACAAAACGGCCCAGGGATGTATCTTCGGCCTTGTAGACGACACCCATCCCACCGCCGCCGAGCTTTTCGACGACGCGGTAATGCGAAATGATCTGCCCAATCATGTAATCGCGCCATGTTAGGCGGGATGCGCGGCAGAGTCAATGAAGGCGCGGGTCATGCGCTACCATGGGCGCAATGGCAAAAGCACGGCATCCTCAGACAATTGCCTCACCGGTGTTTACTGCACAGATGGCTCCGCCAAGCGAGCCACATTTGCCCGGGTGCCTCCGCAAAAAAGTCTTGCATCAGCGAACCCTTTGGCCCGTGTTTTTCGTTGTTATAGGTAGAGGCTTGTTAGGACCAACCTAACCCGAGGAGGTTCACAGTGGTTGCCCGCAAGGTTGCTGCACGGTTGAAACCGAACTCGCTCACGGAATTTGCGAATCTCATGGAGCGAGAGATTCTGCCTTGGCTGCGAAAGCAGGAAGGATTCCTGGACTTAATCATACTGGCTGTCCCGCATTGCAGAGAAGTCGCAACTATCAGCTTTTGGGATGAAAAGGCGAATGCGCATTCTTATAACTCAGACGGCTATCCAGAAGCATTGAAGATGCTGGGAACACTGCTGGACGGGCCTCCCTACGTGAAGACGTTTGAGGTCGTCGGATCGACATTCCAAGGACTCGGCCTGGCGCCGCAAGCGCAAAATCTGGTGCACCAGAGCACGTCGCCACAGCTTGGTTTTAGCAGTTAACGGCCAACAAATCTTTGGGGGCGCGAGACCAATCTAGCGAGTACATAACCGGTTGCGATTCCTCATCCGCGCCATGAAAGAAGCAGTTTATGGCGAAACAGAGCGATCACACCCGTTGACCCGGATCGCCGCAATAGGCTCGACGTTCCCGCCTTGAGTTCCGCGGCCCAATTCACTATCCTTGGGACAATCTAGATCCGCACTCCGTCACGAGGAAATGCTGGAGGGTTCCAGCTTTACAAGGAGCAGTAAATGATTCTCAATTCGTTTTCCCGGTATTTGGCAATTCTTTCTTTCCTCGCGGCCGTGACAGGCAGTTGTTGGGCCCAGAGCTGGGACGTATCTGCCGCGTTCAAGGAAGGCTGGCCCAGCAAGAGCAACCCATACGGCGTGTGGTCATATGGTTACTCCTCGGGCTTTACGGCCCCGGTCACGCTCTATGATCGCGCCGAGCAGAACGGCGTGAACGGCGCAAACGCGCAGTTCTGGTTCTCGTCGTCGGTTGACCTTGCCAATTCGCCATCGGCGGAATTCAACAATGGTCCGGCCTATGATGAGGGCAATCTTCATTTATCGGCAAACGAATTCACGCTCGTGACCGGGGATGGCGGACATTATTCCGATGTCATCTTCACGGCCCCTATCGATGGCAAGTATTCCCTGGAGGGATCCTTTCGCGGGCACCACGACGGCATCGGTACGGTGGGCGGCGTCGTGGCGAATGGCAAGGTTCTTTTCAGCTGCAGCATCGCATCCGACGGGCAACTTGTGCCGTTCAAGCGGATAGCCGTGTTGAAAGCTGGAACCACCGTGGTATTTTCGGTGGGCCCCGGGCCTACTCCCGGCGGCGGCATCCAACATACCGGCGTCACGGCGGGCTTCCGCCTGGTCAACTAGCCCGGATCTCTAATTCTTGATATCGGCTAAACTCTCCTAAGCTCTCTTGGAACCCGTCACCCATTTCCTGTTCGGCGCGAATATGGGCCGCGCCGGGCTGAACCGCAAAACCGCGCTCGCCACAGCTACGCTCACGCTCGCCGCGGAAGCGCCCGACCTCGACGTTTTCAGCCGCTTCGGCGGTTCGGCCTTCGGCCTCAATCACCATCGCGGGTTCACTCACTCATTTCTAGGTGTGCCGCTCGTGGCCGCAGCCGTCGTCGCCTTTATGTATGGAATCTGGCGCCTGCCCGGCCGCAAGACGCGCAACCCCAATCTCCCGCCGCGTTGGGGGCTGCTTTTCGGCTATGCCTGCCTCGCCGGCCTCAGCCACATTCTGCTCGACTACACGACCAGCTACGGCATTCGCCCTTTCTGGCCGTTTTCCGAGCGCTGGATTTCCTGGGACATCGTTTTCATCGTCGAGCCGATTCTTCTCGTCATCCTCATTCTCGGACTGACCGTGCCCGTGCTGTTTTCGCTCATCAATCAGGAAATCGGCGCGCGGCAGAAAGGTCCGCCTGGGCGCATCGCCGCCACGGTTGCACTCGTTGCCACATTTGCGTTCTGGGGAGTGTGCGACTACGAACACCGCCGCGCCGTCGCCGCGCTCAACGCCCGCACTTACAACGAAGCCGACGCCATCCGCGTTTCGGCATACCCGTATGCGATGAACCCCTTCCGGTGGTACGGCATCGCCGAAACTTCCGCCTTTTTCGCCACGATGAATGTCGATTCGCTCGCGCCGGAAGTCGACCCTGAGGGCAAGATGCAGATTCGCTACAAGCCCGAGGAAACTCCCATCACCCTTGCCGCCAAGAAAAGCTACCTTGGCCGCGTCTATCTGAGCTGGGCGCAGTATCCGATCACCGAAACCGAGCAGATCGGTCGCGATCCCGCCGATAACTCCCGCACTGCCTACGTCGTGCGCCTGCGCGATTTGCGCTATGCCTATCCCGGCCAAACCTCGGCGCGCGCGATGCTCGGCGCGCGGGTTCTTCTTACCCGCGACCTGCAGGTCGTGAGCGAGCAGATGGGCATGCGGTCGGCGGCATCAGAGCAGAAATAGGGAATGAGTCGAACGTCACTTCTGGGGAGACAACACACCCGTCTCGGGAGGCACTAGACCCGCCTGCCGCATCACCTTCAACATGTCGAACACGTTCCACTCTTCACAAATCTTGCCGTCTTTGAAGCGGAAGATCGTTACCCCATCAGCCGCGATCTTTTTGCCCGTTGCCGGAAACCCCATCCCTGCCTGGGTGTTCGTACCACTCACAGTAATGTGCACGGCTACCAGATCCCCCTCGGCGACCATCCGGTTCACCTTGAAGATCATGTCCGGCAGAGCCTTGCGTTCTCCCTGGGCATAGGCCAGATCCTCCTCAAGTGTTGCCGTGCGGTCGCCGGAATGGGCCACAAAATCCTTGGTGTGAAACTCTCCGTATTTGTCGAGGTGCCCCTGGCTGAGCACTTCCTCGAAAAAGTTCCGGGCTACGTTCTTGTTTTTTACCTGCTCGCTGGCTGATTGCGTAAAACCGGGAAGAGCGAGGGCGAGGAATAAGATCAGAATCAAACCTTTTCGCATATTTGCGCTCCGCGGGAAAAATCCCTGGGAATTAATGTAACATATGTTACATTAATTAGGAAGAGAAAAACATCCTGATGGCCAGACCACCCGAACCTCACATCCGCGTCCGGCTGCGCGACCAGGCTGTTGAATACGTGCTCTCTCACGGATTCCGCGACCTGGCCCTGAGGCCCCTTGCCCTGGCCCTGAAGACGAACGCCCGCATGCTTGTCTATCATTTTGGATCGCGTGAAGAATTGATGCGCGAGATCCTCTTCGGCCTGCGCGCTCTCGGAGACGCCCGGATCCGCGCCTGGTTCGAACACTCCAAAAAAACGCGCAGCATTTCCGGTTTTTTGCGCTGGTATTGGAAGCAAATGAGCGCGCCCAAAACCCGGCCTGCTGCACGCCTCATTTTCGAGCTCTACGCTCTCGCTCTCCGTAACCCGAAGGACTATCCCGGCATCCTCGAGGATCCCCTCGTCCATTGGAAGGGAGTCACAAAGAGGACATCCCGGCAATCGAAAGCCGATGAGGCCGAAGCAACGCTGCTCCTCGCCGCCACCCGAGGGTTGCTCCTCGACCTGTGCGCAACCGGAGATCAGGCCCGCACTGAACAAGCGCTGCGGTTACTTGCTCGCCTGGTCGAATCGAGCGAAACTCGGACAAAGGCCGACCAACCCCGGCACATATCATCTCGATCCCATCGCATGAAGCGTCAGAAACACAAGCAGTGAAAGAAGCCCGTCCACAATTACGATCATCGACCCAATCCAAACGAGCGCGAATAATCTCGATTTCTCCGGCGCGGGCGGCGTGATCCCGATAATGGCGTGCAGCCATTCCAGCATGGAGCTGATTCGGCTCGCGGGCACAAGGCCGGACCCGACCGCGACCGCCAGCGCGATCATCAAGACGTTAAAAATAACAATGCCGGTCATGTCATTTCCGAGCCGTTTTGCATTTCACCCGAGCTTACGCCGCCCCCGCTTCCCTTGACCAACTCCCTCTCCACGCGCCACAATCGTAATTGTCCCATTCTTGTGAGGTGATTATGCTGGCTTATTTGTTTGTCCTCGTCGCAATCGCGGTCCGGTTCATGCCGCATCCCCTGGCCTTCACTCCCGTCGCTGCCGCGCTGCTTTATTTCGGCGCCCGCGGGCCGCGCCGCCAGCTCTGGGTTCCGTTCGTGCTGCTCGCCGCTTCCGACGTTGTGCTCACAAAGTTCGTCTACGCCTACCAGTTCTCCTGGGACCACTTCATCACCTGGGGGTGGTACGCAGCCATCCTTTGGCTTGGCACCAGCCTTCGTGAAAGCGCGAGCCTGCGCTCAACCACGGACTGGCTCCGCGTCGGCGGCACATCGCTCGCCAGTTCGGTTTCATTTTTCGTGGTGAGTAATTTCGCCGTCTGGGCTTGCTGGAATATGTATCCCAAGACTTTTGCCGGCCTGATGACTTGCTACGACGCCGCGCTCCCGTTCTTCCGTCGCGGCATCGCCGGCGACCTCGTGTTCACGGCCCTTATGTTCGGAGTGCCCGCAGCAGCAGCGCTGCTCGCCCGCTCCACCAAAGCTCACGGCCGGGCGGCAGCCTAGCCGGCCGATTCGTGTTCTTCCCCGCGCAGCGCGGAATCGACCTTTCGCGCTGCGCTTCTTTTTTTCGTTGCCAATGTTTTCCACCAAACCAGCCACGCCACTACTATTACTGCTCCCACCAGAAGCGAAACATAATGATGCGCGAACAGATTCCCCGTGATTGAGACGATTCCGGGGCCGAACCACAGCGTCAGCAGCGCCTCGATCAGAAAGCGCACGAATCGCCCCGCAAAAATGGCCAGCAGAAAGTGCCCGAAGTTCATTTCAAACCCGGCCGCAGCCAGCACCACAATCTTGAACGGAGTGGGCGGTGGCAGCATTGCCGGAAACATGAGCGCCCAGAATTCATGCCTCTCAAATGACGCATGTATCTTCTCGAACTTTTCGGGCGACAGCCGCTTACGCAGCAACACTTCGCCGCCCGCATACCCGATCGCATAAATCACAATGCTGCCCAGCGCCCCGCCGGCCGCCGCCAGAAACACATACAGTAAAAAGCGCGCGCGATCGTTGTAGACGTACCCGACAAAAATCGCATCCAGCGGCATGCCCAGAAATGACCCATCGACGGCCGCAAACGCCAGCATCCCCCAAGGCCCCAGCGGCGCCAGGACGTGCTTGATCCACTCCCCGTATGCGTGGACAAAATGTTTGATCTTGTTCAATGAAGTTTGATCCAGCAGGACACAACCAGTTTACGTGATGGCGGCCAGTCGTTGACCCGCTCGTCGTTAGTCGTTGGCTGACCAGTCGCGGCGCGGACGTTCGAAGCCAACCCGGATGCCCGGACGACGACCAACGACTAATGACTGGTTCTACCCATGCTCCGTGCGGCCGGCAACCAGTTCCAGCGCGTGTGGCAGAAGATCCGCTACCGCTTCCAGCGACTCGACCGCTCCCGATGGACTGCCCGGCAGATTCAAAATCAAACTCGTTCCGCGAACTCCGCACACGCCGCGGCTCAGCGCCGCAAAGCGGGTCTTGCGCATGCCCTCGGCGCGCATTTGTTCCGCAATGCCTTCCACCATGCGCTCGCACACCGCTCGCGTAGCCTCTGGCGTCACGTCCCGCGGAGCAATTCCGGTCCCGCCGGTCGTCACCAGCAACCGCGCCGCCCGGCACATCTCAATTAGTTTGTTCTGGATTGCACTGCTGTTGTCTTCCACCAGGCCGCGCGCTACCACCTGAAAGCCGGCCCGCTTCAGCGCTTCCTCAACCGCCGGCCCCGACAAATCTTTTTTCTCGCCCCGTGCGCACGAATCACTTACCGTCAAGACCGCCGCCGGCGTGGCGTCAAGCGGCGAGGCATCAGGTGTCGAGCAGGACATCTTCTCCCTCAGCCGCCTCATCGCGCTGCGCTTCATCGAGCAGGCGCAATCCTTCCATCAGCAGGCCCTGCGTATTCAGCGTGGTCGTTTCTTGCGAAGCCTTGCCCTCAAAATCGATTTGAAAATTTCCTTCTGTCCAGCGCAACACTTTGAAAACCGCGGCGTCTCCGGTAACCGATCCATAGGCCGCGTGCTTGACCTGCCCCTGATTGAAATAGATTTCGCACTTGTCGGCGGCGTTCGTCATGGTCAGCAGGCAGCTCTTGCGTCCCATTTCCAGCGACTGCACCAGGTCAATCACGTTCATCTGTGCCAAGCTGCCACGGACGATGCCGTCGGTCGAGCCCGTCTTTGCCAGCTTTTCGAGCGCAATCCGGTCGACTACGCGTTTAATTTTCCGCACCGCATCCTTCAGGAAGAACGGCTTCTCCAGATGGTCTTCCACCGAATCCTGCGCCAGGCGCTCGGTTATGTCGGCCTTGCTCGCCATGAGAATCACCGCGACCCCCGAGGTCGCCGGGCGGCTCTTCAGTCTTTCCAGCAACTGCTTTCCGTCCATGCCCGGCATGCGATAGTCGCAGAGCAGAAGATCCGGAGGATCGTCGACTGCCTTAAGCAGCGCGTCCGCCGAGTCACTCGCTGTCGACACCACGCCCACAGCAGTCAACGCCTGCTGCAGCATTCCCAATACCATCGGGTTGTCATCCACCAGCAGTATTTTGACGTTGCTGCTCATTCTGACCGGCTCGGACCCCTACTTGCCTTTCTTGCTTCTGCGATACTCTCCGCTCTTGCCGCCCGATTTTTTCTCCAGCACAATTTTGTGGATCTCAATTCCCTTGTCGACCGCCTTGCACATGTCGTACACAGTTAGGGCGGCGACGCTGGCCGCGACCAGCGCTTCCATCTCCACGCCCGTTTCTGCTGTAGTCTTTACTTTTGATGCAATAGCCACGCCATTTTCGCATACGCGTAGGGTCACAGCAATGTGGCTGAGCGGTAGCGGATGGCACATGGGAATCAGCTCCGAGGTGCGCTTCGCCGCCATGATCCCTGCCATCCGCGCCACTTCCAAAGGATCGCCTTTGGGGTTTGAAGGCAGCGCGCGCAGCACGCTTTTCTTCATCCGTACAAACGCGCTCGCCTCGGCCGCGCGCGCAGTTTTCGCCTTCTCTGAGACATCCACCATCCGAGCATGCCCGCGCGCATCGTAATGCGAAAGCTTTTTGGCCATCGAAGTCAGGGTATCGCATTCCGCCGCCCGGTGGCATGCACAGAGCCCTGTGCGATCAGGACCGCTAGAGGCGTTGTCATCCCGGGCGGAGCGAGGAATCTGCTTTTTCTTCCCGCGAAAATGCTTCAGGTCAAGCCAGAAGCACTGACGCCCATTCTCCCGCCGCAATCCGCTCCCGGTCCGGAGGAATCACCAGATAACAATTCGTCCGCGCTAGCGCCGCAATGTCCCCCGATCCCTGCCACGCCGTCAACTCAACCTGAGCATTTTCAAATTCGCTCGAAATCACCGCCGGCAGAAACCTTGTCAGCCCGGTCTTGGTCCGCACTTCAGCCTTCAACCGCGCTTTCATAAAGACCAGCGGCTCCGGCCGTGTGCCTCCGAGCGCTGCAATCAACGGTTGTGCAAACAGCCGGAATGTCACCATGGTAGAAACCGGATTCCCCGGCAGTCCAAAGAAGTGGTGTGGCGCGAACACCCTTGTCCGCGAAGGCGCCTTTTTTGCAGCAAGCATGCGGACAGGAGTGTCCGCGCTACAGGACCCAAACACCACCGGCTTCCCGGGCTGAATCCTCGCCCCCGTGAAATAAAAATCTGCCTTCATTTCCGCAAGCACCTGCTCTACCAGGTCGTACTTCCCCATTGAAACGCCGCCCGTGATCAGGAGCAAATCGCACGCCAGTCCTTCCTCAATCAAATTCCGCAGCCGCTTGGGTTCATCGGGAGCGATCTCGAGGCGCACCGGCTCGCCGCCTGCCGCTTCAATCTGCGCCGCCAGTGAATACGAATTCGAATTCCGAATCTGCGCCGCTCCCGGAATTGCATCAATCGCTACCACCTCATCGCCGGTCGAGAGTACGCCCACTCTGGGTTTGCAAAAAACCGCAATGCGGCTTTTGCCCACTGCCGCCGCAATCGCAATAAGCGCATGATCCAGCCGATGCCCTTTTTCGACGAGCAACTGACCCGCCCGAGCCTCTGCCCCCTGCGGAACAAAATTCTCGCCGTTGGCGACACTGCGCTGAATCTCAACCGAATTTCCGGAGGCGCTCGCGTATTCGACCATCACCACAGCATCCGCGCCCGCCGGCAACCCAGCCCCTGTCATGATAGAAACGCACTGACCAGTCTTGACCGCGAATGTTTCTGCCGAATCTCCCGCTTTGATTTCCCCCACCACTTCTAACCGAGCCGGAACTCGTTCCACGTCCGCTGCCCGCACCGCATATCCGTCCCGTGTTGCCCGCGCGAACGGAGGAAAATCGCGATCGGCCAGAATCGGCTCCGCTAGGACCCTCCCGCGCGCTGCAAGCAGGTCAAGCGTTTCCGTTGCAGTTAGATCACTTAGCGCGGCCAACAGCTTCGCCGCATGTTCTTCCACGATGCGGCGTGCCTCTTCAAAGTTCACCACACCCGCTTTCGAAGGATTGGAGGACATGCAGGGATGATACCCGAGCGTCAGCGCGCTCGATGCCTGCCCGATTTCCGGAACATGCGCGCGTCGTAGCGCAGCGGCTCGACTCCACGCATTGCGATCTTTCCAAAATCCGCGTGTCCGGGATTGATCAGCAGATTACTTTCCTCGGGGGCCAGCACCGACGGCGCCAGCAAGAGGCAATATTCCCCGCGCGCGGCGAATTCATCTCCGAGCCGCGCCAACCCCGCCGGGGCCGCCGCATCCCGCCAGTTCGCCGGCAAATCCCGGAGATCGATTTTCCCCCGCGTCAAATCCTCAGGAACTTCTGCAATCGCCAGCACCAGATCGCCCGGAGGGTCGTCCTTGTCCAGGTGAACGAAATACTCGAGCATTGCCAGCGATTGGTGTTCCGAGGCATAGCTCAGCCGGATTCCCGGACTTGACCATCGTCCCCCGTAACGATAGGCGCCTTCGCCATCGAACGGAGTGCGCACAAACACCTTGCGCAGCACGCGATAGATTCGGCTCAACTGATTCCGCCGTAAGCGATGCGGCCCAGAATGTTTTCTACTTGCCGCGCTCCCAGTTCGGTATCCATCGCCTCAACCGGGGCGATGCCGCCCAGCGCGCGGTTCGGCCGCTTCAGCCAGTTCATGGCGCGCTCGCGGCCTCCCAGGAAGTCATCCGCAATCGCCACAATTCGCGCCAACCGGTAAAGGCGATCCGATTCGTAACGCGCCAGCCGCCCCGTCCGCCGCCGCCGTTGCAGACTTCGCGGGGAAAGATCCAGTGCCCGGGCCAGCTCGTGGAGCGTCAGCCCCGAGGCTCGCATCAACTCCTCCACCACCGCCGGAGGAAACCCCTCCCGAATCGCCTCCCGCATATCCCGATCCGTAGAAAGCGTGCGCCCCAGCGTCTGCCTTCCGCCCAACTCCGCAATTACTGCCCGAAGTTCGTTGACCATTATGTCGTCAATGATAGCGACATTTGGCGCACCAATCAAGCGTCTTTTTTGGGGGCCGACCGATGTTGCAAGCGTGGAATTCCAGACAAAGTTCCAGGGGCGCAGCCCTGGATTTCAGTTCCGCGCCAGCTCTTGCCCCAGCACGGACGCATTGCTGGCAAAGCAAAGCCCGCTCTCGAGATCGACGAGGCCCGAGCGGACCAGTTTTGCGATCTCGGCGTCGAAATGCTGCATGCCCTCACTTTCGCTCGCCTTGATGGCATCGAGCAGCGTGCGCCCCGGCCGCTCGCCCTGCTCCACGCAATCACGCGTGCGCGCGTTCGATTTCAGAATCTCGATTACCGCGATGCGCTCGCCGCCATTGATGGGCGGGATCAGGCGCTGCGCAATGATGTAGCGGAAAGTCTTGGCCAGCCGCTCGCGTACCGATTGCTGTTCCGCCGCCGCGAACGAGCCCACGATGCGCTCGACGGCCTTCGACACATCCACCGTGTTCATGCTGGAAAGCACAAGGTGGCCGTTCTCGGCCGCTTCGAGAACAATGTCGAGCGTTTCGCGGTCGCGAATCTCGCCCGCCATGATGACGCGCGGCGCTTGCCGCAGCGCCGCGCGCAATGCGAGCGGAAAACTGGGCGCGTCGCTGTGCAACTCGCGCTGGTGCACCGTCGATCTCTTGTGCTTGTGGAGGAACTCTATGGGGTCTTCGACGGTCAGAATGTGATAGCAATGCGCGCTGTTGATGCCGTCAACGAGAGCTGCCAGCGTCGAAGACTTGCCCGACGAGGTGCCACCGGTGACCAGAATGATGCCGTTGCGCACATTGGCCGCGTTTTCGAGTTGAGCCGGCAGGCGCAAGGAACTCAAGGTCGGAATCACCGTGGGAATGACGCGCATCACAATCGCACAGCTGCCGCGCTGAATGAATACATTGACGCGGAACCGCGCCATGCCGGCCAGCCCGTAGGAAACGTCGCAGGATCCCTGCTCGCGTAGCGTGCTGATGGCCTGCTTGTTTGTGCCGATCAAGTCGGCCGCGATGCGCCGCGTGTCATCGGCGGTGAGCACGCTCGAACCTACGATTTCAACCGCCGTCAATTGCCCATGAATCTCAACCTGTGGCGGACGCCCGGGCGAGAAGATCAGGTCGCTGACTTTGTCGGAAGCGCGCAGCATTCCGGCCAGCAGAACCGCAGTCGGGATCGAGCCCGATCCAGTCACGCCTTCGAAGGCAATCGATATGGGGGAATTCCCCGGCGTCGCCAAGCGACACACTCCTGGTGTTTCCTAGAATTCGGCTACCGCAGGGGAGACAAAGCCGGGGGACTATATGTCGACTTTAACGCGAACCGGACGGAGAGCGAAGTGGGCGGAAGGTCATGGACCTCGGTAAGAAAGAAGTGCCCAGTAACCAGCACCCAGCAAATCCCTGAGTACTGGCGACTGGTTACCGGCAACTGGCAACTGATTTCCCGTTATTTCTTCGGGGGCGCCTTTTTCTTGCTCGTCCCGAATCCGGTTTCAACGCTTGCGCCGATGGTGCCCAGCATATCCTTGGCCGTTTGAGCCATAGGGCCGTTGGGATCAAGTTCGAGATATTTCTGAAAGGCCTCGGCCGCGCCGTCGGGGGCCACCATCTTGTTGTCTTTTCCTACCGTCGCCTTCCCGATCAGGTTGATCCCTTTCCAGTAGTAGGCCAATGCCTTCGTGGGATCGGCCGCGATCGTCTTGTCGAAGGCGGCAATGGCGTCGTCCGCACGACCGGCGTTGGTCAACACCGCGCCCGCATTAAAGTAGTACATCGCGGCGCCCGCCGGATCGAGTTGGGCGGCCTGGTTGTACGTGGCGAGTGCATCGTCGGTCTTGTTGGATTTGGAGTAGGCCTGCGCCAGGTTGTTGTAGTAGGCGGCCAGCTTCTTGTTGCTGTCGGGATCCTTTTGCGCCTGTTCGGAGCCTTTGCGAAGGTCGATCGCCTTCTGGAAATCGGCAGACGCAGTTTCATAGCGCTTCTTCTTCTCGTCAGGGTCCGTTTGCTTCGGCGCCGACGCGTAGTAGGCGTTGGCCAGCTGGAACCAGACCAGATCGCGCGTGCTATCCATCGCGTTCGCTTCGTTCAGGACCGTGATCGCCTTGTCAAAATCGCCCGCGTCGGAGGCGGCTTTCGCCTCGGTCAGTTTTTCGTTGAGCGCTTTGACGGTATCCTTCTCCTTGCTAGCTTTGGCCTGCTGTTCGGCCATGGCCTTGGCCTGCTCTGGAGTTACGCCCTGGCCTTGGGCGGCGGCGGCCTGCTCTTTCTTCAGATCGAAGTCCAGAACCGCTTCATCCATTCCGATGGTGACGCCGCTGAAGTGAAAGATTTCCTTGCCGTCTTTGATGAGCTTGACGTTGTACTTGCCGGGAGAGATTCCGAGCGAGAAATATTCGCCTTTTTTGTTGGTCTTGATGGGATACTGGCGGCCGGTATCCGTACCCGTCCACTCCACGGTCGCGCCGTCGATCGGCTTCCCGTCAAGATCCTTGCAAACGCCTTTCACGCTCGTGGTTTGCGAATACACGAGCGGAGCCGACAGCCCCACCGCGAGCGCGAGCAACATGGAAAGAATGAAATATTTCCTCATAATTAGTGATCCTCCCGGCATAAAGCCTTTCTATTTTTGCGAACCATAACAAACCAATTTCCCAAACTGACTGCGATCTGAACTCCAATAGCTGAGCGTCTTCCTGGCCGTCCGGCGTACAACGCACTTTTCCGGGCCGCGGAACAGAGTTACGCTAACCACTTCGGGTCGCGGCCTCCGCATACGGAATCGGATCCTGCGCGCCCGCTTCGCGAAACGCGCGCAGGCGCAGCACACAACTGTCGCAGACGCCGCAGGCCCGGTCTTCACGCTGATAACATGACCACGTTAAATCGAAGGGCGCACCCAGTTCAAGGCCGAGCGTCACAATCTCACGTTTGCGCATGGCGATAAGCGGCGTCACGACCCGGATCGTGCCTTCTTTCGTACCCGTCCGCACCACTTCGTTGAACGCACCATAATACTCCGGCCGGCAATCGGGATAGCCCGAACTGTCGGGTTCGACGGCCCCGATATAAACCTCTTCCGCGCCCAGCACTTCCGCCCAGCTAACCGCAACCGCCAGAAAATGCGCGTTGCGGAACGGAACATAAGTGACTGGAATGCCGGCGCCCAGCGCGTGCGATTCGGGGACGGCGATGTTGTCATCGGTCAAAGCCGAGCCGCCAATGGCGCGGAGCGCCTCATTGCGCACGACGAGACGATCGCGGATGCCCAGCCGGTCGCAGATGGCCTCGAAGGCGCGGCGTTCCCGAAGTTCAGTCCGCTGTCCATAGCTGACGTGCACTGCCGCTGCCCGATGGTCGCGCGCAGCCAACGCCGCGCAAACGCACGAATCCATGCCGCCGCTAAGAAGGACGACCGCGCGAGACAAAGAATCGGGGGATCGCGGCACCGGATCGGGTCGTTCAGGTCGGGTCATGGGATCGGGAGATCGGGACATCTTTCCATCCGCATCGCGACGGCGTTTCACCTCGATTTTACGCCGGTCAACTGAGATCAGGGGCGTGGCGAACAATGGTTTTAGATCACCCGATGACCCGATGGCTCAAATGACCCGATGCGTCACACGCCCTTCGCCGCCGGATCCCAGATCAGCTTGTGGATTTGCAGGCTGAGGCGGGCGGGAACATTGTCGGCGAGGATCCATTCTGCGAGATGCTCGGGATCGAGGAGACAGTGCGAAGTGTCGCGCGCGCCCGTCGCATCCTTCTTGAATGCCGGGGAAAACAAAATCGCGTGCACCTGCCCGGCAAGCTGATGCTGCGCGACGAAGTCGCGCGCAAATTCGTAGTCGCTGCGGTCGGTAAGAACGAACTTGAGTTCGTCGTGCGGATTGAGGGAGGCGAGATTATCGAGGGCGAACGTATCCGCCTCTCCCGAGTGCGGGCATTTCACGTCCACAATCTTGATGACTTTTTCTGGAACCCGCGCCAAGGGCCGTTCGCCGCTTGTTTCGAGCAGGACTGTGTATCCACCCGCCAGCAGCCGTTCCATCAGCGGGACGGCCTCGCGCTCTTGCAACATCGGCTCGCCACCGGTGATCTCAACCAGCGGCTGGAGGCCTTCATGGGCGGGGGCGCTCGCGCCGCGCGGGCTAAGGCGAGCGACCTCGTCGACCACCTCTTCGACCGTCATCTGTTTTCCACCCGAGAAACTGAACTCGCTGTCGCACCAATTGCAGCGCAGATTGCATCCGGTGAGGCGGACGAAGACGCACGGAAGCCCGGCGTAAGTAGATTCGCCCTGCAACGATCGATAGATCTCGCTAATGTGCATGGGGAAACAGCTGTCAGCCCTCAGCCGTCAGCCATCAGAAAAATGTCATTCCGAATAGGTCGCCGTGGTCGTATCCGTTTCGAACACGGTCACATCCTTCACGCGCACGCGGCCGCTGGTCACGCTCTTCAGGCGGATATTGGTTTCGTCGTAGAAGTACTTCGAAAGGTTTTCAGCCGAGGGATTCAGAACCTTGAAAGGCTCGATATCGTTGAGCATCTGATGATCCAGCCGGTCGATGACGTGCTTCATCACGTCTTTCAGATCTTTGAAATCGAGCAGCAGGCCGGCCTTGTCGAGTTCGGCGCCTGCCAGCGTGACGCGGATCTTGTAATTATGGCCGTGCGGGTTTTCGCACTTTCCCTTGTAGTTGCGCAGGTAATGCCCGGCGGCAAATGTGTCTTCTACGGTTACTTCGTACATGAAAATCCCCAACCCCTGGTGCGCGCGGCGAATCCAATCCACGCAACGAAACCATGATTATTGTACCTTTGAATGCAGGCAGAATGGCGCTTCCCAGCTGACGGGAGCCGGACGACCTACCAGCGATGAACGAACGATGGACGACGAAGGACCAACGGCCGATTCCCACCGAAATCATAATTCGTGAAGCTGGCCATGACGATTTGGAGACGATCCTGCATCATCGCCGCTCCATGTTTCGAGATATGAGCGAAGGCACGGCCGAGGAACTGGACCGGATGGTCGAAGTAGCGCGGCCATGGACAGCGCAAGCGCTGGCGTCGGGCTCGTACCGCCATTGGCTCGCGATCGATGGCGCTGGGCGGGTGGTCGGCGGCGGCGGAGTGCTGCTTTCGCCCTGGCCCGCCAATCCCCACGACCCGTGCACCGAGCGCGCGGTGATTCTGAACATCTACACCGAGCCGGAGTTCCGCCGCCAGGGAGTGGCGCGACAAGTCATGCAGGTGATCCTCGCCTGGGCTAAAGCGCGTGGCCTGCGCGGCATCAATCTGCACGCCAGCTCCGAAGGGCACGATCTCTATGAGGCGCTCGGATTTGCGCACACCAACGAAATGCGCCTGCGCTTCGAATCTGAAAGCCCGGATCCCACAAAATCAGCCCCGCAGCCAGAGTCCGCCAAACCTGGCTCCAAGAGGTAAGACACGCCTGGCGTAGGTGTTTTCGTTAAGCAAACCAAGGGCCAACTCCATATAATCTGCTAACGTTCGGGTTCCGGTTCCGTCTATGTCTGTGCAAGGCAAGGTTGGTTCACTTGTAGGGGACAGAGACAGAACATGCCGGCCGATTCTTACGCAGCAACATTTCCGGTTGGCGATACATCAGGCCCGAGGCGGGCGGAAGCAGAAACCGGCACCCAGAACCCCACGTTGTATGGAAATATGAGGGGCTCCTTGGCAGCGCAGGGTAACCGCATTGACGACACGACTCTGATCCGCGAGGCGCAGCAGGGAAACCGTGCAGCCTTCGAGGTACTCGTCCGTCATTACGATCAGTCCGTTCTTCGCCTGGCTCTGCACCTGACCGGGTCAGAAACCGACGCGCAGGATATTTACCAGGAGGCCTTCCTGAAGGCCTACAAGAACCTGGGCAGCTTCCGCTTCGAGTGTTCCTTTTACACCTGGATTTACCGGATCGTGACCAATCTCTGCCTCGATCATTTGCGCAAGCGGAACGTGCGCAAGGAAGACGCTCCGGTCGCCGTCGACAACTCCGGCGAAGAGTACAGCGTGCTCGACCAGGTCGCCGACGCACGCGCGGGAGCGAACCCGGAACGCGATCTGATGCGGCGCGAGTTGGGGAAAAAGATTGGAGCCGCGCTGGAGCGCCTGACGCCGCGCGAACGCATGGTGTTTGAGCTGAAGCACTACCACGGCCTGAAACTGCGTACCGTGGGCGAAATGCTCCACACCACCGAAGAGACAGCCAAGAACACGCTGTTCCGCGCCACGCAAAAACTGCGCAGCGCGCTGGCGGAGATGCGATGAAAGGCAGCTATGAGCTTCGAGCTATGAGCCTTGAGCAACCAGGTTGTTGCTTGCTCAGAGCTCACGGCTCATAGCTCAAATGGTGCACAAATGAAATGTGAATGGGTACAACAAAATATTCTCTTCTACGTTTATAACGAGCTCGAAGACGACGCCCGCTATGAGGTAGAGCAGCATCTGGCGCGTTGTCCGGAGTGCGCCAACGAACTCAAGGCGACGCGCAAACTCCACGCCACGCTCTCCGAGACATCGGTCGAAGAGCCCACGCCTAATCTGCTGACCGCCTCACGCATGCAGCTGCAGGAAGCGCTCGAAACTACCACCCAGGGTGGATGGTGGCGTCGGATCATTTTCGAGCCGGCGACGTGGCTACGCCAGGTTCGCATGTCTCCCGCACTCGCCGCCGCGATTTTCATCGTGGGTTTCGGCGGCGGCATCGGAGCCACCTATAACTACCTGGGAAGCCGGCAGTCGGGCAATGGAGTGGCAATGATCGAGCAAACGCCCAATCAGGCTCCAGTCGAGGCTTCCGCCATCACCGGCATCCGTTCCGTCACACAGCAGCCGGGCTCCAATCAGGTCAACATCAAGTACGACACGATTTCAACGCAGGAAGCGCAAGGCTCGCTCAACGATCAGCGCATCCAGCAGTTGCTCTTGTTTGCTGCTCGCAATAACTACAATTCCGGTGTGCGCATGGATTCGGTGGACCTGCTGACGCAGGCGCCCAACGACTCGCAGGTCCGCGAAGCGCTGATGTATGCGCTTGAAAACGATACCAACCCGGGCGTGCGTCTGAAGGCGCTCGACGGGCTGAGCGCCTATGTGCGCAAGGATGCGACTGTGCGGGATGCGGTTTTGCGGACCGTTGCCGCCGATGCAAGTTCGGGCGTGCGCCTGCAAGCTTTGCGCCTGGTCGAACCAATGAAAGCGGATAGCAACGTGCGGGCGGTATTGACGCGCCTTGCCGAGACGGATCAGAACGCATCGATCCGTTCGCAGGCAAAACTCATGCTGGCGCAGACGCCGGAGATGGATTAGGAGCGCTGATCGCTGTTCGTCGTTCGCTATTCGCGCCGAAGATTATGGATGTTTGCGAACAGCGAAGAGCGAATAGCAGACAGCGGATCTAAAGGAGACATTCATTGAAGTACGCAATCAAATTCGGTGGCATGGCTATCACCGCCGTTGCGCTGGTTTCGCTGGCTCTGGGCCAGGAAGGCAGGATCTACCGGGAAGGCGGCGATTGGGTCCAGGAAGTAACGGGCAATTTAAGCGGAGCGAAAAATCTCCGGGTGAAACTGGATACAGGCTCGGTGAAGGTGCTGGGCGGATCGCAGGCAGACATTACATTCGTTATTCATCGTCGCGCGTATACCGGAAGTGAAGAGCGAGCCCGCCGGGAGTTTCAGTCAAATCGCATCAGTACGAGCGTCAAGGGCGACACGGCATGGATTGTCGCCGAAGGTGGCAATCACAACCGAAAATGTTCCGACGAACTGATCGTCAACGTCCCAAGGAACACCGACCTCGCCAAGGTCGAAACCGGCGGTGGCAGCGTGAACGTCGCCGCGATTGCGGGGCGCACGGAGATTGAAACCGGCGGCGGGTCCATTCGCCTCGATGATATCGGCGGCGGGGTAAAGGCGGAAACCGGCGGCGGCACCATCGACGTTGGCAATGCCGGGGGTGAGGTGTCCCTCCAGACCGGCGGCGGCAATGTCAGGATTAATTCCGCAAAGGGCGACGTCAGGGCGGAGACCGGCGGCGGCAGCCTGGACCTGGTTTCGGGCCAGCAGGGCGCTGTGCTGGAGACCGGCGGCGGCAGCATCCGGATCCAAAAGTGCAACGGCCACGTAAAGGCGACCACCGGGGGCGGCAGCATTGACCTGGGCGAGATTGGCGGCCCAGTCGAGATCGAGTCCGGAGCCGGCAGCATCCGTCTCGGATCGGCCAAGGGGCGCGTTGAGGCCCAAACCGGCGGCGGCAGCATTCAGCTGAATGGCGCGACGTCGGTGAAGGCGGAGACCGGCGCCGGCGGCATCACGGTGAAGCTCGTATCCTCATCGGACGTGCGCACCAATTCCACGCTCGAAACGTCGGCCGGCGATATCACGGTTTATTTGGCGAATGATCTTCCGATCACGGTCCGCGCCGAAATCGAAATGGGCAACGGACACAAGATTCGCAGCGACTTCAACGATATCCATATTTCGGGTGAGCGCGGAGGCTGGCCCGGCCCGCAGGCCGTGACGGCGGAAGGACAGCTCAATGGCGGCGGCCCTGTGCTGAAGGTGAGAACAAGCTCAGGAAACATCACTTTCCTGCGAGCCTCGCGCTAGGTATTTTTGAAAGGGCGCGGCTTCGGCCGCTGAGGTCACGAAGAAGGGGAAACTCAGGAGGACTTATGCTACATCGCTTCCTGCTTTGCATAATGTTTCTATCGCTGGTGGCAAGCGCCCAGCCGGACGAACGAGCGACGGATGGGAACGCCGAGAGCTGGAGCTTCGGCTACGGGTCGGACGAAGGCGGCAGCGGATCCTCGTACATGGGAGTGGACATCGCCGACGTCAGAGCCGAACGGCTCTCCGAATTGAAACTCAAGGAGGAGAAGGGCGCCGAGATCACCATGGTGGATGAAGACGCGCCCGCTGGCAAAGCCGGCCTGCGCGAGCATGATGTGATTCTCAGCCTGAACGGCACCGCGATCGAAAGCGCAGCCCAGTTGCGCCGGATGATCAAGGAAATTCCGCCTGGGCGCGTGGTCACGCTGGGCATCAGCCGCGACGGCCAGCCGCAGACCATCAAAGTGCAACTCGCCGATCGCGCCAAGTCAAAGAACTGGCAGCCAAACGCGCACGAATTCAACTTCAAGATGCCGGAGTTGCCCCAGCTTCCTGACTTTGATCTGCCCGTGACGGTAGTGATTGCGCATACGTCCGTGCGGAGCGGATTGATGGTGGAAAACCTCACCCCGCAGTTGGGAGAATTTTTCGGCGTCAAGGACGGCAAGGGCGCGCTGGTGCGTTCTGTCGATAAAGGAAGCCGCGGCGAGAAAGCCGGGTTCCACGCCGGCGATGTGATCGTCAAGGTCAATGACCAAGTCGTGCACGATGCCACGGATTTCACGCACGCACTGCGCGGATCCGCGAAAGGCAACGCCGCGGTGACCATAATGCGCGACAAGCACGAGCAGACCTTGACGCTGACCCTACCGGAGAAGAGAGATTCTGGCCAGCTTTTCGAAGGCAGCTTTGAGATCCCTGATATTACGGCAGAGACCGAACTGGCAGTCCGCGGCGCGGAAGACGAAATCGCTCGCATCGCCCCGGAGATGGAAATCGCCCAACGCAACATGCAGGTCGCCGCCGAGGCCGAAAAGCGGGCCGAAGAGAACTTCTGCCAACAACGGAAGGATTTCCAGAAGCGGATGGAAGAACAGCAGAAGCAAATGAAAGCGCGCGAGCAGACGAATCGAGATCGCCAAAAAACCATGCGCGAAAGCCAGGAGAAGCTGCGTCACGAATTGACGAGGAATTGGGCAGAAATCTGACGCTGATTCCCGCCCGACCCTTCAGCGATTCCAGTGCTGGGTTACCTACGTCATTTAGGGAATTAACCCGCCTTAGGGTGGCCACATACCACCTAAGTGCATCACCCGCTGGTTACCTGTCGTGGATGGCCAAATCCCGATAATCTGGGCCGAGATGGCTTTCCGCGCCCTGTTGTTTTCAAAAGGTCCCGATACGAATGCAGCGCTGACGGCGGCGTGCCAAAGCGCAGGCATCCACCTCGAAATCTGCGAGGACATATTCGCCGCAATCGAGAAAGGGACCAAGCAGCCGTTTTCCTGCGTGCTCGTTAACTGGTCCGATCAGCCCGAGGCCGGTTTTCTGCTCAAGCGCACCCGCGAATCGAAACCCAACCTCAACACAGTGGCCATCGCCATCGTGGAACGCGATCCCACCGCCGCGGAAATGCGCGACCACAGGCTCAGTCTTCTGATCTACCGGCCCATTGCGCCCCAGGAAGCTCAGGAAGTGCTCGCCAAGGCGAGCGAAAAAATGCCGCAGGTCAGCGCGGAAAATATGCCGCAGAAGCCGAAGCCATCCGCGCAATCCGAGGGCGCTCCAAGTGCCGCCGGAGCGCCGGCTCTGCCTGAACAAAATCAGGATCATCACAACGAAGCAGCAACGTATGCTGCGACCAGAGCGGCGGATGACGAAGCCGATGCCGGCTTTGAAACCGGCGAAGAAGAAATTCACTCCTCCTCGCCTCTGTTTTCTTTTCGCACAGCCTGCGCCGCAGTGCTGGTCCTCGGCATGGCCTATTGCCTGTGGAACGCCCGCGATGCGATTTCGTATCTGGCGCACACGCGGGAAAACCGGGCAAACATTTTCAAGCAATCCATCGCGGCGATTCTCGGAGGTAACCACTCACCCGCGACCGGAGCTGTCGCCGACGTACCGCCGGATGATCCATACTTCAAACGCAGCGCCGGGGACTCAGACGGCCAGCCGAAACTCGGAGTTGTCACAAGCGAAGCTGACGCAGCCGACTCGCGCGTTCCATTGCGCAATCCGGCTGATTTTCCGCTGCCCACACCCATCTACGAGCAGCCAGCGCCGGTCAAAGCCGCTCGCGGTGGGGTTCCTGACAGCTTGCGCGGTTCGGCTCCCATGCCGCCGCCTGTGGTGGTAACGGTCAATCCGGCGCAGATGATGCCGGTCTCCAGCCCGGCGATGCCCGCCTTCTCCACGCAGCAATCCAGCGAGCCGGTAGCCGTAAGCGAAGAAGCGGAGCGAGCGCTGCTGGTCTACAGCGTGAATCCCGCCTTTCCGCCGGAAGCGGCGGTTCAAAAGCTGCATGGCCCAGTGGTCTTGCAGGCGACGATTGGCCGCGACGGTAGCGTCGAGGACTTGAAGATCGTCCGCGGGTCGTTCGTTCTCTCAAAAGCCGCGATCGCTGCCGTAAAGCAATGGCGTTTCCAGCCCTACACGGTCAGCGGCCGTCCCGTCCAGACGCAAACCTTCCTCACCATCAACTTCAATTCTCCGACCAGCTAGAGCAGCTATCGAATTGCGGCTCCGCAACAACGGCATCTGTTTTGAGATTGCTTTGAAGGGGCTCGGCTTCTAGCCGAGCCATACTTGCCTCTTGAATCGAGGGCGCCTTTGGGCGCTGAGGTCAACTCGCGGGGCGATTCCAAGGCCAGGGAACCACCAGTCATTCGTGATGTTCGCCCTGCTCCGCGCTCGCAGCCGCTGGCGCGCCGCCCGCTTGCTTCCAAAAGTCCTGCACCGCCGGAGGCAACTTCTCAATCCGTGACAGAAACGCCGTCACCTTCCACATATCGGTTTCCGAGAGCGTCTTGTCCCATGCCGGCATGCCGGTGTAGCGAATGCCATTGTGAATCACGTAGTAAATATGCCACTCCGGATCGTCGTCCGGATCAAGAATGAGATTCGGTGGCGGCGGATAGAGCGACTTCGCCAGCGTCGAAGGCTGCCGGTCGATCCCGCCGTGGCACAGCGCGCAGTTCATGGTGTAGATCTTCAAGCCCGAGATCAGATTCTCGTCGGTCGGAGGCACGGGATTGTTCGTGTGCGGAGCATGCCGCTCCACCGAATTATCAAGCGCGCTCATCGCCATGTGGCGCTCCCAATCCGGCGGCTGCTTATTGGCCCTGGTCGGCATGAAGCCCAGCAGCGCCATGCCCGCGCCGCCGATCAGCAGAACAACAATGGTGAGAACGATCCCTAGAATGACCTTGCCCATACTCGACCCCCAAGCCGTTCCCAAACATGAGCACATGAAAATGAGCCGTTCAGAACGCGGCCCCAAGCCTTATATATATCAGGTGTCAGGTATCAGGCCTCAGATCTCCGGAAAATCTCAAGAAGACGCAGCTGATTTTCCTGACACCTGACACCTGAGACCTTAACTCGAAGCGTCACTCCGCACAGGCCTAATTCTGAGGGCCGCATGCTGCAGATCCTCGGTCCTAGTACGCCCGCAGCCGCCGCGCCTCTCTCACCACGTCGCCAACCTTGGGCAAAAAGAACTCCTCCTGCGGCGGAGAAAACGGCACCGGCGAATCGAGCGACGCGATCCGCACAATCGGCCCATCCAGCGAGTCAAACGCCTCTTCATTAATAATCGCCGCCACTTCGCCCGCCAGCCCGCCGGTGCGTACGTGCTCATGAAGCACAATGACCTTATTCGTCTTCTCGACGGTCGTGCGAATCGCCTCCCGATCCAGCGGCGAAACCGTCCGCAAATCCACGACCTCAACCTCAATCCCCTCCGCCGCCAGAATCGATGCCGCCTCCAGCGCCACATGCAGCATCGCCGCATATGTAATCACGCTCAGATGCACGCCCTCCCGCGCCACCCGAGCCTTCCCGATCTCCACCACATAATCCTCCGCCGGAATTTCTTCCTTGATCCGCCGGTACAAATATTTGTGTTCGAAAAAAATGACCGGATTGTTATCGCGGATCGCCGCCTTGATCAGCCCCTTCGCATCGTAGGCCGTCGCCGGACACACCACCTTCAGCCCCGGCGCGTGCACAAACCACATCTCCGGATTCTGCGAATGAAACGGCCCGCCATGCACATTCCCGCCGCTCGGCCCCCGTATCACCAGCGGAGCCGGCGCTCCCCACCGGTAATGCGCCTTGGCCGCCATGTTGACGATCTGATTAAACGCGCATGGCAAAAAGTCCATAAACTGAAACTCCGCCACCGGCCGCATCCCGGTCAGCGACGCCCCAAACGCCGCCCCCACAATCGCCGACTCGGCAATCGGAGTATCAATCACCCGCTCCGCCCCAAACCGGTCAATGAACCCCTCCGTAACCTTGAACGCCCCGCCATAAATCCCAATGTCCTCGCCCAAACAGAACACGCAAGGGTCGCGCTCCATCTCCTCCCAAATCCCCTGTCGGATGGCTTCAAGGTAAGTAACAGTCGGCATCAGAGGGAGTTTAGCAGAGGAGCACCTTCACGCAGGGAGCAGGCTTCACGTAGGAATAGGCGCCCTCGGCTGTCCAGAGTCCGGGCGTCTGCCCAGTCATCCTGATCGCAGTGGATGACGCCCGCTGGGCCAGCTCCGCTTGCTGCTGGAATTGCCCCGCGCTATTCTTGCCGGTAGTCGCTCCCCGCACGTTCGGACATGTTCGAGTCTCATAGGAGTCCATAATGTCTCGCTATCTGGCACTTGTTACTTTGCTTCTGGTATCGTTCTGCGCGGCATCGGCACAAAACGCTCCCCAGCCCCAAGTTCAGCCCCGCCCGGCCGAACCCGCATCCGCCCCACCCGCCGCTACAGATCGCAGGATCACTCTCGACGTTCAGGTAACGGATAAGTCAGGCGCTCCCGTTCGTGGCTTGCAGAAAGAAGACTTCACTCTTCTGAACGACAAGCAACCGCAAAGCATCGCTTCCTTTCATGCGTTCGATACCCAAGCTACGCCCGATACCCCTCTGTCGCAGATCATTTTGGTCGTCGATGCCGTCAACACTCCACGTGACGCCAATTCGACAGAACGAAGTGAAGTCAGAAAGTTCCTGCTTCAGAATGGCGGCAAGCCGCTTCCGTGGCCGGTCTCCCTCGTCCTCCTTTCCGAACTCGGGCCAAAGATGCAGGATGCGCCGTCTCGAGATGGCAACGCCCTGGCCGCGCTCTACGATCAGTACCAGACTGGATTGCGCGGCGCCAATTTGACCAATGCCCGCTACTGGGGAGCGCTTGAGCGTTTTCAGATATCGCTGAAGGGGCTCGCTTCAATCGTCGAGCACGAGAAAACCCAGCCGGGCAGAAAACTGGTCATTTGGCTCAGTTCGGGATGGCCCATGCTCGAAGGTGCGGACAATCGCTATACCGCCAAGGACGCTCAGGGCTTCTTCGATTCCATCACCTCGTTTTCCACACAACTCAGACAGGCCCGTATCACTCTCTATAGTGTCGATCCCGTCGGAGTGCGCAATGCGGGAACGAGCGCGAATTCCTACTATGAGTCCTTTTTGAAAGGTGTGCCCAACGCGAAAAAAGCGTCGCCGGCCGATCTGGCTCTGCAGGTACTCGCAGTCCAGGGCGGCGGACGTGTCTTCGCCTCGTCAAACAGCGTCGCATCCGCAATTGGAGACTGCGTTGCGGATGCCCAGTCTTTCTATGTCCTGGCCTTTGATGCCGCCAAGCCCGACCAGCCCAACGAATATCACGCGCTCGAACTCAAGGTCGATAAGCCGGGGGCGACGGCTCGCACGCGCACCGGCTACTATGCCCAGCCCTAAGCTGCAGTCACCGGCGGGGGCTGGCCCACCTCTTCGTTTTGGATGTCCAAGGTGCGCAGCCAGGACGAAAAACCAGAATCCCCGCCCATAAGAGGCTCCCCGAGTTGCGCTCGGCCTACTTGGTGACCTTAGTACTGTTCGATCCGTTACTTGGGATGCGAATGGGATCAGGATGACAAACCAAAGAGGCTGTAAACTGGCGACTGCCTGATGTGGAACGGGGATTTTGCCGAAAGAAACGTTTAGGGTGGACTGGCATATGGTTCGCGTCACAACCACGGTCTTGATTTTGGCATTGGCGATCGGTGCATTCGCGCAGGCGCCGGCTGATTTTGCTTCGAGGAAAGCAAATCTGGTGGCGCTCGAACGCTTGTGGAACCAGGTGCAAGTAAATCGTGACGCGAAAGCCATCGCCGCGATGATTGGAGACCGCTTCGTCAACACGGAATTCGACGGAGGCGTGAGCAAGCGCGGAAAGTTTCTCGCGGATTTCGCCGATCCCAAGTTCAAGCCCAGCGTGATGAACATCGACAACGTTGAGGTGGAAGTGTACGGAACGACAGCCATCGTAGCGGGCGATTATCACACCAAGGGTTTGTATGACGGCAAGGCCTACGAACACTTCGGGCGGTTCACGGACACCTGGGTTTATGAGGATGGCAAATGGCTCTGCGTCGCCAGTCACAGCAGCCTTAAGAAGTGACGCCTACCTTGCCACCTGTTCGCCGCTTATCAGCTTAGCTCTCAGGCCTCAGGTCTCAGGAAAAACACACTTGTCGCGTCGCGGTACAGAAATCCTTCCCCACCACTTTGCGTGAACCCGTGTCCTTCTGGACAGACATTCGCCACGAGATTGTGACACGATCCGTGCGCTTTGGCCCGGCTGCTCCCGTGCACTTGTGAGTTTGGACCCTGTCCTTGTGATAGCTGCGCGCCCTTGGGGGAACCGTAGCATGTCCACATGGAGGCCCTCCCTATGAAAAGCATTGCCTGGCGCCGCTTTGCGGCGATCTTGCCTACCATTATTCTCCTTGCTCTTATCGGAACCGGCAGTGTCTCGGGTTCTGGACGGCTGACAGGGTCGCAAGCGGTTGCGGCGGCGCAGGGGAATTTGCCTGCCGAGGTGGTCGCCTTGCGAACGGCGTCCGCGGCAGATGAGGCTCAGGTTGCGCCTAGGGTCCTTTCGGCGGCGAAGGCGGTCACGGTCACGATTGACGCTCTCGCGAACCGGCACGCAATAAGCCCGTACGTATATGGATTCGCCTATCCCAACTCGGCGGCCGACATTACAGACAGTGGCGCGACCGAGGTGCGCTGGGGCGGCGACGCGACTTCGACTTATAACTGGCAGCTGGAGACTTACAATGCTGCCGCTGATTATTACTTCGAAGACTACGCGGCATCGGGATTCAACAACGGCAGCGATGGCAGCTCCACGCAATTTATCACGGATGTGAAGAACGCCGGCGCCGCTCCGCTGATGACGATGGTGATGCTGCCCTGGGTGTCACAGAGTCCGGAGACCTCGGTCACACAAGGAGGCACGGACAACTATCACTGGAGTTACTCGGTCGCGAGCTTTGGCCCGCAGTGCAGCGTCGATCCTTACAACACGGATGCGGGAGACGGCTTGAAGACCGATTGCTCCACTCCCGTGACGACCAATGCGGCTACTACGGCTTATTACCCGTTGCTCGACGATAGCAGCCAAACCTGCCCTACAGGAGCGACTTGCGTTTATCGCAACACGTGGGCGGAGGCGCTGGCTACAGCGTTTGGATCGGCCCCACATTTTTATGACATGGACAATGAGATCGAGATCTGGGGAAGCACGCACCGGGATGTGCATCCGCAACCATCGGGTTATGACGAACTACGCGACACGTATATTGCCGAAAGCCGCGCGCTGAAGGGATGGGACCCGTCGGCGATTCGATTCGGGCCGATTACCTGCTGCTGGTGGTTCTACTGGAATGGCGCGAACGGCAACGACAAGAGTGCGCATGCGGGCATCGATTTCGACCCGTGGTGGCTGAACGAGGTTTACTGGCAAGACCAGATTGCAGGGACGCGGTCGTTGGATGTGTTCGATCTGCACGCGTATCCCGACACGCCGGACACGTCGAGCTACACGCTGGCGCAGAAGCGGGCCCTAGCGTTGAAGATCTTCCGCGATTATTGGGATCCGACTTTCGTGAGCCCTTCGTCGTCGATCAACCAGAAATGGACAACCTTCCTTCAACCGAAGAAGACGATCCCGTTTCGCATTCCGCGCATGCGGGCGATCGCGAACATGATTTATCCGGGCACGCCGATGAGCTTTACGGAATGGAATGCGGCGATTGCGGGCGAGTCGGATTTTTCGACGGCGCTGGGGGATGCAGATGCGTACGGGATCTTCGGGCGGGAGCGGATGTATCTGGCTTCGCGCTGGACGGCTCCGGTGAATACCAACCCGAACTATCAGGCGCTGAAACTTTATCGCAATTATGACGGTCAGCATCACACGTTCGCGGCAACGTCGGTCTCGGACACGAACAACGCCAGCGCGAATCTGTTCAGCAGTTACGCGGCGGTCGATCCTACGGGAAAGACTATGACGGTAATGGTGCTGAACAAGGCTCCGGGCACAACCTACAACGTGCAATTCACACTGAACGGATTCACCCCTTCCCAAGTTACGGCGTACACGCTGTCGAAGACGAAGCCCACGACGATTGTGGTCTCGACGACGCAAGCGTGGCCGTCAAGCATGACATTTGCGCCTTATAGCGCAACGCTGCTGGTGGTGACGGGGTCCATGGCGAAACTGCCGGAGGCGGAGTGGGATTTGAATCCGGATACGACCATGGTTGCGGCGGGCGGAACGGTGACCCTGGCTCCAAAGATTATTTCTGGATCAGGGGCGGTGACGCTGGGGACGCCGACGTTCGATACGGGGATCACGCTGGCCGTTACCCAGGGCACGATCACTTCATCTCAGAACGGGGCGATCACGGTGACGGCGGGCAGCAAGCCCGGCTTTTATCACTACACGGCTCCGAGCACGGATAGCGCGGGCGTGTCGCAGGAACAAAGTGGATGGATCCTGGTGGGGAATCCTTCGGCCACGCTCACAAAGCAGGGGGACGGCCAGAAGGGCGCACGCGGCACGAATTTGAATTTGTCGGTGACGCTGAATCCGGGCTCGTCAGGTGGAAGCGCGACGGGAGCGGATGTGTTCTTTACGGCCAATGCCGGAACGCTTTCCAGTCGGCTGGTGACAACCAACTCGTCGGGCGTCGCGGCGGTGGTGCTTACGTTACCTGCTAGCGCAGGCACGGTGCAGGTGACGGCCGAAGGTCCTTATGGGCTCGGACATCCGGTGGTGACGTTTACGGAGACGTCGCAGTAGGGTCCATGAGGGAAATGACGAGGGCCGCGATAGGGCGGCTCTCGCCAATCGCCAGTAGTTCGGACGCGCGTCTACTGCTTGTCGTAGAAGGCTTTGGAAGTCGTCTTCTTGCCAGTGGAATCGGTTCCATGCAAGGTGACGGTGCGAGTTTTGCCATCGGCGGCGATTTCGATGCTGCCGCTGGCCGCGACCTTACCATCCTTTTTTACGTCGACATCCATCTTGTGGTCGTTGATCGGCTTTACGGAGCGTGTGCTCTGGTTAGCATCGCCTGTGACGGGATAGTCTTTGCCGTCGAATTTTCCGGTCCACTCGGTGTGGGTCGGTTTGCCCTGGCCATCGACGCCGTCGATGGTGCACTTTATGTCATCACCGGCGGCCTCGTAGACCACGGTAACGCTTTTGCTGGCTCCGGGGCTGAACTTTGACTTGGCTTCGTTCAGCTTCCACGTGCCCATCATGGGACTCGCGAAGCACAGCGTCAGGCCTGCAAAACACATCACGATCGTTAACGCGATATTTCTTGTCTTCATCTTCCCCCTCCGTTTGAACATGCTGCCACAACACGGGGAGCTATCGTCGTCGCTTCGGGCTGCGTTGTCAAGACGCTGAGACCGAAGTTGCGCGAAGGCAATCCGAGGTCTTGGGCTTCGCAGTGGAAACTTTGGCGGGTGACCAGTAGTCTAATTGCGTAGCTGGTGTGCTTGTTTTGTCGATGAAAATCCTCTTTTGCATGAAATCCTCCCGGGTCTCGATTGTTTCTCTTGCGATTGGAGTCGTCTGTGCGGCTGCGTTTGGGGCCGATGCGCCGGCCCCAGTCCCGGTTCTGCCGGTGCAATTTGGGGGATGGCAGATGAATGGGGCGGCGACTCGGAGCGCGGACGCGGCCATGGCCGATGCGGCGAATGCGGCGGTGCTCAAGGAGTATGGGTTCCAGCGTTTTGAAAAGGCGGAATATATCCGTGACGACGGCCGGAAGTTGGCGATCAAGGCGGCGGTGTTTGAAGATGCGAGCGGCGCTTACGGGGCATTCACCTTCTACCGGATTCCGGAAATGAACGTTGAAAAAATTGGGGCGGAGGGCGGTTCGCTCGGCAATCGGGTGCTGTTTTTCCACGGGAACGTGCTGGTGGATGCGGTGTTCGACAAGCTGACGGCGATGTCGGCGGCGGAATTGCGCGACCTAGCCGGAACGTTGCCGCGGCCCGTGGGAAGCGCGGACAAGCTGCCTCCACTGCGCAGTTATTTGCCGATGCATGGGTATGAGAAGAACACCGAGAAATATTTAATGGGTCCGGCGGCGCTGGACCGGATGCATGCGCCGCTGGCTAGTTCGATGGTGGATTTCAAATCGGATACGGAAGTGGTGCTCGGCAAATATGCAGCGCAGTTGGGCGACGCGACGCTGATGCTGATCGAGTATCCGACGCCGCAGATTGCGGCGGAGAAGCTGCGGCAGATTGACTCGGCGCATCAGGTGACGACGCAGCAGCCGGGAGCGGCTGCGATGGTGGACGTGGGCCCATTCTTCGACAAGCGAACGGGGCCGATTGTTGTGATCGCGGCTGGGCCTTTATCGCGGCGCGAGGCTGACGCGCTCATGGGGGCGATCAGCTACGACGCCGACGTTACCTGGAATGAGAACACGTACCTGACCAGGCGGGACAATCTGGCGAACCTGTTATTCAACGTGATCGTGCTGTGCGGGGTGGTGATTGGGCTGGCGCTGGTGGTCGGAGTGGGGTTTGGAGGCGTCCGGATTCTGCTGAAGAAGCTTTTTCCCGGACGGGTGTTTGACCGCCCGGAAGACATGGAATTCATCTCTTTGCACTTGGATGACCAGCCTGAAGAGAGCCGTGGCGGACGCTAAGTGGCTCAATCGAGGATCGTTAAGAGGCGAGATAGCGATTTTGGTCCCATTTCGGGCTGGTTTGATGATCTGTGCACATATTTTGTAAATCATTGAAAACAAGACTATTTAATTCCGAAATTTTCCTTGACACCCTGCTTTTCCGGCTCATAAGATTCCCGCAGAAAGTTCTGATGGGTTTTCAACCTCCGTTAGGACTATTCTCCCTTGAAAGAAAAGGCCGCCCAAGTTGCCGGGTGGCCTTTTCGTTTGGAGAGCAACTTTCAGTTGTCAGTTTTCAGCTCTCAGTGAAATCGCTGTGAGCGCGCTACCAACTGGGAACCCTCTACGCCCGACGAACGTATTGTTTAAAGAGCAGCATTTTGTGAGCCGATTGGAGGAACCGATGTTTTGCGATCAATGCGGGGCGCAGTTGCTGGCGGGGCAGGCGCGGTGTGCGCGCTGCGGCAAGCCGATTACGGGGCCTCTGGAGTATGGGCGCAATCGTGTGCGCGAGCATGTGAAGCTGGTAGGAATTCTGTGGATGGCCTACTCGGCGCTGCACGTGGTGAGCGGCGTGGCCATACTTCTTGTGTCGAAGTTGGTAATCGTGCGGCTGGGAAATATTCCTAATGGACCTCCGCCGGAGGTGATGGCGTGGTTGCCGCCTCTGGTCAGCGCGGTAGGGTGGCTGATTCTGGCGAAGGCCGCTGTGGGTGTGATTACGGGATGGGGTCTCCTGCAGCGTGAAGACTGGGCGCGGATCGTGGCGCTGGTGATGGGGTTTGTTGCGTTGTTGAGCGTGCCGGTGGGCACTGCGCTGGGGATCTATACGCTATGGGTGCTGTTGCCGTCGCAGTCGGAAGAAGAATACAAAGTGCTGGCGCAGGCGGCGTAAACAAATCGCGAATGGGCGTGCGTCAGCGGTGTTATGGCAAACTGCTACGCGATGAACAGAAGAAAACGATCTTCAAACGTAGTCGCCGAGGCGCGGCAGCAGGTCAACTCTCGCCTCGCGTATTTTAGTGACCGCTGCGGCCAGATTGTCTCGACGACCCATGAGCTGGTCGAAATCGAATCCCCTAGTGACAACAAGCCCGCCGTCGATCGTCTCTCCGACGCGGTCGCCGAAAAATTCGCTGCGCTCGGGGGACAAATCAGTCTGCATCGGGCCCAAGATTTTGGCAATCATCTCCAAGTGGATTTCACTGGAAAGGCCGGCGACAAGCCTGTTCTGCTGCTTGGCCACTACGACACCGTTTACCCCGTGGGCACGCTGGCGAGTATGCCCTGCCGCCTTGTTGACGACAAACTCACGGGTCCTGGTGTACTCGATATGAAATCGGGCATTGCGCTCATGCTCCATTCAATTGCTGCGCTTCGAGAATGGCATGGCGAACTGCAGCGCCCGGTGACGGTTTTCCTGGTCTCCGACGAAGAAGTCGGCAGCGATTCCTCGCGCGCGATCACCGAATCGCTGGCGCGAAAATCCGCTGCCGTGCTAGTCCTTGAGCCCGCTGCTGGCTTCCAAGGCGCAGTGAAAACGGCACGGAAAGGTGTTGGGGATTACCAGATCAAGGCCACCGGCAAGGCCTCCCACGCCGGACTCGATTTCGAGAAGGGAGTCAACGCTATCGTTGAGCTGGCACGGCAGATCGAGAAAATCACAAGCTTCACCGATCTGAAAAAAGGCTTGACGGTGAATGTCGGCATGGTCACCGGTGGATCCCGGACCAACGTCGTTCCGGCCGAAGCGATGGCGCACGTGGATGTCCGCATTGCCCGCTTGAAAGATGCCGCCGGCATTGACAAGAAGATGCGCGGCCTGCGCCCGTTCAACCGCAAGTGCCGGCTCCACGTCACGGGTGGCATCAACCGGCCGCCCATGGAGCGGACGCCCGGAGTTGCTGCGCTTTACGAGAAAGCTGCAATCATCGCTCGCGGCCTGGGTTGGAAACTGGGCGAAGCGGCCGTGGGAGGTGGATCCGACGGCAACTTCACGGCGGGCCTCGGCATTCCGACGCTCGACGGCCTGGGCGGGGTTGGCGATGGCGCGCACGCTTCCCACGAACACATCCTTATTTCGGAGCTGCCCCGCCGCGCCGCGCTGATCGCAGGGTTGATCATGTCGGTGTGAACGGGTTCTTGCCGAGATCACCCAGAAAGCCCGCCGGACAAGCGTTGCAGGTTTGGATCGTCCACAGCAAGATATGACTATTTCACTTGACAGGACGCGCCGCAATCGTGTGCCATGAGCTTATAGTTTTTCCTACCTTCCCCCAGTCGGAGAAACGCTAAACGGCCACGCGCTGGGAGTCCACATGTCGAAAATGCGAGCGAAAGACTTTTCCGTGGTGCTGTTTGCAGGTATCGCTGTGATTTTGGCGGCGCAAACCTCTTTTGGCAAGACGGTGGCGGTTGGAAACTGTAAGTCTCATCTGGTCAGCTATTCGACCATCTCAGCGGCGGTTGCCGCGGCGGCGCCGAACTCCACCGTGCTCGTGTGTCCGGGCACATACCCGGAGCAGGTCACGATTACCCAGGCATTGAATTTGAAAGGCTTGCCGGATGCAACCGGAGCATGGCCTGTCATCGCTGTGCCCAGCGGGGGGTTGGGGAGTTCGGGGGCGCAGCTTTCCGTGCCGGAAGCAGGCTTGGCCTCGATTGGAACAGTGAACATCGCCAACCTCGTTGTGGATGGGACCGGTTCCGGATTTGACTGCTCAACCGGTAATATGCTGGCCGGGATTTACGACGCCAACACCTCTGGTTCGTTAGAAAATCTGGAGGTGCGCAACCAAAGCCCTGGCGGATGTGGCGTCGGGATTTGGGTAGAAGGCGGTCCGGCCGACATTAACACAGTGAACATAAGGAATAGCTTCATTCATGATTTTGATTATGCAGGCATCTTAGCGGGAGCCCCCGGATCAAGCGCATTTTTTGTGAATATCACTTCCAGCCGGGTCAAGTCCAGCAACCCAAGTGTGCAAACAGGAATCGGTTATTTCTTTGCTGACGGTACGCTGGAATACAACCACATCATTCTGGCTGGTGGAACCGGATTGCAACTGGAGAATTTATACAGTTTCATGAATGTCCGCGGGAATGCGGTCGTCGGTGCGAGTACAGGAATTCTTGCGGGCACGAGCGAGGGTTCGGAAGTTATTGTTGGCAACGTCTTATCCAATAACGGTACCGGTATCGCTGTCAGTGGGCTTGGAGAAGGGGCTGTCGTTAGGTCGAATAATATCCTTCAGAGTAGTGTCGAAGCGATTGATTTGGACTGTTCTAATGATTCTCAAGTGGTTGGCAACACCATTTTTGGCGCTCCCATAGGAGTGTCGAATATGAACTCGGGAGATACCATCAAGCAGAACATCTTTTCCAGTGTAGCCACCCAAACCACCGCGTGCTCGCCCTAACTGGCGCACCCCCTCTGACATTGGAACGTAGACCCTGGCTCCGACAGCCCGGGGGATCGCTCACCATCGGCGAACCTGGATTGAACTGGTCATTGTGGCTGGGCCAAGCCAGCCGGGCTCCAGTGTGACTGGAGTCACAGTGGCCGGTGACAGGGGGTACGGGCGTACTTTGACTGGCCTCCTACACTGACCTAGAATTCAATTTGGGGGTTTCGGCTTGATCCCGGCCAGGCGACACTGCGCCGATTCGAGTCAAGGGAGTCCCTGCGGTTCTCGGCGGACCCGATTCCTTGCGCCTCCGATCCGCAATGGAGGAGTCGATGGGTGAATTTTCGATTTGGCACTGGCTCGTGGTTGTTGGCATTGCGCTGCTGTTGTTCGGCCCCAGCAAGTTTGCCGACTTGGGCAAAGGGCTAGGCGAAGGCATTCGCAACTTTAAAGCAGCCGTTAAAGAAGACGACAAGAAAGACGCGGAGAAGAAGTCCTAGCCGCTCCGTGATCCCTGGCAGTTTCCCGATGTTCCAGGTCCGCCTCCCTAAGAGAACGTTTGCAAGCAGGGGGATTCCCTCGCCTTCGCTCGGGGCAGGCTTTTCAACTCCGCCCAGGACGAACTCGTGGACGAGACGACCGAGCTGTTCGATGTGGTGTCGATTTCGGCGGGGATGCGCGGGCTGCATTCTGATAGCGCCGGCGGATTAACTGCGCGCGACCAAGGGGACGATTGCGGCGCTGGGGCAGCCGAAGAAATGAGGGCCCTGATTCAGCCTCCCACCCTAATGTCGCAAAGAACGTGACGTTAGGAATGGGGCACACTCGAGGTTTTGCGGCTGCGGTTCTAGGGATACCTCGTGCTTGTATCGGACTCCTGCTCTGCGGGCTGCTTCAGAGTATCGGGTTGCGCCGTGCGCCAGGAATGCAGGTTGATGACGCTCATGGCGATGCAGAAAACGTTGGCGGGAACAAAACCGAATTGCGCGGTTCGAACGGCAATGATGCAGATGATAACGCTGTTGACCGTGGCCAGCGCCCAGCCTTCCCAACAACGGCGTCCCACCAGCACGGTGGATGCGATGGTCAACACACAAGAAAGATAATCAAGCCTTAACACAGAAAAAGAAGCCTCTGCAGACGATTGTGGCTGTTGGAGAGTCGATTCTTCAGTGACTTGGCGCACAGCTGCGGGGAACGGAGGTAACGAGTACGATTCTTGGCGAGGATAGGTGGGCTGGTCGGGTAAGTAGATCACTCGCCTCCTACCTCTCGCGGCACACCTCTGTACTGGAGTTGTAAACTAATTACGCGCAGCGCGGATCTCGTGACGCCAATTGCGCCGATGCGCTGATTTCGTAAACTCGTTCGAGGTTCCATTCATGCCCACTGCTACCCGCACCAATCCGCTCTCATTCCTTACCGATCAGCTCGATGAACTCAAGGCGAAGGGCACGCATTTCAAGCTGCGCGTGCTGGAAGATGAGCAGGCTGCGGTGTGCACGTTTGACGGGAAGAAGGTTATCAATCTCGCTTCGAACAATTACCTGGGGCTGACGACGCATCCCAAGTTGCGCGAAGCGGCGCTTGAGGCCACGCGCAAATTTGGCGTCGGATCGGGCGCGGTGCGGACCATCGCCGGTACGATGCGCATTCACATGGACCTCGAAGAGAAGATTGCACGCTTCAAGAACGTCGAGGCCTGCGTCGTCTTCCAGTCGGGATTCACGGCCAACGCGGGCACCGTCTCCGCCATCCTTGGCAAGGAAGATTTCATTATCTCCGACGAGCTCAACCACGCCTCGATCATTGACGGATGCCGGTTGTCGCGGGCGAAGATTCTTGTCTTCCGGCACAAAGACGTTGCGCACGCCGAAGAGCAGCTCGCTAGCGTGAAAGGCCAGCCGGGCCGCAAGCTCGTGATCAGCGACGGCGTTTTCTCGATGGATGGCGACATTGGGGCGCTGCCCGGCTTGTGCGAACTGGCCGAAAAATATGGCGCGATCATGATGGTCGATGACGCGCACGCGTCGGGCGTTCTCGGGCGCCAGGGGCGCGGCACGATTGATCATTTCGGCGTGCATGGGCGCGTGGATATTCAGGTGGGAACTTTGTCGAAGGCGATTGGCGCACTTGGCGGATATGTTTGCGGCACGCGCGACCTGATCGACTTTCTCTATCATCGCGGGCGGCCGTTCCTGTTTTCGACTTCGCATCCGCCGTCGGTTGCGGCCACCTGCATTGCGGCTTTCGATGTTTTGCAAAACGAGCCGCAATGGATGGAGCAGCTCTGGGCCAACACTCGCTTCTGGAAAAAAGAACTGGGCCTGCTCGGCTTCAACATTGGAGGCAAGAACACTCCCGCGAGTGAAACGCCGATTACACCGATCATCATCGGCGACGGCCGGCTGACTATGGATTTCTCGCGCGAGCTGTTCAAAGAAGGAGTGCTTGGCACCGGCATTGCGTTCCCCACTGTTCCTGAAGGCAAAGCGCGCGTGCGCACGATTATGACGGCGACGCACACCAAGGAAGAATTGCAGCAGGCGCTGGGAGTGCTGGAGCGCGTGGGGAAGAAGATGGGGATACTCGGATGAACGCGCCGGCAGTCGTGGAAGAGTAGGGGTCCTTCGACTCCGCGACGGCTGCGCTTCGCTTGCCCCCGCTGGGCTCAGGATGACTCAGTGCGGATGGAACTTTCCACGATAAAAACTGATCAAACCTTCATGCCCCTTCGCTCGCTCCCGCTGCGCTCTTCGCGCTAGACTTCTCTTTTGCGGGAGGAAAACAAATGTCCAAACTTATCGTGCGCTTTCTTGCCATTCTCGGCGCACTCTGGTTGATCGGGATGGTCATCACGCTGGCGTATGTCATCAACGCAAAGGGCAGGGTCCCTTCGAAAACGATCCTCGAAGCGAACTTTGAGCAGCCGTTCGCCGAGGACATACCAGATACTCCCGCCGCGCGCTTCACCATGAGCGACCGCGTGACGTTGCGCGATGTGATCGACGCGATTGACCGTGGAGCCGACGATGACCGCGTGGTGGGCATCATTGCGCGTGTGGGTGCCGCGCCTATCCCCATGGCGCAGATCCAGGAGATTCGCGATGCGGTTGCGCGCTTCCGCGGGCATAAGAAATTTGCCGTCGCTTATTCAGAGACGTTTGGCGAGTTCGGTCCCGGCAACGGCGCCTACTATCTGGCCACGGCGTTCGACCAGATCTATCTTCAGCCCTCGGGCGACGTCGGCCTGACCGGCATCATCATGGAGTCGCCATTCATCAAGGACACGCTTGCCAAGCTGGGCATGAGCTTCCACGGCGACCATCGCTACGAATACAAAAACGCGCTTAACTTCTATACCGAAACGAAATACACAGACGCCCACAAGGAAGCGATGACCGCGATCATGAATTCGTGGTTCAACCAGATAAAGGACGGAATCTGCCAAGCGCGCGGCATTGCGCCGGAGAAATTTCAGGCGGTGGTTGACGCCGGGCCGTATCTCGGCAAAGAGGCATTGGATGCCAAGCTGGTGGATGGCGTGGCGTATCGCGACGAAGTGTACGACAAGGTAAAGGCTCGGGCCGGGGATGGGGCGCAGCTGCTTTACCTTGATAAATATCTTGACCGCGCCGGGCGCCCGCACCAGCGGGGGAAGAAGGTCGCTCTTATCTTCGGCGTCGGTGGTGTAACGCGCGGCAAGAGCGATTACGATCCGGTACAGGGCAGCCAGACAATGGGGTCAGACACGGTGGCCGCCGCCATCCGCGCCGCCGTGCAGGATGAGGACATCAAGGCGATTCTGTTCCGCGTGGATAGCCCCGGCGGATCGTATGTTGCCTCGGACACGATCTGGCGCGAAGTGGTCAACGCGCACAAGGCGGGGAAGCCGGTGATTGTTTCTATGGGGAATCTGGCGGGCTCGGGCGGGTATTTTGTGGCGATGGCGGCCGACAAAATCGTTGCGCAGCCCGGCACGATCACGGCTTCCATCGGCGTGCTCGGAGGAAAGATGCTCACCTCGGGCCTGTGGGATAAAGTCGGCCTGTCGTGGGATGAGGTGCATCAGGGCGACAAGGCCACCATGTTCACGGGCACGCACGATTACACTCCGGCGGAATGGGCGCGCTTTGAGGCGTGGCTCGACCGCGTTTATGTCGACTTTACCGGCAAGGTCGCCGAGGGCCGCAAGCTGCCCAAGGAAAAAGTGCTGGAGATCGCCAAGGGGCGAATCTGGTCCGGTCAGGATGCCAAGAACCTCGGGCTGGTGGATGAACTGGGCGGCTACGATACCGCGCTGCGGCTGGCGAAGAAGGCGATCGGCGTGGCCGCCGGCGACGACGTGAATATTCTTGTCTATCCGCGCCCGAAAAAGTGGTTCGAGACGCTGCTTCCGCAGAACGCTGCCGACAACAGCGACAAAGAAGGCACGGCGCAAGCGTTAGCGCGGATTCTGCAAGATGTGCAGCCGGTGGCGCGGGAACTGGAGGCTGTGGGCATCACGCGCGAGAGCCGGGATCAGGACGATGTGTTGCGGATGGCGGAATTCAGTAGCCAGTAGCCAGCAAGGAGAACGCGATGCGAAAGACAGTAATTAGCGGTTTGTTGCTTCTGCTCATCCACGTGTTGGTTAGTGCAGCGGCGTTGTCCGCAGCCGCTGCACAGGAACCTGACGGCAAAATTCTCAACTCGAAGCCTCGGCCAGCTTTGCCTGATTATGAATTTCTCGACGATTTCGGTCGCAGCTATCTTCCGCGGGTGGTCTACGAAGCGGCGCGCACGCAAAAGGAATTCGACGTTCTCGAAATCACCTACGCCAGCGACGGCCTCCCCGTTCCCGGAATGTTAATCAAGCCGAAAGTGCCGGGTACCCGAAAATGGCCGGCGATCATATTCAACCGTGGAGGCAACGGCGAACTCGGGCGCATCACGGACAATGGCTTGCCTTGTGGTCTCGAAAACACCTCGTGCCTGGACCTCGTCGATCTCTACTTGTTCGCCAAGGCTGGTTTTGTGGTCATCGCATCCGACTACCGCTACCAAGGCGCCACCGCAAAGCGCGACGAGTGGGGCGGAGTAGAAGTCGACGACGTTCTAAATCTCGTGCCGGCACTGAAGTCGCTCGATTTCGTGGACCCGGAGCGGCTGTACATGCTCGGTCTGTCGCGAGGCGGCACCATGACCTATCTTGCGATCAAAAGAGGAGTTCCCGTTAAGGCCGCCGCCGTCATCGGTGGAGTCTCAAACGTCAAAGCATGGGTGGACGCAAAGCCCGAGATGGGCATCGTCAACGGGAATCAATACACCGACGGCTTTGCCAAGATTTGGCCGGACTATGAGCACCGCGCCGAGGAATACTATCGAGCGCGGTCGGCTGTCGATTGGGCCGACCAGATCAACGTGCCTGTGCTCATCCTGCATAGCCGGACCGACAGACTCGTCCCGGTGACCCAAGCTCTCAAAATCGCAGAAGCCCTTCAGGAAAAGGGAAAGGCATACGCCCTTCACATTTACGAGCGCGACGGTCATCCCTTGCCGCAGAATCGCGACGACCGCGATCGCATGATCATCGATTGGTTCAACCGAGCTAGCCAAGGTGGCCAATAATCAAGGATTCATTCGGCGGTGAAAGAGCGGCTGGCCATTGGCCTACAGGCCTAGCTTCTTCACTTCTTCGTTGTAGTACTTGCGGTAAAGGATCGTCCACTCTTCCGAGCCTTCGATGATCGTGCGCTTCTGGCTCTCGATCTTTTGGCGCGCAGCCTGGTCGATGCGCGCTTCCTGCATCAGGAGTTCTTCGAGAATCTTGCGCACCTCGAGGCGAATCGTGTTCCGGTCCTCGATGAAATCGACCGCGGGCATGTCGGCCACGGCGTCGGTGATGACGTGGGCGAGTTTATTCACTTTGTCGCGGCTCAATCGCAAATCGGGGGCATCCTTTTACAGCGCTGCTTCTTACAGCACAGCTTTGTATTTCTTTACCAGCTCGGTCTTTACCTTGCGAAACATTTCCTGATAGTTCGCGCCGCTCTTCTGCAATTCCTCGGAGTAAGCCTCGAGAATGACGCGCACCTCGTCATTGATGCGGTCTTCGAGCGCGAGTTCTTCGAGCAGAGAAGCGTGTACCTTCTCCGTGAGGGCAGGCACAGCCTTGGTCTCGATGAGCCCGCTCGCAACCAGTTTTTTGGAAACCTCGCGGGCCAGATAGCCCACATATTCCTTGGAAAAAAGCATGATGTATGTCTTTTGGTAAGCAGAAAGTGTAACACAACCGCAGCGACGAGCTTCGAGCCGCGAGCTTCGAGCAAACGAGTCTGGTTGCAGCCGGTGGTCCACGGCTCCCGCTCGCGGCCCCCTGCTGCCTGGCGTACAATAATTCCACACTATGTCTCCGCACCCCGACGATCTAACGGGCATGAAAGAGGACATGACAGCCTTCATCGAAGGCCTGGGCATGCGCCGCTTCTTCGGGTATGTCGAGTGCGAGGAAGTCCCCAGCGTGCTCTGGGACTCGGGGCAGAATCCGGACGGATGGAAGGATTTTGTGGAGTTGGCCAAGGCGGCAGGCGCGCTCTTCCTGACCATGCATTCCTGGACGCTCGACCGCGAGGAGTTCGACCGGCTCACCGAGCGGCTAGCCGATGGCGATTACACCAGCGACGAAGATCTAGAGGAAGGCCGCTACCTCAAAAGCTATATCGGCAAGACCGGCTTCGTGCAGCTCGGCTGGGCCTATCAGGGATGCGTGTTCGTCTACGAGGCGGGGACGGAGTGGTACGAGCACTATCAGCATTTGCGGGAACTGGCTGACGATTCCGGCGGCTTCCTGATCGATGAGACCGGCCAGTCCGGCGAACCATAACGCCGGCAACATGCCGTCTCAACCGCCCGCAACGCCCGCTTTACGCCGATTCGATCATGCTGACTTGGTTTTCGATCTCCGCGGCGAGTTCCTGCTCATCGCGAGACAGGCAGTTGCGGGCCGGTTCGGGGAAGCCGCTTAGGATCTCCGCAAAGCTGTGCATGCTGCGATAGCCAGCGGCGCCGAAACCGAGCGCGTCCGCCAGCAGGCAACTCTGTCTCACAATGCTCTCCTCGCCACTAGCGTGCGCATCGGCGTCATGATGGCAGGTGGTAATCCAGGAAAACGCTTTGGGAAGCGCCCACTCCCGCACCAGCGTTCCGCCCACCTCGCAGTGGTCGATCCCGCATAAGGCGCGCTCCACGGGCAGCAGATCCTGGGGTTGATCCGCCCCTCGCTCGACGACGCGCGCATACTCATTGGGCATCGAAACCGCCAGCACCACCCTGCCGATGTCATGCATGACCCCAGCGGTGTAGGCAAACTCCTTATCGAGGAAGCATGCCTTGGCGGCGCGTTCCCCGATGATTGCGCAGGCGATGCTGTGGCGCCAGCAAGACTCCAGGAGTGGTGAAAATTCCTGCGCGAGGTATGCCCTCAGGCCCACCGTGATAACCACAGTCCGCAAGCGGCGGAAGCCGAGCAGCATTGAAGCCTGCAGAACGTTGGTGATGTCCTTCGAGAACGCAATCAGAGGCGAGTTCGCAATGCGCAGCACCTCGGTCGAAAACGCTGCGTCCGGACGAATCAAGTTGCACAGTTCGACCAGGGACGTATCCGTTCCCGCCATCAGGTTCAGCGCCTTCAATGCCACCGCCGGAAAAGGCGGAACGTCGTCAGGACGCCAAACCTGCTGCCGCGCCGGGGCTGGACCTGTAGCCATATCTGGACTCAGATTAGGGAGATCGGCAATGCGCAGGCCTTCCACAGTTACTTTTGGCTTAGTTGGCGTCCGCCGTCCTCTGTGTTCCTCTGTGCCCTCTTGTAGTTGAGGATTTCTTTCGGCTGGAAATTTTCCTCAGGCACGTAATTGGACACAGACCCGGGGAACCCCTAAAGTGTTTCCTTCCGGACAAAATTTCCATGCGCTGGATCTCGCACCCGGTCGACTCATCGAAGACGAGCCTGCTCGCGCTAGCCTTGCGCGATTCGGGATTGAAGATTCCTGCTTCCGCTCTCCCCGTGCTAGCTGATCTGCTCCTCCGGCGCGGTATTGAAGAGCCCTCGCCCGCCGTCCGCTTTCTTGCGCCGTCGCTCGAGCATCTGCACGATCCGCTCCAAATGTCCGGGATGAAAGCGGCCCTTGACCGCCTCGAAGCAGCCATTGAGCGCAAAGAAAAGGTGCTGATCTATGGCGACTATGACGTCGATGGCACGACCGCGATCGTCATTCTCAAGACTGCGATCGAACTTGCGGGCGGCGCCGCCGGTTTCCATGTGCCGCACCGCATCCGTGAAGGCTACGACATGCGCGAAGACGTCATCGAGCGCGCGGCAGCCGACGGCGTGCATCTGATTATCAGCGTCGACATGGGCATTCGCGCCTTCGCCGCTGCCGAAACGGCCCACCAGGCTGGCGTTGATCTGATCGTCACCGATCATCACCTGCCCGGGCAGGACGGCGTTCCGCATGCCGTCGCCGTCGTCAATCCCAACCAGGCCGGATGCAACTATCCTTGCAAGTATTTGTGCGGCGCCGGCGTGGCCTTCAAACTTGCGCAAGGACTTCTGCAGCGCCGCCTCGATGCCAAAGATCAGTCGCGCATGCTGATGTCGTTCATGAAGGTTGTCGCCATCGCCACCATCGCGGACGCCGTGCCGCTACTGGGCGAGAATCGCGTTTTCGCGAAGCTAGGCCTCGAGGGATTGCGCCGGCCCGTAAATGCCGGGCTGAAGGCCCTGCTCGAAGTGGCGAAACTCGGCGACGGCCGTGCGCTCACCTCAACCGAAGTCGCTTTCCGCATCGCGCCTCGCTTGAACGCCGCCGGCCGAATGGACGTCGCGCGCGATGTCGTCGATTTGTTCAGCGTCAAAGATCTGGGCCGAGCGAGAGAAATTGGGGCCCGCCTCAATCAGCTCAATGCCGACCGCCAGGACGAAGAGCGCCGCATCCTCGAGTGCATCGAGCAGCGGCTCACCGGTGAACCGGCCCTGCGCGAAGCCTGCTGCATGGTGATCGACGGCGATGGCTGGCACCGCGGCGTGATAGGCATTACCGCAACGCGCGTCGTGGAGCGCTACACACGCCCGGCGGTGATCATTTCTCGCGAAGGCGAAGAGGCTTTCGGCTCCGGACGCTCCATTCCTGCTTTCCACCTGCTCAACGCCCTCGAATCCTGCCGCGAACTTTTCTCGCGTTTTGGAGGCCACGCCCACGCCGTCGGCTTCGCAATGCCCGCTGGAAATGTGCCGAAACTGCGCGAGCATCTTGATGCCTACGCCCGTACCCACTTGACGCCCGCCGATTTCATACCGCAGCTTCAATTTGACCGTGAGCTGCCACTCGACGAGATCACGCCCGAGTTGCAGCAAACTCTAAGTCTGCTAGAACCCTTCGGCATGGAAAACGCCGAACCAATCTTCACCTCGAAGGCTGTCCGACTGTTGAGACCTGCGCAAGTCATAAAAGACAAGCACGTGCGCTTGCGGATAGCGGCAAATGGTGTCGGGGCCGGGCCCAGCCTGGCGGGTCAAAGCCCTGCCGCGACATCTTCCTGGCGCAGTAACATCGCCTTCAAAGCCATGGGGTGGGGACTAAGGGAATCGTGCGAGCGGCTGCAGTTACTCGCCGGCGACCGGCTCGACATTGCTTACACTCTTGGCATGAACGACCATCCGGAATTCGGCGGCCTGGAGCTGACCCTCCGTGATATCATGCGCCACGGCAACTGATTGCGGACTTGGAGGGGCACAAATTCACGCGTGCCACTAAGTCGCTAAAATATGCCCGCTTCAGCACGCGGGGCGGGCAAGGTTTCACGCGCTTGACAATTCCTTAGCAACCCCGCCCTAACCGTTGCCACTAGAAGCTTGACCTAACGCCGTCCGCCATTTACATTGGACGGCCATTACACCAACTCGGAGGAAATGTACATGTTATCCGGTTTCAAGCAGTTCATCTTACGTGGCAATGTTGTGGATATGGCAGTCGGTATTGTCATTGGCGGCGCCTTCGGCACCATCGTGACGGCTTTGGTTAAGGACCTTATCAACCCGATCATCGCGCTTCTGGTGGGGAAGCCGGATTTCACCGGGATCAGCTTCACCATCGGCACCACCGTGTTTCCGATCGGCGATTTCATCACCGCCGTGGTCAGCTTCGTGCTGCTGGCAGGGGCGGTTTACTTCTTCGTTGTGACTCCCGTCAACGCGCTGGTGGCGCGGATGCGCAAAGATCCTGCTCCCGCCGACCCAACCACCAAAAAGTGCCCGGAATGCCTGAGCGAAATTCCCATCGACGCCCGCCGCTGCGCGCACTGCTCGCAGCCGGTGATGGGCAAAGCCGCGTAATCCGGATCGAGCAAGGAAGAAAACCACGGCCCCGCTGGAGTTATCCCTGGCGGGGTCGATTCGCGACTAACCAGCGCAGCAGCTAAAAAATTCGGGCGGGACAATTGCCCAAATCCTACTCATTCCTGTAAAATCAAGGTTTCGGCATCAGCCTTGGAAGGATTCCTTAGTCATGGCCCGAGTATGTGATATCTGCGGCAAAGGGCCGCAGTTCGGCAACACCATCAGCCACGCCCACAACGTGAGCAAGCGGCGCTGGAACGTCAACCTGCGTCCGGTTCACGCCAAGGTTGGCGCCGCAACCAAGCACATGCGCGTGTGCACGTCCTGCCTGCGCAGTGGCAAGGTCGTCAAAGCATAAGACCGCCCACGGAGGGACAGCTGCCTCGGCTGTCCGACCCCCGCAGGATTTCTTTCACCCGGCGCTACACTCGATATCCGTCGAGGCTTCGCGGCTCTAATCCACGCCCAGCAGCTGCACGTCAAAGATCAACGTTGCGTCGGCAGGGATGACCCCGGCAGCGCCCCTTTTTCCGTACGCGAGGTCCGCAGGAATTTTCAGTTGCCGCTTCCCGCCAACTTTCATCCCGGCGACGCCTTCATCCCAACCCTTGATCACCTGACTAGCACCGAGCATGAACTCGAACGGACGCTTGCCTACCGAACTGTCGAATTTTTTGCCGCTGGTGAGCCAGCCCGTATAGTCAACCTTCACTTTGTGTCCGGGCTTTGCTTCTGCGCCAGTTCCAACCTTGATGTCCCAATACTCCAGTCCGCTGGCGGTCTTAATGGGATCGCCCGTAACCTTGGTCGGTCCCTGGGGCGCGGCCGGCTCCTTCTTGCCCGCGTCCGTCTGAGCGGCGGCTAGGCACGCTAGCAAACTCACAATGATGGCAAGCAACATAGTCTTCATAAAATACTCCTCCCTGTTTTCTTTGAATCAGCTCTTAGTTCCAAACTCGCTCACGCCAGCGCAATCGCATCGATCTCCACCAGCACATCCTTCGGCAGCCGCGCCACTTCGACCGTCGACCGGGCCGGCGGTGCTTCCTTGAAATAGCGCCCGTAGACTTCATTCATCGCGGCAAAGTCTCCCATGTTCTTGAGAAACACGGTGCAGCGCACGACTTTTTCCAGGCTGCTGCCCGCATTATCGAGAATTGCCGCCAGATTCTTGAGCACGCGATCGGTCTGGGCGGCCACGTCGCCGGAGACCACCTGCTGCGTGGCCGGATCAATCGCCACCTGCCCTGAGGTAAACACGAAGCTGGCCGTGCGAATCGCCTGCGAGTAAGGTCCAATGGCCTGGGGAGCGTCTTCGGTCGAAATCACATCGCGCATAATGCCTCCAGCGGCCAGCCTCGTTCAGACGGTGCCATCAGCCGTGCAATGAAATCTGGATCACGAGGCTGATTAACGCAGATTGGCCGTGTAGAAGTCAAATGCGTCCCCGCAACGGACCTTGGTCGAACCTCAGCACCATCCATTCTTCGTCGACGTATTTGCTGCCGACTTTTACCGCGCGAGGCTCTCGTCCCCAGACTTGAAATCCCAAGGACTCGTAGAGTTTCTTGGCGGCTGGTTGCGTCCCGGCGACACTCAAGTCAACCTGCTCCAGGCCTGGCAACCGTTTTGTTTGACGTAGCAGTTCCGCCATTGCTTGCCGCGCTATCGATTTTCCGCGGTGTTCTGCCGCCACGTAGACGCCGAAGACGTGCCCTTTGTGGCGCGTCTTTTCGCCCGTCTGCCGGTAGAAACCGGCGATCCCGGCGAGCTTGCCGTTCACAAAAGCGCCGACAACAAAGCTGGGGTTGCCGGGATGTTGCCGCAGCCGTTCCGCAGTTTGTGCGATCGTCATCTGGCGATGTTCTGCCGGCGCCTCGGTGAAGGCGAACGGTTCACGCTCCAGCGATTCAAGCCGCAACTGCCAGTAGGCTGCGGCGTCGCCGGCGTCCAGCACGCGGCATTCGAGCGCGGGTTCCTGTTTGGGTGGAGGAGTCATTGTGGTGTAGAGCGCACGGAGGGACAGCCGCCCTCGGCTGTCCAAGCCAACCGCCCAGCGATCTCAGAATAACGAACTCTGCCGGCGGTTGGGCGTTATGCCGAAGTGCTCGTAAGCCAGCTGCGTCGCCACTCTTCCGCGGGGCGTGCGATTCAAAAACCCGATCTGCATCAAGAACGGTTCGTAGATCTCTTCGATCGCGTCCGGTTCCTCGGCTAACGACGCCGCCAGCGTGGTCACGCCTACTGGGCCGCCTTGATATTTCTCGATGATGGTCAGCAGCAGCTTGCGGTCGATCTCATCGAACCCGTGCTGATCCACTTCCAGCATCGAAAGCGCTGCCTGCGCCGTAGCCAGGTCGATCTCGCCCGCGGCTCGCACTTGCGCATAATCACGCACGCGCCGCAACAGACGGTTCGCAATCCGAGGCGTCCCGCGCGACCGTCCGGCAATCTCCGTCGCCCCGGCCCGGTCAATCTTCACGCCCAGGATTTCAGCCGAGCGCTCAAGAATGATGCGCAGATCCTCTTTCGTATAAAACTCCAGCCGCAGCAGCAGCCCAAAGCGCGAGCGCAGCGGCGCCGAAAGCAGCCCCGCCCGCGTGGTTGCGCCGATGAACGTAAAGGGCTTCACGTCCATGGTATGCGTGCGCGCCGAAGGCCCTTGTCCGATCATAATGTCGAGCTTGTAGTCTTCCAGCGCGGAATAAAGAATTTCTTCGAGCGCCGGCTGCAGCCGGTGTACTTCGTCGATGAACAGCACCTGCCGGTCGCGCAGATTGGTGAGAATCGCCGTCAGGTCGCCCTTGATCTGCAGCGTAGGCCCGGAAGTCTGCTGAAATGCGGCGCCCAACTCATTGGCAATGATGTTGGCGAGCGTCGTCTTGCCGAGCCCCGGAGGCCCATACAGCAGCACATGATCGAGAGCCTCGCCGCGAGACTTGGCCGCCTGGATGGCAACGTCAAGGTTCTCCTTGACCTTTGCCTGGCCGATGAACTCGACCAGCCGTTGCGGCCGGAGCTTCAGCTCAAATGAAGAATCGTCCTCGACCGGCGCGGCGGAGACGAGGCGGTCTTTGAGGTTGGGATTGTCCTTTGCGAGAGCCACTGTGCGAGATGTTAGCAGTTTTCGTGTAGCGCGGACACTCTTGTACGCGCACTTTGAAGGCCTCACCAGCGGTACGCTAAGCGACTGAAACTTGCGCGGACCAGAGTGTCCGCGCTACAGCTACTGCCCGATCACCCCCAACCGCACGCCCTTCAGCTTCCGTTCGTCAAACCACGCCACCTTCTGCCCGAACCATGTCTTCTGCCCCGATAGCTTGTACTTCTTGACGGCACCGTTGAAATCGCGCCCCGCCAGTAAAATCGCCACCGGAGATTCCCCGAACTTCGAGACATGCTCACCGATCCATCCTCCGGAAGGCGCAACCAGAATGACCGGCTCGCCCGGAAAATACGCCATTCGTCCCCAGTCCTTTTGATTCTCCGTTAGCGGCTCCGACCAGCCATAAGTCTTGCGGAACATGGCAATCGACGCATCCAGATTGCTCACGGCAATCACCACATTTTCCACGCCCGAAACCGGCGCGCCCTTCACGCTGTCCGACGTCTGCACCCGCCACGCCCGCGGCGTTTCATCTTCAATGATGAAGGGCAGCACAGAACCAGGCGTGCCCGGCCCCACATCCGCCCTCATCCATTCCACCGACATGCCATCGGGCCGTTTGCGGCTTCCACGCGCGGGAGCCGTTACGGCGATCCCTGCTTTCTTCAGCCGCTCAACTTCCTGCGCGAGAACATTCGTGCCCACAGCCCACGCGCACGTCACCGCTTCCTCGCCCATAAACTTTGCCCAGTCCGAGCCCGCGGTCGCGCCGGCCTTTATCGGCGCAATCAGCTCGATGTACGTCCCATCGTCGAAGCCAACCGCCGCCATCTGTGTAACACCGTTGCCATGCGGGCCGCCGAAGTCGGGAGTGAGCCCGGCATCGGTGAACACCTGCTTCATCGTGTCCAGATTCGATCCGCAGATCGACGTGTGGTCCAGCTCGAGCACGTCGGTTTTGTTCTCCTGAGGCATGGCAGGCAGCGAGAAGAGTATGAGAGCAAACGCCGCAGTGGATAAGCGGGCAAGGCCGTGGGGATTCCGGCGGGACATGAGGGGCCTCCTGAGCGAGCTAAACACTGCATCGTACGCCAGAATGGGTGATCAGGGAACGATTTAGTGGAAAGGGGCGATTAGTTGACGCAGCCTGAGCGGAGCGGTTGACATCTACTCCTCTTCCTCCTTCACCTCGCCCCGCTCGGCCTTGGCCTTCTCAATAATCTTGTCCTGCAGCTGCGCCGGAACCACGTCGTAGTGGTGCATTTCCATGTTGAAGCTGCCGCGGCCCTGCGTCATCGAAGTCAAATCAGCGCCATAGGTCAGCATCTCCGCCATCGGAGCTTCGGCCTTCACAATCGTGTTGCCGCCCTTGTTGTCCATGCCTTGGATGCGACCACGCCGGCTGTTCAGGTCGCCCATGATCGTCCCGGCAAACTCGTCGGGCACGGTAATCTCAACCGTCATTATGGGCTCGAGCAGCGTCGGCTTGGCCACTTCCATCGCTTTCTTGAACGCGATGCGCCCTGCCATCTGGAATGAAAGATCGTTGGAATCGACGTCGTGATACGACCCGTCGTAGAGGATCACCCGAAAATCGACAACCGGGAATCCTGCGAGATAGCCCCGCGCCGCGGCGTCCTTGATTCCTTTTTCGACCGGCGGAATATAGTTCTTCGGAATTGCGCCACCGAAAATGTCGTTGACGAACTCGAACTCGCCGCCACGCGGCAGCGGCTCCATCTTGATCTTGCAGTCGCCATACTGCCCGTGGCCGCCGGTCTGCTTTTTGTGCCGTCCCTGCACGTCGGCCTTGCCGCGAATTGTCTCGCGATACGGCACCTTCGGCGCTTTCAGCACCACCTCCGCGTGGTACCGCTTCTTCATTTTCGAGACCACGACTTCAATGTGCTGCTGCCCCGTGCCTGCGATCAAAAATTCCTTGGTCTGCGGATCGCGGAAAAAGCGCAGCATGGCGTCTTCTTCCATCAGCTTGTGCAGGCCGACGCCCAGTTTGTCTTCGTCGGCGCGTGTCTTCGGCTCGATCGCGAACGTAATCGCGGGCTCCGGCAGCTTCACGTGCGGATACTGAATGGGCGCGTTCTTGTCGCCGAGCGTGTCGCCGGTCAGTGTCTCTTTCAGTTTCGCGACCGCGCCAATGTCTCCCGCATGCAATTCCTGGATGGGGATCATGGTCTTGCCCTGCACCACGGAGATATGGGCAAATTTCTCGGCCGTGCTGCGGTTGAAATTCTGCAGCGTGGCGTCGTTCTTGAGAATCCCCGAGAAAACCTTGAAATAGGAAATGCGGCCGGAGAAGGCGTCGGACACAGTTTTGAAAATGTAAACCGAGGCCGGTTCGTTGTCCGTTCCCTTGCGCTCGGCCGGAGTTCCGTTGCCGCCAACAGGTTCACCGGTGATGACATGATGCTCGCTCGCCGCCGGTGTGTAGTCGACAATAAAGTCCATCAGTTCGTCGACGCCAATATTACCCAGGCCGGATGTGAACAATACGGGGAAGAGCTTGTCCTCGCGGATCGCTTCATGCAGCGCAGGCACCAGGTCTTCTTCTGGAATCGTCCCCTTCTCGAAGTACTTTTCCATCAACTCGTCTTTGCCCTCGGCAACAAGTTCGACCAGTTTTTCGTGCGCCTCCTTCGCCGCGTCGGCCAGGTTCGCCGGAATCGGACCTTCCTTGCCCTTGCCGCTTCCGCCCATGTCGTAGGTGAAGGCCTTCATCCGCACGAGGTCGATAACGCCGCTCAAGTTTTTCTCACTTCCGATAGGCAACTGCAGGGGCGTAACCGCACGCCCAAAGGCTTTTGTCAGCGAGTCCAGCACCCGCGTCGCGTCGGCGCGCTCGCGATCCATGCGGCTCACCACAATCATGCGCGGCAAATTAATCTCTTCGCAGTATCCCCAAACGCGCTCGGTAACGACCTCTACGCCGGAAACGCCATCGACGACGACCAGCGCCGCATCCACCACCGGCAGCGCCATCTTCGCCTCGTGGACGAACATGTTGAACCCTGGCGTATCCAGCAGATTGAGCTTGGTTTTCCCCCACTCGACCACGGCCAGGCCGGCCGAAATCGACATCTTGCGGGCAATTTCTTCTTCGTCGTAATCGGTGGTTGCCGTGCCGTCGTCCACGTGGCCGAAACGCTGCGTGGCGCCGGCCGTTTGGAGCATGGCGGATACCAGGGTAGTTTTGCCCGCGCGCCCGTGCCCGATCAAGGCAAGGTTGCGGAGATTGGCTGCGTCGTAAACTTTCACGGATTGTCTCCTTCGGCAGGCTTTCGGGAAGATGTGCTACAGCCCGGAAGAGATGAGGACAGATGCAAGCCAGCCCAACGTCGCCTGCGAAATTATTGATGCTAACACACCGGCTTTGACAGCCTCAAGGTAAGGGGATGCACTTGCTTGCCTACAAACTCGCCTTCCGATCAGCGATCAGCTTCCTGATCTTCTCCACAAACTCCGCCGCCGCCATGTCCTCGGTCTTCTCTTTCCCGCGCGTCCGCACGTTGACCTTGTTGGCCTCGGCCTCTTTGTCGCCCACCACCAGCAGGAACGGCACCTTCTGTAACGCGTGCTCGCGGATCTTGGCGTTCATCTTCTCATTACGCGCATCGACTTCCACGCGCACGCCCGCTGCCCGAAGCTGCGCCGCCACTTTCTCCGCGTACTCCACGTGCCGCTCGGCAATCGGAATCATCACCGTCTGCACGGGCGAGAGCCACACCGGAAACGCCCCGGCATAATGTTCGATCAGCACGCCGAAGAAACGCTCGACCGACCCATACAGCGCCCGGTGGACCATCACCGGCCGCTTGCGCGTCCCGTCTTCGGCCACATACTCCAGCTGAAAGCGCTGCGGCAAATTGAAGTCGAACTGCACAGTTGAGAGTTGCCACAGCCGCCCAATCGCATCGACCAGCTTGATGTCGATCTTCGGCCCGTAAAACGCCGCTTCGCCGGGAATTACCTTGTAGTCGATATTCAGTTCCTTCAGAACTTTTTCAAGCGAACTCGTGGCATGGTTCCACTGCTCCTCGCTGCCTACAAAGTTCTTGCGGTCGTTCGGATCCCAGGTCGAAAGCTCGGTCTGAAACTTCTCGAATCCAAAGTCCTTCAGCACATCGCGCGCGAACTCCACACAATCGGCGATTTCCTTCTCGATCTGCTCAGGCGTACAAAAGATATGCGCGTCATCTTGCGTAAACCCGCGGACGCGGAGCAGCCCATGCATCACCCCCGAGCGCTCGTACCGATACACTGTGCCCAACTCGCCGAGCCGCACGGGCAAATCGCGATACGAGCGCAGCGAATCTCTATAAATAAGAATATGTCCCGGACAGTTCATCGGCTTGAGACGATACTCGGCATCGTCGAGCTCCATCGCGTCGAACATGTTGTCCGAGTAGTAGCCCTCGTGCCCCGACGTCTGCCACAACTGCTTGCGCATTACGTGCGGCGTATACACCAGCGAATACCCGCGCCGCAAATACTCCTCGCGCATCCAGTCTTCCATCTCTTTGCGGATGATCCCGCCCTTGGGATGCCAGAAAATCAGCCCTGGGCCTGCCAACTCCTGAATCGAAAACAGGTCTAACTGCTTGCCGAGCACGCGATGATCGCGCTTCTTCGCCTCTTCGATGCCCGCGAGATAAGCATCAAGGTCTTTCTTGGAGAAAAACGAAGTTCCATAGATCCGCTGCAGCTGCTTGTTCTTCTCATCTCCCAGCCAGTACGCACCCGCAATGTTAAGGAGCTTGAAGGCCTTGATCCTGCCCGTCGAAGGCACATGCGGCCCGCGGCAGAAATCGAGAAACTTGCCGGTCTTGTAGATCGAAATCTTCTCATCGGGCTTGGTGAACTGCTCGATGAAATGGCACTTCATGAAGTCGCCTTCGCCCTTAAACCTCTGCAAGCCTTCGGTACGCTCGACAAACTCGCGCGCATAGGGCAAATCCTGCGCGACCAGTTCCTGCATCTTTTTCTCGATTTTTTCCAGGTCCTCCGGCGTGAACGGCTTCTCGCGATAAAAATCGTAGAAGAATCCGTTCTCGGTCGACGGCCCGTGGCCAAGCTTGGTCTCGGGGAACAGCTCCAGCACAGCCGCCGCCATCAGGTGCGCCGACGAATGCCGGTAGACTTCGAGGGCCTCCGGATCTTTGTCAGTCAGGATGCGCACCGCGGAATCCTGTTCAATCGGGCGCGTCAGGTCGACGAGATTGCCGTTGGCGCTTTCCGGCCCCGGCGCGAGCGGAGTCACCTTCGCCGCCAGCGCCGCATCCGCTAGCCGCGGGCTGATCGATTTCGCCACGTCCAACGCGGTCGTACCCTTGGCTACTTCCTTCGTGCTTCCATCGGGGAACTTCACATAAATGCTGTCAGACATAGATTAGGCCTTGTATTCCGCTGAATCTTTTAAGTTTAAGGGAGTATAAAGAGAGGGTCAAACAGGGTGAACATCATCTGAAGATGCTCCAAGATAATGTCGCTCAGTTACACAGTCGCTCTGTCCGCAAGAACGCGCCGGGACGGACGGGTGCTATCATAAACAAATTCATTCGCCTGGCGGATGAACCCGGCAAACTGCCGGACCCCCGATGCGCTTTCGACGCAGCCTCCCTATTGTTGGCGCCGTTCTTGTAGTTGCAGCGGCCGTTGCGCTGATCGTCATGCTCCGCAAGCAGGCCGCCCCCGAAGCGGCACGGTTGCTCCCCGGCGCCGACGGATTCCTCTACGTCGAGCTAGACACGATTCGGAAGCTGAGCACTGCCCCGCTGCCGCCGGTTTCGCACGACCCCGAATACCAGAAGTTCGTCGATGAGACCGGCTTTGAGTTCGAGCGCGACCTGGACAAAGCCGCCTTCGCCGTGCATTACCCGGAAAGCTGGGGAAACGGTACGGGCGGATCGTCCTCGGAGCTGCGCTTTTCCGAAGTATTCGTCGGCAAGTTCGATTCCAGCCGCCTCACTTCTTACCTGAGAAAAACCGCCTCATCGGTCGACACCTACCGCAACTTTGATATCTACAATATTCCGCTCGAAGGCCGCACGGCGCGGGTGGCCGTGCTCTCCTACGACAGCGTTGCGGTTTCCAATCATCCTGATCCCGCAGTGATTCGCGGGATCGTCGATCGCTCGCGCAAGCTGGCGTCGCCATTTGGCGGGCCATCTCTGCTCAGGAAGTTCTACCACCAGGTGCCGCTGGCCAGCCTGGCCTTCGCCATTCTGCGCATACGTCCAGCGGAAATGAATTCGCGGGGCAGTCTTGCCACTTGGGCGCTGCTGTTCTCGAAGCCCGCCGTCGTCGTGGTTTCCGCGCGCACCCTTCGCGCCCTGCATTTAAGGGCGGAAGCGTTTGCCCAAGACGAACCCGAGGCCGAGGCCATCGCTAACAAGGCAAGCGCATATCTCAGCCTGTTTCATGCCGCCGAGGGAAGCGTCGGCACGCATGGCACCGACGCGGACGTGAAAGCTCTTTTCGACAGTCTCAAAGTCGAGCACTCCCGAGAGAGCGCGATCCTGACGGCTACTGTGCCCCCAGGACTGGTCGGCAAGATTCTAGCGGAAGCTCCCACGAATGAAGCACCGGCGCCCGCGCAGCCCTCCGAGAAGCCCGCAAGCCCAAAGAAACGGTGATTTCTTTTCGCTTCCGCGCTCGTCCAAAGCGGTGTCCCTTTCGTAACCAACGAGGGGCTGTAACAAAGGCGCCGGGCCGTGCATCCTATGTGGAAGGGCAGAAACGCGCCGCCGCCGCTACAATGGATCGCCACTAGAACAGAACCTAAGAATAGGATCTATGACGAGTTTGCCCTTACCGCTCGCAGCCTTTGTCGCAGGTCTGATCTCTTTCCTCTCGCCTTGCGTGCTTCCGCTCGTCCCCGGCTATGTTTCGCTGATCTCGGGCGCGGGCGTAGAGGAACTCAAATCCAGTGATGGCCACCTTTTCGGCAAGGTAATGCGCAACTCCGCGGCTTTCATAGTCGGCTTCAGTATCGTCTTCATCACGCTCGGCGCTATCTCGACTGAAGTCGGCCAGGTTCTGGCGCAATACAAATCCCTGCTCGCTCGCGTCGCCGGGGCCGTGATTATTCTCTTTGGCCTTCACTTGACAGGGATATTTCAGATCAAGGCCCTTCTTGCCGATACCCGTCTGCATAGCCTCAAAGGGAGTTCTTCCGCGTGGGGAGCGTTTGTGATCGGCTTTGCGTTTGCCTTCGGCTGGACACCTTGCGTGGGGCCGATTCTTGCGGTCGTCCTCGGATTTGCCGCCGCCCAGGATACAGTCTGGAAAGGCATCTTTTTGCTTGCCATTTACTCGGCCGGGCTGGCGGTGCCGTTTCTGATAACGTCGCTCGGCATCGAGCGCTTTCTCAAGTTCTACAATCGTTTCAAATTTCACATGCACGCCGTGGAAGTGGCGAGTGGGTGTTTGCTCATCGTTCTGGGTATCCTTCTCGTGCTGGGCCGTTTCACGCTGATCTCAGGATATTTCTCTTTCCTGAACCGGTTCGCTCTCTAAGCCGACACGCAGCGCGGCTTTCGAGAAGAATATAATTACTTTAACGTACGTTTTCAGGTTCCCCTGCAAGTTGAGGTCACAGTGCAACGAAATCCTCTAATCCTGTTCTTTATTGGTGCGCTGGTCGCGATCATGTTGTTTACCGGCATCCGCATGTCACGCGAAAGCAGCGCCAGCGGTCCGAAGAACGGGTTGATGGGCCAGACCGCTCCCGACTTTGAATTGCAGGCCATCGATGGCAGCAGCCTCAAACTTTCGCACCTGAAGGGGAAGGCGGTTCTTCTCAACTTCTGGGCCACCTATTGCGAGCCCTGCAAGGTCGAGATGCCGTGGTTTGTCGAACTGCAAAAGCAATATGGCTCGCAGGGTTTTCAGGTCGTCGGCGTCGCCATGGATGATGCCGCCACCGAAGACATTGCGAAATTCGCCAAAGATATGGGCGTAAATTACCCGATCCTGGTCGGCAAAGAGGCGGTCGGCGATAACTATGGTGGCGTCCACGTCCTTCCGACCACATTTTTTCTCGATCGCAACGGCAGGGTGATCGCGCGCGAGTTTGGCCTGCAAAGCCGCAGCGTCTTCGTCGACCACATCAAAGCGGCCCTCGGGCAGGGCGGAACGGTACAGGCTCAGAAGTAACCTGCGGCGCTACTTATCCTGGTTTACTCTAAGACGTATCCTTCAAGACGGAAGCAGACTTACAGGTAGGGAATGAAGAGACAGGGACGAAGACTAACTCTGGCATGCGCGCTGCTCTTGACGGCATGGGCTTCGGCCCAGGAGGAATTCGCCCCGAAAGGCCCCGTCGTTACAATGGCTCCCGCGCCCGTGATAACCGCGGTGCAGGCCAAACCGTCGACGGTTCCACTCTCGTTCCAGGTGGCCAGCGGCTACCACATCAATTCCAACCACCCGAAATCGGAGTATCTTATCCCAACCGCCCTCAAGATCGAAGCCACAACCGACATCGTTGTGGGCAAGGTCGTCTACCCCGATGGCCAAGATATGAGTTTTGCCTTTGCTCCGGACGAGAAGCTTAATGTATACAGCGGCGACTTCACGGTGGACGTTGTTGTGCATCCTCTGCGATCAGTTGAGCCCGGCAAATATGTCGTTCGCGGGAGCCTCAAATACCAGGCCTGCGATAATACCGCCTGCTATCCGCCCAAGACCTTGCCGGTCAGTTTTGATGTGAAGGTCAGAAAAATGCCGCCAGCACACGCAGCGAACCCCGCGCAAAGCCCGCACGCGCACTAATAGTGTGCTTTGCTTTAGCGTGCGTGCGCGTTAGTCGCCATCTTCATTTCTTTGACGCGAGATCGTTCCTGAAGACCTTGCCGTCCTTCATGACGAACGCAACGCTTTCGAGAAGCTTGACGTTCTCGATGGGATCGCCCGCAATAGCGACCAGGTCCGCATACGCTCCCGGGACAATCACTCCCAGCTGACCCTTCCGGTCCAGCAATTCCGCTGCCCGCGACGTCGCGCTCTGGATCGCTTCCATCGGCGTCATACCAAGCTCAACCATCCGCGGAAACTCCTGCGCAATCGGTTCGGTCCACGGGATTCCGCCGATGTCAGTCCCAAATGCAATCTTCACTCCCGCCTTGTGTGCTTTGCGGAAAGATTCTGCATGATCTGAGGCGCGCTTCCGATCGCGCTGCCCTTCCACAGTGTCCGCCGCGCCCCAGTCGCCGTAGTACACGCTCAGCGTTGGGCACAGCCACGTTCCCTGCTTGAGCATTTGTGCGACTTGCGCGTCCGTTAGTTCCAGGCCGTGCTCGATCGAGTCGCATCCTCCGTCCAGCGCCCGTTGCAAACCTTCTCCGCCGTACGCGTGGCAGGCAACCTTTTTCCCCCAGCCATGAGTTTCGTCGACGATGGCGCGCAATTCCTCCACCGTGAGAGTCGGCTGTGAAACCAGCTCTCCGTTCTTCCCCACCCACGAACGATGCGTCATGTAGACCTTGATCCAGTCAGCGCCGTGATCGAGTTGCTCGCGCGCCGCCTTGCGCGCCGAAACCGGCCCATCGACGATCTGCACCCCTTTCGGCACTTCGATCTCTGGCGCGTACCCTTCGAGTGGATATCCGCCGGTTGTCGAAATCGCGCGCGTCGAAGCAAAGATCCGCGGGCCCGGAATATACCCGCGATCGATGGCCATCTTGATACCGATATCGCCGTAGCCCGCGCCCTCGGTTTCCATGTCGCGGATAGTCGTGAAGCCCTGTTCGAGTGCGCGCCGCGCCGAAACCGTAGCTCGCGCCGCCCGAAACGCCAGCGGATACTTCAGCAACTGAATGTCGTATCCGCCCTCGGATGGGACTTCCCCTTGCAGAAAAATGTGCGTATGCGCATCGATCAATCCGGGCAGCACCGTGGCCTGCGACAGGTCAATCACGGCTGCGCCTGCGGGGATGATTGCCGAGCCCGCATCCGAGACATCGGAGATTTTGTTGCCGCGAATCGTAATGACCAGGTTGCGCCGCACAGTGTTTGACACGCCGTCGATCACCGATCCCGCCCGGATCACCGTCAAGGGCAGTTGCGCCAGGCTATTCTGAGCCCAGCAAGCGCAAGTCAGAAGAAAACCAACGAATAAGGTAAGGTAGCGATTCATAACACACCTCCGGCACGGCTGGATTGTACGTCGGAGCGTGCAAGAGAGTCACTCTTTGGAAGAAATTGCTGGACGCTGAACAAATTTCAAACGGAGGGGCGTCCGACATGAGGTAGGCGCAAAACAAGGCCGGGAACGTCGTCATCCCAAGCCAACGTCACGCCAGCACTTTCCAGTACCCAAGCGGCAATGGCCAGTCGCACCCGCCTCACCGTCGCCCCCACAGAATCGCGCGTGCGATTCGAATTGGGTTGAATCCCGAAACCGCGTTCACCTTCGATCCGTAGCAGAGCTTCCGACGGGTCCTCGCTCATCCGAAAGGCAATTTCGCTGCCCTCCGGTTGCCGTTCGATCATCGCCGAAAGCAGATATTCCAGCGCCTTTCGCAGCCACGACGCTTTGATAGACAATTCCGCCGAGCATGTTCCGATCATCCGGATGCGCACTTCGCGTAACGCCGCCCATGGCGATAGATCGTCGCTGACGCTTGTCAAAACCGGCATCAAAGCAATCGCCGGACCTTCCGCATCTCCGTGCTCGGCGTCGAGGTACTCGCGCATTAACTGAATCAGGGCGATCACATCTTCCGTTTGCTCCAGCGCCGTCGTGATCGTATGCTGCTGCTGGTCCGCCGCTTCGTCGAGCGACAACTCCAGCGAACAGCGCAGTGTGGTCAGCGGTTGGCTGACCGAATGCAATAGTTCGCCCAGTAATCCCTGATTCTCCGGCAACGGCGAATATGAATGCGCGCTCATTGTGGCCTTCCGGACGCCGTCAACTGGTAGCCCACGCCACGCACGGTCTGGATGAGCGGAGCCTGAAACCCGTCGTCCACTTTGCGCCGCAAATAGTTGATGTAGACATCCACAATGTTAGTCGCCGAATCGAATGTCAGGTTCCATACGTGTTCGATGATCATGGCGCGCGTCAGCCGCCGTCCGGCATTGCGCATAAGGTATTCCAGCAGTGCAAACTCTTTGACCGTTAACTCGATTGATCGCCCGCCGCGCTGCACCTTACGCTCGACCCGGTCGAGGCTCAGATCGAGCACCGTAAGCACCGACTCCGAAGGCAAATGGCTGCGCCGCAGCAGCGCCCGCGCCCGCGCCGATAGTTCCAGAAACGAAAACGGCTTTACCAGATAATCGTCGGCGCCCGAATCCAGGCACTGCACCCGGTCTTCCACGCGGCTGCGCGCCGTTAGAATGATCACCGGCAATTTCGGCTTGCGCTGCCGCAGGTTCTTCAGCACGCTCAACCCGTCAACCCCCGGCAAATTCAGGTCGAGGACCGTCAGGTCATAATCAATCCCCATCGCCATCGAAAGGCCCTGCTCGCCATCCAAGGCCGCATCCACCGCGTGGCGTTCCGCTTCCAACCCTTTCTTGATAAAGCTGGAAAGGGCTGCATCATCCTCTACGATAAGAATTCTCATGAAGGTTTCTTAACCCGTTAGTCTGTGAATCGATTCTCATTCTCCGTCGAGTCTTCGCCGTCGACAAGATAACCCCGCCGTACTTTTGGACGTACCTCGCCACAGAACCACGCGCAAGCGGCAAGACCATTCGCGCTTCACTCCTAGATTGTGAGTTGAGAATCGTCCCTCGGAAAGTCACCCAGACGTAAGCGCTGCAAGAAAGAACACAAATCGCGCCCTCGTTAACCGTCCCGTATCTACGTCCCCAGCGCCGCCTGGATCTCGCCAGCAATCGCTCCCGCGATTCGATCTATCTGCTCCTTCGATTCCGCTTCCACCATCACCCGAGCCAGAGCCTCGGTCCCAGAGTAGCGCACGACGACCCGGCCATTGCCGTCGAGTTCGTGCTCCGCCGACGCAATCGCGGCCTGCACCGGTGCAATCTTCGCAAACGGCACTTTTTCCCGCACCCGCACATTACAGATGATTTGCGGAAATACTTTAAGGTCGCTTACCAGGTCAGCCAGCTTTTCCCCAGAGCGCACCATGATCTCGAGCACACGCAGCGCTGTCATCAGGCCGTCGCCAGTAGTAGCCTCGCCATCGCGGAACAGAATGTGACCCGATTGTTCGCCCCCCAGAGTCGCGCCTGAGCGCTGCATTTCCTCGAGCACGTACTTATCGCCGACATTCGCGCGCAGCATGCGAATTCCCGAGCGCTTCAGCGCGATTTCCAATCCCATGTTCGACATGGTAGTCGCGACGAGGGTCGCGTTGGCGAGCGTTCCGCGCGCCTGCATGTCGCGTGCGGCGAGCAATAGAACTGCATCGCCATTCACCACCCGCCCTTGAGCATCACAAAAAAGCGCGCGATCCGCGTCGCCATCGAATGTCACTCCGACATCGAATTTTCCTGGATTGCCGGCGACAACACGCGAGACCACCTCCGGATGCAGCGCCCCGCAATTCTCGTTGATGTTTTCTCCATCCGGCGATGAGTGCAGAAATGTCGCCTGCACTTTCAGCGCACGAAACAACTCCGGTCCTTCCGCCGCGGCCGCGCCGTTGGCGCAGTCAACCGCCACGCGAAGCCGCGTCAGATCCGCCGTGCTTCCCGCAGCGAGCCAGCACACATAGGCCTGCCGCAGCCCTTCTTCTCCCGGCAGACTTGCACTTCCAGCCGCAGATTCCGGCGCTGCATCTGCTTCAGCATTTTGCAAAAGTGCGAAAATTTCCTTCTCAATCGCCAGTTCATGCGCATCCGGAAGCTTGTATCCATCGCCGGAGAAGATCTTGATTCCATTATCGGTCCAGGGATTGTGTGACGCGGAAATCACCACACCCGCGTCAAAACGCTCCGAGCGCGCCAGGAATGCGACTCCGGGCGTCGTGATGACGCCGGCACTCCGGCTTGTCACACCCACCGAAGCCAGGCCCCCAATAAACCGGTCCGCAATCCAACGGCTCGAAACCCGCGTGTCCTGCCCAATGACCACGCGCGCGTTCGCATTTGTGCGCATCAGGTCGTGGCCCAGAGCCCGGCCAATCCAGTACACGCTGTCGCGCGTGAGGGGGAACTCTCCCGCTACGCCGCGGATTCCATCGGTGCCAAAAAGCTGTCTGGTTTGCGTCATGAAATCAGGAGACGGATCCTTTTGCAGAAACTAGCTTGCAACTCTTTGTTCTGGGCTCAGCAGTGCTTCCTACAACAGCATAACTGTTACTTATTCTTCTCGCCGCCGGCGCCTTCCATAATAACCGTGACGCGAATCGGCCGCGGCTTAACGACCTGGATCAGAGGATCCGCCACATAAGCCTGGGTGGTAAAAGAAGCGCGGCCCAGAGTTCCGCTGGCGTCGACCGGATCGGTAGTCGCCGCCTCCAGTTTCTCCAGGCGGCGGCGCGGGCCTGTAACCGTGATATTCGGCGGGTCGGCAATCACCTGTGCCACGCGCATTCCGCCGGCAAAATTTCCTGTCACGCGCGGGTGAACATCAACTGTCCGTTGATCGCGGTTGTCAAACGAAAGGTGAAACTGCCCGGGAATGATCTGCACCACCTGGACGTCGTCGGGCACATGCACGTGCCGCGCCGTGAGGTCGAACGTCCTCTCGCCGGCTTGCATGTTGCTGAGATCGACTTCCGCGCGTACGTCCGCAACAGACATTCCATGGAGCACGCGCTCCGGCCCGCGCAAACGCACTTCCGCTTCCGTAAAGCTGGCCGAATCAACCTCCAAATTATCCGGAAGATTGCGAAACTCAATGGGAACCCGCATCTCGATTTCCGCCACAGGAGTGCGTGCCACCGCCAGCCAAAGCCCCACCGCCAGCAGAAGCGAAATTGCCTTATAGATGAAGTTGTCGAGGAACAATCTCCGCATCCAGTTCCCCATCGTCAGTCATCCCTTCCCGTACGTGCGCCGGAATCCTGTTGCCGCGCAGAAGAATGCGAACTCGGCGGTTCGTCTTCCACAAAATCATCCAGCGCACTGGGCAAGCTTGGCGCCGGAGCGTAGCGCCGCAACAGACTGCTCAAGCGCTCCCGCAAGCGTTCCACTGTCAGATCGCGTTCAATGTGGCCGCCGGTAGCCACGCTGATCGAGCCCGTTTCTTCCGAAACAATCACCGCCACGGAATCGGTTTCCTCGGTAATGCCGATCCCCGCGCGATGCCGCGTTCCCAGTTGCGTCGAGAGCACTGGATTCATTGAGAGCGGGAGAAAACAGGCGGCAGCCGCAATGCGGTCGCGCTGCACAATCACCGCGCCGTCGTGCAAAGGCGCGCTCGGCCGGAAAATCGTCGCCAGCAGATCGTAGGAAAGGCGCGCATCCATGGCAACGCCGCTTTCGATATAGGTGCGCAGACCGATCTCCCGCTCGATCACGATCAGCGCTCCCGTTTGATTCTGGGAAAAAAGATTCGCCGCCAGCACGATGTCGTCATAAACATCGGCCGCCGAATTCGAAGACCGCATTAACGAAATGCGGCTCCCCAGGTTCGCCAGCGCGTGCCGGATCTCCGATGCGAAAAGGACAATCAGCGCGAAAACAACATAGGGAAGAAGCGTGCTAAGCAGCCAGTTTAGCGTGCGCAGTTCGCCGAGCCGCGCCAGGTAGAACGCCAGGCCCAGCGTCGCCACTCCCACCAGCATCGGAGCGGCGCGCGTTCCCCGCACCAGCATCAGGAACTGGTAGATCAGGATCGCGACCAGCACGATGTCCACAACCGATATCACCGTGAATTGCGGCCATGCGGTGGTCGACGTCACTTCATCCTCGCGTGATAGTTGTATTGAATTTCATTCTAATGCAGCCGCGCATTCCAGCAGCGCGCTTTATGGAAAGCGCGTTATTGAGACCCGCCCGGTTCGCGCCCCGTCACCCGCGCCCGGACCTTCCCGCGCGCCAGCCGCGCCGACACCTCATCCCCCACCGCCAGCCGCTCCGCATCTTTTATCAATTGCCCCTCGGCATCAAACACAAGCGCGTATCCGCGGTTCAGAATGGCCACCGGCGAAAGCGCTTCCAGGCTCGCGGTTCGCCGGTCAAGCGCCGCGCGGCCCGCCAGCAACTGCGCTCGCATGGCAGCGGCCAGGCTCGCGATCTGCGACTCTAGTTGTTGCCGTATCCCGGCCAACTGCCGGCGCGCGTCGTAATGCCGCACCGCACCCGATGCCGCTTCCAGACGCCGCTTGCATTGCTCCAGCAGTTGCCGCTCCGCCTTTTCCAGCCGGAAGCGCCGCTCATCCAGTTTCTGCTGACCGCGATGAATGCCGTCCATCATGCTCCGGAACGCGCCATGCTGGGCCAGTTCGGACAATTCCTGCCGCGCCATCAGCAGCCGATAACGCACGGCGCGTTCCAGCCTCCGGTGCATCTCTTCCGCCTGCGCTTCAATCTCCTGCCGCGACCGGATCACCAGCTCCGCGGCTGCGGAAGGCGTGGGCGCGCGCAGATCCGCGACAAAATCCACGATCGTGAAATCGGTCTCGTGCCCGATCGCCGAAATCACAGGAATCTTCGCCGCTGCTACTGCACGCGCTAAGTCCTCGTGATTGAACGCCGCTAAGTCTTCGACGGATCCGCCGCCGCGCGCAATAATTATGACCTCGACTCCGTCTGCCTTCTCCGGGCGCTCGCAAAAATACCGCAAGCCCGCCATCACCTCACCCGCCGCAGCGTCCCCCTGCACTTGCGCGGGATAAATGAGCACATTCGCCGAGTGATGCCTCCGCGCCAAGATGTTGAGGATGTCCTGCAGCGCCGCTCCTTGCGGAGATGTGATGACCCCGATCCGATGCGGCAGCGATGGAATGGGTTTCTTGCGCGCGGCCTCGAACAGCCCTTCCGCCTGCAACCTCGCCTTCAGCTGCTCGAAGGCCAGTTGCAGCGCGCCCGCGCCTTGCGGCTCGATGAACTCTGCCGAAATCTGCAGTTCGCCGCGCTCTTCATACACCGTGATCCGCCCGCGCACGGTGACGCGCAGACCGTTCTCCGGACGAAACCGCAACAACCGCGCAGCCGAACGGAACATCACCACCCGAATCTGCGCGCTTTCTTCTTTCAGCGTGAAATACAGGTGGCCCGAATCGGGCGAGCGCAGGTTGGAAATCTCGCCTTCCACCCAGCAATCGGAGAACTGCCGCTCGACGAGCCCGCGAACGGCTGCCACCAACTCCCGCACGGTCCAGACGCGCCGATCGGGCGCCCGAAACTGAAACCCGAGTTGGTCGGACATACCCATCAGGCGCGAACTCCCCCGGCCAGCTTGGCTGGCACGATCCGCGCCAAGCGAGCCATGACCTTCTTGTTTTGCGCGGACTTCTTCAGGTCATAGGTGGCTTGCAATCGCATCCACACTTCCGGCGAGCCGCCAAATAGGCGCGCCACCTTCAGACACCTAACAGCAGACAGTGGCTCACGGCCCGCTAAAATGCCGTGAAGCATCTGGCGCGATACGCCCAAAGCCTTGGCCGCAGCCGTCACCGACAGCCCAACCGACGGCAAGATGTCTTCCCTGATAATCTCGCCGGGATGGACCGTCGGAAGTCCGTTGTTTCTCTCCATAACGTCCCCTAATGGTAACTCTTCAAAATCGACATCCAATGCGTTGTCGCCCGACCAGCCAAAGGTGATCCGGTAATTCCCGCTAACCCGCATCCTTTAAGGCCCGAGATCTCTCGGCGTCCCTTACCGCCTCGGCCGCCCAATTAGAAAGAAAACAATCGAGAGCACAACACTGATCAGAAGGGAACTAACCAGCGGGAAATAAAAGGTCGTGTTCCTCCCACGATAGAGGATGTCTCCGGGCAGGCGGCCAAGGAGCAAGCCAGTCCGTCCCAGCAGCATGATGATGCCGCCGATCACGACCAGGGCTACTCCCAGCACCAGCAGCATCCGCCCCATCGCGACCATGCCTTGAGTGTAACCCTGCTCTCCCAGCTCGGGCCCCCCGGGAGGACGAAACAGGAAAGACCTGCATCGTTTTCAAACGTATCACCGTCTATTCAGCGTGGAGGTAGTTCGGATGGAAAACCAAACGGCACAAGATCTCACGACCGGCGTTCCGATTGACCATATTCCCGATGGAGGGATGATTCAGGGAAAGGTCGGCGATGAGGACGTGATCCTGGCGCGTCGCGGCCGAGAATTCTTCGCGGTGGGCGCGAATTGTACGCACTACCATGGGCAGCTTGGGGAAGGCCTCGTGGTGGGCGAGGAGCTTCGTTGCCCGCTGCATCACGCGTGCTTCAGCCTGCGAACGGGAGAGGCACTGCGCGCACCAGCATTCGACTCGATCCCATGCTGGCGCGTCGAGCAGGTTGGCGGGAACGTATTCGTCCGTGAAAAGTTGTCTGCGCCCATCGCCAAGCCGAAGGCTGCTTCCACTTCTCCGCACAAGGCGCCCTCATCGGTAATCATCGTCGGGGCTGGCGGCGCTGGACTAGCCGCCGCCGAGATGCTGAGACGTCAGGGATACGACGGGCCCGTGACCATGATTACCGCCGAGGACGACCCGCCCTACGATCGGCCCAATCTTTCGAAGGAATTTCTTGCCGGCCAAGCGCCTGACGATTGGATGCCGCTGCGCTTGAAGGACTACTACGCCGAGCAGCACATAGATCTCGTTCTCAAGTCGCGCGTCACCTCGCTCGACGTGGGACAAAAACGGTTACGGGTCGAAGACGGCACGACCTACGAGTTCGGCGCGCTGCTTCTGGCAACGGGCGCCGACCCTGTCAAACTGTCGGTTCCTGGCGCAGGGGACTCTCAGGTTTATTACCTTCGCTCTTTCGCCGACGCCCGCGTGCTCGTCGCAAAAGCTGCTTCTGCGAAACAAGTGGTCGTCGTGGGCGCCAGTTTTATCGGCCTTGAAGTTGCCGCATCTCTCCGTGAGCTGAACATCGCTGTCCACGTGGTGGCGCCAGAGCGTGTGCCGCTTGCGCGCGCTCTCGGCGCTGAGATCGGCCAGTTCATGCGCGGACTGCACGAAGCACACGGCGTAGTCTTCCACCTGGGCGAGACAGTCGCGCGGCTCGATGGACGAAAGGCCACACTCAGCGGTGGCACAACCCTCGATGCCGATCTTCTCATCCTGGGCGTGGGTGTGCGCCCGTCTCTCGCGCTCGCCGAGCAGGCGGGATTGAAAGTCGATCGCGGCATCGTCGTGAATGAATACCTCGAAACCAGCGCGCCCGGAATCTTTGCCGCCGGCGATGTGGCCCGTTGGCCGGACCCTCGTTCCGGTCAGTTCGTTCGCATCGAGCACTGGGTGGTCGCCGAGCGCCAGGGACAAGTGGCAGCCCGGAACATACTCGGGCGGCGTGAACGATTCCAGTCTGTGCCATTTTTTTGGACCCAGCAGTACGGTGTCTCCATCAAAAGTGTTGGGCACGCGGAAAAATGGGACGCCGTCGAGATCGATGGTAGCCTGGAAGCGCGAGACTGTGCCGTCCGCTACAAACTCGGCGGTCGCACGCTGTCGGTTGCCACGATTTCGCGCGATCTTCAGAGCCTGCAGGTAGAGGCTGAAATGGAAGCTTCTCTTTACGCGTCATCCACCGGGCGCGCCAAAGAAGTTGCATAGAAATTACTAAGGAGCAAACCATGGCGCAATGTGCACATCTCAATCAGATCAGGATTACGGACACCAAGACACACGTTTGTGAGGAGTGCGTCAAAATGGGCGACACCTGGGTTCATTTGCGGCTGTGCCTGGAGTGCGGAAGTGTCGGTTGCTGCGACTCATCCAAGAACAAGCATGCGACCAAGCACTTCCATCACACGAAGCATCCGCTCATGCGTTCGATTGAACCCGGCGAAGCATGGGTCTGGTGCTACGTGGACAATTTTTCTCCGGGCGAGTTGGACGGGCATAGGTTGATCGAGGCCGCTAGCTGAGCGGTTCGCTTGCATCTCCGTAGAGTTGGGTGTCTGCTTTTGCACATTCTTGTGCGTGGAGTTCCCGATGTCGATCCGGCCTGTTAAGCGCGTAATCAAATCTAAACCGACTCTCGAAGGCGCCGGCGTCCACCTCAGCCGCGCTTTCGGTTTTGGCAACACCAAGGACTTCGATCCCTTCCTCCTGCTCGACGATTTTCGCAACGATGTTCCCGAAGACTATCTGGCCGGTTTCCCTTGGCATCCGCACCGCGGGATCGAGACCATCACGTACGTGCTCGCCGGAACGGTCGAGCACGGCGACAGCATGGGCAACAGCGGCGTCATCGGCGGCGGAGACGTCCAATGGATGACCGCTGGCAGCGGCATCATTCATCAGGAGATGCCAAAGGGCGACCATGCCGGGCGCATGCACGGGTTCCAGTTGTGGGGCAATCTCCCGTCCTCGCTCAAAATGACCTCTCCGCGCTACCAGGAAGTGAAGTCGCCTGATATTCCCGAAATCGTCGACGACGACGGCACGCATGTGAAGGTGGTTTGCGGAAAATTCTGGGGAAAAAGCGGCCCGGTCGATGGCGTCGCCGCTGATCCCGTTTATCTCGATGTATCGGTTTCTGCCGGCAAGAGAAAGACGCTTCCCGTTGAGACCACTCGCCACGCCTTCGCCTACGTGTTTGCCGGCAACGGAAAGTTCTGCAACGCGTCCGGCCCGCTTGCGGTTCCGACCGAGGCCGTCAAGTGGCTCGATACCAACCCTCCCGTTGAAGCCGATAACCGCTCGCTCATCCTTTTCGACCGCGGGGATGAAGTCACCGTGCAGGCCGGGAACGACGGAATCCGCTTCCTGCTGGTTTCAGGGAAGCCGCTCGAAGAACCCGTCGCCTGGTATGGCCCCATCGTCATGAACACGCAGGAACAACTCCGACAAGCATTCACCGAACTTCAGGAAGGAACTTTTCTCAAGGGGACCCAGGGCAAATAAAACACTCTCGGAGGAAGTTATGCACACAAGCATGTTGTTGTTGGACGTTGAAAATCTCCGTCACAAGTGGGGATGGTTGTTAACCCTTGGAATCGTGATGGTGATTCTCGGAACCATCGCGATGATCGTCACTCCGGCCGCTACCATCGCCAGCGTTCTGATCCTGAGCTGGCTGCTGGTATTCAGCGGCGTCGCCGAAACGATCTATGCCTTCCGTATTCACAAGTGGGGAGGGTTGTTCCTGCATTTGATCAGCGGGCTTCTCGGTGTGTTCATCGGCCTGGTCGCCGTCACGCACCCGGTGGCTGGCGCGTTGGTGTGGACTCTGCTTTTCGCTTCCTTTCTCACCGTGATCGGCGTCTTTCGATTGATTGCCGCGGTGAGCCTTAAATTTCCGAACTGGGGCTGGGCGGCTTTCGAGAGTGCCATCTCGATCGGCCTGGGCATTCTGCTTTGGGCCGAGTGGCCGTGGTCAGGTTTGTGGTTTCTTGGCTTTGCCCTCGGTGTCTCGTTGATCCTGCGAGGCTGGTCCTACGTGATGTTTGCGGTTGCCATCCGCCATGTGCCCGTGTCGACGAGCCAACTTCGCCAGGCAGCCTGAGATTCAACCTATAGCGGCAACTCAAAGAACGGAGCCAGTTATGACAAGAAGAAGCAAAAGAGACGAATCCCAACTAGGTCCGGATTCCGCGGGCCAGTCGGGTGATAACCAGCAAATCTCCGGAACCTCCAGCGCTGACTCCGAAAGCGTGGAAGAGCTGATTGAGGAAGGCAACGCGTTCGAAGCTGAGGTCGTCGATGGCGTGGAGAACGCCAAAGACCCGGATGTATCGGAGGTCACAACGCGCGAAGTTGCCGAAGACGATGTTCCTGCCGAATATCTTGATGATGAGGACCACTCCGCCGCATAGCGCATGACAGCGTCCTCCGTAGAGGTTGTGTGATGAAGCCCACGAATGTTTTGCATTCAGACGATTCCCTGGGTTGGCGTTGCGATTCCTGCCATCGGCGGATCACGCGCGTTGACGATGGTTGGGTGGAATGGCTGACAGCGGAGGACAAGCGCGGCGGCAACACCGTAACTGGTCTCCGCCTTGTCCACCGCACGGCCTATCGAAGCGGCCAGGAACTCCCCTGCCGTTATGATCCTCGCAAAGTGTTCGGCAAGCGCAAGCGCGTGGTGGAAGGCGTCGCTCTTGAAAGCGTCGTGGGACCGGACGGGCTCATGCTACTGCTTTCTTTTCTGGCGTCGGGAGAATTTCCGAGAGCTGAGGTCCTCGAATTGGCGAAGCGCGTCCAGGTTCCCGGGTACGAAACGACACGCATCCTCTTTCAGAAGGCAAGTGTTCCGGAACTTATAACGCCATTTCTTGGCAAGGGATATTACCTGCAGTCCGAGATCAGCCAACTGCTGTCCCTGGCACGCGAAACGCCAAAGAGGTTTCAGTCTCGTACTCATCCTCAAGGCCAGAAAAACGCGGTCGCCTGAGATATCGGCGTGCCAGTGCGACCCTCCATCGCATAAGCTGATCTCTCGGCGAACCAGCTATCATTTCGAATTGGCCCCGAGGACCACGCTGATGAATGTCCTGGTTGTGAACTCCGGAAGCTCCAGTCTGAAATTTCAGGTGATCTCCACCGATCTTGATCGGATCAGGGAACATAAAGACGAACGCCTCTGCTGGGGCGAGGTGGAAGGCATCGGCGGAGCGGCCATTGTCAGGTTTCAGCGTCGAAACGGACCCAGCCAAACACTTACATCATCGCTACGCGACGTGGCCGCATCTCTGGAGTATGTGGTTCGCTACATCGCATCGGACCGGTCGGGCGTGCCTGAAGTCAAGAGCACGGCTGATATTCACGCGGTGGGCCATCGCGTTGTGCATGGCGGAGAGCTGTTTAAGGAGTCGGCGCTCGTCGACGACCGCGTGTTGAAGGGCATTGAAGATTGCATCGACCTCGCGCCCCTTCATAATCCCAATAATCTGCAGGGCATTTTGGCGGCTCGTGAACTGTTTGGCAGCGCTGTTCCTCAAGTAGCAGTGTTTGATACGGCATTTCATCAGTCGATTCCCGAGGAAGCCTATCTGTATGCGCTTCCCTACCATCTCTATCGCCGGCATCGCATCCGCCGCTACGGATTTCATGGCACATCGCACCGCTACGTTGCGTTCCGCTATCGCGCCCTGCGCGGGCTCTCGCGAGAGCAAACCAACATCATCACACTGCACCTGGGAAATGGCTGTTCCGCAGCCGCCATCAAGGCGGGAATTTCCATAGACACATCGATGGGAATGACGCCATTGGAGGGCCTGGTCATGGGCACGCGATCCGGAGATCTTGATCCTGCCGTCGTAGGTGTTATTGGGCGTAAAGAAGGATTGTCTTGCTCAGAAGTGGAATCTCTGCTGAACACGCAATCCGGCTTGCTCGGCATTTCCGGGCTTACGCATGACATGCGCGAATTGCAGGCGGAATTAAAAGAACACGATGACCGCCGCGTAAGGCTGGCCATCGAAATCTTCTGCCACCGTGCACGAAAATACATTGGAGCCTACCTGGCAACCATGGGCGGCGCCGACGCGATTGTCTTCACCGGTGGCATCGGAGAGAACTCGCCCGATATCCGTGTGCGGATTTGCGCGGGTTTGGAATGGGCTGGCCTCCATCTCGATTCAGCGAAGAACGAGCAGACAGTTGGGCGCGAGGACCAAATTTCGTCTGCGGATTCCAAATTGCTTGCCTACGCCATCCCAACCGACGAGGAACTCCTGATCGCCCGCGATACTGTGCGCGTGATCCTTGGCGAGCCTCATCCATCTTGAGAGCGTCCCCTGTGCGTTAGGGAAGCCATGGTTAGTAAGGCCAAGTCCAATCCGCAGCCTCCGGCTTGTCAATCCCGTACTGATGAGCGTAGTTCCGGCATTCGATCTGCTGGTTCAGGAATCTCTCTTTCGCGTGTGCTCCGATCCTCTGCAACCGCGGCACGCGATCGACAACGTCCATGGCAAGGCTGAACCGGTCAATGTTGTTATCGATGGCCAATTCCAGCGGCGTAGTGATGCTCCCCTTTTCCTTGTAGCCCCGCACATGAATGTTGTCATGGTTCGTCCGCCGGTAGGCGAGGCGATGAATGAGTTGTGGGTAACCGTGAAAGTTGAAAATCACGGGCTTGTCAACCGTAAACAGCGAATCGAAATCGCGATCGGGAAGTCCATGCGGATGTTCTGTTTTCGGTTGCAGTTTGAACAGGTCGACCACGTTGATGAATCGAATCTTAAGATCAGGGAACTCCACGCGCAGCAGCGCGGTTGCAGCCAACGCTTCCTGCGTGGGAATATCGCCGGCTGACGCCATCACAACGTCGGGTTCGCCCGATTCATCGTTGCTGGCCCAGTCCCAGATGCTGATCCCTTTGGTGCAATGGACGATCGCCTCGTCCATATCCAGGTACTGCAGGTGCTTTTGCTTATCACAGACGATCACGTTCACGTAGTTTTGGCTGCGCAGGCAGTGGTCGGCGACCGACAACAGGCAGTTGACATCCGGAGGAAGGTAAATGCGCGTGACCGTCGCACTCTTGTTGATGACCACATCGAGGAAACCGGGATCTTGATGCGTGAAGCCGTTGTGATCCTGCCGCCAAACGGTTGAAGTGATCAGCAGATTCAAAGAAGCGATCGCCTGCCGCCACGAAAGCTGCCTGCTCATCTCCAGCCACTTGGCATGCTGGTTGAACATCGAGTCGATAATGTGCACGAACGATTCGTAGGAAGACAACAGTCCGTGCCGGCCGGTCAGCAGATACCCCTCCAGCATTCCTTCCATCGTGTGTTCGCTTAGCATTTCCATCACTCGGCCGTCGATTGCGAGATCGCCGCCGTCGGCATCTTCGGGAAATGACTCTTCAATCCAGAACTTCTTGGTCACGGCGAAAATCGCATCGAGCTTGTTGGACCGAGTTTCATCCGGACCAAAAACCCGGAAGTTGTTTGCGTTCCGTTTCATCACCTCGCCCAGATAAACGCCGAGCGGGTGCGTATTCTCCATCTGGCTTCGGCCCGGCTTTTCGAATTTGTATGCGTAGTTGGAGAAATCCGGTAGCCGCAGAGCTTTCTTTAGGCGTCCTCCATTCGCATGCGGGTTGGCGCTCATACGGCGCATGCCAGACGGCGCCAACTCGCGGAACCGCGAAGCCAACTTGCCATCGGCATCGAAAAACACCTCTGGCTTCAGCGAGTGCATCCAGTTTTCGAGAATACGAAGCTGCTCCGGATCTTTCTTCGCAGCGGGCAGAGGCACCTGATGGGCGCGCCAGAAGCCCTCCAGATAATGGCCCTCAACTTCGCGAGGAGCCGTCCATCCTTTCGGCGATCGCAACACAATCATCGGCCAACGAGGCCGGCGTACCATGCCGTGCTTGCGGGCGCTTTCCTGGTATTCGCGAATCTCCTGAATGCAATGTTCCGTAGTCGCCGCCATTGCTTGATGCATCGAGTCGATCTCGGAACCCTCCACAAAATAGGGCGTCCAGCCGTAACCGCGCAGCAAGTTCTCCAGTTCGTCATGCGAGATTCGCGCCGGCAGCGTCGGATTGTCGATCTTGTAGCCATTCAGATGCAGTATGGGCAGAACCGCGCCGTCGCGGGCAGGATTCAGAAACTTGTTGATGTGCCACGAGGTGGCGAGCGGCCCGGTTTCTGACTCGCCGTCGCCTACGGCCGCGGCCACGATCAATTCAGGATTGTCAAAAGCCGCGCCGCAAGCGTGCGAAAGCACGTAGCCCAACTCTCCTCCCTCATGGATCGATCCCGGTGTCTCCGGTGTGCAGTGACTGCCGATCCCGCCCGGAAACGAAAACTGCTTGAAGAACTCGCGCAGGCCATCCACATCCTGGCTCTTTTCCGGATAGATTTCGGAATACGTCCCTTCCAGATATGTCGGCCCAAGAATTCCCGGTGCGCCATGGCCCGGCCCTGCCAGGAAAATCATGTTCAGGTTGTACTTCTTGATGAGCCGGCTCAGATGAACGTACATGAAGGACAATCCGGGGCTCGATCCCCAGTGCCCGAGCACCCGATTCTTGATGTGCTCCGGCCGCAGCGGTTCGGCCAGCAGCGGATTTTCCTGCAGGTAGATCATTCCCAGGCTGAGGTAGTTGCAAGCGCGCCAATATTCTTCCGTCTTGCGCAACTCTTCAACGCTAAGGGGTTTCCCCGTGATGGTGGATCGGGTAGGAGAGTACGGGCTCAGTTCGAGAACTTCGGCTGGCATGCTGGCATCGATCGTGCTCATAAGAAACTCCTTCGGCTAGGCTATGCCCGAAGGTCGCCCAGTGACAACCGCACACATGTGGATTTAACCGTGCATTAATCATTCGATCTTCCATGCGTGGTGCGCCCGTCGCTCGGATGGCATGGAATCGAAACAAATACTGGAGAGTCACGGATTTGAAGTGCGCTGCGTTTTTCCGACCCATCAATGGAGCTGACAACTAGACACCAATGGTTCGTCTTTATCCTCACCCACGGCCGGCACTGATCTGCCCGCCAAAAAATTAGCCATCGGCCGCACCGTCCTCACCCGCTGCGGCCCAGGCCTTGCTTCTGCGTCTACTTTGCTTTGAACGTGAAATCGGCGGTGGCCGCTTTGCCTGCAGCCACCGTTATCTTTTGCGTTTGTGTCCCGTAGGTTTCGTGCCACGCGGTCAGCGTATAGGCGCCAGGAAGTACGCCCTCGAGTTTGAACGACCCAGTGTCATTACTGACCCCGGTCGGCCCCTTCACGACTACGATGTAGGCCCGCATCCAGGGATGGATGTTGCACTTCACCGGAATCGCAACTTCCTCATTCGTCCAGGCGACATCGATGGCCGGACTGCCCACCAGTTGCGATTTGTTCCATGGCACGTTGCCGCCACCCGGCTTCGGGTCCGGATGAATGTTGTGCAACGTCTTGTCATCATTCACCACCGTCATATGTTGGCCGGGATTCACCGCCACCACATGCGGTACATATTGGCAACCCTTCTGTTCCATTCTCACAGCTTGTGTCGACGCTGGCTCGGTGCCACTCAGCCCCTGTGAAATGTACACGACAGCATTTGCCAGTCCGCCATTTGCGCCAACCACTACCCTTTCCATCACGGCCGATGCTCCGCTGCGCGTCTCCGCGCAACTCGGATCTTTGGACATGTCGATAGGCTTCTGGTGCGGAATCGGACCGTCGAGCTTCACCGTTCCGAAGACTTGGCCAGTCGCGGCTGCTCCCGCTTCTGGAGTCGACCGCAGCATTACCGCGGCGAGAAGCAACACCGAAACAGCGATCGCCGCTACTCTATACCGACTCTTCATGGACTGTTCTTCCTCCTTCAAACCGCATCCGTGCCGGATGAATGGGCAGCAAAGCGTGTCTCCGCCACACCGGGGGAGCATTATGGGAACGGTGCTCACTCAAAGTCTGCGACATTTGTCACTCATTACGGTGATAAGAGCGGACTGGCGTCCGCGTGCCAACAAACCAACGGCTTGTTCGATGGCAGACCGCGTCCGCGAAACTCCCGCGACAGGCACGACTACGACCTCGACCGGCAGCTTGGCGGCATCACCTGCACGATCCTCTTGGCGCCGCGAATCCAATCGCCATACCGCTTGACAAGAAACTAGAAATGTATCAATATTCATACGTTTTAATAAAACATTTCAATACACTGATTTCGCAAAGGCAGCAGATGATCGGCGGGGTCGATATCGGGGGCACAAAGATAGCGGTCGGAGTGGTCGATCAGCAAGGCCACATTCTGGCCAAAAAAGAGTGCCCTACCGACGTCCCACGTGGCTTTGATCACGCGATGCAGCGAGTAGCAGACCTGCTTGTGCAGTGCGTGGAGCAATCCGAGGGCAAACTGTGCGGGATTGGGATTGGTTGTGCTGGTCCCGTAGACAGGGTCACCGGCACCTTGGGAAATGTGAATAATCTGGTTGGATGGCAGGGCGGCAACCCGCTCGAGGTCCTGGCCCGGGAGTTTGGCGTTCCCGCCGCCATGGAAAACGACGCGGATGCGGCCGCTCTTGGTGAACTCTACTGGGGCGCAGGAAAGAAGAAGACGCGCTTCCTCTATGTGACCATAGGAACGGGCATTGGGGTGAGCGTGATTCTGGACGGCAAGGTGTATCGCGGGATCGACGGCTGCCATCCGGAGATTGGGCACCACATCATCGACGCTTCCGGGCCATGCTGCTCCTGCGGCGTGCGCGGCTGCTGGGAAAGCCTCGCAGCCGGTCCCGCCATGGTGGCATGGCTGCGCGAGAACGCACCTGCCACTTATGACAACCGCAACCTCAGCGCCCGCGAAATCTGCGCACGGGCCGAAGGCTCCGATGAATGGGCGCGCCGCGCCGTAGACCGTGAGGCCTACTATCTTGGGCTCGGCTTGGCGAATCTAATCACTCTGTTCGCGCCGGAAACGATCGTGCTGGGAGGCAGCGTCATGAAGAGCGCACACCTTTTTCTTGGTCGCATGCGCGAGGTGATCCGCCAGAATTGCCGGCTCGTTCCCGCCGACCGCGTGGAAATTTCTTTGGCCTCCCTGGGAGCCGATGCGGGCTTGATCGGAGCGGCGCAGGTTTGGCAGCATCGCTTTGAACCCTGTGGGGGTGAGGTTGGCCATTGACACGGTTCCAATCATCGAAGGTGGATATCTGCGCGACATCCTCGACCAGCCCCGCGCTTTGGCGGCAACCCTGGGGCACCTGGAAATCTCTGAAGAACTGGCAGCCTATGCGGTCCAGTTGCGGGGCGGCAAGATCAAACGCGTGCTCCTCACAGGCATGGGAGCGTCGTTTCATGCTCTTCATCCTCTGTTCTTACGCCTCAACACGTGCGCCTTCACTGCCCTTGCCGTGGAGACCTCCGAGTTCGTTCACTCGCTGCAAAACTGGTTCGAACCGCAGACCCTGATCATTGCGGTTTCGCAGTCCGGACAGAGTGCGGAAGTGGTCCGCCTGATCGAAGAAAACCGTGGCCGGGCGGCCATCGTGGGCGTAACCAATGCAGCGGATAGCCCCCTCGCGCACAGCGCCAATGCCCTGATCCTCACCGGGGCCGGAGAGGAATCTTCTGTCTCCTGCAAAACCTATTTGACGGTGTTAATGGCGCTGCACCTGCTCGGCGCCTTCCTGTGCGGGTGTGATCTGAGCCGGACACGAGAAGAACTGGCACAGATCATCCCCGCGGTGGCGTCCTATTTGCGCGGATGGAGAGACCACGTCTTTGAAATGGCGACGGAACTGGGACAAGTCCGCCACACCTTTCTGCTTGGGCGTGGAAGTTCACTGGCCGCGGCTGGCGAGGGAGCGCTGATCGTCAAAGAATCTGTCCGGCTGTACGCGGAAGCGATGAGCGGCGCAGCTTTCCGCCACGGTCCCCTGGAAATGGTCAGCGGCGAAACCTTCGCGGTTGTTTTTGCAGGTGCAGAAGCAACACGAGGGCTGCAGGCCCGGCTGCGCGAGGACATTCGCGATGCCGGAGGCAGGACCGCCTGGATTACTCAGGACATCGGTCCGGGGCCATGGAACGTTCCCCCCACGCCTGCGAGCGCGAGCTACCTCCTGGAAATTCTTCCGGTTCAAATGATGACGCTGGCCATGGCGGCAAACGCTCATGTCGAGGCGGGCCGGTTTGCGCGTATTCCAAAGATCACGACCACGGAATAAATGGTCCTATCAAAGCATTGACCAAGTCCGGCGCCGCGGCGGACACCGCGAGGAGGAGGTACAACTTTGCCGACTATTCAAACGTGCACTCCGTTGTTTGACTTTTCGCACTTTTTCTTCATTAAGACGCGATTTCAGTGGCTGGCATCCGCCGCTCTGTTGCTCATTGTCCACTGCGTGTGGGCCGGCACCGTGGCCGAAGACCCGTCCGCGAAAATACTCCTCACGGAAAATTGGCAGATTCAATCCTCGTGCGAAGTGAAGGCTGACGGGCACGAGATTTCTGTCCCGGGTTTTCGCCCGGATGGCTGGCACAAAGCCCGCGTTCCGACAACGGCAGTTGCGGCGCTGGTCGCCGATGGCACTTATCCTGATCCCTATTTCGGTATCAACCTGAAATCACTTCCGGGGATGGACTACTCGTCCAAGTCGTTCTTTGCGAATCAGCCGATGCCGGCGGACAGCCCGTTTCGCTGTTCGTGGTGGTTCCGGACGGAGTTCACCTTCCCAGCGCAACCGAATCAGCCAACGGCCTGGCTGCATTTTGACGGGATCAACTATCGCGCGAACATCTGGCTGAACGGCGAGAAGATTGCCGATGCCCAGGACATTGCCGGCATGATGCGCGTGTTCGAGATTGAAGTCAGCAAGCATACTGCTGCCGGCAAGCCAAACGCGTTGGCGGTGGAAGTCTTTGCTCCCGATAAGACCGATCTGGCGATGACCTGGGTTGACTGGAACCCGACTCCGCCTGACAAAGACATGGGGTTGTGGAAGGACGTCTACCTGACGACGACTGGCGAAGTAGCTTTGCGCCATCCCTTTGTGGAATCCAAGCTCGAGGCGGGTTACACGGCGGCATCGCTGACCATCACCGCCGATCTGCACAATGCCGCCGCCCATCCCAACGCTGCCATCGTCCACGCCGAGATTGAGGGGATCGAGGTAAGCCAGAAAGTTGAACTCGCTGCCTCGGAATCGAAGACCGTAGTCTTCTCACCCGCTCAGTATCCTCAACTGCGGCTGGCTCATCCCCGGCTGTGGTGGCCGTATCAGATGGGAACGCCCGAGATGTACACGGCGAAGCTGCATGTCGAAACGGACGGACGACTCTCAGATTCCGCGAGCGTGCAGTTTGGCATTCGCGAAGTGACTTCGCAGCTGACGGAAAAGGGTTACCGGCTGTTCAAGATTAACGGCCGCAACCTGTTGATCCGGGGGGCGGCCTGGGCGCCGGATATGTTGCTACGCTGGTCGCCCGAGCGAGCCGCCGCGGCGATCGACTACGTGCGGGGCATGAACTTGAACGCAATCCGCCTCGAAGGGCGAATGGAGCGGGATGAATTCTTCGACATGGCCGATCGCCAGGGCGTGCTGATCATGCCGGGATGGACCTGCTGTGACTTCTGGGAGAAATGGAAGCAATGGACGCCGGAGACCGAGAAGATCGCAGCGGCTTCGCTTTCCGACCAGGCCGTGCGTCTGCGGAATCACCCAAGCGCGTTCGTCTGGCTTTACGGCAGCGATAATGCGCCGCCAGCGAAAATCGAAACTCGATACTTGCAAGTTCTGAAGGACGCGAGGTGGCCCAACCCCACTGTCTCCTCAGCGAACTCCCAGCGCACTAAAGTGACCGGTACATCGGGAGTAAAGATGACCGGCCCCTATGACTACGAGCCGCCGAATTACTGGCTCACCGACAAGAAAGCCGGCGGGGCATACGGATTCAACACCGAGACCAGTCCGGGTCCGGTCATTCCAACGTTGCAAAGCCTGAAGAAATTCATACCGGCCGATCACCTGTGGCCGGTTGACGATTATTGGAATTACCATGCCGGCCTCGAACGCTTTACCACCATCGACAGGTTTGTGCATGGCATGGAACAGCGTTACGGCAAGGCCGCTAACCTGGAAGACTTTCTGCACAAGTCGGAAGCCATGAACTACGAAGCCCAGCGCGCTATGTTCGAGGCTTATGGCCGGAATAAGTACGAATCCACCGGCGTGATCCAGTGGATGCTCAACAATGCATGGCCTTCTATCATCTGGAACTTGTACGACTATTACCTTGTTCCAGGAGGCGCCTATTTCGGGTCGAAGAAGGCGTGCGAGCCGTTGCACGTTCAGTATTCCTACAACGATGATTCTGTCGCTGTGGTGAATGGCTATGACCACGCATTCGCAGGAGCGAGCGTCAGGGCAACGATGTACGACATAAACGCACAAACAAAGGCGCGGCAGGAAATAGCGCTCGATATCCCGGCGGATAGTAGCGTCCAGGCCTTGAAGCTCTCGAAAGTGAACGACATCTCCGCGACATATTTTCTGAAACTCGAACTGCATGATACCTCCGGCAGACTCGTCAGCGACAATTTTTACTGGCTCTCCACCAAGCCCGACAAGCTTGATTGGGCAAAGAAATTCGAGGAGGTCTATACACCGCAAAGCGCCTATGCCGACCTGCGCGGGTTAAACACGTTGCCACCGGTGACACTGACGGTTCGCAGTTCGCTTTCGCAGGAAGGGAAGCAATCGGTGGTTCATACTCTTGTCGAAAACCCCAGCTCCAGCCTGGCCTTCATGGTTCATTTGCGCGTGACCAAGGAAAGCGGTGGCGAGGACGTCGTGCCCATATTCTGGGACGACAACTATGTCTCCCTGATGCCGCAAGAAAAGCGTGAGTTCAGCGCCCGCTTCGACTCCGGCAAAAGCAATGGCGAAGGACTAGCGCTAACTGTCGACGGCTGGAATGTGGTGGCGGCGAGCGCTCCAATCGCAGGCGAAGGGCAACGCTGACGCGTTCCTCGCCACCTCTCGCCGAATGGAGCAAGAGAAGGCGGGAATCGGCGAGTATGATAGGAACGCTTAGACGGTCTCCGATATGGTAACGATTCGCGATGTGGCGAAGGAGAGTGGCTTTTCCGCCACCACCGTCTCCATCGTGCTCAATAACGCCCCTCTGGCTCGCTACATCCCCATCGCCACCAAGAAGCGCATTGAAAACGCCGCCAAAAAGCTGGGCTATCGCCCCAACCTGTTTGCCCGCTCACTGCGCAGCCGCCGCAGCCACACCATAGGCGTGATGGTTTTCGACATGACGGACCCCTTTTGCACGCTGGTGTTGCGCGGCATCGAGAACTCGCTCTACCAGGCATCCTATCTGCCTATCCTGACCGATGTTCAAAACGAGCGCGCCCGCTTCGAGCGTTACCTCGAAATGCTTCTGGACCGGCGGGTAGAAGCGCTCATAGTCGTGGCTAACTGGCTGTTCGTGAACATCGACGTTCTCGGCGATCTGGAAAAGAGCAACATTCCTACAGCGATGATTGGGCTGGAATTGAACAACGATTCGATTAGCTCGGTCATCGTCGATAACGAACTCGGCGCCTACACGGCCGTTGAGCACTTGTACGCCCTCGGACATCGCAAGATTGCATTCATCCGAGGCCCCAAGGCTTTGACCGACAGCGCTCCCCGCTGGAAAGGTGTCCGCTCGTTCGCGAAAGCCCGCGGCCTGGAACTGGACCCGCGGCTGATTGTGGACCTTCCCGAGTCGCGCGATCCGACCTCCAGTTTTGAGACCGGCTACAAACTGACCGAGGACATGCTCAAAACGAAGCGTCCCTTTACCGCGCTGATGGCGTTCGACGATATGACTGCGTTTGGGGCGATCCGCGCCCTTACCAGAGCCGGACTCCGCGTGCCCGAGCAGTGCTCGGTGATCGGCTTTGACGACGTTGCGGCGTCGAGTCTCTGCACGCCTCCACTCACTTCGATTCGGCAGCCCATGGCGGCGATGGGCGCGATGGCGGCCAGCATTGTCCTGGAGGGAATCAACGCGGTGCTGGAAAAGCGCGACCTGCCCGCAGTCCACCGCAAACTCGCTCCAGAGCTGGCTGTGCGCGACTCCACCCGCAGCCCTGCGTAAGGCGGTCCTTCAGGTAGTTTGGAATGGCAAGCGGACAATTCTGCCCGCTCGCCTCCCCGGAAAATCAGAACGTGAATCTCGCCCCAAACTGGAATTGGCGCGGTAAGTTGACGGTTACCGTGACGGGAGCAAAGCTAGCAGCCCCGGTGTAAAAGTCGCTTAGGGACGCCACACTCGGCGACCCAAGCTGTGCTCTGTTCGCGATGTTATAGCAGGAAACGTCAAAATGCAGATCCCGCGTTTCGCCAAGTTTATAACTCTTGGAGAGTGTAAGATCCACATTGTTGGCTCCCATCGTGCGGACGTGATCAAGATAGGCGGGCGCAGTCCCCGCAATAAACGGGTTTTCGTTTTGCAACTGGCTTGGGGTTGCTCCCACGATAGACACGGCTGTTCCGGGCATTGAGAAGCAGTTGGGGTTGAACCACGCCACTGCTGTACGTGGCGCGCCCTTGCTGGGATCGCAGATCATATCGGCCCGCTGATTGGTGATATAGGAGACACCCCCCGGTACATTTGGGTTTGGCGATGTCCCCAACTCCGGCGAAGCGATGGGAATGCCGCTGCTCAGGTAGAAAATCCCGTCGACTGTCCAGTTACCGAGGATGGCATTGGATATTCCATTCAGGTTGACCGCCCTGCCATTGCCAACGGGCAGGTCGTATGAGGCTTGCCATGTGAATTGGTATTTCACGTCTTGCGGGCTGATGGAATGCTCGTATCTCATGTTCCTCCAGTCCTGAATGTTCCCCACATGAGAACCGACAAAATCCAGCGGTGGATTGCCGTCGTCCGTCATAAGCTTGGCCCAGGTAAACGAGGCGAGCGTTGTGAAGTGATTGGTGAGGCGCTTCTGCACCTTCGTCTGCAGCGAACTGTACTCGGAATCTCCGGCGGGATAGCCGTGCACGATGACACCGCTATTGATGTTTCCAAATGTGAATTGTGGGAAAGGCTCCGCCGCGAAAAATCCTGCGGGGTTGTACCCAGCGGAATTTGCAGGGTCAGAGCAGGATGGTCCCGCGATAAGACATATTTGACTCAGGCTGAGCTGGTTCAGATCCGCCTGGAATAGGGGAAGGAAGAGGCCCCTGCTGCCTACATAGGCGGCGCTGAGAACGATCTGGTGCGGAAACTCGTACTCCAAACCGAAGTTGAAGTTATAGGTTTCCTGCGTACGCTGCGAGTGCAGCATCGTATTCAGACCTCCGCCCAGGCCAGTCGTCAATCCGCTCGGCTGCAATTGGGAGGGTGGTAGAAGACCCGCTCCCGCTTGCGGCGGGAACGGATTGCTCAGCGAATAGTAACCCGTCACACTCGGCGCTGGACTCCCCGGTGCTGCACCAACACACTGATTGCTGCCGTTTAGCACCGTATTGTTGTCTGCATTGGAACAGGTAGCAATCCAGTTATTGGAGGTGGAATATCCATCGCTGTCCAGCGTGGAATTGGCGACCTGCTGTGCGCTCGGTCCAAAATAAAAGCCGGCACCGCCGCGAACGACCAGGTGCGTTACTGGCTGCCATGAAAAGCCAAGTCGCGGACCAAAGTTTTTCAGATTTGTAGTAAACGGAGAGCGGTTGCCGCCACTGGCAAACACTTCCCCGCCAGTGTACGGTACACCTCCGACGGAATACGTAGCAGTCGGATCGAAGTATTCCAGACGGTTATGGCGCTCCGTTTTCCCACCGAAGATATCCCAGCGCAGCCCAGCGGTTAGCGTGAGCTTTGGGGTGGCATGGTATGTGTCCTGGACAAAGGCCGCGTAATACGGATTCGCTTCCGCTGCAAAAAGATCTTGCGTGAATGACGGCTGGAACGTGCCTTCGATGCCAGTATCCCCCATGCCCAGGAGGAACGAAGCAAAGTCACTGCCCCCCACGGCATTGGCTGTGGTTTGGCTCGTAGCGGTGAGATCGAATTCGTAACTACCGGAGGGTGAGGGCGGCTGATCCACATTCATGAGCCTTTTCATATATTCCACACCCATGCTGAGTTCGTGTTTACCCACTACCTTGGTTAGGGTCGCGTTGGCATCGTGGTTCATGGTGGCAAAAATGAAGGTATTGTAGTTCGCGGTGCCACCGATACCGTCGGTAAGGCCGTTAGCAGCGACCAAATCGTTAAAAAACACGTTGGGGAGGATCTTGAACGCCTCAGCCGCAGAAAGCGACGGGTCAAATCCCAGCGTGGTCAGGTCGGTGCCATTCTGACGAGGATCGCCCCCCTGAACCGTATATTGGCGCGTAAAGGAGTAGCGCAACTGCAAGACTGTGGTGGAACTTAGAGTGATGTCGTCCCCGATGATAAAGTTACGTCCATTCGTGATGTTCTGGGCGTAATCCTCATCCCAATCGTTATTGAAGGCGTTCACTCCCGACTCAAATATCCGGTCAAAGGAAAAGCGGGCGAAGAGGCGCTGCTTTTCGCTTTTATAGTAGTCCATGCGAACGTCGAATCTCTGCGCGGTTAAGGGAGCCAGACCCGGAGCATGAAAGTTGCCGATGTTGTAGGGGTTACTTGGGTCTGCTGTTGTGTCGCAAGTGGCCGGATTGGGAAAGTTGCACTTGGGGAAATTGGATAGAAATGTCTTCGCGATTGGGTTGACGGGGGTATAACTGGTAATCACGTTGGGGGTAGGAAATCCTTGACGCGTTCCGTCCGGGTTATCGGGAACCAGCGGGTTATAGATCGTGAAGAGGTCATTTGAGAAATCCCCACTCCGTTCCGCGGTGGTCGGAACGGTAAAAATGTTTGAGCCATCAAACTGTTTCTGTTGCGTGGCCTCATAGTCGGCAAAGAAGAAAAGCTTCTTGTGCAGGATGGGGCCGCCAATGGCGCCACCTTCCTGGTAGCGGTGAAAGCTGAGCGGCTGGTTAGGTGAGCCCGCCAAAATCTGGCTTTGCTTGTTGAAGGCTTCGTTGGCGCCAAGGATATCCGGTCGGAGAACCACAAAGGCATCGCCATGGAACTTGTCGGTGCCGGATTTGCTGACCACGCTGATGACGCCCGCAGCGCCGCTCTGATAGGAGGCCGGAGTGTTCTGGGTTTCGACACGGAACTCCTCCACGCCATCCTCCGGAATCTCCATTGCCGGGAGGATGGCGGCAACGTTGTTTTCGGCAACGCCCAGCGGGCTGCCGTCGAGCATATAGTAGACAGACCCCACGATGGCGCCGTTGATGGTGTACGACGAGACATCGATTCCCGGGCGCCCGCTCGAGATATTAGTAATGGCAACCGAACTGGATGAATTTGGCGCTCCATTGGACGGGGTCACGCCGGCGCTCAGTTGCACCAGATCAAAGACATTGCGTGTAAACAACGGCACTCGATCGATGGCGGCTGAGTCAATCAACTGCCCTACGGTGGAGTTGGTCGTATCCGCCAATTCAGATGTTTCCGCCACTGTAACGGTCTCAGTCACGCTGCCAACTCGCAGAGCGATGTTCGCGGTGGTGGTTTGATCCACAGTCACCAGCACATTGTCCTGCGCGACGTTTTCAAAACCCTTTTGACTGGCCGTGACTACGTAGGTGCCCGGAGTCAGCGATACAAAGCTGTATAAGCCTGCCGCGCTGGTGACCGTGTGCAACTCGACTCCGGTCGCGTGGTTGAGTGCGGTAACTTTGGCGCCACTGACGATCGCCCCCGAAGGATCGGAGACCAGTCCGCTGATGCTGCCCCGGCCGGCTTGCGCCAGCGCTAGAGAACTCGCGCAGAGAACGAGCACACAAACAGAAAGAAAAGTCCGCGCCGCCTTGCCAATTGCGTTTCCGCTATTCATGATTTTTCCTCCTAACCAAAGCCGAAACTCGAGTCTATTGCCGCACTCTGGCCTTTTCTGCCGGATCGACCCATTTGAATCCCCTCCCGCATTTCTTCCGGCGCTGCCTGGCTCAGAAAATAGCAGGAAAAAGCTTTCATTAAAACGTATCAATACTGCTCCAGGTGTTGTACGCTGTCAAGAGAAAACGCGCAGGCTCTTGCGCCTGCGGCGGCCATCCTGGCTCTGGTGGCCGGTCCGAAGCTCGTTGTTGGGCGTAGGCAAGGAGGAATGTCCTGTTTCCTAACATGCGCGCCAAGCACGCCCTGACAGCTGCCATATTCATCTTCTTAAGCTCGGTCGCAAGCGGTCAGACCAAGGTGGATTGGACGGTTGTATCTACCAGCGAAATCGACACCCGCATTCGGCTCCAGTTGCAGCAGTTGGCCTCGCAAAACGCCGCGTCGCTGCGCCTTCTGGCCAGCGCCGGGCACAGGGCTCGTCCCGCGAACAGTCCCAGCGGCCTCCTCATAGAGCTAAACACCAAGCCCAGTCCCGCTTTCCTCGGCGAGCTCAAGCGATTCGCCCGCAGTTCCAAGGTGAAACCAACGGCGGAGTTGGCAAACGAGGGCTATATTCTGCGCTGCTCCTATTCACGCAGCGACGCTTTCCTTCCTGCCACGCCCACGCACATCAGTATCCAGGCAGCTTCCTCCGCTGGTTTTCACAACGCCTTGCTGCGCCTCCCTGACCTGCTCACCAGCGACCCCTCGAAGCTTTCGACGGTTCTCGTCCCACAGCCACAATCCCTTCGCCAACAGAAGCAAGGTGCGCTGGCGATCATCGCCGATTATCCATCCTTTGCCCTTCGCGGCGTGGTCGAAGGTTTCTACGGACCGCCCTGGACTCATGCCGACCGGCTCGAACTCCTGCGCTTTGAGGGTCAGCACGGCATGAACACTTACATTTACGGTCCGAAGGATGATCCGTATCACCGCAAGCTCTGGCGTCAGGCCTATCCGCCCGAGCAATTCAAGCGCCTCGGCGAACTTGCCGACACCGCCAAAGAGAACTTCATCGACTTCACCTTCGCCATCAGCCCCGGTCTCTCGATGGTCTATTCGAGCGACGCCGACTTCGAGACCCTCGCCCACAAGCTGGAGGCTGTTGCACGGCTCGGGGTTTCGAGCTTTGCCCTGTTCCTCGACGACGTTCCACCAGACCTCGCGCATCCCGAGGACCGGGCGCGTTTCAAGACCCTCGCTCAAGCCCATGTCCAGCTGATCAATCGCGTATACAGCCGTCTCAAATCGCTGGCGCCGAACAACCGTTTAACGGTTTGTCCCACGACCTATACCAACGGGTGGGGCAGTCGTGACTACATCACGGAGCTGGGCGTCGGCGTCAATCCCGCCGTGCCGCTGATCTGGACGGGAACCGAGACTATTCCGCAAGCCATCACCGTGGCTCAAGCTAACGAGTGGGACGGCTATCTCCGCCGCAAGCCTCTGGTCTGGGACAACTATCCCGTCAATGACGACAACCCGTGGTGGCTGAACGTGGCACCTCTGCACGGACGAGATGCCCGACTTTTCGCCGCCATCCAGGGCCTGTTTTCCAATCCTATGATTCAGCCCCAGGCCTCGTTGATTCCGCTCCAGACCGTGGCTGACTACCTCTGGAACCCGCCGGCCTACGATCCCGGGCTTTCGCAGAGGCATGCTCTCATCACTCAATATGGCCCGGATGCGCCGGACATCCTCGCGCCGCTGCTCGAAATTTTTCATTCCTCTAAAGACGGTTCGGTTTTCCAGCCGATTTTCGAGGAAACCTGGAATCCGATCGACATCCCTGCCGCCGACTTGCAAATTGCTCGCCTCACATCCTTGATTGCCGCGCTGCAGGGCCGGCCCCGCTTCGAAAAGCTCGTCTCCGAAATATCTCCCCTCACCAACGTACTTCGCGATCGCCTGTCTCGCGTCCGGATCGATCCCATGTTCGCAGAGCTGCCCGACGGCAAACTGCAGTGGAATCAGGAGCGCGATGCATTGAAAGCTGCCAGAGTTCTCGCCAAGCCCGTTCTCGACGGCGACTTCTCCAAATGGGAGTCCGGACCTTTGTATCCGCTGAACGAGGATTCGCAGATTGCAGAAGGAAAGGTCAATTGGAAGGGACCGGCACAATTTTCCGCTCGAGTCGCCCTGGCGTGGGATGAGGAGAACCTTTATATCGCCGCTGACGTCACCGACCCTGACCTCTACCAGCCCTTCTGGGGAAGGGATGCACAGAACGGCGACGCGTTCCGCCTGATCTTTGAAACGGCACAGCCTCAATCCGGCCCGGGGCAACCGATCGACGCCTATGACCTATACCTGAGTCCGGGGAACTTTGCGGCCGTCAAGCCCAGCATCTATTGCGAGCAGGATTATCTCCCCCCGCGCCCGCAGCCGCACAACTACAACCTCGATATCAAAGCCGCGTGGAAGAAAACGGCGAATGGTTTCTCTGGCGATATCGCGATCCCCATCTCTTTCTTTGCCGGCCCAAAGTTCGCCGTGGGACAGGAAATCGGTCTGAGCTTTGGAGCGCAAAAAACATTTCCTCCCACGGAACCATCGCCCGACAATCCGCTCCAGATTGTTTTTACTTCGAAACGAGATCCCTTGTTTCGCGTTGACGCAGGAAATCCGTCGACGCTCCAGCGTCTGCGTTTGGTTGACGCCCGCTGATGGCGGGAGGTAAAGGCTGAGCTTCGATTCCCTGAAATGCCCCGTTGGTCAGCGTTTCTTCTTGGCCGCTGCCAGTTCCTTCTCGAAGAACTCTGCCGCCATTTCACCAACCTGCCTATGTACAGCTTCCCGATCGACGCCCGCGCTATCCACAAAGAAGTTCGGCATCTGCTTTTTGCCGGCGTCAGTACCCACGTCCAGAAACGTGTAATGGCCCACGCCACCGGGCAGGATCGTCAGTTTCGCGCCCTTGATGTTTGCCGCAAAGAACTGACCATTTTCGGCGGGAGGAGCAATCGAGTCCGCCGCGCCCGCAACCATCTCCACCGGAATCGTTATCTTCTGCAGGCTTTCCGGCGTGAAAGCGCGAGCAACAGCGGGAGCGATTGCAAAGACGGCCCGGATGCGTGGATCGCGATAGGAATCGCCCGAATGCTGCAACGCCTGCTGCACCTGTGGTTGCTGCCTTATGGCCGCAAACCTCGTCATCAAGTCCGGCATCTCGGGAGGATCGCACGCGCCTTTTCTTTCCCCGCACCATGCCAGAATCCGGTTGACGTCGGTAGTGGCGCCAGCCAGTTCCATCATCGTGTACCCGCCATAAGAGAAACCCGCCGCGCCGATGCGGTCCGGGTCGATCTTGGATCCAAAGCGCGCATCCGCGAGCATGTCGTCGATAACCGTGCTGATGTCCCGCCCCCGCTCCCAGCCTTCGATGAACCCTTCCGGTGTGTACCCGCTCACGGCATTGTTCCCAGGATGATTCACAGCCACGACGATGTAGCCGCGCGCGGCGAGATACGTGCCCAGCCACGCCATCTGCATGGCGCTTCCGCCGGTGCCATGCGAGAGCGCGATGAGCGGATATTTGACGAAGCTTGGAGCTAGCGTCGCATCTTTGGCGGCGCGGCCGGCGTAGAACAGCGGCGCGTCCGGCGGACCAACGTATTGATCCTTTTCTCCTTCGCCGGCTTCCGCGGGATACCACACAATCCCGCTCAGAGCTCGATCGTCCGCTCCGCGCCAGTTATAGCCTGCCGGCGCGGTAAATTGTCGAACACTAAAGCCCACGGCATGAAGGACGGGCTCTTCTTTCTTTTCTTTCCCGGAGGCGGGCGAAAAAGTCGAAAGAAGCAGAAGCATCAGGGCTGCCACGGACGCCGCGCGCCCATCCCGCACCATCATCTTCACTGCTTCCCCACCGGCCACGCTCGGCGACCTCCCCTCATTTCGCGTACCCATTCTTCACTACATCCCCGCCCTTCATCACAAACTTCACCCGCTCCAGAGTTGTCACGTCCGCCAGCGGATCCCCGTCCACTGCAATCAGGTCGGCAAACCTCCCCGGCTCAACCGTCCCAACCTTGTCCGACCACCCCAGCAAGTCGGCGTCATTAATAGTCGAAGTCTGAATCGCCTGCAGCGGCGTCATTCCCAATTTCACATACACGTTGAACTCGTGCGCATTCAGTCCATGCGGATACACCGCCGCATCCGTCCCAAATCCAATTTTCACTCCCGCCTCAAACGCCTTCTTCGCATTTCCTTTTCCCGTCTGCGACACCAATTCCATCTTGTGCTTCAGAAAGTCCGGAAGATTCGCCTGCGCCGCGTTCTCCCGCTGCCAGTCGATCAGATATAAAGTCGGCACCAGGTACGTGCCGTTCTTCTTCAGCGTCGCGATCGCTTCATCATTCATCAAGTGTCCATGCTCCACTGAATCCACGCCTGCCTCCGATGCCCAGATCACGCCTTGTGCGCCATGCGCGTGCGCCGCCACTTTGCGCCCCAACCGGTGCGCATCCGCCACAATCGCCTTCATCTCTTCCAGCGTGTACTGCGCGGCATTAGGATCGTCCCCCTTCGACATCACCCCGCCCGTCGCGCAAATCTTTATCACGTCCGCCCCATACTTGATGATCTCGCGCGTCTTGTGCTGCACCGCCTCAATGCCATCGGCCGCGCCCTCGCTCTGCGCGTGATACTCAAACGGCAGCAGATCGTTGTCGCAGTGTCCGCCCGTAATGCTCAGTGCCGGACCGCTCACCAGCATGCGCGGCCCAGGCACATCCCCAGCATTGATGGCATCGCGCAGGGCGACGTCGGCATAACCTGTCGCTCCCACATTGCGCACTGTCGTAAATCCCGCTTCCAGCGTTACCCGCGCATTGTGCGCCCCAATCAGCGCCTCCCGCGGCACAGAGATCGCCAACGAGGAGTAGCCAAAATTTGGATTGAATGTCAGGTGCGTGTGCGCGTCGATCAACCCCGGCAGCACGGTCGCGTTAGGAAGATCGATCACGGCAGCCCCAGTCGGTAGCAGTTCGTCCCCCGACGTTGCTTCCACGCGCACGATCTTGTCGCCGTCGATAATGATCGTCTGATTCGTGAGCGTTTTACCGGTCTTCACGTCCAGCAAATGCCCCGCGCGAACCACCACCGTCTTCGGCGCGGGCAGGCCTTGCTGCGCCCACAATGTGCCAGCGAAGAGAAGCGAAACAACAAGCGACCAACCCAGATGACGAAGCTTCATTTCATGACCTCACTGAAAATTGAGTATGACCGGGTACGTTACAACTTCAAAGAACAAACGGCAACTCTCGGTCGCTGCCGAAAAGCTCCGATTCGTATCAGGGTATCGCTTTAGCGATACCGATAGTGTCTTGAAAATCAACTGCCCCTTTAGGGGCTGGACGTCGAATCTGGATCTCTAGCCCCACATTCCGCTAAGACCCTCTCCGGGATCACTTCTTGTGTTTTCCGTCGCGCTGGCCTCGAAGATAACTCTCGATCGCTTCCTGCCAGTGCGGCCCTTCCTGGCGGTCGCTTTCGCCCAGCGCTTGCACTTCCTCATTCGCTGAAACGTCCAGCGCCGTGCGCGCATACCGCACTTCCACGCTGGTCGTTGATGCGTCGCGTGCGGTCAACTGCACGTCAACAATCGATACTCGAATGCCAGGAACAACCGACACATACTGCATCCTTCCCCCCGCTAAATCGAACAACGTGGCAACCCATACGCTGGCATGTTTACCCTGTTGCACGGTAAACACCGCGCCTTGAACGTCCTTCCCCGGCTGCGGGTACAGAAACCGTGGATCCCACCCGTCACCTGCCCAACCCCGTTCGCCCTCCGTTCCAAACAGCCGGGTCGCGACGCTCAAAGGCGCGTTGACCAGAAACTGAAAGCTGTTATCCACGTGCACCGGCATCGCCGGCTCCGGTGGTTTTTCTGCCTCGGGAGTGTGGTTGACGGTAAAAACTGCAAATGCGACAAGAATTCCTCCGGCGATGAGCATGCGTTTCTCCTTAGTACCAACGTACCATGGTACCACATAATTTATATCGGCATCCTGCTGAGCGGAACAGAGGCTCGCGAAGCGAAGCCTCCGCGGAGTCGAAGCACCCCTGCCTCTATCTGGACTCTGGCTTCCACCGTGCCCCCTGTGTACCCTGTGGTTGCCAGCCTTTTGCCGGCGATGTGAATCGAAGTTCGTTCAAAATGACCCAGCAGACTCAAAAATCGCTTCCCGCCGGCATCCGCGCCATCGCCGCACTCTACGCCCTCTGCGCCATTTACCTCGGCCTCACGGGCGTGCTTATGCTCGTTCGCCCCGGCGCCATCCCCATGTCGGCTGGAGCTCCGCTGCTCTTCGGCCTCGAACTGGCCGGCCCTTACATGTTCCTGCTAACGGCGCTGGCGGGTGCCGCCATCGTCTGGGGCCTCCTTAAACTGAATAACATTACGCGCCACGTAGCCATGCTCATCGCCATCACCGGCATCGTGATGCTGATGCCCGCAGTCTCAGCGGCAACAGGCGCAGCGAATGTAAAAGCACTGATCACCGGGGGAGCCGGCATCATCGTGCGGGTGCTGGTAGCGTGGTATCTGGCGCAGGCAGAAGTCGTTGAACATTTTCGCCGCGCAAAATGACTACGAATGCACGACTCAAAGGGTGCACGCTCTTGCGCCGATCAGCCAGCTGAAAAGGACATTACAGATGAAATATCTCGCACGTATTTTTCCCCTCGTTCTCGCCTTCCCAGCCCTCGCGCAAACCGCGCCCGCCCCCGCAATCGACCCTTGGAAGGCTCTAGCCTTCCTGCAGGGCACCTGGGAAGCAAAGGCGACAAGCACTACAGGTTCCGCGGGCGCGGAAGCGGCGGGCACCTACACTTTTCGAACTGAGCTGAAGAACCACATCCTGGCCCGTCACACCACCACGACCGCTGGATGCAAGGGCCCAGCCACCTTCGACTGCGATCATAGCGATCTCCTTTACATTTACCAGGACGCTTCAGGACAACCCCTCGAGGCAATCTATTTCGACAACGAGGGCCATGTCATTCACTACGACGTTTCCACTCCCGATGCAACGACCGCCATATTTCTTTCCGACAGCACCCAGCCCGGCCCGCAATTCCGGCTCGTCTATGAATTAAAAGGTTCGGTAATGTGGGGGAAATTCCAAATGCGAATGCCCGGCCAGCCCGATTGGAAGTCCTATCTCGAATGGAGCGGCTCGAAACGAAGCGAGAACTGACTCTTTTCGAACTCGATCAAATGGTGATTTGCGAAAGTGGACCGACAAAGTCACCGATGGAGTTCTGGGTTCAATGCTGGGAGGGAGAGTGCCCCAGAGCCTGCCTCGTCGAAGTGTTCGCTCCTCACACTGCTCTAGCAGTGGGGCCAGGAAGAATTCAGCCGATTTTAGGGTGTCTCGACGAGAGGTTGCCAGAGTTCGACACGGTTGCCCTCGGGGTCGGTGATCCAAGCGAAGTGGCCGTAGGGGGCGGATTCTTGCTTGGGGTCGATTGGGACATTAGCGGCGCGGAGTTGGCCGAGGAGCGCTTCGAGGTCGTCGACGCGGTAGTTGATCATGGCGCGCTGGGCCTCGGTGCCGAAGTGTTTGCTGGTGTCGGGGAACAGCATCCAGGCGGTTTGGCCGGTACCGGCGGGCACTTCGTCGGACCAGAGGAGGGTGGCACCGCCGTAGTCGGCGAGCTGGATGCCGAGGTGCTTGGCGTACCAGCCGGCGAGGGCTTTGGGGTCGCGGGCTTTGAGGAAAACGCCGCCGATTCCGGTGACTCGTGCCATGAGGGTCTCCTTGGGCTCCTGAGCGGGTGGAAGAAAAGCAGATCTCTCCGCTGCGCCACGAGATCATACCAAATCAGTGAAACGGAGTGACGGAAAAACGTGGTGCGAGATGACGAAACCTTGCCACGATCATGCACAGAGGGCGCTGATGAGGAGGTGACGCCGGCGGAATCGTTTGTATGCCCGGGCGAAGGCGGTTAAGGTGTTTATGAAACCCGCTCTAAGCAATTCGCAGCAAACTCTTCAAATCATCCGGATGCAACGCATACTCTAGCGCCTCATCCTTATCCAGATGCCCCTGCCGCACCAGCCGCGCCAGCGACTCCTCGAGCGTGATCGATCCCTTGCCTTTAGTCATCGTGATTTCCTGGTGCAGATGCTGCAGGGCGTTGCGCCGTATATGCTGCCGCGCTCCATAGCCGACCATCAGCATCTCCAGCGCCGGCACGCGTCCGCCCTTGCGGCTCGGCAAAAGCATCTGCGACACGATCGCCGATATCGCCATCGATAATTCCTGCCGAATCGTATTCTGCCGCTCGGCAGGAAACGAATCGGAAATCCGGGAAACGGCCGATGCCACATCGGTCGTGTGCAGCGTCGACAAAACCAGGTGCCCAGTTTCAGCCGCCGATACCGCAATCGCCATGCTCTCCGGATCGCGCATTTCGCCCACCACCAGCACGTCCGGAGCCTGCCGCAGCGCCGCCCGCAGCGCCGTCGGAAAATCGGGCGCGTCCGTTCCCACTTCCACCTGTTCAATCACGCTGCGCACGTGTTGGTGTTCATATTCGACCGGGTCTTCAATCGTGAGGATGTGCCGCGCGTCGTGCTTGTTGATCTCGTTCACCAGCGCCGCCAGCGTAGTCGATTTCCCCGCGCCGGCCGCGCCCCCTACCAGCACCAGCCCGCGCCGCAATCCAGCCAGATGGCTCACCTCCGGCGGCAGTCCCAATTCCTCAAGTGCGGGCACCTTCACCGGAAGCGCGCGAATCGTAGCCGCCGCCTGTCCCCGCTCGCGATGCAGGTTAATGCGAAACCGCCCCAGGCCGGCAGCGCGGTAGGAGGAATCCGCGATCTGCGTCTTCCGGTATTGTTCGGCCGCGACGGGTGTAAGCACGCCTTCAATCAGCTCTTCGATTTCCGCCCCCGTCAGCGCATGATCCCCAATCTTCTCGACCTCGCCATTAAGGCGAACCGAAGCCTCGACGCCGCCGACCAGCAGCAAATCGCTAGCCCCCCGCCGAGCCAGTTCCGCCAAAAGTTCTCTCAGCCTTTCGTTCTCAGCCAATGCAGCCCTCCCTAGCGGCATGTGATCTCGTAACTAGTGATCGTACCCGAGAGGCATTCTTGCGCCAGAATCGGCGGACGGGTTGGGGTAGGACGACGACGGAGTTTGAACGTGTTTTTCCTCTTGGCGTCGAATATCCGTTTTTTCTCGAAGTCGGGAGATGCCTATTTCGTCGTAACTCCCTTTCCGACCCTCAACGGAACATCGAGAGTACCGATTCTGCCCGAGCGTCGGTCCATCACACCCAGCCTGAGCTGATACAAACCAGGCTTTAGAGGCATGTCCTGATGCACCTGCAAACCTGTTCGCAGCAGTGACTCGTACTGGGCCTGAGATACAGCATGGAATTCCTGCGCAAAATGGCCACCCTCTTTTCCGCTGGCATCCCAAGCAACAGCAAAAAAATCGAGCACCAGCGTTTTTTGAATGTTCGCTTCGGCTAGTACCAGATCGTGCACGTCGATGAAAATATCGACCTTGGTTGATTCGGCCGTTGTCTCGGGAGGAATCACTCTTGCTTTCATGATGAACTGCGTCGACACCGGCACATTAGGTTGCATTGCCAAAGCCACCACGCGGTGAGGGTCGTCGTTCGAATTGGAAGGATCGGCGATGGCATAGTAGCCAGAACGATAGAGAAGCCTGATATGCGGGCGCGCCGTCTTAATCGCGATCTTACTAAAATGGCCGTCCCACTCAACACCGGCGGGCCGATATGCCAGCGTGTAATAGTTGGACCCGGTGCACATGCTGTTAGCCATCGCGCCTTCGAGGTCGTTGTTATTGAAGTGCGCTCGTCCCCCGGTCATTTCGGCGATGCTCTGCACCGTCTCAATAATGTCAGCGTTCTCCTGATCCTGACCCGAGAAGTCCTCTGAGCGCTCGGAGTAGGCCTCTGAACCGCTGGCCTGAGCGTCGGGTCCCATTACCACAACGCCGCGAGCATCGACTGGATATACGGCAATGCGATTCACGGCCAGCAGCGCCGCTACCCTCTGCAGCCTTCGGTCGTCACTCGAAGAGTCGAGCGGGAATGCGCTGGAAATCCAGATCAGATTCTTGCGGCCCGGCACAACAGACAGGGCGTGCGCCAGTTGCGTAAATACATCGAGCGTATCCTCCGCCCGCCGCTCCTGCTTGCCCTCGTACTCTTCGCCCAGAAATCTGATCATTTTCTGCAGTGCCACTGGAACTTTGCTGAGCCCGGAGTGTTTCAGATCATCGATCTCAGCCGAAAACTCTTTCGCATTCGGATACGTCGAGTTTGGATGGGACGTCAGCTCCTTGGCCGCCTCGATCAGTTCATCGGAATTCTCGGTGAAGCTATGCACCATCCGCAGCTCCGACCCCAGCGTATATAAGGCAAGCCGCGTGCCGGGCGGAAGCCTCTCGAGGAAGATCAGCATTCTTTGTCTGGCATAGATCAAATCCTGAGGGCTGGTATTCAGCGAATCGAAAAGGAGAACCGTCAGCGCGCCAGGATCGCTGCGGGGCACGTAATTCGTGTAGACATTTTCCGGCAGATTCAGCGCCGGTGGTGGCTTCGGAGCCGCATCCGCCCGGTGCGCCTCAAAGGCAACAATCTCTTGCGGCTTCCCGTTATCGAGGACACTAAAGTCATTCGCTTTTAGATCGTAAACAGACTCGCCGTGGCTATCGGTCGCCACTACATCAACCAGCACGATCCGAGTCGTGGACGTAAAGGTCGGAACGTCCGGCGTAGCCGCGTCAGGGGCGTGCGCGAGCGGTAATATCGCGCCGAGCAGCCAGAGCGCGTGCAGGCGGGTTTTCCGAGCGATCGGCATCTCAGATTCCGCCTATTTTACCCGAGAGCACCAGCGCTGTGTGTGCATCACCAAGTGTCAGCTTCGACCACTTACGCTCTCCCAAGGCCCTACTTGGCGGCTCCGCTCGATGCTCCGACCTTAACCTATTTCCTCGGCGTTGCTGGCCGTTTTTCCCCCACCCGCTCACTCACCTTGAAGGTCATCTTCCCCGCCTTCTTGTCGGCGTCCACCACCACGTGATCCCCGTGCAGCACCTCGCCGTCGAGAATCTTCATCGCCAGCGGGTCCTGTACCAGCTTCTGTATCGCCCGCTTCAGCGGCCGCGCTCCAAAATTCGGGTCGTAACCTTCTGTAAACAAAAGCTCCTTCGCCGCGTCTGTCAGTTCCAATGAAATCTTGCGGTCCGCAAGCAGGCGGCGCAGGTCCTCCAGGCGCAGGTCGACGATCTTTACCAACTGCTCCTTGCCCAGCGGATGGAAAATGATCACGTCGTCGACGCGGTTCAAAAACTCGGGCTTAAAGTGCCCGTGCAACGCCTCCATCACCTGCTTCGACGCATCTTCGAACTCCTGTCGGCTCATCTCCGGGGTCCCCGCCGCGCCCGCTTTTGGCGCGGTGGGGTGGAGGTACGACGACCCCAAATTCGAAGTCATGATGATGATGGTGTTCTTAAAGTCTACGTGGCGGCCCTTCCCGTCGGTCAGGCGCCCGTCATCCATAATCTGCAACAGAACGTTGAAGACGTCGGGGTGCGCCTTCTCAATTTCATCGAACAGCACCACGGCATAAGGCCGCCGCCGCACCTGCTCGGTGAGTTGCCCGCCCTCTTCATAGCCAACGTATCCCGGAGGCGCGCCAATCAGCCGCGACACCGCGTGCTTCTCCATGTATTCGGACATGTCGATGCGAATCATGGCCTTCTCATCGTCGAATAGGAATTCTGCCAAAGCCCGCGCCAGCTCGGTCTTGCCGACGCCGGTAGGTCCAAGAAAAATGAATGAGCCAATCGGCCGCTTGGGATCGCTCAGCCCGGCGCGCGAACGGCGAATCGCGTTCGATACGCGCTCCAGCGCTTCATCCTGCCCCACCACGCGCAGGCGCAGACGGTCTTCCATGTTGATGAGCTTTTTGACTTCGCCTTCGAGCATCTTCGACACCGGAATGCCCGTCCACTTCGAGACGATGCGGGCAACGTCTTCTTCGTCCACCTCTTCTTTCAGCATGCGATGGCCTTTGCCGTCTATCTGCGCGGTGACTTTCTTCAACTCTTCGTCCGTCTGCCGGATCAGCCCGTAGCGAATCTGCGCCACGCGCTCCAGGTTGCCCTTGCGTTCTTCGGCCTGCTCTTCGAGTTTGAGCTGTTCAAGTTTTTCCTTCAGCGCTCGCGCCTTGGCAATGACATCTTTTTCCTGCTTCCATTTGGCCTTAAGCGCGTTCGACTTTTCGCGAATTCCCGCCAACTCTTTCTCAACCGCCGCCAGACGTTCCTTCGAATTTGTGTCGTCTTCTTTCTTCAACGCCTGCTTTTCGATTTCGAGCTGCGTGGCGCGGCGTTCCAGCTGATCGATCTCCGTCGGCATGGAATCGATCTGGATGCGCAGCGAGGCCGCCGCCTCATCAATCAGGTCGATGGCCTTGTCAGGCAGGAAACGGTCGGAGATGTAGCGATGCGATAACGTGGCTGCGGCCACAATGGCCGAGTCTTTGATGCGCACGCCGTGGTGCACTTCGTACTTCTCTTTCAATCCGCGCAGAATGGCAATCGTATCTTCGACGTTCGGTTCGCCAACGAAGACGATCTGGAAGCGCCGTTCGAGTGCAGCGTCTTTTTCGATGTACTTGCGGTATTCGTTCAGCGTGGTAGCGCCAATGGCGCGCAGCTCGCCGCGGGCCAGCGCCGGCTTCAGCATGTTCGAAGCGTCAATCGCGCCCTCGGCCGCGCCTGCCCCGACCAGAGTGTGCAACTCGTCAATAAAAAGGATGATCTGGCCCTGCGCGTCCCCGATCTCTTTGAGCACGGCTTTGAGGCGGTCTTCGAACTCGCCGCGATACTTCGCTCCTGCCAACATCGCTCCCAGGTCGAGTGAGACGACACGCTTGTTCTTCAGGGCCTCCGGCACGTCGCCCGAGATGATGCGCTGGGCAAGGCCTTCGACGATGGCCGTCTTGCCAACTCCCGGCTCGCCGATCAGCACAGGATTATTCTTGGTGCGCCGTGAAAGCACCTGGACCACGCGCCGAATCTCCTCGTCGCGTCCAATGACCGGGTCGAGCTTGCCTCGCCGCGCTTGTTCGGTCAGGTCACGGGCATAGCGCTCGAGCGCCTGGTATTTCGCTTCGGGATTCTGATCGGTGATACGCTGCGATCCGCGGACAGACGTCAGCGCCTTGAGAATGGCTTCGTGCGTGGCGCCGTGGCGGGCCAGGAGTTCCTGCGCCGGATCTTTTTTCAGGCTGGTGATGGCGAGCAGCAGATGCTCGGTCGAGACGTATTCGTCCTTGAATGAGTCAGCTTCTTTGAACGACCTGTCCAGAAGCTGATTCACCTGCGACGAGAGCGCGGCCTGGGTTGCCCCGCTGCCCGAAACTTTCGGCAGCTTCTCGATCTCTTTGTAGATGTCGGCGAGCACGGCTTGCGGGCCGATGCCGATTTTTTCCAGCACGGGCTGGACGATACCTTCCTTGTCCTCGATGAGCGCGGCGAGTATGTGCACGGGCAGCAGTTCAGGATTGCCGTGCTCGGAGGCAAGTTCGTTCGCGCGCTGGATGGCTTCCTGCGCCTTAACGGTGAATTTGTCCCAACGGATGGCCATGGGTTACTCCTTTATTCCATTTCATTCTGAGCGCTGCGGGGAGCCTAGGCAATTGGATGCGGCTGAAAAACTGGCGGATCCTTTGCTTCTCTCAGGATGACATTACTTCGTTAAATGAAACGGGAGGCGCTTTGTCTCGCCTCCCGTTGGGTTGACAGCTGCCGGGGCTTCTCCCGGGAGCGGACAGGAGTGTCCGCTCCACACGAGCATCGCCTTACGCGGCTTTGCCGGCGGCTTTCGGTTCCTTGCCTTCCAGCGTCTTCGCGCTGCCAACGTTTACTTTGATCTGCTTTGGCTTGGCTTCGGCTTTCTTCGCCAGCTGGATCTTCAGCACGCCCTTGTCGTAGTCGGCCTGGATGTTCTCCGGGTCAACGGTCGTGGGCAGAGTGAAGGTGCGGGTGAAGCTGCCGTACTGGCGCTCGACGCGACGGTAGTTCTCTTCTTTTTCTTCCTTTTCGAACTTGCGCTCGCCGTGCACGCTCAGCGTGTTGTTTTCCACGCGGACGTCAATGTCCTTCTCGTCGATTCCCGGCACTTCGATCTTCAGAGTGATGTTGTGTTCATCCTCGTAGACGTCAACCGGCGGAGCGAAGGAAGTGGTGGTTAGCGATTCATCACGCCCTTCCGGCGCGTAGAAATCGCGGAACATGCGGTTCATGCGATCCTGGATGGTGCTGAACTCACGGTTAGGTTCGTAACGGGTAAGCAAAGTCATAACTAAATCCTCCTACTTAAGTCTGGTGGGAGCTGCGTCGCGCCTCGACGGCTTTGGTTTCGCAAGAGCGAGGGCAGGATGCCCTCGCGACAGCCAGCGGGACGCCGGCGCTACATTTGGTGCTCCCTGTGCTCTCAATTAAGCACAAGATGATAATAAAATATGAGCGTGTTATTGTCAACTACATTATCGTTCATATTTTCAATTGCTTACATCAAATATCATGCACTTCAAGTAGCCGGTTTCCGGCACATTTAGCAGGATTGGATGGTCCTTGGCCTGGGTGCGGGTCTCCAGTAGACGAAGAGTTTTGTGCGCATCAAGGGCGGCGGCAGCGACCACTTCGAGCAGGTCAGCCGCGCTTACGTGAAACGAACACGAGCAGCTGACGAGGATCCCGCCGGGGGCGAGCATTTTGAGGGCACGAAGATTGAGTTCCTTGTATCCGCCGCGAGCTTTATCGAGGTCGCGTTTGGTCTTGGCGAACGCGGGGGGATCGAGCACGACCGTGTCGTAGCGCCGGCCGGCGTCGGCGTAGTCGCGGAGAAGGTCGAAGGCATTGGCCTCGATCCATTCGATTTCGCGGCCATTCAGCGCGGCGTTCTTGTCGGCCATTTCGAGCGCGGGGCGCGAGCTGTCAACACCGGTGACGCTGGCGCAATGCGGGGGAAGGTGAAGGGCGAAGCCTCCTTGGTAGCAAAAGACGTCGAGCGCCTCACCGTGCGCATAGCGCGCGGTGGCCGCGTAGTTTTCGCGCTGATCGAGGAAGGCTCCGGTCTTCTGGCCTTCGAGGGCGTCGTAATGGAAACGGACGCCGTTCATCTTGATCGTGGTCGAACTCTTCGTCCCCCACAGCAGGCCGGATTGGCGGGGTGGCAGTTGCTCCAGGTCGCGGATGCGGGGGTCGACGCGCTCGACGATGCCAGCGACTGCCGAGCTTTGCTCGGCTGGACAGCCGGGGGCGGCTGTCCCTACGTGCGCAGTTTTGGACGGTTCTTCTAATAGGGTTTGAATGATGGCCCCGCGGACGGGCTCGGCGTCCATGGCCTGGGTGAGAATCTGGACGGAGACGACATCGTTGTAGCGATCAATGATCAGACCGGGGAGGAAATCGGCCTCACTGAAGACTACGCGGTAGGAGTCGGTATCGGCGACGACCTGCTGGCGATAGGCGATGGCGGCGCGGATTCGGTCGGCAATGAGCGCGGGCAGATCGGTGATTTCGGCCTCGTTTTTGGCGAGCATGCGGATGGCTATCTGCGACGAAGTGCTGTAGAGAGCCGTGCCGAGGAATTTGCCCCTCTGGTCGGCGACTTTGACCACCGCGCCGGGCGGGACGTCGTCTGCGGCGGCGATGTCAGAGCGATAGACCCAGGGATGTCCGGATTTGAGGCGGGCATCGCCGCGGGGAGAAATTTTCACGACCGGCAAAAACGGTGTCGAAGCCGTGGAAGGCTGGTGGGACGCGGGAGACTTTTTCGACATGGAGCGATGTTACATGGGGAGACCGCGAGGCCAAAGCGAACGCGCGGGAGATCCTCTTTCGCCCCGCTAGGGTTCCTGCTCGTCGCCGGGAAGCAATCCACGGCTTGCGTCGTGGGCTCCATTTTTGCGCCGCTTCGCGGCTGGGCGGAGGGTCTTCGTTTATGCTCGAACGGGAAGCTCGCCGTTCCGCAGTTTACGCTCGGGCCGCGTGGATGACACGCTTGCCGTCACTGCGCCCGTCATGACCTTTTTTAACGCCGCCTGGAACTGCTCCATTTCGCCCGCCGTGCCTACGGTGATGCGCACGTGGGTTGGCCACACGGGCCAGATGCGGCCTATGTGAACGTGCTGTGCGGCCATGGCTTCGATTACTTCTTTGCCGTTGCGCTTGGTATCGAGCATGAAACAGTTCGATTGCGAAGGGACGTAAGAGTATCCGTTGCTGTCGAGCCAGGCGAAAACCCGCGCACGGTTCTCGGCATTGATGCGCTTGCGCTCGGGCACGAGTTGCGCGTCCTTAAGGCTGGCGGACGCCGCGACCAGCGCCGTGATCGGCATGAAGTTCCAGCCGCCATACGCTTCGACCTTCTCGATCAGATCGGGGCGGGCCATGAGGACTCCGCAGCGCAGGCCGGCCATGCCGTAGATTTTGGAGAACGTGTGCAGCACCACCACATCTTTGTCCGCCTTGACCAGGTCGATCGCCGTCGGCGCATCAGAGAAATGGATATAAGCTTCGTCGACCATCACGACAGAATCCTTCGGCTTGTTGGCGACGAGGTATTCGATATCAGAGTGGCTGGTCAGCGTCCCGGTGGGATTGTTCGGCGTGCAGACGTAGAAAAGACCGGCGTCCGGCGCGGCGGCGATCATAGCGCGTACATCATGCCCATAATCCTTGGTAAGTGGGACCTTCACCACACGCGCTTTGGTTGCACCTGCGGCGGCGAACATCCCGGCTTCGTAGCCGGGATCGGCCGTCACGTAGGGACGCTGCGGCGAAGTGAAAGCCGCGACCGCATGGTGCAGCGGCTCGCTCGATCCCGGATAGAGGCGGATGCATTCCGGCTTGAGGCCTGAAAGTTCCGCTAACTGATTGATCAGGTCTTCGGTCAGCCAGTCGGAGTAGCGACCACCTTGCGGGACAATATCGATGATGGCCTGTCGGGCGGCGGCGCAGGGACCCAGCGGATTCTCGTTGGCATCGATCATCACGCCCTCATGGATCAGGTGGCGGGCAGCGTGGGCCAGCATCGGCTCAGTGACAATGCGCAAGGCGAGCGCGGCCGATGCGGCGGCCGACACTCCCAGAAACGAACGGCGCGATGCGGAGAGAACTGGACTTTCAGGCATAAGTCACCCCTTGCCGGGTATCTTACCGCAGAATGCGCTGGCGGAAGCGAAATTTGGCGGCGGTCGATGCGAAAACGACGGCGCGGCAGATCGTTCGCCGGCATCGGTCGCGAGCGGCGAATCGCTGTGTCAGCGACCGCATTCTTGTGGTACGCTTCACACCTCGACTTTCCCCTGTGGAAGCCGAGTTTCGTTGTCGCCCCAGGAGGACCCTATGAAGCGCCTGTTCGTTGCCTTAATGACCTGTCTTGCCTTCGCTCTTGTCGTTTTTCTCCCCACTATTCGGCCGGTTGAGGCCGCCAGCGGGCAGTCGGTGGCAGCGCCGGAGGACGCGCAGCCCGAGAACGTGGTAGTGGAGGCGGCCTATTGCGTGAGCAAGGGCGGCGAGGTGGTAACTCGCAAGCCCTACTACAACACCAACGCCGGCGAGCCAGACTGGTTTGCGCTTTCGGGAGAGCGCCAATTCTGCAAGTTTACGTCGAAAGCAGATGGCTCGCGGATACACGTGCTGCTCTCTACGCTTTATACCGACAAGCCGAGCCTGGCGGCACTGGCCTACTACGCAAAGGTCAAAATGGGAACCTGCGAGGGCAATCCGGCGTCATGCTACTGCTCACTGCTTGGGGGCACCGACCTTTTCGGCGGGATCAATCTGAACGGCGGTGGTTGGGTGGACAAGGCCGATCCTATTGATACCGTGCTCGAGGCTTGCATCCTCCCGGACATGTCTTCGATCGACTCCTGGGGCTTGGCATACCATTCTGCGGGAATCGTTCGCGGCAAGAATCTGAGCGAGGTGCTGCGGTATAAGAACCCGTACGGGAAGAAGTAATTCTTAACCAAACGAGTGCGGTAGCCGGACTCGCACGTCAGCTGGCGGCAGTAGGCTCGGCTGTGGCGTGGGAATGGGGTTTGTGGGTTTTCCCGTGTTCGCGCTGGGCGGCGCGCAGGTCGTTGTGCAGCACATCGAGGGCGCTCGACGGAATCTCCGAACCCCATTCCTGGATTTCATCCTCGTCCCAGTGGCCGTTGAGGCGGACGGCGGAATCGGTTAAATCCTCAGGGAAGGCCTGGCGGTAGTTGCCTTCGCGGTTGAGTGCGTCGCCAAACTGGCGGCCGGAATGCAGATCGTAGATGGCGCGAGTGGCCGTGCCGTTGGCGTTCGTGAATACGAGCAGCACTTCACCGGCTTCGCCGTAATCGGGGCGATAGAACCAGGCCTGTGGCGCGTCGGACTTCGGCCGCGGACGGCGCCGGGCGTGCCCCGGCCGTGGTTCGGCCGCCTCCAGCTCGGGTTTGACCTCTTTCGCCGGATCGAAATAAAGCACGCGCTGACAAGAATCACAGTAGACAATCTGCTCGCCGTTGCCAACTTCGTTGTAGGTCTGCGGCCGCAGCATGACCTGGCAGCCCATGCATTTGTGGTCGCGCACCTCGGCCAGGCCGCTGCCGCGAAACTTCATCACGCGCTCGTAGCGGCGCAATAAATCGGCCTCAATGCCCTGTCGCAGCCCATCGCGCTTGGCGTTCCAGTCCGCGAGTCTCTTCTGATCTTCAGCCGTAACTCGGCGCGCTTCTTCCTTTTCTTTTTCGATCTCGGCGGTCTCGGCTTTCAGTTCGGCCTCCGCGGCCTTGACTTCTTTCTCGCGCACCTCAACGTTGACCATCACTTCGAGGATGCGGTCTTCATTAATGCGGATCTCCTGCTCGGCGAACTGGATCTCGTGCAGCAGGGCTTTGTATTGGTCGTTGGTCTTTACGTCGAGCGACTGGTCGCGATACTTGGAAATCTTGCCTTGGAGGTCTTGGATGGTGGATTCGAACTTCTTCTTGTTGGCCTCGTCGGCCTTGGCAGCGGCGCGCGCTTTTTCCAGTTGGGCTTTGGTTCCCGCAAGTTTCTGTTCGATCGCCGCCATGCGCTTGGGCAGCTCGGCGATCTCTTCCTGCAGTTTGCGGATCTCCTGATCCGCCACCTGCAGTTCGAGCAGTTTTTCTATGTCAGGCAGCATCGGCCAGAAACTTTCCCCGAATTTGATTTTAGCATGCTAGAAACGGCCTCCCGCGAGCGCACCGCTGGATAGCGGCCGATTGTGATAGCCTGCCCAGTTTGGTTCGGCCCGCTGCAACGGCCGCAGGAGGTCCCACCGTGAAACCCGTGAAGTCTATTTCCCACTCGTTTCTGAGAACAATTTCTTTTGTACTCATGCTTTCTTTTGCGGCCGCACCCGTGATTTGCCAGCAGACTGGCGCAGGCAAATCAGCGGACAGAGTCGTCGTCGATCGTGTAGGTGATACGGCGTTTGTGCTCCTGCGCGCGCCGAGTTTCCAGGCGCTTACACCCCGCCAGCAGGCGCTTGGCTATTGGCTGACACAGGCTTCTATCGCGATCGACCCAATCATCTACGACCAGTTCTCCACTTATGGCCTGCGGCAAAAGCGCATGCTTGAAGAAATCCTCGCGCATGACAAGGGAATCGATCCTGCACTGAGGGCAAAACTCGCCGGCTACGCCAACCTTTTCTGGGGGAACCGCGGCAACCACAATGACATCACGTCGCAGAAATTTTTGCCCGACTTCAGTTTCGAGGAGTTGGGCCTGGCCGCATCATCGGCCCAGAAAAATGGCGCTTTTCAAACCTCCTATGCCGATCTCCCGCCGCTCAAGACCGCGGCAGACCTGAGTCGGGAGCTCGATGACCTGCGCGCCTCGCTCTTCGACGCATCCTTCGAACCCATGGAAGTCGCCAAGAGCCCGACGGGCGGAAAAGATGTCATCCAGGCCAGTTCCAACACCTTCTACCCCGGCCTGAGCCTCGACGATCTCAAGGGCTTCCAGGAAAAATACGCGCTCAACTCTCGCGTCGTCCGCGGGCCGGATGGCAAGCTCACCGAGCTCGTCTATCGCGCAGGAACACCCGACGGCAAAATTGCGCCCGGCCTGTACGCGACGTTTCTAAAGAAGGCGAACGATTGCCTCGAGAAAGCGCGCGCCTACGCCGACCCGCAGCAAGCCGAAGCCATCGGCCATCTCATCCGTTATTACCAGACCGGCGAATACGCCGAATGGGTTGCGTTTGGAATTGCCTGGGTACAAAATGACGCGACCGTCGATTTCGACAACGGTTTCATCGAGGTTTATCGCGATGCCCGCGGGGCGAAGGGAAGTTCGCAGAGCTTCGTTACCATCACCGACAAGCCAGTGACCGCGGCCATCACCAAGCTCGCCGACAATGCCGCCTATTTTGAAGGGAAAGCCCCCTGGCTCGACAAGTACCGGCGGACTTCGTTCAAGCCGCCAGTAGTGAAAGCCGTCGAGACTTTGATCGAATCCGGCGACTTCAACGTCTCCACCATCGGCGACAATCTACCGAACGAGGACGAGATCCACGAAAAATACGGCTCCAAGAATTTCCTGTTCACGGGCAGCAGCCGCGCATTGAATGCCGCGAGTGGAAAGACCTTGATTGCCGAGTTCGGACCCGATGCAGCTACCAACGAGCGTGATCAGAAATATGGCGACCAGGCCCGCCGCCTGCTGGTCGCCATGCATGAAGTGATCGGCCACGGCTCGGGCAAACTCACCGACCGCGTGCAGGGATCGCCGCAGCGCTTCTTGAAGGAATATTTCTCGACCCTCGAAGAAGCCCGCGCCGACCTGATGGCGCTCTGGAACATCTGGGATCCCAAGCTCAAGGAACTCGGCCTCGTCACCGATCAGGAAGAAGTGGCCAAGGCGATGTATTACAACCAGGCCTCGGTCGCGTTGACTCAGTTGCGCCGCATTCCGCACGGCGACACCATCGAAGAAGATCACGAACGCGACCGCCAGCTAATCGCGCACTACATCGCCGACCAGGTTCCCGGATCAATTGGGCAGTTTACGCGCGAGGGCAAAACATACGTGCGGGTGGCCGACTTTGAAAAGATGCGCAAGGGCGTAGGCATGCTCCTCGCCGAACTGATGCGCATCAAAGCCGAAGGAGATTACGACGCAATCAAAGCACTGGTCGAAAAATACGGAGTCCACTTCGACCCGGCGCTGCGCGACCAGATCCTGGCGCGCTACAGGAAGCTGGACCTGCCAAATTATTTTGCCGGCATCAACGCTCACCTGACCGCTAGCTTCGATAAGAACGGAAAAGTTGAAAAGGTCGAGATCAGCTATCCGGAGGATCCGGTCGCACAGTACCTTAGTTACGGAGCGATGTACGACGCCGGGCTGACGCGGTGAAATGAATTGCGGTGGAGTACATCAAAGAGTGCAGTCGCGATTTATCGCCAACAAGAAATCTGGCGAACAAAGCTAGGCCCCGGCATGAGATCACGGCATACACCGCCGTGGGCGCCCACTCTGGCCCTCGGCGGCTGAAGCCTTGCAACCGTATGAATGCCCAAGTGGCACGGCTGAAAGCCGTGCCTCGAGTGCGCTGAATACCGTGAACTTAGTCACCGCGCCGCAGTTCCGAGCAGAGAACCCATAAGTGGTCCATGTATTCGCCGCTGTTGGAGTGGAAGCCGGTAATGACGGAACCGGCCGGGCATTCCGCGCCTGCGGGATGTCCGCCGGCATGCGGACGCACCACGGGTTGCGTCGGTTCCGTTGGAATGCGTTCTCTTCTTTCGGCTGTTTCGTGGAACGGGCTGCACATGCCAACGGCCTCATCAATGGAGGCTCCGGCGCGTCCGCGAAGGCCGCGCAATACCATGCCGCGCGGGCAGAAGGCGTCTAGCACGGGACGCCCGCCGGGACTGCCAGTGCGTTCCGTCATTCTCACGTCGTCTCCCAGGTCGCCGTCGGGGCGAACATGTACGCAATCGAGCCACGCCGTGTTGAAGAACTCGCCCATCTGCACGTGGAATCCGACGGCGACGGAATCTCCCTCGCATAGGGCATCTGGAGAAGGCCGGCCGCCGTTGCCGCCGCCGAAGTCGACGGTCATGCGCTCGTGCGATACGCGAATGGCTCCGTGCCGGAATGCGCGATCGCGATCCTCATCCCGATTTTGATTAGGGTACTGAGCCGCGGCCAGCGCGGCGAACGCGATCAAACACAGAACCGCAAAACCAAGAAATGGAGCGGATTGTGCCGCTTTTCGCAAAAGAGTGACGCTCTGATCTGGATGAATGCCAAGTGAATTTTCCATCGCACGCTCCTCGAAGATGAGTTGGAATTTTCTTTTCGTTTCAAGAATGACACTGATGATACACCATGGTTTGGGGATAGTTGAAAAAGACTTACTCTGACGTTCTCGACTCAAAACTTCAAAGTAAGTGCATAGGACGGGGGATCTATATCAGTTAGCTTCGCCTGGCATGGGATGCTGCGTCTCATCCGCGTGCGGCACCAGTTGCTGATAGAGCGCTCGCGGCACGTGCGAATCCCAATAGCCCGAGGCCTCAGCAAATCCGACGACTCCGAAGAAGAGCGCGGCGATCGCGGCCGCCATGGCCCACACGGGTACTCTGGGAGCCTGCGGGGCAAGGCCAGGAGTCTTTTTCCCGAGGATCGCGTTCCCAAAGACCGCCGGCAGCGCCAGGCTCAGCGTATCTTTCGCCGGGCACACGGCGACGCATTCCAGGCAGCCAGTGCACTCCGCCGATGTGATAGTGACGAGCTTATCGACCGGCAGTGCCGACGGGCAGGCCTTGGCGCACTTCGCGCAGTCAATGCAACTCTCCGGGTCGCGGCGGATGCGCGTCGGGCTGGCGAGCGACACAATCCCAAGCAGCGCGCCGTAGGGACAGAGATAACGGCACCAGAAATTCTGGATGAACAGCGAGGCGACCACCAGCACACCAAGCACGATGGCGCCGGTTTCGCCGATGTAGCGAAAGAAGTTCAGCATCCTCACGTCGGCGATGATGCCGTAGGGACTGTTCATGAAGGAAGCAAGTTCGTCGACAGCCATTGAACTGACTGCCCAGACGAAGAAGGCGAGAAGAAGATACTTCAGGCTGCGCAGGCCAAGATCGAGCCAGCGCGGCAGGTGAAAATTGCGGCGGAAAAGCCTTTGTCCTACGCGCCACAGATACTCCGAGAGGGTGCCGACCGGGCAAAGCCAACTGCAAAACGCTTTGCGGAACAGAAATGAGATGGCAAGAAACGTAATCAGCAGAAACATCCCCGCCGGATGCATCGTGGGCACGTGATGCGAGAGCATGAAATAGCGCAGGTTCATCAGGCCGGCGATCGGCAACCAGCCTTCGACTCCCGCCGGGCGCTCGAAGGAGGTCGGTCGACCGCCCGGCTCAAACTGGCGAACCCAAAAGTAAAAAATCCCCCCGATCCAGACGTTCAAAAGCAGAAATGCGGCTTGAAAGCTGCGGCGTGTGATTTGCGAGTAGTCGTGATCGGTACGGCGGAGGAGTTTCTTCTTCGGCTTGGCTGGGGTCTTCGACGGCTCTGCGACGGGTGATCCGGACGGAACATGAATGCCCGGTGAAACTTCGGGAATGAGTTCGCTTTGCGCTTGCGTTGCCATGACGATCTTTCTGATTACCGCCTTGCCGCTTATGACTGTTGCCCCGATGAAGACAGCATAGCCGGGCATGTCACAGTGTGCTATGACTTCTGTCACACAATGGAAGTGACTGAATGCAAAGGTGCTGACGGCGGTCGATTCGTAGTCGAGCAACTCGGGAGCGAGCCGGAAGAATAGCTTTGATTGGGCTCCAATTGAGCCGGCGGCTGTGATACACCTGATATTTGCTTCTGCATACCATCATCTTTCTTTTCTTCGCCGGCGCGCTCGGCGGCGCGCTCAACGCCGTTGCTGGCGGCGGCAGTTTCATTGCGTTTCCGGCGCTGCTTTTTACCGGCGTCGCGCCGATCGCGGCCAACGCCACCAACACGGTTGCACTCTGGGTTGGAGTCACGGCCAGCACCGGGGCTTATCGCAAGCACCTCGACCTCTCTCGGCGCGTGATGATCCCACTCGCCGTCACCAGCCTGATTGGCGGAATTGCCGGAGCCTACCTGCTGCTGCACACGCCTCCGCAGACGTTCTTGCGCGTTCTGCCGTGGCTGATGCTGGGCGCGACGCTGCTGTTTCTCTTCGGCGGGCGCCTCGCGCGTTCGCACGACGGATTGGCGCACGACATTTCGACGTCGGCGCTCGTTTTCGCCTCCGTGTTCGAGCTGGTGGTCGCGGTCTACGGAGGATATTTCGGCGGCGGGGTTGGCATCCTGAATCTGGCGATGCTCGCCATCGTCGGCATGACCGACATCCACGCCATGAACGCGCTGAAGGTCGTGCTCGGCGGCATCATCAATGGCGTCGCCGTCATCACCTTCATCGTGGCTGGAGCCGTGGTCTGGAAACAAGGTGTCGTGATGATCGCGGGAGCGATTTTGGGGGGCTACCTCGGAGCCCACTACGCGCTAAAACTCCCGCAGGCATGGATTCGAGTCTTTGTGATAGTGGTGGGAACCGGCATGACGGTCTACTTTTTCTGGAGGGCGTACCACTAGGGACGAAGAATTCAGGCACCAAGACATAGCTGAGGACTTTGGTAATCTGCCCTACGATCCTGCGCGGTGCGATACTGGCGACGAGTATGGCAGGAACTGTCAGCACGCTACGAGGACAACGGGGCGCACGAGTCAAACTCGGCGGCTCGATCCTTGCTTTGGTATTGCTCGAAAACGGCCGTCAAATTCGTGCCCGTATGAGCCAGCTCTCGACCAACGGCGGCCTGCTCTCGTTGGACGCGCCGCTCGACGAGAGCATCGGCGTCACCGTGGTTTTCCACATCGGCATCACCAGCGTGCGCAGCCGCGCCCGGATGATGTTTCCCATGTGGGCAACGCAGGGCTGTCTTCAGCCCTTTCGCTTTGTGGAATTGACCGAGGAATCGCGCACCGGCCTGACTCGCGAACTGGAAGCACTGGTGCGCGCGGGCGCGCCGGAGGAAACTGAGAAAACCGAATAGGCGTTCGCACTACTTCTTCTTTGCCGCTGCCAAAATCTGCTCCAGCGAATAACTCTGCAGCTCACCAATCCGCGCCAGCGTAATGTCCGGCTTCGGAAACTGTGCCACTAACGCCGCGTCGAGCGCGTAGTGTCCCTGGCGCGGGAAGATCGTGGTCACGCGCTCACCCCAGTGGCCTTTGATCGCGGTCAGGATGCGGACCTTGTCGTCCACCATTACATAATGATTTGCCGGATACTTTTGCTCGACATCGGCGAGTTCCAATTCCTTGTGCACATAAATAAGGACATGGCCCTCGAAGGTGTCGTAAAGGCCGGAACGGTCGATTTTGCGTGGCTGAAAGACAACATCGCCATCACTGAGGATTACGGGTAAGCCAAAACGCCGGACATGTTCGACCGCGTCGAGCGATTCAGGAAAGAGGCGATTCGCAAAGGGATAATTCACCATGAAATACGACACTTCGAGCAGCTTCGGATCGCGCGGCCTTTCGATGCGGTAGCGCTGCAGCGCACCAAGGTAGTCGGCGTATCCGAGTTCGGTGCGCAACTGTTCGAAAATCTGCCAATAACGCTGCGCGCTTTCGTCGCCGACTTTTTTCTGCAAGTGCCGCTGCAGGTCTTCTGCGATGCGATCGTTGTCGACCAGCGTGTTGTCGACATCGAAGAAAAACACGGTGCGTGAGCTGGCGTCAGCGCGATTCAAGCAATCTCCTGCAGACCATGGTTCTTGGACGAATGGCCCTCATCATGCCAGAAATCAAGAGGTTGTGCGCAACGTGGGGGAGCGGCGGTTTTCAATTGTTAACGTTGTGTTAATTTCTAGGGAAAAATTGCGCCCGTGGCGCGGGGTTGACGATAGGGGCTTGTGTGGATGTGATCCCTGTAGTAGAACTTCCTGTTCAACCATCGGGCTTGAATCAGACTACAGACAGAGACAGCAGTGTGCGCCAAGAACCTTAGATCGTCACAAGGAGCCTCTTCGTGGAACACATTGATCCAGCCGTCGTGAAACGATTTGACACGCGCTCCAGCCGGCCGTGCGAGTTCTGCAGGGAGCTTGACCCGCACTTTCCCAACCGCCGCCCGCTTGACCAGATGGTCGTCTCCACGCGGAAGGCGGTGGCATCTTCGCATCTCACCGAGGATGGCTACGTACGGCACCGCATCCTGGAACTGCGCAAAATGTCAGTTCGGGCGCCGCTTACCGCCGCTTGAACCGTGATTCCCTCGATCGCAATATTTTTCTTGTGCGACACTTTGGTGCCACCCTCTTGACCATTTTTTACGCAGGTTTTCCCGGCAATTGAGTTCTAATAGGGTAGGGCGAACCATGCTCGAACCGCGGCTCGGGAGACCGCCCATGCTGGCAAAAACTCGACCCTATTTGCCGCTTGGGCTTTTTCTGGCTCTTTCGCTCGCCTGTTTGCCTCTTGCTGCACAGGTTCAGGGTAGCCCATCTCCATACACTCCCGTCGGCATTGCTGGGAACCCGGCGTCCAGCGGCCGCGACGGTCTGGCTTCGCTCGGACCCAACGGATTTGCGAATGCCGCGCAGCCTTTCCTGGGCAATTGTTGCGCAATCCCTTTTCTGACACCCCAACAGGTTCCGTCCGAAATCAGGCCGCCATTCGCCCCCGAGTACCGTCACCACCGGCGCGACGACGATTCCTTATATCCAGTTGCCGTGCCGGTCTACATTCCCTACGCGATTGGGTACGAGCCGGACGAAAACGAGGGCGCGCCGGAGGAAACGGCCGCCGGCGAATCGACTTTTGCTTACGGCCCAGGGCAGGTAGCGAGCAACCGCAGCGGGCCCGCCAACGACGACGCTAACAGCGTACCTCCCGCTGACGACGAAGAACCCGCGGTTGCGGAGCAACCTGCGGAGCCTGTCGTTCCACAACCCGCCACCGTGCTTGTATACAAGGACGGCCATCATGCCGCAGTCGTGAACTATGCGATCTTAGGCGACGCCCTGTTTGATTTCGACGAAGAGCACACGCGCAAGATCCTGCTTGCCGATCTCGACCTTGCAGCCACGGAGAAGGCCAACGACGCCGCGGGAGTGGACTTCAAGCTGCCGGCGAGCGCAATGGGCAAGACTCCCTAGGAAGGACAGACAGGGCGGTTGCTTCGTCTGTCGCTTCAACAATTGCGCGCTGTCGTTTACGCTCACTTGAATAAGTCTTATGCGGAAACCTCGCCGCAAAGCCGACGTTCTCCCTTCGGACGAATCGCTGTTCGTGGGCAAGCGGCGCAAAGCCCGTCCGTATGAGTTTGTACTGGACGCGATCGCTCCGCTCGCGCCTTGGACTCGTCCAATGTTCGGGTGCCTCGCGGTCTATGTCGAGAGCAAGATTGTGCTCATCCTGCGCGACAAGCACGACGGAACCCAGGACAACGGGGTTTGGTTGGCTACGATCGTGGAACACCATGAGAGCCTTCGCCGCGAGTTTCCGAATATGCGGTCGATTCAAGTCCTGGGAAAAGAAGTAACAGGGTGGCAAGTCCTTCCGGCGGATGCGCCAGACTTTGAAGAAGCGGCGCTGCGCGCCTGTGAACTGATCATTGCCTGCGATCCTCGAATCGGCAAAGTGCCGGGAGCGCGACGCAAGAAGGGGGCAGCGGGGTCGGCCGCAAAAGACGCGAAACGAGTAAAGCGAAAGTCATCTTCGCTCGGTGGCAAACGACGCGCCAAGTCGTAACTCCGCGCCGTCCCGCGTTCAGCCATCCAGCCGATGCGCTGATCGATGAACGATTTCTCTACGCCGTCACCGTCGCGAACGCCTGCTTCGCCGCTGCGATTGTCTGCTGCACGTCGTGGTCGGTGTGCGCGGCGCCGATAAAGGCCGCCTCAAACTGCGAGGGCGGCAGGTAGATCCCATTCTCCAGCATGGTGCGGAAGAAGCGTCCGAAGGCTTCGGTGTCGCATTTGGCAGCTGAAGTCCAGTCAGTGACCGGACCGCCCGTGAAGAACCAGGTAAACATCGAGCCCACGCGATTGTGGCACAACGTGACGCCGGCCTCCTTGGCCACAGCGTCCACGCCCGCAACTACCTCCGCGGCTAGTTTGTCGAGCTTGGCATACACATCTTTGTGCTCGCGCAAATAGCGCAGGGTTGCGTAACCTGCGGCCATTGCCAGCGGATTTCCCGACAACGTGCCGGCCTGGTATACGGGCCCGAGCGGAGCCACCAGGTCCATGATTTCGCTCGCGCCGCCGTAAGCCCCCACGGGCAAACCACCACCAATGATTTTGCCCATGGTCGTTAGGTCGGGCTGGATGGCAAATAACTCCTGCGCTCCGCCGAAGGCCAGGCGGAAGCCCGTCATCACTTCGTCAAAAATCAGCAGGGCTTTGTCGCGCGAGGTAATCGCACGCAGCGCCTCGAGATATCCGCGGGCCGGAGGGACGCATCCCATGTTGCCCACCACCGGCTCGACGATAACGCACGCGATTTGATGCCTGAATTTCTTGAATGTTTGTTCGAGCACATCGGTGTCGTTAAACGGCAGAGCAAGCGTGAATTGCGTAAACTCCTCGGGCACGCCGGCGGAGCCGGGGATGCCCAGCGTAGCCACGCCCGAGCCGGCTTTCACCAGCAGCGCGTCGGCGTGGCCGTGGTAGCAACCCTCAAACTTAACGATATATTTGCGCTTGGTGTAGGCGCGGGCCAACCGGATGGCCGACATGGTGGCCTCGGTACCGGAACTGACGAAGCGCACCTTCTGCATGTGGGGGAAGGCGGAAATGACCAGTTCGGCCAGGTCGGCTTCGGAAGGCGTGGACGCTCCAAAACTGGTGCCACTGCGCGCCGCCGAGATCACGGCTTCGATCACGGTCGGGGCGGCGTGCCCCAAAATGAGCGGACCCCACGAGCCGATGTAATCCACGTACTCGTTGCCGTCGGCGTCCCAGATGTGGGACCCCTGTCCGCGAACAACGTACAGCGGGTCTCCTCCCACGGCCCGGAAAGCACGCACGGGCGAATTCACTCCTCCTGGAATCAGTTGTTCCGCGCGTTTTTGCAGCTTGCGCGATTGTTCAGTTTTGCGGGCCATAAACACTCCACAGAGCATTCAATCGATCAACTCGTATTTACCCAATATAGCAGCGGCTGGTAGATAGGCAGCGCGGTCAATCACACCAACGTGTGATTTCCGACCAAGCTGGTAAGTGGTGAAATGTCAGCGTTTTTTGCCGCTGCTGCCTGCGAATGCGTGGCACGGCTGACGCAAATTCATGGGAATTTCATGAAGTCGCAACACTGCTGCAATGTCCGGTCACTATCGTACGAACAGTTGCCCTTCTAACCGGGAGGGTTTATCAGGACGGCCTTGGGGGGCTCCAGGCTGTCCTTTTATTTTTGGCTCAAATGCTTTGCGCCAGGCGCGAGCCATCGGTCTTCCACAGCTCTTCGGCGCCGATCTGCAAGCCTGCTCCTCTGCCTTGCGTAGCCGTTCACTTCAGGTAAGCCCGCACCAGAGCAATCAGGTCCTCGGTAAGTTCCTCGGGCGACTCGACCCGGCGGTTTGGATGCGTGATGTGAAGGCGGATGTGATCTTCGAGAATCTCCGCCATCAGGCTGTTGACCCCGCCGCGAATCGCAGCCAGCAGCATTAGGATGTCGGCGCATTCGTCGCCTCCGGTTACCGAACGCTCGACGGCATCGATCTGCCCGCCCAGGCGCTTGATGCGCGACAGCAGCTTTTGTTTTTCATTCGAGATGGGCGCCGTTTTGTCCTTCATGCTTTTCTCGTCCTTCTTCGTGTTTTTCACTTGACATATACCTTAGGGGGGTATGGTATATCAAAACGAACACGGGGCGAAAGAACGTTAATGTTTTTCTGTTCCTTGCAGAATCTGAAATAGGCGGCCCCAGCGTTCGACGAATTGACGGAAAGGAGGAAACGACAATGTGCTCGATCACTCTGGTTGTGCAGGACGTCACGATGGCGACGACCGAACTCATGTGCGGCACCCGGTATCATGTCTGCTGGGCTCGCAAAGAAGAAGATCGGCTGGAATTCCGGCCGCCGCGAATGAATTGGGTCGTGGTCACCGATGAAAACCACTATCGCCGGATGCAAATGAACCGGGCGGCGCCGTCAGAGGCCGACCGCTGACGGGCGGTTCACGTAACGTCCCTGTAACGTAAGTTGCTTAACATTTGCCGGATGAATTGGGCAGTTTGCGGGTGGACTTGTGCATTAACTATAGTTAATGCCGTGTGCTAGACTGCCATCACCCGGCGGGGTTGCAGAATCATAAAAGCGGCTCGAGGGAATCGTTTCAGGTTGCCGAGTAATTCAAATCACGCAGCGGTGATCCGTGGCGTTGAGCGCACGGATGGGTGCGCTTGCGCTGCGAATATGCAAATGAAATTCATTTTCACTATTATGAAAGCCCGGCGCCATGCCGTCCGGCCCTTCGCGCCACTTTCCGCGCGCGCTCTTCTCACCTCCGCCTTGGCGCTTTGTATCGTCATGATGGGTACGCTCGCCTTGGCGCAGGTGCCGCAAACAATTGCCCCGAACAACGCGTCGTCTTCGACGAGCATCCAGGGCGCGCCCCAAACGCAGGCTCCCGATGCGCCGAGCACGGCGGACCCCTCCGACACCGCGGCCGGCGACGATATTCCCGCAATGTTGCCTCACTTCAAGGACACGCGCTTCTGGCTCTCGGGTCAGATGAATTTCATCTTTCAGACTCACCCTCCCTTCCCCGCTCTTTACAGCGGAACGCATAGCCTGGGCCCCAATTATGAGAAAGCCACGTCACGCGTACTGACGCTTTACACCGGCGTGCGCCTAAACAACTCGACCGAACTGTTGGTCGACATTGAAGAAGCCGGAGGTGCGGCGCTGTCACAGGGCTTTGGACTGGCGGGCAATACGGATCTGGATATCGTGCGCAATCCGTCTTTGAGCAAGGCTCCCTACCTGGGCCGTGGGATGATTCACAAGGTGTTTGCGCTCAGCAACGACAAGGTTGAAAACGGGCGCAATGCCTTTTCTTTGTTTGACGAACTCCCTCGGCGCCGCCTCGAAATTCGTTTCGGCAAGTTCAGCATGCCGGATTTCTTCGATGTTAATTCCGTCGGCTCCGACACGCATCTCCAGTTCATCAACTGGACCACAGACAACAACGGCGCTTACGATTATGCGGCTGACACACGGGGTTACACGGTAGGCATCACGGCTGACTACGAGGATCGCAACTGGGGATTCCGCTTTGCCGAGGCACTTATGCCCAAGGTCGCCAACGGCATTGATCTGGTGTGGCGGCCGTGGCAAGTACATGCCGAGAATTACGAATACGAGTTGCGTCGCGGTTTCATTCCCAAGAAAGTCGGCGTGGTACGTCTGCTGGCTTACACCAACTACGCGAACATGGGAATTTATCGCGAGGCGATTGCGCAATTTGAACAGGGTCCGGTTTCCGTGCCCGACATTACCAATCACTCCTGGCACATTACCCGCAAATATGGCTTTGGCGCGAACGTGGAACAGGAGCTTGCGCGCAACCTGACCGCCTTTGCACGCTTCGGCTGGGACAACGGCAAAACCGAATCCTTCGCCTACACCGAAGTCGATTCGACATTCGCGACCGGCTTAGGCGCCCGCGGTGCGTGGTGGCATCGCCGGTATGATCGCGCGGGCGTAGCGTTTGTCACCAACGGAATCTGCAAGGACCATCAGGAATATCTACAGTTGGGAGGCCTCGGCTTCCTGCTCGGCGATGGCAGTCCCAACTCCGGCCGTACGAACAATTTGACTTACGGCCGCGAGACCATCTTTGAGTCCTACTACACCGCACACGTCTGGCGTGGCCTTTACGTCGCTCCCGGCGTGCAGCACATCAACAATCCCGGATACAACCAGGACCGCGGGCCGGTGGTGGTGCCGTCATTCCGGCTGCATGTGGAATTTTAGCAACCAGCGGGAATAATCTGGACTTAGGATTTGGACTGACGTAGCAAGATCCGGGTCGCGCAACGCTTCCATGAGCGGCTCGATTTTCACTTCTGCAATCTGACTTCTTATTTCTGCCTTCCCTACCGCTCCGTCCCCGCGTCCAGATTCTCCGTCGTGCGGATAGCCCAAGCCATGCGCGGCGTATTGTGCGCAATTCCAAAGTGGCCCTGAGCGTCGAGCAAAATAATTCCTCCGTGGCCGTTGAGCCGTTGCTTCAGATAGTTCATCGCCTCCTGTGCCACCCATTGCGGCATATTGCCCGCAGCCACGCGATCTGCCGCCCACTTGGCCAGCACCAGCTTCATGATGGGCTCGCCCCAGCCTGTCGTTGAAGCCGCCGCGCTGGTGTTGTCGGCATAGCATCCGCAGCCAATCAGAGAGGAATCACCCAGTCGGCCCGGATCTTTATTGAGTGTGCCACCCGTCGACGTCGAGGCCGCAATGTTTCCGTCGCGATCGAGGGCAACGGCACCCACAGTATCGTGCGAAATCTCGGGGGCGAACAGGTGACTGGCATGGGTTTCGCCCTGCGCCTGATATTCGCGCAAGCGCTCGACTTCGCGCGGAATGATCAAGTCTTCATTGCGGCAAAGCTCGATGCCGTGCTCGGCGGCAAACCTCTCGGCGCCTTCGGCTACGTAATAGACGTGCGTACTGTCGCTAAGAATCTTGCGCGCGGCGCGCACCGGGTTGCGCAGCCGCTCGACGCATCCCACGCCGCCGCCGCGCAGAGTCGCCCCATCCATAATGAAGGCATCGAGCTGCACCTTGCCGTCGCGATTGAGAAAGCTGCCGCGGCCGGCGTCGAAGGTTTCGTCGTCTTCGAGCACGACCACGGCCTCTTCAACGGCGTCGAGCGCCGGGCCGCCGCGCTCCAGCACATGCCACCCAGCAGCCGCAGCGCTGCGCACTCCATTCAAATGCGCCTCGACCATGTCGTCAGGAATGGCCCACGCGCCGCCATGCACTACCAGGATTGGATTCGCCGGCACTGTCATCCTCACGGGAAGATTTGCCGTCATAGTCTAGCATCCTGCGTGGGCAACCTCTCTGACCCGTCTCTCATCCGACAACCGTTGACCCCAGCTGTGTCCCTTGGTTTCGCGAACTCGCAGCAACAGATATATATCGTGTTACGATAATACTTCCCCGGAGGACTTGTGATGGCTGTTGCCGCCCTTCCCTCGGTTCGCGCCGCCAATTATCTCAACGTTAGCCATACCGTTAAATCATGGCTTTTAACCACGGACCATAAGCGGGTAGCGATTCTCTACCTGATCTCGACCACGGTGATGTTCTTCATCGGCGGTTTCTTCGCGCTCCTCATCCGCCTCGAACTTCTCACTCCGCAAGGCGACCTGGTGCAGGCTGACACCTACAACAAGCTGTTCACCATGCACGGTCAGGTCATGGTCTTCTTTTTCCTCGTCCCGGTAGTGCCCGCAGTGCTGGGAAATTTCATCCTGCCGATTATGATCGGCGCCAAAGACCTCGCCTTTCCCAGGATCAACCTGTTTAGCTGGTACCTCTACGTGATCGGTGCTTCGTTGATGCTCTGGACAATCATCAACGGCGGTGTCGATTCCGGCTGGACCTTCTATACGCCGCTCAGCACCGAATACCTGAATACGCACGTGGTCACGGCAGCGCTGGCGATTTTCATTGCCGGCTTCTCCTCGATTTTCACCGGCCTGAATTTCATCGTCACCACCCACCGCATGCGTGCTCCCGGAATGACGTGGACGCGGTTGCCCATTTTCGTTTGGTCGAACTATGCGAACTCCATCATCATCATGCTGGGCACTCCCGTCTTAGCCATCACCCTGGTGCTGGTTGCGCTTGAACGCGCGCTCCACCTGGGTATCTTCGATCCCCGGGTCGGTGGAGATCCTCTGCTCTTCCAGCACCTCTTCTGGTTCTATTCGCATCCGGCCGTATACATCATGATCCTGCCGGGCATGGGCGTAATCAGCGAAATCATCCCGTGCTTTTCGCACAAGCAGATCTTCGGCTACAAGTTCGTCGCGATGGCCAGCGTTTCCATTGCCATCCTTGGATTTCTTGTGTGGGCGCATCACATGTTCGTCGCCGGTATATCGCTTTATGCAGCGCTCCTGTTTTCGCTGCTGAGCTACCTGGTTGCGGTGCCGTCCGCGATCAAGGTCTTCAATTGGACGGCAACCATGTACAAGGGATCGATCCGCTTCGACACGCCGATGCTTTACGCCCTCAGCTTCATCGGACTGTTTACGATCGGCGGGCTGACAGGGCTATTCCTTGCCGCACTCGGCATCGATGTGCACGTCACCGATACCTATTTTGTAATCGCCCATTTCCACTACATCATGGTGGGAGGGATGGTGGTCGCCTACCTGGGTGGTTTGCACTACTGGTGGCCCAAGATGACGGGCCGAATGTATCCCGAGGGCTGGGGGAAACTGGCCGCGCTGATCACCTTCGTCGGCTTCAATCTCACGTTCTTCCCGCAATTCATCCTGGGCTGGCTCGGAATGCCGCGGCGCTACTGGCAATATCCGCCGGAGTTTCAGGTCCTGCATATTCTGTCGACCGCAGGTGCGAGCATCCTGGGGATTGGCTACCTGCTTCCCATGGTTTATTTCCTCTGGTCATTGCGCTATGGCCAGTTGGCAGGAAACAATCCGTGGAACGCTTCGGGGCTGGAGTGGAAGACAACTTCGCCGCCGCCGAAAGACAATTTCGAAGTAACTCCCATCGTCACCGAGCCGGCCTACAACTATGGAGCGATGCCCGACTTGGCCTGCAAATCAAACGCCGCGTAGGGCGTCACATTTCAACCTCTTCGAGGTCGGTTGACGATTGCCAGCAACACTCCCGCGATCCACAAGGCATACATTGCAACTCGAAAAACCGTGCTGCTCTGGAGTCCTCTCGCGGGATCGATAAAGAAGGCCGCGACCAGGAGAATGGGAGAAAGCATGATCAGCAAAGATGCCGCCTTCTGGGCGCGGTGGAACGGTTGACTGCTCGACAAGGCAAGATTGGCAACCGCAGCCGCCAGTATGAGCAAATGCCGGGAGCGGAAGACCAGCCGGGGAACGCTGTCTAGATGAGGAACCATGGCCACGTGCCGCATGTACTGGCCCGTCAGAGGGAAGACGAGCAGTGCCAGCAACCCCACGATCCAATGTGCACGCGCCCAACTCATCCGAGACGCTCCTCACCCAAGCGACAAAGCATACCAAAGAGGAGAGGGTTGGGGCTTACGTTCGGGCTTACGTTCGGGCTTAGGCGGCGCGGCCGGCTGTTGCAGCGTCCATCTCCCGTGTGCGCTGCCAGGTGTAGACAATGCGGTGGACGACGGTGATGGTCGAGAGAACGGCGATCACCCAGAGCGCGGGCGCCATCACATTGAACAGCGCGCCGATGATCAGCAGCACGAGGCGCTCGGGGCGCTCCAAGAAACCCACGCGGCAGGTGCCGATAATCGATTCGGCGCGGGCGCGGGCATAACTCACCATAATGGAGCTGATCATGACGAGTGCGGTCAGCACGACGTAGAAGAAGCGGTTGCCTCGGGCGTAGTAGACCAGCAGGCCGAAGAAGAGCGATGCGTCGCTGTAACGGTCGACGACGGAATCGAAAAACGCGCCGAAGCGAGTCACACGATTCGAGGCACGCGCCACGCGGCCATCGACCAGATCAAAGAATCCGCTGCCGATGATGACGAGCCCGGCGTAGAAGAACAAGCGGCGCTGGTTGTCAGCGTTGGCATATCCGAACAAGAATGCGGCGTAGGTATTGACGACCAGTCCCATCAGCGTGAGAACGTTGGGATTAATGCGGGAAAGCGCGAGCAGTCGCACGATGGCATCGAGCAGAACACCGCAGGCGCGGCCTACGCTGTTAGTCCAACTCATGCTGCACCACTCATATCCATAAAATTACGACTCGTCCAAGCGAAACGAATCATTTCGATCCCGCTTCGCCTCCTAGTTCCGCCAAGTCGTGGATGGTTGAGAGTTTCAGTATCTCCATTTCGCGATTTCCCGCGGGCGTTACCACCACCGCGCTGTCGCCCACTTTCTTGTTGAGCAGGGCTCGGCCAATAGGCGAGTTGGTTGAGATCTTGCCTGCGGCTACGTCCGATTCCTCGCTCGTCACCAACTGATATTCCATCTCTTCGTTTTTCGCGCTATCGAAAACCTTTACCGTCGAACCCAATCCCACTTTATCTTTGGGGATGTTGTTCATGTTGATCAGCGACAGTTCGGAGAGCCGTTGGCCCAACTGGCGGACGCGCGCTTTCAGGAACTCCTGGCGCTGCTTGGCCATGTGATACTCGGCATTTTCGCTCAAGTCGCCTAGAGCGGCTGCCTTTTTCAGCTCGCGTGGAATGTCGTAGGCGAGCTCGCGCTCAAGCGTGTTCAGTTCTTCCTGAAGCTTTTTCTTGATTTGTTCGGTCATTAGGTCTTGCGAAAGGCGCGAGGGCAATTATAACCGCTGGGGCGCAGCGGGATGGCGATTCGATCCGAACTACACAATCCGAACAGGCCGGGCGGTGGTAGCGCCGGCATTCGGTCGGCATTGCCCCGCCATGAGCCCGCTGAGTGGCCGGTGGCTCAACTCAAGCCCTCTCTTGGCTTGCGTCGCGCACTACCTTCAGCGCTTGCCCAAAATGGGAATTTGTCGTTCGGCAAAGGCGCAATTTCCCCGAAAATTCTTGACTTGGCAGGACTCGGACCGGACAATTATCGATTCGCATTATCGAGAAATCCTCATCGCCTAGGCGCTGTTGGAATGTTCCTTGAAATCCAAAACTGCTAAGTGCCACGCGCTCAAGACTTTGCTTGTAACTTATCTCCATTCAATACTTTGCAGAAATTTCCCGCTAAAGTATTGATTCCAATATACCGGGGAGGGGGGAGGGGAGGGTACTCGGGACCTGCGCATGCACAAAGCCTCCCGTCTTAGGAACTAGGTTCGCCGATTTGCTTTGGCTAGCAGGGTCGGCTAGACTGTTTAGTGTCTTCTACCCCCGGCGGCGGGGGTCCTCCTCCATGAATAACGTCCACGTTTTCCACATCGGTGACAAGGTCGTCTATCCCAATCATGGTGTCGGAGTCGTCGAGCAAATCGCCAGCCTAACGGTGGGTGCCCAGGTCGAGAAGTTTTACGTGCTCAGTATTGCTGCCAGCAATCTCAAGGTGCGGATCCCATTTCACAACGTGGACAGCGTCGGGATTCGCCCGGTCGTGCGCAATGGCGAGGTGCAGAAGATAGTCGAATATCTCTCCTCGGGCGAATGTATCAGCGCGGCCGACTGGAAAGACCGCTTTCGGGAAAATTCCGAGCGAATGCGCACCGGGGCACTGGCCGACGTAGCGGCGGTGCTGAAAAGTCTGCTGACGTTGGCCCAGGAGAAGTCGTTGTCGTTCCGCGAAAAGAAGATGTTGGAGCGCGCCCGTTATCTTCTGGTCAGCGAAATCGCTATCTCCAAGAACTGCGACGAGCACCTGATCGAAGAGGCGCTCACCAAAGCGCTGACGAAGTGCAACTTGCGGCTGCCAGAGATTGGCGAACTGGCCTCGTAAGGCGGAGCCTACCAGTCCGTTTTCCGGACACTTTTCAAAACATTAGTTCCCGCAAGTTGCGTTCCTGATTTGCTCGGTCGTCGAGCAATACCTCTGCGAGACTGATCCTGCGGCGCCACCGAATCCTCGACACGACCTTCGTCATCTATGCCCTATGTCTCTTGATTCTTTGTCTGCTGACTTTATTTCCAGCCCCGCGAATCTGCCCCTTGGCGCGCCTCCCGAGTCCGACCACGGTTCCGCCGCCCATTCTGACGGCCTCCTACTCGACCCCTATTCGCACGCCGTCACCGCAGCCGTCGAAAAGGTCAGCCCTTCGGTTGTCAACGTGGAAGTCCATCACGTCACCCGGCGAAGCCGTTCTGGCGAGCCGATCGAGCGCCGTGGAGGAGGTTCCGGTTTCGTCTTCACGCCCGACGGACTGATTCTCACCAACAGCCACGTCGTCCACGACGCGACGCGCATCGGAATCACGCTTTCCGACGGCCGTCGCGTGCCGGCGCACACAATCGGCGATGATCCCGCCACCGACCTCGCCATAATTCGCATTGACGCTCCCAACCTGCGGCCCATCGAACTCGGGGACTCGCAACAACTTCGCGCCGGCCAGATGGCCATCGCCATCGGCAATCCCTACGGGTTTCAGTCGACCGTGACCGCGGGCGTCATCAGCGCGCTGGGGCGCTCGCTCCGCTCGTATTCCGGGCGGCTGATCGAAGACGTCATCCAGACTGACGCTGCCCTCAATCCCGGCAACTCCGGAGGTCCGTTAGTCAACTCGCAAGGGCAGGTGATCGGCGTGAACACGGCAACCATCTTGCCCGCGCAAGGGATCTGCTTTGCCATCGGCATCAACACGGCGAAGTTTGTGGCGAGCCGACTTCTGCGCGATGGCCGCATCCGGCGCAGCTACATCGGAGTCTCCGCCCAGACCGTCCCAATTCATCGCCGCGTCGTGCGCTTCTATAACCTCCCTAAAGAAACGGGAGTCGTCGTGTTGGGGGTCGAACCCAACAGCCCTGCACGCAGGGCAGGCGTCCGCGAAGGCGACGTGATTGTGGCGTTGGACGAGAAACCGGTAGCCGGCGTGGACGATTTGCACCGGTTGCTCACCGATGCGCAGGTTGGCGTGCGCTGTGAGTTGGCGATGATTCGATACACAGAACGGGTGATGATGTCGATTTATCCGGAGGAAGCAAGATAGGGGCGGAGAGTTCCACCTTACCTTTGGAGTAACATCCCCGCATTCAGCAGCTCCCCAGCCCTTTGCATTGCGCTCGCCAATTGCCTGTGTTAGCTTCGACTTCGAGAGGTTCCTTTGCGACACACGGTTCCGCCGGGCATGAACCGCAAGGAATCGGAAGTTTTCCTGCGGCTTGATCCGGCGCGTCTGCCCCAGCATATCGCCATCATCATGGACGGAAACGGGCGTTGGGCCCGGCGCCGTCATATGCCGCGCGTTGCCGGGCACCGCGCCGGTGTCACCTCCGTCCGCTCCACCGTCGAAACCGCTGCCCGCATCGGGATTCCCGCGCTCACCCTCTACGCTTTCTCGGAAGAAAACTGGAGGAAGCGGCCCAAGACTGAGGTGGATTTCCTGATGCGCCTGCTCTGCCGCTATCTGAAAGCGGAAATCAGGACGCTCAATGAGAACAACATCCGCCTGCGGTATATCGGGCGCAAACATGAATTGCCTCCGGTGGTGCAGCGCGAGATGGCTGAAGCCAGCGAAGCTACCGACTCGAATACCGGGATGATTCTGACGCTGGCGCTCAACTACAGCGCGCGCAGCGAAATCGTGGATGCTTTCCGCTCGCTGGCGGAAGCTGCGGCCCGCAATGGCGGGCTCGATCATCTGGAAGTTACCGAGCAGGCGATCAGCGAGAACCTGTATACGCGCGACCTGCCTGATCCCGACCTGGTGGTACGGACCAGCGGTGAAATGCGGTTGAGCAACTTCCTGTTGTGGCAACTCGCATACGCGGAAATTTACGTCACACAGACGCTTTGGCCCGATTTCCGCGGTACCCATCTACTCGAGGGCATCGAAGAGTACCAGAAGCGCGAACGCCGCTATGGAGGCTTGGGCCAGGATCCCGGGCATAGTCACGAACATGCGGTGCCGATGGCCCACGCGGAATCGAAGTAAGCTGGCTGTCGAAGCACGGTGCAGCGACCGCATCGTCCTTTCCACTTTATCCAATGGTCGAGGGCGGGGCGCCCTCGGAACGGCCGGCAAGGTGCCGGCGCTACACTCCATTCCATCCAGCCGCTTTGTTTCCACGTTACTCAGCTACCTCATCGGCACGCGGGAATGCCGAACTGCGTGCTTCGAGCCACGCTTGGAGGATAAGAGTGGCGGCCATGCGGTCGACGGCTTTGCCGCGCTTTTCGATGGAGAGGTTCGTTTCCCGCAGCAGGCGGTTGGCTTCGGTTGAAGTCCAGCGCTCGTCCCAAAGGTGGACGGGCAACCCAAACTGAGCGTGGAGTTCGTCGGCGAAGACGCGCATTTTTTCTGACTGCGTGCCTTCGGCTCCGCTCAGGCGCAGCGGCAGACCCACGACGATCTCGCTTACTTCATACTCTTTCAAGACCGCGCCCAACGCTTCCCAATCCTTGCGTTTGTTCTGGCGCTGGATGGTATCAAGGCCCTGGGCGGTGATGCCGAGCGGATCGGAAACGGCGACGCCGATGCGTCTTGAGCCGACATCAAGGGCTAGAACCCGGCGCACAAGGGGCATGGGACGATCATGGCTGGCAGCCGGGAGAGAGTCAAGGGTCCAGTCGAGACTGGGACCCCGAAGACACCAGCAAATCTGCGGGCGCACCGTAATGTCGATTCGTCTATAATCCGGCGCATTCATGGCCTTGGCGAACGGCACAAGACTGGGTCCCTATGAGATTGTCGCGCCGCTCGGCGCGGGCGGTATGGGAGAAGTGTATCGGGCGCGAGATACACGCCTTGACCGTTCGGTTGCGATCAAGATTCTTCCGGCAGATCTCTCGGGCGACGCGGTGCGCCGTCAGCGCTTTGAGCGCGAGGCCAAAGTTGTTTCCGGCCTGAATCATCCCAACATTTGCACGCTGTATGACATCGGCCGGCAGGACGGCGCCGACTTCATTGTCATGGAATTCCTGGAAGGACAGACGCTGGCGGAGCGGCTGGAAAAAGGGCCCCTGCCGGTGGCGCAGGTGCTTGCATACGGGGCGCAGATTGCCAGCGCGCTCGATAAGGCGCACCGCAATGGTGTGACGCATCGCGACCTGAAGCCGGGCAACATCATGCTGACGCAGACTGGCGCCAAACTGCTGGATTTCGGCTTGGCGAAAGCGGAAGCAACGCTTGCGGGCGGCGACACGCAGACCGAGATAACACCGCTGGCCACTCCAATGACGCAGCACGGCATGATCGTCGGCACTGTTCCCTACATGTCGCCCGAGCAGGTGGAAGGGAAAGAGGTGGACGGGCGCAGCGACATTTTTTCGCTGGGTGCGGTGTTGTACGAGATGGTGACCGGAAGCCGCGCGTTTCAGGGCAAGAGCCAATTCAGCGTGGCTTCGGCCATTTTGGAGAAGTCGCCAGCGCCGATCCGAAACCTGCAGCCCCTGACACCGCCGGCTCTGGATCGCACCATCGAGGTTTGCCTGGCGAAGGACCCGGACGAACGCTGGCAATCGGCGGGCGATCTGTGGAAAGAGCTGGGGTGGATCGCGGAGGGCGGCTCGCAGACGGGCGCCATGAGCGGTGCACGGATTATGCCGGCCACATGGCGAACGCTGCGGCGACGGGCCGGATGGATTCTGGCAGCGGCGTTTGCCGTGGTTGCTGCGGCCGCGCTGGTGCTGCTCGCATCACGCCCGGGGCGCCAAGCCGAGGCGCTTGCCTTCCAACAACTGAACTTTCGCCACGAGGCCATTTTCCAGGCCGCCTTCGCGGGGGAGAGCACAGTGGTGTATAGCGCCGCGCCTTCGGGCAATACGCCCCAGATCTACACGGTGCGCCCCGACTATCCCGAGCCGCAACCGCTTGGTCCGCGCGGCATGAACCTGCTTGCAGTCTCGTCGAAAGGGGAGCTTGCCGTCCTGCTTAATGCGCATTACCTGGCGTATCGGCTCTTCACCGGCACACTTGCGAGAATGAACCTCGACGGCGGTGCGCCGCGGGAGATCCAGGAGGGCGTGCGGCAGGCCGATTGGTCGCCGGACGGATCGCAGCTTGCCATCATCCGCGAGGTAGGGGGCAAGGATCGACTCGAGTATCCGATCGGCCACGTACTCCGCGAGGTCAGCGGGTTTATGAGCGATGTGCGTTTCTCGCCCAAAGGGGATCGAATCGCATATTTCGAACATCCACGAAAGTGGGATGACAGGGGCTCGGTGAACACGGTTGATCTTGCGGGAAATAACACAGTGCTGTCGGATGGCTACTGGAGCGCGCGGGGTCTGGCCTGGTCACCGGACGGCAAGGAGGTGCTTTTTTCGGCGAGCCAGAGCGGCGGAAGCTTCACCGTCTACGCCGTGACTTTGGGGGGTAAGAGGCGCATCGCCTATCAGGCACCCGGGGGGATCAACATCCAGAATATAGCGCGCGACGGGCGGTGGCTGGTAACGCGCACCGACTTCCGTTACGCAGCCGTGGTCCACACGAGCAGGGCCGCCGAGGATCGCGACCTTTCGTGGCTCAACACCTCGCACGCGCGGGCGCTTTCTCAGGACGGACAAACGCTTCTGTTCGCAGAAACTGCCCTTGGAACCAATTACGCCGCGTGCGTGCGCAAAACCGACGGCTCGCCCGTGGTGCGACTCGGCGACGGGTGGGCTGCAGACTTGTCCGCCGACGGCAAGTGGGTGTTGGCGGTTGTCCAGTCGCATCCGCCCAAGCTTTTGATCTATCCGATTGGAGCCGGGGATACGCGACAACTCGAGCGGGGCGAGATCGAGACCTACACGACTGTCCAGTGGTTTCGGGATGGCAAGAGCGTGATGATCGGCGGCAATGAGCCCGGGAAGAGCACGCGCTTCTATGTGCAAGAACTCGGCGGGGGCAGCCCTCGGCCGGTGACTCCGGAAGGCACGCGAGACGGATTGCTCTCCCTCGACGGGAAGCTGGCTCTTGCGCGAGGGCCGGACGGGAAATACTCCGTCTATCCGCTCGCGGGTGGAGAGCCTCGACCAGTACTGGCGCTGGCGGGTGCGGACATTGTCGTGCAGTGGAGCGCGGATGGGCGATCGGTGCTGGCCTATCGCCGTGGGGAGATTCCCTACCGCCTTGAGAGTGTGGATCTCGCAACCAGCCAGCGAAAGCTCTTCAAGGAGCTCGCGCCCGCCGACCGCACTGGTCTTTTGTCATTACGCGAAATCTTCGTCACCGACGACAGGCGGTCGTACGCCTACACAGCCTACTATCAGGAATCTAGTTTGTTCGTGTCGGATGGCATCCACTGAGATGTGCCGGCAATTCCCGCAAGGCGGTGAATCGAAGGGGCCATCTTCTTCAAACCAAGCTGCGGGCGCGCGTTTCCCACAGGTTAGTAACACCGAGTGGGTGTAAGATAGCTCCCGTTTCGGGACACTACGAAACGTTTTTTGGGGATCCTCGCAACGAGTTCCTGTTTTCGGGCCACAAGTAAACCACAACAACGAAATATCAAAAGGGGGAAATATGCGACGCAAGAACAGTTCTTGCATTTGCGCAGTGGTGACGTTGTGTCTCTGCCTGTATGCGCCCGCATTGGCGAACGCTCAGAGGCGGGAAGCTCCGGTGGGCGGCAACCTTCTGCCGGACGGGTTCTACATCACTCCGACGGCCGCGCCCGGATCGACCTTTCAGGGTCTGCCTACGGGCCTGCGCCCGGATGGCTCCGCCGACGCGAATGGCGCGGTGAATACTGCACTCAGCCCGGACGGAACGGCTTTGCTTATTCTAACCACCGGCTACAACACAGGGTTCAACACGCAGGGGGCGGACGGGACACCGATTGTGTGGGCCGCGCTCGATCCCGTGACGGGCTTGCCGTCGTCGACCACGACGCCGAATGCGGAGTGGGTTTTTGTGTTTGACGTGCGGGGCGCGCAACCCGTCCAGAAACAGCTGATCAATATTCCCAATACGTATCAAGGATTGCTGTGGGATCCTTCGGGCACGCGATTCTACGTGGCGGGTGGCATCGACGACCGCGTGGAGATTTTCAAGAATGCGAACACCGGAGCGAGCGCCGATGGAAATTATGTGCCGGATGCTCCGTTTGTGCTGCTGAATCATGACCAGCCGGCCGATGTACCGGTTCAGGAGTTCCCGACGGGCGGGCTGTTCGTCTCGACTCCGATCAACAACAATCCGGTTGCGCTGGATATGTTCATGCCATTCGCGGCGGTGGCGGCGGGGCTGGCGATCAGTCCGGATGGCACGACGCTATATGTGGCGAACTACCAGAATGATTCGCTCTCGATCGTGGGCACTTCGACGCGCACGGTTTCGAACGAGATTCATTTCTTTGTGCCCGGACAAACTACGGCCGTTGGCGAAATGCCTTATTGGCCGGTGGTGCTGTCGAACGCGCAGGGCGGGACGGTGAAGACATACGTGAGCAGCCAGCGCGACGGGCAGGTGCTCTCGGTGAGCCCTTCGGGATCGTACAAAGTGATCAAGGTTGGCGGCGAACCGAATCGGATGGTGCTGTCGGCCGATCAGCTTCGGCTTTATGTCGCGAATGGCGACCTGGACGAGATTGAGGTGATCGACACTACGAAAGATGTGCTGAAGAGCCGAATCTCGGTAGCGCGGCCGGGATACGCCTACAAAGGGTCGAGTCCGAATTCGCTGGCGCTCAGCACGGATGGCAAGACGTTATATGCCACGCTGGGCGGCGAGAACGCGGTGGCTGTGATTGATGTCGCGTCGCAAACGCTGCTTGGACGGATTCCGACGGGATGGTATCCGAGTTCGGTGACGGTCAGCGCCGACGGAACCAAGCTGTACGTGGTAAATATGAAATCGGATGCGGGCCCGAACCTGGAGTACCGCGTCGATTGCCCTGGGACGGCCATACCGCCGCAGTATGCGTCACTGCTGTGTCCGCCGCCAAATCCGACTTCGCGGAACGAATATGTTCTCGCGTTGCTGAAGGCGGGATTTTCGACCATTCCGGTGCCGGATAAGAACACGCTCGGCTATTTGTCGCAACTGGTGGATGCCAACAACGGCTTCAACAATCCGAAGCACGATCCGATGATGGCGTTCCTGCACAACCACATCAAACACGTGATCTACATCCAGAAAGAGAACCGCACCTACGACCAGATTCTGGGAGATCTGACGCAGGGCAACGGCGATCCGACGCGGGTGCAATTTCCGCAGCCGATTACGCCGAGTGAGCACTTGCTAGCGACGCAGTTCGCGCTGCTCGACAACTATTACGACGCCGGCGACGTAAGCGGCGACGGGTGGAATTGGGATACGCAGGGCCATGCCAACGATGTCACGGTGAAAAACGTGCTCGTGGGCTATGGCAATGCGAACTACAACATCCCGTTCGACTGGAACGGCAATCCGCGCAACATCGGCATTGCGCTGCCGGACCAGACGAAGGGAACGCCCAATCCGAGCACGGTGCGCATCACCACTTTGTTCGATCCGACGGGCGGGTCGTCGATTGAACCGGGGACAAAGGACATCACGGCGTCAGAGGGCGCGGATGATCTGGATCCGGACGCGTTGGGCGGTTATATCTGGGACTCGGTGCTGCGCGCGGGCAAAACGGTGCGGCACTACGGGCTCTACGCCGACGAAAATTACTATGTTGTGCCGTCGGCGGGGTACCCGCTGTACATCCCGATCGTACGCGACGCGTTTAAGCAGAAGGCCGTGCAGGCGGTTCCGGTGCGAAAATCCCTGATGGACCACACCGACCTTTACTATCGCGGATGGGACCTCAACACTCCCGATCAATATCGCTTTGAAGAATGGAATCGGGAATTCAACGAGTATGTGAAGAAAGGCGATATGCCCGACTTCGAGATGGTCGATTTCATGAACGACCATTTCGGCAACTTTTCCTCGAACATCGCGCACCTGGAAAATCCGTTGGCGCAGATGGCGAGCAACGACTACGCGGTCGGCCGTCTGGTGGAAGCCGTGACCAACTCTCCTTATTGGAAGGATACGGCGATCTTCGTCGTCGAAGATGACGCGCAGAACGGGCCGGACCACGTGGACGCGCATCGCTCGACGGTCTTCGTGATTTCGCCTTACACCAAGGGCGGGGCGGTTGTGCATACCACGTATAACTCCACGAATGTGCTGCGGACCATCGAGGACATTCTGGGCGTGAATTACCTGGGGCTGAACGACGCGAACGCGGTGCCGATGTCGGACGTCTTTATACGGCAACCGAATTTGCAGCCGTATACAGCGCCGATACCGGGGATTCTGTGCCAGCCACCGGTCGACCCGACGCTGGTGCCGGAATGCAGCAATCCTCAGGGCCGGCCAATCACCGCCGCAGTGAAACCGCTGCACGACGGCGCGTGGTGGGCGAAAGCGACCAAGGGGTTCAACTTCAACCATCCCGATATGATCGACTCGGACAAATTCAACCGGATTCTGTGGCGGGGGATTATGGGAGATGACAAACCTTACCCGAAGGCGGGGGTGAAGCTGGTGGGAAAGGAAACGGCAAAACTGGATCGCGATTGATGGCGATCCGGACTGGAGCGCTTGGGGGCGGCGGTTGCCGCCCCTTTTGTTGCGGACAAAATACGGTCGTGCCAAACCGGTTTTGTTCATCGGGACATGGATTGGACTTCCTCACTTCTGCAATCTGACTTCTCAATTCTGACTTTTCTCGTTTCCTTCGTGCAATTCGCGCTGGGCTGATGCAGAATGATTTTCCAGCGGCTCGATGGACACCCTCGAAACAACCCGCCCGCATCACTGGTCGCTGACCCTTCTTGGCATGGGGCTGATCATTCTGTTTGCCTACCTCGGCGAGTCAGTGCTGGCCGTTCTTTTCCTTGCCATTCTGCTCAGCTTTACGCTCTCGCCGGTGGTGCAGGCGCTCGAGCATCTTCACCTGCCGCGGGCCGTCGCGGCACTCGTCAGCATCGTGTTACTGCTGGCCGTGCTTTATGGCATTACGGTCGCCTCCTATACCGAAGCCCTGGTGTTTGCCGACAACGTTCCCAAGTATTCGGCGAAGATACGGTCCATCCTGCAGCCGGTGCGCCAACAAGCGGAGCGGATCGAAAAAACTGGGGAAGTGGTGAACGACGAGGGGCCCGGCTCGCGCAACGTAGTTGCAGTGCGGCAGGTGACCAGTTGGTCCGACCTTCTTACGCACGGCGCGGGCACGGTGACTGACGTTTTGCTGGCAGTGTCGTTCGTTCCATTTCTTACCTACTTTCTGCTGACGTGGCACAGCCATGCCCGGTCAGCTACGGTAATGCTGTTCCCCTTACATCACCGGCACACGGCGTTCGTAACGCTGGGGCTGATCGGCAAGATGTTGCAGAGCTTCATCGTTGGGAACCTGCTCATTGGGCTGCTGATCTCGGTGGTGAGCGTTGGGATTTTCGGGTTGCTGCACGTTCCGTTCTTTTATTTCGTGGGATTCCTCAGCGGCTTTCTCAGCCTGGTGCCTTATCTGGGCATCGTCTTGGCGATGATTCCGCCAATCATGGTGGGGCTGGGACAACTTGAGGCGGGAGACCTGATCATCGTGGTGATTTGCGTGGTTGGGATGCATTTGTTCGCGCTTAATGTGCTCTACCCCAAGTTGCTGGGCAGCCGTTTGCGGCTGAATCCGCTGGCCGTGACAATTGCATTGCTTTTCTGGGGAGCGATCTGGGGCGCGGTGGGATTGGTGCTGGCCATTCCCATTACGGGTGCGATCAAGATTGTGTGCGATCACGTGGAGTCGATGAAGCCGTACGCGGATTGGCTGGGAGAGTAACCGTCGCGGCTGGATTAGGAATGAGGATTCGTAGGAACTCGGCGTCAGCGAGACCGACCGAAATCCAGTGCCAGTGCCGTCGGTTTCCCGCGGGCTAACTTTGCAACCAAAGTAGTGAAAAATAGCTTCCGCGTCGCCGACGATCCATCCAGAAGCGGGTTCCGATGCCGGCCGTGGGAGGGCGAGCCACAGTCTGGTGTTGCGGGCAACGCTCTTCGAGGTCCCAGTAAGTTTCAGTTGACACTTCTTTCTATCGTTTTATACTTATTATTATTCGATAATCATGCGCCTCACCCATGAACAGTTCCGCGACCTGGCCGCAAAGCGCGGTTTGGCGGTCACGCACCAGCGACAGGTGGTCTATGAGGCCGTAATAGCTTCCCGCGGACACTATTCCCCAGAAGATATTTACGCCGCGGTTCGGCGTCGCATCCCATCCATTTCGCTCGCCACGGTCTACAACAACCTGCGGTTGTTCATCGAGTGCGGAATGCTGCGGGAAGTCAGTCCTCATGCATCCACGTTGCGCGTGGATGGGAATCTAAAACCTCATCACCACCTGGTCTGTTCCCGCTGCAAATCGGTCGAGGACATCGAAGGAGAATTCATCGATCTAAGACGGCTATCCCGGCAAGCGCCGGACGGCTTTGACCTGACGCAGCCGTTGATCGAGGTCTTTGGCCTCTGTCACCGCTGCAGCACGAAAAAGTAGTTTTTCACGGAGTACGCAATTCAAGATTCGGAGGACGAGAACATTTATGGAAAACACACTCGCGAGTTCATCGGGGAGCGTTGTCCCCGAAGCCAAGGAAAAAAACGCAGCAACCGAAGCAAAGTGCCCGTTCGCACACTCCGCAGCTGGGGCCGCGACGAATGCCGACTGGTGGCCGAATCAGCTGAACCTGAAAATCCTGCACCAGCACTCGCCGCTGTCCGATCCGATGGGCAAGAAGTTCAATTACGCAAAAGAGTTCAAGAGCCTCGACCTGAATGCCGTGATCAAGGACCTGCATGCCTTGATGACAGACTCGCAGGACTGGTGGCCGGCCGACTTTGGCCACTACGGGCCGCTGTTCATCCGTATGGCGTGGCACAGCGCGGGTACCTACCGCATCGGCGACGGCCGCGGCGGGGCCGGAGCCGGCCAGCAGCGCTTCGCGCCGCTCAATAGCTGGCCGGACAACGTGAACCTCGACAAGGCGCGCCGGCTGCTGTGGCCGATCAAGCAGAAGTATGGGCGGAAAATTTCCTGGGCCGATCTGATGATTCTCGCCGGGAACGCGGCGCTCGAATCGATGGGCTTTAAAACGTTCGGTTTTGGCGGCGGGCGCGATGACGTCTGGGAGCCGGAAGAGGATATTTTCTGGGGGCCTGAGGGCAAGTGGCTGGCGGACGAACGCTACAGCGGCGATCGGGATCTTGCGAATCCGCTAGCTGCGGTTCAAATGGGCCTGATTTATGTGAATCCGGAAGGGCCGAATGGAAAACCCGATCCCATCGCTGCGGCACGGGATATCCGAGAGACGTTCGCACGCATGGCAATGAATGATGAGGAGACGGTTGCGCTGATTGCCGGCGGGCATACATTCGGCAAGACTCATGGCGCGGGCGTTCCCGCTCAATATGTAGGTGCTGAACCGGAAGGTGCCGCCATCGAAGATCAAGGCTTCGGGTGGAAGAATAAGCTTGGCAAAGGTTGCGGTGCTGACACCATCGGCAGCGGCCTGGAAGTGATTTGGACTACGACGCCTACGAAGTGGAGCAACAACTTCTTTGCCAACCTGTTCAACTACGAATGGGAACTGACGAAGAGCCCGGCCGGTGCTCATCAGTGGAGACCGAAGAATGGCGCGGGCGCCGGTACGGTGCCGGATGCGCACGACCCGTCAAAGCGTCTCGCGCCATCCATGCTGACCACGGACCTCTCCTTGCGGTTCGACCCTGCTTACGAAAAGATTTCGCGGCGTTTCTATGAGCATCCGGATCAGTTCGCAGACGCGTTTGCGCGGGCGTGGTTCAAGCTGACGCACCGCGACATGGGTCCGATCGCACGGTATCTTGGCCCGCTGGTTCCAAAGGAAGAACTGGTGTGGCAAGACCCGGTTCCCGCCGTGGATCATAAGTCGATCCTAGAAAAGGACATTGCTGCGCTGAAGACGAAGATCCTCGCATCCGGACTGTCGATCTCCCAACTGGTGACGACGGCCTGGGCATCGGCGTCGTCGTTCCGCGGCTCCGACAAGCGCGGTGGGGCGAACGGAGCACGCATTCGCCTGGCGCCGCAAAAGGACTGGGAAGTGAACCAGCCACCCGCACTGGCGAAGGTTCTCAAGAAACTGGAGGCGATCCAAAAGGAGTTCAACAGCGCGCAATCCAACGGGAACAAGGCGAAGAAGGTCTCGCTGGCTGATCTGATCGTTCTGGGCGGCTGCGCAGCCGTCGAGGAAGCTGCGAAAAAGGCCGGGCACAAAGTGAAGATTCCCTTCTCGCCGGGGCGAACGGATGCTTCGCAGAAGCAGACCGATGTGCACTCGTTCGCGGTGATGGAGCCGGTTGCGGATGGGTTCCGCAACTATCTCCGCAGCGAGCAGATCATGTCGGCGGAGGAGTTGCTTGTAGATCGGGCGCAGTTGTTGACTCTGACTGCTCCCGAGATGACGGTACTCATCGGCGGCCTGCGCGCACTGAATGCCAACTTCGGGCATACCAAACACGGCGTCTTCACCAAACGGCCCGAAACGCTTACGAATGATTTCTTCGTCAACCTGCTCGACATGAATACGGCGTGGGAGCCCTCCTCTTCCGAAGGCGTGTATGAGGGGCGCGATCGCGCAACGGGCAAAGTCAAGTGGACTGGCACGCGTGTCGATCTTGTGTTCGGTTCGAACTCGCAGCTGCGGGCACTCGCGGAAGTCTATGCCTGCGACGACTCCAAGGAAGCATTTGTGAAGGACTTCGCGGCCGCGTGGATCAAGGTAATGAACCTTGACCGCTACGACCTTGGCTGAACTCGGCGGAAGAATAAAGTTCCACCTTAGGTACTGTTGCTGTTTGGATCAGCCAAAACGAAGGTGGCGCTCTCCCGCACGTGCGGGGCGCATCGCGCCCAGCACGTTCGCCTTTGCCTATAGTCCAACTAGTTTGATCCGGACCGAGTTTGCCGCCGTAAGAGCGCGATTTGCGTTTCAGAGCCAAGTTTAGCCGATCAGATTTGGAATAAGTCCTTAGGTAGCGGGCAAAGGGGAAGTAACCCTGACCCGCCACCGGAAATTCAATGACGGCGCGCGCCATCGCGCCCCCTAACCTCTGCCATCGGTTCTTCCGGCCTTGTACTCTGGCCACTTTGTGACAATCTGAAAAGCCTCTACACTAAAACCTTGCGCGCTCTGATCACATTGTTCCTGGTTGCTGTTCTGGCCGTGGCGGGGTTTGCGGCGTGGCAGGTATATGTTCCAGTTACGCTGGCGGGGGAGCAGTTTGTGATGCTGCGGCCCGGCTATTCAACGCGCCGTATTGCCTCGGAATTGAAGAAGGCTGGCATTATTCGCAGCGAGCTGGCGTTCCGGCTGTGGCATGCCACGCACCACCGGCGAGCGCTCAAAGCGGGCGAATACCTTTTTGAGCGCGAGGGGACGCTGCCCCAGGTCTACGATCGCATCGCTCGCGGCGACATTTACTTCCACGTGGTCACGATCCCGGAAGGCTACACGATGTTCGACATTGCGAAGGCTATGGAGGGTGCCGGGTTGGGGCCGGCGGCGGATTTTCTCCATATTGCAGAGACGCAAACGCTGCTTATCTCGGACATTGCCCCGGAGGCCAAGTCGCTTGAAGGGTATCTATTTCCTAATACCTACCAGTTCACGCGGACGCAGACTCTAGAAGAAATGGCGGGCGCGATGGTTCATCAATTCCGGCTTATTGCGCACGAAATCGGGCTGATCCCGGCCCAGGCCGGTGTCGACGTCCAGAAAGTCGTCGCCATGGCGTCGATCGTCGAGAAAGAGACGGCGGCGCCCGAGGAGCGGCCGCGCGTCGCCAGCGTTTACTACAATCGGCTGAAGGACAAAATGGCGCTCGATGCCGACCCGAGCGTGATCTACGCCGAACAGTTGCTGGGCACTTATCAGGGGAGCCTGCATCATGCCGATATGGCGGTGAACTCCCCTTACAATACGTATCGTTTCCTCGGCTTGCCGCCAGGTCCGATCGCGAATCCTGGACGGAGCGCACTCGAGGCGGCAATGCACCCTGACAGCACGAAGTTCCTTTACTTTGTTAGCGATGGCAATGGTCACCATCGCTTTGCGACCACTCTCGCAGAACATGACCGCAACGTCGCCGCTTACCGGCGGGCGCTCGCGAGTCACTAAAGCGCCGCAACCTTCACTGCCGTATACTAATCAGATAGCTAAGTGCCAATTCTTCCAGGTAACAGGACAGGAATGCTTCGTCTTCACTTCCGGTGGTTGTTTTCCATTTCTTTGTTAGCCGCCACATTTCCATTGACCGGGTGTCTTTTCCGAACCCGGCCGATCGAACGTCAGCTCTCAAACGCACCCCTTAAGACAGCCACCCAGCAGGACCTGATCGACTACGTTAACACGCAGGCCGAGCGGGTCCAGTCCATGCAGGCGACGGTGGATATCGACGCTTCGGCGGGCGATCCAAAGAACGGGCGCATCACCGATTACAAGGAAATCCGGGGATACGTACTCGCCCGCAAGCCCGATGTGCTGCGTATGAAGGGCTTGCTGCCAGTGGTGCGCACTACGGCGTTTGACATGGTGAGCGATGGCAAGGAATTCAAGCTCTGGATTCCTCCCCGGAACAAGTTCGTGATCGGCCCCGACAACGAAACAAGCTACCAGCCCGACAAACGCATGGAAAACATGCGTCCGCAATACATTTACAACGCGATGCTGTTGCTGCGCATCGCTTCGGATGATATTGCGGTGCTTGAGAACGGATACGAAACGGTGCTCGATTCAAAAAAGCATCGCGTTGAGCAGCCCGATTATGAAGTCGAGGTCATTCACCAGGGGACTCGCGGCTGGTATCTTTCGCGGCGCATTGAGTTCAGCAGGACGGACCTGCTACCGCACCGGCAACGGATTTACGACATGCAGGGAAATGTCGCGACCGACGCGCGCTATCAGGACTACAAGGACTTCAACGGAATTTCATTTCCGACCTCCATCGAGATCGAGCGCCCGCGGGAAAATTACGACATCACGTTCCACGTTCTCAAACTGGAGTTGAACCTCCCGCTGTCGGACGATCAGTTCGCGCTCGAACAACCTCCTGGAGCGGAGATCGTACGGCTGAGTTCGGCCCATCCGGGTGCTTTGGGTACTAACGCCGCAATCGCGGGAAGCGGGGGCAAGTAGTCCCGCAAAAGACATGATGAATCGGATGATCGTCGGGAACCTGGTGCATCGGCCGATCCGGTCGCTGATCAGCATCGTGGCCGTGGCGTTGGAAGTGACGCTCATCCTGTTAATTGTCGGGCTCTGCCTGGGTATGATGCAGGACTCCCGCACCCGCACTGCGGGCATTGGGGCTGACATCCTGGTGCGGCCTCCCGGCTCTTCCTTCATTGGCGCTTTTAGCGGGGCGCCCATGCCGATCAGGATCGGTACCGTGCTGGCCAAGTTGCCGCATGTCGCGAGCGTCGCGCCCGTCGTCACGCAAGTCGCAAGCAGCGGGGCGTTGGAGATTATCGCCGGCATTGACCTGCCGAGCTACGAAAGCATGTCTTCGGGCTTCCACTACCTGAAGGGCGGCCCTTTTACGGGGCCCTACGACGTTCTGGTCGACGATCTTTTCGCGCAGTCCAAGCATGCCAAGGTGGGCGACACAATCGAGATCCTCAATAACAAGTTCCGCATCTGCGGGATTGTGGAACGTGGCAAGGGGGGGCGTAAGTTTGTTCCTTTGAGTACGTTACAGGATCTGGTTGGCGCCAAGGACAAGGCCACCATCTTCTATCTCAAACTCGATGATCCGGCGAATGTGGATGCGGTTATCGACGAGATCAAGGCCGTTCCCGGCATGGAGCACTATGTTGCCACATCCATGGCCGCCTATCTTGCGATGATGACGACCAGCAATTATCCCGGCCTTTCTACATTTATTGACATCGTGGTGGGCATATCTGTGGTCATCGGATTCATCGTGATTTTCCAGGCGATGTACACGGCGGTAATGGAAAGGACGCGCGAAATAGGCATCCTCAAGGCCATGGGGGCGTCCCGGCTTTACATCGTCAACGTGGTGCTAAGGGAAACGCTTCTGCTGGCTCTCGGAGGGATCATTCTTGGCATAGTGGTGAGCCTGGCGGCGCGGGCCGGGCTGGCCCAGAAGTTTCCGTTGGTGCAGGTAGTTGTGGATCGAGGATGGATTGTACGCGCCTTCTTTATTGCGATAGCCGGGGCCATGGCCGGGGCCCTATATCCGGCGTTCAAAGCGGCCCAGAAGGACCCAATTGACGCGCTCGCCTACGAATGAGGCTCGGGTCCCTGCATATCGTGGTTGAGTTTCGCCATTCTTTCCCCTGAACTTTTCTCTAAGACTAGCGGTTCCGCATCCTTCCTGAAATTTTTCTCGCAAATCTCCGGTGAATGCACGATACTGCCGGGTGAAACTGCCGTGCTATAATCGCCCGCCGTTAGGAAAAGCAGGGACGTTTCGCAAGCAGTCTTAATTCCCTGGGCCTGAACGCCCACAGGCGCGACTGGCCAACAATACGCAGGAGGAGATATGCGTTTCGATGATCCCACTTTGTACGGTCGTGATGATGAAACCGATGAATATGGTGACCCCAGCGCCTTCGGCGAATCTATAGAAGAAGATTTTGACGAAGAGGAAGAAGAGGAAGAAGAACCAACGATGGTAGACGAGGACGACGAACTCCCGGCGCCCGAACCGGAACACGAACCGGAACCGGCAATTTCGTTCGGCGGGGGTGGGGGAAGCGCGCCGCCTCCGAAAAAGAAGGCGGCCGCCAAGAAACCCGCTCCCAAGAAAGCCATGAAGAAAGCGGCGCCCAAGAAAGCAGCTAAGAAGAAGGCCGCAAAGAAGAAAGCCGCGAAGAAGGCCGCAAAGAAGAAAGCCGCGAAGAAGGCGGCAAAGAAGAAAGCCGCGAAAAAACCGGCGAAGAAAGCGAAGAAGAAAGCGGCCACCAAGAAAAAAAAGAGCCGCCGCTAGAAAGCCCTTCCCCAACATAATGGCGGGACCGCGCAGCGGTTCCCGCCATTTCTTTGCGAAGACGCTTTAGGCCAGTGCGTGCCCTGGCGTCTTTAAAGCCGCATCCAAAATGCTGTTGCCGCCGCGCAGCGTCGCGCCTCCAAGAGCAACAAACGAGTTTTTCCCCTCCTGTGGAGCCGTGCCCTTCCTCGAAGCGTTTGTGAGACCAGTTCTAGTCCTCCTTGATCGCTTCCGCCTCGATCTCCACCAGCATTTCGGGCGCGACCAAAGCGCTGATGCCGAGCATGCTGGTCGCCGGCCGGATCTCTCCGAAGAACTCGCCGTGCGCTTTGCCAACCTTCTCCCAGTCGGCGATGTTGGTCACGAACATTCGCGTGCGCACGACGTGTTTGATTGACGCGCCAGCGCGGGTGAGCGCGCTCTCGATATTCTTGAGCGCCTGCACCGCCTGCGCATAGGCATCGCCCGCGATGATTTTGCCATCGGGACCGGTGGCGGTTGTGCCCGAAACATAAATGTGCGGACCGACCTGTACCACGCGAGAGTAACCAACGACCGGTTCCCACGGTGTCCCGCTTGCGAAATTCCTTCTTTCCACTTGTCCCCACCTCTCTGCAGTTATTGCCCCTATGTTCTACCGGAAATAGATGAAGGAACTGCACATCCCGACTCGTAACCATACAAAACATGCCTGTAAGTTTGGCAGCCAATGGCCTTGACCGCCAGCAAGACGCTCGCAACGCTGCGTCCCGTGCGGGGTTCTAAAGAGTACGGGGGCACGATGGTGCACTTGTTTGAGGCCTGGAAGTACGGTATCTAATCTGACAAAGGGCGTGTTCCGATGAAATAAGAGGACACGCAGAAAGTGGGGGGGCCGAACATGATTCCGGAAACGCACCCGCTGGAGAAGCTATTTGTTGAACTCGTGGGCCGGCACTACGCGCAGGAGATTGGCATCCGTGATCCGGAGATCGTGGGATACGTCGCGCACCTGCTAACAGAGTTCTGCGACGCCGAGCAGTTGATGAAAATCCGCAACGCAAACGGGCGGCCGCTGAACGACGTGGGCGAGATGCTGCTCGAATCCGACCCGATATACGGGCCCGCGCCATCGTTCGACCGCGAGCGGCAGGTCCGCAAACACATCGGGGACTACACGCTGTTTTTCGCAGGGATGTTTCCGGAAAGCATCAATCATCATCGCCTGCGCCGTCAGCGGTTAGAGAATCTTGTGGAATGGGTCAAAGCTGGCAAGGAGAGCTACTACATCGTTTCGAAATTCGAGTACTTCGAGTATGCCAAGGTGGCGCCATTATTTACCCAACTCTCGCAGAGGTTTGAGGATTGCGTGTACGGACTGAACCTGGTGAAGAATGAACTCGAAGTGATGCAGCACCCAATCGCGCGGAGGAGCAACGATCTGATCATGTAGCAACTCAGAGGTCAAAGGTCAGATTGCAGAGGTGAGAACATCAGCTTGGATGTGACCTCTGCAATCTGACCTCTTACCTCTGATCTTCCACCAGCCTTCGCCCAACGATCTTGAAATTTCCCTCGAGCACGATCCGTATCGCCTCGCTATACGCGATGTGTTCCTGCTCCAGAATGCGATCCGCCAATGTGTGCTCGTCGTCGGAATCGAGCACGGGAACCGTCTTTTGCACAATGATGGCACCGTGGTCGAGTTCTTCGTCGACGAAATGCACTGTGCAGCCGCTTACCCTCACTCCGTAGGCGAAGGCTTGCTGCTGTGCTTGGAGACCTGGGAACGCCGGAAGCAGCGAGGGGTGGATGTTCAGGGTGCGCTGCGGGAACTGACGGACGAACCACGGTGAAAGCAGGCGCATGTAGCCAGCGAGGCAGACGAGATCGACTTGGCGGTGATTCAGAGCGGCCACAACTTCGCGGTCATGCGCTTCGCGCTCTTTGCCTTTGGAAGGAATCAGGAGCGCTTCGAGCCCGCGTTGGCGTGCGGTCTCGATGCCGGGAGCGTCGGCCCGATTTGAAATCACTATCGCTATGCGCGCGCCCGGAATGCGCCCAGCGGCAATGCTATCGGCAATAGCGACGAAGTTTGAGCCGCGTCCGGAGAGAAGAATGCCGAGGTTTTTCATAGCAGATTTCAAGGTCTCAGAGTTTCAAGGTTTCAAAGCGGCTGCTGGTCCTTGAAACACCGGAACTCTGAAAGCTTGAAACCTGGATCTTTCTTCTTCAATCTATCTTTGACTCTTGGCCCTAGCTGTACATTACCTTCCGCTCGCCTTTAACAATGCGGCCGACACTGTAGAATTTCTCCCCGGCGCGCTCCAGGAGCGTCTGCGCTTTCTTGAATTTCTTGGCGGGGACCACGACGAGCATGCCCAGTCCCATGTTGAACGTGCGCAACATCTCTTCCTGCTCGACGTTCCCGAGGTGTTGAAGGTGCTCAAAAATCGGCAGCACCGGCCAGGTCCCCAGTTCGATGACAGCCGCGGTTCCTTTGGGCAGCACGCGAGGTAGATTCTCGGTGATGCCGCCGCCAGTGATGTGGGCCAGGGCCCCTACGCACTCGCCGGCAATCAGCTTGCGGATGATCGACCAGTAACTGCGGTGGGTGCGCATCAGTTCGTTGCCGACCTTGTTTTTCATCTCGCTGACGAAGGTTTCCGGCGAGTACGTGGCCACTTCGAACAGCAGTTTGCGGGCAAGGGAGTATCCGTTGGTGTGCAGGCCATTCGAGGGCAAGCCCAAAACACAGTCGCCGACCTCGACGGTCTTACCATTGATGATCTTTTCGCGTTCAACCACGCCGACGATGAACCCAGCGAGGTCATACTCGCCCTTGGGGTAGAACCCTGGCATTTCGGCGGTTTCACCGCCAATGAGGGCGCAACCGTTGTGCTTGCAGGCTTCCGCGAGGCCGCTGACGATCTTTTCCACGATCTCGGGGTCCAGGACGCCGGCGGCCAGGTAATCCATGAAGAAAAGTGGCGCCGCGCCTTGCACGGCAATGTCGTTTACGCAATGATTGACCAAGTCGCCGCCGACGGTGTGGTGCAGGTTCATTTCGAAGGCGACCTTCAGCTTGGTTCCGACGCCATCCACGCTCGAAACAAGCACAGGATCGATGTACTTCTTGTCAACCGAGAACAGACCGCCGAAGCCCCCGATCTCGCTCAGCACACCTTTGGTGAAGGTCTTATGGGCGAGGTACTTGATCCGCTGCTTGGTGCGGTTGGCCTTGTCGATGTTGACGCCGGCGTCCGCGTAAGAAATTGAGCCGCCTGGTGTGTTGGGGTCTTCAGCCACGTTTCAGTCCGTCGTTACCGGGTGGAGAGTTCTGGCGCGCCACAAACCGGGGAAATCATTACGAGCGCACCAAATTCTAGCATGATTCTGTGGGGGTGCCCGCGATTGGCGAGAACTCGGAAGGGAAGGGATGGGGCGTTAATCGCTTTCGCGCGGTTGTCCATCACAGCCTGGGTATATGCTCCGGTTTAAACTAGATGGCTTATGAATGTGACAAAGATGGGAAAAATCGGCAAGCACCGTCCCACCACGGATAAGGCGCATGATGTGCTGCGCACGGAAGGGCATCCGCTCGACGCCATTTTTGCGCCCCATAGCGTTGCGCTCATCGGCGCCACCGATCGCCCAGGCAGCGTTGGGCGAGCTGTTCTTTGGAGCCTGCTTAGCTCTCCGTTTGGCGGCACCGTGTATCCGGTCAGCGACAAGCGCACCAGCGTCCTCGGCATCAAAGCGTATCGCGATGTGGAGCACATTCCGGAAACCGTCGATCTGGCGGTGATCGTCACGCCTGCAGAGAGCGTGCCCAACGTAATCGGCCAGTGCGTGGCCGCGGGCGTGCGAGGCGCAATTATCATTTCTGCCGGGTTCAAAGAACACGGCCAACGCGGGCAGGAACTCGAGCAGCAGATTCTCGACCGGATCCGCGACAGCCCAATGCGCATCATTGGCCCGAACTGCCTGGGCGTCATGAACCCGGTCACCGGCCTGAATGCGACGTTCGCGAACAACATGGCGAGGCCGGGCACCGTTGCCTTCATCAGCCAGAGTGGGGCGTTGTGCACCGCAATTCTCGACTGGGCGCAAAAGGAAGTCGTCGGCTTCAGCGCGTTTGTTTCCGTCGGGTCGATGCTGGATGTGGGCTGGGGCGATCTGATCGATTACCTTGGCAACGATCCGCGCACGCACTCGATCATCCTGTACATGGAATCGGTCGGCGACGCTCGCTCGTTCCTTTCGGCGGCGCGGGAAGTTTCGCTCGGCAAGCCGATTATTGTGATCAAAGCCGGACGGACTGCGGCCGCCGCGCATGCGGCGGCCTCGCATACGGGAACTCTGGCGGGCAGCGACGAGGTGCTGGAAGCTGCATTCCGCCGCTGCGGCGTGCTGCGCGTCAACACGATCTCCGATCTCTTCTACATGGCCGAAACGCTGAGCAAGCAGCCGCGGCCCAAGGGCCCGCGCCTCGCTGTAGTTACCAATGCCGGAGGGCCAGGAGTGCTCGCCGCCGATTCGATCATCAGCGCGGGCGGCGAGTTGGCCGAGCTTTCTCCGGCCACGCTCGATGTGCTCAACCAGATTCTGCCGCCGCACTGGAGCCACAACGATCCCGTGGATGTTCTCGGCGATGCGTTGCCCGATAAATATGCAAAGGTTGCGGAAACGGTAGCCGCCGACACCAATAACGACGGACTACTCGCCATCCTTTGCCCACAAGGCATGTCCCATCCGACCATCACTGCAGAAAAGCTGGCACCGCTTGCCAAAGGCACAGGCAAACCGGTCCTGGCCTGCTGGATGGGCGGCGCTGAGATGAGCGCGGGAATCGAAATCCTGAATCGCGCCGGCATCCCAACCTTCAACTTCCCCGACACCGCCGGGCGAATCTTCCACTACATGTGGCGCCACAGCTATCTGCTGCGTGGGCTTTATGAAACTCCGATGATGCCGTACGGCGAGGAGGGTCCCGACCGCGCGCGCGCAGAGTGGATCATCGAGAATGTACGCCAGACCGGGCGCACTCTGCTGACCGAGCCCGAGTCGAAGGAACTGTTGGCGTGTTACCAAATTCCGACCGACCCCACTTTTGAGGCGCACAACGAAGACGAGGCGGTTGCGAAAGCGGAGGAGCTCGGCTATCCGGTCGTGGTCAAATTGCTCTCGCACACCATTACGCACAAAACCGAGGTTGGGGGCGTAAAGCTCAACCTCTCGAAGCCGGAATCCGTGCGCCAGGCATGGCGTGATATCGAGGCTTCGGTCCGCGAGAAAGCCGGGCCAGAACATTTTCTGGGAGTAACCGTGCAGCCGTTTTTCCGGGCCGAAGGTTATGAGCTCATTCTCGGGAGCACGGTCGACGCGCAGTTCGGGCCGGTGATGCTGTTCGGCACCGGCGGCCAGCTCGTCGAAGTGTTTGGCGACCGCGCTCTTTCGCTGCCGCCGCTGACCAGTACTCTGGCCCGCCGGTTGATGGAACAGACCAAGATCTTCAAGGCACTGCAGGGTGTGCGCGGCCGCAAGCCGGTTGATCTGGCGGCGCTCGAGGCATTACTCGTCCGCTTCAGTCAGTTAGTTGTTGAACAGCGCTGGATCAAGGAAATCGACATCAATCCGCTGCTGGCCTCTCCCGATCGTCTGATCGCGTTAGATGCTCGCATCGTCGTTTATCCGCAGGACACAAAGAAAGAAGACATTCCGCGTCTTGCCATTCGCCCCTATCCGCAGCGCTACGTGCGGCCGGCCAAAATGAAGAACGACGAAGAAGTTTTGGTGCGGCCTATTCGCCCGGAAGACGAGCCGCTCCTGATCAGGCTCCACCAGGCCTTATCGGAACGGACGGTATACCTGCGCTATTTCCAGCCGCTTAAGCTCAGCCAGCGCACTGCGCATGAACGCTTGCAGCGCATCTGCTTTATCGATTACGACCGTGAAATGGCTTTGGCGGCTGAACACAAAAAAGACGACGGGGAGCCTGAGATCATTGCCATTGGCCGGTTAAGCCAACTGCGCGGGCGGAACGAGGGAGAGATGGCCGTGCTCGTTGACGACCGCTTCCAGCACCTGGGACTGGGTACGCTGCTCTATCAGCGCCTGATTGAAGTCGCCCGCGACGAAAAACTCGCGACCGTGGTCTCGACCATCCTTTCCGAGAACCGCGAAATGCAAGCTATTTGCAAAAAACTCGGCTTCTATCTCGAAGCCGACATTGACGACGGAACTGTGCAGGCGGTGCTGAAGTTGTAGCGCCGCAGCCCTTGCGCACGGCCCCATCACAGCGATGCCGCTCCATCTGGAGTAAGTACGCTGCCCGCGGTGAACTGGAATATAATGCCTCACTAACATTTCCGCTGAGGCTACCCCCACGGGACCTCGGGCCAGTTCGAACCTGTCGATTCACAAAGCGAGGCTGCGTATGAGAGAGCTTGCTGGCCGTGCTTTCGCCAACCCATTGCTGCGGCAGGCTGTTGCGATGGTCTTGTTGGCGTGCTCCGTTTGCGCGTTTGCCAAGGGCGAGGATAAGGACAAAGATAAAAAAGAGGACGGCTCGGATGTGAAATTCAGCGCGCGCACTGAATTAGTTCTCATTCCTGCGCTGGTCTCCGATAAGTCCGGGGCACATGTTGGCGGGCTGAAGAAGGAAGACTTTACCGTGCTGGAAAACGGGGCGGAGCGGCAGATCGCGACCTTCGAGGAAATCACTAGCGATCCTCACCTGTCTCGCCCAACAAATCCAAATGAGTTCACCAATTCTCTGGCGGGCGGATCCACGCGGCGCATCACTCTCATCGTGTTGGATTTCATCAACACTCCTTTCCCTGACCAGGTATTTGTACGCAATGAACTGCTCAAGTACCTTTCCCAATCGCTGGATCGTCGCGAGCCCACCGGCCTGTTCACGCTCGATCGCAGTGGCATTCATGTCATTCATAACTTTGCCGTCGATCCTGGTGTGCTGATCGCAGCGGTACACAAGGTGCGTGGCGAAGCGTATCAACTGGTCGATACTCCTGAGGATATGGAAGCGCTTACCGGATCTGCCAGCCCGGAAGGCAGCGCTGGCGAGATTGGCGTTAGCGGCGGGTCGGGAGGCGGCAGGCCCGGCACAACGGCTGCTCTTGCAAGCCAAATGCAGCAGGAAGCCGACCGTATGCAGACGATGATCGAGGATGCGGCGCTGAATTTTCAGTCATTTCAGCAGCGCCTGGCCATTACCTATACCCTGGAGGGCCTACAGCAGGTGGCGCAGGCACTGGCCGGATTTCCCGGCCGTAAGTCTCTGATCTGGGCGAGCGGCGGATTTCCTTTCAGCGTCAGTGATACGACCATGCAACTTGCTCCGGCCGGGCGCGATTCTCTTACCGATGTGCTGCCCCTCTACGAACGCACGTGGCAACTTCTCAACGACGCGCAGATCGCGCTCTATCCAGTGGACGTGAGAGGACTGCAAAGCAATGCGCCCGGCGCCTCGATCCGCACGCCGGGTCTGCCCAACCGCCGGCCGGGCGGCTATGTGCGCAGCGCCGGTTGGCACCAGATCGATACGCAGTCGAGTTTCGAAACATTCGCTGCGGCAACGGGCGGGCGCGCATATTACAACTCCAACGATCTGGTGAAGGGGTTTCGCGACGCGGTCCGCGATTCAGCGCAGTATTACATGCTGGGTTACTACCTTGATCGATCCAATCCCAAGCCGGGCTGGCGCAAACTCTCTGTAAAGGTAAAGCACGACCATGTGAACGTGCGATCCCGCAGCGGCTTCTTTGCTACCAGAATGGGGGTCGACTCCGAAGCCAGCCACGACAGCGATATCGCCTCAGCTCTTCAGTCCCCAATGGATTACACCGCGCTTGCATTGACTGGACACTGGGATGCTACCGCAGCCAGTCAGGAACCGGGCAAGAAGCGAGCGGTCTACATCGTAGACCTGGCGCCTGACCCAACATTGATCGACGCCAACAATAAGAATCATATTGCCCTTGAACTGGTGGCCTCGGCAATCACGCCCGATGGCTTCCAGGCCAATCGGTCCGTGCTTAAGAAGATCGACCTTTATCCGACTCCAGAACTCCTGGCAAAGATCCGGGAAAAAGGCATCGGCTGCCGGGGCGCGCTCGATCTCGCCCCCGGCGAATACACGGTCCGCATCGTCGTTCGCGACAACCTCAGCGGCCGCATCGGCTCGGTCGCGGCCCCGCTGAATGTGAACTAGCGAAAAAAGAGCCCCGAAACTGCTATCATGCTCCTCCGAATTCTTTTTCCCGGGGGGCGCATGAAGGCTCTAGCAGTGTTGCTTTTCGCTTTGTGGGTGATGCCGCTGGCAGTAGCCCAGCAGGATCAATCGAATGAAACTCCTGATAACGCGAAGCAGGCGGCTTCGCAAAAAGACAAGAGCAAGAAACCGGCTACGGCTCCCGATAAGGCGAGCGAGAGCGCCAAGCCCGAAAGCGGCAAGCCCGCCGAGGGGGCGAAGTCCGAGGAAGCGACGGACAAAGAAGAGCACTACGACGTCTCGGAGATACCACCGGTCGTAACCCACCACCAGATCTCAGTTGGCGGAAAGACGCTCAACTACACGGCGACCGCCGGACGGCTTCCATTGAAGCGCGGCGACGGCAAGATCGAGGCCGAAATGTTCTTCGTCGCCTATACCCTGGACGGGCAGGATGCGGGAAGACGCCCGCTGACGTTTGCCTTCAATGGCGGACCGGGATCGGCTTCGGTATGGCTGCACATGGGGGCGTTGGGACCAAAGCGCGTGGTGCTGCAGCAAAATGGCTTCATGCCGGCAGCTCCATATCGTCTGGAAGATAATCCCGACACTCTGCTCGACCGCAGCGACATCGTGATGGTCGATGCCATTTCCACCGGTTACTCGCGCGCCGCGACCCTAGAGCTTACAAAGAAATTTCTCGGCGTAAAGGGCGACGTGCAGGCCTTCGGAGAATTCATCCGCCTCTACCTGTCGCGCTATGAACGCTGGACTTCCCCGTTGTTCCTGCTGGGTGAAAGCTATGGAACGACGCGCGCGGCTGGCATTTCAGGCTATCTTGCCGACCACGGTATTTCATTCAATGGCGTTACGCTGCTCTCGATGGCCGTGGACTTCCAGACGCTGGAATGGAATAACTCGAACGACTTACCTTACTACTTGTTGGTTCCCACTTTCTCAATGATCGCCGGTTACCACCACAAGTTGCCCGCCGACTTATCGGCCGACATGGCAAAGACCCGCGAAGAAGTGGTGCGCTGGTCGCTGAATGATTATGCGCTCGCGCTCGCCAAGGGCGATGCCATGAGCCCGGACGAACACGGGAAGATCCGTGACCAACTGGCTCGCTATACCGGACTGCGGCCCGACGTGATCGAAGCGCACAACCTGCGCATCGATGTACCGACGTTTACGCACGAATTGCTGCTCGATCAAAAACTCGTCACCGGACGCCTTGATGGCCGTTTCACCAGCGGAAATCCTGGAGAACGCTTCTATGATCCGACCAGCGGTGCCATCCTGCCGCCCTACACTTCCGCCTTCAACAACTATCTGCGGACCGAACTGAACTACAAGGTCGACATGCCCTATCGGGTCTTCGCTTACGATCAGCCCGAATTCGAGAAGTGGGATTGGGGAAACGCGGAACACGGATTTCCCAGTACGGCCGGAGGCTTGCGGTCGGCCATGATCAAGAATCCTTACATGAAGGTTCTGGTGATGGAGGGTTATTTTGACTTAGCGACGCCGTTCGCGGCCGCTAACTGGACCATGGATCACCTCGATCTGGACGCAAAGAACCGCCAGAATATTTCTTACGCAACTTACGGTGCCGGTCATATGGTGTATGTGGATCGCGCGGAGCACGACAAGATGAAAAGAGATCTGGTGGAATTTATGGAAAAGTGTTTGAAGTGAGCCGGCTTTGAGCTGTTGGCTTTGGGCTTGTATCTGCGCTAGTGCTTAATGCCGAAAGCATACAGCCGACAACCATGCGCGCTGCTGCCATCTTGGGACTGGGAACCTCACTAGCCGATCTGGAGCCATTTCAGGCTGGTTCGTCGACGACGTGGATCGAGGGACTGCCCGCAACAGGTGGAGACGCTGACGCAGTCGTAATCTTCGGCGGCGACGGTACCATTCATCGGCATCTCGGCGCGCTCGTACGGCTCGGACTTCCTGTGCTCGTTGTACCCTCAGGAAGCGGCAACGATTTTGCCCGCGCTTTGCGTTTGCGGTCGGAGCGCGATTCGCTGAAAGCCTGGCAAGGTTTTATAGAGGGAAAATTTCAGGCCGGGGCGATTGATTTAGGCGTCGTTCGCCCGCAGTCACCTCCCGACATTGAGCGTTACTTCTGCTGCGTAGCCGGGTGCGGGCTGGACTCCATTACTGCTCGCCGTGCAAACCGGATGCCGCGGTGGCTGCGCGGGCATGGGGGCTACGCGCTCGCGCTCTTGCCGGCACTCCTCAAACTTCCTGCCTGTCCGATGAAACTGGTGCGCTGGAATGGGACTGAAGAAAGTCGTGAAGAGAAACCACGACTCACTTTGCTGGCAGCTTTTGCCAACACGCAGTTCTACGGCGACGGTATGCGCATCGCACCACGTGCCGACCCGTCCGACGGACAGTTGGATATCTGCCGCATCTGGCCGATGAATCCTCTTGAACTCGTTAGCATGTTTCCGACGGTGTATTTCGGGCAGCACCTGCGCTCTTCGAAAGTCGAATACTCAAAAGCGGAACGTGTTTGCGTGGAGACAGAAGCGCCGATCGAGATTTACGCTGACGGGGAGTTTGTATGTTCGACTCCAGCGGAAATCTCAGTAGCTCCGGGCGCGCTGCGCGTGATCGGCGGCAAAACCGCTTAGGCTTCAGTTCGCTGCAGATTTTACAAAGCGCTCGTCGAGCGCCAAGTTCAGCTTAGGTACTTTGACCCGGCGGTTCCCCCAGAAATCCCCATTGCCGCGGTTCGAGGTCCTCGGACAACCGCTTTCGATTTCCGATGCCTTCCAATGCGGGTTGGTGGGCCCACCTGGATTCGAACCAGGAACCAACAGATTATGAGTCTGCTGCTCTAACCGTTGAGCTATGGGCCCGTCCTTTGTTTATGCACCTGTCACCGCTTTACGTGCTGCCAACCGCACCGACTGTACACTAATCTTGCCCTTAACGGCCTGCTTTTCAGGCTCGCCCGACGGAGCAGAAAGTGACGCCGATTCGACGCCGCACATAGCCGCGTGAAGGTCGCCCGTCGTGACGATGTGATACCTGTCGAAAACGTCGCGTGTCTTGTGACCGCTGATTTTCATGCAGACCTTTTCAGGAGCGCCGCTCTTGATGAGATTGCGAACAGCCGACCGACGCAGGTCGTGCAACCGTAATCCTCTGAAGCGATGCCAGTCGTGCTTGCCTTCGCCGCCGTCGATTTTCTCACGCGTACCCAAGCCGACCGCGACGACGGCTTTTTCCCATTCTACCCTCAAGTTCGTCGCATCGAAAACCTTGCCGCGCTTGCTGCGAGCCTTTTCAAAAACATCGCGGTATGCGGCCCTGAGTCGTTCGAGCAGTCCATAGACTTTCGTGTCGATGTCACGCAGCAGATGCACAGTGGCGCCGACTTTCAACTGACCTGCGATCGCCAAGGAAATTCAGAATCTGAGCACAGCGCCGACGAGCGACGAACTCGCGGTCAAGTCGCAGGCCGACCGCTGTAACGCAGCCTTCTCTGAGTACAACGCCGCTCCTTTGTGGCGCTCGCCGCGGGCTTCAGCTAACCGCATCGCACTCGCTCAGGAAGCGCTTCGGAAACAGAACATAGAGCGACAGAAACAAGATTAGGTTTCCCCGCGCCAGCGCGGTTCTGTTAGCAGGTAACTGCAACAGGAGATGGCTGGAGACCTTTAGAGCCCGTACGGGTCGCATAGCAGACGGGTAAGTCAGCACAGACTGAAAACGTGCAACCGCGAGCGCGTTGTTACCTTTTCTGGCATCGCGCTCGCACACATTTTTGTTCAGGAGTTCACTCAACTGACAGAAGAGCGCTGGCGTTCAGCCTGCTTCGTGCCTGTCTTCTTCGACATCTTCGCTAGCGTTTCGGTCTGCGAACTCGTGAGAAAAACACACGTGCGTTGCTGAGACTGAAAGCGAGCCGCGCAGGTCTCTGCTCAGGACGACGGGCGGCGGCTCACTGCCTTGGTGACAGGCTCGAAATAAAGCGCCAGCATTATGTCAAATCGGCAAAATACCCTAGTGACTTGGTAGGGATTCGGTCGGCGAGCGCGGTCGGTAGATGTACAGCGCGGCTGTACACTGATTTTGTACACTTACCGCAGGAAACCCTCAACAACTTGCGGCAACCGCAGACAACGTAAACATCACAAAAATATAACCGCGCCTGTGTCAGCACGCGGTTATGAGTCTGCTGCTCTAACCGTTGAGCTATGGGCCCGACTGTTTAATTATCCCACGAACACTTTGACGAACCGCTATCGCCGCGTTTCCGCGTTCAAGCTCTCGGAATCCATCGCCGCTTCAGAGGTGTTCGCCGTTTCCGGAACAGTAAACCGGAGCATGGCAAAGGCCAGCGCGGCAATTCCGGCGAGACCCAGGAACGATGCGCGGTGTCCGAGGCGCTGAATCACCATCCCGCCGAAGGCATTGCTGAGCGTGGGCCCAATTCCCACCATCGTGGCGAGCGCGCTGCTGGCGAGATTGAAACGTCCATTTCCTTGCGTGAGGGAGTGGATTTGAGGCCATTCCCGACCATGCTGTTGCCTGGGTGGATCGAACTGCAGGTGCACATCAGGACCCTGTATTCGCCAGTCAGATGGCGGGTTTGACAGTTTATTGGGCTGTTCTAGGCAATCTGAGGATCGGGGCTCAAACTGTTAAGCTTGATAGCTGAGGGTGCCTTGTCCTACGAAACTGCAGTGGCGCAGATCTATGCCTTGGGTCATGAGCTGGCCCACGTGCCGACGCACAAGTTTGACCTCGGGCACATGCGGGTGCTGCTGGCCGCGTTGGGGCACCCGGAGAAGAGTTTTCCCAGCGTTTTGATCGCGGGAACGAACGGCAAGGGCTCGACGGCAGCGACGCTGGCTTCCATCCTTCAGGCGTCAGGATTCAAGACGGGTCTCTACACTTCGCCGCATCTGGTGCGCATCAATGAGCGGATTCGATTGGACGGCGAGCCGATCGCCGACGACGATTTCGCGCTCGTTCACGATGTGGTTGGCAGGACGGCCGAGCGGTTAGTGGGCGAAGCAGATCTGCCGTGGCATCCGAGTTTTTTTGAGATGCTGACGGCGATGGCATTTGAGTATTTCGCGCGCAGCCGGCCGGAGATCGTGGTACTCGAAGTCGGGATGGGTGGGCGCCTCGATGCAACCAACGTGGTCGAGCCGCGCGTGAGCATCATCACGGATGTTGCGCTCGATCATCAGAGGTTTCTGGGCGAGACGGTCCCCGAGATCGCCCGTGAAAAAGCGGGCATTATTCGGGCGGGCGGAGCGGTTGTCACGCTGCCGCAGCTAGCGGAAGCGAATGATGTGATTGGGCATGCGATTCTCGACTTGGGCGCGCGCGCGGTGAACGCGGTGCCTTATGTGCCGCCGGTTTCGCCGGGCAGCGAGTTCAGTGGGCGGGGCACAGAGGTTGCCCGTCAACAAACGGAAGCTGGTCGTCCGAGGCAGTGTTATCCGCTCCAAGTCTTGGGGCGGGAGATACGTGCGGATTCGCCGTTGATCGGGCGGCATCAGCTACGAAACGTGGCGCTGGCGGTCGCGGCGGCGGTCGAACTCCGTGAGCAAGGGCTGGAACAGATAACGCCGGCGTCGATCGAACGTGGCATTCGTCAAACACATTGGCCGGGACGGTTCCAGGTTATGGCCGCTGACGGCGGACGGCCGGAATTTGTCTTTGATGTCGCGCACAACCCAGCCGGGGCCTGGGCTTTGCGGTCGACCCTTTCTTCTGTTTACGGTGACCGGCCGATCACGATCGTGTTTGGCGTTCTGCGTGACAAAGCGGTGGCGGAGATGGCCGAGATTCTGTTCCCGATCGCCGAGCGTGTAATTGCAACGCATGCGAACAATCCCCGCGCTGCGACTCCACGGGAGATACGGCAGGCGGCGGCACGCGTTGTGGACGAGATCGGCGAAGCGGAAAGCGTTCGGGCAGCGCTGGAACAGGCTAAGGAAGCCGCCGGGCCGAATGGGCTGGTAGTGGTAACAGGGTCGATTTACATTGTAGGAGAAGCGATGCGAATGCTGGGTGCGTGCATCTAAGTGAATGTCGCAGGGTGTAACTGAATAATTTTTGCAACTGAAGCCTTGAATAAGATTGCCACAACTGAGGAGCAGGAGAGGGAGCGGGCCGAACTGCGCTCGGTCGAAACGCTGGGGGCGGCTGTTCCTACGTGGGTTGGAGAGCCCGCGGCATCTAGCCCGGCGAAACACTACGGCTGGGGCAGTCGGCTGCGGTCGTATTTCGTCATCGACCCTTTGATCTGGGTTTACACGATTGTGCTGGGCTCGACGTCACTGCTGTGTTCTCTGTTTGACCGTAGCGGACGGATTCAGCACAACCTGGCGCGGGCCTGGTCCTGGCTGATCATGAAGACGATTCTTTCGCCGGTCACGGTGACGGGGAACGCGGCGGCGGTTGCACCCGGCGAGAGCACCCGGCCTCGCGTGTTTGCATTCACGCACGCTTCTGCGCTCGATATTCCGATCCTCTACGTTTACCTGCCATTTCAATTCCGGATTATCTTCAAAAGCGAGCTGCTGTCGTACCCATTTATTGGGTGGCATCTGAAAAGGTCGGGGCAGGTGTGCATCAATCAGCAGAACCCCACGGCCTCGATCGGCTCAATCAAGTCGGCGTTGCGAAGCCTGCGCATCGGGATGCCGCTGGTCATCTTTCCCGAAGGCGGCCGCACTCGCGATGGCAACATTCAGCCTTTCCTGCCGGGCGCGTTCTTCCTGGCCATCAAGGCGCAAGCCGAGATTGTGCCAATTGCGCTGGTGGACACGTTTGACCTGTTGCCGATGAACACCTATCACATCCGCTGCCAGCCGCTCGAAATGCGGGTAGGCGAAGTGATTCCGACGGCTGGGCTAGGCATGGCCGATATGGATGCGCTTACGGCGCGAGTGAAGGCGTCGATTGAGGCGTTGCACTCGGCTCCGCGGAGAGCGTAGCAACGACTCGTTGCCGAAACAAGGCGACGGAAAAAACCTCTAGGGCTGGCGAGATGCGAGTCGTTGAAGCGCTATATTTTCTAACCGCTAAACGCAAGATCAACTGCCCAAGGCGTGGAGCGTCCGCGATTGCCACGTTGCACCTAGGTGAGGAAATCGGGCCGATAGCGGCGTTTGAGGCGCTGCACCTGGCGGTCACTCGGTTGCAGCAGGCGTCGCATTCTCAATCACTTTCGACTTTCACGCGTTGAACTCTCCCTGACTCCTCGTCACAGTTCCGATAGGGACGACCTTCCAGTTGACGCGTCTTCCAATCGGCGCTTACCATATACGTTTGACTTCAAGGGGTATTAGGCTGCTGTGCGGGACTCCGCCTTCAGCCAGGCGCAATCATGGATAAGAAGAAACTCGAAACGTTTAAGAAGAGACTGGAAACGCGGCAGCAGGAACTGCGTCACATGGTGACCCGCAATCAGCAGGATGGGCGCGCGGCCGATGAGGAAGCCACGCAGGATGTCGCCGATCGCGCCGCCAGTTCCTACACCAAGGAGTTCTTGTTCAGCCAGAGCAACAACGACCGCCAGTTGCTCAACATGGTCGAAGGCGCGCTGGCGCGCATTCGTGAAGGCAGCTTCGGTGAATGCGTTTCCTGCGGCAAAGAAATCAATGCCAAGCGCCTGGAAGCCGTCCCCTGGACGCGCCACTGCATCGAGTGCCAGGAAAAAGCAGAAAAGGGCCTGCTCGAAGCCGCGCAATAAGCGCGGCCCCTGTGAGTCAGTTTCATTCCGCGTAAGGTAGGCCGGCTCGGTGTGTCTACGTTTGATTAATCGCGGTTTGCCTCGCTTTCTTTGAAACAGCCCGCTACCAGAAATCTTCCTTACTTGACACCGGGGGGAAACAGGTGTGAAATTTGGCGATGCTTCCAAGGTCTTGCCGGCCTTCCCCCCAAACGGCAACTGGACCCAGAAGCCCTCGTTAATTATTCATCTCGGGAGAGCCGGCGGTTGCCGTGCAACTGCGTTCCTCTCGGGCCAATTGTGGGGAAATGACGTCTACCTGTGAGGAGTGACTCATGAATTCGAGTGGCAAAGGAAATCACATTTCGGTGGTGCTGCTGGCAGCACTGTTTGTTTTTGCGTTCACGGCCATGGCGGCTGCAGACAACAAGAAACCGAGCGCGCCGCCGAGCAAACCGGCAGCGGCGCCCCACAGTGCTCCAGCAGCGCATCCGGGCGGGAACGCTGGTGGCGCGAATCACCCGGGAGGCAACGGCCAACAGGGCAACCGTCCGGGCGGGAACATGAATAACAACAACCGCGGCCCGGGTGGCAACAACAACATGAACCGCGGCCAACAGGGCAATCAGACTGGGAATCGCGGCAACGTCAACAACAACAATCGCGGCCCGGGCGGCAACAACAATGCGAATCGCGGTCAAGGTAATCAGGGTGGCAATCGGCCGGGCGGTAATCAGGCCGGCAATCGTGCCGGCGGCAATGCCGGCGCCAACAATCATCACCAGCCGGCTGGTGCCACGACTCGAACCACCCGCAGCGGCGCGACAGTGACCACACGACAGAATGGCCAGGTCCGGTCGATCCAGGCCCACGGAATGACCATCAACCGTGGCATGAACGGCCAGCGCCACATCGTGGCCAATCACAACGGGCGCACGGTTGTCGCTTATGGCCACCACGGTGGATATAGCCAGCGCGCCTACTACAACCACAATGGCCGGGCGTATGTGCAGCGCACATATTTCTATGGTGGACGCAGATACGCTTATGCGTATCGCAGCTATAACTGGGGAGGCCGTCCGTATTACGGATATGCTCCGGCTTATTACTATGGCCCGGGCTACTATGGATGGGCCTACAATCCATGGCCGGCGCCCGTCTATTACGGCGGCTGGGGCTGGGCGGGACAGCCGTGGTATGGCTACTACGGCGCCTACTATGCGCCCTATCCGGTCTATCCGAGCGCCGCCTTTTGGCTGACGGATTTCTTAGTCGCGGCCAGTCTGCGCGCCGCGTATGACGCGGGCCAGCAATCCGCTGCCGCAAACGAAAACGGCGAGCTGCATCCACCGCAGTTCAACGAGGAGTCTTCGAATGTAATCGCGTCGCTGTGGTCGTCTGATCCGCTGGTGGCTGCGAACCTCGCTTCCACCTATGGAGCGAACCCTTACCTGCTTGGGGCGGCTGCACCAGCGGCAACCGGGAGCGGGACCGGGATGAGCAAGGAAATCAAGGACGCCATCGCCGACGAGATCAAGAACCAGATCGCCGCCGAAAAGGATGCGGCGGCGAACAAGGATTCGTCGGGCGGCGCCCAAGGACCTCCTGCCGCGCTTGATCCCAACATCCGCTACTTCGTGGTCTCAACCGATGAAGATTTGACCACCTCTGACGGGACGGAATGCACTCTGACCGGCGGCGACGTCGTTTACCGGACAGGCGATAAACCGGATGACGACAATATGGTCGACGCAACGGTTAAGAGCAGCAAGAAAGGCGAATGCCCGGTGGGATCAACCGTCGGCGTGGCAACCGACGACCTGCAGGAGATGTTCAACAACCTGCGCCAGAACATGAGTCAAGGCATGAAGGAGATGGCGGACAATTCCGGGAAGAACGGACTTCCCACCGCTCCCGATACCAAGACAACCGCAGGCGAAGTGCCTGCGCCATCGCCTGACACAAACGTCGATAACGATCTGCAGCAGACGCAGAAAGATGCAGATCAGGCGGAAGCCGAAGCCAAGCAGCAAAACTAACGAAACCCGAGCGCGCCTCATGACTGAGTGGGGCGCGCCGACCTTTTTGCAATCGAGACACTAAAGTGCCCGTCCCGTTCGCGAGCGGGAGCAACAGTCCCACTGGAGGAGAAGTCGCAATGCAGCGAAAAATCGAGATGGCGGTTCTGGTCGGCGCTTTGATCCTTGTTGGCATCGCGCCCACTCTGCTGAGCGGGCAGGTATCGCTCGAAGACCAACTCAAGGCGCAATACAACCTGGCGAAGATGGGACAGGACTCGAGCGGATATTCCGTCACCCAGGAAGGCACGCTATTGGCCGTTCAAAAGGGCGGAATTATCGGCGTTCCTTACAAGAATATGGCCACGCGGACGGCGACGTTTCAGGACGGAACGGTGCATGCCTCGGATGCGACCGGTATCAAGAACAACAGCATTCTGAAGGCAGGCTGCGGGCTCCTCCATAAATGTCCCAGTACGCCGGACGCACTCAGTGGCGAGACTGAAACCAAGCTGTTTAAGGTTGGAGACAAAGTCTATCCCACGAAGATCGCAGTCGATCTCACGAAAGACACGGTAACCATGGGTATCGTTGCCTGCGACACCTGTAACAATACCGATCCTCCCACCTATAACAAGGCTCAAGTGGTTTTTAAGTTCGCGGCCGGCACGTTGGCCAAGGGGAACGCAAGCGAGGTGGAAGATACCATCGGGCAATTGCTCGCTATCAGCAACAACGATGACTCGCAACAGGGCGGAAACGATAAGGGAAATCAGGGCAACAACAATGGGGGCGGCAACGGCCAAGGTAACGGCCAGGGCAATGGACAGGGAGGCGGTGGCGGGCAGCAGCAAGCCGCGCAGCCGCAGCAGATTGAGATGGGACAGACTCCAGATCAGGTAAGAGGCGCGCTCGGCCAGCCAGACAAAACAGTCAACCTCGGCCCTAAGCAGATTTGGGTCTACAAGGACCTGAAGGTGACATTCTTGAATGGACGGGTTGTGGACGTGCAGTAGTTGCAACGGCAAAACCTTTAACCACGGGGTACACAGAGGAAGCCAGGTTCACCTTGTGTTCCTCCGTGTACCCTTTGGTTTGTTGTTTCCGATTTTTCCTACAGGATTTTCTTTCCAAATGCCGAGAGCGCCAGCTCGACCGCTAAGTCCGCCGTCTGATTCTTCTCGTCGATTACCGGATTCACTTCCACAATTTCCATGCTCAGCATGCGGCCGTGGTCAGAGATGATTTCCATGGCTAGATGCGCCTCGCGATACGTCGCGCCGCCCCAGACGGGAGTGCCGACGCCCGGCGCGTCTTCCGGGTCGATCCAATCCATGTCGAGCGAGACGTGATAGCCGGCGGTGCCACGCCCGGCCATGCGCAGGGCTTCTTCCATCACAGCGCGCATGCCGCGCTCGTCAATGTCGCGCATGGTGAAAACTTCGACGCCCGCTTTGCGGATGTTTTCTTTTTCGAAGTTGTCGACATCGCGAATGCCGACGAGCACGCAATTCTCGGGAGCGACCTTCGGTGAGAAGTCGTAAATGTTGCCCAGTTCGTGCGGCGGAAATCCCATCAGCGAAGCAAGCGGCATGCCGTGCACGTTGCCGCTCGGAGATGAGTCGGGAGTGTTCATGTCGGTGTGGGCATCAATCCAGAGTAGGCCTATCTTCTGATTCTGGCGGCGATAGAATTCGGCAACGCCTGAGACCGTTCCCGCAGCCACGGAGTGATCTCCGCCGAGCACCAGCGGAACCTTACCGGCTTCGAGGGTTTTGAGCACCAGATCGGCGCTCTTGACGCAGGTCGCGGTGATTTCCTTCAGATATTTCGCGTGCGCTGCGCCTTCTTTTTTCTGCTCGGGAATGGCGACGGCGATGTTGCCCGCATCTTCGACAACGTGGCCGATGGCTTCGAGGCGGGCTTCAAGGCCCGCGACACGAACGGCGGAGGGGCCCATGTCGACGCCACGGCGGGATTGGCCGAGATCGAGTGGGACGCCGATGACGCGGATCTGGCGAGGGGTGATGCTGCTGTAGGTTGTGGTTCGTGCCATGTTTTTCACCGCCGAGACGCCGAGGGCGCCGAGAACCAACCTTATTCTCTTACTCCTAACATCCGCCGCGGGGCGCTCCTACCCCCACCCCCCACCCTTGGTCCCGGTATATTGCAATCAATACTTTAGCGAAAAATTGTCGGCAAAGTATTGAACGGAAATAAGTTATAGGCAAAGTATTCAATCAGAAAGACTTAGAGGATATTTTTACCGATTTGCCTGGGCCTTGCCTTGCAAAGTATTGATTCTACAAGAGCGATGATTGCAAAATATTCACAACAATAAAGTTAGCAGGAATTATCAACCTCATCGCCCGGCGGCTTTCGTGAGTCCCGTGGCGCGGTCAGCTGCGTGTGTAAGTGTCAAAGATCTCTCTGCTGCTGCCTCCTGGGAGGCTTGAGGAGATGGCGATGCGCTTGCGATTTCCCCGATACTTTTATTGTACCGCGTGAAGTCAAGAGGCACTGTTGGCTAAATTTCGAAACCTTGGGAATGCAGATCGCACTGTACTTACGTAGAAGCGAACAGTGGGCGAACAAAATATTGTTTGGAATACAACTATGTACCTACAATCTATGGATGAACAACAAACGACAGGGGTTCTGGGATTTCTGGAGGGCCAAACGGGGCTTGACAGGGTGTGATAAGGAAGATCGCGGCCGGCAGGGGCGTGTTGAGATACGTTTTCGGGTTTCGGAGGGACCGAACGCAGTGGTTCCTGCCCTTGCAAAAGTCGCAAGGGTAGGGCAGCCCCAGTTTCAGTTTGTATGCAAACGAAAGGGTGGGCCAGCCCCCAAGGACTTGGTCAAATTGGATATGGGTTCGTAGGTTTCGAAAACCGCGAAACCTGGGGCGCCCCCTAGCCCAAGTTGTAGCGCGGCGACTCGGCAAATATCAGGTACTCGAGTTCGTGAGACCGGATCAAGTGGTATTTCTCGAAAGCCACGTCGATCATGCGCAGGATTTCTCGTTCCAGTTCCTGGCCAGTTCTATCGTTGTAATTGAGAAGGCGCATAATGCGCCCATAGAAGACGGCAACAGCCCTCCCGAGCGGTCCCGATGGGGCTGAGAATATCCCGGCGAGCCTTGGAGGAAAGTAGCCAACCAAAAAGATCCCGTTGGGGCGAAGCACACGACGAACTTCGTCCACAACGCGCTGAGGTTCTGGAAAATGCCGCCACGCGCCCATGCACGTAACCACATCGAAGGAGCTAGACGCGAGTGGAAGCGCGGCCGCATCAGCTTGAATGAGCGGAATATTCCTAGTCGCCTGGTTTAGAAGATCGAGGGATTTAAGAGAAAAATCCAACCCCGTGACGCAGAAACCCCGCTCTCCCAATCGGCGGCTGAGAGCGCCCGTCCCGCAAGCCATATCGAGAACCTTGACGTGATGGTCACCGTGAAATCGTTCACTAACGGCGCTTGCCATCGCCTGAACGTGTGGCAAATGATCTGTGAATAGCAATTCATAGAAAGGAGAAACCCGATCATAGAAAACACGCGTGGAGCGCGAGGTTGCTGCGATCGCAGTCAGTTTCAGCAGCAGGAATGCCCTACGCACGATGCTTCCCGACGTAATAGATGCGAACTGGGAACAGAGACACGTGGCTTACTTTCGTGTACTCGATGCTCAATGACGGGGCGAGTTTCAGGTACTTGCCTAGGGCGATTGGTCGGCAGTGAGGCGCGTAACCCGCAAACAGAAATTTCCAGATTCCGTTCCACCTGCCTTTATGGTATCCCAGACAGTAGAGTTCGTTCGTGACACGGCATAGAAAGCGTGTCGGCCACGGCATATCGTTTAGTTCCGTTGTCATGCTTATCAAAATGGCATGTCCATTCGGGGACAGCACACGCTCCATTTCCTTGAGAGTGGACTCAATTTCCTTGTCGTTCAAGAGATCGAACAAGTAACTCGAGACGTAGAGGTCGAACATGTCGTTGGAGTATGGGAGATGTCTGCAATCGCTTCTCACGAAATGAACAGTGGAAGAGAGAAGATTTCTTTTTATTAAGTGGTTCCTGGCAGCCGTAATCATTTGGGGGGATAAATCAACGGCGCTTATTGCTCTTGCGTTCTTGGCCCTCTTCACCAACTGGGCCAGGAAATACCCAGTCCCAACGCCCGCTTCCATAACATTCGTTGTTTCCTCCAGCACGGGACCGCGGAGTGCTGCCCTATTTGACCAGCGCTCGTGAAAACCCATGATCCAGTCGTAAAAGGGATAGGGGTTGGGAATTACCTTCAGGAATTTAAGCGGCTTGCTGATCGTCTCGAATTGATCAGCAACAGCGACAGATGAGCCGTACCAGACCGGTACTTGGCGGTATCCGAAGTTGCAGAAATAGCGTCGAATCGATTGCCACATTGACTTCAACCAAACTGGCTTTCATTTGCCGAAGGGTAGACGCTGTGGCGCAAATGCGCGGACAGGAGTGTCCACGCCACACTCGACCCTACGGATAAAGGCGGTACAGCATTCTCGGAAATGGAATCGTCTCCCGCACGTGCTCGAGGCCGCAGATCCAGGCGACGGCGCGTTCGATTCCCATGCCGAAGCCGGAGTGGGGGACGCTGCCGTATTTGCGCAGGTCGAGATACCACTTGAAGGCTTCTTCGGGGAGGTTGTGCTCTTTGATTCGCTTTAGCAGCAGTTCGTGGGAGGCGGTACGCTGCGAGCCGCCGATGATTTCTCCATAGCCTTCGGGGGCAAGCACATCGACGCAGAGAGCGAGATCGGGGCGCTGCGGGTCGGGTTCCATGTAGAAGGCTTTTACACTCGCCGGGTAGCGATGCACCATCACTGGCCTGTCGTACTGGGAGGAGAGATAGGTTTCGTCGGGCGAGCCTAAGTCGCCTCCGTATTCGAATTTGTGTTCGAGCTTGCCTTGGGCGTGACCTTCCTGCAGCGCCTTGACGGCATCGTCGTAAGAAATACGCGGAAATGGCGGCTCGATTTTTTCGAGCTTGCTTAGGTCGCGGCCGATGGTTTGCAGGTCGGGGCGGCGGCGTTCGAGGCAGCGCTTCACGATGAAAGTGAGGAAGCCTTCGGCGAGAACCATCAAGTCGTCGAGTGTGCCGTAGGCGATTTCGGGCTCTACCATCCAGAATTCGGTGAGGTGGCGGCGGGTTTTTGATTTCTCGGCGCGGAACGTCGGGCCGAACGAATAGACCTTGCCTAGCGCCATCGCAGTGGCTTCGATATAGAGCTGGCCGGACTGCGTGAGGTAGGCCTGCTCTTCGAAGTAATCGACCGGGAAGAGCGTGGTGGTGCCTTCGCAGGCGGCGGGGGTGATGATGGGCGGATCGGTGAGAGTGAAACCGTTGCTGTCGAAATAGTCGCGGGCGGCTTTGATGATCTCGGCGCGGACACGGAGAATGGCTGCCTGGCGCTGCGAGCGCACCCAGAGGTGGCGATGCTCCATGAGGAAGTCGGTGCCGTGATCTTTGGGCGTGATGGGATAGGGATCGGATTCGGGCACACGCTGAATGACCTGGACGTTCGAAACATCGAGCTCGTAGCCGCCGGGGGCGCGCTTATCGGCGCGGACTTTGCCCTCGACGATGACGCTCGATTCCTGGGTGAGGCCCTTGATGGCGTCGAAGACTTCGGGAGGGACGGCGTTCTTCGGGACTACTCCCTGGATGATGCCGCTGCCGTCGCGGAATTGGGGAAAAAGAAGTTTGCCGCTTTCGCGGAGGTTGTAGAGCCATCCGCGGATGGTGACGGATTGGCCTTCGTGGGTGCCGATTTCTGCGATCGTGCTGATTGACATAAGACTTTTTCACCGCCGAGACGCCGAGGGCGCCGAGAAAACCAAATTCAATGTTTTTGTTCAGGAGCGCCTGATGGATCATCTTTGCGACGCGCATCCGGGAATTCGTTCACAATTCGCTTGAGGCCGCTCTTCAGAACTGGAACATGAAAGTTTATCAGCAGCCCGACTTTCTCGTGAGCGAGGCGCAGGTATGACAGGAGCTGTGCTTCGTGAATTGGGAGCAATTTCTCGACGGCCTTGATTTCCACGACAATCTCGTTTTCGACGACCAAATCCAGGCGATATCCGCAGTCGAGTTTGACATCTTTGTAAACCACCGGTAGTGGCTTTTGTTCTTCGACTCGCAAGCCGAGCTGCTTGAGCTCAAACGCTAAGCAGGATTGATAGGCCGATTCCAGAAGGCCGGGGCCGAGATGACGATGGACTTCAATGGCGGCGCCGATGATGCGGCGGGAGATCTGATCGAGTCTGTCGATCTCTTGCATATTGTTGCCGATTTTCACCGCCGAGACGCCGAGGTCGCAGGGGCTAAGGACTCTTAACTACCTTTTCGTCGATTAGCATTTCACCAATGCTGCCATGCAATCGGCCTTCCGAACCTTTTTCGGGAGTCAGCCGCCAGTGGACGGTATCGCTTTTATCTTTGGTCTCAAACACGAGAGCGCTGCCCCGCTGCAGCACGTTAAGCATCTCTAACTCAATCTCACTTGCGTCCGGATTGACAAGCCACTCGCTTTGCCATCGTTCACCCCGACGTTTACGGTAATGAATGTTTCCCCGTCACAGAGCTTTTCGTCGTCTGCCATTTGCCTGCGAACTGCGCCTGACCAATCGCTATGGATGAAAGCCCTATAAGAAAGGCAATCAGGAGCAAACTGCGGTTTTTTCAACAAGAGCATTCCTCGGCGTACTCGGCGTCTCGGCGGTAGAACTTAGGCGGTCTCCAGCTTACGGAATGTTGTGATCACGTCTGCGCCGGGATTCTTCTTCTCTTCGCCTTCGATTTCGAGCAACAGCGGCGGCGTCAGGGGAGCGGTGCGCAGCAACTCCATGGTCTCTTTCCAATCAATCGATCCATGGCCTGGCAGCAGGTGCGAGTCTTTATCTTTGTTATTGTCGTGCACGTGGGTGGAGCAGATATGGTTCTTGAGGATTCCGAAGGCTTCAGGAACGCCGCCCATCATGTGGGCGTGGCCGCAATCGAAACAGACTCCGATGTCGTCGAAGTGCATGGTATGAATGAACTCGACGAGGCGGTCGGGCGTGGATAACCCGTTGGGAATATTTTCCAGTAGCAGGCGCACCCCAAGCGGCTTGGCGAAGGCTCGCAGATGCTCGACGCAGGTCATTGCGGCTTCGAACTTCTTGTCATCAAAATCCTCGTTCGGGTTGCCGATGTGCTGCACCAGAAAGCGATACGGAATATATTCGGCGATTTCGAGCGAGCGCTTGATTTCGTCCATGGCCTCGACGCGTTTGGCGCGGTCGGTTGCGGCAATGTTAACGGGAGGCGAACCGGTGCGGCCCCACTCGTAATCGGAGTACAGGGGCGCATGCACCGAGTTGAGCGGAACGCCGGAGGCTTTAAACCAGTCGGCGATTTCGCGGACGTGCTGCTTGCGGTTGGCGTAATCGAAGTGCTGGCGAGCGGCGAAGATTTCGATGGCTTGAGCTCCCGAGCGGACTAACTCGTCGAGTAAGCCGGGGTGCAGCCGTTCTTTCACATAGACGTACGTAGAGACCGCCTTGAGCATTAGTAGCCTACCGCCTTCCCATTATTGCGTCCGTCGCTTGCGCCCAGGCGCTCGCCTGTTTTTGGATCGACCATGATGCACTCGCCGTCGCCCCAGAAATGGTGGGCGTCCAGTTTGTGGCCTTTGGATCGCAGCAGATTCATTGTATCTGGTGAGAGGCGATCTTCGACATCGATCTGGTCAGGAAGCCACTGATGATGAAACCGGGGGGCGTTGACGGCTTCCTGGATATCGAGTCCGAAATCGACGATGCCCATAAGGATGTTGGCCACTGTGGTAATGATAGTCGGGCCACCGGGCGAGCCGAGAACTAGGAAGAGCTTTCCGTCTTTCAGGACGATAGTGGGCGTCATGGCTGACAGCGGGCGCTTGCCGGGGCCGATGGCGTTGGCGGGGCCCTGGATCAGGCCGTAAGAATTCGGCACGCCCTGCTTCGAGGCGAAGTCGTCCATTTCGTCGTTGAGCAGGAAGCCGAGGCCTTCGGCGGTGACGCGCGAGCCGAAGGAGTCGTTCAGCGTGGTCGTGACGGCGACCGCGTTGCCTTCGGCATCGACGACGGAATAATGCGTGGTGTTTTCGGGCTCGTGAAGCGCGAACGGCCGTGACTGGGCTACGCGCTCCAATCCTTCGAAAGGCGGACGCTTCAGTTCGTTGCTTACGCTGGCGTGGTTGGGATCGATGGAGGCGCGCCAGGCGGCGGCATACTTTTTGTCGATGAGTTGCGGGACGGGGATGTTGGCGAAATCGGGGTCGCCCAGGAAGTCGGTGCGATCGAAGAAGGCGCGGCGGAAAGCCTCGGCGGTAAGGTGGATGGTCTCGGCGGAACGATTGCCGGTTTTGGCGAGGTCGAAGCCTTCGAGAATGTTCAGGATTTCGATGAGGGTCGTGCCTCCCGAGGACGGCGGCGGCGCGCCGATGATGTCGTAGCCGCGATAGGTGCCGCGGACGGGCTCGCGCTCTTTGACTTCGTAGGCGGCGAGGTCGTCGGCGGTTACGAGGCCTCCGCCTTTTTGGATGGTGGCAGCCAGTTCACGGGCTAACGCGCCGTGGTAGAAGTCATCGGGGTTTTTGGCGATGCGCTCTAGCGTGTGCGCTAGTTCGGGCTGCTTGAGGATTTCTCCGGGCTGATAGAGCTTGCCGTCGCGCTGGAAGATGCGGTGCGAGTCGGCGAACCTGGCCAAGTCCTCGTCTCGCAGATCATGGGCGTCTTCGTAGGCCAGTGGAAAGCCTTCTCGGGCGAGGCGAATGGCGGGGGCGATTACTTTTTCAAGCGATAGCTTGCCATATTTCTTCTCGGCGTAGATCAAGCCGGCGACCGAGCCAGGCACGCCTACGGATTTGTATCCGACGACGCTCATATCGGAGATCACATTGCCTTGCGCGTCGAGATACATGTTTTCGGTGGCCGCAGCTGGGGCTTTTTCGCGGAAATCGATGAAGTGGGTTTCGCCGGTTGCGGTGCGGAGGAGGAGAAATCCACCGCCGCCGATGTTGCCGGCCTGGGGATGGACGACGGCGAGCGCAAATCCGGTGGCGACGGCGGCGTCAACGGCGTTGCCTCCGGCCTGCATCATTTCAACGCCGGCGCGAGAAGCGAGTTCATGAACGCTGGCCACGAGGGCGTGCGGCGCGTGGGTGGGGCGGAGGGGTGCGGCGGCCGCCAGGCTGGCGGCGAAGAGAACCGTGAGCGCTGCGACCACTAGAAGTTTTGGGCGAGCGGGCATCCGTGAAGGTCGAGGTCGAACTTACGAGGCTAGTCTAGCGCGTCGCATGAGTCAAACGGGCAGTGCTTCACCGCCGAGACGCCGAGGGCGCCGAGAAAAGCTTATTCATTTCTTAATGCTTCGGTCCAACGCGGCGCTTCGACGGCTTCTTCCTTTTTTTGCTGGACGCTTTCTTTCTTGGCGCTTTGGCGGCAACCAATGCGTACGAGTGGCGAATCAGTTCCTCGAGTTCTTGCGCGGGCACTACGTTGCAGTTGGCGAGCGTGACCCAGTTATAGCGGCCTACGTAGGCGGCAGGCGCGATGCCTTCGATTTCTAGAAGTTCGTGGAATCTCTCTGGCGAGCCTTTCAGCGTGATGCGGGGGAAGCGACCGTCTGAGAGGACTATGCTGACGAAGATTTTGCCGCCTACTTTGAAGCAGAGGTCATCCGCCCAGGGCATGTCTTCGGTGACGCCGGGAAACGAGCGGCAGAGAGCGCGGATTGAGTCGACGTCGGGCATGGGAGAGATGATAGCTTCGAGATATCGCCGATGTGTGATTCTAATGCTTGTCGTTATTGCCTGCTGGAGTGTCCGGGAGAATCGTGATGTGCAAGACATTACTCGAAGTCACGACGAGGTTGCTGGGGGATTGATTGTGTCCCGGCTTAGGCCATCCGCGCATAACGCTTCGCGTCTGAACAAAGAATTCGTAGTCGCCGGGTGTCAATTTCGTTAGGTAAAACGGAAGTGTGGCTTGCCGCCGAAAGTAATTCACTGTGAACCCTACCCTCGCGGTCAGCGGCCTTTGGCTGAGGTACCGGCGGTTGTACTGGCAACACACGCTGAGAAAGGGCGGCGAATGAAATGGCACCGTCCCATCCGGCGCTTGCATGACGAAATCAACGCTTGACGCGGCCGAATTTGCTCCCCATGCCAAGTCAGCCGTGTAACGACGCGGCTGTTTGCTGGCGAATGCAAGTTTGAATCGAATTACATCCGAAAGGTGATACGCAGTCGGCCCGTCCACCGCGACGGTGAGAGTCACCCCGGGAGGGTTTTGCGCGACGTCCCGAGTGTGCTGGTCTTCAAGTGCCGCAAAGTCCGATTGCGCGAAGCAGGAGATAGAAAGCACGAGCAGAGCGAGGAGGGTTCTGAATGAGCACATACGGAACGAGTTTATTATCGAGCGGGCAAGAATGCCCGCGCCACACGGGGTCTATAAATCCACGGCCCAGTTCACGGGGGGGCGCAGGTCCTCAACGTGAGCAAACGCCTTATCCCTTGTAACCAGAGTGGCGTTTGCACCGATGGCGTGGGCTGCGATCAGCATGTCCAGGGCGCTAAGGGTCTTGCCGGCACGTTCCAGTTTGAAGCGCAGGGTGCCGTAAGCCTGCGCTTCATCGCTGCCCCAAGGCAGGATTTGTATCTTTGCCAGAAAGTCGTTAAGGACGGTCCGAAAAGCAAGACTCGGGGGCTTTCTGGCCAGCCGATAACGAATTTCGGATTCGGTGACGACTGAGATGCATCCGACTTCGTTTATTTTCAGGCCATCCAGACGATCTCTGGCAGCAGGAGAGATTCCGCGGACGATGTAGCTCACGGTATTGGTGTCGAGCATCCAGGTTCGGACCATGGAGGTTAAACCATTCAGAAGTCAATCATCGAAGTCCCGCTTCTGCGGCGGTCTCGTATCTCGGTCGGCCAGGAAATCGTCGGGAACGCCGGCCTCGTCGAGCGCTGCGAAAATTTCTTTCCATGTCTTTGCCGGAGCCTGGGAGAGAATCAGATCTCCGGTTTGAGGGTCGCGGCGGACGTAGACCTCGTCGGTCGAGAAGCGAAACTCGGCGGGAATCCGCACGGCTTGACTCCTGCCGCTGTAGAAGACTTTGGCTTTAGACCTCGGTGCCATCGCGATTTGCCTCTGCTATATATCATGCTATATAGCAAAGAGGATTGCAAGAGGGTTACGTTCTTTGGAGCTCGCGGGCAAGAATGCCCGCGCCACACGGGAATGGGTGCCCTCACTACACCTGCTCCCTTGTTTCGCCAAGCACTACGCTTAGCTCCAGCTTTTTCTTGCTGCGATAAATTGTGATTTTTATGGTGTCACCGGCGCGGTGTTTATTCATGACCTGGGCCAGGTCCTGCTGGGTTTCGATTTTGCCGCCATCGATTTCGACGATCAGGTCGCCGCCGATCATGATGGGCGTATTGCCGAGGTAGGCGCGCTCGGTGCCGCCGTGCAGGCCGGCACGGTCGGCCGCTCCTCCCGGAACTGCCTGCACGATCAGCAACCCGTAGTCGGAAGCCAGGCCCAATTCATTGGCGAGTTCAGGATCGATGGGGATGGTGCGAACGCCAAGGGCGGGGCGGCGCACGCGGCCGAGCGTGACCAGATCGTTGAGGACGGCCTTCGCGGTATTGATAGGGATGGCGAAGCCGATGCCGGCGCTTTGGCCGACGTTCGAAGCAATCATGGTGTTGATGCCGATTACTTCGCCGTGCCAGTTGAGCAACGGGCCTCCCGAGTTGCCGGGGTTGATGGCGGCGTCGGTCTGGATGGCTTCGTCGATGACCATGCCGTCGGGCTCCTGCACCTGGCGGATGGAACTAACGATGCCGCGCGTCAGCGTGCCCGCCAGGCCGAAGGGATTGCCGATGGCATAAACTTTCTGGCCGACTTGGAGGTTCGTCGAGTCACCGAGCGTCATGGGCCGAAGATCAGTCGCTTTGATCTGAACAACGGCAAGATCGTGGGCCTGGTCGGTACCGACGATGGTGGCGCGATATTTCTTGCGATCGTGCATGGTCACCCAAACTTCACGCGCGTTTTCGATCACGTGGAAGTTGGTGAGGACGTGCCCTTCTTTATCGATGACGAAACCAGAACCCTGGCCTTCCTGCGGGACAAGTCCGTAAAAAAAGTCGAAAGTCTGGGTGCGCGAGGTGATGTTGACGACGCCCGAAATGCTCTTCTTGTAGACACTGATGTTGTTCTGCTCTTCGGGATCGAGCGACTCGCCGCCGGCGGCTTCGGTGACTTCCAGGTGTTGGGGACGGCTGAGCCAGCTGGTGGGATGGAGGTCATTCCGATAAGTGGTGAGGTAGAAGAAAGCAGTAGCCAGGATGATGGCAAAAATCAGAGGGCGCAGGAATTTCATGCTTGGGCGACTCCGTCGAGTATGGGCCTTTAGGGATTCTAACGAAAAGCTCGTCGAACCGTAGAGTGCGGGGTCGGTGATCGCTGACCGAGCTTTGGTCGGCTTGGACAGCCGAGGGCACCTCCACCCCGGGGCTGTCCCTACATAATCTTGCCCCAACCGCCGCCGCCGGGGGATTCGATCCTTACTCTTTCTCCGGCTAGGAGGCGGACGCTGGTCTTGCCGGGAATTTCTTCTTCTGAGCCATCTCGGTGAATGATGACGGTGCGGCCGGTTGCGCCGTCGCTCCCGCCCGCCAGGCCGTAAGGGCCGCGGCTGCGGCGATCGGCGAGCAGGGTGACCTGGGCGTCGGTAAGAACTTCGATTTCGCGGACGATGCCGTCACCGCCGGTGTGCTGGCCGCGGCCTCCGCTATTCGCGCGCAGAGAGTATCGGCGCAAGCGGACCGGATACGCATTTTCGAGCGCCTCGGCGGGCGTGTTGAGAGAGTTGGTCATGTGCGTGTGCACTCCGGAGACGCCATCTTTTGTCGGTCGAGCGCCCATGCCTCCGGCGATGGTTTCGTAGTAGGCAAAGGGCTGACTCGTGCCTGTGTCGCCTCGTGAATCAATGCCGCCGATGGTGAGATTGTTCATGGTTCCGGCGGCGGCGGCGGGAATGCGATCCGGAATTGCCTTGGCCAGCGCACGCAGCAGCACGTCCACAATGCGCTGTGAGGTCTCGACGTTTCCGCCCGCGACGGCGGCGGGAGGCTTGGCGTTCACGACCGTGCCCGGCGGAGCGACGACACGAATATCACGCATGAGTCCAGCAGTCGTGGGCACGTCTTCGCGCAACAGGCAGCGAAAGACGTAGAAGCAGGCCGAGTAGGTGATGGCTTCGACAGCGTTGATGGCGCCTGCGACCTGCGGATCGCTGCCGGTGAAGTCGATGGTTAACGACGTCGTAGGTGGTCGGTCGTTGGTCGTTTGCTTTTCGTTGTTCGCGGTTCGCTTGCGATGAGACGCGGCCAGCGGCGTCTCTACGCGGATTGTTACTGCGATGCGCACTGGCTTTTGATCTACGCCATCATCATCGAGGAAATCTTCCGCGGAGTATTCGCCTGGCGGGATCGTCGCCAGGAAGCTGCGCATCAGTTTTTGCGAGTACTCGAGAAGACCGACAGCGGCTTTTTGCGCGCGGGCAAGGCCGTAGCGGGCGCAGATTTCAGCGAGTCGCTGGGCGCCGGTTTGGCAGGCGGCGATCTGCGCTCCCAGGTCGCCTTCGCGCTCCTCCGGCGTGCGGACATTATTGAGAAGCAAGGCGAGGATGTCGGGAACGATCTTTCCGCAACGCATGATTTTGACGGGCGGGATGCGGAAGCCTTCCTGATAGATTTCGCGGCACGGGCCCATCGAGCCGGGATAGGTGCCGCCGACATCGGCGTGGTGGGCGCGCGAGGCAACATAGAAATCAGGAGCGGCCGTGTGGGGCGGCCGCCCTCGCCCACCGCTCTTTGTTCCGCGCACATACACGGGCATGACCAGGGTGATATCGGGGAGGTGGGTGCCACCTCGGAACGGATCGTTGAGCATGACGACGTCGCCGGGTTCGAGTGGAGAACGGTCGAGGCGGCATTGTTCGATAGCAGCCGCCACTGACATTGGCATTGACCCTAGATGCACGGGCATGTGGTCGCCCATGGCGATGACCTGGCCCCTAGAATCGAACACAGCGCAGGAGTAGTCGCGCCGCTCCTTGATATTGGGTGAAAAGGAAGTGCGGCGGAGCGCGGCTCCCATCTCCTCCGCAATGGAGTGGTAGAGGTTCTTGAAGACCTCGAGTTCGATGGGATCGCGCATTGCCTAGAGTGTACGGCAGAACGCTAATGTGGGATAAGGTCAGAGGTTAGAGGTCAGATTGCAGAGGTTGAACCCTCCGACTTGAGCGGTTTGGTTCCTGCCTCCGGGTTCTTACCTCTGACCTCTGACCTCTAACCTCGGCGTCGGGTGTAAACTCGTTTAATTATGTCCGAAGGTCGTTCTCGCATTTGGATTTGGCTGCTGGTGGGCGGCGCACTGTTTGTGCTGTTCGTTGCCGCCGTGTTCACTCTGGTCTACTTCAGTTTCGGCAATGAGGAAGAACAAGCGTTTACCGGCTTCGGCTCAAAAATTGGCGTGGTCGAACTGGACGGCGTGATCATTTCTCCCAAGCAGGTGGTCACGCAGCTGAAACATTTTGCCGACGACGATTCGGTCAAAGCGATCATTCTTCATGTGAACTCGCCCGGAGGCGGCGTGGCCGCGTCGGAGGAGATTTATCGCGAAGTCAAACGCATCCGCGACGAAAAGAAAAAGCGCATTGTGGCTTCGATTGAGACGGTGGGCGCGAGCGGCGCGTATTACATAGCCTCGACGACGAACAAGATTTACGCCGATAAAGGCAGTATCGTGGGCTCGATCGGCGTGATTGCCGAGTGGGTGAATTATGGCGAGCTGCTGAAGTGGGCCAAACTGAATGCCATCACGATGAAGGCCGGCGAGTTCAAGGACACGGGGAGCCCGACGCGCGACATGACTCCGGCCGAGCGCGCGTACTTTCAGGGGTTGATCGATGACATGCACACGCAGTTCATTCAGGCGGTGGCTGACGGGCGTCACGCCAAAGTTGAGGATATACGCGCGATTGCCGACGGCAAGGTCTGGACTGGCGAGCAGGCGCTCCCGCTCAAGCTGGTGGATCAGATCTCCGATTTCGAGGGCGCGGTAAAGGATACAGCGCGGGCGGTTAACATATCGGGCGAGCCGTCGCTGGTGTGGCCGCCCAAAGAAAGACGGCCCGGAATGAGGGATTGGCTGCTGGGGGATCTCGCCGACTATCTGCCATCACGCGAGAAAATTCTGGAGCAGCAGGTCGGCTTTTACTACCTGTGGAAATAGGGTACTTTTTTCTCTACTTGCGTTAAACCCCTGAAATTTGAGAAGGTTATAAGGAGATGGAGAATGGCAGCGGGGCCGTGCGTCCCAGCGCCACCCAACCCGGTATCGAAGGGGAGCGAAGAGGCGATATGACAAAAGCGGATCTGATCGAAGAAGTGTCCCGGCTGGCGGAACTGACGCGCAAAGACAGCGAAGTGATTGTAGAGACGATCTTTGACAGCGTAGTGCGTTCGCTGCGCGTGGGCGATAAGATCGAAATCCGCGGATTTGGCAGCTTCCGCACCCGGCAGCGCAAGCCGCGCGTCGGCCGCAACCCGAAGACCGGTGATCGCGTGGAAGTCCCGGCGAAGAAGATTCCTTTCTTCAAGCCCAGCAAGGAATTGAAGGACCTGATTAACAGCGGAGCTACCGCGCCCGCGCCTGCCGCAGCGCCTTCGGCCCCGCCAACACAGCTCTAAATGGCGGAGCCGTATTTCAATCCCCGGCTGTTCCAGTTTCTGGCGCAGTTGCGGCGAAACAACCGGCGCGCCTGGTTCCTGAAACACAAGACTGAATTCGAGGAGTTTGCCCGCCAGCCCAGTCTTCGCTTCATCACAGATTTGCGGCTGCGGCTGCGCGAGATCAGTCCGTGGCTCGTTGCCGATCCTAAGCCGGTGGGCGGCTCGCTGTTCCGCATCTACCGGGACGTCCGATTCTCCAAAGACAAGAGCCCCTACAAGACTCACATCGGGATGCACTTCCGGCATGCCAGCACCAGCGAATCGGTACATGGGCCGGGAGTGTACCTGCATCTTGAGCCGGAAGGATGCTTTCTGGCAGGCGGCGTGTGGCAACCCGATCCGCGGGCGCTGGCGCTCATTCGCGATGCCGTTGCGTGGAAGCCGGACCTGTGGCGAAGGGCGAAACGCGGCTTGGAACTCAGCGGGGAGACGCTGTCGCGGCCTCCGCGGGGGTATTGCACGGATGATCCACTGGTCGAAGACCTGAAGCGAAAGGACTTTGTTGCCAGTGTGGATTTGTCGGAAGAGCAGATATGCGGGGCGCGCTTTATGACGGACTTCCTGCGCGCCGCGCGCAAGATGCTTCCCCTGTTGCAGTTTCTTTCCGAGGCGGAAAAACTCAGGTTTTGAAGGTGCGGGTTGGGGGCCGCAGACCACCTGACTGGAGGGGCTACGCGGCTGCCCCCGCCATAAAACTCAGCGCCCGCGCAATATATGGCTTAATCTCCTTGCGCGAGACCACGGCATCGAGCATCCCGTGCTCGAGCAGGAACTCCGACCGTTGAAAGCCCGGAGGCAGCTTCTGCCGGATCGTCTGCTCAATCACGCGCGGACCGGCAAAGCCAATCAGCGCCCCCGGCTCGGCAATATTCAGGTCGCCCAGCATCGCAAACGATGCCGTCACCCCTCCGGTTGTCGGGTCCGTCAAAACCGAAACGTATGGAACCTTGGCGGCGTCGAGCCGCGCCAAGGCGGCGGAAATTTTAGCGAGCTGCATCAAGCTGATCGCGCCTTCCATCATGCGCGCCCCACCCGAAGCCGAAACAATAACGATCGGAGTCCGCGTCTCCGTGGCTTTCTCAATGGCGCGCGTAATTGCTTCGCCGACCACCGATCCCATGCTGCCGCCGATGAACGCGTATTCCATCGAACTCACGATCACTGGGCGTCCATTCAGCTTGCCGTGGGCGTTGATCACCGCGTCTTTCAGCCCGGTATCGGCCTTGGCCTGCTTCAGCCGCGAGGAATACGGTTTCAGATCCACAAATTTCAGCGGATCGGTCGAAACCAGGTTGCTGTCGAAAACTTCGTACTTCCCATCGTCGAGCAGCTGCGTGAGCCGCGTGCGCGCGTCGATCCGAAAGTGCTTGTCGCACTTCGGGCAAACATTCAGGTTCTCCTCCAAATCTTTTTTCCAAATGATCTGCCGGCAGTTGTCGCACTTCACCCACAGGCCTTCGGTGCGGACTTTCTTCTCGCCCGCCGCGTCGATTTCGCCGGATTGTCGTTTGAACCAGGTCATAGGGAATTTGTAATTTGAGAATTTGAAATTGGTAATTAGCGACTAAACCCCTAGGTTCCAATTGCAAATTACAAATCACCAATTACAAATTCAGTACTCAATTCCTCTCTGCGCCATCACGCCTTTCTCATATGCGTGTTTCACCTGGCGCATTTCCGTGACGGTATCGGCAAGCTCCACAATTGTCGGATGCGCGTTGCGTCCGGTCAAGATCACATGGACCATTTCTGGCCTCCGCTTCAAAGCCTCGACGACCTTTGCCGGATCGAGCATACCGTAACTGATGGCGTAATTGATTTCATCGAGCACCACCAGGTCCCATTCGCCGGACTGGATCGCCTTCTCGGCCTCGGCCCAGGCTTCTTCCACCATGCGCACGTCTTCCGGGTCGGGTTTTTCCGCACCCACCTTAACAAAACCCCGGCCCATCTGCTTCATGACGAATTTGTCGCCAAAAGACCTCACCGCGTCCAGTTCGCCGTAATGCCACGACCCTTTCAGGAACTGGAGCATCAAAACCCGCATCCCCTGGCCCACCGCGCGCAGAGCGGTCCCCATGGCGGCAGTGGTTTTCCCTTTGCCGGGGCCAGTGTTCACGATGATGAGACCGCGGCGAAGATCCGACATAGGGAGGATCGGCTATCAAGGACGAATCTTAGATTGTACGCGGACCGCCATGTCCCTGCCATGCGCCCAACTATGAGTGAATGGGTTACTTCGGACAGCTGGATGCTGCCGCTGTGCTTTGCTATGTTCGCAAAAGAGACGCGAGCTTCATCGGAAGGGTCCCATGAGCAACGTGACAATCGAGATCAATTCAAAGTGGGTAAAGGTCGTTCGTTCGCCGGTTTACTGGGTTGTTGCGAGCCTGCAGGGGATCTCGATCAGTTTCGCGCCGCTCTTTCTGTATTGGAGCGGCCGGGGTGGATACTTTCCGGGCCTTCAAGCAATTGTCACACCCCTGTGTTTCGCAATAATTTTCGGTGTTCAGCTTTTCTACTTTCTGCTCGGTGCCGCCGTCATCAAGGAACTGCGGCAAAGATGAGAGCCTGCCTGGCGCGATTTCCATGCCTTGGTTTTTCTGCCACCAAATAGAAAAGCGGACGGCTTGCCTGCCGTCCGCCATCGAGGAAAAGGGGGAGTCTGCTTCGGGGAAGTTATCTGCGGCCTTCGACCGCTCAGGGCATTTCGACTACTCGCGTCAGTTTTGGCTGATCATCACCATTGGCTGCCGCGCCTTTGTCTTCGGCGCCCAGCAAACGCACGGCAATCCGCAAAGCGTCCATCTCCTTGCGGATTCTGATCAGTTCCTGCTCCTTCGCTCTCAGCACTTCGTACGGGTTTTTCATTTGGGGGAAGGCCTCGCCGTTCAAACTGAATCGCGTTACACGATTCACAATAGGTCAATCGGCCGCGGCTGAGAAGCTGCCGGAAGTGCATCCCGTCGCGCGCTGCCCGTCCCGCAGGCAATTGGATGATCGGACGGTGCCCAGTTACCAGTCAGTTAATGCCCCGAAGTGGAAGCGCCGGCATCCTCCGGCCGTCTCGAGAGCGACTCGGCCTCGGCGAGCAAAAGGTAAGAAGCACTCGGTCGCCGCTCAATGCCCCAAATGATAAGGATGCTTCTTCAGAATGGTGAAGGCGCGGTAAATCTGCTCCAGCACCACCACCCGCGCCACTTCATGCGGCAACGTCATCTTGCCCAGCGATAGCGTCTGCGCGGCCTGCCGCCGTGCGTCCTCGGTAAACCCGTCGCTCCCGCCAATTGCAAACAGCAGCGGCACGGCGTGGATCTGCTCACGCTCCAGAAAGGCCGCTAGTTCCTCGGATGAAAACTGCTTCCCGCGAGAATCGAGCAGAATGAGCCGGTGACCTTGTTTCCCCCGCTCTTTTCCTCGATCAGGGCGCGCCAGCGCCAGAACCGCCGCTTCGTCCTTTACCGTCAAGCCTTCAACTTCGGCATAGTGCGCGATCCGCTTCAAGTATTCATCGGTCAGGCTTTGAATTGCCGGCTCTTTGGTCTTTCCGATCCATGCCACTTTGATTTTCACGGCTTCAGACGCTTACGCCCTTCCCGACGCCAGCACAATCACGGCGCCGAACCGGATCTCATTTCCCACGCGATAGAGCTCAATGGCCGCCCGCGCGTCCGCGCGAATCGCCGGCCACATCTGTTCTGGAACGCGTTCGAGCATCGGCCGGAACGGCACGCTCAGCGCGCACGCGTACTCGAAAACTTCTTCCGCATCCCCCAGCCAGGTCCATGGTAGATTGCGCGTCGATTCCTCCACTTCTTGAAATCCCGCGCTGCGCATCGCGGTCGTCAGCGAACCCGGGGCCGAGAATCGGAATGGATCCGCGCCGCCGACCGCCAGCATGGGGCCGCCGACGTGCCGCTGCACAAGCTTCATCGTGGTTTGCCAATAAGGTTGATCGATCGGGCCCCACGCGGCGAAACAGGCGCGCGCGCCCGGCTTCAACACGCGCCGCAACTCCGCCAACGCCCTAACGGCATCATCGAAGAACATCACGCCAAAGCGGCAGGTTGCTAGATCGAAGCTATGGTCGGAAAACGGCAGCTTGTGCGCGTCGGCCTGGCGCGTCGTCAGGTTCGCCAGCTTCCTTTGCTGCGCGCGTTCCTCGGCGACCTGCAGCAACTCCGAACTCTGATCGACCGCAACCACAGAGCCTTCCGGCCCCACGCGTCCTGCCAAGCTGATGGCCGGTTCGCCCGTGCCGCTTGCCAGGTCGAGCACCGCCATTCCGGCAACTGGCTGCGAGTACTCCACCAGCGCCTCGGTGACGGCTGCGCCCATAACCGCCGATTTTGCCTTCCAATTCTCCGCGGCGATCAGGCGGTATCGTGAACCCCACAGCGCTGCATTGGAGGAGGACATCTCAGGCCTTCGTCTTCCGCGGCTTGCGCGGAGCGGCGGTTTTGGCCCTCGGAACCCGCGCCTTTTTCGGCTTCGCCAGCAACTCCGCCGGCTCCATTCGCTGCGCCGACTTCCACAGCCGTTCCAGATCGTAGAACTGGCGCGCCTTCTCGGAGAAAATGTGGACCACAAAATCCACATAATCGAGCAGTACCCACTCCGCCTGCTTGTAGCCTTCCTGGTGGGTGACGCGCAGGCCCATGTTCTCCAGCCGTTCATCCACGGCGTCGGCAATGGCCTGAACCTGGCGCGGATTGGTTCCGCTGCATATCACAAAATAGTCGGTGAACGCGCCCGAGCCTTGCTCGAGTTCGAGAATGGTCAGTTGCTCGGCTTGCTTATCCTGGCAAGCGAGGATGGCTTCATTGATCTGGGGGCGGAAGGAGTTTTTCTTCATACCAGTCCATTGATTGTAACCCGCGTTTTGCGGATGCCACGCAGGTCGCCCCTGCTTTTTCGCACTCGCCGCAAGGATCCGCCGGTTACTTCCGGCACCGGCAAGTTCCGCTTCTTTCCCGTTTATCCGTCTGTTCGGCTGAAAATAACTGCATCTATGAGTGTGTCTGCGTGCGCAGCGGCGCCGAAACGTCTGGAACAACCGCCGACTTCAACATCCTCCCGGCCGTTTCAGTCGCATTCGCAACAAACTTTGCTGCTTTGCCTGCTGCTGACCGCCGTTGCGTTGATCGCTTACAACGGCACCGTACACAATGGTCTCCTCAACTACGACGACCCCGGATACATCGCTGAGAATCCTCATGTGAGAGCAGGCCTGACGTGGGCGACCGCAAGGTGGGCCTTTACCACTTATGACGGGGCGAACTGGATACCCGTTTCATGGCTTTCTCATGCACTCGATTACGAACTTTTCGGTCTGAATCCAGCGGGCCATCACTACATGAGTGCGTTCCTGCACGCGGTCAACGCGGTCTTGCTCTTTCTGTTGCTTCAGAACGCCACCGGATTCCGCTGGCGCAGCCTGATGGTGGCGGCTCTGTTTGCGCTTCATCCAATCAACGTTGAGTCCGTGGCCTGGGTAGCTGAGCGGAAGAACGTGTTGAGCATGCTGTTCTTGTTGCTGGCGCTGCATGCCTATTGCTGGTACACGCGGAAGCCCGCTCTTCTCCGCTACTCGGCCGTATTTTTTCTGTTTGCGCTTGGACTCATGAGCAAGTCCCAGATCGTCACGTTTCCATTTCTGCTTTTGCTGTGGGACTACTGGCCGCTATGCCGATTCCTTGCCCCAGCTCCCTCGGAAGCGCGGGCGCAAACCGGGAGTCCGCCCAGATTGTGGAAGGGATGGCTGCTGTGGGAAAAGGTGCCACTCATCCTGCTCTCGCTAGCAAGCGCGGCGATCACCGTAAGAGCCGAGCGGGCCGGGGGGGCCATCAAGGGCTCTTCCCAATACAGCCTGCTCCTGCGGCTGGAGACTGCTGTGATCTCGTATGTGCGCTACCTTGGCAAGGCATTCTGGCCCTCGAAGCTGGTGGCGCTGTATCCGCACCCTACCGAGCTGTACCCTGTCTGGCAACTGATTGCGGCGGCGGCGCTGTTGGTGCTTGTCACTGTCTCGGTTCTCCTCGCACGTAACCATCGCTATCTTGTCGTCGGGTGGTTCTGGTTCATGGGCAGTCTTGTCCCGATGATCGGTTTGGTGCAAGTGGGGGCGCATGCCATGGCCGACCGCTTCGCCTACCTTCCTTTCATTGGCCTGTTTCTGATGCTGACATGGTTCGTGGCCGAGCGGGCCGAACGCCAAAAGGTTCCCGCCGCCGGCCTGGCCGTTCCCGCCGTCTTGGCCCTGCTCGCTCTGGGAACGCTCACTTATCGCCAGGTCGATTACTGGCACGATACGGAAGCATTTTGGCGCCGCACTCTCGTGCTTACCGACGCCAATTTCCTCGCCCACGACATCTTCGGAGACTATTTGACCAGCCAGGGCCGAAGCGAAGAAGCGGCCGACCAATTCCGCGCCGCGCTCGCCATCCGTCCGAAGGATCCCGAAGCCAACATGAACCTCGGTCCTTATGAGCAGGCCCGTGGCCATCTGCCGGAGGCCATCGAGCACTATCAGACCGTGGCTCTCTACTCGGCCAATTCAGGCCTGCGTGCCACGGCGTACTTCAATCTTGGGCATGCCTATCGGCAAATGGGCGACTTGACGACAGCAAAGCAATGTTTCGAAATGGTGCTGCAGCTGGCTCCTGCTCAGCCAGAACCGATGGTGGGGCTTGGGTTGATCGCGCAAGAGAGAGGTGACCAAGCGGAAGCGGTTCGGCAATATTCGCGTGCCGTCGCCTTGCATCCCACCGACCCTGGCTACTGGTTGCTGGCACGGGCCTTGCAGCAGCAGGGGCGCATGGAGGAGGCTCGGGCAATCTCCGCGCGCGTGGAAAATCCGGTGGAAGCGCAGAAAACCGCAGAGTCATTTCTCTCGCGAAATTAAATTGGGCGGGCGAGCACTGCCAGGTAAGTCACTCGGGCCGCTTGCCTCGATACAAACCCATCTTCCCGATGTAGTCTGCCACGCGCGGATCCACCCACCGCGCCAGCGATTTGCCCTGCGCCGCAGCTGCGCGAATCGTGGTCGCCGAAACATTCTGATGAACGCCTTCGAGCAAGTGCAGCGTGACTCCCGGCAGAACGAGGTCCCCGGTGGCCGGTTGCTTGTGGAACGGCCGCGTCACGGCCGCGGGTGGACGTAACGCTTGCGGCAGCGCCTCGGCCACATCGCGCAAGGAATAGCCAGGCCGGCTCGCGACCACGAACTCGCATTCGCCGAGCAGAGCGCCAGCTTCGCGCCAGTTTGCAATGTCCTGAAACGCGTCAATTCCGACCAGCAAAAACAGGCGGTCCGGCTTCTTGAGCGTGGCCTTCACCCGCCGCACTGTATCAATCGTGTAATTCGCGCCAGCTTGCGGAGCGACAGTCCCGGCCCCGTCACGCGCGGTTTTCGCGTGATGGGGTGGAGGTCCGGGGGCCCCGGCGCATTTGCTCTTCGCCTGACGAGGTGAAGGCGCCGTTGGCTGTCCAGCGGGGCACAGGCCTGCCTCGGGGGCCTCCACGAGCGACGGCACAAATTGCTTTTCATCCTGTGTAGCCAGCGCCACCATTGCATAACGATGGATGAACGGCGTAACGGGCAACTCCTGTTTGTGCGGCGGAACATTGGCCGTCACAAACAGCACCTGCCGCAGACCATAGCGCTCCGCAGCCGCTCGAGCGAGGGAGATGTGTCCCCGGTGAATCGGGTCAAAGCTGCCGCCAAAAAAGCCGATATTCATATCAGGTTCATCAAGCCACGATGATCAGGCCAACGTCTCCGCTGCCCCGCTAGTTTCGTCGTTCGCCGGCCCATGTTGCAAGTCTTTGTTCCCTTGCCGCCAGTTTTCCGGTTCGAGTCTTTACGAACACCACGACTCAGACTACGCTGTGGGCAAGGGTTTTCACTTCCACGCCTTCGTCTGAGCTGGACCACTGATGTACTTCTGGCCACTGTACCGCCAAGGAGAATACGGTGTACCAGCGTAACTCGCTGCGCACTCGATGCGCGCATAGCATCTAGGTATGCGAATGAAACTCCCCCTCATCCGCATTTTCGCCTTCACGCCCGCACGGGCTCCCGCCCTGCGCTACGGAGTCGCCCTGCTCAGCGCGGTGCTGGCTCTGATCCCAACTTTATTCTTCTCCGATCCAGCCGAGAGCCGGCTTGTGGTATTCGCGGTTGCCGTCATGGTGAGCGCCTGGTACGGCGGATGGAAGCCCGGCCTGGCCGCCACCTCGTTCGCCCTCACCGTCGGCGCTTATTACTCGCTCGCCGGCGGCCACACGCCGGCGGAGTATCGCAGGGCGATTGCCCACCTCGCCCTGTTTTTCGCGGTGGCGCTGCTCATCTGCTGGTTTAACGCCGCGCTGCGCGCCACCCAGGATAGTCTGCGCCGTTCCGAAACCAACTTCCGCTCCCTGGTGATGAATGCGCCCTACGGCATCTGCCGTTGCGATGCGCTCGGAATTCTCCGCGACGCAAATCCCGCTCTGGTCGCCATGTTCGGATACACCGACCCCCGCGATCTGACCGGCCGCCACCTCGGCAGCCTCTACGCTGACGCCCAGCAATGGTTTCAGACCGCCGACTATTTTCAGGCGCAAAAGGAATTCGACGACCTCATCGTGGAGTGTGTGCGCAAAGGCGGCTCTCCGATCGTTGTGCGCATTTCCGGCCGCGTGATTCCGAACGGCAAAGACAGCAGCTTCGAAATTTTCATGGAAGACATTACCGAGACGCGGACCCTCGAATTACAGCTTCGGCAGGCGCAAAAGATGGAAGCAGTCGGACGCCTGGCCGGCGGCATCGCGCACGACTTTAATAATCTCCTGATGGTGATCTCCGGTTACTCCGAGTTTCTGCTGGAGCGCATTGGCCCCGACCCGCAGCTCCGTGGTCCTGCCGAGGAGATTTCCAACGCGACCCAGCGCGCCACTTCGCTCACCCGCCAGCTCCTCGCTTTCAGCCGCAAGCAGATGCTCGCGCCCAAAGTGCTCGATCTGAATGAAGTCGTCACCGAAAACCTGAAAATGCTGACCCGCATGATCGGCGAGGATATCGATCTCGTGATGGTCCCCGGTCCGACGCTCGGTGCCGTCCGGGCCGATCCCGGCCAGATTGACCAGGTCATCATGAACCTGGCGGTGAATGCGCGCGATGCCATGCCGCAGGGTGGCAAGCTCACCATTGAAACGGCCAACGTCTCACTGAATGAAGATTTTGCCCGCACCCATGCGCCGATCGTCGCCGGGGAGTACGTCATGCTCTCCATCAGCGATACCGGTGTCGGCATGGACAGCGAAACGCAGTCTCGCATTTTCGAGCCGTTTTTTACGACCAAGGGCACCAAGGGCACCGGACTTGGCCTTTCCACCGTTTACGGGATCGTCAAGCAGAGCGGCGCCTTCATTTTCGTCGACAGCCAACCCGACCGCGGAACCGCTTTCCGCGCCTATTTCCCCCGCATCGATGGGCGCGAAGACATCGTGGCCGCTCAGGAAACAGTTGGCTTGCCGCGCCCCGATCATGGCCAGGAAACGATCCTGCTCGTTGAAGACGAAAACAATCTTCGGCAGCTGGCGCGGCAGTATCTGGAGACGCAAGGCTACCGGATTCTCGAAGCCGCCGATGGCGCCGCCGCCTTACAAATTGCCAATGGCCACAAGGGTGCAATCCATCTTCTGCTCACCGATGTAGTTATGCCCGGGATGAATGGGCGTGAGATGGCCGAGAAAATCGTTGCGCAGCGCCCCGATGTGCGCGTGCTCTTCATGTCTGGCTACACCGAGAATGTAATTGGACATGATGGCCTGCTCGACGCCGGCGTCAATCTCCTGCAAAAGCCGTTTACGCTTCCCACCTTGAAGGAAAAAGTGCGTGAGTTGCTCGACTCCGAAGCCATGCCTCACGGGGCCGCGATATCCGCCGCCAAACTCAGTGTCGCTGGACAAAAGAAAGCGCCGCCGTATCGCGCGCGCCGCTTCAAGCTGCAACTGCCGCTCCGCTATCGCCCGCTCGGCGAAGCAAATTGGCGGCCCGGCACCACGGAAAACATCAGCCGCTCCGGCCTGCTGTTCCGGGCGCAGGAACTGCTGCAGCCGACCGTACAACTCGAGATTAGCCTGGTGCTGCCGCCTGAAATTGCCGGACTCGCCTCGACCGAAGTCGTTTGCCGCGGAGAAGTCGTGCGCTCGGTCGGGGCCGAAGGCATGCAGGTTAGTCCAGCCCTGGCCGCCAAGATCGTCCAATACCACTTCCAGCACGGAACCCACACCTTCATGGCTTGAAGAGTAGCACCGGCACCCTGTCAGCGGTTCCGCGGACTCCCCGCCCGCGCGGTGCGGAGGTCCGTACCACCCGTCATTCCTCAGGATTACTTTCGACACCCGCCCCGCCTTTGAAATCACTCGCCAAGGCTGTTACATTTCCGCCAGCACAAATTTCGAGGGATCTCCGATGTCTTTAGTGATCAAACTGGAAGACGACCTGGGCGAGCGCAGCGAATGGGTCATTTTGAATGGAGTTGTTCCAGCGCCAAGCGACCCGAACTTTGTGCTGCTGAGCGGCGTCGATCCCTTTGGCAAAACCGTCTTCAATCACCTGCAAATGGAAGCCTTCCTCAAGGAATGGGAGCGCGTCCGGGAACGCGTCCGCGATGACTCGCAGCTGGAAGCATGGCAACGAGTGAAACAGATGGCCGAAACCTGCCGCCAGGATCGCGATCTCTATCTCCGCTTCGTAGGCAACTAGCGAATCGGCGTCCTCGGCGTCTCGGCGGTGAAATACGCCTCTAGCGCTCCGGCAAATTCTTGCGCAGAAAATTCACCGCGTTCTCGCCCATAATCTTTCGAATCTCCTCTTCCGAGTAGCCTGCATCCAGCATGGCGGCTGTGATTTCGATAACGCCGGTCGTATCGAAAGGCTCCGTCACCGCTCCATCGAAGTCTGAACCCAGCGCCACATGGTCAACCCCGACGCGGTCCGAAACATAGCGCATCGCCTGCACGATCGCCCGTGCATCCGTGCCGCAGGTGGCCGTGTCCCAGTAGCCAATCCCGATCAACCCGCCCTTCGCCGCCACCGCCTGAATCTGTTCGTCGGTAAGATTCCGGTTGTTGTTGCACGTGCCCCTCACCCCGGTGTGCGAGATCACGACCGGCCGCGTGGCCACCGCCAGCACATCGTCAATCGTCTGCGGCGAAGCGTGCGCCAGGTCGATGATCATGTGCCGTGCCTCCATCTGCCGCACCCACTCGCGTCCTTTGTCGGTCAGGCCGATCTTCCCCACGCCCGCCGCCGAGCCGCCAATGTCAGTATCAAAAAAATGGCTGGGCGACATCATGCGGTACCCTGCGCTGTACAGCACATCCAGGTTTTCCAGCTTGCCGTCGAGTGCGTGCGCTCCCTCGATCGCGAGCATTCCTGCCGTCAGCCGCCGATTCGTCTTCCGCCGTTCCAGGTACGAGTCGAGCTCGGCGGAGGTTTCGATCAACGCGAAGCCGCCCCGCGAAGCGATGGCAAAAGAATGCAGCCGCTCGGCCTGATACACCGCTCGAGCCGTCAGGCTTTTCCACGTCCGCGGCGGCCAGCGCTCCACCAGCGCCAGCCAGAAAATATCGTCGCTCTTGTCGTCATTGCTTTCGATGTTCAAACCGTGCGGCGTTTTGGTAGGTAAGGAGAACACCTGCAGCGCGATGTTACCGTTGGCCAGTCGCGGGATGTCCACGTGTCCATACCAGGCGCGCCGCAGAAGATCGCGCCCCCACAGAAGCGAGTCGGCGTGCAGATCGGCGATCGTGAGTGTATCGTGCAGTTCCTTCGCCTGCTGCGAGACCAGCCTTCGATACGGCGGCCTCACCCGCACTTTGTTTTCCCGCTCATCCACCAGCCGCGGGCCCCTGGTGAACAAAACCACAACGAAACACCCTATTACGAGAATGACCGGAACCAGCTTGCGCACAACTCCCCCCTCGGGCCCTTGACCTTCTGCACGTGTTGCAAAAACAAAATATTGATTATTTCGACAGCATTCCGAGCGCGTCGCGGAACAACGCCTCAAAATTCTTAGTCACGGCATCCTTGCCATTGCGCGCTGCGAGCAACGCCTTTTCCGCCGACGCCCGCTGATACCCCAGGTTCACCAGCGCCGAAATCACGTCCTCTTCCACTGGGCTCGCCTGCGCCGGGCTCGCGTCCGCCGCTCCCGCCGCTGCCGGAAGCTTGTCGCGCAACTCCAGCACCATGCGCTCCGCCGTCTTCGTCCCAATTCCCGGAATGCGTGTCAGCCGCGCGACATCACTCCCGCGAATCGCCGCAACCATTTCTTCGGCCGGCATGCCGCTCAGAATCGTAATCGCCAGCTTCGGCCCGATCCCGCTCACAGTCAGCAATTTTTCGAAAAGATGCTTTTCCCCCAGCCGCAAAAAACCATACAGGCTGAGCGCGTCCTCCCGAACATGCGTGTGAATGTGGAGTGCGACTTCGCTGCCCGCCGCCGGCATTTCCGAAAACGTGGGCACCGTGATCACCACGTCATAGCCCACGCCATGCGTTTCCACGATCGCCTGATTCGGATGCTTCGCCAAGAGCGTTCCGCGCAAGTGGGCAATCATTTGCAGGGTAGTGTAACCCAGTGGGCAGTGGTCGGTGGTTAGTGATTTGTCATGAAAACGACGCGTACCGCAAGCACCACATCGTTCTCCACCGCAAACGAGCCCACCAATCACAAATCACTAACCACTAGAATTTTCCCCGCTTTTCCTCGCGCCATCCACAAGAACTTCGCCGCCTCCACAGCTTATGCACAGAATCGCGTCAGTTTCCCATTGCGCGTTCACCCCGCGCTCCGGCACATTGCTAACAGTCAATCGCGAGTATGTTTCTGCGCGGCTGCCGACAGATTTAGCGTTGCCGGTGATTCTCTCGAGGGGAATCGCCGGGGGAATTCCGGTTCATGTCCAGTGAGCTGGTGCCCGGGCGTTGCGGCCTCCTCCGAGATCCTCTCTTTCCAAGGGCGGGATTGAAGCGCTGAATCGGCAAGCTTGAAGCGCGAGCTTCAGGCCGGACATCACCGCACGGTGTTCTTCGGAGCGCCAGCAGGCGATGGTCTTCTGCTTCGGGCGGAAGACGGCCGCCAGAAGCATCCGCGACAACAATGCGGCTCGGGTGGCTGGCCCGAGCCGCATTTGTTTTTTAGTCTAAAGACTGGTCTCGAAGGCCAGCGAGGAACGCGAGACGTAAGGCTGCTATTGCGTTGGTGGCATCCTTTTGCTGGTTCGCCGATTTTCCTGGTCCAAGCTTTCGATAAGTTGCCGCACCAGATCAGTGAGTTTTTCCGGGTCGATCTCGGTTTGAACTTGAGCCGCCAGGTCGCGCCATTCCTTTCCACAGTCTGCCTGTCGCGGATCCTGCTGCGGAAGCTCCCTAGCAATCTTCTTCACGACCTCGACCGGAATCTGCTCAAAATGCGTTTTCGAAGTATGCATTGGTTTCATCTTTCCCCACTCGTTGACCGTAGCACTCTGCAAGCGCTACGGGTCATATCTTTTGGACCGTGGCTTGTCCTACTCTAACGCCTTAAGTTGCTCTATTAACAGGACTTGTAGGTCTGCTTACCGCGCCACCAGATCGCGGAAACGGGACGAACTTTAGCGGGTCTGTATTGTTACTTGCAGAGTGTGACGGCGTTAGTTGCATGTGTTGACACGATACGATGCGCCACGTTAATTTAACGTTTGTACGTCGCAAGGAGACGCTCATGACTCCCCGAGCTGACAAGCTGCAAACAAATTTCAAAACCATGGCGCAGGCCGATGTTCCCCAAGGACGACATGGGAAGCACAAGGAAGTGGTCACCAGAATTCTCTCGGACCTGGATCAGTTGCCGAAGGGGAGTGCGCTCAAGGTGCCGTTGGCAGAGTTGGAAGAGACCAAGGAGAATGTGCGCTCGGCCCTGAATCGCGCCATTCACAAAGGCGGGCGGAATGTTGCCACCGCGAGTGACGCCGACTTCCTATATGTGTGGAACGAGGAAGAATAACTTCAGAGCGCCCCTTCCAAAGCGAAGAACTCCAACCAGCGAGAGTGCCCGCTATCCCTGGTGACGCTCCTTGTGGGTCTTTCTTCTCTTTTCATCATCCGCCCCGGCCGCTTTGATCCTTTCGATGTGGACTATTTCAATCTGATCCTTCAACATATCGCACACGATCCCCGGTTTGGCACCGCAACGTGGGCAGATCAAGGTCACTGGATCGACAAGAATGAAATGTGGGGGCTTTGGCATGCGGGGAAGTATCACATATTGGCAAGGATATGGCGAACGAACCTGTGTGCGACTCTAATGCGCTCGACCTCTACCTCCTGCTCGCCTCCGGTGCAATGGTTGGGATCGAACATTATAAGTCCGTTTCGCGATCCATAAAAATCAGCTTCGCTTTTTGTTCCCCTTATGACATACTTCGCTGGTGGGAGAGCAGAGTTGAGTGAACCGGTAACGCACCACGTCCGAAAAAGAAATTTAATTTCGGACGCGTTTTCCGACTCGACGCGCATACGTCCACAGGCCAGGACAAATTACGATGCATCACACTCACTTAAACATCGTGGCCACCATCGAATCCACTATCGGGCGCATGCCGGCGAATGTCGAAGCCGAGCGCTCCATCCTCGGCGCCATCCTGCTGGACAATCGCGCCTTCAACGACGCCTCTGAGCACCTCCGCCCCGAAGATTTCTCGCTCGACTCCCATCGCCGCATTTACTCGCGCATGCTGGAGCTCGCCGAGCATTCGCGCCCCATCGACATCATCACGCTCATCGAGGAGCTCGACCGCAAGAAAGATCTACAAGCCATCGGCGATGTCGGATATGTGTCCAGCCTCCTCGATGGAGTACCGGACCGCCCCTCGATCGAACACTACGTCCACATCGTCCGAGACAAAGCCATGCTGCGCGGCCTGATTACAGCCGCCAACAACGCCATCGCCAAGGCCAGCGAGCAATCCGACCCGGCTGACGAAATCCTGAACGACGCCGAAGCCGCCGTCTTCGCGCTCTCGGAAAAGCGCATCGGCAAAGGTTTCACGCGGATCAACGAGACCATCCGCACCTCCGGCGGCATTGACGCTTTTATGCAGCGCGGCCAGCGCATCACCGGCCTCGCCACCCACTACGACGATTTGGACGAGATGACCAGCGGCCTGCAGAAGTCCGATCTCGTAATCCTTGCCGCGCGCCCCTCGATGGGCAAAACTTCGTTCGCGATGAACATCGCCGAAAACGCCGCCATCGACGACGGAAAAACCGTGGGCATCTTCTCGCTCGAAATGTCGAGCGAAGCTCTGCTCCACCGCCTGCTCAGCTCGCGCGCCATCATCGATGCACACAAACTCCGCACCGGGTCGCTTTGGAAGGAAGATAAAGAAAAACTGATGCGCGCCGCGGCCGAACTCGCCGAAGCGCAACTCTTCATCGACGACACGGCCGGCATCGGCCTCACTGAAATGCGCGCCAAGGCTCGCCGCCTCAAGCAAGCTCAAGGCCGCCTCGATCTCATCGTCGTCGATTATCTCCAGCTCATGTCCGGAGGCAGCAAGCGTTTCGAAAACCGCACGCAGGAAGTTTCGGCGATCTCGCGCGGCCTAAAAGCCCTCGCCAAGGAGCTCGAAGTTCCGGTCGTCGCCCTTTCGCAGCTCAGCCGCGCTCCGGAGAGCCGTGGCGGCGACCATCGCCCGCAGCTCAGCGACCTCCGCGAATCCGGCTCCATTGAGCAGGACGCCGACCTGGTCATGTTCATCTTCCGCGAGGAGATCTATAAGCAGGACGACCCCGAACTCAAAGGCCGGGCCGAAATCATCGTCGCCAAGCAGCGCAACGGCCCCATCGGCAAATTCCATCTTGCGTTTCTGCACAATTCAACGCGCTTTGCCAATCTGGCCAGCGGCAACAGCGAACCTGGTGAGTAGCGCGATGTCTGCAAGCTCTTTATGGAGCGGAGTGGCCCGTCAAGAAGAGCGAGTACCAGTCCCGCCTCAGTGTTTGGATACTGCAGCGACTGGATTGCCCGCTGCTGTATGCAGTCGATTGTCGATTTGTTTCTCGATTTATTCTTCGAAAAGATTTTCTCGGTGCACTCTGCATCTCGGCGGTGAACAGGATTGGAACGGAGAAGAACTTCTTTTCCGGCGTTCTCCACAAGCAGGACCACACCTCCACAAGATGTACACAGAAAAACCGTTGCACCGCACTCACGCGAGCAACAAACAAGAGCAAAATTGAACACGGCATTCTTGATATTGCAACAAGGGGCTCCTACGTAAATGAGAGAAGCAGTCCGCAGCGGTCGAAGGGCCAATTTCTACATTACAGAAAATAGTTTTATCGATCACTACGCCCGGGAGGTGGGAACGACCGGAATAGCGGTCTATCACGCATTGGCACGGCATGCGAATTGCGAAACTCGTTCTACTTGGATCGGCACTGCCAAAGTGGCGGAACTCCTCGGTGTGGAGCAGCGCACCGTGCAGCGTGCACTCAAAAAGCTTGAGAGTTTGAATCTCATCCGCATCATCCGGTCCTCGAACATGACAACGTACTTCCTCGTTCCCGTACCTACGCGTCCCAGGACCTTAAGTGTCATCCCGCTCTTCGATCAGATTCTGGATCATGAATTCATTGACGAGAACATAGGAGCGGAAGAAGACGCGGCTTCGATGTCGTCCATCGCGTCATCCACGTCGCATCACGCGACGTCCGCGTCGTTTCCCGCGTCTCCTGTGTCGTTCCCCACGACATCCACGTCACAGACCACGACAGCCAAGTCGCACTCCCGCGACATTCGTGACGCCGCATATAAGGAAGAACAAGACTTAGAGAACAAGACTTTTAAACAAGAGAACGGAATCTCCCCTGACCTTAAGGAATCAATGCGCTTCATCGTCAACTTCCTAAAGCTCCCTATCCTGAAGCTTCCTGTCACTGATAGCAATCGGAGAACAACGGAGCAAGCGATTGAAGCTGCCCTGGTGACCGAGAGTGAGTATAGTGGTCGATCGTTTCAGGATGCTGCGAAAGTAATCGCTGAGGCTGCTATCCGTGATCGCGACCGTGGTGTTCGCGTTAATCACTTTTATTTCTTGGACGCACCTTGGCGTCAAAGTAGGGGGCAAAATGGCAGACTCAATAGAGCGGAACAAAGAAAGCTCGATAACCTTGAAGTCAATGCCCGGGTCAAGCAAAGATTCCGGGATATCCTTGGAAGTCCTTAGCTGGATTTCCGATCAACTTACAATGCTGGCTGAGGCATTTGCCGAGCCCCTAACGGACGAGCGCTCTGAAATTTATGTTCGTGGCTTGGCTGATATTTCCCAGGACAAACTTCGGGTCTCATTTCAGCGAGCGTTACGCCAGTTGACTTGGTTCCCTAAGTTAGCTGAGTTACGGAATTTTGCGGGTGCGAACTCCGCCGATGAAGCAAAGGTCGAAGCCGATGCCGCTTGGGCCTACGTGAACGACTATCTTCGCAAGTGGGGAGCGGACCTGTTGCCAATTCGCTCCGGAGGAAAAGAAATTCTGCCACCTCCACTCGAAGCGCGCGTCGAATATGCCCTCCGCAGAATCGGTGGTCTGCAAGCGCTCAATCAAATGGACATGAATCGGATGCCGTTTATGTACCGCGATTTTTGCGAGGCCTACACACAGGCGCCGCTGGCAGAACGGATGGCGCCGCGTCTGGAACAACAATTCGGAACGAATAAAATGCTGACCACGGTCAAAGACCTTATGAGATTGAAGCCTACGCTCGCGAAAAAAGCTCCAGAGGAGAGATGAAAACGCGGCGTCCATCCCACTCTTTGCCCTTGTCGCACATCCTTCAAATCCGCGCAAGATAGTCAGAAATTTGAACGGTTAGAGCCTTGACAGGGCCTGGCTTCAACCGCACCGAAACAGAGTTATTGAAACGGGGCTTTAGCCCCTAATGTCATGTCCCATCTGCAGCAAAGGCAGCCTCCTTCGCCCTGTGGAAAACATTGTGGATGAGTGGACCGCCCGCCCAAGCCAAACATCCAGCAGTCACAAAATGCCATTCAGAAGCATGGCCCTATTCAGCCTAAGGCTATGTTTCTAAGTTGGTTAACGGCTTGTGACGGTCATTGTGCCGATCCCTCGTCAAATCAGCACTTTCGTCACGAAATGTGAGATTTGCACATACCGCGAACCCTGTACCCCAAACTTCCCCAAGGATTTGCGCGCCACCAGCCGAGTGCGCAGGCCAACTTGTCGGGCCGATATCGGCTTCTTGGAGGCGGTTTGCTCCGTCAATAATGGGCGTAAAATCGCAAATGGGGCCCGATGGCAACCAGACTCATTCTCTTTCTCGCGGCAGCGCTCGCGCTTGTGCCAGCCTCAGTTCCCGCCGGTGTGGCACAAATGCGAGGAGCCGCGAGGCCAGCGCCCGGCTATGGTTGGGCGCGCCACGGAGCATCCTCTTTCAACCATCGCCGTGTTGGCGTCCCCCTCGGATACTTTCTCGGCGACAATTATTTCTACGGCGATTACTCCTCCGAGCAGCAGGCACCCGAGTCCGCCCCGCAGTTCGTCATGATGCCGCCGCCGATCGCCGCCGACATTCCGCCGCAACCCAAGGCCTCGCCGCTGCTGATTGAACTCGAAGGGGACCACTACGTTCGCTATGGAGGAAGCGTGCGACGGCCGGAGACCGGAGAGACGCCCGCGGTGCCGGTACGTGAACCGAGGGCATCATCCGATCCGACGCGATCCTCAGCTCGGCAAACGGAGGCAGTCTCTTCCGCCTCGCTCGCGCCCACTGTCCTCATTTACCGCGACGGCCATCGCGAACAAATTCCCGACTACGCCATCGTTGGCCGCGTCCTCTACACGCACAGTGTAAACAACGCCCAGCCCGGATACGGTATGAGAAGCATCGAGGTTTCTGCCCTCGATATCCAGGCCACCGTCGCAGCCAACCGCGAAAATGGTGTCAACTTCGTTGTGCCTAGCGGCCCCAACGAAGTCGTCACAAGACCCTAAAGCCCTTTCGGAATTTCCTTCAACGTCGCGGCCCAAAGTGGTAGCTGGCTTCAATCGTTGCAGCAGACGGTTTCCCATCAACCATCCGAGGCTCATAAACTCCCTGTTTTGCAGCGTCGACGACGGGACCAACGAAGGGTTGATCGCCGCTTATGACTTTCACATCTTGAACTTTGCCGTCTGGGCCTACGCTAATGGTCAAATAGACGGACCCTGACTTACCTTCCAATTCAGACGGCAATTTCGGATCGCTCCCGGAAATCTTGCGCGGCTGTAATATCAATACCCCGGAGTCCGTTTCAGCCGCAGTACGAAACGGCGGCTGATTCGGAAGCGAAGTGATGCACTCAACTTTTCCTTCCGTCTCCGCGCCTTTCTTCTCGGCCGAAAAGCTGAAACCCAGTTGCGTCTCGACGTTAACCGGGGTTCCGTTCAGCTGGTAGGGACGGAAGCGAGTGTCTTTAAGCGCCTCTACGCCGGCCGCTACCAGCAGCGGATCTCCTTCAACCGGCACTGCGAGTACAGGCTTCCCTGTGTCGTCAATTGCGACGTTGAACAGCACATCGCCCTGAATTCCCTTCAGCATCGCCGCATCGGGGTACACCGGCATCGTCTTCTTCTGGATCAGCCCTAGCATCACTCCGCCGGCAACGCGAACCTTGAGAGGCTTCGCGACCAGCGGCGACGCCTGCTGTTTCGGGAGATCGGTGCTCGTGTACTGGGCAAACGCAACAGCCGTGCAACACGCGAGCATCAGGATTCCTGCTCTTATCTTCGACATGGAATAGTCCCCCAGCCAGTGGCCACAACAGCTTCTACCTCTGCAATCTGACCTTTAGCCTCTAACGTGCCCTAGCTACTGCCTTCCCCCACCTTCAGCACCGCCAAAAACGCTTCCTGCGGAATATCCACGCGCCCGATACGCTTCATCCGCTTCTTGCCTTCTTTTTGCTTTTCGAGGAGCTTGCGTTTGCGCGTGATGTCGCCGCCGTAGCATTTCGCGAGCACGTTCTTGCGCATTGCCGGCACCGTCTCGCGCGCGATGATCTTTGCCCCAATCGCCGCCTGAATTGCCACTTCAAACATCTGCCGCGGGATCAGCTCCTTCATCTTTGTCGCCAAAGCCCGCCCGCGTTCATACGCGAAGTCGCGATGAATGATTGTCGAAAGCGCATCCACCGGCTCGCCAGCCACCATAATGTCGAGCTTCGCCATCGGCGAGTCCCATGTCCCCGACAAGTGATAGTCGAGCGAAGCATAACCGCGAGAAACGGACTTCAACCGGTCGTAGAAATCCAGCACGATCTCATTCAGTGGCAGTTCATACTGCAGCATCACCCGCGACGCGCTCACATATTCAAAGCTCTTCTGCTTGCCGCGCTTTTCTTCGACGAGCTTCAAAATCCCGCCAACATATTCCTCGTTCGTCAGAATGACGGCCAGAATCACCGGCTCTTCCACCTTCGCAATCTCGCTCGTATCCGGCCAGCGCGAAGGATTATCCACTTCAATCACTGCGCCATCCGTCTTATGAATCAAATACCGCACGCCCGGCGCCGTAGTAATAAGGTCCAGGTTGTACTCGCGCTCCAGCCGCTCCTGAATGATCTCCATGTGCAGCAGGCCCAGAAACCCGCACCGGAAGCCGAATCCGAGCGCTACCGAACTTTCCGGCTCGAAGAAAAATGACGAGTCATTGAGCTTCAGCTTCTCGAGCGCCTCGCGCAGCGCCGTGTGCTCGTGTGCGTCCACCGTATAGAGCCCGGCGAACACCATCGGCTTGATCTCTTCAAAGCCCGGTAGCGGCTCAATCGCCGGCCGGTCATCATCGGTAATCGTGTCGCCGATCTTGGTGTCGGCCACGCTCTTGATATTCGCAATGATGAATCCAACTTCGCCCGCGACCAGCTCGTCGATCGCCACCGGCTTCGGAGTCAGCACGCCGAGCGCTTCCACCTGGAACACGCGCCCATTCGACCACAGCCGAATCTTCTGCCCCACGCGCAGGGTGCCTTCAAACACGCGCGCCAGCACCACCACGCCGCGATACGGATCGAACCACGAATCAAACAACAGCGCCTGCAAATGCCGCTCCGGCGAGCCCTTCGGCGGCGGAATCCGCTTCACAATCGCCTCCAGCACGTCCGGCACACCCTGCCCGGTCTTGGCGCTGATGAGCAGCGCGTCCGTAGCATCGAGCCCGACCGCGCCCTCGATCATTTCCTTCGTCCGCTCGATGTCGGCACTCTGCAAATCGATCTTGTTGATGACCGGAATAATCTCGAGCCCGTGATTGATCGCGAGATAAGAATTCGCCAGCGTCTGTGCTTCAACGCCCTGCGACGCGTCCACAATCAGGAGCGCCCCTTCGCAAGCGGCCAGCGACCGCGACACCTCGTAGGAAAAATCCACGTGCCCCGGCGTATCAATCAAATTGAGCTGATAGGTCTGGCCATCGTGCGCCGGATAAACCATGCGCACGGCATGCGCTTTGATCGTGATGCCACGCTCGCGCTCCAGGTCCATCGAGTCGAGCACCTGCTCCTGCATCTCGCGCATCGCGAGCGACCCGGTCAGCTCCAGCAGCCGGTCGGCCAGCGTGGATTTTCCGTGGTCAATATGCGCGATAATCGCGAAATTTCGTATGTGGCTGGCTTCCATGAGGACACATCGATTTTAACAGGCTGTGAGCACGTGCTTCGCCGCTGCCATTTGTGATCGCGATCACCTTGATTTCCAATCTTTAGGCACCTTCGGCCTATCACAGAGGTAACTCCGCACCCCTCCAGCCGTCTTGTTATCATGGGCCGTCCCCCATTTTATATAGAGGACTTATGCGAAAGCCGCTTCTGGCGCTGATTCTCCTGATTCCATTCGTGGGCCTAGCCTTGAGCCAGTCCACCGACAGCTCCGCTCCGCCCCTGGGCGATGTCGCCAAGAAAAATTCGGCTGACAAGAAAGATGGCGCAGCGAAAGCCAAGTATGTTTTTTCCGATGACGGCACGTCGATTCGTAAAAGTCCCTTCCCCTCCATCGTCCTGCAGGGCACAGAGAATTCCTTGGAAATCCTGACCGCCATCCACGACTACCGCGCGAACCATAGCCCCGAAGAAACCGAAGACGCCGTGCATGAATGGTTCGACGAGCAAACGGAGGTGCTCTCCACCGCCATCGATGCCAACGTGCGCATGCGGAAGCATAATCAGCTGCGCATGGAAGCCGCCCAGGACCGCAACGCTTACCCCAATAACTACACGTACGATCCTGACTCTGCCTCCAAAATGAATGAGCGCATGACCACCGAGCGCTGGTCGCAGCGCGTCGAGAATCGCAGTGCGCAGGAAAACAACGAGGTCATCTCGCGCGTTCAGCAGACGCTCATGAGAGTACGCTTCGATGTGATCTGCCGCCCCAACAAAATCAAACCCGCGGCCTACGATTGGTTCAAGATCCGAACCGCCAACGGCATCGGAACTTACTAAATAACGCGAGATGAAACGCCAGGCGGCCGCATCGGGCCAGTTTCGTTTCAGGCCGCCATACCGCAGTTCAAGAAATAGTCTCCGCTGTCGCGGCTGAAGGGCCGATTCATCAATATTTCGAACATCTAAACAAGGATTGAACAAGGCCAAAATCCTTGTTATACTACTGACATGGCCAAAGTCACCAGCAAGCTCCAGCTCACTCTCCCCAAGGCGATCGCCGACCAGTATGAAATTCGTCCCGGAGATGAACTGGACTGGCTGCCGGCAGGAGAGGCGATGCGAGTGGTGAAGCGGTCGCGGTCAAAATCCTCGGGAGCCAACGTTGCCTCGCTCCAGCAACGGCTCCGGCTTTTCGAAGAGGCGACAGCCCGCCAGGAAAAGCGAAACGCAGCCTTCCGCAAAAAGCATGCACACGGAGCCCAGCCCTCAAACCGGGGCTGGACGAGAGAGGACCTCTACGATCGTGGCCTTCCTCGTTGATACAAATGTGCTTGTCTACCGTTTTGATGCCCGCTTTCCGGAGAAGCAGCGAATTGCTCGTGATGTTCTGCATCGGGGACTCGGAGATCAATCCGCCCGAATTCCGCACCAAGCGCTGATTGAGTTTGTATCTGCGACGACACGCACAAGAGTTGGCTCTGATCCCCTGCTCTCCCTGGACGAAGCGCGCCACGAAGTGGAAGAACTCATGGAGCAGTTCCCCATTCTTTACCCGAACGCAGCGGTGGTTCACTTAGCGCTCTTAGCCGCGGCGGCTTTTCGGCTCTCCTGGTTCGACGCCCACCTCTGGGCACATGCAGAGCACTTCGGATTGGAGGAGATTATGTCCGAAGATTTCGAGCATGGACGGCTATATGGGAGCGTGAGGGTAAGGAACCCGTTTCGGCGCGGGTAAGTCCGCGCGGAGCCAAGAAAAAGGGCGCGATTTCTCGCGCCCCAACCTCTGCAATCTAACAACCGCTTAACCTCTAACCTCTAACCTAGTCCCTAACACCATCCATAAACGCCCGCAGCTTGCGCGACCGTGACGGATGCCGTAGCTTTCTCAGCGCCTTCGCCTCAATTTGCCGAATACGCTCGCGCGTCACTGCGAACGACTGGCCTACTTCTTCCAGCGTATGCTCCGAGCCATCCTCGAGGCCAAAGCGCATCTTGATTACTTTCTCTTCGCGCGGAGTCAGCGTCCTCAGCACCTGTCCCGTCTGGTCCTTGAGGTTGACGTTGATCACCGCTTCGGCCGGTGAAACCACTGCGCGGTCTTCGATGAAATCGCCCAGATGCGAATCTTCCTCTTCGCCAATCGGCGTTTCGAGCGAGATCGGCTCTTGTGCAATCTTCAGCACCTTCCGCACCTTCGCGACCGGAATATCCATTCGCTTGGCGATTTCCTCCGACGTCGGCTCGCGTCCCAGTTCCTGCACCAACTGCCGCGAAGTGCGGATCAACTTGTTGATCGTTTCGATCATGTGCACCGGAATACGAATCGTGCGCGCCTGATCGGCAATCGCGCGCGTTATCGCCTGCCGAATCCACCAGGTGGCATAAGTCGAAAACTTATACCCGCGCCGGTATTCAAACTTATCCACGGCCTTCATCAGGCCGATGTTGCCTTCCTGAATTAGGTCGAGGAACTGCAAGCCGCGGTTGGTATATTTTTTAGCAATTGAAACGACGAGCCGCAGGTTCGCCTCAATCAGCTCGCGCTTCGCTTGCTCGGCGTCCATGTCGCCCTGGATGATCTCGCGCTGTGTGCGCTTGAGCTCCTGGAACAACAAGCCCGCTTCCACTTCCAGCTTCTCGAGTTCGCCGCGAACCGCCCGCGCCTGCTTCTTGTATTCCTTCTTCTGTTCTTCGCTGCGCGTCGACTCGGCCCGCTTCTCCAGGTTCTGGATCTGCCGGTCAAGCGAACGCATCCCGTCGACCGTGCGGTTCACCCGCTCAATCAGCCGTTTGCGCTCGTTATTGGTGAAGGCGAGATGGCGCACCGCCTTCGACGTGCGCACAATCGCCCGCGCCAGGTTGATGCGGTAGCGCCGGTGATCCCTGGGCCGCTTCTTGGCGTTCACATCGGCGAACTTTTCCTGCAGCGGCGCAACCTTCTTGTACATCTTTTCGAGCGCGCCGATTTTGCCAAGAAACTCTTTCAGCCGGTTGTCGACAATCTCCTCGGTGATTTCCTCTTCATCGAAGGTGACCAGCTCTTTGATGGAGCGGACGCCTTTCTCGAGGTCCTCGCCCAGGGCGAGGAGTTCACGAATCACGATGGGAGAGCGCGAAAGCGCCTTCAGGACACGGTTTTGCCCCCGCTCGATGCGCTTGGCGATTTCGACTTCGCCTTCGCGCGTCAGCAGCGGCACGGTTCCCATCTCGCGCAGATACATGCGGACGGGATCATTGGTTTTTTCCAGCGCGCCGGGAGTTAGGTCGAGTTCGACGTCCTCCGACGCATCATCAACTTCCTCGAATTTTTTTTCCAGATCGGTCGAAGGCATCTTGCCGCCTTCGAGCACGTCAATACCTTGCGTTCCGATCGTGGTCAGCAGATCTTCCAGGTCTTCGGGAGAATGTACATCCTGTGGGATGAGGTCGTTGACCTGGTCATAGGTCAGATAGCCCTTCTCCTTACCCGCGTCGATCAGCTTTTTTATGTCGTCGAACTTATCGTCAAGTGCCAACTCAGATTTTCCTCGGGACGCCCGTCGCCCTCATCCTGCCGAGCCGAAGCTCACCAGTGACGCCGCGGTTCGGGACGCCAAACCATTCCAGCGGTGGGATTTATTACGGAGCTGCGCAGAGAGCGCACAAACCTAAAAATTATAGCACACGAATCAGCTCGTGTGGCGCGGGCGTTCCTGCCCCGCGAAGCCGTATTCGCTGTGCTCTGATCTGTGCCGTCGCGCGCGCCGCGTCCGTCCGCTTTAGTAGTTAGATGGTCCCCGGCCCCATTAAGTTCCAGCCACCTCACGTACGGACAGCCGCCCCGGCTGTCCGGCGGGCGAGGCACCGCCTAACCCCCGGCAATCGCCCCCAGCACCACCAGCGGTTCCCGGCCCGAAGCCACTGCCTCTGGTAGCGCCTCATCCGGCGACTGATGCGAAAGATCCTGCTCGCAGGCAAAAAACCGCAAGAAGGGACGCCGCTCCTTCGTTACCTGATCCCGAATCGTCCCCCGAAGCATCGGATACCGCTGCTCCAACGCATCCAGCACGGCCGGCAGCGTAGCCGATCCTTCAACCTCGAGCTGCACCTCAGTCCCAACGTGCGCCAGCGTCCGTAGATGGTGGGGCAATACGACCCGAATCATAATCGACTCACCTTGGAAATCCTTCGACAATCGGTGGGTGCCAGCGTTTCAGCTCAGCGGAACAGCGCCACCCGCAGCAGGGAATTTCCTCTCCCGGTACAGCCGGTCAAAAACCAAAAACATCAGCGCGGTTACGGGAAACACCATCCAGCTCGCTTCCGGGCCGAGCAACCCCCCGGTCAGCCATTGCGCGCCTGGCCACTGGGTTTCGAACAGGTGGCCGACGGCAAACTCACCGCCATTTCGTCCCGACCAGAAAAATATGTTTCCGAAATCGAATGCGGCATGGAACCCGATGGCAAAAGCCAACGAACCTGTGCGCAGGAGAGTCAGACACACGAACAGGCTGAACAAGCCGGTCATGGCGAAGTCTTCCCAGCGCTCGTGCGGCTTCAGGAAATAATGCAGCGCGCCGAAGCCGATGGAGATGACGATGCTGGCCGCCCAGTAACCAATGCCTTCGGCAAGCGTCACCAACAGGTAAGCGCGGAACAGAATCTCTTCAGAGAACCCGATAAACAGGTTGGCGATAATCCAAAGCGCCAGGAAGTAGGCCAGCTGGCCGCCGTGGATCGCAAGCCCCACGATGCGATACCCGCCGAAGGCCGCAATCATGCCTATGATTAAGGAAGGGATAACCAGGCCCCAGCCAATTCCTACCCAGAATTCGCGCCCGAAGGCGTTGCGCACGGGAATGCCATAGTCGGCGAATCTTCGCCGTTCGATTCGCGACATCACCCAGGTTGCTATGACTACTTCGATGAGCGTCAGCAACTCGATGGCGCCCAGCGCCAGCGGATCAAGGAAAGCAACGTCTTGGGGATGGTAAACCTCGGAAATACCCCAGTTGGCAGCAAATCGTATACCGGCGAACAAGGCAATAAAGATCAGCAGCCGCCACCCGGCACGCAGCCCCCGGGAATTGAAGAAGATTTTTCTCATCGCTACGTACGTCAGCCGCGTATAGATTGTTCTCCCGGCCAACGGGAGGCGTATCAAAATAATTCATTTTACTCCGGCTCATACGACAAAAATACGGCTCCATTGCCGAACACCCGTGATTTCACCAGCCGCAACGCGAGTTTCTCTCGCATGCCTTCGAACATCGTCCGCCCCTTACCCAAGGCCACCGGGATCAGCGCGATCTGGAACTCGTCAATCAATCCTTCTTGCGCCAATTGCGCCACGATGCTGCCGCTTCCAAGAATCACCAGATCCGCGCCCGGCTCCTGCTTGATCCTCCGTACTTCCGCCGCCAACTCGCCCTTTGCCAGTGTCGTGTTCTCCCATGAAACAGAATCGAGCGTCCGCGAAAACACTACCTTCGGCAGATTGTTCATCCGCTCCGCCACCACGGGAAACATCTGCGCCGCCTGCTGCGTCGTCCAGAAGCTTTTCATCAGCTCATATGTAACCCGGCCAAACAAAAAACCCCCGCCGCTCGTGGCATTCTGATCGGTAAACTCTGTCCACTCCGCATCCTCCCGGCCCTTGTGGGCCCAGCTCATATCGCCGTGGCTGTCGACAAAGTATCCGTCCAGCGTCACGTTATTGAAAACGACTAATCTGCGCATGAGTCCTGGTCCTCGCTTTGCAGCCGATCCTGTCCGTCACGATCGCTGTCGGTTTCCCTTCAAGCAGCGCCCAGGTTCGCGCGCATGTTTTGGGAGCTAACCTGGGAGGCCTTGGCCGGCGCGATCTCCGCCCTACGCCGCCCTGCCGTCGTAGGCCTTCTGCAGATCTGCAATGACAATTTTGTTCATCGTCATCATCGCGTTGAAAACGGCTTTCGACTTCGCAGGGTCCGGATCGCCCATCAGCCGCATCAGCGCTGAAGGAATAATCTGCCACGATAGGCCAAACTTATCCTTTAGCCAGCCGCATCTCCCGGGCTCGCCGCCCGCCGACAGCTTCTCCCACAATTCATCAACCTCTTGCTGCGTCTCGCAGTTCACGAAAAACGATACCGCTTCGGTGAATTTGAACAATGGCTCGGCATTCAATGCCATGAACCGCTGTCCCAGCAGCTCAAACGTCGCCACAAACAATTTTCCATCCTTCCGGCTGACGTTCAGCACTTTGGCGTCCTTGAAAATCGAAGCATAGAAATTCATCGCCTCTTCCGCCCGCCCATCAAACCACAAAAACGGCGTAATCTTCATAGTTCCTCCGTGCCCCTCTGTGTTCTCTGTGGTTAAAATGTTTTTCTCGTCATGTGATCAGAATTTGCCCAGGCGCAGTAATTTAACTGGACACTGACCACCGGCCGCCGCTCACACCGTCTGCACTTCCACGCTCAGCACCGCCGGCAGATCCCGCACAATTGGATTCCAACTGTCTCCCGCATCTGCTGACGCATACACCTGCCCGCCCGTAGTCCCGAAATAAATCCCGCATTTATCCAGCCGATCGACCGCCATAGCATCGCGCAGTACGTTCACATAGCAATTGCTCTGCGGCAGACCCCGAGTCAGCGATTCCCACTCATCCCCGCCCGCCCGACTCCGATAAACGCGCAGTTTGCCCTCATGCACAAAATGCTCCGCGTCGCTTTTGATCGGGACCACGTAAATCGTCTCCGGCTCGTGCGCATGCACGTCGATCACAAATCCAAAGTCGGTAGGCAGGTTCCCGCTCACCTCGCGCCACGAGTCCCCCGCGTCATCCGAGCGCATCACGTCCCAGTGCTTCTGCATAAACAACACGCCCGGCCGCGAAGGATGCATCGCCACATGGTGCACGCAGTGCCCCACCTCCGCCCGAGGATCCGGAATGTACTGCGAGTACAGTCCTTTATTAATGGGCTTCCAGGTCGCGCCGCCATCGTCGGTTCGAAACGCCCCCGCCGCCGAGATCGCAATAAATATGCGCCCCGGATTCTTCGGATCAAGGATGATCGTATGCAGGCACATTCCGCCCGCGCCCGGCTGCCACTTCGGGCCCGTCCCGTGTCCGCGCAGCCCTGCCAGTTCGTGCCAGTTCTGCCCCCCGTCGGTCGACCGGAACAACGCCGCATCCTCGACCCCCGCATAAACCGTGTCCGGATCTGTGAGCGATGGCTCCAGATGCCACACCCGCTTGAACTCCCATGGATGTTGCGTCCCGTCATAAGACTGGTGCGTGGTGAGCGGCTTGCCCGTCTCCGCCGAAGTGTCATAAACGAACTTGTTGCTCGCCGCCTTCGCAAAATCCCCGCCAGCCGGCGCTTCTCCCACAGACGTCCCCGGCTGATGCCACGTCTTGCCGCCATCATCCGATCGCTGAATGACCTGCCCATGCCATCCGGTCGATTGCGAGACATAAATCCGGTTCGGATCCGCTGGCGAGCCCTTCATGTGATAAATCTCCCACCCCGCAAAATGCGGCCCGCTCACGTCCCACTTATCGCGCTTCCCATCCGATGTCAATACAAACCCGCCCTTACGCGTCCCCACCAAAACGCGCACTCCGCTCATATGCACCCCATCGCCACTCAAGTTTTGTTTGCAGTACTTACTTTCTCAGTGGAATAAGCGACTGCACCCGCCCATCCCGCAGGCAAAGCCCGAGCCACACCACAATCCCCACGATAATCGGGATAAAAAATGGCTCGCCCGCGTGCACGTGCGTTGCCGTCGCTCCGCCCAGATAACCCGTCAGCAAGATCGCCCCCACTGGCGAGGTTCGCGGTATTGCGTAGAGAATCGCGCACGCGATCTCGACTATGACGATGCGCGCCAGCGATCCGTCGGGATAACCATAATGAGCAAACTGCGGGGCAATCGCTTCCGGTTTCAGCAGTCCATACAAGCCCGTGCCGATCATTAGTAGCACCGGCAAGGCACTGAGAATCCGTCCCGCCCAAACCATCTTCGTCGAGCCGACGCCCGCTTCCGTAACCGATTCCATGAATTCCTCTTCTAAAGTTGTCCTGCAGGGCGTCCCACTCACCGCGCCTTTTGCGATGAGTGGGATCACCTGTTACCCCTAAGCCGCTTTCTGCGCCCCTGGCCGCATCGTCTTCATCCACTCCCGCATACCCGCGATGTGGCCCGGCGAACGCTTCTCCATCCACGCCTCGTAGCGCGTCGCCGCCTTTTCCAGGTTCTCCATCCACTGCTTGTACTTGAACATCTCACGAGACTGTGGCAGCGTCCCGCGGATTCGCTCGAAGACCCCGAAGAATTCGCCGTTGCTCTCGAAGAACAGGTCTTCATGCAGCAGTCCGTGGTTCAGGAACGAGCAGGCCTGCTCCCAGTAACTGAGCACCATCATCACGTACGTGCCATTCTGGGTCATCGGCGCCGCCACCTTCATTGCGTCCTCAAACGAGTCGACCCAGTAGTTCTTGATAAACCAGTCGCGCGCCTCGCGCATCTTTGCTTCGCGGCGCAGATCGTAGAGTTCGAGCTGTAATTTTGCCTGTTCATGCGTTGCGTTGGATGCCATCTTCGTCTCCTTTTCGTGAATTGCTCTCTGTGTTGTAGAAACTCTGATTCCGTCTGCGCGGCCCCAACGCACCGGTTTAGGGCACTGGTGTGCTCGCGCTCGCCTTCAAGAAGCACGCCCCCTCGCTCCCATGGCAAACGCAGAATCTCGGTTCCCCGGATTAAAGTTGTGAAAGACCTGACCCCTGAAAGACCCTTTGGAACATCGCCTGCAGTCCCCACTCAACTGCAAGTGTCGCGGCTTATTTCCCCTAGTCGCGCAGATTGTACCCCACATTATCATCGAACTCCGGTATCAGCGGAGTCGAGTCCCGTTCCCGCCATCGTCGTCGCACTTCCGCCAGAATTTCCCCACGATTCTTCTCCATCCGCGCGATCACTGTGCACGAGGCCCCAACCTCCTCATGCCGCGCCCCCCAGATCAGCAACTCTAAAACGACCGGCGCCAGGTCGATCCCCTTTTCCGTCAGCCGGTAGTTCGAGCTTCGTCCGTCCGTTTGTTCACTCTCAGATGTGACAATCCCCGCCGCTTCGAGCTTCTTTAGACGGTCTGAAAGGATGTTCGTAGCAATCCCCTCGCCCGACTCCTGAAATTCTTTGAATGTCCGGAATCCGCGAACCATCAGGTCCCGGATAATCAAAAGCGACCAGCGATCCCCAAACCGCTCCAGCGAAATACTGACCGGGCATCCCGACCGCCGCTTTCGATTGATTTTCCCCACGAGCAGCAAGATAGCAAAACTAACTTGCAATATGCAAGTTATATTTTAGTCTCACGTTCCCGGGAGATTCCAGTCATTACACTGCCTATTACCAGTGGTCCTCTTGCTCCCTATCCCCATTTTCCACTTTCCGTTGCTTGTTGGCCTTGGCGAGGAATCGATTTCAATAAGGAGGCCCTCGACAGGCCCGCCTTTCCCACTTGTTACTTCTCTGATTCCCCAATCCACGCTCCCCCAGCAGCCGCCTTTTGCATCCAACCGCCTCTCCCGACAATCCAACGCAAAAGTCAGTCAAATCCAAAAGAGAGGTTTCCATGCCCGAAGCAATAGCCGCCACCCAGCCGAGAACCGCCGTGTCCAACGATGCACTAGATCAGATCTTCCGCCAAGCCCGCACTCATAACGGATGGCTTCCCAAGCCTCTACCCACCGAAATTCTCCGTCAGATCTATGATCTCGCGGCCCTTGGACCGACTAGCGCCAACACCACGCCAGCGCGTTTCGTCTTCCTGACCACTCGCGAAGCCAAAGAACGTCTCCGCCCCGCGCTCGCGCCCGGCAACGTCGAAAAGACCATGGCCGCTCCTGTCACCGTCATCATTGCCTGGGATACCGAGTTCCACGAGAAGCTCCCCAAACTGTTTCCCCACGCCGATGCTCGCCCCTGGTTCGCCGGCAAGCCCGCTCTCATCGAAGAGACCGGTTTCCGGAACAGCTCCCTCGAAGGCGCCTATTTCATCCTCGCCGCCCGTGCCCTCGGCCTCGATTGCGGCCCCATGTCTGGATTCGACCAAGCCAAAGTCAACGCCGAGTTCTTCCCCGACGGAAAATGGAAATCAAATTTTCTCTGCAATCTGGGCTACGGAGACACGACCAAGTTATTCCCCCGCAGCCCCCGCCTGCCCTTCGAAGAGGCCTGCCAGGTGCTGTAGGGATTGATCGGTCGTCCAGCCGCGCATCCGACGACATTATCAAAGAGCTTTCAAAGAAGTGTCCCACTCGCCCGAAGGCACGCGGAGGAGAAGATGGGAACAGTAGCCTTCATGAGAACGCCTTGCGACGAATCCGTAATGCGATCAGCAGCTGCCGATGTGCCTTGCAGTGCGGAGGCGAGAATCTGGATACTGGCCGCGACCATTCTCGGTTCCAGCATGGCTTTCATCGACAGTACGGTCGTCAACGTGGCTCTTCCTGCGCTGCAAGCCAGCTTCCACGCAACAGTGGTGGGTCTGCAATGGGTGATTGAGTCTTACGGAGTTCTTCTAGCCGCTCTGATTCTAGTCGGCGGTTCTTTGGGCGACCGTTTCGGCCGCCTGAGGATTTTCGTTGCCGGTGTGTTAGTTTTCGCCCTAGCCTCCGCCGCCTGCGGCATCGCCTCCAACATTCAACAACTGATTATCGCGAGGAGCATTCAAGGTGTAGGAGCGGCACTCCTTGTACCCGGCAGTCTGGCGATCATCAGTCAGTCTTTCGACGAAAAAAGTCGCGGTCAGGCGATCGGTACATGGTCGGGTTTCACAGCGATCACTACAGCCGTTGGGCCGGTGCTTGGGGGCTGGCTGGTTGAGCACGCTTCCTGGCGGTGGGTGTTCTTTCTCAATCTGCCAATTGCCACGGCCGTAATAGCGATTTCCCTTTGGCGGATACCGGAGAGCCGCAGCGTCAGAGCGGGACGCATAGATTGGGTCGGAGCGATTCTTTCTGCCCTGGGACTCGGGGGTTTGGTTATTGGTTTCGTCGAATCGCTCGACCTGGGTTGGAGCAGTCCTGTCGTCTTCGGGAGTTTGGCGCTTGGCGTCGGCTCTCTTTTTGCGTTCTTATTTGTCGAGGCAGCGAGCCCTTCGCCCACACTTCCACTTACACTGTTCAAATCGCGAAGCTTCAGTGGCGCGAACCTGCTTACTCTCTTTCTATATGCGGCTGTCGGGATTTTCTTCTTCTTGTTTCCCCTGAACCTGATTCAGGTCCAGGGATACTCCGCCACGGCAACCGGCACGGCCGTACTTCCCATGATTCTGCTTATGTTCTTCCTTTCTCGCTGGTCTGGCGGACTCGTGGCCCGCTACGGTTCGTGCGGTCCGCTGATCGTGGGTCCACTCATTGTCGCATTGGGCTTCGTTCTGTTCGCTGTGCCTTTTTATCGGAGGTAGTTATTGGACGGGCTTTTTCCCGGCGGTGATTGTTCTAGGGTTTGGTATGGCGGTTAGTGTGGCTCCTCTCACCACCGTCGTTATGAATTCAGTCGATAAAGACCGGGTCGGTACGGCTTCGGGAGTCAACAATGCCGTGGCGCGCGTAGCGAGCGTGCTCGCGATCGCAGTTCTTGGAATTGTGATGGTGAAAGCTTTTGGTTTTCGACTGAACACTAGCCTGGCTCACATCGCGGTCCCACCGGTTGTTCTGAAGGATCTTCAGGCACATGAGACGAAACTTGCCGGCTTGCGTGCACCGGCTGCCCTTAATCCCATCACAAAAACTGCGGTCGATGAAACCATTAGAGAAGCATTTGTATTTGGATTCCGAATTGTTATGGTGATATGCGCAGGGCTATCTATGGGAGGTGCAGCACTGGCTTGGTCCTTGATTCCGAAAAGATCGTGATCGCGAAAGGTTCCCTACTTCGCGGCTTGCGCCGCCACCCGCTCCTTCAACTGATTCCCCAGCACTCCTGCTTGCTCGTCCGACATCCGCATTACCCCAGCCAGCGCCACGCCCAGGCTGCCGCCGGCTGTGCTCTCAAACCGGGCACTCTTTGTCTCTGCCCATGCCGCTCCAGTCGGTGGCAGCATGGCCTTAAAATTCGCGCTCTCGATCACGTTCACCATCGACAACGCAATCTTCTCCTGTAGCGCCTCCCCGAGCGTCCCTGATTTCAGCAAGTCGCCCACAAACTTATCGCCTTCCACCCGGCGCACTTCCGTCTTCATATTGAGGTCGCCATTTGCCTCCACTGCCGGCGTCACTCTTATTTCGACGCTCCCTGTTCCCTGCGCCAGTTCCCGAGCAGTTTCGGGTCCGCCCGCGCATATCCAATGCTCCACGTAAAGCTGTGCCACCACTACACTTGCCGGCGCCGCCAGCGCCAGCGTCGCATTCCGCAACTCAACTCTCTCTCCGCACTTCGGAAAAGCTTCCACCTGCGCCCTCAGCACCTCCGTGATATTCGACTGTAAGTCAGAAAGGTCCTGAGTCACCTCAATCTTGTAAACGTTCGCTTCGTTTTCCGCCTCCACTTGCGAAATAACCGACGACGACGAAACCGCAATACGCTGGCCGCCTACTTGCGCCGAATTCTTAAACACGGGAATTCGAAACATCACTTCCCCGCTGTCGGATAAAACAATCCCCATCTCCTCCGCCAGCCTGCCTTGCTGGTTGCGAAAAGTTTCAAGCGCCTTCGCCAGACTTTCCGTGCGTCCGCCCATGGCCGGGTCGTGACCCTCGCCCGCGATTGCCTCAAGCACTTTCTCCTGCCCGGCCAGATCAGTCTCCACCTTCGCGATTTTCCCCGTAATCTCCTTCAGCCCAGCCTTCTGCCGCGCCGAAAGCCCATCCACAAAAGTGCGCGTAGAGATCCGCGCCTTGTCGATGGCCGCCTTCACATCCGCCGCTTGCCCGGCCCATAACGAAGCATCCTTTTCCGTCTCAAGACTCGCCAGTTGCGAGTTCGCCGCCTCCGTCTTCTTCAAAATCGTGCGGAACGCTGCCGCCTGGTCGCTCGTCGCCTGCACCTCCATCGCATGATGAAAATCCTTCAGCTCATCTTTCTCTCCGACTCCGCTTGGCTGGCCCGTTGACGAAAGCCCGCCTCCACCAAGCGGCGCGCCGTGCCCGCCCCCGCCATGCTGCGCAAAGGCCATCGTCGGCATAATCAACAGGGTCGTTCCCATCAAGACCAAGGAGGAAGAGAAAAAAAGAGAACTCACTTTGAGGAGCTTCATAAACAGACTGGTGTCCATCCAATTCAAAGGATTATATCCAATGCCCCACTCCCATTCCCTTGTCATTCCGACCCTGAGCGTAGCCGAAGGGGAGGAATCCGCTCCTTGGCCCGCGCCGAACTCTGCGCGGTTGCAACTCATTCTCAGCTTGTGTCAGTTCGATTGTCATGTCGCCCTGAACGCTTCTATTATCCTCCTGTACAGAACGCCTGCGGCTCGCGCGCAACAACAGAGGACTTCATGACCACTCGCAAATGGCTCTTGCTTTTCTGTCTCGCATCCCCCGTATGGTCGCAGGCTGCGCAGCCCGGATCTACCCAACCGGCCGCATCCGCCGTTCCTGCTCTGCCCGCTGACATTCCCGCCTCGGCCGAACGCTATTCACTTCTCATCATGGGCAATCTCGCCGGACAGCAAGCCGTCTGGACCGCTCCCGACGGTAGCCTCCATCTCTTCTTTCAATTCAACGACCGAGGCCGCGGCCCGAAAACCACTTCCATTCTCAAGCTCGATTCCGCTGGCATCCCGCTCTCCGAAACGATTCAGGGCAACGACTACCTGAAGTCCGCCGTCAACGAAACGTTTACCGTCGCCAACGGCGCAGCCCGCTGGAAAAACAACGCCGAGAAAGGCGAAAAAAAAATCTCCGTCCCCGCCTACTACGTCCCACTCAACGGAGCCCCCGCGGAAACCGCTCTACTTGTGAAAGCCGCTCTGCGCAATGGAGGCAAAGTCGCCTTGCTTCCCGCGGGGGAAGCCCGCGTCCAGCGCGAAACCACGCTCGATGTCGAAGCGGCCTCCAAGAAGAAGCACGTCGCGCTCTATTCTATCGCCGGACTCGATTTCGCCCCGACGTATATCTGGCTAGAGGACGTGCAATTTCAAGATAAGAGCAAAGACAACGCCAAGTTCTTCGCCTCCGTCGATAGCTGGGGATCCATCATCCCCGAAGGCTGGGAATCCGCCGTCAAGCCGCTGCTCGCCGCGCAAGACGAAGTCAAGAATTCCCGCTCCACCGTTCTAGCCGCCAAACTGGCGCATCACCCAACCAAATCAATTCTCTTCACGCACGCGAACGTCTTCGACGCACAATCGGGAAAGATTGTTCCTGACCAGGACGTTCTCGTAGTTGGGGAGTCTATTGGCTACGTTGGCCCCTCCAAAACATGGGATTCACACGACCCCGGGATCCCGCCCCAAGTCATCGACGCCCGCGGCAAAACTCTCCTCCCCGGCCTCTGGGACATGCACGCCCACGTCGGCGACAACGACGGCCTCCTCAACCTCGCCGCCGGAGTCACCACCGTCCGCGACCTGGCCAACGACACCGACTCGCTTCTCGCCCGCCGCCAGCGCATCGCCGACGGCAAGGAAATCGGCACCCGCATCGTCATCGCCGGAATCATCGACGGCCGCGGCCCCTACCAAGGTCCAACCAAAGTCCTCGTCTCAACCGAAGCCGAAGCCCGCGCTGCCGTCGACAACTATAAAAAGCTCGGCTACGTACAAATCAAAATCTACAGCTCCGTCCCGCCCGCCATCGTTCCCGCCATCATCGACGAAGCCCACAAAAACGGCCTCCGCGTCAGCGGACACATCCCCGCCGAAATGACCGCCGCGCAATGCGTCGAGTTGGGCTACGACGAAATCCAGCACATCAACTTTCTAGTCCTCAACTTCTTCCCCGAAATCAAGGACACCAACACCATCACCCGCCTGACCAAGCCCGGAGAAATCACCGCCGGCCTCGACCTCAACTCAGCCCAGGTCCGATCCTTTATTAAGTTGTTACAGGATCACCACACGAAACTCGATTTGACCCTTACCGTTTTCGAAGACCAGTACATGACCCGCATTGGCCAGATCTCGCCCGGCTTTCAACAGGTCGCCGACCGTCTTCCGGCCCAGGTCCGGCGCGGCCTGCTCACTGCTGGAATGACGCCGCCTCCTGGCATGGACGACACCTACAAGAAATCCTTCGCCAAGATGCTCGACTTCGCCGGCCTCCTCTACCGCTCCGGCCTTCAGATCGAAGACGGCACCGACAACATGGCGGGTTTCGCCCTCCTCCGCGAACTCGAGCTCGACGTCCAGGCCGGCATCCCGCCCGCCCAGGTTCTGCAAAACGCCACCCTGAACGCCGCCAAAATCATGAGCATGGACAAGGACCTGGGCTCGATCACTCCAGGCAAGCTAGCCGACCTGACCCTGGTCGACGGCGACCCCACCAAAAACATAAGCGACATCCGAAAGACCGCCGTTGTAGTCAAGGACGGCGTCCTTTATTACCCCAAAGAGCTCTACACCGAATTAGGAGTAGTTCCGTAAGACAGCGCCTCCGTCGTCTAAGCTCGTTTTAGGGAATGACAATGCGTTGTTGGATGGACGAGTATGGCGGGCGACCTAAGAGACGCTTCAATTCTCGTCGGCGTTATCTCCGACACACACGGACTGCTGCGGGCGGAAGTGATCGAGGCCCTCGGTGGTGTCGATCACATTCTGCATGCCGGGGACATTGGTGCACCGGAAGTGCTGGCGGCGCTGTTTCGAATTGCGCCCGTGACCGCGATCCGCGGCAATGTGGACATCGAGCCCTGGGCGCGCGGGCTGCCGGAAACCGAAATCGTGGAGCTTGGTAGTGCGACGATCTACATGCTGCATGATTTGGGCCGAATTGACTTAAAGCCGGAGACCGCGGGAATCCACGCCGTGGTGTACGGGCACAGTCATCAATCAAAGATCGAGGAGAGGAATGGCGTACTTTATTTCAATCCGGGGAGCGCGGGGCCGCGGCCGTTCAAGTTGCCGGTGAGTGTTGGAAAGCTGCGCGTCGAGAGGGGGAAGATCGCAGGGGAGTTGCAGGAACTGGAAATTCGCGCATAGTAAAAGGCCGGCAACTTCGCCGGCCCTTGTAGTTCTTCTCCGTGAATGCTGGACTGCCGGCGAGACGCCGACGCTACTTATTTCTTCGGGGCGATCGCGTCCTTCGCGGCCTTTGCCACGCGGAACTTCACAACGGTCTTCGCCTTGATCTGGATCGGTTCGCCGGTCTGCGGGTTGCGGCCCATGCGCGCCTTGCGGTGCGCCTTCACCAGGCGGCCGAGTCCGGGCACGACGAATACGCCATTCTTCTTGGTTTCCTTGATTGCGGTGTCGGCCAGGTGCTCCAGAAATGTCGCGGCCGTTTTGTTGTTGGTGCCGAGCTTTTCGGCGAGGTGACGGGTCAATTGAGTTTTGGTCATACCAGAAGCCATGAATCCTCCTTCGGGAAGCAAGCTTGAAAATGCTGATTTCGACCGGATGTTAACGCACTTAGCTGTGGAAAAGTAGTATTTTGTGCAGATTTTATGCGGTTTCTGAAAAGGTACCCCCGCAAAATCGGCCTAAAACACAGGTTCTGACGATCTGGGGCGGCCCGAAACTGGCAAGAGGGGCTGTCGAGGCGCAGTAGGGAGGCGGAAGGCTTTCGGTCGCGCGTGCTGCGAACCAGCTCGTTACTTGCGCGCGAGTTTCCTCGTAATCTCTTCTACAATCTTCGGCCGAAGATCGGCGAGCACGCTTTCTACGATACTGGCAATCGCGCTTGCATCCGGCGCTACCGTGGATGCGCCATCGGCTGACGCTGCGGCAGCCATCGTTTTCGGACCTTCGGGACTCTCCGCCTGCATCACCGCTTCGGCGGCAGGCACTTTGGGTGTGGACGCGGGCTCAACCATCTGATGCTCTTTCGATTTGTCTGAGGTCTGCTTGCCACGCTTGCCCATTTCCGTTGGCCCTCCTGCGTCAGGAATCGAATCTTCATGCGCAACTTCGGCCGCAGATCCGGGCACTGCGGAAGCTTCGAGTCTGGACGCGTCGATATGTGCCGCTCGTTCCGCCGCCCCCTGCGCGATCATCTCTTCTGCAACGATTTCGGGTGCGACTGCGAACTCTGCACCTGCTTCGGCTTTCTGAGGCGCTACATCGGCGAAGGATGCAGCCGGAGCTTCGTACGGCAAGGTTTCCGCGGAGGTCTGCCGGGTCGGTTCGGGCGCGAATTCGGGAACTGCCGTTTCGAGGACCGGTTCGACTTCCTTCTCGGTTACGGATACCGGAGCCGACTCCGCCACCACCTCGGAATGAGCCTCGGTGCTTGTTGCAACCTGGATTGCACCGGGAGCCGTGATTTCTACAGCAGCGTCGGCGACAAACTTGCCGAACATTTCCGCTTCGAGCGAGATGGACGCTTCTTCCGTAGTCAACGCTACCGGCTCCGCGATCCATCGCGGCTCGGAAGCTGCATGGCGAGCCGCTTCCTCGGCCAGCAAATAGCCCGCAGCCACCAGCGTGCCATGCGAAGGCATGGGCGTATCGGAATATCCGGTTGCCGGCGTTAGCAGACGCAGCGCTTGCGCCAACTCTTCATCGCTCGGCGGAGGCTCTTCCGGCTCGGCGGCTGCCTGCACGCTGACCTCAGTTGAGGCAGGAGAAGGCGCGGGTTCGACGGAGCCGGTTTGCACCTCTACGATTGGAGCCGTGGTCTCGTCCGTGATCGGGGCGTCAACCAGAGACGCTACGAGCGGAGATTCTTCAGCGGTAGATTCTTCAAGCCGTGATTCCTGGGCGTTCGATTCCTGGACTTTGAACTCTTGAACCGTGGGTTCTTCGATCCTGGATTGTTCAGGCTTAAGTTCTTCAGGCCCGGTTGCTTCCACGATCGATTTTCCGAGTTGGGCTTCTTCCGCATTTGCTTCCGGTTGCTGCGGGGCACTTTGTTCGCTCACTGCCACAGTTTCGGCTGCGGAAGCCTCGACTCTTTCATGCGCTGCAGGCTCGGCGGCGAAAATCGGCTCGTCCTGCTGATCAATGGGCGCCGGCTCCTGCGCGAATGAAGCCATACTCACGACTTCGGTAGCGGGAGCCACCCAAGGAATCTCTACTGCGGGTGTTTCGGCTGCTGGTATCTCGGCGACCTGGCTCGGTGTTGAATGATTCTCCGCTGCCGGCGCCATGGACTCGGGACGCGGGGATGCTTCCAAACTGGCCGCTACTGCGCTCAGCGCATCCAGTTCATCCGCAGTGATATCACGTGGAATGTCGGGGACCGGAACAGATTCCTTCTTCGGCGTGGCTGACTCGGCGGTCGCGGGCGATTCCGAAACGGTCTTGGCTTTGCTTCGGCGGAAATCGTGGAAGTTGGCGTTTACGTCAGCCGGCTCAGTTTCCGTTTCTTTCTTTTCCTTCTTCTTGGCGGGGAAACGAAGGCGCTCCCGCCAGCTGGTATCGGAACCGCTCGCCACCGTTTTCGCAGAGCCGTTGTCGCCCGCCCCTTTTCGGTTCAGTTTTTGCTGCTCCGCCGCGGAAACAATGCGGTCTTCCAGGCGCGCAAGCGCGCTCAACAGTTCGCTTGCCTCAAAAGGCTTGACGATGTGGGCGTCGGCGCGGGCACGGCGTGCTTCGTCCGGCTTAAATGGCTCCAGTTTTCCTACTGTCAGCAGCACTGGAATGTGGGCGGTTTCCGAAGCCTCTTTGAGGCGTTGGCAGACTTCCAAGCCGCTATAGCCTGGCATGTAGACGTCGAGGACAACGAGATCGGGCTTCGATTCGTTGACGCGCTTGAGCGCCGCCGATCCGTTATTGACCGTAATAACTTCGTACCCGGCATCAACCAGGATTTTGCGCCCCATGTTCTGGGCGGTCACACTATCGTCGGCCAACAATATTTTCCGCGCCAAGCGTCATCCTTCGCCAACTAAATAGAAGAGATAAGGCGAAAGTACCGTGTATGGGAACTCAAGTCAACGATTCGTGAGGAGTTGGACCGTTACGAGCGTGCCAAGTACGGAGGTTCATGTACCGAAGAACCAGCGGCCAGTAAGGACGCGCGGACTGCTACGGTTTTGGAACACTGGGAACTGGCGGCTGGCCACTGGAGGCCGGTTCTTCAGAAGGGGTTTATCTTCTTAATCCCCTTTTTCTTTTTCTTTTTGCTCGTGGAGATGTCGGCCATCTCTTCTTTTTGAGCCGAGCTCGATGAACTGACGCTTGAGTTTCCGGCCGCGCTGCTGTCCAGTTGGTTGCTCTGCTGCAGCGGAGGCAGGGCGTTCGGGTCTGGTTCCACGTTGGGCTTGAGTTCGTTCGGATCGGCGACGTTCGGCTTTAACTCGGCTGCGGCCGAAGTTGCATTCTGCGACGCTGGCTGATTTTGACCAGGGGCAGCGGTATCTCCAGCGGGGGCATTGTCAGAGCGCGGTGCCGCCTCATTCGGCGTCGGGGCCCCACTAATTGTGGTCACGCTCAATTTGCCGTTCCCATCCGAGCTTCCGCTTACCGCACGCGCCAGATCCCTGGCAACTCCAGGAGCAGTGACGGTCTCGGAATCGACCATGGCTGGTTCACCGTGATGGGCGGCGTGCGAAACATCGGGATGCTTTTCCAACCCGCTGAACATGGTGGACATCATGGTCGGCTGTTGCCGGCTGGCGATTTCTTTCTCGTTCTCCTCGAGCGCCCTGCGCGTGGGCCGCGGCACCGGCTGATGCAGCGCCTCCAGGCGCGCCTTGGCATCGACGGCGCGGTCCATAGCGGGATATCGCGTGATGATCCGTCCGTAGGCTGCGGCTGCTTCCTTGGTCAGCTCCTCGATCATCTTCCCTTTGATAACTTCGGTCGCACGCGGGTTCTTCCGGACCGTTTCAATTTCAGCTTCGTAGGTTCGGCCGAGCAGGAAGAGCGCCTCATCGGCACCGCTATAAAGAGGGTAACGGTCCACCAGCGTCTTCAGCCGGGCAATGGCTGCGGCGTAAGTCTGCCGCAAATAATAGAAGCGGCCGATCTCGAATTCCCTTTCCGCCAGAACTTCCTGCACTTCGCGCAAACGCTGCTTGGCTTGCGGAACCAGCTTACTGTCGGGATACTCCTGAATCAGGGCGCGGTATTCTTCTTCGGCGCGCATGGCGTGAGTGAAGTCGCGGTCTGGCTTCTCCATTTCCTGATAATGGATGTTGGCCACCTTAAGCTGCGCCTCGGCCGCTTCAGGCATGTTGGGGAAGAATGTTTTGAAATCCTTGTACTCGATCTCGGCCTGCTGGAGCGCGGTTGAGCCACCTTCGGCGTACCAGGAATCCGCGACCGCCAGCTTGGCGCGCGCGATGAACTCGGAATCCGGATAGGTGTTGATCAGCGTTTGAAGCGTCATGCGCGCCACGTCAAAGCGATTATGCTTCATGGCATCCATGGCGCGGTCAAACAGGACCTTGTCTGGTTGCTTCGAACCGACGTTCGCCAGCGGGTTGTTCACCTTCTTGTTCGTGCAACCGAGCAGAAGCGCCAGCCCGACGGTTAATATCCCGAGAATCAATCTACGTCGCATAATCAACCCTTTGAGCTAGTAGCTTCTAGCCACTAGCTCCTCGCTACCCAAGCCCACGCTCTAAGAACGTCTTTCCGGCTAGTAGCTAGTACCGCGAAACTCGCTTTACGCCTTTTGGAGGCTCGCGCTGCGCGCCTCATCCAGCAGCGCGGCTGCATTCGACTTGGCATCGCCTTTGCCGAACACCGCGTTCCCCGCAACCAGAATCTCGGCGCCAGCCCGAACGACTTCGGCGACTGTATCCAAAGCAATGCCGCCATCTACTTCGATGCGGTAAGAATACCCTCGCTCGGCGCGAATTTCGGCCAGCCTCCGGATTTTGTGCGCCGCGCCGGGAATAAACTTCTGCCCCCCGAATCCCGGGTTCACGCTCATCACCAACACGTAATCCACAATTTCCAGTACTTCACTCAGTGTTTCCACGGGCGTAGCCGGATTGATGACCACGCCCGCGCGGCACGCGTGGCTTTTAATCAGGTTCAGCGTGCGGTTCAGATGCGGGCAGGCCTCCTGATGGACGGAAATCCAGTCAGCTCCTGCTTCGGCAAAATCGTCAATATACCGGTCGGCATTCTCTATCATCAGATGGCAGTCGAGAGGAAGCCGGGTTGCCTGGCGCAGCGATTTCACGACCGGAGGCCCGATGGTGATGTTGGGCACAAAATGGCCGTCCATAACATCCACGTGGATCACGCTGCCGCCGCCCGCCACAGCGCGCTCTATTTGATCCGCAAGATGAGCGAAATCGGCGGATAGTATTGAGGGTGCAAGTTCGATCAAATCAGGTTCCGTAAACAGTTCTGCCTGGGTCACACCTTTGCAGCGTCTGACGTTGCACCGGCGTAGGAGCGGCCCGATTTGTCGGCTCGGGTCTCCGCAAATGAGAAGCTGAGGGAATTCTAGCACGCCGGGGAGTGACCTTCGTAACCGCCCTGTACTCCCGAACGCGGCATTGTGACGGCCCTCATTCACGTCGCGTGTGGGCTCTGCCGATAATCAAGATGAGTCCGAGCCGCTAGATTCTTGCTCGGACGGAGCCGATTCGATGGACTTGCCCAGCCATCAGCACTCAGAAGCTGCTGTTTCCCCTGTCGAGCGGAGGCGTTTCCCGCGCCGTTCCGTGCAGGTGCAGATCGAGCTTCATCAGGAAGGCAGCGACGTGCCGCTGCGGATGGAAACCACGGATCTGAGCCGCGGCGGCTGCTATGTTCAGCTGATGATGCCCCTTTCGGTCGGCACCTACGTCAATGCCACGCTGTGGATCTGCGACTCCGCGGTTCGCATTCGCGGCCGGGTGGTCACGCGCCATCCCCAGTTCGGCAACGGCATCATGTTCCTCGAATTTCAGGGCAACGGGGAACAGCTTCTGGCGCGCTACCTCGACGGGATAGTCGAATAGGCGGGCTGCCGGGCCCGCCCTGGCCTGGAAATCCCCTCTTGATACCGGGCAATTGCGCAGCGGCCAGTGCGCGATTAAGATTTCCTTCACACTTATGTCTGAAGTGACTCCCTCCGAACCCATGACAGAGCCGCCCGCTTCCACTTCGGCGACCGCACCTTCCGTTGACGTATTCGCCGTTTACGGCGTTGAGCCCGAGATTCAGGCCTATGCCATGGCCAAATATTCGCGCTCGGCACTTTCGATGAAGGAGTCTCTGCGCGAGATTACGTCGCAGAAAGCCGAGAAGTTTCTCAATACTTTTTATTTCCAGTACGGACATCGTTCGATTGCCGACCTGGCGCACATTGCGCTTGCCATCGAAAAGCTTTCCATTCTCGCCGCCATCGTGGTTGCTGACGAGCAGCGTTGGGATGGACAGGAGCGGTCAACGCGCTACCAGGATTTCAAGAAGAGCGGGTACTACACGCCGAATTTCGAGGGCTCGGCTGGAGCTGCGGCCGGCGCTGTGTATCGCGACACAATCGAATTCCTGTTTGCGACCTACGAAAGGGTCTCGCGGGCGACGTTTGAATATCTCATGAGCATCACGCCGCGTCCTGCCGAGATGAAGGCAGAGGCGTACGAGCGCACCCTGCGTGCGCGCGCTTTTGATGTCTCGCGCTACCTGCTGCCGCTGGCAACGAACACATCGCTCGGGGAAATCGTCAATGCACGCACGCTCGAAACGCAGGTCGCACATTTGCTTTCGCAGCCGCATCGCGAGGTGCGCGAACTGGGAGCGCAGCTGAAGAGGGCGGCTACGTCTCCGGCTTACAACGCGAACGAGGAATCGCTGCGCGCGCTGGTGGAGGCGATCCGCCAAGTTTCGCCTGAGATCGCCACCCGCGCCGAACAAGAACTCCTTCGCGAAGTGCGCGTCGCCTCCACGCTCGTGAAATATGCCGACCCGAACGCGTATGAGATCGACTCGCGCCGAGAATTGCGGCAAGCGGCTGCTGAGGTCATGAAAGGCGTGGCCATTGAGCCGGCGCCGCTGGTGGATTTACTAGAGCCGGACCCGCTGGAAATCGAGCTGGCGGCGACGCTTTTGTATGGCAACTGCCATTATTCTTACCGGCAGATTCGGCAGGCAGTTGAGGACGCGGGCGAAGCGCGGCGGAGCGAAATCATTGATCTTGGATTGCGGTATCGCGGGAAGCATGATGAGATGCCGCGGGCGTTCTCGGCCGGGCAGCAATTCCGCTTCGACATCTTGATGGATATCGGCGGTTTCCGCGACATGCACCGGCATCGCCGCTGCATCCAGATCATGCAGGACTTCACTACCGCGCATGGCTACGATACGCCGCCGGAAGTTGAAGCCGCTGGAATCCGCGCGGACTATGAAAGCGCTATGCGGCGCGCGGCGGGCGCGGTCGAAAGGCTTGCGGAGTCGGGCGGGGACGAAGCGCGCGAGAATTCGCAATTTGCCATCCCGCTTGCGTTCCGCAAACGCACGCTTTTCAAGATGGATTTTGCCGAGGCGGTCTATATCTCCGAACTGCGCACTACTCCCGCCGGGCACGCGTCGTATCGCAACGTGGCCTATGCCATGTATGAGGCGGTCGCGAAGAAGCATCCGGGGCTGGCGAAGTATTTCCGCGTGCACGATGTGCGCGAGCCGGTGGATTTGCTGAAGCGGTGAGCCTGTGGCGCGCTCGCCAAATTGACGCCGCTCATTTCCAACCCCTAGAATCTCTTCACCCATGCCTCTTTACGAATATCAATGCAAGAAGTGCAAACATCGCTTTGAGAAGATCCAGAAGTTCTCCGACAAGATGCTCACGAAGTGTCCCGAGTGCGGAGGGCCGATTGAGCAGATGGTGTCGGCGCCGGCTGTGCAGTTCAAAGGTTCTGGCTGGTATGTGACCGACTACGCCAAGAAGGGTTCGTCTTCCGGGTCGTCCTCATCTTCTTCTGAAAATGAGAGCTGCGCCAAGGAAGGAAAGGAAGCAAAAGAGGAGAAAAAGGACAGTAAGAGCGACAAGGACAAGAAAGAGAAGCCCACGTCCGAAACCTCGCCTAAGAAGCACAAGAAGGACTAGCGCCCTACGCGACCGCGATCCTGTCTCTACGTTCCTATTTCACTTAGGCCTGCCGGTTTGCTCTGGCACGCCCACCACCACGGTTCGGCGGCGCGGCAGTTCGTCATCGGAAATTTCTGCCAGGAACTGCAGGTTGAGGCCGAGCTGTGCGCAGTGCTGACAGGCCGCCTCGTTGAAAAAATAAACGATGTCTCCCCCGAACCGGTCTTTGAGCCGGCGGCGTTCGTCCATGTCGAACGGACTCACCGAATAGACCTTGATTTCGGCATTCCCGCGCAGGGCGGCGCTCAGCTGACGTTGAAATCCGAGCGCTCCTTGCCGCACCTGCACCATGGTGAACGATACAACGCGATAAGGCATAGTGGCAGACGAAGAATAGCAGCCTTTGCCGAAGGTAGCCGTCCATATTCGTAACAGCTGGTCGCGCCCGACGAGAAAAGGCGAACGACCAACGGCCAGCGACAACAGACGAACGACGGCCCGACTCCCTCGCCTGAATCCTTCCCGGTCCAGTCACATCTAAACAAAACGGGTTAGTCGTTATAACGACTACATTGAGAGGGAGAGATGCTTAACATCCGGCGCAGCGGCGCACGTGGAGGTGGGGACCACGGCTGGCTGAAGACTCAGCACACTTTCAGCTTCAACGATTATTGGGACGAGAAGTGGATGGGGTTCCGTTCGCTGCGCGTTATCAATGAGGACTGGGTTGCGCCCAACAGCGGTTTCCCGACGCATCCGCATCGCGACATGGAGATCATCACCTATGTTCTCTCCGGCCAGCTCGAGCACAAGGACAGTCTCGGCACCGGCTCGGTGATTCTGCCCGGCGATGGGCAGCGCATGAGCGCGGGGCGCGGCATCCGGCACAGCGAGTTCAATCCCTCGGCGAGCGAGAAAGTGCACTTGCTGCAAATCTGGATTCTGCCCGACAAGCAAGGCTACGAGCCGGGGTATGAGCAGAAGAGTTTTCCGGAATCCGAGAAGCGCGGCCGGCTGCGGCTGATCGCGTCGAGCGACGGCGCGGACGGCTCGGTGAAAATTCATCAGGATGCGAAGCTGTTCGTGACATTGCTTTCGCCGGGCGAAGAAGTGCGGCATGCGCTGGGGGCGAAACGCCATGCCTGGCTGCAGGTGGCGAAAGGTGAAATCGAATTGAACGCCCAGCGGCTACAGCAGGGGGATGGCGCCGCGGTCAGCGACGAAAAGGAGTTGGCCGTCAAGGCTACGAAGGACGCCGAAGTGTTGCTATTCGATCTGGCCTAAGCACAGATGGCGTCGTCGAAGGCCCAGTGACATCTGTTGATGACCGAGGTTAGCGTGAAAACCCGACCGATGAGTGCAATCGCGATTTATCGCCACCTACCGTCCCACGGCAAGATGGCATAATCACTTCTGTGGTGACGATAGCTCAAGCTCCGACGCGAGAAACCCTGAAGCACATCCATCGGATTCAAACAATCACTATCGCCTGGATGAGTGTCGAAGCTGCCTTGTCGCTTTGGGCCGCGTGGACGGCCCGAAGCCCGGCCTTGGCCGCCTTCGGGGGTGACAGCGCCGTCGAATTGATGTCGGCGTCGGCCGTACTGTGGCGCTTTCGCACGCACGCATCCGAGCACGCGGAGCAACGCGCTGCGCGTATCGCTGGCGTTTTGCTATTCGTGCTGGCTGGATGCGTGGTCTTGGCTTCGGCGATGTCCCTCTTCGGCTACAGCGAACCAAAACCGAGCTATTTGGGTATGGCGGTCTTGGTGGGGGCAGCGATTATCATGCCTGTTCTGGCCAACGAAAAACGGCGACTATCAGCCCTCACAGGAAGTGCAGCTCTCCGAGCCGATGCTGCCGAGAGTGCCTTGTGCGCTTACCTTTCAATCATCGCTCTTATGGGTCTTGTGGTTCACGCGATTTGGCACATTGCATGGGCCGACCCGGTGGCAGCTTTGGCGATTACACCACTCATTGCGTTTGAGGCTCGGGAGGCTCTGCGTGGCAAGGCTTGTGGTTGTTGTTAAACCAAACGAATCCTCACAGGCTTGACCGACGAAATCAGGCAATTACACTCAGAACCGATGATCCGAGTCGAGCGGCCGAATTCCTACCACGCCCATTTGCCTGCCCGTGATGCCCTTCTCGGCGCGAAAACTGAACAGTAATTCTGGATGACACGCGGTGCAGGGAGCCGACGCGGTGATGTTTTTCATCGGCACGCCAGCATCGAGTAACTGGCGGCGGTTGGCTTCGACCAAATCCAGAAATAGTTTGACTGGGAGTTCGCTGTGGCCGGGGGCGCGCGCCGTCAAAAACAGAAGCGGATACTTTTCCCGCACGGGATCGGACTGCTTCACTTCGCGAAAAAGGCTTGCCCCGTAGGCAAACTGCGCTTCAAACCGGATGCGCACTTCTTCGCCGACCTCGTAGCAGCACGCTTGGACGCCCGGGCCGATTGCGGCGACCAGGTTGCGCGGATCGCTGGCGAAACGCTTGCGCATCTCGCCCACTCCTTTTTCGACGATGCGCTGGACGGTACCGCGCCAGCCCGCATGAAAAACGCCGACTGCGCGCCGCTTTCTGTCGACTACGATGACGGGGAGACAATCGGCGGCCTGCACTGCGAGGAGCAGTCCGGGAGTATCCGTGATCAGGCCGTCTCCGGCGGGCGGACGCTCGGGCGGGCGATCGACGTAATGAATCAGGTCCGAATGAATTTGGCGGAGGCTGACGAGCGGCCAGGTCTTGCGACTCTTGGCCACGCCCAGCTTCTTAAGAAACAGCGCGCGGTTCTTGTCGACGGCTGCGCGGGTGTCATGCTTCGTGTACCCGAGGTTGAGGGCATTGCCGCCGTAGGCGCGCGAAACTCCACCGGGGCGCGTGGAGAAGGCATGAACCAGCCAGGGGAGTTTCGACAACTTTTCAGAATTCAGCAATTCGATTTTGGTCTTGGAAATCGCTTTCGCGCCCACGGTCAAATGATACTGAAGTCGTGGTTGATCCTTGTGAACAAGGAAGACGGCTAAGGAAAACTTGATTAAGTCTTCGCAAGCGAGAGGGGATGCGTGAAGCTGCGCCCCCTCAGCGGCTGAAGCCCCTTGTATGGCAAATCCTGGCGGCATGGCTGAAGCCATGCCCTTTCAAGGCTTGGTGTGAGCCGACTTAATCGGAGCTTTCCTAGCATGCGTCCGGCCAGCCTTACTTCTTCTTCACAAATTCGACGTCAATCTGAATCTTGACGTTGTCGCCGACGACGGCTTCGCCGGTCTTGAGGAGATTGTTGTAGGTCAGCCCGAAATCCTTGCGGCTGATGGTTGTGTTGGCTGAGAATCCGCGGCGCATATTGCCCCATGGATCAGCGACCTCGGGGGTTAGGTCATCGACGTTCAGGGTGACTTCGTGCGTCGTGCCGTGGATGGTCAAGTTTCCGATCACCTGAACCTTGTCGCCGTTTTTCGTAATGCGCTTGGAATCGAATTCAATAGTAGGAAATTTCTCAACATCAAAGAAGTTGGGGCTCTTGAGGTCCTTGTCGCGCATCTCGACGCGGGTGTCGACGGAACTGACATCGATGGTAGATTTGACCGTCGATTTGGTGATGTCGGCGCTATCGATATTCGCGGTGCCGCTCACTTTTGTGAAGCTGCCGGTTACATTCGAAATGCCCATGTGACGGACAGTAAAGTGCGCTGTCGAGTGCGGGGGGTCGATATACCAGGTTGTGGTCTCGGCGAAGGCAGAGACGGCGGCGAGGACGAAGATTGCGAAAACTACACCGATCCGTTGAGCTTTGAGCATGGAATATCCTTCAATTTTGGACTTTGTCTTGAAAAGTAGTCTACAGGCCCCGGGGGACTTTCCGAAAGAGGCCGGGGACTGGGATGACGCTTTTGATGCAGACAATAAATCCAGGATGCAGAAATCAGGCATTGGGCGTTGCCTCAACGTTTGATCCGGGCCCGGCGGAGCGATATAGTGATTGAGGTTCCCTATCCGTATGTACACTGACTTCATTGCGACCGACCGCTGGACCAAGAAAAAGGTCCATGTGCTCTACCAGGCCTTGATCGTGGCGATCGCTACTCGCCATGCAGACGCAGTGGATATCAAGTTTCTGGTGGATGGACGGCCGGTCTGGGTAGCCCTGCCGCATCCGGCATGGGTCGAGTACAAGAAGCGCACGGGCAACGCCATTACCGACCCCCTGGCCAAGGAGATTGCCGGCCATTTCCTGAAAACCGCTCTGGAATCGGGCGAAGGCCTGGGCCGGGAGATGTACGGCCTGACGGTCGAGGAAACACTCAAGCACCTGGACGCCATTGTGGCCGAAGTGGAACCGCCGGTCGAAGCCTCCCGCTAGCTGCCTTGTGCAGGTTGGGGAATCTCAAGTGGCATTCGTCACATTCAGTTGTGATGCTTGACACTTTGGGCTCTCGACTCGGACGACGATAATCGAACAACCGACGCGATGACGGTTGCCCCCTCTGGGCGGTCGGGCAAGATCCACAATTGGAAAGGCACCTCGGAACGATTGGGGCTCTGACTCTGGAACGCGACGAAGGAGGCACTATGGCGGTTACAAAACAGCAGGCGCTGGATTATCACTTCGGCGCGCGGCCGGGAAAAATCGAAGTCTCCCCCACCAAACCTTGCGAGACGCAGCGCGATTTGAGTCTGGCCTACACCCCGGGCGTGGCGGAACCCTGCCTGGAGATCCACAAAAATCCGCAGGACGCTTTCAAATACACAGCCAAGGGAAACCTGGTGGCCGTGATCAGCAACGGAACGGCGGTGTTAGGGCTCGGCGACATCGGCGCGTTGGCGGGAAAGCCCGTCATGGAAGGGAAGGGAGTTCTGTTCAAACGGTTCGCTGATGTTGACGTTTTCGACATCGAGATCGACAGCCACAATCCCGATGAAATCATTAAAGTCTGCCAGTTGCTGGAACCGACATTCGGCGGCATCAATCTGGAAGACATTAAAGCGCCGGAGTGTTTTTACATCGAAGAGACGCTCAAGAAGACGATGAAGATTCCCGTCTTTCACGACGACCAGCACGGAACGGCGATCATCTCGGGAGCGGCGCTGCTGAATGCGCTCGAAGTGGTAGGCAAGAAGATCGAGGAAGTTCGCGTGGTCTTCAATGGCGCGGGAGCCTCGGGCATTGCGTGCGCGGAACACTACGTCCGTTTGGGCGTGAAGCGGGAGAACATCACGCTGTGCGATACCCAGGGCGTGGTCTACAAAGGGCGCGCGAAGGGCATGAACGCATACAAAGAGCGCTTTGCCCGCGAAAACACGCTGCGCACGTTGGCGGAAGCCTTTAAGGGCACGGACGTGGCGGTGGGATGCTCGGTGAAGGGCGCATTTACACAGGACATGGTGCGGTCCATGGCGGCGCGTCCGATTGTGTTTGCCATGGCGAATCCCGATCCCGAAATCAGCTACGAAGATGCCAAAGCGAGCCGCAGCGACGTGATTATTGCGACTGGACGTTCCGACTATCCCAACCAGGTCAACAACGTTCTGGGATTCCCATTCATTTTCCGCGGAGCGCTCGACGTCCATGCCACGGCGATCAACGAGGAAATGAAACTGGCGGCGACAAAGGCGCTTGCTAATCTGGCGAAGGAGGATGTGCCGGATTCGGTGTGCCGCGCCTACGGGGTGGAGCGGCTCAAGTTTGGTCCGGACTACCTGATTCCGAAACCCTTCGATCCACGCGTGCTGCTGTGGGAGGCCCAAGCGGTCGCCGAAGCGGCTATGGCGACTGGCGTTGCCCGCCGCCCGATCGAGTTGAAGCAATATCGTGACCAACTGGAGCGCCGTTTGGGCAAGGCACACGAGATCACCCATCTGATGATCCAGAAGGCAAAGGCACATCCGAAGACGGTCGTGTTCCCCGAGGGTGAACATGAGAAGATTCTTCGCGCAGCGCACAACTTGCTGGAGGAGAAGATCGCCTTCCCGATTCTGCTAGGTGCTCCTGGCGTCATAGAAGCAAAGGCGAAGGAGTTGGGCGTCACATTGGAAGGCGCGCAGATTGTCGATCCGTACGCCTCACCGGCGCGCGAATCGTACATCCAGGAGTTCTTCCGCCTGCGCCAGCGCCGCGGTGTGACATTGACTGAGGCGCACATCCAGATGAGGGACCCAAATGTGTTCGGATCGATGATGGTCCACATGGGCTACGCCGACGCCCTCGTTTCCGGAGTTAGCCAACATTATCCCGACACGATTCGTCCTGCGCTGCAGATTATAGGCACGCGGGAAGGATTGCAGAGGGTCTCTGGTTGTTACCTTTTGATTACGCGCTCGCACCAGGTGTACTTCCTGGCGGACGCCACTGTGAACATCGATCCCAGCGCGGAAGCTCTGGTCGAAATCGCCTTGTGCGCGGCACAAACAGCACGGCGTTTTGACGTGGAGCCTCGGGTCGCGCTGCTTTCGTTTTCCACCTTTGGCAGCACGAAGCATCCGCAGTGTGACAAGGTACGAAAAGCTGTGGAGCTGATTCGCCGTGCGGATCCAGAGTTGATCGTGGACGGCGAAGTGATGGCGGACGTGGCCGTTTCTCCCGAATTGATCGAGAAGGCCTATCCGTTCAGCTGGCTGACCGGCGGCGCCAACGTGCTGATCTTTCCTGAGCTTAGTTCGGCCAACATCGCTTACAAGCTTCTGGGCAAGCTCGGCGGGTGCGAGGAGCTCGGGCCCATCCTGATGGGCATGAGGAAACCGGTGCACGTTCTGTCGCGCGATGCTGAGGTGGAAGAAATCGTGAATATCGCAGCCATCGCCGTGGTCGATGCCCAGGAGAATGACATGTTTCCTGGGGCGACGAATCGCAAACACGCGGAATTGGTCGGACGATAGGGACGGCGACCGGCAATCGGCAGGGGGCGCGGCGCAGGCCGTGCCCCTTCTTTTGTGTTCTGCATGCTTTCCTTTAGCTGGCGCCGCCCTTCCGCAAGCTGGCGGTTGTTCTTGTTCGCAAAAAGGCTTAACAGTGGTAGCCTGTGGGGCTGTGGGCAAGCCAGGATTCATTGGCTAGAGCCCGTTTCATGGACGGGCACTGAAAGGACGCTGTTTCAGAGCCTGCCCTGAGGGAGGTCCTTCTCTCACGCGCACGTCTATTGATGGAACACCGTGGAGTCCTATCTTGGAAACCGAAACCATGACCGAAAGAGATGCGGGAACAAAGCACAAGCGCCTGGCGGCTTGGGTCGAAGAGATTGCTCAGCTCTGTAAGCCCGATCGCGTGCACTGGTGCGACGGTTCTGACGATGAGTATCAGGCCATGGTTCGCCTGATGGTCCTGGCCGGTACGGCGATTCCGCTCAATGAAGAGAAGCGGCCGAACAGTATCTTCGTGCGATCCAGCACGGCCGACGTGGCTCGGATTGAGGAGCGAACGTTCATCTGTTCCCGAAGCAAGGAAGAGGCGGGCCCGACTAACAATTGGGAAGATCCGGTCACAATGAAAGCGCGGCTGCGACAGCTTTACGCCGGTTCGATGGCCGGGCGAACCATGTATGTGATTCCCTACAGCCTGGGCCCGATTGGGTCGCCGATTGCCAAAATCGGAGTGGAGATCACTGACTCGCCGTACGTGGTAGCGAGCATGCACATCATGACCCGAATCGGCACGCGCGTGCTCGATGTGCTCGGCGAGGACGGCGAGTTTGTGCGCGGGTTGCATTCGCTGGGGGCGCCGCTCGGCCCGAACGAACAGGATGCGGCATGGCCAAACAACGCTGACGAAAAATACATCTGCCATTTTCCAGAAACGCGCGAGGTCTGGTCCTACGGCTCAGGGTACGGCGGGAATGCGCTGCTCGGAAAGAAATGCCATGCCCTGCGCATCGCTTCGGTGCAGGCGCGCGATGAGGGTTGGATGGCCGAGCACATGCTTATCCTCAAGATGACCGGCCCCAGTGGTCAGGTCAAATACATGACTGGCGCGTTTCCTTCAGCTTGCGGCAAGACGAACCTGGCGATGATGATCCCCACTATCCCAGGTTGGAAGGTGGAGACGATCGGCGACGACATCGCCTGGATGAAGTTTGGGGCCGACGGCCGGCTGTATGCGATCAATCCGGAGTACGGCATTTTCGGTGTGGCCGTGGGCACGAGCATGAAATCAAACCGGAATGCCATGCTCACCGTGACCAAAAACTCCATCTTCACCAATTGCGCCATCACGCCCGACCGTGACATCTGGTGGGAAGGCATGACGGAGGAGAAGCCGGCCGAATTGGTGGACTGGCTGCGTCGGCCGTGGACGCCGCATTCGGATCGCAAGGCGGCTCATCCGAACGCCCGGTTCACCGCCTTACTGGGGCAGTGCCCGGTCATCGCGCCTGAGTGGGAAGATCCGAAGGGCGTGCCGATTGACGCTATTTTGTTCGGCGGCCGCCGGGCGAGCGTCGTCCCGCTGGTGATGGAGGCTTTCACCTGGCAGCACGGCACTTTCCTGGGCGCAACCGCGGGCAGCGAGACGACCGCGGCGGCGGCAGGCCAGGTCGGACAGTTGCGCCGCGATCCCATGGCCATGCTTCCTTTCTGCGGCTACAACATGGGCGATTACTTCGCGCATTATCTCCGGATCGGAGAACATGAGGGAGCGAAGCTCCCAAAGATTTTCTACGTGAACTGGTTCCGCACCGACGAAAACGGGAAGTTTCTGTGGCCGGGGTATGGGGAGAACAGCCGGGTGCTGAAATGGATCTTCGAGCGTTGCGAAGGCACGGCGCATGCCGCGGAGACGCCCATTGGAAGGCTTCCACGGCCTGCCGATCTCGATACCAGCGGCCTGAACGTTACCGCCGAGCGACTGAACACGCTGCTCAGCGTGGATGTTAACGGATGGCTCGCCGAGATTCCTCGCATCCGCGAGCACTTTGACCGGTTCGGCCCGCATCTGCCTGAGGGCCTGAATCATGAGCTGGATGATCTCGACAGACGCCTGCGGATGAGCGTCAGCCGAGTGGGAAAGATCAACCCGTTTGCCCGAGTCAGCCGGGTCGGCAAAAGAACGGAACGCTGGCCGGAAGACGAATAAGGGTCCTTTATAAAATACTAAGGCCCGGGACAGCTCCCGGGCTTTTTGTTTGAAGGGCGCCAGGGCGCTTGGGTCAGGGTTGAGTCGGGCGAATACCGCGGCCCGGCATCTTGCGCTGCCCTGTGCTTAAATCGAGTTATGTTCGCCCGCAAGGTTCGCGTCGAATACAAGCTGGATGGGCAGGTACATCTCTGTCCGCTGAAGTGGCTCGATAATTTCAGCATGCGCAATTTCACGAATGCCACCGTGTTTGACGATACCTTGCCGGTGGCGGATGGATGGCTTGAGATTGGAACGCACGTCCCGCTCGACCAGCTGCGCGATGCCATGGAAGATTGGTTCCGGCGGAAGAGCTATTTGCCTGCGAACGCAATGCTCGTGTTAACCATGGCTTAGTCTCTGGTGAAGGACTGGATGCCTTTTTCCATTTTGAGCAGACGGGTAAAGAGACGGACGATCATGCCATCGAAGCGGGTGCCGCTCAGCTTTTCCAGTTCCGCCAGGGCTTGCTCGTGGCTTTTGGCGGGCACGAAAGAGCGTTCGCTCATCATGTTAACGTAGGCATCCACCACGGCGATGATACGGCCGAGCAATGGTATGGTCTCACCCCGCAAGCCCAGCGGATAACCACTGCCATCGAAAGCCTCATGATGCGAGGCGATCGCCTGGGCGACCCGGTCGCTCTGAGGAATGATGCGCAACACGTCCACGCCAAGCTGGGGGTGGGTCTTGATCAAGGAGAATTCCTCTTCCGTCAGGGAGCGCGATTTGTTCAAAATACGCTCATCGATGAACAGCTTGCCAACATCGTGAACGCGCCCAGCAAAGGCGGCATCCGCGATCTCTTCCTGAGAGAGATTCAGCCCGCGCGCAATGATTGCCGCATAATGGCCGCACTGTTCCCCGTGGCTCGATGCGTTCGGTTCTCGTAGTTCGGCGGCCTGCGCCAATGTTTCAACAGCCTCGCGAAGAACGCTTGTGTCTTCGTCGCCGGAGCTTGCGCTCAGTTTTCGTAACGTAGTCGCCAGCTCTTCCAGATGCTTCGAGCTATGCTGCTCGCGCTGCAGAAATCCTTCGATATAGGAACTAATGAGCTGGCGCTGGACCGCCGAACCTTCACGAAATGGTTCGGAGGTAGAAACCTGGTTGCCGCCTGCATGCTTGGACACGTACATGCCGGCATCCGCTACGCGAATCATGTCCTCGATGGCAAATCCATGCACCGGGAAGCTGGCGACGCCAAAGCTGCCGGTGATGTGATGTTCTTCCAGCATGGGGTCGGTGGCCAGCCAGAGCCGCAAGCGTTCGGCCAGCACCTGCGCCTGCTCAATTCCTGTCTCAGGCATGAGAATGATGAATTCATCGCCGCCATAGCGCGCGACCACGTTCGACTGCCGGCATTTCTGCTCGAGCAAGCGGCCGACGCGCGCCAATACCAGGTCGCCTTCCAGATGGCCAAGCGAGTCATTGACTTCCTTGAATTTGTCGAGATCGATCAGCACGACCGAGAACGGCCGGCCCGAACGCGAAGCGCGCCTCCACTCCGAACTGAGCGCCTCCCAAAAGAAGCGGCGCGTCTTGATTCCGGTCAGGCCGTCGGTGATGGACTGCTGCTGGAGTTTCTGGAAGACAAATGAATTGTGCAGCGCGGTGGCCAGCAGGTCCGCAAGCGTATTCAGAATCAAGACATCTTGTGGAGCGAACGCATTCTCGGAGCGGCTTTCTACATTCAATACGCCCAGTAGATTTTCGCCGTAAGTGATCGGGAGGCAGAGCACGGCGCGCGATTCCGGCAGCACACCTGCGAGTTGCCCGGCGCCGGCGCTTTGCACCAGCGCGCTGTCTCCGGTGCGCGCCACCTTGCCCACTACCCCGGTGCCCACGGGGATACGGCGGCCCAGGGCCAGTGAAGTCGTTCCCGCCTCGGCTTTAATCTCGATGTCTCGGGTAACGCGGTCCAGGATGCCGATACCGATGTGATCGTAATGAAAGCTTTTTTGGATTTCGCGGACGATGTCGGCCATCATCTGCTCCGCATCTTCACTCGAGATCGCCATTTTTGAAATGTTGTTCAAAAACGCCAGGTGGCGCGCGCGGCGCTGCTCTCCGGTAAAGAGACGCGCATTCTCGATGGCCACGCCGAGCTGCCCAGCCGCGGTCTGCATGACGGCGAGATCGCGCTCCTGGAATTGATATTCGCGCTCGGTGCTCATCGCGGCCATTACGCCCGCCGGCTTGCCGCCCAACAGAATCGGCACCGCGCAAAAAGACTTTGCCGGCCGGGGCGGAATGAAGTCCAGTCCCAGGTCCGCACGTACTTTTTCAAGATCCGATTGGATCAGCAACGGCTGCCCCGTTCGCAGGATGTGTTCCGTCAGGCCGTTGGCAATTTTGCGCGACCGCTTGGGAAGAATGCGCCCGTCCTCACTTTCCAACTCGAAGCGGATTTGTTCTTCTTCCTGAAAGGCAACATAGAAATCGCTAGTGTCGAAAATCTGGCCTAGTTCCGCCTGCACTGTGCGCAGCACCTCATCCGGGTTGAGATGTGAGCTGATGGCCTGCCCGATTTCCGTGAGCATCTCGTATTCCTTGGTCCGGCGCTGCGCGTCGTGCATCACGACGTAGTTTTCCAGTGTCAGCGCAATCTGCAGCGACAGGCCGATAAGCAGCCGCAGATTCGAGGATCCGAACATGCCGCGCTCGGCATGGGGGAACAGAATGACTCCGAAGTTGTGCTCGCGCGTTTGCAGGCTCACGGCCATCATGTCTCCGATTCCCTCGGAAACGAGCGCCTGCTTGAATGCCTGGAACTTCCCGCCCGAGAGCGCAGGCAGCGGTTCTTCCAGGTCCACCAGATTGCGGAACGTGACGACGCCTCCTCGCCGGTAGGCGAGTTCGGTGATGTAGTCTCCCGCCTCGGTTTTCTGCAGCTTTTCCAGGAACTCGGCGGAAAAGCCCTTTTGTACCGAAGGAACCGTGCCGCGCCACTGCGCGGTTATAAAAATGACTGCCCGGCGCGAGGGCAGCGGGGCCACCAGACGATCCACAAAAGCCTGCAGGCTGGGAGCCAGGTCATTGGCAGAGAGCAGCCGGCGCGGATCGGTGCCGAGCGTCGAAAAGGCGAGCGCATTTTCCTGCACGGCGTTGCGCTCATTTTCAAACAGCACCATCACCATCGCAATCGCCAGTAGCATTTGCGGAATCGGCCCAAGGTAGCCGCCGAGCCGTCCAACATTCTCAAGGAATGGCTCGCGGAACTGCCCAGCACCCATCAGTGCCGCCCACAATGCCAACGAGAAGGCCAGCGTTCGGAACGCCATGGAGTCCCGGCGATAAGCATAGCGATAGTAATGAAACGAGCAATAGAGCAGCACGGCCGCCAGCCCCAGCTCCAGTCTCAGATAAAGTGGCACTGTGCCTTGCCCGTGAAATGGGCCGCTAGACGTATGAGCGAAAACGCCGATAAAGGCGAGAATGATTCCGGCCACCACGACCGCAACGTCATACCACTTGATCTGAAACGGTTCCTTCATCAGGCGCGTCGAGACCAGGATGAAAGCCGCCATGGCAACGAGTAGCAGCGAACTCACGAACAGGAGCGGGACAGAGGAACCCCTAAAGTGGATTACGGACTCGACGACATAGTGGAGGGTGTAAGCCGCCCAGGCCAGTTGCCAGGCGCGAAAATAACTGTGCCGGTTCTGCAGGTAGAGGTACCAGAAGAGGCCGAACACCAGAAGCGCGACGGCTCCTGGAACCAGTACCGGACCTGCGGCAAAGGTGTTCATCGCTCCCTCAAAAATACTGGGCGCGGCCCGGACGGTACATCGATTGGCCTGTGGCCTAATGTTGTTACGCCGGAATATCGCAAACCTGCTATCCGGCGAAGTCCGCCCTGGGTGCGGCCCGTTTTCAATATCTTCCTTTATTAAGATGCGACTCTGCTAGTCGGTTTTGCGCCTGCCTATTACCTTGGTAACCGGGGGTAACCAGGCTCTCCGCCTTCGTGTTAGGCGTTACCCAGAGCCTATATACTCAAACGTTATGCTTCGCGTTCGATTCGCTCCGTCGCCTACTGGTTTTCTGCACGTGGGCAGTGCCCGCACCTTTATTTTCAATTGGCTATACGCACGCCGCAATGGAGGAACCATGGTCCTCCGCCTCGACGATACCGACGTCGAGCGCAATACCGAGGCGAGCGTCAACTCCATTTTCGACGGCCTGCGCTGGCTCGATCTCGGCTGGGATGAAGAATACAAGCAATCCGAACGCCTTGCACTTCACCGCCAGATCGCCGACGCCGTATTCCAGAAAGGCTTGGCCTACCGCGACTTTACTCCTGCGCACACGGGAGACAGCGACAAATCGGGCGCCGGTCAAACCTGGTTGTTCAATCCCGGCATGCGCGAACTACCCCGCGCCGAAAGCGACCGCCGGGCCAACGCTGGCGAGCCCTTTGCCCTGCGCTTCCGCGTGCCCCGGGGATTAGGCGAGCAGGTTCGCTTCCCTGACGCTGTCTATGGAGAGCAGATCAAGGCCGCCGACGACATTGAAGACTTCGCCCTGCTCCGCAGCGATGGCATGCCTACTTATCACCTGGCGTCGTGCGCCGACGACATCGACCTGCGCATCAGCCATATTATCCGTGGCCAGGATCATCTCTCCAACACCTACAAACATGTCCTGATCTTCAAAGCCGCGCAAAGCGCCGACGCCGCGCTGCCGCAATTCGCGCACTTGCCTCTGCTGGTCGCGCCCGACGGATCGAAGCTTTCCAAGCGCCGTCACGGGCCGGTCGTCAGCGTCACCACCTATCGTGATGCCGGATTCCTTTCCGCCGCCTTCATCAACTTTTTGTGCCTGCTCGGCTGGTCGCCGAAAGACGATCGCACCTGCCTGACTCGTCAGGAACTGATCGACGCTTTCTCCCTCGAAGGCATCAACCGCGCGAATGCGGTGGTCAATTTCAAGGAGCCTGCGGCCACCCCCGAAGAGACCTTCGACCCTAAGGCTCTGTGGCTCAACGCCGAGCACATCCGCGCTCTACCAGTCGCCGACCTCAGCGCCCAGTTGCTGCCTATTGTCCAGTCCGCTGGATTTCAGGTCACGCCCGAGAAAATGCTGGCGATTACGCCACTGATTCGCGAGCGCATCAAGCTGCTCCGCGACGTGCTCTCGGCCGCCGATTTCTTTTTTGTAGATCAACCCCCGGCGTACGACCCCGCAGAACTCATTCCGCAGAAAGGCGACGCGGCCATGGCGCTCAAAGTTTTGACGCGAGCCGGTGAAGTCCTCGCCCAAACTGAGTTCACGCACGACGCCCTCGACCAGGCCCTTCGAGCAGCAGCGCAGGAACTCGGCCTCAAAGCGGGACAGATGTTCCAGCCCATCCGCGTAGCCGTTTGCGGGAGGAAGAACGCCCCGCCGCTGTTTGAGACGCTGCAGGTGTTGGGCAAGGAGACGACGTTGGCGAGGATCGGGCAAGCGGTTCAGAAAATGAATTAGCCGTCGGCAGTAAATGGAGGGTCGGGCGCCCCGCCCGACCGCGGCGAGCCTTCTATTTCTGCCCCTTCATCCGCGCGGCTCTCTCCCGGGCGTCCTCGGCTTCGTTGAGCATTCCCTTGTTCGTGTAGACATCGGCCAGCAGACTTTCGTTGTCGGGGTCGTCGCCTTTATCGCGTTGCTTGAGCAACGAGGCAATGGCATCGTCATAGAGCTTGAGCCGCGCCTGCTCCAGTCCTATGTTGTAATTCACGCCCTGGTAATCGGAATCAATCGCCGCCGCTCGTTTGTACTCCGCGAGCGCTTCGGTATCTCGATGTTGCTCTGAGAGGGACGATGCCAGGCCGGCGTGTCCGTCGGCGCTGTTGGGATCGATCTTGAGCAGTTGCGCAAACGTGTCCTGTGCTTTTGCCGGCTGTTTCTGTTCCATATAAATCAGGCCAAGCTCGTAATAACCGGATTCGTCGTGTGGCCTCAACCCGATCACGCGCTTCATTTCGGTGGCGGCATTGTCGTAATCGTGCTTCGAGATGTAGGCGCGTGCCAGGGCCGCGTGGCCAGGGGCGAAATCCGGCCTTTGGGCTACAGTCTTCCGAAGCTCGGCGATAGCCTGGTCCGACTTGCCGGCGTTCAGAAAGCCGACTCCATTCTGCGCGTGAACCATATAGGCGCGCGCATGCTGGAGCCACAGCACTGTGCCAGCAACGATTGCGACGCCGGCCAAAAGCACGGCAATTCGGCGCATGACATCGTCACGTCCAGGAGCGAAGCGGGCGATGAGCGCGCCCAGAATGAGGCCCATGACCAACCCGCCGATGTGCGCAGCGTTATCAGTACGCGCTATCACGGCACCGAAGAAGAGGTTGTATCCGGTAAAGATCAGCAGGCTGCGTAAAGTTCCGCCGAGCGCAGCGCGCGGCAGAGAAAATTCGCCGAGATAAAACGAGGCGATCAGTGCGCCCACAATCCCGAAGATTGCTCCCGAGGCGCCGACGCTCAGGACCGACGGATTCCACAAAATGCTCCCCAAACTCGCCGAGAGGCCGCAGATAAGATACAGGGCTGCAAGCGTCCAGTGTCCATAGAGCGATTCTGCCAGCCGCCCCAGATCCCACAGGCACCACATGTTAAACGCAATGTGCAGCAGGCCGGCGTGAACGAAAAGGCACGTCAGCAGGCGCCACCACTGTCCGCTGACCGTATAAGGGCCGAAGTTGGCTCCCACCCTTACAAGCTCCGGCCCTGCCGGACCGCTCAGTGTCGAAGCGCCGAAGGCCAGCACCATGGCGATGAATACCGCGACATTCGCGCCAAAAATCACTTGTGTCACGGCCATCGAAGTCGACTGCTGGCGCAGCCATGGGGCCGCTTCGACGCGCTGGTAGCCAGTGTCGTTTCCCCGCTGTGCCGCTTGATGCTGCACACACCACTGGCAAATCTTCCGGAAAGTGAAAGGCGGAAGCTGCCGACCGCATTGTTCGCACTGCGCCATGAGACATATAGAATAGCAAGAGTATGAGTACGACTAAGTCCCCTTCGTCCAACGAGGTTGCGTCCAGCCCGCCCGCCGAGCCTCGGCCTTCCAATTTCATTCGCGATGCCATGATCGCCGACATCAGCAGCAAGAAGTACGGTGACGCGGTCATCCAGACCCGTTTCCCTCCCGAGCCAAACGGCTATCTGCACATTGGCCATGCCAAGGCCATTTGTCTGGACTTCGGGCTCGCCGACGAATTCAAGGGCAAGACCAACCTGCGCTTTGACGATACGAACCCAGAAAAAGAAGAGCAGGAGTACGTCGACTCGATCATGAAGGATGTCCGCTGGCTGGGCTTCGAGTGGGACGGCCTTTACTACGCGTCCGACTATTTCGACAAGCTTTACGAATGGGCAGTCAAGCTGGTCAAGGACGGCAAGGCCTATGTTGACGATCTGACCGCGGAGGAAATCCGCCAACATCGCGGCACGCTGACCGAGCCGGGCAAAGAAAGCCCCTATCGCAACCGCTCCGTCGAAGAGAATCTCGACCTGTTCGAGCGCATGCGCAAAGGCGAGTTCCCCGATGGCACCCGTGTGCTGCGCGCCAAAATTGACATGGCCTCGCCCAATCTCAATATGCGCGACCCGGTGATGTATCGCATCCTCCACGCCGACCATCACCGTACCGGCGGCAAGTGGTGCATCTATCCGATGTACGACTACGCGCACGGCCAGTCGGATTCGATTGAGCATGTCACCCACTCGATGTGCACGCTCGAATTCGAGGACCACCGGCCGCTCTATAACTGGTTCATCCAGAATCTGGACATCTTTCCCTCCCAGCAATACGAGTTCGATAGGCTCAGCCTTACTTACACGCTGCTTAGCAAGCGCAGATTGCTCAAACTTGTGCAGGAAAAACTGGTCAGCGGTTGGGACGATCCGCGTATGCCCACGCTCTCCGGCATTCGCCGGCGCGGCTATACGCCGGAAGCCATCCGCAATTTCTGCGCCGCTATCGGAGTTTCAAAAACCAGCGGCACGCTCGAACTCGCGATGCTGGAGCACTTCGTCCGCGAGGATCTCAACAAACGCGCCCCGCGTGTCATGGCCGTGCTTCGCCCGCTGAAGGTGGTCATCGATAACTACCCGGACGGACAAGTCGAGCAGATGGAAGCGGTGAATAATCCCGAGGACGAAACTGCCGGCAAGCGGCAGGTTCCGTTCTCCAAAGTCCTCTACATCGAGCAGGACGATTTCCGCGAAGAGCCGCCTAAGAAGTACTATCGGCTCTCGCCCGGCACCGAAGTTCGCCTTCGCTACGGATATTTCATAACCGCGAAGAGCGTGGTCAAGAACGACAAGGGCGAGGTCGTCGAGGTGCATTGCAGCTACGACCCAGCGACCCGGGGCGGCAACGCTCCCGATGGCCGCAAAGTGAAGTCGACCATCCACTGGGTTTCAGCGGCGCATGCCATCGACGCCGAGGTGCGGCTCTACGACAAACTCTTCATCAAGGAAGATCCCAACCAGGTAGAGGAAGGCCAGGAATTTACTGCAAACCTTGATCCCAATTCGCTCGAAGTAGTCGAACATGCGAAGCTGGAGCCTTCGCTCGTGAACGCTCCAGTAGAAAGCCGGTACCAGTTCGAGCGCCTCGGTTATTTTTGCGTGGATCCTGACTCTAAACCAGGCAAGCCGGTCTTCAACCGCACCGTGGCGCTGAAAGACACGTGGGCGAGGATTGAGAAGCGAGTGGGATCGTAGCGCTTTCCATCGGCAAAATAAAACGGCCGGGCAGCGCCCGGCCGTTTTGGCAGAACTACAGTCTTGGAATCTTACTTCTTCAGCGTGCGAATATACTTCACCAGGTTTGTGATCTGATCGGCGGAAAGCTTGCCATCATAGGCATGCATCTTTCCTTTGCCCTTGGTGATGATCGTGGTGAGATCGGCATCGGACTGCTTTTGCACGTCGGCAGAGCCCAGGTCACGGACATGTAGACTCTGCCCGAGCTTCGAATCGCCAGCTCCCTTTGATCCATGGCAAGGAGCACATCTTTCTCTGAAATCCGCTCCTCCATCGGCTAACCCGTAGGCCGAGCAAATCACCGCCAATGTGACTAACGCGAAACACTGCCTGAGAATGGCCTTCAAGTCCTGCTCTCCTCCTAAAAAATAAGCGGCGCTCTCCTGGAGAGGCCGCCTTTCCCCACAGAACCACGCCAACTTACTTCTTTAATGTCCGAATCCACTTCACGAGATCGCTGATCTGATCTTTGGAAAGCTGGCTCTCGTAACCTTTCATTGGTGCCTTGCCCTTCGCGATGACATCAGTAAGCTCTGCATCCGACATTTTCTGCACGTCTGCCGAAGCGAAGTCCTTTGTCTTCATGGCTGCTTTGCCTTCGCCATTGGCTCCATGACACATTGCGCACTTTGCTTTGTAATCAGCGCCAGCGTCAGCAAATGTGTAGGTTGAAAAAATCATCGCCAGCGCAACCAACACAAGGGTCGCCCTAAGAATCGTCTTCATCGTTCCATTCTCCTTATGAGTGAGAGATAAGCGCCCTTTATACGGAGCGCAACCTTTGCAACAATCGCGCCTCTTACGGGAGCAGGTCGCTCCTATCGGAGGCATATTTTGTTGCAAAGATTTCGGCTGCGACGATATCACAAAACCAGGGCCTTATGCTAATTTCACCAACCATCTTCAGGCCTCTGAAACGAGGACTGTCGCCTCGCCGCCGAAGGCAAAATGGGTTGTAAATGGAACACGGCGGCGCGATTTGCGGCCCAGAACGTTCGACCCCTCCACTTTCGTGCCCGTGGCAAAAGCCCTTGCGGCGGGGTGATATCCCGCACCTGTACTCGTCCTGCTGCCTGTTGCAACACGCAACACCGCGTCTAACCATCCTAAATCTAAGCGGTTATATACCTGTCCGCATCCGCTGCCGTTTGGCCACTCTGGTGCATTGAAGGTTTTGGAAGACTCTCGGGGAGCGTGTGTCGTGGAACCGACACTAGTCGTAGTCGGGCTCAATCACCGGACGGCGGCAGTCGAAGTGCGCGAACGCTTCTGGATGAGCGGATGCCGCCAATCGGAAGTCCTGTCGATGCTGTCGCAGGGCGAAGGCATCGAGGAAGTGCTCGTCTTCTCCACCTGCAATCGCACCGAGTTTGTGGTCTGGGGCGATGCGACTCTTGCCGTCAATTCCATTCTGCGCCTGCTCACTGCCGAATATGATTTGAAGCTGCAGGAGTGGAACAGTTTCTATCGCCTGCTGGATGAGCAGGCACTGGCGCATGCGTTCCGCGTGAGCAGCGGCCTCGATTCGATGTGCATTGGGGAACAGCAAATCGCGCGCCAGGTGAACCTGGCCTGGCAGCAGGCACGGAACCTGGGTTGCACGGGCCAACACCTGGATACGGTTCTGCGCCAAGCGCTGGCGGTGCGTCGTCGCGTCCGCAAAGAGACTCCGCTCGGCTCCCATTTCGTTTCGCCTGCCCACGCCGCGCTGCGGCTCGCTGACCAAATCTTCGGGTCAATGGCTTCCAGGAACATCGTCGTTCTCGGCGCGGGCCGCGTGGCAGAAGCAACAGCGCGCGCGTTCCAGACGCACGGAGCAGCGGTTTGTGTGATCAATCGCTCCGAGAACCGGGCAAAAGAGGTGGCTCAAAGGATTGGCGGCCCGACAGGCGCCATGCAATCGGCCACGTTTGAAAAGGGTGAAGAGTATCTCGCGAAAGCTGATTTGGTGATCAGCGCCACCGCTGCGCCGCGTTTTTGTTTCTCGGCCGAAGACATGAAGCGCCTGGCTGCCAAACGTCAAGGACGTAAGCTTGTGCTGATCGATCTGGCGCTGCCGCGCGACATTGATCCCGCAGTGCGCGAATTCGACGGAGTGCTGCTCTATGATCTAGAGGATCTGGAGCGCGCGGTCGAGCCGCGCATTGGAACGCGCGAAGGCGAGGTTGAGGCGGAAAAGATCGTGCTCGCCGAAGTGCAGGGTTTTCGAAAGCAGCTAATCGCGGGAGGCGCGGGGCCAGAGTTGACGGCGCTGAGGCTTCGCATCGACGAGATTTGCCGCCAAGAACTCGATTCGTTCCGGCTTGAACGGGGTCCGTTCCCCAAAGATCAGGATCGCCTGATCGCGGCGGTAACCGCGCGAATTACGAATAAGATTGCCGGATCGTTGGCGCGGGAACTGAAGGGACCTCAAGATCCCCGCGGGCCGCGAAGAATGACTGTAGGCCTCTGAAATAGTAAGTAGAGCGCCCGCCTTATGGCTCGACCCCCCCTGTTGTGGTCTTGTGGAATCAAAGACTTAGAGAAAAATCCCCCCATGTCTTTGAGGAATAAAGACTTTCCTGTAATGTATTTTATAATCAATAAGTTAGCGGCAATTCCCAGTTGTTTTGCGATGGATCGGGCCAGGTCTTTGAGGAATAAGGAATTACACGACGAGTAGGTCCTCCGCGTAAGATCAGTGACTTCTTGAGCGGTCTGCCAACTGTCGAAAGAGGGCGCGGACCCATCTTTGCGGGTCCACGCTGAGAGCGAAAACCCAAATCCGGCTTACCAGTTCAACTTCAACGCAAACTGAAACTGCCGCGGATCGTAGGCAGCTGTGGCCTGACCGGCATTCGTGAACAGTGGGCTGACCGCAGCTACGTTATACACGTTGGCAAGGTTGAACATGTCGGCGATGAAATCCATGTTGTAGCGCTCGCCGAAGGAAACGCGCTTGGCGAGGCGCAGGTCGTTGAAGACCGTCCATGGAGTGAGACCGGCGTTGCGACCGAGGTTTCCATCGAGCGCGGCCAGCGCCACTAAGGGGTTGGAACTGAATAGCGCGGTTGGATTGGCGGCGAGGTCGGCGAAGCATGGCTCTTGGAAGAAGCCCGTGGGCGAGAATTTGGAAGCCACAGTCCCGTACCCGCACCCATTCGCAGGCGTTCCCGACGGCACAACGTTGGGGCGGCTGGTAAGGGAGGACAACTGGAGGTTGTCGCCGCCACTGGTAATGATGTTGAAGGGGCGCCCGGAACTGAACTCGATCTGGGGAGCGACCGTCCAATTGCTGAAGAACTTGCTTCCAAAACTGTTGCCGCCGCGCGTGCCCGACTGGTAGACGCCGCTGAAGACGAAGCGATGGCGCTGATCGAAAGTGGAATTGGAACGATCGGCACCCGGAATGTAGCTGTCCTGCGGGGTGAGCGTGGCCTGCAGATCGGTGGCATCATCGATCGTATGAGACCAAGTGTAGGAGGCCAGGAATTCGTAGTGATTACTGAAGCGTTTGCGGAGATTCGCGCTCAGGCCGTGATAGTCCGAAGTGCCATTGGAGTAATTGGCGTCCATGTCGCTGAAGGGGATGCAGTTGGCGAGCGTAGCCGGGTTGCAATTGGCATTGAGCTTGGCTGCCTGGAGATCGGCAATGGCGTCGTTGACGCAAGTCGGAAAGGCTGTGACCATGGCGGCGTTAAGACCGGAGGACCGGAAGAAGTTGGCCAGTGCTGTCGGGACATAATACGGGAGTGCGACTGGGGACGAACCAGCGAACGGGCTCGCGCCGCAAGTGGCTATAAATAAGGGGTTGGTCGAGGACGGGACCGCCCCTGCTGTCACCGCGGCCAGCCAATTCTGGGTGACCAAATCGCCTCGGACCGGAGCGGCGTTGATGGGGCGATTCAGATGTCGCCCGCCGTTAAAGTTGTAGGCTAGGCTGAAGGCAAAACCGCCGCCGAGGTCGCGCTCGATGGTCAGGTTCGCCTGCTGCGAATAGGCGTAAACGAAGTTCTTCCCTTGCGGATAACCGAAGGGCTGGAACGCGAGCGGGAATGGGAATGGAGCATACGGCGCCGGTGGATTAGTCAGATACTGCTGACCGAGGAACAAAGAGTTAGGTTGATTGGACTGGAACTGCTGCAGGTTCGGCTGGTAGTAGAGCTGACTTACGGGCATGCAACTCGAGAGAACTCCAGTGAAGATGCTGGCGGCATTGAGATTCCTGGGATCGTATGCGGGGTAGCCGCAGGGGGAGCCTCCGGGAAACGCCAACTGGACGCTGGTCGAGCCGTCGGATGCGTCGCCGAGGAAGTAGAGACCGAGCAAGGGGTGGTCATAGAACATGCCGAACGAAGCGCGGACCACGGTTTTGCCGTCTCCCTTGGGATCCCAGGCGAGGCCGACGCGAGGCTGGACATTGTTCTTATCGGTCTGGATGCCTTTCTGCAACCCAAGATAGTTGTATCCGGCTTGAGCCAATTGGGTGGGCGGCTTAAACGTTGGCGGGAACTCGATGTCGTAGCGCACACCATAGTTCAGTGTGAGATTGTGGCGCACACGCCATGAATCCTGCCAAAACACGCCGAGCGGTTTGTTGGAGAACGAGTCGGTGGGATTGCCAACTCCCTGTATGAAGTCCTGGGGAAGACCCGCGCCATAAGCCTGGACAGCGGAGAGGCTGGGAAGGGATGAGGGAAGGCCGAATTGGCCGACGCTCAAAGGACCGAAGTCGTACACGCCACCGTAGTTCACCGTGAAGGTGGCGGTGAGCGGAAGATAGTTGAAGTCGCCGCCGAACTTGGTGTCGTGCCGTCCGATGCTCCAGGAAAAATTGTCACTGAATTGGTAGCGAGGTTCGACGCGCCGAATGTAGGAATAAGGTTCGCGGCCGAAATAAGCGTAGCCGGGGATGTTTACGGCTGGGTAGGCGCCGTCCGGGACTTGGGTGTTGTAGAAGTAATTCAGGCCCCGGCGGGCGTACTGGAAGCGGAATTCATTTACTCTGCTGTTGCCGAGGGTCCAGGTATCCTGCACGACTCCGGCCACGTCGCGGTAGGTCTGTTGAGAAGTGCGCGATCGTGCGTTTTGACCGAAGGGCTGGTCCTGGCCGCTGACTTCGATACCGGTGACCGTGCTCGGGCTGGCGTTGACGCGCAGCGTAAGGCGGTTGCTATTGCTTACGTTGTGGTCGAGGCGGAACGAGTAGAGGCTGGTGCCCTCGAATACAGGGAAGTTGCCTTCCTGCGAAAGGAGCGTCTGGTAGGAGGTAGGCACGACACACGTACCGGGAGTTTGGCAGGTTGAGAAGAACCCGGGCTGTCCCCCCAGGCCCGCCGGCCACAAGCCTTGTACTGCCATACCGGACGACGCCCCGAGTAACTCGATGTAGCCGGGTAGGGCAGGGGCGTAGGCAGCTTCTTGGGCGGCGGTCAGGCTCTCGAGAAATGGAAGCTGGGTTTGTTGATCCACTTGGATCGTCCCGAAGGGAAGAGGAAAGGATCCTGCACCCGCTCCACCCGGACCGCTGCCAATGTCTGTGGCGGTGTTGAAGGGCCCCAAATCGAAGTTGCCTTGGCCGATGCTGGAGAATCCGGTCTCGTGGCGGCGCGTGACTTCATACGAAAAGAAATAGTACGTTTTGTCTTTCTTAATGGGACCGCCAAACGCCATGCCCGCCTGTACCCGCGTATACGCCGGGTTCGACGTCGTGCTGAACGGGTTCACCGCCTGGAAATCGCGGTTCCGCAGATAGCCGTACACGTCGCCGTGAAAATCGTTCGAGCCCGAACGAGTAATGATGTTGACGACGCCACCCGAGGCGCGGCCATATTCGGCGGCATAATTGTTGCTGATGATCTGGAATTCCTGCACGGCTTCCTGCGAGACGGTTGAGCGCACGCCATTGGTGGAATTGTCGGTGGCATCGGCGCCATCTACGTTCACAAGATTTGAACGAGCGCTTTGGCCGCTCATGTTCAGCCCGGAGGTGGGCGCGGCACCGAGGTTGGGCGCGCTGTCGCGCTGTACTTGCGAATCGGTCAGCGTAAATTGAATGTAGTTGCGGCCGTTGATCGGCAAATTGTCGATGCGCCGTTCTCCGATGGTGTCGGTTGTCGAACTGCGCGAAGTTTCCACTACTTCCGCTTGCGAGCTGACCTCGACGATTTCCCGGCCCCCCGCCACCGTGAGTGCAATTGGTAATTCGACAATGCCGCCGACCGTGATCGCGACATCGGTGTCTTCCGCTTTGGCGAAGCCCGGGGCGTCGACGGTTACCTTGTACGTTCCCGGCGGCAGTTGCCGGACGCCATAGCCGCCCAGTCCGTCGCCACTGCCGGTGCGCTCCAGGCCTTTGGCGGCATTACTCACGGTGACGGTTGCGTTGGTCACAACGCCGCCTTTCGGGTCTTTTACGATTACGTGCACGTCGCCGGTGGCAGCGCCTTGGGCGAATCCAATCTGGGAAACAAGTAGGCACATGACGACAACACAGAACAGGCGCAGCATCGCTCTCATAAGGGCTCCAGGGCATTTCGCCGCATCGGGGAGACGCGAATTGAAGACCGGGATTCTCGACGATCGGCTTGGATGATGTTCACGGTGCGAAGACTTGATTGACGGATGATATGTAACATCAGAGGACGGTGTTTACGCAAGCAATAAGGTGGGTTACCCGTTGCCAGAGGCAAAGACATAACACGACCGTTTCAATTTGCAACCTCGCATTGAGATATGGGGCGTTCTAGATTGCTAGACTCGGGGTCTGGAATGTTTGGAAACACAGTTCAGGAATGCAGGCGAATACCATGGCTGAGCCATCAACATCTTCAAAGCCGACAAACATGCAGGCAATGACGCAAGATTCGGCGACAGCACGGCCCTCGGACCGTCTACCAGTTCAATCGGCCGCTCAATCATCAACGCAGTCAATGACCGGCAATCTGCGGCGCGTCCTGGTCTGCCCGCCCCGGAACGCCGGTTGGGGCCGTTCCGAAAAAGCGGCCGCCTGGCGGGAGCTGGGGTTTCACCATCCGCCCGACTTTTCCACTGCAGAGTCCGAGCACGAGGCGATGTGTCGTCTGCTCGCCGAGGCTGGAGCGGAGGTCATCGTTCTGCCGGCGTCTGACGCGCTCACGCTGGACGCCGCGTATGCCCACGACGCGTCGCTCTCAACCGACTACGGCCTGATTCTCATGAACCCCGCCAAGCCAAATCGGGTTCCCGAAGCACGCGCGCAGGCTAGCTTCGTTGCCCAACTTGGCATTCGAGTCTTTGGGGAAGTCACCATGCCGGGCTGTACGGAGGCGGGAGATATCGTCTGGCTTGATCCGCGGACGCTGCTGATCGGCCAAGGGTACCGCACGAACCGCGCGGGCATTGCTCAGTTGCGGGCTCTCCTGGCGCCCAAGGGGGTCGAGGTGCTCCCGGCTCCTCTCCCAAATGGGCCGGGACCCTCCGCCTGTCTCCACCTGATGTCGCTGATGAGCATGCTCGATGAGCGGACAGTCCTCGTCGATCTGCCCTGGCTTGCCGTCGAAACCGTGGAACTGCTTCGCTGGCGTGGGCTCCGCTTGCTCGAAATCGAGCCGAGCGAGCGGGATTCGCTGGCGTGTAACGTTCTTTCGCTGGGCGGCCGGCGTCTAATTGCACTCGATCAAAATGTTAGAACCAATGGACGCTTGCGTGAGGCCGGCTTCGCAGTGCTCACTTTTCCCGGCAGGGAACTCTGCATCAACGGTTCCGGTGGCCCTACGTGCCTGACTCGACCGTTGCTGCGAGCGGGTTGCCCCGACACGCCAAATCTCTGGTAGTGGCTGACTCGGATTAGACGGCTGCCGAGGAATCGTTCCTTGGCCCAAGCCCGGCTTTGCTCGAGCGCGTACAGGTCGAGTGATAAGGTCGCTTTGACGCTCCCGAAACCGCCCTGTTAGACTGAAATTTTGCCAGCCCACCTATAAGCGAAGAAGGAAGCCCGTGCGCGCAGAAGCCCGTCATCAATTAAAGGAAGATCGTTTCAGCAAAGCCACATTCGAAGCGGCCGAGAAGACCGTTAACTGGTCCCAGGAACACCAGGGCAAACTGATTGTGGCGGTTGTCGCAGTCGCCGTCCTGGTGGCCATCGGGTTTGGCGGGTGGTATTACGTCAAGTCGCAGGATGAAAAGGCAAGCTTTGAGCTGGCAGCTGCCGTCCGCACGCTCGAAACGCCGCTGCGTCCAGCGGGTACGCCAGAGCAGCCGGGGTTCCCGACCTTTGAGTCGGGCACGGCACGCGCCACGGAGGCCCGCAAGGAGTTTCAGGCGATTGCCGACAAGTATCCGCAGACGCACACCGGCAAAATGGCGCGCTATTTTGTAGGGCTTGCCGCCGCGCAGCTCGGCGACAACGCGACTGCCGAACGTAATTTGCAGGAGGCGGCGGGTTCGTCCGATGCGGACCTTGCCTCGCTTGGCAAATTTGCGCTCGCTTCGGAGTATACCAACGAGAAGAAAGACGCGCAGGCCATCGAACTTTACAAACAGCTGATCGACCGGCCGACTGTGCTCGTGCCCAAAGTGACGGCGCAGCTCGAACTCGCGAGCTTCTACGCGTCGCACCAGAAGCCGGACGAAGCCCGCAATATCTACACGCAGATCGGAAAGGAAAATCCGTCGAGCGAAGCGGCGCAGCTGGCGCAACGTAAGGCGGGCGAGCTGAAGTAGAGCCGTTCTTAGATCTTTTCCGCGATTTGCCGCAAGCATACGATCAGCCGATCACAATCTTCTTCGGTGTTGTAGACGTGCGGCGTTACCCGCATTGACGTGCCACGCACACTGACATACACCTTCTCGCGCGCCAGCACATGGGTTAGTTCGGGCGGAATTGCCACGCCTCTGCGCAGGCAGAGATAGTGCGGGGCGCGCAGCGGCTCGGCGGGTGCGGTAAAGCCGAGTTCCGCGGCCGCCGCAGCCAAGCGGCGATTCATTGTGCCGGAAGTAGCCGAAATCCCTTCAATCCCCCACTCCAATATCTGCTGCATGGCGCGCACGGCGGCGGGCAGAAGCGCAAAATTCGAGCGCTCGCCCATATCGAAACGACGCGCACCCGCATCGTACTGGTCCGAATACAGGATGAGGCTTGAAAAATCTTGCGCGTTCGCGCGCTGAATCCATCCTTCTTCCAGCGGCGTTCCGTTGTGCCACTTGGGAGCAACGTAGAGCATTCCAACGGTATAGGGACCGAGCAGCCACTTGTAGCTGGCAGCGACGGCAAAGTCAGGTTGCACATCGCTCGCGCGGAACGGCAACACGCCGAGCGACTGCGTTAGATCGAGCGCGAGGGCTGCGCCAATCTGACGGCAAGCGGCGCCGATGCGGAAGAGATCGAGCTGCCCGCCGCTCGTCCAATGCACATGCGGCAGGGCGGCAACGGCGACTTCGGGCGTGAGCGCAGCGAGCACTGCCGCGGTCCAGTCCTGGTCCTCGGGCCACGGGACGACTTTGAGCGCCGCACCATTTCCATGGGCCAGCTTCTGCCAGGGATAGTAGTTGGACGGAAACTGTTCGGCGAGGACGAGGATCGTTTGCCCTTTGCGCACCGGCACGTTCCGCGCCGCCGTTTCAATTCCGTAACCGGCGGAAGAAACGATGGCGACACAATCGGCATTTGTGCCCAGGATTTGCGCGGCAGTGACGCGAAATTCTTCTGCGCCGGTGAAAAACTCGGGCGCCGGCAGTTTCCACGGATGCGCCTTGCGGGCGAGGCCCGCCTTTCCCGCCTCAAACGCCGTCTTCATCAGCGGCGACATGTAGGCACAATTCAGGTAAGCGACGTCATCGGGAATATCGAAGAGATGGCGCTGGCAGGGAAGCATGGGCTAAGCCGAGGCTTCAGTGTACCAGCGCGACATCCTGGCTTGGTTCGTCTACTAGCCGGCGTTTAGGGTGAGGCGTTTATCGCTCTCGGGTTCCAATTCCTGCCGCATTTGCTGGCCCAGCGACATGGCCACAGAACTCAGATCCTTGGCCAGCGCTACCCTCCAACGTGCCATCGACTTCTCGACCAGTTCCTCGAATTGTTGTCCGAGCGACTCCAGGGCCTCGTCGCCCTGCGTCGTCAACGAACCCGAGAACGAATGCTCGATCCGATTCTGGATGGTCCGCAGGTTGCCGCATAGCTCGTCGAGCCGTGCTTCGACTTCCTTCGAGCTGCGGGCCTGAAGTTCTTTAAGCGTCGCGGCCACAGCGCCCTCAAGCTGGGTTCGAGCACCGGCGACGATTTCGCTGCCCAGGCGTTCGAGATGCGAATCGAGATCCGACTCGATATGGCGCACGGACTCGTTCAAGGTCGCCATCCTCCGGCCAAGGTCGGCCGTTTCCGACTCCAGGTGCGATGCCTTCGCCGCCGCAACGCTGTGGAGTTGTTCCATTTCGCGGCGGTGAACATTATGTGTTTGTTCCAGGCGCTGTTCGAGAGAGTTCGCGACTCTTTCGCCTTGTGCGTTGAGCTGGGCTCCGGCGTCCAGCGCCTGCTGTTGCAGTTTCTCGATTTCAGACTGGATTCTTTGTCGCGTGCTCGCAGTGAGTTCCTTCGATAGCTCTTGCGCCCGCTGTTCAACGCCATGCAGTTCACCCGCGAGCCGGTGGCGAAACTCCGTCAAGGCGCCGCCAATCTTTTCATCGGCGGCAGCTTTCGCCGAGGCGAGAATCTCGGCGGACTGTTGTCGCGTCTGCTCGAGAACCCGCGTCCCCAAATCTTTCCGCAAACGCTCCCACAACTTTTCTTCCAGTTGTGGCGGAATCTGCCCTAGTGATACCTCAAAGCGGTTTTGCCGGGCATGGCGTATTAACTTTTCCTGTAGCTCGGTGACTTCCGCCTGCAGCGGCCTTACCAGTTTGGCGAGGATGGCTTGCAGCCGGTCATCGGAGAGTTGCTCCTCGATCTTTTCGAGGATGGTTTCGGGAACTTTGGGGCGAGCCTGCGCTTTATACACGACGGTCGGGGTCGCCGACACCTTCTGACGAGGCTGCTCAGCGGCAGGAGCTGGCATTGCCAATGCTTGCCAATCCTCGGGAAAGGATTCCAGCCCCCAAAAGTTCTCGGGTTGGTCGAGCTTTGCGCCGAGCGTCCAAGCTCGTCCCTCGGTCCCCATGGGCAAGCATTCAACCACGCGGGCCGTGGCCTCGCGGCCTTCCCGGGTGTGTAGTTGGAGCGCGCTGCCCGCGTTCAGCGGAATCGGGAAGCGGAGCGCGCAACCATGCGCGTTGACCACCAGCGTTTCACATACGTCGGCGAACTTGGTGTTGGGTTCCAGGCTTGTTACATGGATCGGAACCTGAATCGGGACTCTTGAGCTGCGGCGCAGGGCGTGACCATTGGCGGAGGGCATGTTGGATCCTCGTGGGGACTGCGAGTCTGGGGCGGCAAACTATCTTCGCGGCCTCTCGGTTAAAGGTAGCGCGAGCTTTAGAGATGCGCCTGTCTCAGGAGTGTTGTACCGCGATGTCCAAGCGGGCATCGTCAAAACGGCTGGCGGCCACAATCGTGGTGTACTCGTGCCGATGTTGGTTGTACTACCGGACTGTACTACTGGGCTGAATGCTGCAAGCCAGCCGGAATTAGGAATGCAGAAGCGCCCTGAGTCTGTTGGCAACTCGCAACAACTCCTGCAAATCGGATTCCAGCGATTCAGCGCTCGAGATCGGCATGGCTCCGTACCCACGGATTCGGGCCGGCCGGGTGTCCTCCAAGGCCAGCCATATCTGGGATGCGTCCGATGCCAAGACGCGACGGAGATCTTTCTTGGAGGGCTGGAGATCGTACTTCGGCACCAAAGAAGCGATGAGCGCCTGAAGTTGCAGCAGGCTCGCTTTGATCTGCTCCCTTTCCCTTTCGGTCACGGAGCCCTCGGTGATCTTCATGGCGGCTGGCGAATGGCGGTCTTTCAAAATGTCGAGCATGCGAACGGCGGCGGCATCGACGATCAGCATGCCGCTCGCGATGACTCTACGATGATTGTCGGTCAGTTCGTCATCCATGTGTCGCACCCCAGCTCAGTCTGAAGTCGATGTACAGGGGTGAAAGCTTGACGTGCTGCTCCGTCACGTACTTCGGGCTGGCTGCCATTTGAAGCATCGCGATGATCGCGCCCGGATTCCCTTTGCTGTAGTGGACGATCTTCTGAATCGCTTCGTCCCGGTTGGCGGCGTTCAGGTGCATCTCCTGCGCGGTTCGCATGGCAAACTCTTTTGCGGTATCAGAATCGAAGTTCCGCAGGACAAGCTTCTGTGAACGATCGGAGAACATCGGCAGCAAAAATCCGGCATCTTCCATGTGCGCGGAGCGGGCAACCGCGATAAGAGGGGTTGCCGTCTGACTGCACACGTCCTTCAGTGAGGCCGCAAACGACTGGGACGGAGATTGCAAGTGGTCGAGCGCAATCCAATAGATGGCTTCGCGCAAGGCATCGGAAACGATTCCCCGAATCGACACGGCCGACTTGGCCTTGATCGCGTCTAGCCCGCTCGTCCCACAGGCTTGGAGAACACGGCGGTTCTTCCTCGCAAACAATCCGACCGCAAGCTTTCGAAAAACAATTTGGCTGCTGGAAGATTCGTCGCAATAAACCATCTCAGGTACTTCGCCCGCCATCTGTTTCAGGAGCAGTGTCTTGCCAACTCCAGCCGGACCGTGAAGCAGGAAGGAGCGACGCTGAAATGCCAACCGCCGGAGTTGCTCAAACTCAGCATCTCTGCCGTAGATGGCGGTCGGACTCATGAATGCTCCAGATGAGATTCGGCGCCGCTTAGGCGGGTGAGTTCAGCCTCGATGCCCGCCAGTCTTTTCAATGACGATGCAACGGATGGCGCGCCTGCTGCGTGGGCGGCGCGGGCCCGAGCCAGTGCCCGTTCTGCGACCGCGCTGAGTTCCCGTAGCACGGCGCGTATTTCGGACTCGAGAGAACGGCGGCTTATTGTTACACGCTCCTCAAGATCGTTTCGCACCCGCTCGCTATTGGTTTCCAGGAGCAGGTCGAGAAATTCGTGGGCAGCGGCGTCAATCACCGAGTGTGCCCGAATCGCGCCGAGCATAAGGTCAGCCAAGGAGCGTAAGGGAGAAGCCGGGCTAACCAAACCAATGTACTCGTAGAACCTGAACTCAGAGCGAGTTCGGAAATCCTGTTCCGCATTCAGCTCTTTGGGCAAATACTCCAGCTCTGAGGTTCGAATGCTACGGGTTTTTGACAGGAAATCAGCTGTTAAATCGGTGAATCTTCTGGCTATCTTGCGGTACGCTTCCTCTCCTTTAATTTTCTCGGTTTCCAACCACGGCATCATGAGATTCCGAGCTACATCCTGCGCCGCCTCCATAGCCGATCGCCGGTACCGGCGCCCATTCGTTCGCGGCAGCGATTTGAGGGCAGCATTAAGGTCGCGGTGCGCCCCCACGCGCACGGACTTGAGGAAGGCATCGCGGTGATCGCCAAAGGCCTTGGACAGGCGCTGCTGCTCTCCCGAGAACAAGTATCCGAGATCACTTAGAGACTGCTCGGCTTGCGACACTATTCCTCGTAGCTGGCCGATTCGCCTCTCCGACTCATCAAAAGGTCGAGTCAGCGCATCTCGCTCCTCCCTCACCACCACCAGGAGTTGACCGGACAAACGCCGCACCGAACGCTCCTCGGCATCGCGGACAAGTTGCCGGCTTGACCGCTGAGCCAACTGCTCGAGTGCATCGACCAACTGGGCCCAGTCTCTCTGTGAACCGCCGTTGTCGAGTTGTTCAAGGGCGCTGATCTCAAAAATCGATTTGACCGGAAGCTGGAGCCGTTTTGTTAGCACTTGTCCGGCGAAGGAGACGGCCGCATCCCGCTCGGGATCGGTAACGCGATCGGCCTTGTTCAAGACGAACAGGATGTCGGGAATCTCTTTCGCGACGCTTTCGACCAGCGCCAACTCATCTCCGCCGATGGGAGGATCGGCACCAATCACGACGATAGCGGCGTCGATGTGCGGGAGGAATGCGTGGGTAGCAGCGGTGTTGCCCGCGAACACGGAGCCGAGCCCCGGCGTATCCACGAAGCACATGCCCTCCGCCAGCAGAGGGCTAGGCACGAACACCTCCAGCGCGGCGACTCCCTTGCTGTTCTCCGGGTTCCGCGCTTCGGACACGTACTCCTCAATATCGGCGATTGCGATCTCCGTCCATTCACCGCTTTGCAAGCGAACGCGCGCCCCTAAACTTTCTCCGAATCTCAAAATCGTGGGGACAGCCGTGACCGGAACAACTCCACTGGGCAGGATGGGCTCACCGATCAAGGCGTTCAAGAGCGTGGACTTGCCGCGTTTGAATTGACCAACGCAGGCGACGAAGAAGCGCCCCTCCGCGATGCGCTCGGCGGCGGAACGCGCGTCGTCTTTGATTTGATCGCAATTGAACTGCTCGGCTAGGCTCGCAATGCGAAGCAGTTTGTTCGCTTCCGCGGCAACAACATCGCTTGGACCCAAATCGGGCCCGGCACCAGACACTCGAGACTCGTCAGATACAGCAAGCCGATCCGCGTCTTTTGTCCGGCGATCTGAACTCATGGCTCTGACCGAACTCCTTCTTGGTGCACGTACTTGATAACCTCGACATCGGAGATGGCGATCAGCCCCTCATCGACCATCTGATCGAGGGTCGGTATGAGCTGTTGAATTTTGTCTTCCGTGTCAATAACCGACACCATGATCGGGGCATCGGACGAGAAGGAAAGCAGGTGAGGACGATGGATGAGCGTGCTGCCCCCGTAGCCCTCGATGCCTCGATACACGGTCGCGCCTGCGATGTCCAGTTCACGGCACTTCTCCACGATTGCCCGGTAGAGAGGCTTGCCTTGCCACTTATCACCCTCACCAAAATGGATGCGCAGCATCTTTGCCTTACCTTCGAGTTTCACTTGCGCACCTCCTGCCTGCGGTCCGCAGCCTTGTAGTCGTGCGTGTACTTGATGACATCGACATCGGAGAGAACAACCAATCCCTGTTGCAACATCTGCTCGAGAATGGGGGTAAACGCCGCAAGCTTCGCTTCCGTGTCGATCACGGCCAACATGATGGGGCGGTCGTGAGACAGACTGAGGGCCTTGTCTTTGTGAACTCTCCGGTTTGCGCCATATCCGAGAATGCCCCGGTAGACTGTTACGCCTGCAATCTCGTTGGCGCGCAGAGCCTCGACGAGAGCCTCTTGCAGCGGTTTGCCGTGCCATTTGTCGTGCTCGCCGAAATAGATGCGCATGAGCTTCGCCCTGCCTTCTGTCTTGAGCGGGTGAACGAACTCCGCGTCGGGCTGCCTCTTGGAGGTCTGGGCCGGCTTGACCACTGTGGTGTCCTGAATCTCGATCAGTCCCGTCCCCGCAAGTTCCTGCAACTTGGGCAGGAGTTCTTCCACACGCTCGGGCGTTTCAATGAACTCGATTTTCACGGGCAGATTCTCGGATAGTTCAACGAGGCGAGTGGTGTGGATGTGGTGGTCCGCCCCGAAGCCGGCGATGCCACGCATGATCGTCGCGCCTGAGACTCCCCGGTAGAACAGAAAGTCCAGAATCGCCGCGTAAACGCTGTGGCCGTGATACAGTTGGTCCTCTCCGACATAGATGCTGATTTTCTTGGCTGCTCCCGCTTTAAGCACAGGGTCTCCTATCTGGTTTACTCAGTCTCATACGATCGCCTTTCCCACCATTGCACCCGTCCACACCATCAGGAAGCCCACGAGCACGCTCAGAACAATGTTGAGCAAACCGATTGTGAATTGGCCGTCCTGAATCACTCGCAGCGTCTCGTACTCGAAGGTCGAAAATGTCGTATATCCGCCAATGAAGCCGATGGGAATGAGATAACGGTAGGTGGGGCTCAGATGGGTTCTCTCCGTGAGTATGGTCATGACGAACCCGATGAGGAAAGATCCGGAAACATTGATGAGAAACGTGCCATATGGGAATCGTGTCCCCATCCGTTGTCCGACATAGCTGGCCAGCCAGAAGCGGGCTATCGAGCCCACAAAGCCACCGATGCCCACAGCGAAGTACTTTCCCACGTGCCCGACCTTTCTCTGCCTCTCGCTCAACGCACAACGGTCGTGCGCCCGAAGCCGTTGTTTTAATCCACCGGAGTCGATGCCGGCTGCGAAACTGACACGGGCACTTCCTGATCCGCGCGTCTCGACAGCAGGTGCTTCGGCATAAAGAACGAATTCGCAATCATCGTAGGTATAACCGCACTGCCTATCACCGTAGCCACCAGGAATGAATATTGCGCTTGATCGATGATCCGATGGTTCAGTCCGAAGAGGGCCGAGATCGTACCAAAAGTTAAGCCAGTGGACATCATCAAGGTGTAGTAGAAACCTTCGCTCCGTTCATATTTGAATGCCTTCACCGTCGGCAGCAGCCCCACAACTTTTGACACCATCTTGGCAAAGAACAGAACCACGAAGACCAGCGGCGCTCCAACTAGCGCAGGCACGGATACGAAAGACCCGGCGCGGATGAAGTAGAACGGGGTCAACAACCCGAAAGTGAGCGTTCGCAGGCGACGGATGAGAACGTGGTCCTTGCCGACCGTACCCGCCAAAACCATGCCGATCATATAGGCGGGCAGCACCGCCTCACTCCCCGACCAAACCGCCAGCCCACCCATGGCGAAGAGAAAAAAGAGAATGTACTTCGCTTCCAGCTCTGACACTCTGCCCCCGTAGCGGCGGAAGAACCAAGGCGTCAGGAATGGCAGACCCACAAACACTGCCACCGAAATGAAAATAAACGCCAGCGTGCGCGACGTAAAAGGAGAAAATATCAAGCCTAGAGCAATAACCGTTCCAAGATCGTTGATGAAGCAAGCTGCAAGAATCGCTTTTCCGAACTCCGTAGTATTGAATCCGAGTTCGAGCATGACCGCGTAGACCACGGCCACGGATGTAGTGGACAAGGCCACACCGGCCAGCCAGCTCGGACGAGCCGACCAGCCCAGGATGTAGTGAGCAATTGCCGTGCAGCCGAGGAACGGTCCGAAAAAGCCCACGAGGCCCACCACACTTGCCTCCTTCCACTTCATTCGGAAAATGACAGGATCAAGTTCGGCACCCGCCAGGAATGTAAGGACGATTGCTCCCGTACCCGCAAGAAACGAAATCCAGTCCGCCTTGGCTCCCAAACCACCCTTAATCAGGAATGCGCCAATCACAAGCTGGGCGACGGTGCCGACAACAATCTCTGACAGGGCGGTCGATATTTTCAGCCAGATGGCCAGCAACGTGGCAAGTAGAGCTAAGCCTACCCACAACGATGCCAGAACCCATACATTCTCCACGGGTTTAAACTCCGAACTCTGATTTTTGTGGGATCGTTGCCGGAACTGGCCCCGACAGGCGACCCTGTCAGGAGTCATCATCTGCCCCGGCTAAAGGGTGAGGCAGCGGTTAGCGGTGAACTCCTTCACCGTCGGTGTTCGATTCAATTATAACGAACCGTGCAGCGGAGGCAACGCGGAAATGGGTGACTTCGGTACATACTCCGACGCGAAGTCCGGCTAGAAAACTCCCAACCAGCGGACGGGGAAGCGGACTGCCCAAGCCCGGCCCTACCGGTGGATTCCCGCCGACTTCACCAATTCGTTCGCGCCTTCGACGTGGTCGTACTGCCAGAGGCAGAGTTCGTTGCCGTCGGGATCGCAAAAGAAGGCCAGTTCCCCGCCTTTCTTGTGCTCGATCGCACTGGTTTCAATGCGGCGGGCGTGCAGCTGCTCCACGGTCTCTTTGAGATCGGAGACCGCGAAGCAAAGGCGCGCGTTTCCGGTGCCGGGGACGGCAGCTCCGGCCGGGGCGGGCACCAGCTCGACCAGCACTCCGTCAAGATCGAAGCGCGCGACGTAATCGTGCGATGCCAGAGGAATGCCGAGAACGTCGCGATAGAAGGCCACGGATGCCTCCATGTTGGTGACGTAGTAAAAGACGGTGTCGAAGGAGAGTTTCAACTTGCCGGTAGAGGATTGCATGGCAGGACGCCTCCTTTTATACTTCGTTCACCAGACGAGCGCGTTTGAGGAGCGCTTGGTGAACGCGGGCTGACGATCACAATCTAGGACACTGTCGGGGCACTGTCAGTGAGGGCTGGCACGGATTCGAGTGATAGGATCGATCCAAAGGACTTGAGGCCTTCCACGCCAGGCTCTTCCGGTTGCGCCTCCATACCCCTTGTGATACCTTAAATAATTGTCCCGGATGTTCAGGAAGGGATTGGGAAGTATTGTGCCTGAAAGGACTTGCTTCCACCTGCTGGCGTAGCTCAGTCGGTAGAGCATCTGATTTGTAATCAGAGGGTCAGGGGTTCAAATCCCTTCGCCAGCTCCAGAGACTAATTTTCCGGAAACACGGCGGTCTGCGCGGAAACGCGCGCTAGCGGCGCAACGGTTATAACGCACTCCATCCAGTAATTTCCGGCGAGTGTTGTTGTCAGGCGAGGAATCCCGCAATTCGTTTCCTGAGCTGCGAAGTGGTTGGCGCCGCCGGTGTGTTGTTTAGTTCGTTGGCAGGAGTTTCCGGATTTGCACAGGTGGGTGAGCGGTTAAAGCCAACAGACTGTAAATCTGTCCCTCTCAGGAGGTACGGAGGTTCGAATCCTCCCCTGTGCACCAGATGACGAAGGTTTCAGAGTTTCAAGGTTGCAAGGTTTCAAAGTGAGATCTCGCGAACCCGGGTTTCCTTGAAACCAAAACCTTGGAACATGGAAGTTGGGTTGACCGTTAAAAAGAAGTTCGTGCTGGCGCTCATCGCATATGCGGTTCTGGGCATTCTGGCCTGGACGACACTGTCAGATGAGGCGATTCAGATCTTTGATTGGAATCTAAGGCTGCGAACTGGAACGCTGCTGATCCTGGGGCTGTTCGCGTTTAAGTCAGCGCTTTATTTCTGGCGGACCCGGATCGAGGAAGAGCGAGACCGGTCAGCCTCGGTGGATTGACGGTTAGGCAGTTGTAGAGCCGATGTAGCTCAGTTGGTAGAGCACTCCCTTGGTAAGGGAGAGGTCATCAGTTCAATCCTGATCATCGGCTCCAGAGTTTTGCGAGGGCTGACAGCTTGAGAGCTGACAGCTGGTTTGGGCGGGAGTAACTCAGTGGTAGAGTCACAGCCTTCCAAGCTGTTGGTCGCGGGTTCGATTCCCGTCTCCCGCTCCAGAGTTGAGGCGTTGCCGACGGGCAGGTTGAATGGCGTTTGAGCAGGCCACGATCAGGGTTGTAAGAGAGCGCGAGTTCACCGAACTGAAGGTCGCGATTGAGAAAGCTGTGGGCGGCGAGAGCGCTGCGAAATTTTTGAAGGCGCTTTCGTCGAGCCGGGTTCAGGTCCGCAACTTCGAGCTGGTTTTGGCGGCGAATGCGCTCGACGAGGCTGCCGGGAACAAGGCTGGGACGGCGCGAGCGTTGTATGATTCGCTGCCGGTCTCCGATCAGGCGCAGGTGCGCGAGTTTTACCTGTCGAAGATCGAGGAAGTCGATCCCGCGCTACGGGCAAAGTTTCACAAGCTGTATCAGTATTCCTAAACTGATTAGCGAGGCAACGTAATTATGGCGAAGGAAAAATTTGACCGCACCAAGCCGCATTGCAACGTAGGGACGATCGGGCACATCGATCACGGCAAGACGACGTTGACGGCGGCGATCACGAAGGTGTTGCAGAAGCACAACCCGAAGATCGTGTTCCGGTCGTTCGATTCGATCGACAATGCTCCGGAAGAGAAGGCGCGCGGCATCACGATTGCCACGGCGCACGTGGAGTATGAGACGGCGAACCGGCACTACGCGCACGTGGATTGCCCGGGCCACGCCGACTATATCAAGAACATGATCACGGGCGCGGCGCAGATGGATGGCGCGATCTTAGTCGTCGCCGCGACCGACGGTCCCATGCCGCAGACGCGCGAGCACGTGCTGCTGGCTCGCCAGGTGGGCGTGCCGTATATCGTGGTTGCGCTCAACAAGTGCGATGCGGTTGACGATCCCGAGTTGCTCGACCTGGTCGAACTGGAAGTGCGCGAGTTGCTGAAGGGCTACAAATTCCCGGGCGACGATGTGCCGGTGATTCGGTTGTCGGCTCTGGGCGCGCTGAATGGCGAAGAGAAGTGGGAGAAGCAGGTGGACGCGCTGATGGAGGCGGTGGACAAGA
>JBAQIB010000012.1:0-2494 GCA_049288625.1 Terriglobales bacterium | reverse complement strand
GGGTGGTACTACTACTTGTTTATCGATATAGGAGATAAAGATCGACGCGTACTCAGTCAAACTGAGCTGAGCTTCGTATCTGGACTGGACATAATTGGTGGAATTGGGAGAAAAGAGGGAGAATGGGGGAAAAACATGAGGAAGGGGTCTACTTGTTTATCGATATAGGAGATAAAGATGGGTCTATTTGAACGTTTAGCTGGTGTAGTTAATAGTTTCCTTCAATTAGGAGGGCCGAGTGGACCTGGATTCAATGCAAATTCAGGCGCGCTTGAAGCCTGCGCCGGAGCCTTCGGTGAACCTGACTGAGGCATTTCGTCGCCTCTATTTCCATCTCTATTCGAACAGCAACGCCACGCGTGCCGAGACGATTCTTCAGGACATCTCGCTGTTATTGCTTCTCAAGCTCGCTGTGGAGCGTTCGTGCGCTGATACATCGCTCGCAGACTTCTGCGAGGGGACCGGCTCTTCGGCTCCTCTGCTTCGGATTTTGCGCCGTGAGTTTCCGGACCTCGTCGCTGACGACCGTCGCTTCAAGATCGGGGATGAGGCGTTGCGGTATGCTCTTGGCGAGCTACGCGCGGTCGATCTGTCGAACGCGCCAGGTCACGCGTTGGGCGAGGCCTTCCAGGCTCTGATTGGCCCGAGACTTCGCGGTGATCGCGGCCAGTTTTTCACGTCCAGGTCACTCGTCACAGCGATGGTTACGATCGTCGCCCCTTCTCCTGGAGAATCGGTACTTGACCCCGCGTGCGGCACTGGCGGGTTCTTGGTTGAGGCAGCCGTGTACCAAGCGGCAGCCGGTCGGTCGCGTGGTCGCGTGGTCGGAGTCGAGAAGGATCAAGACCTGAGCGGGCTAGCATCGGCGCTGCTCCAGATCACGGCGGGATCACGTGCGTTGGTTAGGCACGACAACTCGCTCGACCTGAAAGTGTGGGGCGCGCGAGACGAGGGCGAGCCGACGGAGCGCTTCGATGTCATCCTGACCAACCCGCCTTTCGGCGCGAAGATCGGCGTGAAGGATGAGAGTCTACTGCGTAGATACTGTCTTGGACACCGATGGTCGCTGTCTGACGGCAGGTGGGTACAGACCAAGTCTGTGCTGTCTAGCCAGGACCCGCAGGTTCTATTCCTGGAATTGTGCGTCCGTCTCTTGCGTCCAGGCGGCCGGCTTGGGATCGTCCTGCCAGAGGGGATGTTCGGGAACAAGGGTGACGGGTACGTGTGGCAGTGGCTCACGACCCAAGGGCGAATATTCGCAATGCTCGACTGTCCGAGGACGACATTTCAGCCGAGCACGGATACCAAGACCAACGCCATATTTTTCGAGCGCGCCAAACCAATCGCTGCCGTGGCGCTGTCCGCAAAGGTCAAAATTGGTGTCGCACTGAGCTGCGGCCACGATCGGCGCGGGCGGTCACGATTGGGCAACGGTGATCCACGCCCCGACGATTTTCTGGACCTCGGCCGCACGTATCACGCAAAGGATCTCTCAGAGACGCGTTGGCGCGAGGTGGAATTGACGCGACTAGACTACCTCGTACCGAGGTACTTCGCGGAACAACGTCCTCTCACCGCACAGGAGGCGGACCTAACAAGAGGGGCTCCACTGCGGAGCCTGAACGAATTGGTAGCGACGAAGTTGCTGACCGTCCGAAAGGGACACGAGGTTGGCTCGGATGCCTATGGCACCGGGGATGTGCCATTCGTACGCACGTCAGACGTTGCAAATTTCGAGATTTCCGCCGATCCGACCAAGGCGGTAGGTGAGGACGTCTACGCGCGGTACGCGAAGCGTCAGCACGTGAAAGCCGGGGATGTGCTGATGGTCGTGGACGGACGCTATCGCATCGGCGCCACTGCCATGTTGACGGATCACAATTGCCGGTGCGTCGTGCAGAGTCATTTCCGCATCCTCGGGACGCCGCGACCGGACAAGATCGACCCATATGAGCTCCTGGTCGCCCTGAACTTGCCATCTGTGCGTCTTCGGATCCGCAATCTTGTGTTCATTCAATCCACGCTTGGCACATTAGGTAAGCGCCTATTGGAGCTGAAGATCCCACTGCTTCATGGGCCTGGGCCGTGGCGCGCTAGAGTTGACCGCTTCCGTAGCCTTCTTCAGACACGAGACGGCTTGCTCGGTGAGCTTGCGACACAGTCCGGGCCGGACTTCGAGCTTTAGCGACCGATCACCTCGCGCACCCGATGCAAGATGTCCGCAATCCAGCCGTAGAACTCTTCGAGCGAGCGATTGCCCTGCGCGATGTTGCACTCGCGATGAGCGAATCCGACGTTTTCCGGCGTGTGCAGCCGTGGGTTCGCGTGCGCGGTTTCGAGTTCCGCTTTTCCGCGGCGTGCCGCCGCGAACTGTCGAAAATCGAGCGGCAGGAGACAGACTTGGCATCGGGTCGTCGTAATCTGCCCCACGACTCGTTCCAGATACGTTCGGATCTCGGTGGGCGGCGTGGGGGCGTTGGCCATGCCGTATACG
>JBAQIB010000011.1:0-22602 GCA_049288625.1 Terriglobales bacterium | reverse complement strand
ATCCAGTTCCGGTCGTTTGATTCGATCGACAACGCTCCGGAAGAGAAGGCGCGTGGAATCACGATCGCGACGGCGCACGTCGAGTACGAGACGGCGAACCGGCACTACGCGCACGTGGATTGCCCGGGGCACGCGGATTACATCAAGAACATGATCACGGGCGCGGCGCAGATGGATGGCGCGATTCTGGTCGTGGCGGCGACGGATGGTCCGATGCCGCAGACGCGCGAGCACGTGCTGTTGGCTCGTCAGGTGGGCGTTCCGTACATTGTCGTTGCGCTGAATAAGTGCGATGCGGTGGACGATCCCGAGTTGCTGGATCTGGTTGAGCTGGAAGTGCGCGAACTGCTGAAGGCCTATCAGTATCCCGGCGACGACGTGCCGGTGATTCGTTTGTCGGCTTTGGGCGCGTTGAACGGCGAAGAGAAGTGGGAGAAGCAGATTGACGCGTTGATGGAAGCGGTGGACAAGAGCGTGCCGCAGCCGGCGCGCGAACTGGACAAGCCGTTCCTGATGCCGATTGAAGACATCTTCTCGATTCAGGGCCGTGGCACGGTGGTCACGGGCCGAATCGAGCGCGGCAAGGTGAAGGTCGGAGAGGAAGTGGAAATTGTGGGCTTCCGCGACACGCGCAAGACGGTGGTGACGGGCGTGGAAATGTTCAAGAAGCAACTGGACGAAGGCATGGCTGGAGACAATGCTGGCCTGCTGCTGCGCGGCGTTGCGAAAGAAGACGTGGAACGCGGCATGGTGCTGGCGAAGCCGGGCTCGATCACGCCGCACACGAAGTTCAAGGCGGAGGTTTACATTCTGAATAAAGAAGAAGGCGGGCGGCACACGCCATTCTTCAAGGGATACCGTCCGCAGTTCTACCTGAGAACGACAGACGTGACGGGCGTAGCGGAGTTGCCGGCGGGCACGGAGATGGTGATGCCGGGCGACAACGTGAGCCTGGTGATTGAGTTGATCACGCCGGTGGCGATGGAAAAGGGCTTGCGCTTCGCGATCCGCGAAGGCGGGCACACGGTGGGAGCAGGAACGATCGCCGAGATTATTCAGTAGGACGATCGTCGCTGGTCGTTAGTCGTTGGTCGTTCGGAGGTTGCTAGCAGCTAGAGGCTAGCAGCTACAAGCTAACAAGCGGCTTGCAGCTTGCCGCAAGTTCTTTCTTCCCGGATGGCCGGGAGGGGTTAGAGAGAGATACAGTGAGCGCACAAGAGAGAATTCGAATCCGGTTGAAAGCCTACGACTATCGCATCCTGGATCAGTCGACGGGCGAGATTGTGGAGACGGCGAAGCGCACGGGCGCACAGATCGCGGGCCCGATTCCGCTGCCCACGATGAAAAACAAGTATTGCGTGCTGCGGTCGCCCCACGTAGACAAGAAATCGCGAGAGCAGTTTGAAATTCGCACGCACAAGCGCCTGCTCGACATTCTGGAGCCGACGCAGCAGACGGTCGACGCGCTGATGAAGCTCGATCTGCCGGCGGGCGTGGATGTGGAGATCAAGGCTTTCGGGAAAGAACATAAATAGTCGCTGGTCGTTCGCCAGCGATGGTTTTCAAACGACTAACGACTAACGACTAACGACCAACGACTTCAGGTCGAAGGCACCCAGCCAATAGCCGCTGAGCCAAGCTGGGAACGGAGAAGGAAATGGCAAAGGTTGCAGGAATTCTGGGCAAGAAGGTCGGCATGACGCAGCTCTTCGATTCGACGGGCGAAGTGCGGCCGGCGACGGTGTTGCAGGCGGGGCCGTGTGTGGTCACGCAACACAAGACCAGCACGAAGGATGGATATGTCTCGGCGCAGATTGGCCTGGTGGAGTTCGTGAAAGAGAAGAAGCTGACCAAGGCGATGCAGGGACACTTTGCCAAGCACAACCTTCCGCCGGTGAAGTTTTTGCGCGAAGTCGCGATTGAAGTGGAAGGGCCGAACGAGGATCCTACCAATGCCGTGGTTAAAGTTGGCGACCGCGTGCTGGTGGATATCTTCGAGAGCGAGCGGTTTGTCGATGTTGTCGGCACCAGCAAGGGGCATGGGTTTCAGGGCGTAGTGAAGAGGCATCACTTCGGCGGCGGCCCGAAGTCGCACGGATCGATGTTCCAGATCACCGGTTCGATCGGCGCATCGGCGTTTCCGTCGCGTGTCATGAAGGGGATGCGCATGTCGGGGCACATGGGGAATACGCGCATCACGACGCGCAACCTGCGGATTCTGGGCTTGGATAAAGAAGACAATCTGCTGGTAGTTGAAGGCAGCGTTCCGGGGCCGAACGGCGGATACATCATGATCAACAAGGCGAAGAAGCCGCCCAGAGAGCGCCGCGGATTTGCGGGTTCGGCGACGGTCGATCCGTTGAAGGCGGCCAAGAGAGCGGCGAAAAAGGCATAAACCAGTGATCAGTGGCCAGTGGCCAATGGTCAGAAAAGCAAAGACGATATGGCAACGATTGACGTATACAACTTGAGCGGAGCGAAGGTCGGAACGGTCGACCTGGCCGACGAGGTATTCGGCGCGGTCAATGAAGACCTGCTCTGGGAAGCGGTGACGCACTATCGCGCCGCCGGCCGCGCGGGCACGCACGCCACCAAGGTTCGCGGAAGCGTTTCCGGTTCGGGGAAAAAGCTGTGGAAGCAGAAGGGCACGGGGCGGGCGCGTATCGGCTCGGTCCGGTCGCCAGTCTGGCGTCACGGCGGCACGGTACACGGGCCGCAACCACGCTCCTATGACTATGCTTTCCCCAAAAAGAAGCTGCTGGGCGCACTGCGTTCGGCACTGGCCGCGAAGTTTGCGGATGGGAAGCTGGTCGTTGTCAAGGCGTTCGATTTGAAAGAAGCCAAAACGAAGCCCTTTACCGAAGCGCTCGGCAAGCTGAAAGTGGAAGGAACGACGCTGCTGGTGGACGTCTCGACCGTCGAGAACAAGAACCTCGAATTGAGCGCGCGCAACATCGACGGGCTCGATATCGTGGGGGCGAACGAGGTGCATCCGTATCACCTGATGCGGCACACGTATGCGGTGTTCGCGCAGCCGGCGCTCGAAAAGCTGCAGGATGCGCTCAAGAGGACGGCATCGCGCCGCGAACATGCGGCCGAGCCGGCAGCCGAGAAGAAGAAATCCGCGCGGCGTTCGCGTAAGGCGGAGGTGGCCTGATGAAATCCGCATACCAGATCATCCGCAAGCCGGTGATTACGGAAAAAGGCCTCGGGATCAAGGAAACCCAGAACACGCTGGTGTTCCAGGTTGCGCCCAAGGCGACGAAGACTGAGATCAAGCAAGCCGTGCAGACGATTTTCAAAGTGAAGGTCGCTTCGGTGCGCACGGCGAATTATCCGGGCAAGGAACGGCGGCGGGGAAAATTCGCCGGCTATCGTCCGGATTGGAAGAAAGCGTATGTGCGCTTGAAGACCGGCGAGAAGATGCCGGAGTACGCACAGAATCTGTAAGGAAGTCGTTGGTCGCTAGTCGTTAGTCGTTGGGAAAAGCGAACAGCGAGCGACTAATGACTATCGACTAACGACTAAGTGAGCTACATATGGCTATTAAGACATACAGACCGACAACGCAGACGTTGCGCTATCGCACGCACTTGACGACCGACGACATTACTTCGCCCAAGCCGCATAAGCCGCTGGTCGAGGGCAAGATTCGGTCGGGCGGGCGGCGCAACTCGGGCGACACGACCATGCGCTTCCGGGGCGGCGGCAACAAACGCAAGTTGCGCGCCATTGACTTCAAGCGCGACAAGCATGGGATTCCGGCAACGGTGGTAACGATCGAATACGATCCCGGCCGCTCGGCGCGCATTGCGTTGCTCAGCTATGCCGATGGCGAAAAGCGGTACATCGTGCAACCTGATGGGCTGAAAGTCGGGCAGAAGATACTGAGTGGGCCGGAGGCTGACATTCTGGTTGGGAACGCCCTGCCACTGCGGAATATTCCGCCCGGCACGACGATTCATAACCTGGAACTGAAACCGGGCAAGGGTGCGCAGATGGTGCGCTCGGCGGGCGGTTCGGCCCAGTTGGTCGCAAAAGAAGGCGACTACGGGTTGGTGAAACTACCTTCGGGTGAAACGCGCAAAGTGCTGCTTGATTGCCTGGCGACGATTGGGCAGGTCGGCAATGTAGATCACGAGAACGTGACCTGGGGCAAGGCGGGACGCACGCGCTGGGTGGGCAAGCGTCCGCACAACCGCGGCGTTTCGATGAACCCGGTTGACCATCCACATGGCGGCGGCGAAGGCAAGACCTCGGGCGGCCGGCATCCGGTGACACCGTGGGGCCAACCGACGCGCGGCTACAAGACGCGCAACAACAAGCGGACCGATGCGTTCATCGTGAGCCGGAGAAAGAAAGGCTAACCAGTCGTTGGTCGCTAGTCGTTAGTCGTTGGCGACTGAGAGCTGAGAACTGAGAGCTGAATTTATGGGACGTTCGACAAAAAAGGGACCGTTCATCGACGCGCACCTGGCGACGAAGATCGAAGCCTTGAATGCGCGCAACGAAAAAAAGGTGCAGCGGACTTGGTCGCGGCGCTCGACGATTATTCCGGAAATGGTTGGGCACACGATCGCCGTGCACAACGGAAAGAAGTTCATTCCGGTGTATGTGACCGAGAACATGGTTGGCCACAAGCTCGGCGAGTTCAGCTTTACCCGCCAGTTCAAGGGACACTCGATGAAGGCGGCGACCGAAGTTGCGGCAAAACCCGCGGGCGTGCCCGGTGGGCCGGGAGCGATCACTCCGTCGGCACCGTCATCGCCAGCGGCACCGAAGGCGTAAGAACGGCCTCGAGCTACGAGCATCGAGCCACGAGCTAAGGGCTGAAACGAAGGCAAAGAGATTATGGAATTTCGAGCGGAAGCACGATACATGCGAGTTTCGCCGCAGAAGGCGCGGCTGGTGCTGGATCTGATCCGGGGGCGGCGCGTGGAAGAAGCGCGCAATACTCTGGCGTTCACGAAAAAGCGCGTGGCCGCGACCGTCGGCAAGTTGCTGCAGTCGGCCATCGACAACGCAAATTTTCTGAGCACCGAAAAAGGACTGGATGTCGACCTCGATAACCTGTACGTGAAGCACACGGCGGCCAATGATGGGCCGCGCATGAAGCGCGTTCGCCCGGCTCCGATGGGACGCGCGTACCGCTACGTGCGGCGCATTGCTCACCTGGAAATCGTGCTCGCCGAACGCACCAAGAACGGCACAGGCGCATCGGTGGCGCACACAGTCGGCGAAGAGACCAAGGCGGCGGCTCCGTCGAAGCCAAAGGTCAAGGCTAAGGCGAAGGCGCCCGCGAAGAAGAAGGCGGTTGGCAAGAAAGCGACCGCGAAGAAGTAGGAAATTTTAGGAGCAACTATGGGACAAAAAGTCCACCCTTACGGTTTCCGGCTCGGCTACACCAAGCCGTGGAAGTCGCGCTGGTTTGTGGAGCGCGACTACGACAAGCTGCTGCTTGAAGATTACAAGCTGAAGGCCGAGCTGAAGGACAAGCTGAAGTCGGCGGGCGTGAGTTCGATCGAAATCGAGCGTCCGGGCAACAAGCTGCGCATCATCATTAAGACGGCGCGGCCGGGCATCATCATCGGGCGCAAGGGCGCGGAAATCGACAAGCTAAAACAGGAACTGCAGAAGCGCACGGCGCGCGAAGTGCATGTCGATATCCAGGAAGTGCATAAGCCCGAGCTCGACGCGCAGCTGGTTTCGGAATCGATCGCGCTGCAACTGGAAAAGCGCGTCGGCTTCCGGCGGGCGATGCGCAAGTCGGTTGACTCGGCGCTGCGCTTCGGCTGCAAGGGAATTAAGGTTCGCGTGAGTGGCCGATTGAATGGCAATGAAATCGCGCGCTCGGAGTGGTATCTGCAGGGGCGGTTGCCGCTGCACACGTTGCGCGCCGATATTGACTACGGATTCACCGAGGCGCGCACGACCTACGGCGTAATCGGCGTGAAGTGCTGGGTGTACAAAGGCGAAATTCTGCCGGCCAAAAAACGCGAAGCAACACCGGCGCGCGAACTGCCGACGACGGGAGCGTTCTAAGAGGTTAGAGGTCAGATTGCGGAAGTAAAAACAGCTCGCGCGAGCGGATGAATTGGAATTCGCTAGAAGCTGAGAGCTAGAAGCTAAGAGCCGATTCTATGTTGATGCCGAAGAAAGTTAAGTTCCGCAAGCAGCAACGCGGGCGTATGACTGGGAAGGCCTGGCGCGGGTCGGAACTCGCGTTCGGACGCTACGGGCTAAAGGTGCTCGAGCCGGGCTGGATTACTGACCGGCAGATCGAAGCCAGCCGCGTGGCCATGACTCGCTTTGTGAAGCGCGGCGGGAAGATCTGGATCCGCCTGTTTCCCGACAAGCCGGTGACGAAAAAGCCTGCCGAAACTCGTATGGGCAAAGGCAAGGGCGCTCCCGACCACTGGGTTGCGGTGGTGAAGCCGGGCAAGATTTTGTTTGAGATGGAAGGCGTGACGATCACCGACGCGAAGGAAGCCATGCGTCTGGCATCGCACAAGATGCCGCTGCGCACGGCGTTCGTCCAGCGCGAGGTGTTCTAGGGAAGCAGCCGCGAGCTCGAATTAGGAGCCGCGAGCAGAGCTGTTACCGAGAACCGACAGCTGAGAACTGAGAACTGATCTATGAAAGCAGAAAAGATTCGCAACCTAACTGACGTCGAGCTGAAGCACCAGGAACGCGATCTCGCGGACCAGCTCTTTAAGCTGAAGTTCCAGATGAATATGGGACAGACCGAGAGCCTGAAGAAGATTCGCGGGTTGCGCCGTGACATCGCACGAGTGAAGACGGTTTTGCGCGAGCAGGAACTCGCCGCGGCCAAGACGGAGAAGAAATAATGGCAGAAACCACAGGCCAGGAAAAACACGCCAACCACAAGATCCTGATCGGCACAGTCAAGTCGAACAAGATGCAGAAGACGATTGTGGTCGAAGTGACGCGCAAGAAAGCGCATCCGCTCTACGGGCGCGTGATTTCGATCCGTAAGAAGTTCTATGCGCACGATGAGAAAAACGAAGCGCATATCGGCGACGTGGTGCGCATCGAGGAGTCGCGCCCGCTCTCGCGACTGAAGCGCTGGACGTTGAAGGAAATTGTGCGCAAAACGGCGCTGGTGCCGGAAGTGCCGGCGGACGCCGATGTCGTGGCGGGCCGCTAACGGGCAGAAGGAGAAACGAACATGGCCGTAATGATGAGATCCATGCTCGAGGTCGCCGATAACTCCGGCGCGCGCAAGCTGCAGATGATCCTGCCGCTGGGCGGTTCGACTGGCCTGAGGGCCGGCCTGGGCGATGTGATCACGGCGAGCGTGAAGGAAGCTTCGCCCGACGGGCAGGTGCAGAAGGGCAAAGTGGTGAAAGCGGTAATCGTCCGCACGCGCAAGGAACACCGACGCCGCGACGGCACCTATATCCGCTTTGACCAGAATGCAGCGGTTCTGATTAACGATGCGGGCGAGCCGGTTGGGACGCGCGTCTTCGGCCCGGTGGCGCGCGAATTGCGCGAGAAGAAGTTTTTGAAGATTGTGTCGCTGGCGCCGGAAGTGCTGTAGGAGCGAGACTGTCGGCGGCCGAAGAATTGGCGAGAAGGATTAGCGAAATGGGAACTGCAACATCGGCAAAACATAAGCGAGTAGACATCCGGCGGAACGACACCGTGAAGGTGATGACCGGACGCGATACGGGAAAAGAAGGGCGCGTGCTGCGCGTGTTGCCTGACGAGGGCCGCGTGCTGGTGGAACACGTCATGACGGTCAAGAAACACGTGCGCCCGAACCCGCAGCGCAACATCAAAGGCGGAATCGCCGAGCAGGAGCGGCCCATCCCGCTCTCGAACGTAGCGCTCGTCTGTCCGACCTGTGGGCCCGTGCGCATCGGGCATGCGGTGCAGGGCGACCGCAAGGTGCGCGTGTGCAAGAAGTGCGGAACGACGCTGGATAAATAGCTGCGAGCTTCGAGCCGCGAGCTGCGAGCAAACGGCCAGTAAAGAGGTCAGCAGCAAGAGTGGACCTATAGTTTTGAAGGTGCTCACGAACCGGAGACGTTGGTTTTGATTGCTTGGAGCTCGTAGCTCAACTTCGAAACCGTGAGAGAAGGCAGCAACGAACATGGCGAAAGACGGGCAGAACAAGGAAGAGCAGAAAAAAGGGAAGCCGGCCAAGGGCGAGAAGCATGCCGCCGAAGAATCCAAGGCAGGTCCGGAAGCTCCGCGGCATTCAGCGAAAGAGCGTCCGCGACTGCGAACGCGTTTTGAGAAAGAAGTAGCGCCTGCGCTGGCCAAGGAACTGGAGCTCAAGAATCCGATGGCCGTTCCGCGGCTGAACAAGATTGTCGTCAACATGGGTGTGGGCGAGGCGACGCAGAACGCGAAGCTTATCGACCCGGCCGCGAACGAACTGGGCCAGATTACAGGGCAGAAGCCGATCATCACGCGGGCGAAGAAGTCGATTGCGGCGTTCAAAGTGCGCGAAAACATGCCGATCGGCGCCATGGTCACGCTGCGCGGCGACCGCATGTACGAATTTTTCGACCGCCTGGTAAGCATTGTGCTACCGCGTGTCCGCGATTTTCGCGGCGTCTCGACCAAGTCGTTTGACGGGCGCGGCAACTACACACTCGGACTGCACGATCAGTTGATCTTCCCGGAGATCGATTACGCGAAGGTCGATAAGTTGAAGGGTATGAACGTCACGATTGTGACGACCGCGCGCTCCGATGACCAGGCGCGGAGTTTGCTGAAACATCTGGGCATGCCGTTCAGGGCCTAGGTCAGAGGTAAGAGGTCAGATTTCAGAGGTTAGACGGAGATTTGGAACAAGTGGGTTGCTAGAAACTGGCAGCCAGGAGCTAGAGGCTAAGTGGCTACAACAGCAAAACGAGTCAAAGACGCAAGGAAGCCGAAGTTTTCGTCGCGCAAGCACAACCGCTGCAAGATTTGCGGGCGTCCGCGCGCCTACCTCCGGAAGTTTGGCGTTTGCCGCCTGTGCTTCCGGCAATTGGCGCTGCGGGGCGAGATCCCCGGAGTTTCGAAGTCGTCGTGGTAGAAAGACCGCTGTTCGCTATTCGTCGTTCGCCGTTCGCAGGTTTTCGCGAATCCCGAACAGCGAATCGCGAACGCCGGTAGTAAGTAAGCTGCTGCAGGTTCTCCGTTGAATGCGGAGCGAACGGGCGGCTTGAGGAGAAGGAAACGATGAGGTTGACCGATCCGGTCGCAGACATGCTGGCGCGCATTCGCAACGCGATTCGCGCGCGTCACCAGAAAGTGGATATTCCGGCTTCGAAGCTGAAGGTAGAGATTGCCCGCATCCTGAAGGAAGAGGGCTACATCGCGAACTTCAAGCCGACCGAAGAAGAAGGGCACAAAGTGGTGCGCGTCTATTTGAAATACGGCAACAACAACGAGGCCGTGATTTCGAACCTGGCGCGCGTGTCGCGTCCCGGATGCCGCGTTTATGTGCGGCGCACCGAGATTCCGCGCGTGCTCGGCGGATTGGGCATCAACATCCTGACCACGCCGAAGGGCGTCATGACCGGCCGCCAGGCGCGCAAGCAGGGCCTGGGCGGCGAGTTGCTGTGCGAAGTTTGGTAAAGCAGCCATCAGCTATCAGCCATCAGCCATGAGGAAGATCAAAAGGCTGAGAACTGAGAGCTGAAAACTGAGAGCTGAGAGCTGAATTTATGTCACGAATTGGAAAAAAGCCGATTGCGATTCCCAAGGGGGTCACGGTCAAATTTGAAGGCAACACGGTGCTGGTACAGGGGCCGAAGGGCAAACTGGATACGCCGCTTCCGTCCGGCATCAAGATGGAACAAAAGGACGGCAACCTGGTTGCGATCCGCGAGAACGATTCGCAGGCGGCGGTGCACGGACTTGCTCGCGCTCTTGTGAACAACGCGGTTGAAGGTGTTACTAAGGGTTGGACGCGGGAACTGGAAATTGTCGGCATTGGCTATCGCGCGGAGTTGAAGGGCAAAGGGACGGTGGTTTTCAGCCTGGGCTATTCCCATCCCATCGAGTATCCGCTGCCCACGGGCGTCGACTGCACCGTGGATCCCAAGCAGACCAAGCTGACCCTGACCAGTATTGACCGGCAGAAGGTGGGCCAGGTAGCGGCGGAAATGCGTTCGCTGCGTCCACCCGATCCGTATAAGAATAAAGGTGTGCGCTACGCCGGTGAGCGCCTGAAGAAGAAGGTTGGCAAGACGGGAGCGAAATAAGACCGTCGTTGGTCGCTTGTCGTTCGGTGACACGAGGGGATTGAAGCTTTGGAGTAGCCAGCAACGGTTGGGACGCGGGGGGTTTGCTAACGACAAACGACTAGCGACGAACGACCGGCTGGAGCCCGGTATAGAACCCCGGGGTAAGGAAGAAGGAAACAGAGTCATGCTAAGAATTACTTCAAAAAACCAAACGCGGCAGCGGGTGCACGACCGCATCCGGAAGAAAGTGATTGGCACGGCGGAGCGCCCGCGGCTCAATGTGTATCGCTCGCTGAACCATGTTTACGTTCAGGTGATCGACGATCTGCAGGGCGTAACCCTGGCGGCGGCGGGTACTTCGCTAGGCAAGAAGGGTGAACGCGTCACGGGGGGCAATGTGGCTGCGGCGAAGGCGGTTGGCAAGAAGATCGCCGAACTGGCCAAACAGAAGGGCATCACCAAGGTGGTGTTCGATCGCGGTGGGTACATTTATCACGGACGCATCAAGGCGCTGGCCGACGCGGCGCGCGAAGCGGGATTGCAATTCTAGGTCGTTGGTCGCTCGTCGTTAGTCGTTCGGAGGCCAGGAAAACGCGAACGACCGCTGACGAACGACGGAAACAGGAAATGAGATTTCAGGATGCCAACAGTAATTAAGAAACTCGATGCGGGTGCGTACCAGTTGAAGGACCAGGTGGTTTCGATCAACCGCGTGACCAAGGTCGTCAAGGGCGGCAAGAATCTGTCGTTTGCGGCGCTGGTGGTGGTGGGCGATCCCACAGCTGCAGTGGTCGGTTATGGTTCGGGCAAGGCCAAGGAAGTTCCGCAGGCGATTCGCAAGGGAATCGAATCGGCCAAGAAGAACCTGATACGGATCAACCTGACGCAGACGACCGTGCCCCACACCGTGCTTGGTCGCTATGGTTCCGGGATGGTGTTGCTGAAGCCGGCGCCGGAAGGAACGGGCGTGATTGCAGGCGGAGCGGTGCGTGCCGTGATGACTTCGGCCGGCGTACAAAACGTGCTGACAAAATCGATTGGCACGACCAACCCGCACAACGTGATCAAGGCCACGTTTGATGCGCTGAAGAAGCTGAAGAACCGGGAAGATGTGGCCGCGCTGCGCGGCAAGTCGGTACAGGAACTTTAAATTTCAGGTTTCAAGGTTTCATAGTTTCAAGGTTTCAAACTTTGAAACCGAGTCTTGGGGAAGTGAAATGACAACGAAGACAGGAAAATCGGCGAGAGGCATGATTCAGATCAAACTGGTGAGATCGGCAATCTGCACGCCTCGGAAATACAAGAGAGTAGTCAAAGGGTTGGGCTTTACCAGGCTCAACCAGGTGATTGAGCGGCCGAATACGTCGGCTATCCGCGGCATGGTGAAGAAGGTGCCGCATTTGGTGGAGATAGTAGGGTAGGTCTCAGGTGTCAGGTCTCAGGAAAATCGAGGCCGGACCTTGATGAGTTTTTGCTGAGACCTGAGACCTGAGACCTTGGACCTGAGAGCTAGGATTTACTTATGAATCTTTCGACAATCAAGGCACCTCGCAAGGCAACCGAAAAGCGCAAGCGCGTCGGACGCGGTATGGGTTCGGGCATGGGCAAGACTTCGACCCGCGGTCACAAGGGACAATGGTCCCGCTCGGGTGCGCGCTTGATCCGCGGATTTGAAGGCGGCCAGATGCCGTTGCATCGCCGCGTCCCGAAGCGCGGTTTTACCAATATTTTCCGCGAGGAATATGACGTCGTCAATCTGGATCGCCTGGCCTCGCTCGGGGAAACGGAAATCACTCCTGAAGTGCTGAAGAAAGCCGGCGTGGTGCATGGCAAGTCGCCCGTCAAGATTCTTGGCAACGGCGAATTAAAGTCGGCCCTTACCGTTCGCGCTCACAAGTTCTCCAAGACGGCACAGGAAAAAATCACCAAGGCAGGCGGCAAGTTTGAGGTCTTGCAGTAATGCTCGAAAAGCTAGCAAACATATTCCGGGTTCCCGATCTTCGCAAGCGCGTGCTGTTCACGCTGGGATTGCTGGCTGTTTACCGCATTGGAGGGCACATTCCCACGCCGGGGATCAACGGCGACCGGCTGGCGCAGTTCTTTGAGCAGAACCGGGGCAGTGTGCTTGGTTTCGTTGACCTGTTCAGCGGCGGCAACCTGCGCCGACTGACAATTTTCGCGCTTGGCATCATGCCGTACATTACCGCCTCCATCATTCTGCAGTTGCTGACGGTCGTTTATGAACCGCTGGCCAAGTTGCAGAAGGAAGGCGAGATGGGCCGCAAGAAAATTACCCAGTGGACGCGCTATTTGACCGTTATCCTCAGCGCGATTCAGTCGTTCGGCATCGCCATCAGCCTCGAAAAGGCTGGTGACTTCGTCAACACTCCCGGCCCGGGGTTCGTCCTGATGACCATGCTGACCCTCACGACCGGCTCGGCGTTCATCATGTGGCTGGGCGAACAGATTACCGAGCGCGGCATCGGCAACGGCATGTCGCTCTTGATCTTTGCCGGCATCGTGGTCGGCCTGCCGCGCGGCGTCGCCGACCTGCTGGAAAAAGCTAGAACCGCTGCCTGGGGAGCGTTCACGTTTCCTGCGCTGGTCATCCTGATCGTCCTGATGATCGCGGTCGTCGCCTTCATTGTTTTTGTCGAACGCAGCGAACGCCGTATTCCGGTGCAGTATGCCAAGCGGGTGGTTGGACGAAAGGTCATGGGCGGCCAGTCGACGCACCTGCCGCTGCGCGTGAATGCCGGCGGCGTGATGCCGGTCATCTTTGCATCCTCAATTTTGGCTTTGCCGCAGATGCTGGCTGCGCCCTTGCACAACAACCGCGTCATCGGCCCGATGCTCGACTGGCTAAAGTGGGGCGAACCGCTTTACACGCTGCTCTACTGCCTGGGCATCGTTTTTTTCGCCTACTTCTATATCTCGATCGTGTTCAACCCGAACGAGGTTGCCGACAACATGCGGAAGTGGGGCGGGTTTATCCCCGGCATCCGGCCCGGCAAGCGCACTGCCGACTTCATCAACGATGTGCTGACGCGCATCACGCTGGTCGGCGCACTGTACCTGATCCTGATCTCGCTGATCCCGGAGTGGATGATTGCCGGCATCAAGCTCAACCACCTGTGGCTGGTGGGACGCATCTTTGAGAACCTGCCCACCTGGGTGACAAACGGTTTGGGCGTGAATTTTTATTTCGGCGGAACTTCGCTTCTGATCGTGGTAGGTGTCGCGATGGATACAGTAACTCAGATCGAAGCGCAGTTGATCATGCGCCACTACGATGGATTCACGCCGAAGAGCGGCCGCATTCGCGGACGCCGGTGGTAACGCAGCTGTGAGCTTCTAGCTTCTAGCTGCTAGCAGGCGATGCGAACAGGGTCTTGCTCGAAGCTAGTGGCTAGGAGCTAGAAGCTCGGAATGGCCAACGAAACCGCGCAGAGCGTTGGGCCGGTGATTCTTCTCGGGCCTCCAGGGGCAGGGAAGGGCACGCAGGCCAAACAAATTGTTGAGCGCTACGGTATCCCGCAGATATCGACCGGTGATTTGCTGCGGGAGCACGTGGCCAAAGGAACCAGCCTCGGCGTGGAAGCCAAGGCCATTATGGCGCGCGGTGAACTGGTACCAGACGAGTGCATGTATGGCATGGTGGCCCACCGGTTGAGAGAGGCCGATTGCCGGCGTGGATTTATACTGGACGGCTTTCCCAGGACGGCGGCCCAGGCAGGATGGCTCGATGCCTTCCTCGAAAAAGAGCTCTTTGAAAATTCCGAGATGTGTCCGCCGGTTGTGATCCAACTGGTGGTCGACTATACTCAATTACTGCTGCGGCTTACCGGACGTCGTTCGTGTCCTACCTGTGGGCGGCTCTATAACATCCACTTCCAGCCACCTCGCGTGGATGAGTTGTGTGACTTGGATGGCACTCCACTGATTACCCGGAATGACGATCGTTCCGAAGTCATTACGGAGCGGCTGACCGCCTATGAGAAACAGACAAGGCCGGTCGTGGACTATTACCGGGAGCAGCAGCGACTGGTGCCGGTGAATGCCGACCAGACTGTGATCGAGGTTACGGCGCAGATTTTTGGCGTGATCGATGGCCACCGCAGCGAATGCAGGCTGCCGGCGAAGTGACCCGGCGTCGGGGCCCCCATCGCGCCCTGTTTTGGCGGAATGGGGTGGGGCAGAAACGATAATGAGTTTTGGGGACGACAAGATTATCCGCAAGTCGCCGACGGAGATTGAAAAGATGCGGCACAGCGGTCGCATCGTTCGCCAAGTCCTGAATCACTTGAAGGGCGTGGTTGCGCCCGGCGTGACGACGATGGACCTGGAGAAAGCGGCCGAGAAGTTGATTGCGGAACTGGGTGCAACGCCGGCATTCAAGGGGTATTACGGTTATCCTTGCGTGCTGTGCACTTCGATCAACGAAGAGATTGTGCACGGGATCCCGTCGGAAAAGCGGGTCCTGAACGCGTGCGACATAGTTTCGATCGACTGCGGCGTGGTGTTCGACGGCTACTACGGAGATGCCGCTATTACCGTACCGGTGGGCGACAAACTCGTGGCGGAACTGAAGAAGCTGCTCGAAGTAACGGAAGCATCGCTTTACAGGGGCATCGAGCAGGTAAAGATCGGCAACACAGTTGGACACGTTGGATCGGCAATCCAGAAGCATGTGGAAGCGGCAGGCTTCAGCGTAGTTCGCGAGTTTGTCGGTCACGGCATCGGAACGAAGTTGCACGAGGCGCCGCAGATTCCGAACTTCGGCAAGAAGGGCCAAGGCGCCGAGTTGTCCGAGGGCATGGTGCTGGCAATCGAGCCGATGGTGAACTCGGGCGGTCCCGCAACCAGGGTTTTGAGCGATAAGTGGACGGCAGTAACGGTCGACGGCAGCTATAGCGCGCACTTTGAGCACTGCGTGGCCGTTACGAAGCAAGGGCCGATGATTTTGACGCAGTAAATAGCTGTTAGCTCTTGGCTCTTAGCAAAAGGCCAAAAGCAAAAACCAAGAGCTAAGAGCCAAAGGCTGGTTTTGGAGGGTAATGAGCAAAGAAGACGCGATTGAAGTGATGGCGACGGTGATCGAGCCGTTGCCCAACGCCATGTTCAAGGTGGAACTGGAAAACAAACACCAGGTGCTGGCGCATGTATCCGGCAAGATGAGAAAGAACTTCATTCGCATTCTGCCGGGAGATAAGGTCGCGGTCGAGCTTTCGCCGTACGACCTGAATCGCGGACGGATTGTATACCGGTACAAATAATCTGCGGGGTTTTGCTCCGCTGGACAGCCCCGGGGGGCTGTCCCTTATGTGAGGATTTATGAAGGTAAGAGCATCGGTCAAGAAAATTTGCGACAAGTGCAAGGTCATCCACCGCAAAGGCGTGGTGCGGGTGATCTGCGAGAATTCGAAACACAAGCAGCGACAAGGGTAATGCGGCGGCGAGACTCGAGTTTCGAGTCGCGAGCTAAAGCCGGATTGCTCGTAACTCGCGGCTCGCAACTCGAAGCTGCCAAAAGTCAGCAGGAAGGATGAAGTAACTTATGGCACGTATTGCAGGCGTCGATCTTCCGCGCAACAAGCACACGAATATCGCGCTCACTTACATTTACGGGATTGGGAATTCGCGCGCTACGCGCATTCTGAAGGCGGCGAACGTCGACGCGACCAAGAAAGTCCAGGATCTGGCTGAAGACGAGGTCAACCGCATCCGCCAGGTCATCGAGGGCGAAGGCGGCGTCGAGGGCGATCTGCGGAAAGACGTTTCGATGAACATCAAGCGCCTCATCGAAATCGGTTCGTATCGCGGATTCCGGCATCGTCGTAACCTGCCGGTTCGGGGACAGCGCACACACACGAATGCCCGTACCCGCAAAGGTCCGCGCAAAGGAACTGTTGCCCAGAAGAAGAAGTCGGCGGCAAAGACATAAAACCGGTGTCAGGTGTCAGGTATCAGGTCTCAGTAAAATCGAGACCTTCCTGAGGCCTGAGACCTAAGACCTGAGACCTAAATTATGGCAAAACCAGCAGCAGCGGGCGGCGCAGCCGCACCGGAGAAAAAAGGCAAGACGAAGAAGTTCAAGAAGAAAGAGCGCAAGCACGTTCCCCACGGGCTCGTGCATGTGCAGGCTTCGTTCAACAACACGATCGTCACGATCACGGATATGAACGGCAATGTGCTGTCATGGAAGAGTTCGGGGTCGCTCGGCTTCCGCGGATCGCGTAAAGGCACGCCCTTCGCCGCGCAGCAAGCGGCGATGAACGCGGCCAATATGGCGCGCGATCACGGTGTCCGCAGCGTGGACGTTCGCGTCAGCGGGCCGGGCTCGGGCCGCGAGTCGGCCGTGCGCGCGCTGGCTGCCGCCGGAATCGAAGTGCGTTCCATCAAGGACACCACGCCGATCCCGCACAATGGCTGCAGGCCGCCGAAACGCAGGAGAGTGTAGAGAAACAGGTGTCAGGTATTAGGCGTCAGGTCTCAGTAAAATCGAGACTTCCTGAGACCTGACGACTGAGACCTAAGTTTCGTCCGGGACGAAGGGTGAAGCCAAACCCGTAAACCGGTCATCTAAAAGGAGAACAACTTGGCCCGTTATACCGATGCAGTTTGCCGTCTCTGTCGCCGGGAAGGCATCAAGCTCTTCCTGAAAGGCACGAAGTGCTTTAGCGACAAATGTCCCATTGAAAAGCGTAACTTCGCTCCCGGCCAGCACGGGAAAGACAAGAAGACCAAGGTCGTCGGCTACGGTCTGCAGTTGCGCGAAAAACAGAAAGCGAAGCGCATTTACTTCACACAGGAAGGGCAGTTCCGCAATTACTTCGAGAACGCGGTCCGCTCCCCAGGTGTGACCGGCGCCAAGCTGCTTGAACAACTCGAGCGGCGGCTCGACAACGTCGTGTTCCGCCTCGGGTTCGGTATTTCCCGCCGCCAGGCGCGTCAACTGGTGCGCCACGGACACGTGCAGGTGAATGGCAAGAAAGTGAACATTCCCTCGTACGAGGTCAGTGTGGGCGAAGAGATCGCCATCCGCGAGAATAGTAAGAAGATTCCGATCCTCGAAACGGCGAAGGACTTCGCCAGCCACCAGCCTGCTCCAATGTGGCTGGAAGTGAGCCGCGACGAGTACAAGGGGCGCGTAATAGCGCTGCCGAAACGCGAAGATATCCAGCTGCCGGTGAATGAGCAGCTGATTGTTGAGTTGTACAGCAAGTAATAGGTAGTCGTTGGTCGCTCGTCGCTAGTCGTTGGCAAGCAAAGCAACCGACCCGCGAACGACCATCGACCATCGACTAACGACCAACGACTAACGATTAACGACTAACGACCAACGACTGTTTTGGCCTACTATTCGCGCCAGATCAGCCTTTCGCCGCATGGACCTGAGCTGGGCCGCTCAGCGAGCGACGATTGAGCCACATGGCCGAGAGGAGAAACACAAATGCTTTGGAGAGGTTTTCAAAAACCGAAACGGCTGGCGAGCGATACCACTTCACTCACCGACAAGTACGGAATGTTCTGGGCGCAGCCCTTTGAACGCGGATTCGGCACCACCATCGGCAATGCGTTGCGCCGAGTCTTGCTCAGTTCGATCGAAGGCGCGGCCGTTACTGCCGTAAAGATCGAGGGCGTGCTGCACGAGTTCCAGTCGATTCCCGGCGTAGTCGAAGACGCGACCGACATCATCCTCAACATGAAACAGGTTCCATTCAAGCTGGCGGGCGATGGCCCGAGAGCGATCTACCTGCGCTCGGATCAGCCGGGTGTCATAACCAGCGGCATGATCGAGGCCGATGCCGATGTCGAAATTCTCGACAAGGAAATCTACATCGCGACGGTCAGCGAAGGCGGACGGCTCGATATGGAAATGCGCCTTAAGCGCGGCCGCGGCTACGTTGCCGCCGACAAGAATTTTGACGACGATCTCGGCATCGGATTCATTCCGATCGACTCCGTCCACTCGCCGGTGCGCAAGTGCAATTACACCGTCGAAGCGGCGCGTCTCGGCCAGATCACCGATTACGACAAGCTGACGGTCGAAGTCTGGACGAACGGCTCGATCACTCCCGGCGACGCGCTGGGACTGGCCGCGAAGCTGATCAAAGATCACATGAACATCTTTATCAACTTCGAGGAAGAGATCGAAACCGCTGCCTCGAGCGAAGAGCGCCGGCCTGAGATCAAGAACGAGAACCTGAATCGCTCGGTCGAGGAGCTTGAGCTCTCGGTGCGCAGCTATAACTGCCTGAAGAACGCGAACATTCAGACCATCGGCGAACTGGTCCAGAAGACCGAAGCCGAGATGCTGAAGACGAAAAACTTCGGGCGCAAGTCGCTGAATGAAATCAAGGAGATCCTTTCGTCGATGGGGCTGAGCCTGGGCATGAAGATCGACGAGCACGGCAACGCCGTACCCGGACCGACCTCGAACCAGGTTTTACCCGCGTCGGCATACGGCGACAACGATCTGTAGGAAATCAGTTGCCAGTGGCCAGGGGTCAGCTGCCAGAAAAGCCCCTGACTCCGCGCCGCTGACGATTGACTGACAAGCCACTGGCAACTGGCCACTGGCAACTGACAACTGGGGTTAAGACATGCGTCATAAAGTTGCGGGATACAAACTCGGACGAACTACATCGCACCGGCGTTCGCTGTTTCGGAACATGGTGACTTCGATCATCATGGAAGAACGCATTGAGACGACGGCCATCAAGGCCAAAGCCGTGCGGCCCCTGGTCGAGAAGATGATCACGCTGGGGAAGAAGGGCGATCTGGCGGCGCGGCGGCAAGCGGCGGCTTATTTGATGACCGACGAAGCCGTGCATAAGCTTTTCGACACCGTAGCACCGCGCTTTGGCGACCGCAACGGAGGCTATCTCCGCATCGTGCGCACCGCGTGGCGCAAGGGAGATGGCGCCGAGAAAGCGTTCATCGAATTGCTCGGCAGCGAGCAGGTGCTCGACGAGAAACGCCAGAAGCGTGCCGAAATCCGCGCCAAGCGAGCCGAAGAGACCCGCAAGGCAATGGAACAGGCAGATGCCGAACACCAGGCGCAGCACGACATGGCGGCGAACGAGGCTGAGGGCAAGACCGAGGGCAACGACAAGAAAGAGTAGAGGCGCGGCTTGTCGTGTCTCTGCCACCAAAATAAAAGGGCATCCCCCGCGGGTGCCCTTTTTTCGTTTATAAATAAAGTGCTCGCGCAACCCCGCTGCAATGGAGATTGCGGGAATGCGCGTCGGTTCCCTACAATAAAACATGATTCATTTCCCGGTTCCTGAAGCGCTTACTTTCGACGACGTTCTTCTCGTTCCCGCGCGTTCTGAAGTTGTGCCGGCCAGCACCAATACGCAGACTCAGCTCACGCGCAACATCCGCCTGAATATTCCCATCATCAGCGCCGCCATGGATACGGTGACCGAATCGCATATGGCGATCGCCCTGGCGCAGCAGGGCGGCATGGGCATTGTCCACCGCAATCTGACGATCGATCAGCAAGCCAACGAAATCGATAAGGTGAAGCGCTCGGAAAGCGGCATGATCGTCGACCCGGTCACCATGTCGCCCGATGCCAAGGTTTCCGACGCGCTCGATGTGATGAAGAAATACAAGATTTCGGGCGTGCCCATTACGCAAAAAGACGGCAAGCTGGTCGGCATCCTCACCAACCGCGACCTGCGTTTCGAGACGCGCTTCGACATCCCTATCACCAAGGTGATGACCAAGGACAACCTGATCACCGTGCCGGTGGGAACGACGCTCGAACAGGCCGAAGAGATCCTTCACGAGCATCGCGTCGAAAAACTGCTTGTCGTCGATGACAAGTACAACCTGAAGGGCTTGATCACGGTCAAGGACATTCAGAAGAAACTCAAATATCCGCAAGCCGCCAAAGACGACCATGGCCGTTTGCGCGTGGGCGGCGCCATTGGCGCGACGGGCGATTTCCTGGAGCGCGCGCAGGAACTGGCAAAAGCCAAAGCCGACATACTGGCCATTGACAGCGCGCACGGGCATTCGGCGTTGGTGTTGGCGGCGGTGAAAGCGGTGAAGGCGAAGTTGCCGGAAGTGGATCTGCTCGCCGGCAATATTGCTACTTTCGATGGCGCGTGCGACCTGGTCAAAGCCGGGGCCGACGGAGTCAAAGTTGGCATCGGGCCGGGTTCGATCTGCACCACGCGCATCGTGACCGGCGTGGGCGTTCCGCAGGTGACGGCGATCGCCGACGCTGCCCGTGCTGTGCGCGACGCCGGCGTCCCGGTCATTGCCGATGGCGGCATCAAGTATTCCGGCGACATCGTGAAAGCGCTGGCGGCGGGTGCATCGGCGGTGATGATCGGCTCCATGTTTGCCGGAACCGACGAAAGCCCGGGCGAGTTAATCCTCTATCAAGGCCGCACCTTCAAGTCGTATCGCGGCATGGGGTCGCTGGGCGCGATGGCGCAGGGCTCGAGCGAGCGCTATTTCCAGAATTCTGACGGGGACGCCTCCACCGAAACGACATCGTTGCGCGATGGTACGAACCGACTGGGCAAACTTGTGCCGGAGGGCATCGAAGGCCGCGTGCCCTATCGCGGATCGGTGGCGATGATCGTGTATCAGATGGTGGGCGGGCTCCGGTCGGGCATGGGCTACTGCGGTTGCCAGACAGTGAGCGACTTGCAGCAGCGCGCGCGCTTCGTACGCATCAGCGCCGCCGGGTTGCGCGAGAGCCACGTGCATGACGTGATGATCACCCGCGAAGCTCCGAACTACGCGGTGGAGTAGGAGAGAAGACCGATTGTCTCCCACTCGCCCCAACCTTGTGCGCGCATGGTGGCCGGCCATGGTTTGGATCGGGCTCATCAGCATCGAATCCAGCGACGCATTTTCTTCGCAGAATACCGGCAGCATGTTGTACGCGCTGCTGACTCGCCTGTTCGGTCAAATCGATCCCTACGAGTTCCTCACGGTCCATTTCTATCTCCGCAAGACTGGGCACGTAGTCGGCTACGGCATGCTGGCTCTGCTTCTGCTGCGCGGATGGCGGATGACGATTGGCCCGGCGCGAGCATGGTTGAACAAGATGCTGCTTCTGTCGTGGGGAGGAACCGCCTTTGTCGCTTCAATGGATGAATGGCATCAGACCTTCATTCCCTCGCGAACGGGAACCGTGCACGACGTGATTCTCGACAGCATTGCGGGCCTGGGGTTTTTGCTGATCGCATATTTCTGGCTGCGGCGGAGGGCGATGGCTGAGCAGGCCGCCTGATCAACTTAAGGTCCAGCTGCGCGAGGCGCACGATGCGCCAGCAGCGCAATCGCCGAGACCGCGGCAATCGCCGCCGAAAAGTAGAAGGGCACGGCCGCCCCGTAGACCTTCCACAAAGCACCTGTAATCACGCTGGCGAGCAGCGTGGTGACGCTCGTGACAAAGAAATAAATTCCCAGGGCACGCCCGCGAACTTCGCTTCCCACGCTTTCGATCACCAGCGCTTTCAGGACGGGATTCGTGAGAGCGTAGAAAAGTCCGTAGAACGCCATGGTTAACCAAATTGCTCGCCGCGAGGGAGCGAGCGCAAACATGAAATAGACGATCGCAAACACGGCATATCCTCCCGCGGCAATGGTCGAGCGCGAAAAACGGTCGCTAAATTTTCCCGCCGGCCACGACGCGAGCGTGAAAGTCACGTTGAACACGAGCCCCAGCAGCGGAGATTGCGCTGCCGGAATCCCCACATTCCCCGCGCGCAGAACCAGAAACATATCGCTCGAATTAGCCAGCGAAAAAAGCGCGACTACCACCAGCACGTAGTAATAGCCAAAAGGCAGGTGAATGCCAAGTCCCGTGCCGACTCCGCTGGCTTTCTTTCCTGCGGGACCCGTAGGCACTGAATCCTGAGACCGGAGACCTGACACCTGGGAACTGGTGTCCTTGGGAAGCCGGTTGAATTCGTTGTGCTTCTCCGGTGCATCGCAGTGCTCATCGTCCGTTGCCGCAGGAGTGCCGCACGCTCCGGCGTGCGCAACCTCCCGCACCCCCAGCCACGCGACCAGAATGCACAACGCTCCGGGAATGGCTGCCGCCGCAAATACGCCGCGCATCCCGTAATGCCCGATCAGCGCCAGAGCCAGCAATGGGCCTGCGATCGCGCCAGCAGAATCCATGGCCTGAATCAGCCCATAGGCCGAGCCGATCCTCGACTTGTCGACCGAATCCGCGACCATCACGTCGCGGGCGGTGCCGCGCACACCCTTCGCGGAGCGGTCGAAGAAGCGGATGGCGAGAATCTGCCACCACGCAGAAACCAGCGCCAGCAGCGGCTTAACAGCATTGGCGACCACGTATCCGCCTACCACCAGCGGCTTGCGGCGCGTTACACGGTCGGCGAGGTATCCGGAA
>JBAQIB010000010.1:0-9763 GCA_049288625.1 Terriglobales bacterium | reverse complement strand
GAGGATGTGAAGACTGAACTGACGGCGACTCCGTTGACGGGGAAGATCCCGACGCGCGGCGTCATCAAGGTCATTTCGTCCTCGAGCTGGGATCCGACCGCCCCGTGGCCCTCGACTGGTCTGCGCGGAACGGCGACCCACATCCAGGCAGCGGGCAAGAGCGCGTATGCCACGACCGAAACCGCAGTCTCGGATGCGAACCTCGGCGAGGCTGAATATGCCCTGTTGCCGCAGCTGTGCTACTTCGCCGACACGCTTCTCAGCGGCGTAGGATGCTCCTGCACTCCGGAAGATCACGACTTCTAAACGTGGCCTTTACAGAGGGTAGGTAGAATTGGAAATCCCGGACGCCTGCTGTTGGTGGCATGGTGTCCGGGCCCTCCCCCTTTTAAAGATTGAAACAAAGAGAAAAGCCTGCCGGGAGGCAGGCTTTCTTATTGATGTCGCAGAAATCAGTGCGATTGTGGCTGCGGTGCAGTTGGCGGTGGTGAAGCCGGCGCAGTCTTAAACGCAGCCATGCTCATGCAAAAATTCTTGCCTGGTTTGCCTCCCGTTAGAGTCGGCTGATAAGTTCCTGGGGGTGCTTTGAGGACGTAAACATAAGAAGGGTGATGAGTCCACACCGCAGGAGTAACGCCGGACGGAAGCGGAGGAGTGGAAAAGTAAGGCGCAATTACGAAATCCTCCGCCGCGGTGCTGAGCGTGGGGCCGGCCCCTGAACCTTCGCTGGTGAGAGTACCGTCACTCACCTTGGCGCCAATCCCATCAAGCACGGAGGATAGCGCGAGCCCGGAAACCTCCATGAAATTATTAATACTGGCGCGAACGTGACCCGATAGATGGAATTTGAGTTCCGTGACATCCGGATTGCAATTTTCGCAGTACCAGATATCCAGGGACTGTTTGGCGCACGAGGAAGTTGAACCTTTGACCTGTTTGTAGGTGTTGCCACCCGCGGGTGCATTATCGGTAATACTCACGACCTGGATGTCGGGGGTAAGAAGCATCGGCATGGCGATGAGAACGCTGCCTTTAACCGTGGACTGGGGAAGATCCATGTCGGAGACCGTGCCGGCCCCAGCGCTGACCGCCGCGAACTGCTGAAGTACGGTTTGAGCCGGCGCCTTAACTCCCGCCCACAACAGCAACGCTAGCACGAGCAAATACGACCTCTGCATATTCATGTCCTTTCCATGGTGGGAGGAAATCGCCGTAGCGGCGGACGCGGACGGCAATGGCCATAAAACCGCTCTGCAGGGGCATTCTAGCGTCCTGCCTTCGGCGGTCTCAAGTTACTTCGGGTACGGGCCGCGAGGCTACTTGGCGTCCCCTTGAAGCTTGACCTGCTGGGAGCGATCTTTCGCCATGATGAAGGGGGCTCCGCCAGAGGGCAGGCTATCCACCTTACCCGTAACACACACCTGCTTGCCGTAGTAGGCGTTTACGACTTCTTGCGGTCCGTCGGGCTTTTCCCCGAAAGCTACGAAGTAGAACACCGGGTTCGGTTCCGGCTGGTCGAGGTCGAGAGTTACCGGTTTCCCGTGGCCTGCGATCCCATACTTGGAAACCTTGGTGTCGACGACTTTGCCGCAGACCGTCGCGGTCTCGCCAATGTGGGCCTTGGCGTCAGAAGGGTTAATATGCTTCGGAGATGCGTCCTGAGCGAACGCAAGAGGCAACAAGCCAGTTATACACAGTGCAACGGTCAGAGTTTTCATAGTTGTCGAGTTCCAGTTCCGTATTGTGGTTTGAGCGCAAAAGCCAACAGATTCAACAGATTCGGTCCTGCGAGGCCCACTCATCCTCACCCATCTAAACTCAGTTTCGACGACGCGTCAATTCCTCTTTTGGTTAGCCAAAGGAGGGCAAGCCCGTGAAAATCTAAAGCAGACCCTAGCCAAGCATCGGCCTGAAACGCAATTCCTGGCGTGCGATGTACGATTGGCCTCTTCCTGTGGGAGAATGCGAGCGGTGATCGGGCGGAGTTCGCAGCGGTGCCGCCCGTCGCTCCTATAGCAGCATCTACAAGGAGGCCTAACCCCTGGCGGAAATCTACCGGTGGCTGCCACCCGAGGCAGCGAATCTCTTACTCGTTCTGTTTCTGTCGTTCCTGATCGGCCTTGAACGAGAGGAGCACAAGATCGAGGTCGGAACCTACTCTTTCGGCGGGGTGCGAACGTTTCCGCTGATTGGCCTGATTGGCTATTCCATCGCTCTCTTATCCGGCACCCAGCTACTGCCGGTAACAATAGGTTTCCTGGTGGTTGGCGGCTTCCTGCTGCTTTCGTACTGGCACAAACTTGCCTGCGCCGAAGCGGCGGGCGTGACCACGGAGATGTCCGCGCTGGCGACCTACCTGGTCGGCGCGCTGATTTATTACGAACATTTGTGGATTGCCACCGCCCTTGCTGTGGCCAGCCTTCTGTTGCTGGAATTGAAGGCGGTTCTCGAAAAACTTGCGGCGAAGACTGCGCCACAAGAAATTCTCACGTTCGCGAAATTCATGCTGCTGACGGCTGTCATTCTGCCAGCGTTGCCCAATCAGCAGTTTGGACGCTTCCATATCAATCCGTTCAAAACCTGGCTGGTCGTGGTTGCGGTTAGCGCGGTTTCCTATGGCAGCTATGTCTTGCAGAAGGTAACCAAACAGCGCGGCGGAGTGGTTTTGGCTGCACTGCTGGGCGGGGCGTACTCCTCGACGGTGACTACGGTGGTGATGTCGCGGCGAGCAGCGCGCGAACAGCGGCCGCATCTTTTCGCGGGGAGCATATTGATTGCGTCCGGCGTCATGTATTTGCGGCTGGCGGGGCTGCTCGCGCTTTTTAATCGGCAACTGGCGGCCACGATCGCGCCAGCGTGCCTGGTCCTCGCGGGCGTTGCGGCCGTAATCGGCTTCTTGTGGTCGCGCAGGCCGGATGCAATCGCATCCGACGTGAAGCGGGAATTTGAACCGAACAATCCGCTGGAATTGCTGGCGGCTTTTTTCTTTGCATTCTTTTTCCTCGCGATGCTCATTGCGACCCAGTTGGTGGTCACGTATCTCGGCAAGACCGGCGTCGATGTGCTGGCGGCCATCATGGGCGTAACGGACGTCGATCCTTTCATCATGGGGATGACGCAAGCTGCGGGAACTATTACACCGGTCAAGGTTGCAGCGGGCGCGGTGTTGATCGCTGCGGCCAGCAACAACTTGATTAAGGGCATTTACTCGTTTAGCTTGGCGGACCGGAAGACCGGAGTGCAGAGTTTGTCGTTGCTCGTCGGACTCACCGTGGCTGGGCTGGCGCCGCTGCTGTGGCTATGACGAGTACCGCCAAGGTTCAGGATCGGAAGAATATCAGTCGCATCGAGGGGAAGAAGATGTCGGAGCGGTCAAAAACCATCACGGACGATCCGTTCGGTGATCGGTATCCGACCAGTCATGAACGGATGACAGGACAGCCCTGGGATGCGTCGTACCACCACGGCCCGGCGCCGTGGGATATTGGCCAGCCGCAGCGAGCAGTTATGCGTTTGGCATCCGAAGGCGGATTTGCCGGAGCGGTGCTCGATGCGGGCTGCGGAACCGGCGAGAACGCTCTTCACATTGCCTCGCTGGGATTGCCGGTTCTGGGTGTTGACGTAGCTGAGACGGCACTAGCGATTGCCCGAGAGAAAGTCAAAGACCGTGGGATCGAGGTTGAGTTCGCAATGGCTGACGCGCTCCTGTTGGAGCGTTTGGGGCGCATGTTTGCGACGGTGCTGGACTGCGGACTGTTCCACACCTTCGACGGCGACGAACGGTCGCGATACGTGGCGAGTCTAGCATTGGTGACCCAACACGATGGAACCCTGTATGTGTTGTGCTTCAGTGACGATGGTCCCGATACTGGGCCGCACCCCGTCAGTCAGAAAGAGCTGAGAGCGGTGTTCAACCCCAGCCATGGATGGAATGTCGCTGTTATCAGAGCGGACCGGATTCAGACGAGATTCCACGACGTCAACGGCGCGCCGGCCTGGTTCGCGACCGTCAAGCGGATTTAGAACTGCGCGACTAGTCGGCCCGGGTGAGCGATCCGTGCGGTCACTCAGCGTCTGTTTCCGCTCTGGTTTAGAATAAAGATATGGCGCAGGAACTTAGCTTCGGCCCTTACGTTGACATAGAAAACGGCAAGCGCGTTGTCAAAGAGCTTGTCTTCGGAGATGGCGTGCCCGAAGGCATTGTCATGACTACGCTCGACGCGACCATAAATTGGACGCGCAAGAATTCCATTTGGCCAATGACGTTTGGGCTGGCTTGCTGCGCGATTGAGATGATGTCGATGGGTGCATCGCGATTTGATATTGCGCGTTTTGGCGCCGAAGTTTTCCGCCCGTCACCGCGGCAATCCGATCTGATGATTATTGCGGGGCGCGTCTCGAATAAAATGGCCCCTATCATTCGCCAACTCTGGGAGCAGATGCCGGAACCGAAGTGGGTGATCTCGATGGGCGCGTGCGCGACCTCCGGCGGCGTGTTCAATAACTACGCACTCGTACAAAGCGTCAATCAGGTGATCCCGGTCGATATCTATGTTCCGGGATGCCCGCCGCGGCCCGAGCAGCTGATCTATGCGATTACGCTGCTGCAAGAGAAAATCCAGAAAGAACGCGGCAGCTTGAGAAAAGCGTTGAACCTGGCGCCTGCCGGGGAATAAACGTCCCTCAGATCACTGAAGGAATACACCCTCACACCAGCTCTCCACTGGCCTGTTCGCGGGTCATTGAATTTTAATATGGCGGGCGGGACGTCAGCCGGGCAGCCGGCAGGATGCCAGCGCTACTCAACACCCTTTACGGCGGCAGCGCCTCGCCTTACTGTTTGGACTTCGTGGCGGTCTCGCGTTCGGGCGGGGTCATCTGGTTCCAAATGGCGGTCAGGTCCTTTTCGAGGATCTGGTTGTTTGGATCCACGTGCAGCGCGAGCGCGAACCAGGCGTAGGACGTTGGGAGGTCGCGGGGAACGCAGTGGCCGGTTGCGTACATGGTTCCAAAGGTGCTCCGCGCCTTCGCGTTTTGCCTGGCGGACGCAGCCTTCAAGAATTTAACCGCTTCATCGCAATTTTCGGCGACGCCTCGGCCATAGAGGAAGGCCTCGCCTTTTCGGTAATCCGCATCGCCACTATCGGCGATTCCAGCTGGGGCCTTCGCCGCGGGGGCAGGTGTCTCGGCGTGCTCGGCCTTCGACCGTGCGGCATTCACTTGCACCACCGGCTTCGGCGGGGCGACTGGCAGATTTTGCTTAGGGCTCGGTTGCGCGGCCGCCGGTGGATTTGAAGCCTTTGGCAGCGCTGAGACGGCTTCTTGCTGCGGTGGCACTTGCGCCCCTGTGGGCTGAGACGAATTGGCAAGTGGCGACGCTGGAGGCGTAGACGGCGCATCTGGCCTGGCCACTGGCGTTTCTGGCGCCGCTTTAGCAGCGGCGGGGTTCGACGTTCCCGAGCGCGCTGCACGGGTTGCACCCTGATAGTTGGAATAGGTCCACCAAGCAGCCGCACCCAGAGCTATGAGCAGGACCAGCAACAAAAGAACTCGGCGTCCGCTCGCGGTCTGCTCTTCGGGTTCGAGGAAGGAATCGACGCCTGAGAACGACTTCTGCCTCAGCGTTTCAACATCAGGCTGAGTACCGGAATCCTGACCCAATCCCAGCAGCGACGGACCGGCGATGGCTGCGACGGTTTTCGTTGGTTGTGGTCTTGCGGGCTGCGGAAGCGCGTTACTGAGGACCGGGGCATGCCGCGGTTCGCTTCTTCGAGTCTCCACCACCCGCGTGGGTACCCTTGCGGTGGCGGTGACCTCGGGACTGGGCGCAGGCGGTTGCGATTCGAGCGTCGTGCCACACATTCCACAGAAGCGAAACGCCGACGAATTCTCCTCACCGCAATTTGGACAGATCACGAGTCCTCTCCCAAGATCTCTTATTTTACAGTGTAAACCGGGCCGGGACCGGCCACGCGCTCGGTGGTTCATATTAGAATTCTCGGGCTCCATTTTTTCCGTATGGCCAAAACCAAGAAGGTGAAGCCGAACTCCGGAGTGCGGAGATTCGATGCGGCGCTAGAGCGCATGCGGTCGCGGCTGAACTGGGTCATCATTCGTATCCCCTTCGATGCAGCCAAAATCTTTGGGGTTCGCGGGCAGATCAAGGTAAAAGGGACGATCAATGATTTTTCCTTTCGGAGCTCGCTATTTCCAAGCGGCGAAGGCGGGCACATCCTCCTTGTAAATAAGCGCATGCAGAAGGGAGCACGCGTTACGGCCGGGGCCTCTGCTGGTTTTGAGATCGAACTCGATACCGAAGAGCGAGTGGCAACGATTCCGGAGCCGTTGGAGAGAATACTCGCCGGGGATCGGCATTTTCGCCGTTGGTACGACCAGCTGAATCACTCCACCCGATCCGAGATCGCGAGGTGGGTCAGTGAACCCAAGAGCGCCGAAGCGCGCGGCCGCCGCTCCGAGCAGATCGCGGAACGATTGCTGGAGACGATGGAGGCGGAACGAGAACTTCCGCCGCTGTTGCAATTGGCGTTCGCGCGCAATTCGTTGGCGGCGGAAGGATGGGAGCAGATGTCGTCGGCCCGCCGGCGGTCTCACCTGCTTGGCATCTTTTACTACCGGACGCCGCAGGGGCGCGAGAACCGGATCGGCAAGATGCTCGACGACGCAATCGCGCTGGCTCAAAAGAAGAAGGCGACGCCATGAGCTGCGGCCCGAACCGGCCAAACACCGGCAAAAATGGGTTTGGCCTGCAATCGCACCCCTGATCTAAATCACACTCAGACACGTCGGGGATCACATCGGGCCAGGCCGCGATTGGGAAATAATATGTTGAAAGTCCTTCTCGCGTGCGCCTGCTGGCTGAAAAATCATCGATATACGGAGCTTATGGACGCGTCGAGCAGGATGCGCGGAATTGCCACGCGCTGCGTGAGCGAGCGCGCGGAACTGACCTTTACTGTTCGGACGTAGAGATCTTGAGAAACTCTGGTTGTGAATTGAGGTCAAGAGCGGAGCCACGCTTCTTGCATCCACACATTTCGTAACACATCAAGGAGGAGGCATTTATGGCGGTTACTAAACAGCAAGCCCTCGATTATCACTTTGGGGCTCGACCTGGAAAGATTGAAGTTTCTCCCACCAAGCCATGCCGCACCCAGCGCGACTTGAGTCTGGCCTACACTCCGGGCGTAGCGGAACCTTGCCTGGAAATCCACAAAAATCCCCAGGATGCCTATAAGTACACCGCAAAGGGAAATCTGGTCGCCGTGATCAGCAACGGGACGGCGGTGCTCGGGCTCGGTGACATCGGCGCTCTGGCGGGAAAGCCCGTAATGGAAGGGAAGGGAGTTCTGTTCAAAAGGTTCGCCGACGTTGACGTTTTCGATATCGAGCTCGACACCCACAACCCCGATGAAATCATTAAAGTCTGCCAGTTGCTGGAGCCGACGTTCGGCGGCATCAATCTGGAAGACATCAAGGCGCCGGAGTGCTTCTACATTGAGGAGACGCTCAAGAAGACGATGAAGATTCCGGTGTTTCACGACGACCAGCATGGCACGGCGATCATTTCAGGCGCGGCGCTGTTGAATGCGCTTGAAGTCGTGGGCAAGAAGATCGACGAAGTGAAAGTGGTCTTCAACGGAGCAGGGGCTTCCGGCATTGCCTGCGCCGAGCACTACGTACGGCTGGGCGTGAAGCGCGAAAACATTACGCTCTGCGATACGAAGGGCGTGGTCTACAGAGGGCGCACCGACGGCATGAATCCGTACAAGGAACGGTTTGCCCGCGAAACCAAGGCGCGCACACTGGCTGACGCCATGAAGGGCGCGGACGTAGCCGTGGGATGCTCGGTAAAAGGCGCGATCAAGCAGGACATGGTGCGCTCGATGGCGGAGCGGCCCATTGTTTTTGCGATGGCAAATCCGGATCCGGAGATCACATACGAAGACGCAAAAGCGTGCCGCAGCGACATCATCATTGCCACCGGACGCTCGGATTATCCAAACCAGGTGAACAATGTGCTCGGGTTCCCGTTCATTTTCCGCGGGGCGCTCGACGTACAGGCGACTGCGATCAATGAGGAAATGAAGCTAGCGGCCACGCGCGCGCTCGCCAATCTGGCGAAAGAGGACGTGCCGGACTCGGTGTGCCGCGCTTACGGGGTAGAACGGCTCAAGTTTGGCCCGGACTACCTGATTCCGAAGCCATTTGACCCGCGCGTATTGCTGTGGGAAGCGACGGCGGTGGCGGAGGCGGCAATGCGGACCGGCGTAGCGCGCACTCCAATTGCGCTGGACGAATACCGCGATCAACTCGAACGCCGGCTGGGCAAGGCGCACGAGATCGCGCACATGATGATTCAGAAAGCCCAATCGCGGCCGAAGAGCGTGGTCTTTCCGGAAGGCGAGCACGAGAAAATGCTGCGCACAGCGCACCTGCTATGCGAAGAGAAGATCGCTTTCCCGATTTTGCTCGGCAACCCGACGACGATTACGGCCAACGCCCAGGAGTTGGGTGTCGACCTGGAAGGAATCAAGGTCGTCGATCCGGAGTCGTCTCCTTTGCGTGAGCGCTTTATCCAGGAGTTGTATCGCCTGCGCCAGCGCCGAGGGGTAACGCTTACGGAAGCACGTGTACAGATGAAGGATCCCAACGTGTTCGGCTCCATGATGGTGCACATGGGTGAAGCCGACGCGCTCGTCTCCGGTGTCAGCCAGCACTTCCCGGATACCATCCGGCCGGCACTGCAGATCATCGGAACCCGGGAAGGATTGCGCAGAGTCTCGGGCTGTTATTTGATGGTCACGCGGTCTGGCAAACTCTATCTGCTGGCCGATCCGAGTGTGAATATCGATCCGACGGCGGAAGATCTGGTCGAAATCGCGCTCTGTGCGGCCCAGACCGCGCGGCGCTTCGACCTCACACCGCGGGTTGCCTTGCTGTCGTTCTCCACGTTCGGAAGCACGCAGCATCCGCAGTGTGTGAAGGTCCGGCAAGCGGTCAAGTTGCTGCACAAAGCCGACCCGACGCTGATTGTGGACGGCGAAGTGATGGCGGACGTAGCCGTGTCGGCGGAGACGCTGGAGAAGAGCTATCCCTTCAGTTCGCTGAAGGGCGGGGCGAATGTCCTGATCTTCCCCGATCTGGCATCCGCGAACATCGCTTACAAACTGCTTTCGAAGCTCGGGGGAGGAACTACTTTAGGTCCAATCCTGATGGGCATGAGCAAACCAGTACACGTGGTGCCGCGCGATACGGAAGTCGAGGAAATCGTAAACGTCGCGGCCATCGCCGTGGTGGATGCTCAGGAGAACGAAATTGTCTCCTGGCCGGCTGTCCCCAAGAAGATGGAACTCGTGGGAGAGTGACGCGGCTACAAGCAAGAAATTGCAGGAGGGCACGGTTTCGGCCGTGCCCTTTTTTGTTGAAGAAGACTAAATTCTTTGAGTTCTCAGTCGTCAGTTTTCAGTCTCGAAAAAAGCACTGCTTGATCGTGAACTAGGGCAAGGAACTCTCTGATTCGTTCAGCGACGCACTTCAGAGTTGTCGAAGGGCTCCATGCGGAGAGACGCGGCGCAAAGGGCGCGAACTTTGACAGCGCAAAAAGGCCGCTGTTAGTATGAGTGTCTGCACTAAATCTGGCATTCGAGTAGCGGCCGCCAGAACGTCCCCGTCGTCTAGCCTGGCCTAGGACATCGCCCTTTCACGGCGGTAACGCGGGTTCAAATCCCGCCGGGGACGCCAA
>JBAQIB010000009.1:0-5395 GCA_049288625.1 Terriglobales bacterium | reverse complement strand
CGCCCTTCTGGCGGAGCATTCCGTAGACTTGTTGGAAGATCCACGTCTGTTTCCCATTCACGATAATTCATGACCTTCTCCATTCGGAACGACTCATCTGTTTTGCGCAAAAAGAAAAGTCCTGTTGGGCGGAGAAAGTGAGGTAGGCCGCAGCCTATTTCCTCGATCGTCAACCACCAGGCCGAGCTCTTCAACGACTCATTACCTCGGTTATCTGTTTCCCTAACGTCACGCGACCGAGAATAAACCCAAATGAAGCTTTGGTGTCTACTGCTTGCTGTGGTGTGGGTGGCCGCGGCCCCGGAGACCGCCCATGCGAAGCAGCTTGCGATCGTAACGGATAGCGCAAACCTCACCGCTAATCTCACGAGCGCCGAACTGGTGAAGATTTGCAACGGTCAAATCCGCAACTGGCCGGATGGTAAACCGATCACCTTCGTCCTGCGCGATCCGTCCTCCGCCGACATGCAAGTGCTACTGCACAAAGTCTTCAGCATGACTCCGGAACAGGCACACGCGTTTATTCAAGCCCACAGAGGTACGATCATCGTCGCGGATTCTGATGAAGCTGTGCTGCGCTTTGTGTCAACCAATCGGGGAGCCATCGGCGTTGTGGACCTTTATTCCCTCACCAAGGGTGTAAATGTACTGAAAATCGACGGCAAGCTACCCGTCGAGCAAGGCTATTTATTAAGAGGAAACTAGCTATGATCTCCAAAATAAGCGCGGTAATGGTGGCTACGAGTGTGATGTTTGCGGCAGTCGCGGTAGCGCAAACCAGTCCGCAATCGGCTGTACTACCCCTGACTAGCAGATCTCCGGAGGTCGTCCGCTTGCTCGACCAAGCCTGGAATTTGGGCCTCGATCAGGTCGAGCAAGTCAAGGCCATTGAGGTGCTGCGCAAAGTGGTCAAGATCGACCCCGGATTTGCGATGGGCCACGAACTTCTGGCGCAGAGCAGCCTCGACCCCGCCGAGCAATTGAGCGAACAGAAAAGGGCATTCGCGACTAGGAGCCACGCCAGTTCTGGGGAGCGACTGGTAATTGAATGGTTTCAGAACGCTGCAGACCGGAAGTTGATCACTGCCATCACGAAAATGAACGATGTGCTCATGCAGTATCCGCACGATAAGTGGGTAGTGTTTCTAGCCAACAAATGGCTGACGGCGCAAACCCAGTATGAGCGCGCAGCCTTGGTTTATGAACGCTCCGGCATCACCGACTCTCCCGGTCTGATGAACAACACGGCTTACACCTATGCCTACATGCGGCAATTCGACAAAGCCTTTGCGTTGATGGACAAATACATCGCAGCGCTGCCGAATGACGCAAACCCGCAGGACTCCTACGCGGAGATCCTTCGCATGGCCGGCCACTTTGATCAGGCCATCGAGCATTACCGTGCGGCGCTTGCCATTAATCCGGAGTTTTATTCTTCGCAGTTCGGAATCGCCGACACGTATTCGTTGATGGGAGATCAGGTCCGCGCTCGCAAAGAATACATGGCGGCATTTCGGAAGTTTTCCTTACCTGAATTGCAGCGCATTCAGTGGCGGACCTGCGAAGGGATCACCTGGGTCCGCGAAGGCGACCTAGAAGGAGCCGACAAGGCGTTTCAGGCGATTGCCGGGTATGCCCACTCAAAGCACATGAGCCAGGTGGAAGCCGACACTTACCGGCAGATGGGAATGTACCAGCAGAACCCGAAACAGGCGCTCGTGTTCTTAAACAAAGCTGAGGCTGCCATTCACGAAGGCAAGAATGCGATGCCGTCCGCGCTTCAACAGGAATTGGCCCAGATCCTGCGCGCGCGCGTCGAATTGGCTGTGAGGATGGGCGACATGAGGACAGCCCATTCCATTTTGGCTCATCTGGCCAAGATGTCGCAAAGCAGCGATGACAAACTGATCGAGACCGCCTATCACGCAGCGGCAGGGGCGTCGTTGGTTTCCGAGCACAAATACCAAGAAGCCATCGCTCACTTGGAAGAGGACGTCAACAATCCACTCTCACTGCAGTTACTTGCCATGGCATATCAAAAGATGGGGGACACTGCCAACGCGCAGAATACAAGCGAGACGCTGGCGAACTTGAATGATCCGACCCTGGAACAAGCTCTGGTTGTGCCGACCTTCCGCAAGTGCTACCGGGACCCGTCCTGCACTAGCAGCATGAAGAATGCCTCGCTGAAACAGTAACGTGGCACTTCTCGACATTGTCGTGGAAAGCATCCGCTGGGTCCTCAAGGACCGCCGGCTTGATGTCCGCCAACTCGGCGATGGACGAATGGCGCCAATTTGGGCGCCGCTGCTCAATGGCGTCTTGGGCTTGCTATACGAGCAGAATAGCCGAACCGGTGTCTGCCCGCAGGTCAACTAACGTGCTCGACGCTCAGAAGGCCCGGAGCACTATTGCGAGGATGTCATTCATTCGGCCCGCAAGCCCGAGCGTTGTACCATTTTCCCGCGTTTGCGGGCCGCCGAACTGGCCAGACTATTGGCCTCAGTATTGTTCTCACGACGAACGCAGGAGATCGAGAAATCAAGCGACCGGGCCAACTTCCGACAGACCCCCGGACCAGACCCACCCAGGCGGTCCGGCAAAAAGAAGGCTGCCGAGGCGTGCCCGGACCTTCGCCAAAGTCCGCAAGGACACATTGTCGTTTCACACAACGAGCCCAGTCCCGCCCGCGCACCTCCCGTGGCCAGGTCACGAGTCTTTGACCTGGACTTCTGCTTGGCGACCAGGCGCTGCATGAACTTGGGCCCTTCCTTCTTGTAAGCCTCACCCCCTTTGTATGGGGAAAAAACTTGAGGATGAACCCCATGCACCGCGAACACGGACACGAAGAATACGGGGTGTCTGCCTGAAATTGGCTAGTCTGGGGCTTCTTGCGACGCCTGTCGTAAAGAACGCGACGAGGCGGGGGACCCTGAGGGAGTTGAGATAAAGGGAGGGACGGGCTCTCGAGTTCGAGACCCCGTCCGGGAAGATCTCTTGGTTACGGAGTGCAGCCGCCTTCGGAGGCGCACCCTGTGGTATGGAAGTTGAGCGCATATTTACCCTCATTGCCGCCACTCCCCTGAGTGACGTATTCCGTTTCCCCGCCACCACCTTCATCAAACATAGTCAGAATCAGCGTCGAACTCGCCTGCGAGCCTGCATCGAAGAGCCCGCCGCTGCCCGTTAGCGCACTCGCTTCATCGAAGAAGATGGTGCCGGTATTCGCTAACGGAAATGTATCGGGAGCTACAGTACAGCACGGAGTAAAGACAAGCCAGCCGACGTTGTGTCCGACTATGCCAGGCGTGGAGATGGAATAGCTCGCGTACACTTGCGTCGTAAGGTCCTCAAGATAGACATAGCCATTCGCACCTCCGGAAGCCTGCACAAATGCCCAAAATACATCTCCAGGATTGACGGCGAATCCCCGGCTCAAGGGATACATCCACCCAAACTCGGCGTAGTAGAAGGGAGTTCCCGCCGTTCCGCCGCTACATGGAACATCTCCGTACACTCCGCCCTGCAATCCGGGGGTCAGGGTGTCGAACGTGCTATTGAGACTCGCATAAGAGCTGTCAATGCCGGCGAAGCTGAATTCTTTGTAGTCGTATGTGCAGCTGCCGTAGCTGGACGGTGCCTGAGCCTTCGACACGCTCATAATGCTCTCAACCTGGTCAAAGGAAGCCTTGTCGCTCCATTTGGTTAGTTTGTTGATAAGGATGACTCCGGCCGCGTTCACGTTCGACTGATACTGGGGACCATTTGGCGGTGTGTCCTCCGGCAAAGGCGAGGAGATGGCCGGAACCGTCCCGCGTTCGGCACTCCCATTCTCCGCGCCAGCCACCGCTTTCAGTTCGCCGTTCCAGCGGATCCTGGCGGATGCCATGGCCTGCGCCCAGGACGCGTAGCGATCGGGATCGGCTTGCTTGTCGGGCCGGGGCGGAAAGCCATAGGTGGCTAACTCCACGTCACCGGCGGTCACGGGATTGAAGCCTTTGGGTGGTTCGGCATAGGTGCGAATGTCCGGGATATTTGTGGCCACGTTGGCCGCGGAAGCATAGATGGCCCGCACAGCGTCATTCTCTGCTGGGGCCAATGTGGTCAGACTGAGCAACAGGCTTCCCGCGATTGCGAGGACCTTCAGCTTGGCGAATTTGTCTTGGGTATGCATTTGTCCGGCCTCCTTTTTCGATTTGGTCCTATGACTTGTTCCTTGTCCTTTCTTTGATCATGATCAGGGAGTGCAGCCCCCGCTCTGGGCACAGCCCGTAGTGGAGAATAGAAGCGCACCCGAGCCCTCAGGCCCGGAGGAACCCTGACTCACTGTCTCGATGCTTTGGTCCAGGCCGTCGTCCAGCATGTAGAGGACTTCCGCCAGACTGGGGGATTGCGAGCCTGGCCAAAACAATTTGCCGGTGCCATTTTCGGCTTCTCCAATGCCGACAAAAATGTGGGTTGTGTTGGCTAATGGCCACTCCCCGTTCGGTCCAGGTCCTTCGCAGCAACCACGACTAACTGTCCATGCGGCAGTTCGGCCACGCAGGTTGGTGCAAACTCCGGCCTCGCAAGTGCTGATCGCATAGGATTCCAATGTTCCCGTCATGAGGTCCTCAAGATACGCATATCCATCATTCGCATCCAGGATCTGTAAGTCCGCCCATACGACATCTCCCGGGTCCACTGCAAACGTGGCAAGGAGAGCCGACGGAGCCCAACCGAATGCAGCCTGGTACGTGGTTTGATTCGGGTTACACCAAACGGCCGTCTGGATACCTCCTACCATTCCCGGTTGGAAGACCTCGGCGTTGTTAGCGCCGACATAAAACGAATCGTCAATTCCAACGAACGTGAATTCGTTCGCATAATCCTGACTGCAGTTACTGTTGAATGGAAACTGCGTCACCGGTATCGAAAATTCGGCGAGAATCAGGTCGAAGGATTTCGTGCTGCTCCAGGCAGTTTGAGTGTTAGAGAGAACCACGCCGCTCGCATTGGTAGAGCTGAGCTGAGACGGTCCAGTTTCGGGGCGGACCGCCTCCGCCAATTGCGAAGAACCGGAGGAGATCAGCTCCTGCCCACCGGAAGACAGAACCTTTAGCTCGCCGTTCCACCGAATCTTGGCAGCTTTCATGGCTCTCTCCCAGAGCTCGTAGCGGTCGGGATTGGCCTGTTTGTCGGGCCGCGGCGGGAAGCCATAGGTGGCGAGTTCCACGTCGCTGGCCGCCACGGGATTGAAGCCTTTGGGCGGCTCGGCATAGGTGTGGATGCCGGCGATATTGGTGGGCACAGTGGCGGCTGAAGCGCGGATTGCCCGCACGGCGTCGCTCTCCGCAGTTGCGAAGGCAGTGAAACTGAGCAATATGCTCACGCTGGCAGCTAGAGCCGCAAGCTT
>JBAQIB010000008.1:0-6406 GCA_049288625.1 Terriglobales bacterium | reverse complement strand
ACCTCCCGAATGATGCGCTGCGCGGGTAGATTGCCCTTGTAATTGACCGACCGCACGTATTGATTCTCCGCCTTCGCCTCGCCCTTTTCCAGTTGCCGGGCAAGCATGAGCACGGCTTCGAGCAGATCGACCGGCTCGAAACCACCGACAACGATGGGGACACGGAAGTCGCGCACCAGACCTTCGTACTCTTCATAGCCCATCACGGTGCAAACGTGTCCCGGCGCGATAAAGCCATTGACGCGGCAATCGGGCGAAGTCATAAGCGCGCGAATGGCGGGAGGAACAAGCACGTGCGAGACCAGCACCGAGAAGTTGCCGATCCCTTCCTGCTTCGCCTGCCAGACTGCCATCGCGTTCGCCGGTGCTGTCGTTTCGAAGCCGATGGCAAGGAACACCACCTTTCGCTCGGGATTCTGGCGCGCAATGTTCAGCGCATCGGTCGGGGAATATACGATCCGGACGTCGCCTCCACGGGCTTTGACCGTGAACAGGTCCGTCGTGGAACCAGGCACGCGCAGCATGTCACCGTAGGAAACAAGGATCACCTCCGGGCGTGCGGCGAGTTCGAGGGCCTTGTCGACGGTCTCCAGAGGAGTGACGCAGACCGGACAACCAGGACCGTGAACTAGCTCGATCTCCTTCGGCAGAAGCTCATCGAGTCCGTAACGCATAATGGTATGCGTCTGGCCACCGCAGATTTCCATGACCACCCAAGGCCGCCGCGCCGTACGCGCAATTTCGGCCAAAAGCCGGCGGGCGATCCCCGCATCGCGGTATTCGTCCATGAACTTCATGGCATAGACCCTCGGCAGAAACCAAGCGTGCGAGTTTCACTGTAAGCCGCGGTGAACACCGGCTCGGTGATGAACATCACAAAATGGTGTGAGGAGTAAACCAAAACTGGGATTTTGGCTGGGCTGGGCCCGACCGGAAAACAGTTGGCCACACCGGGAACCAGAAACTATCGGAATTAAAGGGCTTAACTGGAAGGCTCTGAAGCGGCGTCAGGAGGGGGAAGTTCCTCTTCCAGCGTCCCCATTTCTCTGAGCAACTGAAAGGTCCGTTGGGCCTCCTCCTCGTCGATTTTGCTAAGGGCAAAACCGACGTGCACCAGCACGTAGTCCCCTACGGAGGCTTCCGGCACGAAATCGAGCCGGCACTGGCGGACGGTGCCGCCGAATTGCACGCGCGCGGTCCGGGCAAAGCCCAAGTCCTCGCTACTTAGGATCTTTCCTGGAATGGCAAGGCACATGCTAGCGGCTCCGAAGCTCGTTTCCGCAGCGATTTCGCCGCTGCGCCCAACGAGCTATTTATCGTCCCAAGACAGACTTGGGACAGTGACACAGATCACAGGCAAAAGTGACGCCGCGACCGCCGGTCGAGCCGCCTACGGGACAATCACCATTTTCCCAGGCACCTGCCCGTTGATCGAAAATGGCGAGTTTAAGACCTCGGTCGGTTGCCCGGTATTGATGTCGTAGGTGTAGGCTGCAATTTCCTTAGCCTCTTCGCTCCCGATGAAGAAGTAGTTGCCGTTGGTGTCAATGATCGCGAACTGCCCTCCGGCCGTCTGGCTGAAGGGAGACTGATTGGCGATGGTGAGTTGGCCATTCACAGAATTAATCTCAAAGGCCCAAATGCTATAGCTGGAACCGGGAGTCGTTGCATACAGAAAACTGCTGTTGGGAACGGCGACGAGGGTGCTGGGGCCGTTACCAATTGAAGGAGTGAATGGCGAGCCTGAAATAGATTGGAGCCCACCATTGGCACTGATGCTGAATCCGGAAATGTTTCCGATTACCTCAGAACCAGGATTTGAAGCCGAGGTATTGGCAACGTAGAGGAATTGCCCGCTGTTGTCTACGGCCAGGGCGCTGGCTCCGGCTCCGGAAAAAAACGGCGATCCCGGCACCTGTGCAAGAACCCCCGTCGCAGCATCGAATGTGAAACCGGTGACCATGCCGCTGCTCGGGTTGCTGACATAAACGAAATTGCCGGACGGTGGCATTGTAATCTCGCTGGGGCTGTCGTTGGCATAAAAGGGTGAGCCGGCAACCGCCGTTAGTGCGCCGCTCGAGGAGTCGATGGAAAAAACGGAGACGCTGCCGGGAAGGCCGGTGTTGGTAACCAGAAGGTACTGGCCGGAAGGATCGATGAGAGCTTCATAGGGACCGGAACCGCCATCCGATGTGGTCGTATTGAGCGATAAAGATCCATCGCTGGCGATGTTGAACGTGGAGATGTTGTTGGATTGGGAATTAGCAACGTAGAGAAAGTTCTTCTTCGGCGCCAGCGCCAGACCGTAGGGTGTGGTGCCGTCGGGCCCCGGTGTCGATCCTGTAACCGCAACGGCCCCCGTAGCTCCATCGATGTGCAGCGTAAGCAGCCCACCTTGATTGGGGAGTGTCAGATAGGCGGTGTTGCCGGTCCCCGTGTTTGGGAGCTTGCCGTTGCCACTGCAGGAAATAAACTGCCCCGCCAGGCACAAAACAGCGACGGCAGCGAGCATCGAGCGAAGATGCTTCGGACCCACCAGTACAGGGCGCGCCGCCCTTGGAAAGCTCATGCGCAAAACTGCTCCTTCATCGTGCGATGTCAGAATGTCGAGCGAAACTACTATCCTGCACGAGAACACGCGAACTCCGCAACTGCGAAAGCAAAGTTGCAGCGGATGGCGGCGGTCCGGCCTATGTGGTTGGATGCGGTCTGGGGCGAACAACCACATCGCTGGAGGTCCCGTCGAGCTTCGCTCGCCCTCCCGGACGGGGGCGGTCGGGGCCTCCGCGACCTGACTAAATCTCGATCACTACATCCTCGCCATCAATCTTCACCGGATACACGGCGACCTTCGCTCCCGGGGCTTGCGCTTCGCCGGTCTTTGGGTCCCAGGCCCAGCCGTGCCACGGGCAGATGACTTTTCCCTTTTCGATTATGCCAGCGCCGAGCGGCCCTCCGCGGTGCAGGCAGGTGTTTTCCATGGCGTGGATTTCGCCGTCGACGTTGGCGACGCAGATTAGCTTGTCGCCACAGGGGAGCTCCTTGACTTCGTTGACACCGGGGAGGTCGAATTGGGTGGCAATCTTCACGAAGGGCATGCGATTCTTACGCAGAACGCCGGGTTGGCAGGATCTTCGACGCTTTACGTCCGGAGACTTCCTTGGCTCGAAACTTCGCGATTCTTGAAAGCAACTTCTCTGGCACCGGCTGCGACAAAGGGAAGCGGACGGTGCTCTTATTCACCTCGTGAATGGCAAGTTCCTTCCTGAAAGCCTCGAGCACGCGCCGAGTCCCCGGACAAATCGAGAAGTGCTTCTTCCACCCCGCAAAGTAGATCACCACCTCGCCGCGCATCTTATACGTTGGCATTCTGTACGAGATCACTTCCTCGGCCTTTGGCACAGCGGCGCGAATGGTTTTTCGCACAAGCTTGAGCGCCGGCTGCGCGGCCTCAGGCTGCGCGGCAATGTATTCGTCAACGGAGTTGGAGTTGAAGTCGGCTTTGGCCATTCGTAGCCTCCATCGTATTCAACAACAGCAAAGGATCCTTCACCCCTGCCATGGGCTGGGCCGGTGCTCTGGGCGACATGAGTATATCGGACCGGTTTGACTGAGAACTGAAGGCTGATAGCTGAGGACTTTATCTCGGCTGCATCGTTTGCGCGACCATTACGTGGCGCTTGAAATTTTCCATCATGCTCTCGTCGAGGCGCACTTCAGTCGGCTTCTTGGCGAGCGTCATGGTGTCGATTTTGTCCTGCAGCTTGAGCAGCGAGTAGAACAGGTTCTCGGGGCGCGGCGGGCAGCCGATTGTGTACACATCCACTGGCACAATGCGGTCCACGCCTTGCAGGACCGCGTAGGTATTGAACGGCCCGCCGACCGAGGAGCAGGCGCCCATGGAGAGAACCCACTTGGGTTCGGGCATCTGTTCGTAGATGCGTTTCACGATCGGCGCCATCTTCAGCGTGACGGTACCAGAGACGATCATCAGGTCGGACTGGCGCGGGCTGGGGCGGAAGACTTCTGAGCCAAAGCGCGCGATATCAAAACGGGCGGTGGAAGACGCGATCATCTCAATGGCGCAGCACGCCAAACCGAACGTCATTGGCCAGAGCGCCGACTTGCGCGCCCAGTTGAAAACATAGTCGACCGTCGAGATCATGAAGTTCTTTTCGAATTTGTTCTGCAACCAGCTCATGGGGCCTCTTGCAATACAGGATAACCAAAACATCATACAACCCGGAGTGATGGCGGTCACAACGGTTCCAGGGACCCTCCAACTCACCGATTGGTTCCCGGCGCGTCTAATCAGCGACGGAGGCATCATGACAAAGCAATATGGAGTGCCGAATTCACGCATCGCCGCCCTTGCAATTGCGGCGCTTTCCCTGATCGCCGTTTCCGCATATGCTTGGCCCGGCTCCGACCAGCAAGGCAGCGAACGCGAGGAGTTTCACAAGGTCTATCCTCTTTCCGCGCAGGGCCACGTCGAAATTGCGAATGTGAATGGTCCGGTTCATATCGCCGCCTGGGACCGTCCCGAGGTGAAAGTCGACGCCGTGAAGAGCGCGTGGAGCCAAAAGCGGCTCGACGAAGCGAAGATTGAAGTGGAGGCAAGCCCCGACAGGATCTCCATCCGCACCGAATACCCCGGCCACGACCACACGTTCAATTTCGGCGGTGAGGGCGAACATAACAACCCGGCGCGCGTGGAATACACGGTCACGGTGCCGCGCCAGGCAAATCTCGACGAGATCAACCTGGTAAATGGGCGGCTCGACATTCAAGGCGTTGCCGGAGATGTGCACGCTTCGTGCGTCAATGGACGGCTTGAGGCGCGGAACCTGCAGGGTCGCTCCGAACTGAGCACCGTGAATGGCTCCCTCGATGCCAGCGTAGACCAGTTGCCTTCCTCGGGGCTGAAACTCTCGTCGGTCAACGGCAGTCTGCACGTGACCTTGCCATCGGACACGAACGCGGAGGTGAAAGCGAGCACGATGTCCGGCAGCATCTCCAACGAATTTGGCTTGCCCGTGACGAGACACCAGTATGTGGGCCATAGCCTGCATGGCCAGCTAGGCGCAGGCGGAGCATTTGTGAAACTTTCCAACGTGAATGGCGCAATCGACATCCGCCATGCCAGTGACGGCCGGCCCTTGAGCCCTGCGCAAAATCTGGAACAAGACCGCCGGCACGACAAAAGCGACGACGCAGAGGACGACGATTGAACTGCGAGCTCAGGAACGTCTTGCTCGGCATGCGCTGTCTCGAGGCTCGAAGCCGGCTCTCTAGTAAATCGTGTACGCCGGAGCCACATTGCGCACATCCGGCTTTGAGGCCATCAGCAGCAGGGCTCCCACTCGTTTGAAGGCTTTCAGGTCGTCGAGTGAGTGGAAGGACGTGGTTTGATAATTCTCCGGCGTGGGCGTGTCGTCCGGAATCTGCACGGATTCGACGTGGTGGAACGCATGCTTCTTCAGCAGTTCAACATACTCTTCGGCCGAGCGGACGTGGACTGGAACCTTGAGCTTTGGCACCCACTGCAGCGAATAGGGATTGTCTTTATAGAGATTGATGAGGATGAAAAGCCGCCCGTGCGGCGCCATGACGCGAAATAGTTCGGCGAGCGCGCGATCCTGATCCGGGTAGTAGTAAAACGATTCGACTGACAGCACCTTGTCGAAGAAATTCTCTTCCCAGGGAATCTGCGCGGCCGAGCCCTGAACAAACATGACGTTCTCGAAGTCGCGCGAGGCCGCGCGGGCATGCCGGACCATTTCGTCAGAAATGTCGAGTCCGACGACCTGCCCAAAATCGTGGGGGCTTTCGCCGACGAGGCGCGCAAGCAGGCGCGTTGCCCAACCTGAGCCACAGCCGAGATCGAGCACGCGCTCGCCGGCGCGCAGATCCATGCGGCGCAGCGTCTTCTCCGTGATGTCGAGGTGATGGTTCTCCATCTTCGGGCCTTCGCCTTGCTCGGCCCAGCGATTGAATTCCTGCTGCAGGAGCTCGTCGGGGGAATGAGGTTTGTCGTTCGGCATAAAAATGCAGCTCCTGGCTTCTAACTCCTAGCTTTTAACGCTTCGCTTGCAATTTTTATTCTAAATGCGTGCTCCAGCGAAAGACTCGATTATGACTCTTGACAACACGATACCTTGTAATACATGATACTGCCTATGAACGCGGACCGGATGCCCGAATTGGAGTCGCCCGACAAGTGGGAAGTGCAGCTTCGCAAGGGATGCCTTGAATTGGCGATCCTGGCGGCACTGTGGGGCGTCAAGCTCTACGGGCTGGAAATTCTGCGGCAGCTGGAGAGCGACTCGGACTTGATCGTTTCGGAAGGCACCGTGTATCCCCTGCTGAGCCGGCTCAAGGCGCTGGGGCTGGTGCGCAGCGAGTG
>JBAQIB010000007.1:0-2092 GCA_049288625.1 Terriglobales bacterium | reverse complement strand
ACGGTGACCCGCTCGACGATACCCGAGGCGAGCACCTCCCTTTCTTCCCAGCGGTACAACTGGTATTTCAAGGACGAGCTTCCGCAGTTGAGGGTGAGGATATCCATTCAAGGGCTCCTTATTTCGTTTGGGCGTCGGAAGACAGCGGCACACGCCGCAGCCGATTTTAGGCTCTATTAATCGCTGAGGTCAAGGCAAGCGCGCCAAAAGCAGCAATTCCCGCTCTGTCCTCCGTGTGAGTCGCCACCGAGCGAAGGTGCGTAGAGAATGGTAAGCAATCGGTGAGTCGCCTGCGGAGCACGGAAAAAAGTTAGTGGTTTTGGCCATGTTCAGTCTATTTGGGGCCTGCCAGAATGAGGAACTGAGACGGTAAGAAGGCTACGCTACCTGCGGCGCGATCAGATTTGAGGTGAGGCTTGGGGGAAAGCCGGTAGCGGTGGCCCAGTGATTCGGGAAAGTACCTCATCCCAAGATCCATAGAGCAGCATGCGGAAAGATGCTCGCATGACGTTCCAGAACTCAATACGGGAGCTGAAGCCTGCGCGAGCCTTCTGATGCAGTTCATCAACCAACTCCAGGATCTGATGAACAAAGTAGGCCAACAGATTCAGCAGGAACAGCGTCTCTGAGAGATGCATGCTGCCATGGCCGAAGTTGTGCTCCAGGTGATAGCCCTGGTTCTTCAGTGTGTTGAATCCCTCGTTCTCGATCTTCCAACGCGCGCGAGCCGCCCGAACGACTTTCTGTACGTTGTCTTTGTCCAACGCGATATCCGTCACCCAGGAGCAGCGGTAGGTGAGTTTCCCTTTGGCATCATAGATGTGCAGTTGCACGAAGTTCACCGACGGACTCTTGGGGTCGGCTCCCAGGGGGATCTGGTTGACCCACTCGTAGAGAAAGCGTTTGCCTTTGGGCTGGGCCACAAAGAGCTTCTCCAGCCCAGGGCCCCGCTGGAGCCCCTTGAGGTCTTCGAACAGGCTTTTGTGATCGTCAGGCTTGGCCACCAAGAGAAAGGGGAAACGATGCGCCTTCAACTCTACGATCATGGGCATGGTGGAGTACAGGCTGTCGCCGACCACCACAGCCTGCAGTTGCGGGTGCTCGCGGCGCAGATCTTTGATCAGGCGTTTGGCTGCATTGATCTCGCAGTCCTGCTTGGATGCTCCGTCCTGTCGCCGTATGAACTGTGGCGCCAAAGGCAACACCTGGCGAAGATCGGGATGGACAACCGCGGGTTGCAGGATTTGATGATAGTACTCCACCCGGCCGTCTGACTTGCGTCGCTGTAAGCATCGTTGGCAGTGCACACTCTCGCTGGAGAAATACTCCGAGCCGTCCAAGGTCAACAGATACCCTTCATCGAGAAACTCGTAGCGTTGCAGTTGTTTGCTGCGCTGAAGGCGGCGCAGATACTCGGTGAACACCCCTTGAAGGAACGCTGCCGGTTGGCGGTCCAGCAGATCCCTCAGGTGGGTATCTGAGGGAATCTGTTGGACGCCGAAGACCGTGCGCAGATTGTTGCTCTGCATCTGATCCTCAAAGCGCCGCTGAAACTCCAGCAGCGAGGGATCTTGAAGAAAGAACATCGCGAAGCCACTGAGGTAGAAATCCTCAATCCCCATCCGGGCACGGTCTTTTTGGCGGGCATCGGGGACAGTTTTCGCCCCTGTTGCGATGCAATCCACTAAAGCGCGAAATCGAAGTTTTTCCGGGCCTCGCCCGCCACCCCTCCCCACAGCGGCCATAGTATGAAACAGGATACATCCTGATGTCTAGAGGGCTCGCAAGTACCCACCCAGCAATGAATTGCCGCAGGCTTTTCATGCGCCACCCACCAGCGCCGTCTCTCCGACGATCTGCGAAAACAAACAGAGCGGGAACTACTGCATGCGCGGCATGCGCGGACTCTTGAGCTATGGGCCCTTTACCGCCATTGCACGCTGCAGCTCGGTGGCGGCGAGCTGCGTTTCGATTGCGGTAGGCGACCCGCGGCCGGCAATCTGCACGAGGTACGTGCGGCCTGCCCGGTCCAACGTACCTCCCAGGTAGGCGACCGCGACGTAGAAAAGCATCCGGGCCTTGAGAGTGGGGC
>JBAQIB010000006.1:0-137538 GCA_049288625.1 Terriglobales bacterium | reverse complement strand
AAACCAGGACGTGCTCGTAAGCGATTCCATCGTAACCATTCCCGTTTACGATACGCTCGTCAATACGGGAAACCCACCGGCTGCCCCGCTTGCGACCGTCAACGTGATCGGCTTCCTTCAGGTCTTCATAAATCCTCAGTCGGCCGTCATTCTGCCGGCCATAGGTGCGACCCCGTTGCAGACCTATCAACTTCGGGCCACCATCATCAACCAAATCGGATGCGGCAGAAATTCCAGCGGCACTCCCGTCTACGGCAACGGCCCCTCCGCCGTCCCTGTCCGTCTGATCACGCCCCCGTAGCTCCCAAGAAGTAAACGTGCCGCTTAGCTCGCGCTCGGCGCCACGCGCAGTCCTCGCACCATCACCGGCCTTCTCAACACGGTTTCGAGCAAATGCCGGGCCGCCGCCACATCTTCCGCCGTCCGGTCGAGGGGCGAATACCCCGCCGAATGCACAACTAGAATCCCATCATGGCCTTCCACTTCAACCCGCGGCGCCGTCCCGTTTCGCGGATCCAGGGCGTTCGCCAGGCGCAGCACGCCCGCCAGTTCAAGCGCCACGCGCCGGTCCGGCAGCTCCAGCCGCTGCATGTTTTTCCCACGCGGACGCGGCAACGTTCCCCGATGATACCGCGCCACCACCGCCGCCAAGCCCAATTCGCGCGCGCTCCAACCTAAAGGCCGTGCCATCTTGAGAATCATTCGAAACGATTCTTTCTGATGGTTCTCCCCGCCCTTCGCCTTGCCCACATCGTGCATCAACGCCGCAGCCTGCAGCACGTCCCGCGAGTCATGTTCCGCATCATCGCGAAGCAGCCCAGCCTTCCGCATCCCGTCATACAAATGAAGCGACATCTGCGCCACCCGCTGCGCATGCGAAAAATCCGGGTCCAGGTACCCCGCCCACACCCGCAACCTATTCATCGCCGCCGCCCGCAAATCCGCTCCCGCGGGCAATGCCGCTCGCCAAACTCGCCACAACGACTCCTTGCCGATCATCAGCTCGCGATAGCGTTCGACGCGTCGGCTGCGCTCGTGGTTCAGTTTCTCGCGCCACCGGTGCCGGCTCTCCACATCCGGAAACGCTTGAATCTCAAGCGCCGTTGTCCACAGAACGTCCAGATCGTGGATCTCGCCCAGCAGGTCCTGAAGCTCTTTCAGGTCTTTTCCCCAAAGCGCATGCTGGGCCGGCAAAAAATTCTCTACTGTGTAACGAAACCGTTTGATCCCGATCCGCAGCTCATGCAGAGCGATCTGCGACCGCGTCCGCACCGCGCGTTTATGGAGCTCATACGCAGCAGTCCACTTCTCAAGCGCAAGGTGCAGATAGACCACGTTCCCAGGGCGCAGCCGCGCCGCCCGTCCGGGCAGCGTCCGGCTCCATTGCCGCCACCGCTTCTTGTCAAATTGGTTGAGATCCCTCCACGCCAGCTGTTTGCATTCCGCCTCGCGCGCACGTACATGATTGAGCAGCTTCCCCACCACCGGATCTTCCGTAGAGTCGCGGCTTGCCGCGTCTCCATCGGCCGCGCCGCTCAGCTTTTCAATCCACTCCTGCGTCACCTGCATGTCGCGCAGCTCGCCGAGCGCCCGAAAAAGTTTCCGCCCCGCCTTCTTCATTTCCTTCCACGACGGGTCCGGATCCATCGCCATCAATCCATCCGCCAGCGACCGGCAGCGCCGAATCGCCACGCGCAGATCATGCACGGGATCGGCCTCAAACCCCGCCGCCGCGCGAGCGCACTCCTCCAGCACCCGCTCCATCCAGAAGCGCAATCCGACCTTTGGTTTTGCCGGGGATTTTGGACCTGCCGGCTTTGGACCGGCCTGCTTAAGGACTGAATTCGCTCCCAACCTGGCTCCTTAGTTCCTGCGGGAACCATTGTCGCCTCTTTGCGCCAATTCTTCTAGAGCAGCGGTGAGGAAAGCGACAATCGGCGTGCGATTCCGTCATCCCTGCAGACTTTTGTCGGGGCTGTAAAACGAAGAGAATTTCAGTGCGGAGGGCAATTCAAAAAAGCCAGTCCGACTCGGCTGGCTTCGTTGATCCGCTTCCGCTACTTAATAGAACAACTTGAAATGGAAATTAGAGAACCTGATCTTCCAACCAAAGCCAAACCTGAAAAAGTTAGAAGGTGCCCGAATCGCGCCGCGTCAGGATGACGCGTTCAAGAGTGAGTTCGTTACCGACAAATATGAAGTTGTAAGGAGATCCGTTCAAAAGCGCAGCGAGCACGTCGCGCGCGGGCCCAGGCCCCAGATCCACGATGACTTCTTCCCGCTCGGCTCCCGCAGGAATCGCGACCTCAGCTTGCGTCTTCAAGTGGACCTCGAACAGCACTTGCGAAAGCGTCGCTCTCGCCGAGTGAATGCTCAGCATCCCGTTTTCGTAGGAGACGCTCACCGTCGGTTTCGCCGGTTCCGAAGCCGCAACCGCACTACCAGCATCGCTGCTTTCCTGCGTGAGCGCCGGAACATTGACCGCCGCAGTTGCCGCGCCCGACACTGCAACCGTCATAGGAGCGGCGCCGGAGAGCCCCGAAGGTGTGTGCGTCGGCAACGATAAGTTCGCAACCGCCTTCGTCATCGCCAGTTTCGCAGGCGCAACCGAAGGATTCGATACCAGCGCAGTCTCTCGCAGGTGCGCACCCGCTGATGATCGTGCGATCGACTCCTGGCTGCGAGCCGCGCTCTCTCCACCCAGCTTCACCACTACAGCATTCTGTCCGGTCGAAATCCGATAAGGTTGGGCCTTTTCGAGATCCAGTACGATTCGCGTAATAGGAGGATCTTTGAAAAACAGCCCGGAGCGAACACTTTTCAGCGCGCCACGATTCACCGTTAGCGCTCGCAGGTCCGCGGAAGGCAAGGCGCCGGGAAAATCCACCACGATGCGATTCGGTCCCGTAATCGCCTGAGTATTAGGCGCAACGGCGCCGGAAGTCTGGATCTCGACTTCCATGGCATCCGCGTTGCCGCGCACCAGCACGTGCTCGACCGTCGCTCCCGTTTGCGCGATAAGTGGTTCCGCTAGAAGGGCAATGGAGAGCAGGGCTCCGAAATACAGCTTGCAAGACATGGGCACTTAATGAGGAGTGTAGCAGTTGGAGCGAGCCGAGAATTACTCGGAAGTCGTAGTCCTAGTGGTACCAGCGAATGGCTGACCTCATCCCGGACTGCTCGTGCTCTAAGCTCCGACCAGGCCCTTGTGCTTGCCGTACCGCCAGCCAATTGCTGCCAGTCCGGAAGCGAGCAGAATCATCGTCGAAGGTTCAGGAACCGAAGGATGGTGGGTCGGCTTATGGCAATGGGACGTGCCAACTTCCCCTAACATGGCGCAATTCCGGGGAGGAAGCGGGAGCTCGAACGGAACGTAAGGGAACTGAAAACTGCTCGCGTAAAACTCGGGTGGAACCGGCTGACCCGCAGGCAACTCCGGCGCCCGCAAACTTGCCCGAATCGGCAAAGCCGGACCAATCGGCTCAAGCGCCACCGGCTGGTCCAGAACATCTTCTTCCGGCTCTTCGTTCGAAACCTCTGGTTTGGCGGTGTCGGAAACCTGGTTGCCACACTTGGCCCGCGCTGTGATCTTGCCGTCGGTTAGCAGCATCTCGCCGGCCTTCAGTCGAATCCTTTTTTGTGTCCAGAAGACTGTGTCGCGAATGCGATAGGAAACGTAGACATCGCGCGGTTCCGCCAGCCGAACAAGGTGGGCCCGATTGTAGTCAAACTGACCGAAATGGCGTGCCACTGCCTTATCGTTCGCGGCCGCTTGCCGCAGGGCTGCCGCGCTCTTAAGGCCTCCAGGCACTACCGAGTATGGGTAAACCCCTGGAACTCGTGTCACATACACAGGACGCTTGGTCGATTGCCGCGATACGAACCCAAGATCCTGCCGGACGGCCTTGGCCCAAGATGACTCCGGCGAGCCCTTGGAACCCTCCATGGAGGGCCACTGGGAGACTCGAGCTGCAGTTTGCCAGCAAGCAACGGAAATTACCGCTACTGCCACCGAACCGAGCAAGAAACGCTGAGAGCGAAGACGACGCTTGTACCAGCTTCGCCTACGCCGTACACCTCCATCATTCGCACGGTTGCTCAGAAGGCACTCTCCTCAACTTCTGGGTCCAGCGCTTAATAGGCAGACAACTCCGAACTGAAGCACTGCACTTCAACGGCCAAATTTTTCGCGTTTCGTGTTATTTGCAACCGGTTGGAACGCAACTACTTAACTAAAGTGGAGCATGATAGCTACTGGCGTTAAGACAACCAATTTCATCACAAAGACAGCAAACCATTGCACGTTCTAGATCATCCAAACCGGGGCTGCAAAGCGCTTAAACTTGCACCAGCACTCTAGCTGAATCCTCTTTCTGAGTCCAGAAGAATATGTCGAAGAAGCTGTGAAAAACGTAAATGCTTCGTACATGCACATCGTCCTCGCCCACCACTCTTGATGTCAGATCACTGGTGCTCGACCGCGCAACTGTGAGCTTGCAACCAGGCTTTCGCTTGCTGGTGAGCACTGGCAACTTCATCCTGAGTTAGCTCAGTGGCAAGTGCTTGGAGCTGTGAATCGGCATTCTCATCGCCCAGAGCGAGCGCCAAGTCATACCAGAAATAGGCCTTGCCGTAATCCTGTTTAGCTCCTGCGCTGCCCGCCCAATATTGCGCGCCCAGGGCAGAGAGGGCTGGAACGTACTTTTGCTCCGCCGCTCGGTGGAACCAATCCGCCGCATCCCTTTCGCTCAGATGAACGCCATCCCCATCGCGGTAGAGTTTGCCCAGCCGCCACTGCGCTTCGGCGTCACCCTGCTGGGCCATCTTCATTAGTTCCTCGGGCGTCGCGACGGGCGGCTTAACCGTGTTGCTTTCCCGTGATTGCTTCGACCCAACATCGGACCACGAAAATAAGTCGGGACCCAGCCAACTCACAATCCCTATCACTGCTACTACAGCAACGGCCACTAGAACAATGCGCTGATTTCGGAGACGACGCTTGTACCAGCTTCGTTTCCGTCGCGCTGGATCGCCAATCGCACGGTCGCTCAAGGTTACCTCCCGGATCTGCGCCCCGGGGGCGACGCTAGCTTAAACAAGGCACCCAAACAGCCAAACCGCTCCCCAGGCATCGCCGACAACCGTCTTAAATGCAATGACTTAACTTACAATGGAGTGTAGCATTAACCAACCTGCGCAGCAAATTTCAGCTTAGGAATGGAAAAACAAGCGTACTTTTCATGGGAGAGTTTTCGCGGTGTAACTCTTGGGGAAAGGATTTCTCGTTAACCCTTGCGCTATTGTCGCTTTCGTCCAAAGCGGTATGTAAGTGAAATGCTTGCATAGGAAGGGATCCGCACACCGACCACCTCGCTAACTGGGTTCTCGGGAACCAATCCAGTACTGGGGTCTAGCCCCACTTTTCCCGCTCCGTATGCAGAAGCTGCGGCAAAATTCTCCGTCGTTTGCCCAGTCCAGCCGCTGGCAATCATCATGTTCACGCCAACGTTAATCCTTCCGTCTTGGAGGGGCCGCGCCACCGCCAAACGAAACTCCTTGTTCGGCACGCCCAGGCAGTAGCCCATTCCGCCGGTGAGCGGTTGGCTGGCATCACATGCCGTTCCAACCACCTTTCGGCCTACGTATTCGAATTCGCCCTTCGCTTCAAAATGGAAGGGCAACTTCTGATATGTCCCGGTGATATCGCCGATCAACCGCGGCGCCTCCGGCACAACGGAGAAAGATGCGCTCGCAAGGCGCGCATCCGCCTGCTCGAATGTCGCCTGCAACGACCCGCTCAGGATGCTCTGCCGCAACGTAAATGCCAGGTAACGGATGCGTCCCGGCCCCAGATTGAACTGCAATCCTTGATCGGGATCGATCTTGCCGTATTCGGCGGTTTGCGTCTCATGTCCCAACGTCAGCTTAACGTCGGTCTTGTTGAACGTCTTACTTGCCACTAACTGATATGAGCGCGCGGTCTCTACCGGATTGCCCGTGACTGGCGGAGAACTGGTGCCGGTCCCCGTTCCCACGCCGATCCGCGGATCTTCCGTGAAGAACGACTTGCCAAAGCTGAACGCGATCAGCGGAACGTACCACGATTCCTCGGGAACAATCGTGATCGTGGCCTTCGGCGAATTCACACCCACCCACATACTCGAGGAATAAGCGGGAATATTCACGTACTGGTTACTGATGCTGAACGAATCGTTGTCGATAAGGATCACGTCGCGCCGCAAGCCCAGGTAGTAGTGAACGTACTTACCCAACTCGCCCTCCCCGGCGACATATGGTGTTACCGGCGCGATGGTCACATTGTTGCCAGCGATCTTGACGAAGGGTCCATAGTAAGAGGAAGCCGCATGATTGTAGAAGTTGTAATGATCCAAGTCGTCGCGACGCGGCGCCTCGCGCTCGTAATCCATTCCGCCCAGCAGCGTAAAGGCCTTCGCAATTTTGTTGACATAAGTCGCGTTCCCGCCGGTCACGGTGCGGAACTCGCTTTGCCGGATCAGTCCGAGCCCAAAGTCAGAGAACAGCGACAAGTTATAAGTGCGGAAGAATCCCGAGAGCTGCAACTCCTGATGGCCGTCCAGCCTCCACCCGTCATTCAGCGCCACGAGCGCCGTATGCGTCTGTTCCTTTTGCCGCGGATCGATCGTATCCGGAAACTCCATCCAACCGGCGGCTGCGTCGATGGAATTGAATCCGTAGATCGGCTTAAGTCCCGCCATATAGCCGTAGCCGAGGTAAGCGATTCCAAACAGCGCCAATGTATGATCTCCCGCGTGGAACATGCGCCCGCCATTGAACTTAAACTGCTTGCGGTGCTCCAGACGATCTAGGAATCCATTGCCGAACGACCCCTCCATCGCGACCCACGAATTCGCCGATGGGCTCATCCCCGCCGTCGCCGTAATATCCCGGTAGTCTCCGGTCAGCGCGAGAAACGGATTAAGATGCGAACGCAGCCCGTAGATCGCCGCCAGGTTCAGCGCGTGATTTCCCTCGCGCACGTTATAGGCGCCGCCATCCACCTGCACGCTCTCGATCACACTCGCAATATAGATATTCGGGTCGGCATATCCATTACCGTGCGCATTCGCCGACAGATTGTTCGGCACCAGGTAGCTGCCCACCTGGATGTACTGCGCAATCGGTTCGCCGTGGTCGCCCGCCACACCCGGCGCAAAATACTGGGGCGCCTTGATCCCGCTCGATGCCGTCTCGATCGGATAGCCTGGGATTGAAACCGGTGCACCCGGCCTGCCCGGGTTCGCATCCAGCAAATTTTCCGAGGAGAAAACTTTCACCGCCGGATCGGGCGTTAGTACGTCCATGTCATTCACGTCAGCCGTTACCGTTATGCTTTCGCTGGCCGGTGCAACATCGCTCATGCGGATCTCGATCACCGTTTCAACGCCAACACTTCTTCCCTGCCCCGTTGTGATCGACCGTTCTACGGCACGAAATCCCGCGCCTTCAACCTTCACGTCGAAATGTCCTGCATGCGGCAACTTCAGCTCAAATCCTCCATCCCCACCGGAAACCGCTTGGCCTACCCACGACGTGCCTGCGACCGCCACGCGGCCCGAAACCCTCAGAGTAGCGCCCGGTAAGGCCTTTCCTTGCGGATCGACAACCCGCCCCTTGAGAACAACTTCCTGGGCATTGCCAGGCTGCGCCACGAGAAACAGGGAGAAAAGGGATAGTCCTGTCCACCAGAACATCTGAGAGATTGTCCCTTCATGAATTTTCATGAGCGGCGGTTCCGGTCTTCGATTCTATCCTGCGCGAATACGCTTACCTGCTTCGGAACGGGCTACAATCACCAGCAGCGCACCTATCGTGGCCTGGCGACATACCATTCCCGCCATTCTTATTTGTTTGCCTTTGTGGGCGTTCGGTAGTCAGCAGCCCGACTCGGCCCCTCCCGCCCTGCGCGCCGCCGTTCCGCTGTTGTGCACCGAAAATATTGCGGCATTCCGCACCTTCGTCCGCGGCACCGGTCTGATCGCCGACTCCGGCGGCACCCTGCTGACGGCGGCCCACGTCATTTTGCAGGCCCACTTTAACTGCACCCTCAGCGTCATGATCCCCGATGACGAATGGATTCAGGTCGGCCATTTGCGAAGATTTCTGCTGACTCGCTGCCATCTCAACGAATTGCTCGACCTCGCGGTCTGCCGCCTCCAGCCGACAGATAATCCTCGCGATCTGGGCTATATCCGTGCAGCTCCGCTTCGCTTCCGCCAGGTTATGCCCGGCGAATTGGTGTCGGTTACCGGCTTTACCGGGTGGGTTCTGGCGCCTTTAACGCGCACCGGGCGCATCACGGGACAGGAAGACTATCGCCGTCAGGACGGATGCCGGTGCGACTTCGCAACCAACATTGTCGCGGTTGAGGGCATGAGCGGTAGTCCCGTGATTTCTCCTCAAGGCGAGGTGCTCGGGATTATCACGCAGGCCGGTAGGGGAAGATTTCACGGCACTTCCTTCGGAGTCAGCTTCGAGGATGCCAGGAGTTTCCTGATCGCCGAAGGCGTTGTAGTGCCTGCGTCACCTCACGAGGCGATTTCGTCGCTGCGGTCAACGACCGGACGGCGCTAGGCGCTCTTCTGCTGGCTGCCCACGGAACTCAGCAGTTTCTCCGCCGCTTCCCCGGGATCCTGCGACGAAAAGTTTTCGTCCAAAACCACGATCGAAACTGAAGGATCGATTTCCTCCAGCACCTTGCGGGTGGGCTTACCATACACCACTTGCATGCGCGCCGAAATCACCACCATCTTGGCCTTCGTTGCCTTGAGCAGGATGCGCGCGTCTTCGATCGTCGCGGTGGTCAGGGCATTGTATCCGGCGCCGCACAGTACTTCCCGCATGAAGGTCCGCACATCCATCGATTCGTAAACGCACAGGACACGCGATTGTGCGTCTGCGATCTTTGCCCGCGAATAGCGCGAGCCCAAGTACGCTGCCGTGATCGCCTCCTCCACTGTGTCGTAGACTTCAAATTGCGAGATCAGGCCCGTCATCTCAAGCGTCTTGCGCGTTCTTGGTGGCACGCCACTGAGCTTGACGTCCCCTCCCTTCGCCCGCGCAGCCTGCATCAGGCGCACCAGCGCTCCCAACCCGCTGCTGTCGATGAACTCGACATGGTCGAGTTCCAGCACGATGTCGCCATACTTGACGATGGAATCTCCCACCGACGAGTGCAGTGTAAACACTTCGTTCCCGGCCACAATTCTCCCGTGGCACTGCACCACCAGCACATCTCCCACCGGTCGGCTCTCTAAACGCAACTGCATCGCGGTTCCCCCAGTCTGATTGCTTCCTTAGCTTCCAGGTCACGGAAGTTTACACCAACCGTCCGGCTCCCAGGCGGGCACTTTTTTCACCACGCCAAAATGCGGTAGCGTATCATCGTGCATCGGGGGAGAATCGCTCGATCCTGATACCGGACAAAGCCTCGTGTTTAGGGGTCGAACCCCATCGGGGACCGCTTCGTGTCTAGCCCATCCGCCACATTGTCTCCTGGAGATCTTGTCGGCAACTACAAGATCCTCGGCCTGGCCGGTGCCGGAGGCATGGGCGTTGTCTATCGTGCGCTCGACATAAAGCTCGAGCGCACGGTTGCCCTTAAGTTTCTTCCCGAACACCTGGTTGCGAGCCCTGAAGACAAAGAGCGTTTCCTCCGCGAGGCCCGCACCGCGTCCTCGCTCGACCACGCCAATATCGGCGTCATCTACGGCATGGAGGAGCACGACAGCCGCTCCTTCATCGTCATGGCTTATTACGAAGGAGAGACGCTGGCCCGCAAGCTTCTTCGCGGCCCTCTGCCGGTGCCTGACTCCATCAGCATTGCCATCCAAATGGCGGAAGGGCTGGCTGCGGCCCATGCGGGCGCCGTGGTACATCGCGATATCAAGCCTTCCAACGTGATCCTCACGCACCGCGGAGTCATCAAGGTCGTTGATTTCGGATTAGCTCGCCTCTCCTCTTCAACCGGCAGCACCCAAAGCATGAGTACGGCCGGCACCATCGGCTACATGTCGCCCGAACAAACCACCGGCCAACCAGGAGTCGACCAGCGCACCGACATCTGGGCCATCGGAATCGTGCTCGCCGAAATGCTCACGGGCAAGAATCCGTTCCAGCGCGAATCTCCCGCCGCCACCATCTTCGCCATTTTGAACGAGCCGCCGCGGCCTATGGACGAAGTGCCCCTGGATCTGCTGCGCATCATCTACCACGCGCTTTCCAAAGATCCGGCCACCCGCTATCACAGTTGCCGTGACATGCTTACTGACTTACAGGAAGCGCGCAGCCAGCTCGTACCTGCGCCGGCATCATCTCCGGCCGCGCGCCCGCCATCCGGCGTCCATCCACCGTCGGGACCACGGCCCTCGACGCTCACCGCCAAAGAACTGCGCGAGCAAATCGAACGCGCCTCGCGGCCGATGTGGGGAGCCACCACACAGGCGCCCGGATCCCATCGGTGGCTGGTCACCTTGGGCCTGATCGCAATCGTCGCAGCCGTACTTTCGTTTCTGCCGTCCGTCCGCGACCGCATCTCCGGCTGGTTCGCCCGCACGGAAGATCACATCGCAGTTCTGCCCTTTGAAAACGTCGGCAGCGATCCCGCGAACGAAGCCGTTTCCGCCGGACTCATGGACAGCCTCGCCAGCCGCCTCACCAACCTCGAAGTCGGCAAGCAGTCCCTCTGGGTTGTGCCGGCCAGTGAAGTGCGGCGCCTCAAGATCACTGATCCCCCATCGGCTCTGCGCGAGTTAGGCGCAACGGTAGCCATCGAGGGAAGCCTGCAGCGCGAAGGTCAGACCATCCACCTGACGGTGAATTTGATTAACACTAAAACCCTGCGCCAGATCGGCTCCTTCATGCTCGAAGACCGCGCCGGAGATTTCTCTTCCCTGGAAGACGAAGCGGTGGCGCGCGTGGCCAAACTGATGCGCATCGACGTCACCCCGGAAATGCTGCGCGCCATGGGAGGCGCGGTCAACGCTGGCGCTTACGAGTCCTACCTGAAGGCTCTTGGCTACACCCAGCGCTTCGACAAACCGGGCAATCTCGACCTCGCTATCACGGCGCTTGAGAGCGCGGTAAGGGTTGATCCGCGCTTTGCGCTCGGCTATGCCCAGCTCGGCGAAGCCTATCGCCTCAAATACCAGCTCGACAAAAACACCAAGTGGATCGACGAGGCTCTTGCGAACTGTAGTAAGGCCGTTCAACTGGATGATCGCCTGCCCGCCGTCTATGCAACGCTCGGTCACATTCACCGCAGCACCGGAAAATACGATCTCGCCCTCCAGGAGTATCAGCGCGCGCTCCAACTCGACCCGCACAGCGCCGACGCGCAGATCGGCCTGGCCCAGTCCTATGACAGCGCCGGCCGCACCGCCGATGCCGAGGCCGCCTTCCGCAAGGCGATCGCCCTGCGCCCCGATTCCTGGGACGGATATAACTCCTTCGCTGCTTTCCTCGATAACCACCAGCGCTACGGCGAAGCTGTTGCGCAGTACAAGCATGCCATTCAACTCACTCCCGACAATGCTCCGCTCTATCTCAATCTGGGCGCCGTCTACAGCGACATGGGAGAGCAGCACTTCGCCGAAGCCGAACAGGTGTACCGCAAATCGCTTGCCCTCGAGCCGAGTTACGCGGCCTATGCGAATCTTGGATATCTCTACCTTCAGGAAAAGAAATACGCCGAAGCTGCCGAAACAGAGGAGAAGGCTCTGCAGTTGAACGACAGGGATTATCTGGTTTGGGGCAATCTGGCGTTTGCCTACGAGGGGCTGAAGGACAAGGACAAGGCCGGCACAGCCAGGGACCGCGAGATCAGCCTGGTGGAACAGACGGTAAAAACCACGCCCCGCGATGCGGTTGCGCAATCCATTCTTGGACTGCTCTACGCCCAAAAAAAGGTGCGCGATGACGCCATTTCTCACATACAATCTGCACTCGTTCTCTCGCCGGACGACGCCAACGTTCTGGAGAATGTCGGCGAGGCATACGAGGACTTGGGCGACCGTAAGCAAGCGTTGCAGTACATTGAAAAGAGCCTGCAGAAAGGCTACAGCCTCGCGGACCTGAAGAGCATACCGGACCTCGCAGGCTTGTTGTCAGACCCAAATTTTCAAGCTAGCGGTAAGTAGTCGGAAACAGATCTTGGAGTTCGGGACGCGTACCCTTTAGGTTGTCATCCGAATTGGATTAACGCTGCCATACCAGCACCTTATTTTGTACGGAATCATTTGCGGGCCGCGTATCTAAATTCAATCCTCAAGGAGCCAGCCATGGCCGCAGCACGCCACATTCCAAGGACAGAAACAACTCAAACCATCACCTTCGGCGCTAACTTCAACCCGACGCCACCTGCCGTCATCATCGCGTCTGGGACGATCGTCGATTTTGTCAACAATTCCACTTCCACCATCACCCTCACCTTTGCGCAAAATCCCATTACGGCCACCGGCCCAACGCTGTTTGAAAGTGTCACGCTGCAACCGGGGGACTCGGATAGCCAAAGCCCCACTGCCGCCGCCGGAAGTTGCAATTACACGGTCACGGCGGGAGGAACAATCTACGGACCCTTTTCCATCCAGGTGGACACCACCAGTCCACTCATCGTCCAGATTAGCTACATCGGCACTTCCGGGGATTGCCAACCACCAACGGTAACGCTCCCAATTGGGGGCAAGTTCCAGATGATCTCAACCGACAGCCAGAGCTACCCCGTGAAATGGGAGGGAGGAGTCAACAACCCGTTTAACCCCGCCCTCATCTCGGTCAACGCCAAAGGGGGACAGAATAATATCTGCACGGCCATCGCTCCCGTCTCCACGAACCCCTACGTCTACTCAGTCGCGTCCCCCGGTCCCGGCGCAGGGAATGGAGGCGGCAAGGTCATCATCAAGAGCTAGTGGCAGTGTGGAGCGGGACATGGACCCGTTCCCAAACCGTCCTGTCACCCAACCCATTTGCCCCGCAGCAAGCCACTGCTGCGGGGTATTCCTTTTTCGCGCGTTCGATGCGGTTGCGGTCAGCGCAACGCTTGTGAGGGCCTGCCTAAGCTCGAACCTGTACGGACACTAACTCGGGGATGCACCGCGAAGTTTGGATGGACTTGACAGTATCTTCCGCTGTGAACTTTCCCATGGCAAGCGCCAGCTTGCGATTGGTGGTTGTCTGTATTGGATTTCGATCAATCCGCTGAACATATGCGGGGGTGGAAGTGCCACGATTCAGTCTGACAAAGAACTTAGTATTTTTCACTGTACTGATTGTACGCTCCGCGCCGGTTCTTCGCTTCGCGATGGATAATAGGCTCGTTTCCCTTGGCTTCGTCTGACTCGACCGTCACCGCATGGGATGGCTAACGATTTAGAAACGGATTCTCTTCCCGTTCCTCTCCAATCGTCGTTATCGGCCCGTGGCCGGGAATCACGACGGTTTCGTCGGGCAGGGTGAGCACACGGTCGTGCAGCGAGCGAATGATCTTTTCAAACGAGCCTCCGGGCAAATCTGTACGGCCGATGCTGCGCGCAAAGAGCGTGTCCCCGGCGATCAGTAATTTTTCGGCGGGAAAATAGAGACAGACGCTGCCCTCGGTGTGGCCGGGAGTGTGTAGGACATTGGCCGAGAGACTGCCCGCTTCGAGCGTCTGGTCGTGCTTAAGATCGGCCTCGATTTCAACTTTGCCTGGCGACTCCATGCCGAGCCAGTTCGCCTGCACATCGAGCATCTTCAGCAGCGCCAGGTCATTTTGGTTGAGCAGAATGGGGGCGCCGGTTTGCGCGCGCAACTTCATCGCTCCACCCACGTGGTCAATGTGCGCGTGAGTGATGACGATCTGCTTCACCTTCAACTTGTGCTGTTTGAGGATTGCAACGATGTCTTCGATGTCATCGCCGGGATCGATGACCATGGCTTCGTGCGTGGTTTCGTCGCCGATGATAGAGCAGTTGCACTGCAGCGGCCCGACGGGCAGGACTTTGTGAATCATCGCTTCATTGTCGCCGATGGACGGGAAATTCTCCACGACGGCACGAACAATTGGGCGCGAGAAGCCAAACCGGAGTAGCCGGTAACCCGCTGTGAATCAGCCTTGGGTCTTAGCCCCGGTGGGTCGCCCTTGGTGCCAGCGGATTCTTCGTGCCCTTTTACAGCGTCAGCAGTTTTTGCAGCGATTTCACCAACTCCGGGTGATCCTCCCTCGGCATCAGTGCGTCCGCCAATTCATCCAGGCCGTCCGCCGGGGCTTCCGCCAGCACAATGGTGGGAACCTCCGGACGACGCCGTTTGATCTCCCGCGCAATGAGCGCCACCTCTGCGCGGTTGCGGTCCAGTTCCAGAACCACGGCATCCACCCGTTCCCGGCTGCACAATTCCATGGTTTCGAATCCGTTGCTGGAAACCAGCACGCGATATCCTTGGCGGCGCAGAAGCTCCGCACGCAGCAACAAAGCGTCATCGTCGCAGCAAAAATGAAGGATTGTGTGGGTCTTTCTTTGGCTCTTAGTCACGGCGATCTTACCTTCCGGCGGGTCGCCGGTCGGCTAATCTGCCTGCGAGGGGCCGAGTTCATACTGCCACTGCCCGGGAAGGTCCGTTTGTGCAATATGGCACATTGGCCAAACAATAGTTACTCGTGCAGTACCACATCGAGAAGCGACTCGTTGATCTGCAATCCGCCGTTGTAATTCAGAAACCCCATGTCGCGGAATTTGTTCATGAAGAAACTGATGCGCGCCCGGGTTGTGCCCACCATTTCGGCGAGTACTTCATGCGTGATGTCGGGCGCCAGAAAAGGCTGCCGTTTTCCCTTCATGCCGAAGCGCGCCAGCAACAGCAGCGTGCGGGCCAGTCGCTTCTCCGAGGAATTGAACAACTGGTCGATCAGGTCTTCCTGCACGCGGACAGTGTTCGCCAGCAAGTAGGCTACGAACATCTCGGAAAAATCATGCTCCTGGCGCATGAGCCGGGTCACGAGAGACTTTTCGATGCGAGTCACCGTGCAATCGCTCATCGCCACCGCAGTCGCCAGCCGCCCCTTGTGGCCGGTCAAGCTCTCTTGCCCAAAAAAATCTTCCGGCTCCAAAAGCCCCACCACCGCCTCTTTGCCCTGTGGTGACGTGACGGCGAGTTTTACTCGGCCATGCGTCAGGTAGAAGAGCGACGTGCCGGGATCGCCCTGCGAATAGATCTTGTGCTTCTTGTTGTAGTGGACGATCTTTTTCCCTGTCCCAGGTTGGGAGAGGAACTCTTGAGGATTGAAAGTGGCAGGCGCCATGGAGTCCTCCATGTTCGGAGTCTCCGCCGCCAGACTGCTCGCGTCGAGTTCCTTCTGATCCAGGGCAGGTATTCCGCAGAACGGCCTGCGCGATGACACGACGACGGAGATTCGAAATTGCCTTTCTTGACCCTTGCGGTCATTTTAACGCCATCCAGCCTGCTTGTCTTCGGCAACGTCGGCACCCATGCCTCCCCTGGAATATAATGGCGGACACTCATGGCGCTTCCCTCAGGCACAAAACTGGGTCCCTACGAAATTCTGGCTCCGCTGGGCGCCGGCGGAATGGGCGAAGTCTACCGCGCGCATGACGGACGACTGGATCGCACGGTCGCGATTAAGGTTTTGCCCACCTCTTTTTCGACCGACCGCGACCGCTTGCAGCGCTTCGCGCAGGAGGCACGGGCCGCGGCGGCGCTGAACCATCCCAACATTCTTTCCATCTTCGATATCGGCGAAGACCACGGCGCACCCTACGTCGTCTCGGAGTTGCTGGAAGGCGAGACGCTTCGCGACCGCCTGCGCAGCGGGCCGATTCCGATTCGCAAGGCAACGGACTATGCGCTCCAGGTAATGCGGGGACTGGCGGCGGCGCACGAAAAAGGCATCGTGCATCGCGACCTGAAGCCGGAGAATCTTTTTCTCACCGAAGATGGTCGGGCAAAGATTCTCGATTTCGGCCTGGCGAAGCTGACGCTTCCGGCAACGCAAACCGAAAGCGGCGATGCGCCCACGATTCAAGCGACCGAACCGGGCCTGGTCATGGGCACGGTCGGTTATATGTCGCCCGAGCAGGTAAAAGGAAAGCCGGCCGACGCGCGGTCTGATATTTTTGCCTTCGGCGCGATTCTGTACGAGATGATCTCGGGCAAGCGGGCCTTCCACGGCGATTCGACTGCCGAGACCATGAGTTCCATTCTCAAGGACGATCCCCCGGAACTGACCGAGACAAATCGCAATGTCTCACCCGCTCTCGAGCGCATCGTCCGCCATTGCCTGGAAAAGAATCCCGCCGAACGTTTCCAGTCGGCGCGCGACGTCGCATTTAATCTTGAAGCCCTCACCGACATTTCCACGACCCGCCCCAGCGGCGCCGTGCGCGCGATGCCGGAGGAAACGAACTCGCGCCGCTGGCTCCTGCCCGCGCTTGGCATACTGCTTCTGCTCGCTTCCTGGGCGGGCGTGTATGCTCTGGCTCGTCGCGGCATGCACGCCGCGAACCCTACTTTCCATCAAATCACGTTCCGTCGCGGCACGATTTGGGCGGCTCGTTTTGCGCCTGACGGGCAGACCATTGTCTATGGCGCCGCTTGGGACGGCCAGCCGCAGGAAATCTTCACCTCGCGTTACGACAGTTCCGACTCCCGCCCCGTTGGCCTGACCGACGCTCAGGTACTAGCAGTTTCCCCAAGCGGCGAACTTGCCGTCTCCCTGCACCCGGTCGACGCCAGTGCCTTTGCCGAGACGGGAACCTTAGCTCGCGTTCCGCTCGCCGGAGGCGCGCCACGAGAAGTGTTGGAACAAGTGGCGTGGGCCGACTGGACGCCAGATGGTCAGCTCGCTGTCATCCGCCGAGGCGCGCAAAGCAGGCCCGGGCTTGAGTTCCCCGCCGGCAACGTCATTTACAAGCCTGAAGGTTGGGTGAGCCACGTGCGCGTTTCCCCGCGCGGCGATTTGATCGCGATCGCCGACCACGTCGCCGGTGGCGATGACGGGCGGGTCGTCGTCATCGATTCTCACGGAAACCACAAAACCAGTTCGTCTTTCTATGGCAGCGTGGAAGGACTGGCGTGGACGCCGAATGGAAAAGAGGTGTGGTTCTCCGCGGTTCCAACGGGGTCGTCGCGCTCCATTTATGGCATGGATCTTTCGGGCAAAGAGCGCCTCATCTACCGCGCGCCCGGCGGGCTCACCATTCACGACATCAGCCGGACTGGCATGGTTCTTTTGACCGGAGACCAGTCGCGCATCGGCATCTCCGCGCTCCCGCCCGGCCAATCCGCCGAGCGGAGTCTTTCCTGGTTCGACTGGTCGCTGCTCACCGGCATGTCGGTCGATGGAAAAACAATCGTGTTCTCGGAGACGGGCGAAGCCATCGGAACCAACTACAGCATTTTTCTGCGCAAGACCGATGGCTCGGCCGCCGTTCGCCTCGGTGATGGAGGCTCCGCGGCGCTCTCGCCCGACGGCCGTTATGTAATCAGCGCGGTTGGCGCGCCAGCTAAGCTTGTACTTCTTCCAACGGGCGTTGGCGAGACGCGCGAACTCACCGAGAACAAGACCGACCACTACGCCGTGGCGTGGCTGCCGGATAGCAAGTCATTCACCTTCTCGGCCGAGGAATCCGGTCACGGACCGCGTACCTATCTGCAATCGATCGAAGGCGGCGCCGTTCGCCCCTTGACGCCGGAAGGCACAACTGGAGGCCTGATCTCGCCAGACGGAAAGTATCTGCTCGCCAGTGACAGCAAACGCCAGCGCTGGCTCTATCCCATTGCCGGAGGCGAGCCGCAGAAGGTCAACATCACGGTCGCTCCGGACGAAAACGTTATGGCCTTTGCCAGCGACGGCAAGGCTCTGCTCGTTCGCACCCGCACCTTGCCCGTCCGCATCTCCCGCGTCGATATAGCAACCGGCCGCCGCGAGCCGTGGAAAGTCATCGCCCCCGCTGACACCGCCGGCCTGAAAAGCATCCCCAGTCTAAGGTTCAGCGCAGACGGCAAATCCTACGCCTACTCGACCTTCCGCATTCTGTCAGATTTATTCGTAGTCGACAGCATGAAGTAAAGGAAAAAGGTCAGCGGTGTGAGGTCAGGTTGCAGAGGTAAAACCCCTTCGAGCCCTGTTCAAGCGCACAAGACTTGGCGATTCTCCCCTTTACAATCAGCCTCTACCCACCGACCTTCTGCCATGATTGCGCTCGGCTAGAAGCTATGCGGCGCGTAGCGAGTAGCTGCCTTTCTACGATGCCACCATGAATTTTCCCGTGCTCGTCTGGTCCGAGCGGAAGCGCAGCAGCGCGGCGATATTGCCAGCCTTGTCCAATTCAGGTTGGTTCTTCAGATAGAAAAGCTCGATGTCACGGCGAATCGCCAAGGGGATGATAGCGTCGCACACGTCCGTCAACTCACGGGTGGCCCGTCCGCAGGCCACGCACTGCGGAACCATATGCGCATCGAGATGGCCGCAATGAGGGCACTCGACAGCATGCGCGGAGTAGTTTTCGCTTAGAAACAGGCTTTGGATTTCGCCCGCTTCCAGTCCTTGCAGCACGCGGCGCAATCCGCTGACGCCTCGCCCGTTGGCGCGAGCGTTATCGAGCGCCTGACCTAGCTTGTTGGAGCCGCGTTCCTCGATCCATTTCCTGAGCACGGAGTCGGCGCGCTCGCGAATTTCTTCGTTCGCAACACTGGCGACATCCGCGGAAAAGCGCCCAATCAAACGCTGCTTGACGTAGGGATGAAGATGGTGCTCGAAGTCGGCCCAATTTGTGTCCAAACAGCCAACAATGATCCGCTCCCAGATACCCTTTTCATGATCCGCGCGCAGCCGCTCGGCCACGGCCTTGAAGTGTTGCGCCGCCTCGTCGGCGATCCGGCGCTCGGCATGGCCCGCATCGTATCCTTTATAGCCGTCGCTCGCTGAGCCCCGCGAGAGCAGGTGAACCATCGAAGAGCCTTCGCGCAAATCGTCGAGCCGCAGATCGAAAAACCGCGCTCGCTGCCGGTCGACCACTACCACGGAAAGAGCTGGCTGCACTCCTAGCAAAGCCGCCAGCGGCCTCAGTTGAAAACGGGATTGCAGATAGATTCGCGTGGAACCGAGATGCGGAGGCAGGTCGTACTCCTTCCAAAACTTTTGTGCCGAGCAGGCGAAGACTGCTTTTCCCTTCGGTCCTCGCAGGTTCGCAGCAACCTCAAGCACGCGGTCCAGGTCGGCGTGCAACGGCCCATTCTTACCCTTTGCGGCAGGGCTTTTCAGCGCCTCTTTGATTACATCCTTGGCGACAATGGCCTGGTTGCGATGCGACCGGTCCTGCGGAGGATCGGGCTGGAAGTAAAAGCTGAGGGCGCATGCCCCTTTGGTTTCATCTGCCTGAAAAGCGGCTAACTCACGGATTTCATCCCGTGTGATCATCTCGATTCTCCTTTGCTATTTGGATGCTGAGGTTCGAGTCTTAACGAAGTGCTCTTTTTGGAATTCTCTGGCAACGGTAGGTGTTTTGCGCACGCAGTCGCGAGCCCGCTCCACCGACTCGCGCACCGCCTCCGTGTGGCGGCCGGTGATAGAGGCGATTTCGTTGAGGGAAAATCCTTCCATGCCATAAAGAAGGAATGCTTCGCGATCGGTGCGATCGACGCCGCGCAGCGCCCCATGCACTAGCGCCGTCATCTCGTCGGAGTACGTGCTCTGCTCGGGGTCAGCCACCCGCCGGTCGGCAATCGTGCTCTCGCGGGTCCAGCCCTCGTCGGCCTGGTGAAACTGCAGCACGGGCTCATCGGAAGCCTCGACGTTTTGCCGCCGCCGGCTGTCTTCGAGGTGAACGGGTGATTCGATCTCTTCCAACCGCGCCGTCATTTCCCCGATGGATTCAAGCGCCAACCGGTAAAGCCAAGGTTCAAGCGCCATCTTTTCGGGGCGATCATGATCGCTGAGAGCGCGCGCGATCACCTCGTTAACCACGTCAGAGGCAGAAAGCCCATTGCCCGGATGCTCTTCATCGGCCTGCCGAAAATAAAGCTCGCGGTCCACGAACCGCTCCAGCCGCCCAAGATTGGCATCCACATAAAAGCCAATATCGTCCGCCGAAATGGTGGGCGGCAGCACCGCCGCCATCGTCTGCTCAAAAGGCACGCCCGGCTCAGGTCCAGGAACCGAATCCCCTCCTCCGCGCCAGCGCCGCCAGCGATGGCTCGAGCGCAGCAGTTCCTTGTGCCGGTTGATCTGTTGCATCAAGTCGTCAAACGCGGCTTTGATCGCCGACGTCGGGCTCCCAGCTTTCTTCTCGACCGCAAGCTGTCCCGATGGCAATCGCAAGTTCAGAGAAACGCCGCATCCCTCGCGCGACGCGTTTTCCTCGAGAACCGCCTTCAGATGCACCAGTTCCGGCCTGAAGACACGCAGCCGCTTCCGGATCTTGTCGATCTGGTGGCTGATTTCTTTCTCAATGTCTGGAGTTTTCTGGACCTTGTAACTGACGTGAACGTTCATCTTCTAGCCTCGAACGCGGGCAGCAGATCCCGTGAAGCTCTGGTCCTGATAAGCCAATTGTACACCCGCTGGCAAGCGCGAAAAATTGCTGATTAAAACGGCACTCCCGGTCCAGGTGCATGGCATGCATGGCGGTGTATTGGTCGCCCTCTCGGGCGAAACTTCTGCTACCATAAAACCCCGGTGAGGTGGCCATGCCGCAATACGTAATCGAGCGGGAGATCCCAGGCGCGGGCAATTTGTCTGATGCGGAACTGCAGGCAGTCGCCAGAAAGTCGGTAGGCGTGTTGAGGGACATGGGACCAGAAATCAAATGGCTCCATTCCTACGTCACCGGCGACAAGATTTATTGTGTGTACCTGGCGCCAGACGAGGAAACGGTTCGCGAACATGCACGCCGGGGAGGTTTTCCCGCGAATCGCATTTCGGCAGTGCGGCGCCTGATCGATCCCAACACTGCCAGCTGATTTAAGCAGAGTCTTGATTCCGAAGATCTAAATCCGCGTTGCCGTTCAGCGCCTCGCGAACGGCCTGCTCAACCGGCATCGCCCAACCTTCCATCCATGCCGCCAAGCCTGCATCATTGCCGAGCGCTCGGCGGGCAAATTCCAGGGCCCTCTCAAGACCAGATTGCTCGGCGGGCGTCAGCGGAGCGCCCAATCGCTGGCGAAGCGCCGCGGCGGCTCCTGCCAAGTGCAACGATTGCTCGGCGCTCGATTGGGCAGCGGCACTTACGGCGAGACATTCGAGCGCTCTCGCGATGCCGCGTTGGTGGCCCAACTCCTGAAACGCCTTGATGCTTTCACCGTACAGGCGACGCGCCTCGGCGTTCTTTCCCTGATCGCAGCTCAGACTTGCCAAGTCGAACAGGGTGCTCGCAATTCCCCAGCTATCGCGCAGTCGTCGAAACTCCGCCAGACTCTGTTCGCAAAATGAGCGCGCAGCAATGAAGTCCGCTTCTTTCCGGGCGACATCGCCCTGGTAGTTCAATGTCCAGGCGACACCAGCGCCATCTCCGGCCTGACGGAACATGGCCAGACACTCGTCGTAAAGCGACGATGCCCGTGCATATTCGCCCTGCAACTTCAACACGCTGGCGAGATTGCTGAGGGCTCGGGCGATGTCGGCGGGATCCCCAAGTTCCTTCCATATTGCGACGCAGCGCTCGAAGAGTAAGGATGCACGGGCAAGTTCGTCGCGATCGCGGGCAATGACAGCCAACGCGTTCAGTGCGACGGCGACCCCGCGGTTGTCTTCGAGCTCCAGACAGGATTCGAGACTGTCTTCGAACATCTGTTGCGCAGAGCCGTAATCGCCCTGCTCCCCGGCCAAGACCGCAGCCGCGAATAGCAAGCGAGCGCGGAGTTTTGGACGAGTCCCTGCCCCTTCCACCGCGAGGATCCGGGCGATGGCATCCCGGCCCTCCGTAAGATGCTCCCGCGTTTCCCAGAAGCGAAACAGGGCTGCGCCAAGGCGGAGACTCCAGTCGGCATCGCCAGTTTTGATCAGATAATCGAGTGCCAAACGGAAGTTGTCGTGCTCGACCTCAAAACGGTCGAGCCATTCCGGGCGAGTTGCCATGTCCTCGGCACCCTCTTCAGCAAGCACGAGGTAATAAGCAGCATGGGCTCGGCGAGTCGCAGATTCGTCTTCGCTCTCCGCCAGGCGTTCCAGACCATATTCCCGGATGGTGGAGAGCATAAAGAATCGCATTTCTTTGTCGGCCTGCTCCACTTGCTGCGCCAAGCTTTTGTCGGCCATGGATGCTATGCCATCGAACACGTCGAGGCCCAGATCGCCTTTGGTATCGCATACAGCTTCCACTCCTTCCAGCGTGCAGCCAGCGGCAAACACGGAAAGCCTGCGGAAGAGAGTTTGTTCAGCGCCGTTGAGCAGCCCGTAACTCCAGTCGACGGTGTTGCGAAGAGTTTGTTGCCGAGTTGGCAGATCGCGCGCGCCCCCGGTCAACAGGCTCAAACGGCTTTCGAGCCGCGCCAGCATGGCTGTCGGCGAAAGCAGCTTGATGCGCGCCGCAGCAAGCTCGATGGCGAGGGGCAGGCCGTCCAAACGAGCGCAGATCGCCGCCACTGCGGGTGCGTTTTCCTTCGTCAGTCTGAATTCGTGGTTCACAGCCCGCGCGCGTTCCACAAAGAGCGCAACTGCTGGAAGACGTGAAAGCGCTTCCAGAGGCGGAGCGGATTTGGGGTCGGGTAGCGCCAGCGGTGGCACCGGAAATTCATGTTCACCGTAGACGTGAAGCGGCGCTTGGCTGGTGACCACCACCTTCAGTTTTGCGCCCGCAGTCAGCAACTGCGCTATGACCGGCGCGGCTGAGACAAGGTGCTCGAAGTTGTCGAGCAGGAGCAGCATAGGATTGCTCAGGCCGCCCACGTACTCGATCAAGTTTTCCTGCGGCGACATATTTCCGGTTTCGCGCACGCCCAGTGCTTGCGCGATCGTGGAAGCGATCAAGCCACGTTCGCCAATCGCCGACAGAGCGACAAAACACACACCGCCCGGAAACTGATCCGCGATTTCGCTCGCCACGTGCAAGGCAAGCCGCGTCTTCCCGATGCCGCCCGGACCGGTGAGGGTCACCAGTTGGACGTCCACGCGGCTCAAGAGCTGACTCAGACCCGCCGCTTCATGTTCCCGTCCAATGAGTGCGGTGCGCTGCGGCGGCAGGTTGTTGCGGCGAGGCCCGGATTCCCGGGCAACCGCATCGGCGAGACGGTCGCGCACTGCGGCCAGGTCACGAGCCAAATCCCGGGTGGAGTCGTAGCGCTGCTTCGGGTCCTTATTGAGGCAGCGCTCCACGATCCAAATGAAAGGAGCGGGCGCCTGGAGCATCCTGGCACCCAAGCCTTTGGGCTCATCGCGAAGGATTGCGGCCGTCGTTTCCGCATGGGTCTTTTTCCGGAACGCGGGAAACCCGGTGACCATCTCGTACAGCACCGATCCGAAGGAGAACTGGTCAGATCGAAAATCGACTTCGCCTCCGATCGCTTGCTCCGGCGACATGTAACCCACCGTGCCCATCACCGTTCCATGCTCGCTGATGGTCGTACTCGCATCCGAACTCCGGGCCGGGTCGAGCCTACGAAGTTTCGCCAGGCCAAAATCCAGCACCTTGGCCGTACCGTCGCCAGAAACCATCAGGTTCTCCGGCTTCAGATCGCGATGAACGACGCCTATCTCGTGTGCTTTGGCAAGACCGTCTGCAACCTGCGCGGCGATTGCCACACATTTCCGGTATGGAATAGGGCCTGAGGCGAGCAGCGCACGTACTGTTTCTCCATTCACCAATTCCATCGCAATGTAGCGCGTGCCGTTCTCGTGGCCGAGCTCATAAATCGTCACGATGTTTTGGTGATTAAGCGCGCAGGCGGAACGCGCTTCCTGCTCGAAGCGCGATAAAGCCTCCGGTTGACGGCAGTGCTCCAGCGAAAGGGTCTTGATTGCGACCTCACGGTCGAGGCGCGTGTCCTTAGCGCGATAGACCTCACCCATGCCGCCCGCGCCCAGCCGTTCAAGAATCTCGTATTTGCCGAAGCGCGACCCCGGCGACAGGGCGGATGGCGCAGAACCTGACGTTGTAGGTGGGCTCATGGACCTTGCTGGCGCAACTCTCGGCATACCAAAGCGGACTGCTCGGCGCTGCGCAATCACGGATGAATTTTATGTTGCTGCCACGAACGGGCCCAAGGCAGCACCCCGGGTTCGTTTATAATACCCCAGATTTCGGAGGGGATTCGTGGATATTCGATCGGTGCAGAAGCCGCTGAAAGACCGGTATCGGCAAGATCCGGCCAGTTCCCTAATCACGCTGACGGCGCACGGCACTCAGACCGACGCACCGATCGCCTGCTCTGTGGACTTGGGGCGGGAGATCTACAAGGCGCAAGCGCATAAAGGAGTCGGTGGCGCCGGCACCGGGGCCTGCTCCGGAGACCTGCTGTTAGGTGCATTAGCCGCCTGCGCGCAGATCACTTGCCAAATGGTAGCCGCTGCGATGGCAATACCTACAGAGGGCATCGATGTCACGGTCGAAGGCGATCTGGATCTGCAAGGAACCCTGGGAATATCGAAAGAGGCGCCCGTCGGATTTCAGAGCATCAGAGTCATTTTCGCCGTCCGCGCACCGCATGCAACCGTCGAGCAGTTAAGCGCGTTGCGGGCGAAAACGGAACAGTACTGCGTGGTGATGCAAACGTTGCAGCATGCGCCGCGGATTGACAACAAATGGAAGTAGGCATGTCAAATGAGAGTGCGCGCCATCGGCAACTAAGATAACCTTATTTTACGTACTCCGAATCCTTACTTAGCTCCTTCGGAATTGCCACCGGAAACGGCGGAAACTCCTGCGAAAAGCCTGGGAAAAGGAAAACTGTCTGCTCGGCTCTTCTTGTTCCATCATGCACAGCAATCTTGTGCGGATTGGCTTTCGAATAACCTTCCCAGAGTGAAACGCCGGCATAAGCGCCATCTTTGCGTAGGATGTAATAGGTCATGTCGACGAACTTGAGTTTCGACATGTCGTTGTTGTAATTGCGCACGATGCGCTTCAGCGCATCCATCCCAGCTTCCTGCGGAGACATTCCGCGTCGCATGTTCTCGACAATCGTGTGAGCACCAGCGACTTTGATGTTCTCTTCCCCGCTTCCAGTCGCGCCTGCAGAACCTACATCCTGATCGGTATAGCAACCAGCACCGATGATCGGCGAGTCACCACAGCGTCCAGGAAGTTTGAACGCCAAACCGCTCGTCGTAGTAACACCCGACATTTCTCCCTTGTCGTTGAGCGCGGAGCAATGAATCGTTCCAGTCGGAGGAAACAGCACACGCCGAATCGCAGCCATGCGGAACTCTGGTTCAATGCCAAGTCTTGCAGCGTCTTCATCAAGCCGCTGAATGCGCGCTTCCCATAAGTCCCTGCGCAGCATCAGTTGTGACTGAGGCTGGTTCTGCGGCGCAGTAACGGGTGCTTTCCAGTTCGGATCGGCGATTCCGGGACCCCACCAATCGTCAGTGGAATGATTCTCTTTCCACAGCAACCAGATCTTGCGCGAGCGCTCAGTAAGTAGGTTTTCACGCGGAAAGCCCATAGCGACCGCAAAGCGCTCAGCCCCTTCGCCGACCAACATCACGTGACCAGTGTGTTCCATGACAGCTTTCGACACCATCGAAACGTTCTTGATGTTGCGGACGCCACCAACCGAACCAGCTCGCCGCGTAGGTCCATGCATGCAGCACGCATCGAGCTCGACCACGCCCTCTTCGTTCGGCAGGCCACCGAGTCCAACCGAGTCGTCGTTCGCGTCATCTTCTGGCCCTTTGACCACCCGGATCGCGGCATCGAGTGTGTCGCCACCGCTCTTGAGGAATGCGTAAGCTTCGTCGAGATAGTTGACGCCGTTGTGGGCGCAGACAATGATAGGCAGCTTGCCGATGGACGGCGGTTCGCCAGACTTGTGCAAATCGGACTTGCTGGTTTCACTCGCACTCTGATCGGACGCGTTGAGGCTGGTGGCGAGCGAAGCGACGACTGCGGACTCGATGAATCCACGGCGAGTGAATGACATTCGGACTCCTGCTTGGAACCGGCAAAAGGATACCACGCGTAAGCGTGATGGCTAGCGAGCTGCAAACCGGAGCAAACGAGCGATGCCTTCGCGGAAGGTCTCAGGTTCGGTAATCAGGCTGAGCACAAGGTAGCCCTCTCCCGCGAAATCATAGAAGTGTCCAGGGTGAACGCTCACTTGCGCGTGGCGTAGCAGTCGAATGGCCAGGTCTTCGTCGCTTTCCACCGCTGGAACGCGAAGCACCACGTACCATCCCCCTTCGACCTGCAATCGCGTGCATGCTGGGTAATGGAGAAGTTGCTGATCGAGTTCTGCGATGTTTGTGCGCAGACGATCGAGCAAAATGGGCTGGATCGCCTTGCGCCGATCGAGGAACACCGAAGCCGCGAGCTGTATAGGCGCATTCATCGATAGATATGTATCGGAGATCACTTCGAGGCGAGCGCCAGCTTCGGCGACTACTGGCTCTGGGCCGCTGGTCACGACCCAGGCGAGCTTCATCTGCGGGAGCGCTGAGATCTTCGAGACTCCGCTGAGCGTAAACGTCAGCGCATCGGTGTTGCCCGCGAAGCTGGAACGCGGCTCGCCATCGTGCGCGTAGTCGAGGAACACTTCATCGACGATCAGCGCGGTTGAGTAGTCGCGGCAGAAGGCGTTCAGGGCAGAGGCTTCCGTTTCAGACACGTAGGAGCCGGTGGGATTGTTGGGATGGACAAGGATCACCGCGCGCGCGCGGGAGCTGGCTGCCTTGTAGAGCGAGTCGAAATCGATCTGCCAGCCGTGATCGTAGATGAGCGGGTAAGGCACTAGCTTGACGTCGGAGAGATCTGCCAGGAATTCGAACAGCGGATAACTTGGCTTGGGAACGAGAACTTCATCTCCCGGATTGCAAAGCAGGCGAAAGACGTAGGAATAAGCTTCGCTGGTGCTGGTGGTCAAAATGAGTTGCTCGGGATTCAGGTCGAAAACGCGGTGGGCCTCGCGATAGTAGTGGCAGACCGCACTTCGAGCTTCGATCAGTCCGCGCGGTTGAGGGTCGTAGCGCGTGGCCTCCGGATTCACCAGCGCGCCCAGCACGACCTCAGGATCGAGGCGCACACCAGCTTCGGTGGGGTTTGAAATAGTTAGGTCGAAAATCTCCTGGCCGGAAGCGCGCACATCCTTCAACACGCGGCTAAGGTCGTTCGGCGCGAGATGCCAGTTGGTGCGGTTGGAGAACATGGGCCGGTAGAGCGACCACTCCAGATTCTACTTCGCGAACGCCTCTTTGTTCACCACATACGGCATCTTCGTGATGTCGCCGCCGTAGTTCCCTTCCAGCACGTCCCGCAGGCCTTGAACGCAGCGCCCGGCCATGCCTTTGTCGGGATCGGAGGAAAGACGAGTAATGCGGGCGGCGCTGGCGAAGTGGGGCATAAGGCGGCAGCGGTCGGCGATGGCAGGATCGCGCAGTGGCGAATCGGCAGGCAATGGCTCGGTCTCATACACGTCGAGGGCGGCGCCGGCGATCCAGTTTTCGCGTAGCGCTTTGGCCAGGGCTTGCTCATCGACGACCGGGCCGCGCGAGGTGTTGACGATCATTGCGGTCGGCTTCATCATGCGCAGCGTCTTTTCATTGATCAGGTGGTAGGTCGGCGTCGGGCTTTCGCCTTCGCGCAGCAGCGGAACGTGCAGGCTGATGAAATCGGCGGTGCTGAGCGCTTCCTGCAAAGTGGTGTAGCGGATGGTTGCCCGCTCACGGCTGATGCCACGCTGGAAACGGAGATCCTTCACCTCCTGAATAGCCCTGATGTAATCGCGGTTTTCATAGGCAGGATCAAAGCACAGGATGTTCATGTCGAACCCGGCGCATTTCTTGATGAACGCCAGGCCAATGCGACCTGTCCCAATGACGGCGACGGTTTTTCCGGTCACTTCATCGCCGAGAAACGGCAGATATGGATGCCAGTAGCCCCACTGATTTTCGCGCGTCAGGTGTTCGGCGGACCACATCTTTCGGGCGAGATTGCCCATTAGGAAAAAGGCGAATTCGGCGGTCGCCTCGGTGAGCACGTCGGCGGTATGGGTAAATGGGATCTTGTAGCGATTGGCGTCGGCGCGGTTGATGTTGTCGAAGCCCACGGCGATTTGCGCTACCACCTTGAGCTTGCCGGCTCCGGCGGCGAAGATCTCGGCATCGATGGGATCGCGCAGGGTGGTGATGAGGCCATCTATGCCGGACTTTACTTTTTCGATGATCAGGCTCTTGAGCGGGGCTTCCGGCTTGGGATAGACCTCGAGTTCATAGCCTTTTTGGCGAAGAATGTTGAAGGCATCGCCGATGTCACAGGTGGCAAAGACGCGGAATTGTTGGGTCATGGTTGTTTACAGTCAGCGGTCGTTGGCGTCTTTCTTGAGACTAGACCTTCAGGCAACGAAAAACGGAAAGACCACCCCCACCTCTGCCGCGAACAGTGTAACGCAGTCAGTGGCTCGCAATAAGAACTCGAAGCGCGTGAGTGACGGGTAAGCTAGGGGTCCTTCGACCGCGTGGCAGCGGACTAAGTCCCAGTGGCTTCGGGGCGGGGAGCCACCGACGCCGCCTGCGCGTGATGCCGAACATCGGCGCCCAGAACCCAGAAGATTACATCTTCAGCGATGTTCGTGGCATGGTCGGCGACGCGCTCCAGATTACGCGCCACCAGTAGCGCATCCAGCGCCTGCTGAGTGACTTGCGGCTGTTCGTTCATGATTCGCACGAGGACAATAAAAGCCTCATCGCGCATGCGGTCCACCACGTGATCCATTTCGAGAACAGCCTGCGCGAGCTCGGCTTTGCCCTCAACAAATGATTCTAAAGAGCGGCGCACCATGGCACTAACGGCGGTCGCCATGCGTGGGATATCGACGGGCAACTCAACTTCCGGGAGCTCGATCAGGTCCATGATGCGCTCGGCAATGTTGACGGCCTGGTCGCCGACGCGCTCGAGGTCGGCGTTGATTTTGGTGACGGCGAGGATGAATCGGAGATCGACGGCCGCCGGCTGCTGAGTAGCAAGGATGTCGAAGGCGAGTTCGTCGATTTCGCGCTCGGCGGCGTTGATGAGGCTCTCGTTTTCGAGAACGAGTTGGCAGCGAGTTAGATCGCGTTCGGTATAGGCCTGGGTGGCACGCTCGACCGCCAATTCCGCCAGACCGCCCATACGGAGCAGCTTCTCCCGAAGCTCCTCCATTTGTTGTTGAAAGCGAGTGCGCATTTAGCCGACCTCTTTATCCGAATCTGCTTTATCCGAATCTGCCCGTGACGTAGTCTTCAGTCCGTTTGTCGGACGGATTCGTGAATACCTTCTCGGTTTTGTCAAACTCGATCATCTTGCCGAGGAGGAAAAAGCCAGTAAACTCGGCCACGCGGGCCGCCTGTTGCATATTATGCGTCACAATCACGATTGTGTACTGCTCTTTTAATTGAAAAATGAGTTCTTCGATTTTGCCGGTAGAGATGGGATCGAGCGCCGAGCAGGGCTCATCCATCAGCAGAACTTCGGGCTGAACGGCCAGGGCGCGGGCGATGCAGAGGCGCTGCTGCTGGCCTCCAGAGAGGCTGGCGCCGGACTTTTTGTGCAGCGAGTCCTTGACCTCGTCCCACAGCGCGGAACTGTGCAGCGACTTTTGGACGATCTCATCGAGCTGTTTGCGGTTGCGAAAGCCGTTCAGCTTCAGGCCCGCGGCCACGTTGTCATAGATGGACATGGTGGGAAACGGATTCGGCTTCTGAAACACCATGCCTACGCGACGGCGCAACTGGGTGGCGGACGTGCCGTTATAGACACTGAATTCTCCGATGCGAACCATGCCATCTACGCGCGTGTCGGGAATGGTTTCGTGCATACGGTTCAAGCAGCGAATGAACGTCGATTTCCCACAGCCCGAAGGCCCGATCAGCGCGGTGGCATGGTTCGCCTGCACCGTGATATTGATGTCGAACAAGGCCTGAGTCTTGCCGTAGTAGGCATTCAGGTGCTCGACGGTGATTCCGACTCCCATGACTTATTACGCTCCTGCCAGTCTTCCACGCCGCACGACGATGCGAACGGCAGCCACGGCACTGACGATTAGCACGATCAATACTAACGAGCCCGCCCATGCCTGGCGATGCCAATCATCGAAGGGTGAAAGGGCGTAAGTATAAATTTGCAGAGACAGGGCCGCTGTCGGCTGGTCCAGTCTCCAATTCCAAAATTGGTTCCCAAAGGCAGTGAAGAGCAGAGGAGCGGTTTCTCCGGCGACGCGGGCAAATGCCAGCATGACGCCCGTAATCACACCTGAGGTTGCCGTTCGCAGCGTGATGGAGAGCGTCGTTCGCCACCGGGAAACACCCAGGCCAAAAGCGGCTTCGCGGATTGCCTGAGGAACAAGCAGCAGCATTTGTTCGGTGGTACGCGCAATAGTGGGGATCATCATGATGGCCAAAGCAACGCCACCGGCGAGTGCCGAAAAATGCTTTTGCCGCATCACCACCAGTCCGTAAGCCACAATGCCGATGACAATGGACGGAACACCATTCAGCACATCAGAGACAAAACGGACTGCGTCGCCGTAACGATTGCGGCCATATTCGGAGAGGAAGACGCCGGCACCGATTCCCACGGGAACGCCTAGCAGGCTTGCGATGGCAAGAATGACACCGGACCCGGCAATTGCGTTGGCCATGCCGCCACCGGGTTCTCCGACTGGTTTCGGGGTCTGAGTCAGGAAGGCAAGATTGATCGACCCGACGCCCTTATAGACCAGATAGGCAAAGATGGCGAACAGCGGCGCGAGGACAATGAGCACGGTCAGGATCGAGAGACCGGTCATCAGATGGTTCATCGCACGCCGGCGCCAAGTGATCGGCGGAATTACGATTGCTGCCGAATTGGAGTTCGTATCAGACACTTATTTCAGGCAATGCTTCTCGCCGGTTGGCCTCGGGTTACGCTCCACACCATGATGCGTGCCAGCGCATTGACGACGATCGTAACCAGGAACAGCGCCAAGCCTATCTCGATCAAAGCGGAAAGGTAAAGATCGCCGGTGGCCTCGGAAAATTCGTTGGCAAGCACGCTGGCCATGGAGTATCCGAAGGCGAACAACGATTTGGCGATCTCCGGCCGATTGCCAATCACCATCGTGACGGCCATGGTTTCGCCGAGCGCGCGCCCCAGGCCCAGGATGATTGCGCCCACGATGCCGGCACGCGCGTTCCGCAATACACCCAACCGGATCATTTCCCAGCGCGTTGCGCCGAGGGCGAGCACGGCCTCGCGCTGGTGCTGCGGGACAACCGTCAGCACCTCGCGCGTGATTGAAGAGATGATGGGAATAATCATGATCGCCAAAATTATTCCCGCAGTCAGAATACTGTAGCCGTAGGCCGGCCCCGAGAAGAGCCCGGTCCAGCCCAGCGTTTTGGCAAGGAGGGGCTGGACGTACGTGCGCATAATCGGAACCAGAACGAAAATTGCCCAAAGGCCATAGATCACGCTCGGGATGGCAGCCAGCAATTCGGTAGTAAAAGAAAGAATTCCACGCAGTCCGACGGGACACATTTCTGTGATGAAGACCGCGACACCGACAGCCAAAGGAACGGCAATCAGCAGCGCTAGGAGCGAGGAAACCAGCGTGCCAAAGATAAAAGGCAGCGCGCCGTATTGATCCTCGACCGGATTCCAATCGGATTGAGCAAAAAACTTCCAGCCAAATGCGTGCCAGGAGAGCTGCGATCCGATGACGAGCTGATACACAATCAAGCCGAGAAGAGCGACGACGGCGAAGCCACACAGACGCATGGCCCAGCCAAAAAGGGCGTCAGGAACTTCGCTGACCTTTCCCTGCAATAACGGCGCCGTGGAAGTCTCGATTTTCAGAATAGCCTTTGGTCCCCGCTCCGGTGACCCTTGCTCTGGTAACCCGGGCTCCGGATCGGGAGCCCTAAAACGCGGCCGGGGCAGAGCTTGATTGGACATGCGTTCTGAGGCTACCAGAGGGTTGTTACAAATCCATTAAAAATGGGGCCGGGTGGTGTCTGAAAAGTGGATTTCAGACACTACCTGGGGCCGGGTGGCGGTTTGCTAATCTCGACTGGCTTCACTCGCAAACGAACTGCCCAGAGCAGGGGTTGCATCCGCCCATCAGATTGTGAGAAGACTGATCGTTCACCTCCATGCCTACGTTTGCGGCCATCGACATCGGATCGAACTCAGTACGCCTGAAGATTGCTCGTCTGCAAGGCGGGCGCTTGAAGGAACTGCACGAGGACCGCGAGGTCACGCGCCTGGGCGAAGGCGTGTTCAGCGGCGGCCTGCTCTCCCCGGAAGCAATGTCAGAAACGATACGGGTCTTGCGGCGCTTTCATCGCGCCACGCAGGAATGCGGCACTGATACGGTGCGGGTGGTGGCAACGGCTGCCCTTCGCGACGCCCGCAACTCGCGCGCCTTTCTGGAATGGGTGCGCACAAGGACAGGATGGACGGTTGAAATCATTTCCGGGGTCGAAGAAGCGCGCCTGATTCACCTGGGAATCGTCTCCCGCAGCAGACTGGGGGTTCGCAGCGTTTTGCTGGTGGACCTGGGTGGTGGGAGTTGTGAACTCACCCTCTCTCGCGACGGGAAGATTGGCGACACTGTGAGTCTTTCTCTTGGGGCGGTTCGCCTGACAAGCGAATTCCTGAAGCATGATCCGCCACGCAAGGACGAATTAAAGCAGCTACAAGGGTTCGTGGGACGCGGGATTGTTCGCATTCAGGATCGTATCCGGTCTGCGCGGGTTGGGACCGTGATTGCGACTTCGGGGACAGCAGCGGCGCTCGCCAGCATCGCGAGCCATCTGGCGCGGCGCAGGCGCCGCCAGAGCGGGGTCATGGTAACGCGCGAGATCATGCGCAGGGTCGTAAAGCAGCTTACTCGCGCGACGCTCGAAGAACGACGGAAACTGGTGGGGATCGGCCCGCGGCGAGCGGAGATTATTTGCGCCGGCGCGGTGGTCTATGCGGAATTGCTGGAACGATGCCACTTGGCCGGGTTTCGCTATTCGCCGCTTGGGTTGCGGGACGGAATTCTGGCCCAGATGGCAGCGGAGTATGACCGCAGCACGCGTTCGGGACGAGCGGTGGAAACCGAGCGGCGGGAGTCGCTGCAGCGCGCTGTCGAGCACTATCGCGTCGATATGCACCATGCCACGCAGGTCCAGGAATCTGCCCTGCTTCTATTTTCGGCTTTGAAATCGGTGCACCAGTTGCCGCCTGAGTATCGCGAATGGATCTCGGCCGCGGCGTTGCTGTATGAGGTGGGCGACTATGTCAACCGCGCCGGACACCACCGGCACACGTACTACATCATTTCGAACTCTGAGATTCTGGGGTACACGCCACAGCAGCGCCGGATTATCGCGGCGATTGCGCGTTATCTGGGGAAATCGCGCCCCACGCCGGGTGACGGCCCGATGAGTGTCTTAAGTCCGCAGGAACAAGCGGCGGTGACGAAGGCCTCGATGCTTCTTCGCATTGCGCGAGCTCTGCACATGAATCGGAGCCAGTCCGTGGCGCATACAGGAGTGTCGGCCCGGAATGGCCGGGTATCGATCAAGCTCACGCCGCGGGGCAGTGCGAGCCTCGATCTGGAAGTGTGGGCCATCGAAAAAGATGGCCCCTATTTCCGCGAAGTCTTTGGCCGTGAACTCTCGGTCGCGGCTGCGTGAAGCGTGCGTAGAATGCGGGGCGTGATGCACCAACTCAGGGAGCCCGCGTTGCGGCGCATTTCAACCTTTGCGACTGCTCCTTTTTTGAGTTCGATGACAGCCTCGCAGGCAGTATCGCTTATCACGCGCCCCAGAAAGTCGCGCAGGTTCGGATTGTGGCCGACCAGCAAAATGGAGTCTTGGCGAGCATATTTCTCGAGCAACTTCTGAAACTCGGCAAACGTACCTTCCGGCCGTAGCGCGTTATCCGTCACCAACTTGCCTTCGTGGCCCATTTCGTTTCCCACCAGCGCCGCGGTTTGCGTGGACCGCTTCAATGGGCTCGTAATGATGACGTCCGCCTGCACGCCGAGCGCGGCAAGAGCGCGCCCGATATAACCGCACTGCTCGATGCCGTCTTTATCGAGAGCGCGCTTTTCGTCTTTCTTTGCGTTGAGCAATTGTTGCCCGGCGCTGGCGTGGCGCAAGAAATAAACAAACATTGCGATTCTCTATTCCTTTCTGGCCGCAATTCTTGCTGGTGGCTTCGTCACGAGCGCGGGGATTTGATCCGGAGAGCGTTTGCCTTCTGCAAGCCCGATGAGAAAATCTTGAGCGCTGAATGCTGCCGGGCCTCGAGGAGGTTTTTTGCTTCTCCCCTTCGGTGACTGCCATGCACGCAAGTATCGCCCGTCCGCTTGCAACACCCGTGTTTTGATGTTGTCGGCCAGATAGGCGGCCAGAATCTCGTGGATGATCCTATCGTGCAACAGCGGGTCCTTCACCGGAAACAACACCTCGACGCGTTCGTGCAGGTTGCGCGGCATCCAATCGGCGCTGCCAACGAAGACCTCGGGCACTCCTCCGTTTTCAAAGCAGAAGATACGGCTGTGTTCCAGAAACCGGCCAACAATGCTGCGCACCCGAATTCGGTCGCTGATGCCGCGTATGCCGGGTCGAAGCGTGCAGATTCCACGCACCAGCAGCTCGATCTCGACGCCTGCCTGCGACGCACGGTAAAGAGCCTGAATGATGTCCCGATCCATGAGTGAGTTCATCTTGGCCACAATTCGCGCGGGACTTCCCTGCTGGGCATGTTCTGCTTCGCGCTCAATCAGAGCAATACATTTTTCCGCCAGATCCAGCGGCGCCACCATCAGCGGTTCATAGTGGGGATGCTCCGCATACGCAGTGAGGAAACTAAAAACATTGTGGACGGCCGCCGTAATCTCGGGGTCCGCAGTCAATAAACTTAGATCCGTGTAAATGTGCGCGGTCGCCGCGTTATAGTTTCCGGTACCCAGATGCGCGTAGCGGCGGGCCACTCCATCGGGGTCACGGCGCACGAGCAGGGAGAGCTTGCAATGCGTCTTCAAGCCCACCAGGCCGTGGAAGACCTGCACTCCAGCGTCTTCCAGATCGCGCGCCCAGCGGATATTGGAGGCTTCGTCGAAGCGCGCTTTCAATTCCACAACCGCCGTGACTTCTTTTTGCGCCGCCGCGGCAATGAGCGCGGGAACAATCAGCGAGTGCTCGCTCGTCCGATAAAGAGTCTGCTTAATCGACAATACGTTGTCGTCTTCAGCAGCCGACTGAATGAACGCAACGACGGCATCGTAGGAATCGAAAGGATGGTGCAACAGCACGTCGTGCCGACGCAATTCTTCAAAAAGGTTGTGCGACTTCGCAGTTAGGCGCAGTTCACGAGGCGCGAACGGCTGAAACTTCAGATCGAGGCGGTTTGTTCCCTCGTATACATTGAACAGACGAGAGAGATTTACCGGGCCGTTCACGGGAAAGATCTGCCACCGCTCCAGTTCGAAAACCGTACGCAAGCGTTCGATAATCTCAGGGTCAGCCGACGATTCGATTTCCATGCGCACAGCATCGCCCTTGCGGCGGTTGTGAAGTTCGGCCCGCACGGATTCCAGCAGGTTGCGCGATTCTTCTTCCTGCAGATAAAGGTTACTGTTGCGAGTGACGCGAAAAGCTGCCGAGGACACGATGTCGTAACCCTTGTACATTCGCGCCGCGTGGTAAACGACCAGGTCGGCAAGAAAAATAAAATCTGTCGTGCCTTGCGATGGCAACTGAATCAAACGCGGGAGCGCCCGTGGAACCGTTATCACTCCCGTATAGGTCAGAGAAGAGCGGCGGCGGCGGCGCAGTAGCAGAGCCACGCAAAGCGCCTTGTTGATGACGCGTGGAAACGGATGCGCGGGATCAACGGTCACCGGGGTGAGCAGCGGGTCAAGTTCGCATTCGCAGTAATCATCGACGAAGGCCAGAGCCTGTTCGTCCAATTCATCGATCCCCAGCACGCGAATCTTCTGCTCAGCCAGTGCCGGCCGCAGATGGTCGTTCCAGCAGGAATACTGTTCCTCGACGAATTCGTGCGTCGCGTGGTTGATGAACTCGCGCTCCTCTGCCATCGTCAGACCGTCGGCAGTGGTGGAATTTTGTCCGTCTTCCAACTGCTGGAGCAAGCCTCCGACCCGGATCTCGAAGAATTCGTCGAGGTTGCTGGCGGTGATCGCCAGAAACTTCACGCGCTCGAGAAGAGGGTTGGCTGGATCGGCGGCTTCTTCCAAAACCCGCCAATTGAACTTCAGCCACGATTCCTCTCGGTTGAGAAAAAAGGCGCGACTGTTCGGTGCGTTCCGAACCATAGAATTCAAAGTGGAACTATCGTAATTGCTACTTCAGGATTAGCTTCACGCGCCGCGTACTGCCATCCGGGCTTCGACTAGTATACCAAGATAGAAAAAGGCGCCGGTCTGGGACCGGCGCCGCGCTGTTTTCGGAAGGGGCCACAGGAACGCGATAAGTCATCCGGGCACGCGCCTTGCGGGCGCAGGACCGAATTTCAGTTTTACGGCAAGTAAAAGCGGAACGAGGTGAATATCATATTGTCAATCCCGTTCGGCTGTACGGCTCCTGGGGCGGTTGTGCTGGCCGTAAGAGCTCCATTCGCGCCTGCCCAAGTATTCCTCGTCACGTAGGAGTACTGCGTGCCGAACTGGAACTTTCCTCTGGGCCCGCTGTAGAAGCGATACCAGAATCCGACAGTCCCCTCCATCACCGCACGGGTATGGCCCGTGCAATTGCTGAGTGTGCCTGGAACGAACCCGGTGGTCCCCGACGGCCCCGTCTCGGTGTAGCAGCCGTAGTTCGGGAAGTATGGCGACCCGTAACCGACAAACACGGGCAAAGCGGTTGGAGTCGTAGCCTGCTCAATGGCGGTCAGAACCAGGTCCTCATTGGCTGCGCGGCCCGCATATTCCACCCCGCCGTAGCCGTAGATATCGAGTTTCTTCCCATGCCATTCGAGTGTGCTCAGCCCCTGCAAGTTCCGGAGCAGCTGAAGTTTCGCAGCCGCCGACTCCGGTACGCCCGTAGCCGAAAAGACTGTGCCGCTGGAAACGACGGTAGCGTCGGAAAGCCCGCCGGGACCGTAACGTCCGACTCCGTTGCCGCCGAACCCTTTCAATCCAAACACAATGTGTTTATCGAAGAAGTTCCAGCGCGCGCTCGCGCCGAAGCCACCGCCGTTCTTCGATGTGTTATAGGCACCAGAAGCGTTCGCTTTCCCCGCGGCACCGCTGCCGCAGACATAGGTGGTAGCTGCCGGATTGAAGTCCTCGCACGGGAATACGCGCGTGGCGAACCGGTCCACCAGCCCGAATATTTCGTAGTGCCCGAAGCCCGGGTCGAAAGCAATTTTGGCAATAATGTCGGGCGAGGGATTGAAAGAATAAGTCCCACCCGTGTTATAGCTCTTGCCGTCGCCGGCCGCCCCCAGCAGGAAATCGGCCGAGTTATTCAGCGTGGTCAAGGTGGCTTCGGGGTTCTCCAGCGCGACCGCGACCGCAACCTTGTCGCCGAAGCTCTTGGTTAGGCGGATACCATACTGGCGCGCGAAGTTGAAGCCAACGTTGTACGATGCGTCGATCGTCTTGGGCCGAGCGTCGTTGGTTTTGCCCATGTCGTCGTCCGGGGCAATTCCCTTCGCATCCTCCGTCACCAGGCTCCATGACTGGCCGCCCAGGAAGCTCCATCCATTATCAAACCTCGCCTGCGCCCACGCCTGGCGGAGACGGAGCGTATAGCCGTTGGTCTGTGTAGCCGTAGAAGTGACGCCCGCCGAGAGGAAGTCGGCGGAGACGTAGCTGGAAAGATCTACGTTCTTCACGCGGCCCTCAACAAAAGTGGTGATCTTAGACTGCCGACCGGATCCGTAGAATTCCCCCATCTGGCTCTGCGAAGCTCCGGGCATGGTCAGGTTATTGAAGGGCGTGGATACGTCTGCTGCAAGCGCTCTCGACCGATGTAAAAATTCGGCGGCGGCATATCCGCCGGGCGTGATATTGATGCCCCGGAAACGGATCGTAATCGGGCTCTCCATCTGCTTGTTGAATATCTGCTCAGGCTCCGGGGCGGAGGAGGTCTGTGGCGAATCCTGCAGCGTGAGTACGGCATTCTTCAATATCGGGTTGTTCAGGGTGGAGGTGTTCACCGACTTGAGGTTGGCGACGTCGCTCTGCAGTGCGTCTACTGTTTGCAGTTGCTGGCTCGTCTGAAGCTGCGCGGCATCCGCCTTTGCGGCCGCCTCGGCCGCGGTGGATTGAGCCTGCTGCACGGCCTGGTCCCGGCGGTGCAACTCGTCCTGCAAGGCCTGAATCTGCTGCAGGGCTGTGGCAAGACCGTCCTTCAGCGCTTGAACATCAGCGGCGGTGACCGCGGGCTGCGCCGGTGTCGCGATTGTGGCAGCACCTTGTGGAGTTGGCTTCGGTGCCGCTGCGGTTTGAGCCCAGGCACCGAATGTCAGAGCCGCAACGGTAAGAGCAGTGACAAAAAGACACTTGATTTGTTTCATGGAATTGCAGTTTTCTCCTTTTGGCGCGATGTCCTTGGGTGCAGCCTTTGTGGCGCGTGAGATGACTTCCCCGTGTTGGTTCCACCTCTCAACCCAAGTTTATTTTTCTTGCTTCTTGCAAACTGTGACCGGCTGCCAGCAAATCTGTGACGAAGCCGAATCCTACTACCTTGAGTCAATAATGTCTATAATACAACTAGACTACATGGACAATGTAGCATTTAGCATGCCAGATTCTCCGCCTGTTTGAATCTTGCTAATCGTTTGATTTTCCAAGAAAAAACCGCCCCCAGGAAAGGCGGCGGTTGGCTTAGGCATGCAAATGTTTTCGTCTTATTTGACAGCGGTTGGGCGCAGAGACCGCCTTCGCAAATTCAGTTCAATCAATACATTTAATGGACTTGCTTAATAGCCACCTTTACTTTTTCAGCGACGCTCTGCGGTAATGGTGCGTAACTGAGCTGAGCTGTCATCTTCTGGCCGTCCGTGACCATCCAATTCAGAAAATCAGACAGTATCTTCCCCTTGTTTGCGTCCTTGGACTGGACCGGGATCAGCAGCCAGGTGAAACTCGAAATCGGATAAGCCGTCTTGCCCGGCGCGTTGGTGATCGACACGCGGAAATCAGCAGGCATGGTTTTCACCGACGCCGCCGCTTCCGTGACCCCATCGAGCGAAGCCTTCACAAAGTTGCCAGCGGCGTTCTGCACCGATCCATACGTGATCTTGTTTTCCACCGCGTAGATCAGTTCGATATAACCGATCGACCCCGCGAGTTGCCGGATCTGCCCCGCGACTCCCTCATTGCCTTTGCCGCCCAAGCCCACCGGCCACTTCACCGAAGTGCCCTTCCCCACGCTCGACTCCCAATCCTTGCTCACCTTCGACAGGTAATCGGTCCAGATATAGGTCGTACCGCTGCCATCGGAGCGGTGCACAACGATGATCGATTGGTTCGGCAAGTTCAATCCCGGATTCGCTTTGGCGATCGCCGGGTCATTCCAGGTCGTGATTTTGCCGAGAAAGATATTGGCAAGCACATCGGGAGTGAATTTGATTTCGCCGCTCACCCCGGGGATGTTGTAGGCCGGAACGTCGGCGCCGAGTACGGTTGGGATGTGGAGGATCTTTACCTTGGCTTCTTTGAGCTGTTCATCGGTCATGGGGCCATCGCTGGCTCCAAAATCCACTGTGCCATTGAGTACTTGGCGAATTCCTCCGCCGCTTCCAATCGACTGGTAGTTGATTTGAATGTCCGAGTGCAGCTTGTTGTATTCGCTGAACCACTTGGAGTACATCGGGTACGGAAAGGTTGCGCCCGCTCCGTTCAGTGTAGTCTGGCCCAAGACGGGCAACGACAAAATAACAGCGGCGAGCAGCAGCGCGAAGCGTCGAATCACGCGATGAATCCTCCTTCAAACAATTTTCCGGCGAGTCACTTTGGTTCTAGTGGCCAATTGTTAAAGGAAGGTTACACCAGAGTGAATTTCTGGTGAACGCGCTTCTCATAAAAGCACTTAACGGGTAGCGATTTTGTCGAGTCGCGCCAGTTCCCGGCCGAACAACGCGTTATCGGGAAAGTCTCGCTGCAGGCCGAGCAATAATTCGCGGGCTTGGGCGGTGTTCTTTTCGCGCACATAGGCAATGGCGAGCAGGATGCGAGCAAAAGGCTCCAGCAGATGCCCGTGCGACGCGGTCAACTGGAGTTCAGAAATCCCGCCTTCCTTGTCTCCCTGGACGCCGCCGACACGTAGGAGCCAACGGACCGGGGCAGCCATCGACCCGATGATGTATCGGCTCACTCCGCCCGCCAGGTGCGCGTCATAACAGGTCGGGTCCGCCACCAGCAGTTGCGCCGCCCATGTGGTTGCCTCCTTGGTGTAGTGCAAAGATGCGAGGTTTCGCTTCTCGATGAGCGCCGCAAAGTCGGAACGCAGTCCTGCCGCCAATGTCATCGCCAGCAAGGCGTCGCGATCATGGGGATCCCGTTTCAATCGCGAGTTTGCCAGATCTTCCGCACGGCCAAGTTGTTGATCAAATCGCGCCCGCTGGGACGGGATCGCCTCATATTTCTTGCGATTGCCGAAAAGCGAATCGTCTTCGTAGAACTGCGCTTCCAGCACGCCGAGGCGATTGAACTCAGAAAACAGAATGCCGGCGGCCTCGCTGGCCGGGCCCATGGGATTTTCGGGATTTATCTTCTCCCAGGCTTCAAAATCCTTTTGCGCCCCCGAAAAATCGAGATCATAGAGGCGGAGAAACCCATCGTCCAATTTCAACGACGGAATGTCCGCCAGCGCCACCGGAATCACAATGCCGAGCGCGCAGAGTGCGACAAAAACCGTTCGCAGGCATCTCATGAACATATTGCCGGTTAGATGCGCTGCACCCCCTTGAGGTGGCGAGCACGAATCCCCGTCTTCTGGCAAACTGCTTAGCGGTGGTGAGGCAAAATGGTGAGCGATAAGATCCGTTACGCGCCGGGCTGGCCCGGAATCGCACCGCGCTGGACTTCGAGCGCCAAGACCGGCATAGGCACCGCCCTCGACCCGCATAGCCGGGTTTGGTTCACCATTAGTCACGGAATCCTCAATGAAATCTATTTTCCCCGCGTCGATCAGGCATGCACCCGCGATTTCGGCCTGATTGTCACCGATGGCCGCGAATTCTTCTCGGAAGAAAAGCGTCATTGCACCTTCCAAAACGTGCCGATCGAGCCCGGAATACCGGCGTACGAATTGACCAATGCCTGCGACAGCGGCCGCTACCGGATCGAAAAGGAAGTTCTGACCGATCCGTGGCGCAACGTTGTGTTACAAAAAGTTCGTTTTGTACCGCTCCAGGGATCCTTGAGCGATTACCGCCTGTTTGCACTTCTGGCTCCCCACCTTGCCAATTTTGGATACGGTAACACAGGTTGGGTCGACGACTACAAGGGAACGCCGATGCTTTTTGCTCAACGCGAGGCGTGTGCCCTCGCTTTGGGTTCCTCGGTGCCGTGGCTCAAGCGCTCGGTCGGATTCGTAGGAACATCCGACGGCTGGCAGGATCTGTCCGAACACTTCCAGATGACGTGGGAATATGACCGGGCCGAGAACGGGAACATCGCGCTCACGGCAGAGATTGACCTCGCAGCCTGCAACGGCGAATTCCTGCTGGTGCTTGGCTTCGGCGGAATATGGGCCGAGGCTGGACAGCAAGTCATCTCTTCCCTGCTCGCTCCTTACGAGAAAACCCGCGAAGAGTACGTTTTTCATTGGAGGCATTGGCAGAAAGGTTTAAGGAAACTGGACGCACAGCCGCGTGAGAAGGACCTTTATCGAGTCAGCGCCGCGGTTTTGCGCGCGCATGAATCCAAGGATTTCCTGGGCGGAATCATCGCCAGCCTTTCGATTCCATGGGGATTCAACAAGGGCGATGAGGATCTGGGCGGCTACCACCTGATTTGGCCGCGCGATCTGGTCGAGAATGCCGGCGGATTGCTCGCTGCGGGAGCGCACGAAGATGCCTTGCGCGTTCTGCACTATCTCGAGGCCACGCAGGAAGCCGACGGCCACTGGGCACAGAACATGTGGCTCGATGGCCGTCCCTATTGGAATGGCCTGCAAATGGATGAAACTGCGTTTCCCATCCTGCTCGTCGACCTGATGCGCCGCGAAGCTCCGCGCTGCTTTGGCGACGTTAAACGCTGGTGGCCGATGATCCGCAAAGCAGCGTCATTCATCGCTGCCAATGGTCCGGTCACGCAACAGGACCGTTGGGAGGAGGACGGAGGCTATTCGCCCTTCACGATGGCGGCCGAAATCTCGGCCCTGCTGATTGCCGCCGATCTGGCGCAGGAGTTAGGCCAGTCTCAGGCCGCCGAATTCCTACGCGCCATGGCGGACACGTGGAACTTCAACATGGAGCGGCGAACCTATGCCGTGGACACCGATCTTGCCCGGCAAGTCGGAGTGGAAGGCTATTACGTCCGCATTACTCCTCCTCCTGGCGCGGACGGAGCTGCTTCGCCGTTGCAGGGATTCGTTCCGATCAAGAACCGCGCCATACGTCCCGACACGCCTGCGGTAGAGATCGTCAGTCCCGACGCGCTCGCGCTTGTCCGTTTTGGTTTGCGAAGCCCCGACGACCCGCGAATGCTCAACACCATCAAGGTCGTCGATGCGCTGTTGCGCACCAAACTGGCATCCGGTCCCGCCTGGTATCGCTACAACGGAGATGGCTATGGCGAGCACGAAGATGGGTCTCCTTTTAATGGCAGTGGCCTTGGTCGTCCTTGGCCGCTCTTGGCCGGAGAGCGCGCTCATTACGAGCTGGCTGCTGGACGCAAAGATTTAGCCGAGGCCTTGCTCAGCGTGATGGAAAACTCCACCGGAACGAGCCGGCTTATTCCCGAGCAAGTATGGGACACCAAAGACATTCCCGATCGGGAGTTGTTCGCGGGAAAGGCTTCTGGGTCTGCCTGTCCGCTGGTTTGGGCGCACGCGGAATACATCAAGCTGCGGCGGTCGCTGGCTGACGGAAAGATCTTCGATCAGCCGCCGCAAACCGTGGAACGTTATCTGGTGCGAAAAACATCGGCGGAATACTTTAACTGGCGCTTCAACAATAAGCCGCGCACGATGCCTTGCGGGAAGAAGTTGCGCATCCTGGCGATGGAACCGGCAATGGTGCATTGGAGCTTCGACAATTGGCAGACCAGTCACGACAACTACACCGAGGACAGCGGATGGAATCTGGAACACTTTGATCTGCCCACCGAAAAGCTAGTCGTTGGTCGACAGATCGTTTTCACCTTCTACTGGAGAAATAGCAGTCGTTGGGAAGGGCGCGATTTCCTGGTCACGGTTGAGTGAACATGCTGCGGGACGTCAGCCCCTGACAACCCGTTTGTTAGACTTTCACCGAGGACCGATAATGCGCACTGTTTTTGCTCTTGTTATGGTTGGCTTAATGACAGTTCTTGCCCACGCCGCGAGTTTGCCTGCTCCGCAAGCCGTCACCGATCCCAAGCAGATCACATCCAAGCCCGATGCCCGCGTGGAAAGGAATCTCACCATCGAAAAGCTCTACATGACCCGCCAGATTGGCGGATCTACGTGGTCTCCCGATGGCAAGACCATCGCGTTCATTTCCAATCTGAGCGGCCGCAATAACCTTTGGCTTGTTCCTTCGGAGGGAGGATGGCCGACCCAACTCACCGTCAGCGATCAGCGGCAGACAACTCCAACCTGGTCGCCCGACGGCAAATGGATCGCCTATGCCTCCGATTACGACGGCGACGAGCAGTGGGACATTTCCCTCGTCTCGCCCAAGACCGGACAGGTCGTCAACATCACAAACACGCGCGAGATCGCCGAGGAGAGCCCGGCTTGGTCGCCGGACGGGCGCTATCTGGCCTATACGGTCAAGCCGAAGGCCTCCTCTGTTTTCGAGATTGACGTTTATGACACCGTGTTGCGCGCGGTGAAACACATCACGTCGGGAACCGCCAAAGATCTCTTCAACTCTGATCCGTTCTGGTCGAAGGATGGCAACTTCATTTTCTATTCCCAGTCACAGGCCAAGGGCACGGACTCAAACATATTCGTGGCCGACGCGGCCGCAGGGACGAGCACGCTGCTGACTCCGCACAAGGGAGAAGAGATATACCAGGCCGACGACGTTTCGCCCGATGGCAAGCATCTTCTGATCACGTCGAACGCCGGCAACGGATACGAGAATGCCGGTCTGCTCGAAATTGCGACCAAGAAAATCCATTGGCTCACCGATGAGAAATGGGAAGTTTCGGGCTCAAGTTTCACGCCCGACGGTAAGTCTGTCATCTATACCGCAAACGTCGATGGCAATGTCGAGATCTATCGCTACGACATGGGTTCGAGCAAATCTCAAGTGTTGCCTGTGCCCAAGGGATTGAACCGGCCTTCGGGCAACGGCGCGCCTGTCACGCGCGACGGCTCGCGCATGCTTTATTCGCACACTGGACCAACCGCTCCCGGCGATTTGTGGGCGTACACCCTGGCCGACGGCAAGTCGCAGCAAGTCACGCACTCGCTGGTGGGCGGCGTGCGCGCTGAAGATATGGTCGAACCTTACCTCGTTCACTACCCAAGCAAGGATGGCAAGTGGACGATCTCGGCATTCGTGTATGTGCCGTACAATCTGCCGCGCAATGGCGAACACCCGGTCATCGTCTTCGTACATGGCGGCCCGACGGCGCAGACGATGAACACGTTCAACCGCTTTGTGCAGTACATGGCGAATCAAGGCTATCTGGTGATCGCGCCCAATTACCGCGGTTCGACCGGCTACGGGAAGGAATTTCAGCAGGCGAATCTGTTCGACATGGGCGGCGGCGACCTTCAGGATGTGCTTGCCGCCGCCGACTGGATCAAGCAAACCGGCTACGTCGACCCTAAGAAGGTCATCCTGATGGGCGGCAGCTATGGCGGCTACCTGACCATGATGGGCGTTACCAAGGCTCCCGACATGTGGGCCGCCGGAGTTCCGATTGTTCCCTTCGTGAACTGGTTCACGGAGATTCAGAATGAAGATCCGGTTTTGCAGCAGTCGGATCTGGCCACCATGGGCGATCCCGTAAGAAACAAAACGCTTTACGAAGATCGCTCGCCGATTAACTTTGTAAATCAAATCAAGGCTCCGCTCTATCTGCTGGCCGGAGGCAATGATCCTCGCTGCCCCCACTCGGAAGCCCAGCAAGTGGTTGATGCCATCAAAAAGCGCGGCGGGGTCGTGGAATACAAAGTTTACGGCAATGAAGGGCACGGATTTGCGCGCGTCGAAAACCAGATCGATGCCTACAAGCGCGTTGCGGACTTCGTCAAGGCGCACGTGCCGCCGGCCGATTGTGGGTGCACGTTAAACGAGTAAGAGGTAAACAGCCGCGACTTCTAAGCAAACTGGCCGACCGGAGCAATGACTGCTATCGGGGTGGTTTATCGCCAACCACCCAGAACGAACAACTTTCGTAATTAACGCCGTAGTTCAAGACCTGCCTACACTTGGAGCAACGCTTGGATTTACTCAATGGGTCGCTTTATCGCCGTTGTCCTGATGCTGTTCACGCTAGCGGTTACCGCTGCCACCGCCCAGGATTCAGAACCTTCCCGGCACAGCCGCCAACTCCTACAAAAGATCGCCCCGGTCTACCCTGACTTGGCCAAGCATACCCATCTTTCCGGTATCGTGAGGCTCCGAGCCACCGTCACTCCGAACGGTTCGGTCAAATCGATCGAACTGATAGGTGGAAACCCAGTGTTTGTTCAAGCTGCGCAAGACGCTGTGACCAGATGGAAGTACACCCCTGCTCCCGCTGAGACTCGCGAGTTGGTTGAGCTAGAGTTCAAGTTCAACACGCCCGACTAACGACGACCGAAAGGGCGCTCAAAACCCCGTCAATGCGTGAAATGGTGTTACGCCAGCTGAGACGCTGCCAACCCAGTGCCGGTTCCGGTACCATCCGGTTTGGCGACAAACGGGGAGTCAGGTTGGCTCAGAGGCGGAGGTTGGGAAGGGCTTGCTTAATGGAACTCAGCTCGTTACCTGGCCACTCTTGAAAGGTGTCAAGTGCTCGCCTTCGCTCTAAGAGGTGCTTTGGATGGAGCGCGTTTACATCAGCATCTTGCTCTGCTGGCGGCGGGCAGGATGGTTGGGGTCGGTGAATTCGAGCAGTTCGATGGGCGCGCCGTTTTCAACTATAAACGCGACGCGGACGCCGTCCGATGGGCTGTTGGGAGGAATCAGGATTTCGCGGCCGGCAAGCTCGGAGGCGAGATCAGCCACTTCAAACGCGACGTGTGGAACTTGCCGGACGAGATCAGGGACCGCCGCGTCCGCTTCGAAACGCATCCACTCCACGCCAAATTCGCTTTTGTCGTGGCTGACGACAAAGAGTTTCAGGTGTTTCAAGTGGGTCTCGCCAGGCTTCGCTTCAGTAGTGGGAATTCCGATGTGATGGTACCTGCGCATTGTTTTTCGCTCCCCGTGGAATTGGCACAAATTCTACGCTGTCGTCACCGCGTTTGAAACCGCGCCCTCGTGACCCGACTATTGAGCCACGAAAGTCAAATACTCCTTCACTGGTTTTGGCGCAAGGCAGATTCGGAATGCGTGACGGACAAACCGGACTTTAGCGACAGTCGTCATTGAATGCGGCAGTGGGCTACTTTGAAAACTATTTCAAGTAGTACCAGCCTGGTTTTGATACTCTGTTGTTCCAAATTCGCAAAGGCCTGGGAGTTGTCTATCCGGGTTTTTTTGAGCCAAAGGAGAAATGCGATGATCCGAACGTTGAGCACATCTTTGCTCGCAGCCCTCCTCATGATTTCGGTCATGAGTATCGTTTGCGCAGCGCAGCCGCAGGCATTGCTAACCCATCACGTACGCGATGTTGTTGCCAACGGAACAGCGCCGGCAGTTAGCGGCCTGCCCGCAAACCAGATCATGCGTTTCGACATCGTGCTCGCGCTCCGTCATGCTCCCGAGTTGGAGAGCTTCTTACAACGTGTCTACGATTCGTCCAGTGCTGACTATCGACATTTCCTCACACCCCAGGAGTTCACGGCGAGATTCGGCCCGAGCCAGGAGGATTACGATGCGCTGATGCGATTCGTAAAGGCCAACGGCTTCACGGTACTCGGTGGCTCTCGTGAAGGCAGGGACGTGCAACTGATGGGCACCGTGGCAGCCGTTGAGAAAGCCTTCCACGTGACGATGGGTGTCTATCGGCATCCGACAGAAAATCGCACCTTCTTTGCGCCCGACCGCGAGCCCACGGTGGATCTGCCCTTCCCACTCTGGCACATTTCGGGTCTGGACAATTATTCGATCCCGCAGAGGAACATCAAGCACAGCAATGCTCAGGCGCAGCCCCAGATCACTGGATCGTGTCCCGGCAATTCCTATTGCGGTAGCGACATGCGGGCGGCGTATTACGGCACTGGTTCGCTCACCGGCATCGGCCAGAACATGGCCCTGCTCGAACTGGCCGGCACCGATTTGGCCGACCTGAGTACCTATTACCAGAACGTCGGGCAGACAGAACCCTACACTCCGACTCTCATTTCGACCGGCGGATACAGCGTGAACTGCCTCGCCTCGCAGGGGTGCGACGATACCGAGCAGACTATCGACATGACGCAGGAAATGGGCATGGCGCCCGGCACGACAATGCTCTATATGTACGTCTGCGGCGACGGCTCCACTTTCAGCGAAACTGCCTGTTACAGTGCGATGGTTTCAACCCAGGATGCTCCACTAAGCTTGCAGATCAGTAGTTCTTGGTCATGGAAGCCGGCCGACCCCTCCACGGATGATCCCTACTACCAGCAGATGGCGTCTCAGGGCCAGAGCTTCTTTGATGCAGCGGGCGACGGCGGTGAATGGGTTAGTGGCAACGGCCGTAACGGCTTTGCCTACCCGTGCGAGGATGATTATGTCATCTGCGTCGGCGGCACGGACCTGATTACGAATGGGGCAGGCGGACCATGGCAATCGGAAACCGCCTGGTCCAGCAGCGGCGGAGGAATTTCCATCGATGGTATTTCTATACCCTCCTGGCAGCAGTTAGCGGGCGTGATCGACTCCCAAAACAAAGGTTCCACTACGCTGCGCAACGGTCCCGACGTAGCGGCAGAAGCCAACCAGGACTTTTACTACTGCTCCGACCAAAGCGGTTGTGGTACGGGCCTGGGCGGGACCAGTTTTGCCGCACCGATGTGGGCCGGCTTCATGGCTTTGGCAAATCAACAGGCTTCGGCGAACGGCACTCCGGCGCCCGGCTTCATCAATCCAACCATCTATCCGCTGGCCCTGAGCGGAGGATATTCCGCAGCGTTTCACGACATCACCAGCGGCAGCAATGGATTTCCGGCGGTGACTGGCTACGACCTCGTCACTGGCTGGGGAAGCCCGAACGGGACTGGACTGATCAACGCGCTGACGGGGCCGCAGACGCCGGACTTCAGCCTGAGCGCGAATCCGAATTCGCTGACCGTGAAACAGGGCGCCACCGGCACAAGCACAATTACGGTCACCGATTTCGCTGGCTTTAGCGGCAGCGTGACCTTGAGCAATTCGACGCTACCGTCGGGCGTGACGGCGGCTTTTAACCCCAATCCGACGACCAACACCAGCACTCTGACGTTTACAGTCGGAGCGACCGCCGCTACGGGCACGACAACCGTGACCATTACGGGTGTGTCCGGTTCCTTGACGCACACAACCACACTGTCGCTGACGATCGTAAAGCCGGACTTCAGCTTGTCCGCAAACCCGAGTTCGCTGGCGATCACGCAAGGCCACACCGGTACGAGCGCGATCACCATAACTCCAGTCAACGGCTTCAACGGCACCGTCAACTTGAGTACGGGGACGCTCCCGTCGGGCGTGACGGCAGGCTTCAACCCGAATCCGGCAACCTCAACCAGCACGTTGACGTTCACGGTCGCTGCGAACGCGACTACCGGAACGACGACCGTGACGGTCACTGGCGTGTCGGGCAGCCTGACGCATTCCACCAATATCTCGCTGACCGTGAACGCTCCCGTCGGGACCATTAGCGTAAAGCCGGCCAAGGAAGCGTTTGCCAAGACTCTCGTCGGTCAGATCACGGCGGCGAAAACGGTCACCGCGACCAATACCGGTACCGCGAGCGTTACCTTCACAGGCGTGACCGTGGGTACGGCGAACTTCAAGATCACAAGTTCGACGTGCACGGGCTCTCTGCTACCTACCAAGAAGTGCGCGGTGCAGGTGGAATTCACGCCGACTCAGGGTGGCGCGCTCGCCGACACACTGACGTTTGCGGATACCGCATCCAACAATCCGCAAACCGTCGCGCTGTCGGGAACCGGCGAAGCGCTATCGTTGAATCCAACCTTCATCAACTTCAACACTCAGACGGTGGGTACCACCAGCGCTTCGCAGAACGTTACTATCACGAACCAAAGCAGTTCAACGGTCACGCTGACGGGGATCTCCCTGACCGGATCGGATAAGGGCGATTTCCTCATCAACAACAGCGGCACCACTTGCGGGGCGTCGCTCGGCAACGGAGCCAGTTGCGTGGTGAGCGTGGAGTTTATGCCTTCCGCGAAGAGCGTGTTCACCGCCAACCTTCAGGTGAAGAGCAACGGCGGCGGTGGAGCGCAGACCGTTTCTCTGGAAGGCACCGGAAAGTAGTCAAAACTCAACTCAAACCATGGGGCGGGACTTTAGTCCCGCCCCATCGTATTTCCAATCCATTGATTGCGCGAAGCTCGCCCGGTTGATGTTTCAAAACCGAAGCGTCGGGAAATCCCCAAACCTCTGATCGGTCGCAATAACTGCACTCATTGACCTCGGCCATGCCCAGAGAGGGGGTGAGCGTAAATTGAGATTCTTCGCGAACAACCGCGTGACTCGGGGCGCTCTGGCCCAATGCCGCAATCGTTTGCAGTTTGACAGAGCAACGATTTCCTAACATAATGTTCCGCAAATTTGGGGTGCTTCAGCCTACTCCATCCACCAGGGCGGGGCCTGCGGACCTGATTCCGCAGCTTTTCCAAAGACGGACCGCGACCGGGGACTCAGCGCACCATGAAACGGAAGTCCCGCGCATTTGGAGAATCGAAAATGTTTCGATCGGGATTCATCGCGATTGCGGCTCTCGTCGTATTGGTGAGCGCATCTGCATTCGCAGGGACCACGTACGCAGTGGGAACCTGCCTGCCAAATCTGACGTACTACACCACGATCTCGCTGGCGGTCAGCAGCGTCCCTCCGGGCTCCACTATTAAGGTGTGCTCGGGCAGTTACCCGGAACAGGTTCTAATCACGCAGCCATTGACCCTGGAAGGGGTGCCAGGAGCAAGCAGCGCGGCGGTCGTTGTCGCGCCCGCGGGCGGCTTGACGAACTCGGTGCAACTCGGCGAATGTGGTATCGCAACTTATTACCAGATCTTGGTGCAGAACCCGACCGGCCCGGTCAACATCAGCAATCTCGTCGTTGATGGAACTGGCGCGGGGAATCCAGCCGGTAGCGTCATCGGCGTTGTTTATCTCGACGCCACCGGTACCGTAAGCGAGGCAAGCGCTCGCAACCAGACAAATGCCGGAGAAGGATATGGGATTTACGCCGCGACTACCCTGAGCGCCGGTCAGACGATAACGATCGAAAACAGTTTTGTTCATGGTTTTGACGCTTTTGGGATATCGGTGGATTCTTCTTGTGGAGGGGGGCCTCTGGCCGCGAATATCAAGGCAAACACGATTAACGGCGGCGGTACAGGCCTTGATGGTATTTATGTCGCTGCATCGACGGGCAACGTCCTGTCCAACGCAATCAGCGGCATAGCCACCGGCGTCTTTCTAAGCGGCTCATCTGTAACGGCTACTGAGAATGTTATTTCCGCGAGCGGTAGCGGTAATGGTGTGTTCGCTATTTCTGGAGGCAATACCGTTAAGCATAACCGGATCGACGCTGGTGGCGGAACCGGTATGTTGCTGAGCGGCTCAGCCACCAGTTCCCTGGTAGAGGAGAATACAATCGGGAACGCCTCGACTGGTGCGTTCGGGTGCGGCCTGGGTCATCGTCCGGCGGCATCCGGCTTCACCGTTACCGGCAATGCCATCACAGATGTGGCGATCGGAGTAGAAATGCCTTCCGGTAACACGTTCACGCCAAACAGATTCTACGCAACAACTTCGGCGGTGGAAGCGTGTCCTTAATCCGGCGAGGGCATTGACTGGCGGTGACCGCCAAGGCAACGGTGCTCGGCTGCTGATTCCGGGAAGAGGGATTCAGAACGCCCAGAAAACACAAAGGCCGCCCGATGTCAGGGCGGCTTTTCTCCGGCCTCACACGGAGAGTGTTTAACTGGCGAAACCAAGGCAACTACACTCCTTGAGGCTTGGCTTCCCGCAACCATGAGCGGTCGCTTACTGCAAAGCGTTCACCGCCAGCGGTCACCGCGCGCGGCGACAAAATTCTGCCAGACATAATCCCACGGCACGACGAACAGGAAGATCACGCTCATCAGGCAGGCAAAAGTTGTTTCCCAGGTGTCTGCGTCCATGGTGTGGTTCTGCCAGGCAGGCAGCGCCACCGCGAGAAGCCATGTCGCCTTCCACGCTATTTCCCAGAACAGAAGCGGCAGCATCTTCAAGGGATAGCGCAGCCCCAGGACCGCCAGCAGCACTAGCGCAAGCAGCATCGAATTGACCACGCCATGCATCAACTCCCAGGGCCTGTGGTGAAGAAAGGCAGGAACCTTCTGCATTCCCATGCCGACTGCAATCAAGAGGTATCCGGCCCTCAGAAGATAAATTCGCCACAGCGCGATCTCCTGCGCCGGAATTTCGTTGCGGTCCCGCGGGCCCAAGGCTAGTGCTGGCGATGAATCGGTTTCCATTGCGTATCTCCCAATCCGACTCGCATGGGAGCCGCCATTGTCCTGGAATCAAACACACTCAAAACCCAGGGCGCCAAGGCGGCTTCCACCTACGGCTCACTGAATGTTTGCGCGAAGCCTTACGGCTTGCTTCCATGAGGTAGCTTGGGCTCTCCTTCGGTTGGTCCAATATCTTGTTTGGCCGGCTTCACGCTGCCCAGATTTAAGGGTATTGCCTATATTACCCTCCGCAATGAGCTTTGCCAGACTCGAGATCAGGGAGCACATTTCCATCGGCGCTGCCGATATTCAGTCCATTGCATATGAACATCACTTCGCGGTCCAGAATAGCCGAGAACTTGGCCAACTTCCCGTTCCGGTATCGAAGGCGGGATGGCTGGTCTCTTCGGCCGTACTCTTAGATCACATCTGCTAGGACGACTCGGCGTGCTTGTGCGCGGCGCGACGCTTTTCGATTGCCTGGACTCTGAGGTGCAGCATGTAAAGAACCACCAGGGCATTGACAACCAGAATCCCCGCTCGAAATACGGTCGCCTTTCGAATCAGATCCACCACCTCGAACGGGATATAGATTGCGCCCGAAATGAATGCCATCCATTCCGCCCACGGCAACGCGTACCAGAGTCCGTAGGCTTCCACGAAGCGCAGAAGCGCATAGACGCCGGCCACCACGGCAATCTTCCAGAGCCGCACGTCGCTGAATCTTGAAACCAGATTGATGAAGACGCCCACATAATGGTGGTAGGGGTTGACGTGGAGGAACTCGAGAAAGCTTTCGGCCACTCCCCAGATGTCTTTGTGGTGGCGGAACGAGAAGAAGCCAAGCCCGGCCGCAACCACGATTAGCCCCTTTGCCAACTCAACGGTGGCAACGGTGCGCACTCCCTTGATGTGCTCGGAATCGTGGACGACTGGGTGCATGGAAGACTTTGGTTAGCTACGGTTGCCGGGTCTGGCCGTGGACGCTGGCGCGCAACTCCTCGACAATCTCCTGCGCGGCTTTGCGCGCCGCGGCATTCTGGGTGACATCGAATGAAATCGCGCCCACACGCGCATGGCCGCCGCCTCCATAGCGTTCGCAAACCTTGGCGAGATTCACTGTAGGTTCGCGTTTCGCCCACGGGTTTGATCCGACCGATACTTTCACGCGGAACGAGCTCTTGCTCAATCCTACGCTGTAGACGGAATCGGGGTGCAGGTAATAAGGCACGAACTTGTTGTAGCCCTCCATGTCGAGATCGGTGATATCGAAGAAGATGGTGCCGTCCTTCTCTTCGCTGCGCTGGCGCAGGATTTCGATTGACTGCTGGTGGCGTTCGAGCAGCGGAGGCAGCACAGAGGCGACGAAAGGCTGGTGCAGGATTTCGCCCAGCGGATGGTATGCCAGCAGCGGGATAAGAGTCTTGACGAAATTGCGGTCGCTCGAAGCTTCGATGGCCATGGTCAGCTTCATCGCGGGAGCCTTCATTTCTACCGCAGACCTTGCGTCCTCGTACATGGCGCCGTCGACAATGTCGGTCCAGTGCACCAGTTCGGCAACCGGATTCGGATCGAACCCGAAGCGCTGCTCTGCCACCATGGCAACAAAACTGGTGCAGGACTTAAACGCTGGATCGTAGAACTTCCGGTTGCTTTCATCGTGTTCGAAATGAGCCGCATCGGCGGGAGACAGAAACGCACTCTCGTGATGATCGAACCACCAGGTGATTTTGGGCGAACTGGAATATTTGAAATCGACAATCGCGTTTTCGTCGCCGTCAAACTGGTTCTCGTCAAAAAGCGCGCCGGCGCGATGCAGTAGTCCGGAGTAAACGAACTCGACGTCGCCGCGGATGCGCTCGCGATAAAAGCGCGAAAACAGGGCCGCCGAGGAAGCGCCGTCAAAGCATTTGTCGTGGTAGAAGACCCGTACTCGCAAAATAGTTCTTTAGACCCCTTTCCGAAGGGCTGAAGTGAAAAACAAATAGAGTTGCTGGTTTGGAGACTTATGTCAAGCGAGATATTTGGACAGGACCGCAGCCCGAGAACGATGGACTGCCTATTTCCTGCGGGTTCGGATTCGCAAATCGAAACTGACCACGCCATTCTGGTCGCGCAGGGCCACGATCGAGATGTTTCGGGTGATGTTGTACTCCCCTTGAATAATCTGCTGCGACGACACGGACACATTGGTGCTGTAGGTGAGGGTGACATTGCTGGCCACTTGCTGCTCGATGGTCAACTGCGGCCCGCGCACGATGTTGGTTTCGCTCGCTAGGCCCTGCGGGTCAATCTTGATACGGCTGGCGCCGAACAGACGTTGCAAGCGGCTGTTGACGGTAGTATTGAGAGCCTCGTTGATCAGCAGGTTGGAAGCCTCTCCGCCAAAACCAAATGTTCCGCCGGATTGCGCTGCGGCCGCAGCTGATTCTTCCTGCGTGCGGCCCAGAGCGACCAGGGCAATCACATCTCCCTCGGGCAAGCTGGGCTCGGACTGCCACGTCACCTTAAGACCATTGGGGACGCTGGCGTCCCCGCGAAGCCGAATCGTGATGTCGTAGTCGCGGACTCGCGTTACGGCCTGCAGGTCGACGATCGGCTGCGTTTTGGCGGGGTTGGGAAATGTCACTTCCCCACGTTCCAGACGATACTTGGTTCCGTTAAACGCAATATCCCCTTCCAGAACTTCGGCCCGTCCCAGGATTACCGGCCGGTCCGCCGTGCCACGCACTCTCAGATCGGCGTCGCCGGAGAGCCGGGCGATGGCGGTTTGCATCTGCAACTCGGGCGTGGTCACGACGTGCAAGTCCAGGCGCAGGCGGCTTTCGAGGCTGTCGGTTTGCGCGAAGACAACGCCTTGCTTGCTCTTCTCCAAATACGCGCCAAAGTCAAATCCAGGGGTGACGGCTAGCTTGGTCACGGTCACATCACCAGTAAGCAGCGCTGACGATGCTGTCCCGGTCAGCCGGAGATCGGCGTTGGCTGTAGAACTGACGCCCGGAGGATAACGGAGGCGCACTCCTTGGGCGGTCGCTCCAAGATCGAGTTGCAAGTTGCCGCCACCGTAGCTCGCCGAACCGGTGAGCACAATTGTGCCGCCGCCGGTTGTACCGCTCAGCTTTTCGACTTGCATGCGACTACGGTCAAAGAGCAGCACCCCGTTCATATCGCTTAAGCCGCTGGGAAAGTCGTTGTGGCTGATAGACGTATTCTTCACGTCGATCCGGCCTTGCAGCGCGGGCTGCAGGAGGTTCCCGGTGGCGCTGACATTTACATCCAACGAACCGTGGGCCAGAATTTTTGGATTTAGCGACTGCAAGAGCGTCATGTTCACGGATCCGTTAAGTTGCAGGTCGATCTCCTGCGCACCGGTCAAATGGGCGCGGCCATGGGCTGTGAAATCGGTTCCGCTGCCGGCCAGATGGAAGCTTTCGATGAGCGCGGTTTGATTGGCGACTTCGAAGCGGAGGGGTTCGACGGCTTCGACTTGCACATGCTCGACTTGTGCGCTGAAGGACTTTATTTCAGCAGACGCCAACAAATCGCGCGGGGCGCGTAAAGGGCCGCGAACGTGGATCGTGCCTCCGACCGGGGTGTGGCCGGTGATCTTACCTGGCAAATACGCGCTCAACAGAGCTAGTATGTTCAGGCGTTGAAAATCGAGATTCAGATCGGCAGAAAGATCTCTCTCTAAGTCGACGGTTCCCTGAACATTCAAACTGGCCTGATCGAAATCTGAATGGCCTTTCAGGTCAAGCGAGCGGCCATGGGTGACCGCATCGAGATAGAAATCGCCGGCGCGCTCTTTGTCCAGAGCGAGATCTTTCACGCGGACGTGCATGTCCACGGTGGGTTCCTTAGGAGTGCCGGTGAGCTGCACCGTGAAATCGGCGGTGCCGTCCAAGGCAAAGCGGCTCGACTGCAGCCGCGGGAAACGAGCCAATTCAATGTTCCGTCCATCCATGCTTAGCTGAACTTCGCGGGTCGTTGTGTTCACGCTGGCGCGGCCGGAGAGTGTAGCGTTGTAAGCTCTCGCCTCGAGATGGCTGAGTTCGAACTCATTGTCGGCCAGTTGAAGGTCACCTTTAAACGAAGGAATGCTCACCCCATATGCAGATCCTTCGCGGATCTCGAAATGGCCTCCGCCATGCGGACTGTGGCGTGTGCCCGATAAATTTATGGAGAAGCCGAGCGTACCCGTCAACGGCCGATTGATTCCCGTCAGTTGCGCGACTTCGGCTACATCGGCATCGAAAACATCCAGGTGCAAAGTGACAGGGCCATTCTCGGCGAGCGTGCCGCCAGCGAGCCCGCCACTCGTGTCGAAGTGTGCGACCGTGTGGCCGTGAATGAGCGATCCGTTGCGAGCTGCAAAGCTGTTGCGCGAGTACTGCACCGTCGTGGAAAGCGCGTCCCAGTGAATCGTGTGCGTCGCCGTCGTTTCGGTCGCTGGGATAGTCGTCTCGAAGTCGTAGGCTTCCAGATTGCCATTGAAGGTGAGTGCGGAGAGGCGGCCTGCAGCGCTTCCGGTCAGGCCCACCCAGCCATGAACGACGAAGGGCAAGCGGGAGGATCCGTACGCAGCTTCAATGAGAGGCGTCCATTCCTTGACGTTGTGCGAAGTCAGCGTGAAGCGCATGGAAGAGGTCGCAGACAGGGTTCCGGAAGCCGTTATTTCCGACGCGTTAGTGGCGAGATGGAAGGTGTTGACCTCGAGTTCATCGCGCGATCCGCGATACAGGCCTTCGACTGGGCCGAGAAGCGGAATCCCGTTAGGATCCAGATGTTGTGGCGGAGACAATGCGAGTTTCAGACGCGTTTCCGCGTCGCGGATGGAACCCACCCAAAGCATGTCGATGGTTCCACTGGCATTGGCAACAAAATTCAGACTATCCAGCGGAAGAGTTTTGGAACTCAGGACGACCAAAGCCGGGGTCAACGGGAAGCCCGCAACTTGCAGGTGAACCGAACCGCGTTGCAGACTCCCCGGGGCTATGCGGCCGATGACGTGGCGCCGCGCGGGTTCGGGTGAGACTTCCAGGGAATTCTGCCAGTTCGTTACGTCCACTTCGCCGGCCAAGTCTCCGCCCATCAGGCTTGCCTTGATGGACGACAGGCGCAAGCGGGCCGGAGTGATCGAGAATGCGGCATCCGCTCGCCCATTGCGCATTAGCAGCTTCCGCGTCGAGCAATCGAGGTCTTTCGCCTGCACTGTGCCTTCGGTGGAGAAATCCCGGAGGTTCCAAGTGCCCTTGCCCGAGAACTGTGCAGTCCCTTTGCGAACTTGCGGCTGGCGCAAGATCGTTGCAAGTTCCGCAAGATCCGCTGCGCCGTGATATTCGCCGGTAATCTTCGGGTCGTGAAAATCCACCAATTGGCCGGCGAAGTGGACCTCTGTTTTTCCCGATTTCACGTTTAAGCCGCTGATATCGGCGCGGCCGCGGGCCAACACAAACGAAGCATCGGCACTCCAAGCAAACTCAGGATACTGCTGCCAGTGTGTGTCAATGTTTCCAGCGGTCACTTTCCCTTCGTAGCGCCGGCGTAGCAGCGAATAATTCAGCAAGAGCGCCATATCTTGCGCAGTAAAGTTGAACGGGACTTTCTGGTCCTGCCACGAGAGTTCGCCCTTTTGAACTTCAAGGCGCGAGACGGCAAGTGAGATTAGCTGCTCGACCGGCCCCAGATCGGAGGAATACTTGACGGCGGGTATTGGAAGATTGGTGCTGCCATAGGGATAGTCAATCACGTGAACGACTGGGTGCTCGAGCACCAGCGAATGCAAGCCGATGGTCGTGCTGAGCAGGGAGATGATTTTCATCTCGGCCTGGAGCCGTTCCACCTGAAGAAAAGGTTGCTGGGCTGCAGCTTCCCGGCCGTGTATCGTAAGGTTGCGCGCATCCACGCGCAAGCGGAACGGGATGGTATGCAGTTCGCCGAGTTCGACCCGGCCACCAGTCGCCGATTCCAGTTCCGCGACTACCCGGTTCCGCATCCACTGCTGAAACGAATCGGTAGTGACGTACCAGCCGAGCAGCCCGAACCCCAGCAAGCTGAACACGCAAAATGCTAGAAGCAGCTTTCGCAGAATGCGGCGGCGCGCCGGAGGCGGAGGCGGCTCGTTCAACGGTTCCCTTCTCCCGGGCCGGGCTCAGGATTGCGTATATTGCTGCCGGAGCGCAGACTGGCCAGCCATCCGGTAAGCAGTTCGTTCATTTTCTTTTCCGCAAGCAAGGTCTTGATACGGCCATACATCTCAGTCAGCGGCTTAGCGTTCTCCCCTGCTTTCTGAAGCTGCGGCAGGAACTGATCGTGATAGTAGCTTTCGACGGCATGCTGATCGATTTGAACGGAGGGGCGCAGGCGATCTTCGACCAGCTTCATCAGTTGAACTTCATCGCTCAGCCGCCGCTCCAGCGCACTTTGCGTGAGACCGTAACGCTGCAAAGCCGCGTGCCAGCCTTCCTCGGTGGAGCAATCAGGTAGAAGTTTGCGGACTTCCGCCACGCGAGCCGCAACCTCCGAAGATGGAGCCAACTGGCCCGGACGCACCTGCTCGCGGAGCAACTCCTGATCAATCAGTCGGTCAAGCGCGGCATTGCGCTCGGCAGTTGTGAACGAATCCGGCTGCCGTCCGTCGAGGAGCGCCTCGAAAGCGATTTCCTGTTCCCAGTCGCTTTGCAAGACTACGTGACCATTCACGCTGCGGACGACGCGATCCACAATGGATCCGGCTTGCGACACGCCCGCGAGCGCCATACTCAACGCAATTGCGAGAACAGAATGTTGCCAACGTTTCATCAGAAAGATTGCCCAACACTGAATGAAAAGTTAAAGTGCCCGGCGCGCTGGGCGCCAAATTGTCCGGTCTCAGCCCCGTTGATCGTGTTAATCGTGATGTTGGTATAGCTGGGAAAGGCCGGTGGATTCAGATTGTATCCGAAGTCAAATGTCAATGGGCCTATTGGCGTTTGATAGCGCACCCCCAGTCCGACCGCGTGCGACACATAGTTGTAGTCACACTCTGTGTGATTCAGGGGGTCGAAGCAGACGGCGGGATGGGGCTGGTGCCAACGTCCGAGGCTTGGCAACATTTCCTGGGGCGTGGCAAACACGTTGCCCATGTCGTGAAAAACGGAAAACCCGATTCTTTCTTGCAAGTAAGGCACGGTGACATTGGGGAACCGAAGTTCCAGATTGTTAAGAAACACGGCGCTGCCTCCTACCGGGAATCCGGTAAAAGGATCGCGCGGCCCTGCCTGATTCAACCCGAAACCGCGATGGGAGTTGCCTCCTCCACTAAAAAAACGCTCGGGCAAAGGTATCAGCTCGTGACCTTGCGCCAGGCTTTGGGCTGGATCGAGAAGCACCGTACTGCCGAAAGGGTTTTCTACCCCAACCGTTGTGGATCGCGCCAAGACGAATCTTCGTCCCGTGGCGGGGTCAAGTCCAAATGAATAGTAGGTCGAGTTCTTCACCAGAACCCTGCTGAAATTTGCCTCCGATCCGAAATAGCTGGCCGCGACACCGCCGTCCACGCTGGTATAGCTTCCACGAGAAGTCTCGAGGTCGTTATCGCGACGATTGCGGATATAAGTAAAGTTCGGAGAACCCACGCGGGTGGGAGTCGAGAGCAATGGGATGAGGTTGGCTGATACCTCAATGTTGGAGGCTTTGACCCGGCGGTAGCTGAATCCGTAGGTGAATGTGGTGAGGTCGCGATCGCCCTGGCGGTAGAGCACCATGAGGTTTCGCAAGGTGCCTTCCAGGCGCTGCGAAGTAAAGGTTGAGACGTCGATGGTGTTGTCGTAAAACACACTCGCTGTAAAGTGCAGGTTGTCGCGGTTCAGCAGCTTTGGAACATCGAAGCTGAGGAGCGCTCTTTTTTGCAGGCGGCCGTAATTGCCCTTGAGTGTAAGCGTCTGGTCGCGGCCACCGAAATTGATGCGGTTCACGCCCAACAATACCCGTGGACTCACGCCCGTCTGACCCAACGGCTGGTTTGAACCCACAGACGGCTGTCCTGTCTGGAACTCGATCCCGCCACCGTAATCAAATGTGTAGCGCTTGGCCTCGCGCGCGGTGATGAGCACGTTCTTCCGCGATTCGGTGCCTTCGGGATTTTGGATGGCGGTATCCACTTCACTAAAGAGCCCGAGGTCGTACAAGCGGCGTTGGCTTTCAAGCATATTCTGTTGGCTCAACGGCTCGCCGGAGTGCACCCGCAACGCGCGTCGGGCGACGCCGGCTCGTGTGTAGTGCAGTCCATTCATGTAAACCTCGTTCACGAAGAACTGTTCGCCTTCATGAATCGTGAAAGTTACGCCGACTCGCGGCAACCCATCCGTGCCGGGTGGAACGGTGACGTAGGAAACGTCCACCGCGGCATTCGGGAAGCCGTTGTCGAAATACTTTCCGAGAATTGCATCGCGATCGTCCGCCAGGCTCGGCTCGTCAAAGCCCTGGCCTTCTGCAGTGGAGATTTCGGGAAGCTGTTCCTGCGGAAGCGTGTAACTTCCTTCAACCCGTACCCACGCCACGCGCGTTTGCGGACCCTCCTTGATCTCGATTTGAATTGCCAGCAGCGAAAGATCGCCACGATATTTTGGTAGCAACTTGCCAGTCACTTCTGCTTGCCGAAAGCCACTGGCTTGGTACATACCTTTGATATTGCGCACGTCTTCATCAAGCAGGGCCTCGCTGTAGCGTCCATGACTCAAAATCTTCCCGGCGGTCTCTTCCACCATGCGACGTCGAATCAGTTCCTCTGGAAAATACTCATCTCCCGAGATTCGGATGGCCGCGAGTTTGTGGCGGTCTCCGGGATCGATGGCGTAAAGAACTTGCAGGGTTTTTCCACCCTGCACGCTGTGTTCACTTGCCGCGGCTTTGGCTTCGAAGTAGCCGAGAGCCTGCATGTGATTCTCGATGTTGCGGCGTCCTTCGTTCAGCAGATCGTCGTCAACCGCACCTTCCTCGTAAATCGGCACCAACCGCCGGAGTGTGGCCCGGCTCAGTTTGAAGCCGTCGGTTGTAACTTCCACGACCGGCCCTCGGTCGATCTGGAAGGTGTAATCCACGGTGTTGCGGGCCGGATGGTAGGTGCGGTCCTTCAGCGAAACTTGCGCCAGAAGACGATCCTGCTTCTGATAGCGCGACCGCATCCTCTGCAGCGCGCGCGTAACGCGGCTTGAAATGACTGGGTCAGCCGAGTGCAGCTTCGCAATATCCTTAATCTCCTCGATGGAATAGCTGGAGTCACCATCTACGATCACTTCTCCCACGACCGCGCGCGGCCCAGGCGTCACGTGAAACGTGATGTCGATTTGGTGCTCCCGCTCATCGCGTTTTTCCGAGACCTTTATTTTTGCCTGGTGGAAGCCATTCTCTTCGAGCACGCGCTGAATGCCTGCAAGGGCGCGGTCAACTTTCTCTTGCGCATAGAGTTCGCCCAATTGCAGGCGGGTGGCACTCACGAGTTGGTTCTGCGAAGGATTGCTGGAGACGCCATTGACCGTCACAATGCCCACAAAAAAATTCGCAGCCGTCAGGAAGCGGATGCGCACGCCGGCAGTCTCGGCGCGATCCGCCTCCGCCTGAATGTCGGAGAAGCGGCCGCTGGCGAATAAGGCCTTCATCGCATCGTGCAGGCCGTCTCGGGTCAGGGACTCTCCGATTTTGAGCGGTGTGAGTGCGGTCAATGCGGCAGCTTCGTCCGGTCCAACGCCGGGAAACTCTATTGCGTCGATGGTCAGGCCGAGGTAGGGGGTAATGGCGCCGAACTGGGATGCCGGTTGCTCGGACTGCGGCGCGGATTGGGGCACGGGCTCGGCCCGGCTTGAGGCGGCGAGCACCACGGCTGAAACGAGCATCAGCCAGATGACAGGCGCCGCGCGCTTGAGCCGCAAATCTCCCTCTTCTACGTTGTGCTCGTTGACCGAGACGCCTTTTCGTTTTGATGATCTCCGCAAAGGCACACGTTGCTCGCTAGGAAGAGTTTTGCAACCGGAACCTATAATACTTGGTAGAAAGCTGAAGAAAGGTAATCGCTTTGGAACTGACTAGCGTGGCGGCAAGGGCCTGCGAACTGGAAGAGCGGTACTCGCGTCAGATCCTGCTTAAGGAGATTGGCGAGGAAGGGCAGCAAAAACTCGGGCGGGCGCGTGTCGTCATCGTGGGTTGCGGTGCGACGGGCTCGGTTCTTGCGTCGTTGCTGGCGCGCGCCGGGGTTGGCACGCTGCGAATTCTCGACCGGGACTACGTTGAACCCAGCAACCTGCAGCGGCAGTCGCTGTTCGATGAAGACGATGCCCGCCAGTCTATGCCCAAGGCTATCGCCGCGGCGCGGCAGATTGCCCGCTTCAACTCAGGAATCACGCTTGACCCTCAGGTCGCCGATCTAACACCTCAAAATGTCGATTCCCTGCTCGGCGCTGCCGATCTGATTCTTGATGGCGCCGACAATTTCGAGACGCGTTATTTGATCAACGACTACGCGGTGAAGAATTCCGTGCCCTGGATTTATGCTGCTGCTGTCGGTAGTTACGGGGTGACCATGAATATCCTGCCCGGCGAAACTGCCTGCCTTGCCTGCATCTTCCCCGAGTCTCCACGCGGCACACTGGAAACTTGCGAGACTGCCGGCATTCTGAATTCTGCGGTTGGCCTTGTGGCATCGCTCGCGGCAACCGAAGCTCTGAAGCTTGTGGTCGACGCCCAGTCCAAGATGCGACGCACTCTGCTTTCGTGGGATGTCTGGTCGAATGAGCAGGCGGAGGTGCAGGCCAACTCTCCGCGCGCCGGATGCCGCGTCTGCGGGGCGCGTGAGTTTGTTCACCTTGCAGGCGAGGGTCGACCCCACATCACCCTCTGCGGAAGGAATTCCGTTCAGATCCACGAGCGGCAGCGGCCGGTTGATTTCGCTGAAATCGGTGCTCGCTTGCAGCCGCTCGGCAGTGTCCGGCACAACGACTTTGTGCTTAAGTTTGTCCGCGAGCCATATGAGATTACGCTCTTCCCCGATGGGCGGGCCATCATCAAGGGAACGACGGACACGGCAATTGCGCGCAGCTTGTACGCCCGCTATATCGGTACGTAGTACGGTCAGCCGCGAGATTATTAAGCAGACCGCTGAGATGGTTGGCAACCCACCTGAATTTCACTGGGTCAGAGGCGTGCCGATCAAGTAGGCCCGCGAAATTCAGAGTCATTTCATTCATCTTGCAGTCCAAGGAGAATCTTCCATGAGTAAAGCCATCGAAAACTTAGAGGCGGCCCAGAAACGCGCTCTGGCGATCCGGCCTAGAGTCGGCGGCTTTCCCTACCTCGCGGAGACGTTGCGGCGCGCGGGTGTAACTCGGAATTTCTGGTTTCTACCCGCGTGCCAGAGCCTGTTTCTGACCAACGACGGGCCCGTGGTGACTCAGGGCACGCCATTAGCAACCGGCACAATGGACGTCCCCCCGTTCAACCGCGAGGCGCTGATTTCGGCGTTACGAACGGATCAGGCCGGAAAAGGCACGTTTCCGGAGTTCCTGGTGGCTTCGTGGCGCGCCGGCGTTGTGCGTTACGATGTCGACTTCACGGCGCGAACCGTCGCATATTACGGCTGCAACGGAGAGGAATACGTCGAGACCTATCCCAGTGTCGAGGTCGATTCGTAGTCAGGCTTCCCCCAAACCTGGCTCTAGATCGCGTCGGCCCGTTGCAGGATGTGCGCACTAGTTTTCACCCGATCCGAACCCAGCCTTTGACGCAACACCTTCATTTAGCCGACGGCGCCCTGAAATCGCCGTGCATTCCTCCTCGTGCGGCGGCGGCGGACTGGCACGCAAACTGCATCTGAATCGATACAGGCAGTTCCCCTGTGGAGGCAGTATGCGACCCTATTTGGTTCTGTGTGCGGTGCTCGTAGTTGCAGTTGCGGCATTCGGCCAACAACCGTTTCCCGGCCCTTATGGCCCAGGGTACTGGGGATTCGGTCCCTTTGCCCCTCTGGTCACGACCCCAATGATTTCCTTCCAAACTGTGTCCCCGAATCCGGTGGGCGCGAGTAACGCCACCACTGGTCTCGTGGCCGGCGCCACCAATTCGACCCTTTCTCAGATTGAAGGGTCTACCAGTTCGGATTACACCGCTGCCGTGTGGTATCAGGGCGGCGCACCGTTGACCACACCCGAAGTTAATCTTTGGCCCGAGCCCGTCGGGCGCGAAATGCGTGGCATGCGGCATGCGATGCCGGAAGAACCTGGCATGCATGAGCGTGGCCCGCGCAAGGAAGCACGCGAGGGATGGTTGTACTTTACGGGCTCCGAATACACCGCCGACGTTGTCGCCGCAAGCGCAGGCAAAGGCATGCGCAAAGCTGGTCACGCCTACACCAACGACGACGTGACCCGCCAGAACGATAACAATGGCACTGTGAAATACCGCGGGAAGACCGAGAAACTGTAGGAGTCTTCGTTGATCGGGTGATCGTAAGATCACCCGATTTCCCCGTCTCGATCAGCCCGCATCTCACATTCTCAGCCCGGGATCCGCTCCAATCTGCTATCTTCGTTCGGTTGTCTTTCTCAATAAATAACAAGCTGGCGCCGGCTTCCTCAGGACGGAAGCACGCCGAGGATGTGTTCTGAATGGTTGACGCAGTTGGCCCCGATCCGTCACGCCTTCGGTCCGTTTCTGAAGCTGCAGCTTCGGGTTCCCTGGGATTCTTCCACCCATCCGGACGTCCTTACCGCTTCACCATCCTGTTGTTCATCAGCCTGATTGTGCTGGGAAGCTATTTTGCGTACGACAGCATCGGAGCGCTCGCGCCCACGCTCATTGAGGATCTGCATCTGAGCCGCAGCACTATCGGCAATCTCTACACGGCCTACTCCGTGGCCGCCATCCTAATCGTTTTCTTCGGGGGCATGCTTTACGACAAGCTCGGCCCGCGCCGTTCGAGCTTCCTGTTCTGCATGCTGGTCCTGGTGGGCGCCACCATCGTCGCCATGGCTCACTCGCGGTGGCAGCTCTTCGCCGGCCGGTTAATCTTCGGTGCCGGATCGGAAGCACTGGTCGTGGTGCAGAGTGCGATCGTCAGCCGCTGGTTCAAGGGCCGTGAACTGGCGCTTGCCTTCGGCATCACTCTCACCATCAGCCGTGTCGGAACTCTTTTCAGCTTCAATACCGAAGAACTCATCGCCCGCTATTTCGGAAGCTACCGAGTCGCACTCTGGGCGGCGGCAGGTTTCTGCCTGTTCTCCGTGCTCTGCAATCTGGTTTACAACGTCATGGACCTTCATGGCGAGAAGGTGCTCGCGCTTCCGAAACCGGAGGGCGGCGACAAAATAGTGTTCTCCGACATACGGAAGTTCAACTCTTCCTACTGGTACGTTGTCTTGCTCTGCGTCACCTTCTACAGCGCCATCTTCCCCTTCACGGCCCTTGCCACCGACATGTTCCATGACAAGTGGGGCATCCCGCTGGTTAGCGAGTCCACCGGCGGCTTTCTCTCCCAGATATTTGACAACTTCCTGCACATGTTCTCAACGGCGCCGGGAGTTACCAGCATCGTCATCTTCGCGTCCATGATCTTCGCGCCCTTCGCCGGTAACCTGGTGGACCGCATCGGCAAGCGCGCCACGTTGATGGTGGCCGGTTCCCTCATGTTGATTCCCGCCCACCTCGTGATGGGCCTCACCCACTGGAACCCGGTTCCCAGCATGATCGTGCTCGGTGCAGCATTTGTTCTCGTTCCCGCAGCCATGTGGCCGTCGGTTCCGCTTGTAGTCGAGGAGAAACGTGTGGGCACGGCCTTCGGCCTGATGACCGCCATCCAGAACATGGGCCTCGGACTCTTCCCGCTCCTCAATGGCAAGCTCCGCGACGCGACCGGAACCTACACGGCAACGCAGATCATGTTCGCGTGCCTGGGCGTGGCCGGACTCATCTTCGCCTTCCTTCTGCTCGCCTCGGATCGTCGTCATGGCGGCAAGCTGGAGCAAGGAAAGAACAAACAGCCGGCCTGAACAACCCGGGCGGCTATGCCCTCGGAATGTGGATCTTTTAAATCCTCGGCTTTATGGGCATCCTTTTCGCCTTCCTGCTCCACGAGCGCGAAACCGGACCCCATGGACACGGGTTAGAGAGAATAACGGCTGGAAAGGCCTATCAGGGCCGGTCGCAACGACAGCGGCAGCCGATGCGGAAATGTCGCTAGCACGGCGTTACCAGAGTCACATCAGTGGCCACGCCAGCCGGTTTCATCGAGATATCGGCGTCGATTGGCTACGCTTTTTGGTATTCTGGACCCCAGAAAGCCTGTGAGACGCGTTGGCCGCGCTCTTTGTGTAAATTAGTACAACGAATAGAGTTCAATGCCGCATCTGAATCGAGTAGCGGCCGGAAAAGTCAACTTGACCGACCCGAAGCAAAGGATCACAGAAGCTGAGGCGATTGAGCGGGCGAAACAGGGAGACGAGGCGGCATTCGAAATCCTGTATCAACTGCACAAGCGCCGGGTCTACTCGCTATGTTTGCGCATGGTTTCCAATCCTCCGCAGGCCGAAGATCTAGCTCAGGAAGCATTCCTTCAGCTGTTTCGCAAGATCAGCACATTTCGAGGCGAATCCGCATTTTCTACCTGGCTGCACCGCATGACGGTCAACGTCGTCCTGATGCAGCTGCGCAAGAAGGGATTGCCTTCGGTATCGCTCGAAGAGACGCTGGAGACCGACGAAGAAGTGCCGCGAAAGGAATTTGGCGCGGACGACGTGAAGCTGAAAGGCTCGATCGAACGCATGCAGCTCGAACGCGCCATCGACCGGCTGCCGCCCGGTTACAAAACGGTTTTTGTTCTTCACGATGTGGAGGGCTTCGAACATAACGAGATCGCCCAGATGGTGGGCTGCTCGATTGGAAACAGCAAGTCGCAGCTTCACAAAGCACGTCTGAAGCTGCGGGATTATCTGAGATCGATGAGAGCCGAAAAGGCCAAGACTGGATAAGGCAAGTTGTGGTCTCGGGGAGAGAGTGTTATGACGTGTTCCGATGTAGAACGAGTTTTGTCTGACGTCATCGACGGCGATGGTGATACGGAGTTTCAGCTCCATTTGCAGTCTTGCCCGGCATGCGCAGAGTTGGTCGCTGAGCTGAAGGTGATTGCCAGCGAGGCCCACGAACTGGCGGAGACCGCAGAACCGCCGGCCCGGGTCTGGGTTGGAATCGCGAACCAGTTGCGCGCCGAGGGAATCATCCGGGAGCCCGAAGCAGTTCCCGCGCGCCCGGTACTCGTGCCCACCGCCGCACGCCGCTGGAATGCCTGGTGGCTGGCGCCGGTGGCTGGCGCAATCTTAGCGGTGGGTTCCTACCAATTGACGCACCAAAAGAATGTGCCTGCGGCTCCGCACGCGGCGCAGCAGCCGGTGGTTCAGCCAGCGACGTCCGGGCCGCAAACTACGCAAGCGACCGCAGATCAACGCGCAGCGCAGCCAGTGGAACCGGCGCAATCGGCATCCACCGGGAAACAGGCGGCCCAATCGGCTCAGCATCTCCCTCTTCCGCCAACTGGGCGGACAACAGAGAATTCAAAAGTGGCGGGCAGCCTGAAGGTGGCCCCCATAATTTCCGCGCCTGCAAATGCGGAGGACGAGCAGTTTCTAAGTGAGGTCTCGGAGCGCGCTCCGGGCATGCGCGCTACATATGAGAATCAGTTGCGCGCCGTGAATGCGGAGATCCGCGAGACGCAGGAATATATTAAGCGCTTCCCGGGAGACGCGGACGCACGGCAACATCTGATGGAAGTGTACCAACAGAAGGCGCTACTCTACCAAATGGCATTGGATCGTATTCAGTAAGATAACGGGTTGGACGGCACGGGCCGGACCCAAGGGGCGTTTTATGGAGAGAGTTCCGCGCAGCAATGTGGTGATGGTAGTCTTGGCCGCCTGTCTGGTCTCCGTTGCCGTTGCCGAGACTAAGAAGGAATTCCGCTATGTAGTGGGCCCAAACCCGAATGTCTCCGTGGACACGCAATACGGCGCCATTTCCGTAAAACCTGGCGCCAGCAATGAGGTTGTGGTCGTGGCGACGCTTCAGTCGGATAAGACAGAAGTCGACAATCAGCAGAGCGGTAACCGCATTCAAATTATCTCTCATCTTTTTCAGGGCGCCGACCAGCAGACGGGCCGAATCGACTACGAACTCCTCGTCCCATCCGACGCGACGCTAAGCCTTCGTTCCTCCACTGGTCCTCTGTCGGCGGAGCGGCTCAATGGGGATCTCAGCCTGGAAGGGACCGACGCCGTCGTCGATATTCGCAATGTGAGCAACGGGCATGTGCACGTGAACACTATGCGCGGTCCAATCACTTTGACCGAGGTGCGCGACGGCCACGTGGAGATTGGCTCGATCAGCGGCGACGTCACGATGAAGTCGGTCACCGGTCCGCTGGTTAAGGCCAATTCCGGCAGCGGCAAGATTTTCTACGACGGTGACTTCGGCTCCGGCGGCGATTACAAGTTCACGACCCATACGGGCGACATCACGGCCATTGTCCCAGCGAATGCTTCCGCTGATTTCAGCGCCCACTCTATTCTCGGCAAGGTGCAGCACGATTTCCCCCTCCAACCCCGCCATTCCCACTTGGCTTTTGAGGAAGGACGTGCCTTCTTTGGTACCGTGGGTAAGGCCGCTTCTGCCGTCGTCCTACGTTCATTCAGTGGTAAAATCCGCCTCAAGCAACGTTGAAATAACAAAAAGTTCCGATTGGAGCGGAGGCGCATGAGAGCCCGGCTTGCTCTCATGCCGTGGAGCGCCATGGGAGTGCGCGCTGTGTTTCTTGTGGGATTCATGGGTTCCGGGAAAAATACCATCGGCCAGGAACTCGCCTGCCGTCTGGGCTGGGATTTCCTCGATCTGGACGCACAAATTGAGCAGCGTGAACGCCAGAGCATTCGGGAGATTTTTCGTGTAAAAGGTGAACCCGCCTTCCGCGCGGCCGAAACCGCCGCGTTGAGCGACTTTCTAACCAACTCCCTTCGACGGAACAGCGTAGTCGCCCTCGGCGGAGGAACGTTCGCTGTGGAAAGCAACCGCGCCTCGTTGCGCAATTGGCCAACGGTCTTTCTAAATGCACCGGTGGACGAGCTCTGGCGCCGCTGCGAACACGATGGCAGAGAACGGCCCATGCGGAAGGACCACGACGAATTCGCCCGGCTCTATAGAGAACGCATTCCGTTTTATCGGGAAGCATCTGTGGTCATTGAAACCCGCGGTCGGGAGCCGGCTTCGATTTGCACTGAGATCGAGGCTGCATTGCGTCTCACAGAAGCCTCCCGAGATGTTCCTTCGAATTCCAGTCAATTCCCGGCCCCTGGCCCCGCAACACCCAGTTCTTCAACGCAGTCTTAGAACAGGAGAAATACCTTGAAGCTCTCATACCGTTTCCTCGGTTTTGTCATAGTGCCACTGCTTGCATGGGGTAGCGCCTCGGCTGTCCCCAGCCCAAAGGACAAGGAAAAGGAGAATGACAAGGAGCATACCGAGCAAACCGTCGATTCCGGCTCGTTTGGCGTTTTCATGAACGGCCACCGCGTCGGCACGGAGACCTTCTCCGTGATTCAGGACCGCAGCGGCAGCGTGATCAAGTCCGAATTCAAGACCGAAAACGATCCCAATGGCGCGGCGGCGGTCCAATCCTCTGAAATGCATCTCAACCCCAACGGGGAGATCCGGCGCTACGACTGGAAAGAGATGAGCCCAGAGCAAGCCAGTTCGGTCGTCCTCCCGAACGATCAATTCCTCAATCAAAAGTGGCGCTCTGGGCCGCAAGCCAAAGAACAGGAACAACCTTACTTGCTCCCGACGTCAACCAGCATCCTCGATGATTATTTCTTCGTTCATCGCGAAATCCTGGTCTGGAAGTTCCTGGCCGCGAGTTGCAAGCAGGAAAATGGACAGGTGAAATGTCCGCTGAAGCAGCGGGCTCAGTTCGGGACCTTGGATCCGCGCCAGCACTCCTCGGCCCCGTTAAGCGCCGAATTCCTGGGCCGCGAAAAGATCGCTTTTAAAGGCAACCAGCAGGAATTCAACAAAATCGAACTCAAGACCGAGGCTGGCGCGTGGCAGCTCTGGCTGGACGAAAAGTTCAAACTCGTACGCATTTGGATCGAGAGCGACAACACCGAAGTCATTCGCGACTGACCTCCCATCTTCCGAGTGCCAAAGGTTACTACTCGTTATTATTTGTTTGGGCTGGACGCGCCTTTGCTAGGGTAAAGTGAGGATTGAAAACGCCTGCGGATTTCACCGCAGCGTTTCTGGAACGACCTTTGACAGTTCTTGATTCACGCACGTCGCGCGTTTTACTTACGGCTTTGTTGTTCGCCGTGGGACTTGGCTTTCTTTACGCTGCACGGCGCACTCTCATTCTTTTTCTGTTTGCCATCTTGTTTGCGTACCTCATTGATCCCGCGGTAGCGCATGTTCAGAAGCTGGTTCGCAGCCGTCCTCGGGCTATCGCCGTCATCTATATATTGCTGCTGGTCGCACTGGGACTGTTTGTTCTTTTCGCCGGTCCCAGAATCAGCCGCCAAAGTGCGCGCCTTGGGCAGAGCCTGCCCGGCCTGATGGACAAAGCCACCAGCGGCCAAGTCTCGGGCCAGATCGGCCAGATCGTCGCTTCTATCAGCAAACAGCATGGCTGGAGCGAGGCTACACAATCCCGCATTCAGGGTTTTATAACGGCCCACCGCGATGATCTTTTCCGATTCGCCCAGCGAGGTGGCGTCCGCGTCGCCGAAGCCGCGCAGCAGGTTTGGGTGTTGTTTCTCGTGCCCATCCTTGCTATTTTCTTCCTGCGCGACGGTCACAACTTCCACGGTGTTCTGATTTCTCTTGTCCAGTCACGAACGCAGCGCGAGTTCTTGCAGGATGTTCTGCACGATCTCAATCAGATGCTTGCGCAGTTCATTCGCGCACAGCTCATCCTCGCCGCCCTTTCCTTCGTCGTCTACTCATCTGTGCTCGGAATCATGCGGGTGCCCTATGCGCTGATGCTCGGCACCGCCGGCGGCGCGCTCGAATTCGTGCCGGTTGCCGGACCGCTGGTCGCCGCGCTTGCCATGGTCGTCGTCGCGCTGCTCACCGGTTACACGCACTGGCCTTTCCTGATCTTGTTTCTGGTGACTTGGAGAATGGTGCAGGATTACGTCATCTCTCCCCGCATTATGGGAGCCAGCGTCGAATTGCATCCCCTGGCCGCTTTGTTCGGCGTTCTCGCCGGCGCTGAAATCGCCGGTATTCTTGGTGTATACCTATCCATCCCGATCATGGCAAGTCTTCGCATCGTCTGGCGCCGCTGGCGAATTTACGCAGAAAAACGCAAATTCGGCCCCCTGAATGAATTCCTTCCGCACGAACTGAGCAGCGGACGCTCGTGAATTGCGCATGATTTTTGTCTCGCTTCTCTCGTTATTTCATCCGCAAATTACGCTGGTATAGAATCAAAATTTACTTATGCCCAATAAGCTTCCTGTAGGAATTCTCGGTGCTACCGGCATCGTCGGCCAGCGGTTTATCCAAATGCTGGAGCATCATCCGTGGTTCGAGGTGGCGTGGCTCGCCGCCTCCGATCGCTCGGAAGGCCGGCCTTATGCCGAGGCTGCACGCTGGCGGCTCAAGACCAACATTCCAGCTCGCATCGCCAACATGACCGTTTCACCAGCCAGCCCTGCGGGCGCTCCCAAGATCATCTTTGCAGCACTCGATGCCGGCATCGCCCGCGAACTCGAGCCGCAGTTTGCCGCCGCGGGCTGCGCCGTCGTTTCGAATTCAAGTGCACTGCGCATGCAGACGGATGTGCCGCTTGTCATTCCCGAGGTAAATGGCGACCACATCTCGCTCATTGAGACCCAATCCTGGCGCCGATCATCGGGTGGCTTTGTCGTCACCAACCCCAACTGCTCCGCGATTGGACTGGTGATCGCGCTTGCGCCTTTGCATCGCCGATTTCAACTCGAAAGCGTAATGGCTGTCACCATGCAAGCTGTCAGCGGCGCGGGATATCCCGGAGTCGCTTCGCTCGATATTCTTGGCAACGTCATCCCTTACATTAAAAACGAAGAAGAGAAGATGGAAGAGGAGACACAAAAGCTGCTGGGGACACTCAGCGGAGGCAAAGTCGTCTCCGCTCCGTTTGCTATGAGCGCGCAGTGCAACCGGGTCGCGGTCGAGGACGGGCACACTGAGTCGGTCTCGGTGCGGCTGAAACGTAAGGCCAAGCCGGAAGAACTCATTGCGGCGTGGAATGATTTCACGGCGGAGCCACAGCAATTGCGCCTGCCGAGCGCGCCCGATCGCCCGGTGATCTATATGACGGCGCCGGACCGTCCCCAGCCACGGTTTGATTGCGATCTCGGCGGCGGCATGACGACCGCGGTTGGGCGGTTGCGCCCCTGCAATGTTCTGGAGTGGAAGTTTACGGTTCTTTCTCACAACACAATTCGCGGCGCCGCTGGGGCTGCCTTGCTGAACGCGGAGTTGCTAAAAGCCAAAGGCTATCTGGGATGACGAGATCATTAACCACGGAGGCTCGGAGCCGCGGAGGAAAACAAACTTCTTGGATTCCCTCCGTGTCTCCGTGTCTCCGTGGTGAACTTTCTGCCTGCGGCGTTGCTGCGCCAATCGGAATCCACCCGGCCACTGGCCACTGGCCACTGCTCACTGGCCACTGGGGTTCCCGGCCATGATCGTCATGAAGTTTGGCGGGACTTCCGTCCAGGACGCCAAAGCTATCGATCGCGTCGCTCAGATTGTCCAGAGTCGGTTGGCAGACCGTCCGGTGATCGTCGTGAGCGCGATGGCGAAGGTTACTGATGCCCTCCTCGCCATGGGCAAAGCTGCCGGGAGTGGCGATCGCAAGACCGCTCTCAAAATGGCTCGCGCCCTCCGCGAACGCCACTACGAAACTGCCGGCGAACTCCTCGGCACCGCGCTATTCACCGAATTCCACGGCAACCTGGGCGCCGACTTCGAGGATCTCGACGAACTTCTACGCGGCATCGGCGCAGTGGGCGAAATCACGCCGCGAACGTACGACTACGTGGCTTCATTCGGCGAGGTGCTCTCGAGCAAAATTGTCGCTGCTGCTTTCACGGCACGCGGCTTGTCCGGCGCGCATGTCGATTCGCGCCAGTGCCTGCTCACGGATAACAATTTCATGCGCGCTGTCCCGCAATTCGAGGAGACCAACGAACGCCTGCGCAAAAAAGTCGCGCCGCTGATCGAAGCTGGAAGCGTGCCGGTCATGGGAGGATTCATTGGATCGAATCGCGCCGGAATTACAACGACTATAGGCCGCGGCGGATCCGATTTCTCGGCCGCGATTTTCGGCGCCGGCCTGAACGCCCAGCGCATTGAAATTTGGACCGATGTCGATGGCATGATGACCACCGATCCGCGCCTTTGCCCCGACGCTCGCCGCATCAAGGTCATCAGCTTTGATGAGGCCGCCGAACTTGCCTACTTCGGCGCCAAAGTTCTGCATCCCGCGACGGTTTTGCCGGCGATACAGCAGAACATCCCGGTTTTCGTTCTGAACTCGCACAACCCCACGTGCGAGGGCACGAAGATTACGGCGCGTGCCCCTCACTGCAAAAACATTTTCAAGGCTATCGCGCTGAAGAAAAAGATAACGCTTGTCGAAGTCGCAGCGCCCCGGCGGTTGCTGGTGCACGGCTACCTGAAATCCATTTTCGAGATTTTCGATCAGCACGGCATCGCCGTCGATGTAGTCTCGACCTCCGAAGTCAGCGTCTCGGTCACCGCCGAAACCAACGAAGCGATTCCGGCTCTCGCCGCCGACCTCGCCAAGCTCGCCGACGTGAAGTATGAAGGCCGCAAGGCCATCGTTTGCCTCGTAGGCGAGAGTCTCCGCGACACGCCCGGCGTTGCCGCCAAAGTTTTTTCTCTACTGGAGAATGTAAAAATCCGCATGATCTCGCAAGGCGCGTCTGAAATTAATCTTACTTTTGTGATTGAGGAAGACGATGCGGCCGAGGTGGTGCGGCGCTTGCACCGTGCATTCTTCGCCGATGCGGACCCGGAAGTCTTCGCGTAATTGTTCACCGCAGAGACCGAGAAGCGACTCTCCCTTCCCAGCTTGTCAAATTCTGATTACCATTGTCATCCTGAAAGAATCGCTCCAGCCGGATGAGATGAGCCGACAGCCGAGAAAGTCCTGAAAAATTGTCTCGGCGGTCTCGGCGTCTCGGCGGTGAAAGGGGTCCCATGAATCTCCTTATCCTCGGCCGCGGCAAGACCGGCGCTCTAGTGGCAGACGTAGCCCGCGAACGCCGCCATCACGTCGACACCCTGAGCGATGTCGAAAACGCCGACGCTTGCGCCCTCACCCCCGACTTTCTCGCGCCCTTTCACTGCGTCATCGATTTCACCGTGCCCGCGGCCGTCGTTCCCAATGCCGAGGCTTGCATCCACGCGGGAAAGAATATGGTCGTTGGCACAACAGGCTGGCACGATCAACTCCCGCGTCTGCGCGATCTGGTTTCTTCTGCAAAGACGGGCTTTCTCTACGGTCCAAATTTTTCCATTGGCGTGAACTTGTTCTTCGAGATCGCGCAAACCGCCGGCGCTGCCCTCAAGTACGAATACTCCGGCCAGATCTTCGAGCGCCATCACGCGCAAAAAAAAGACGCGCCTTCTGGAACCGCGATCACGATTCAGAAACTGATTCGCGAGTCCAGCGAACAAGGCGAGGAACTCGAAATTGTTTCCTTTCGCGAAGGCGATGCCGTGGGCATGCACGAAGTCGTCTTCAATTCTCCCGCCGACCGCATTTATCTTTGTCACGACGCTAAATCCCGCCGCGGATTCGCGGACGGCGCCGTCCGCGCGGCAGAATGGCTGCAAGGAAAGTCCGGCTTCTTCGAGTTCCGCAATATTTGGCGAGAGTTGTAGCCAATCGCGTGTGTCCCGACTCACGTAGGCACCGCCGCTTCGGCTACCCCGGCGCGCAGATCCCCGCCTCTGACGGCTTATGCCGATCATCGCTGCTTGTGTCAACACCCCCTCATGCAGGCGTTTGCGATTGGCGTTATCCTTATCCCATGCAACTCCGAGGCTGTGGTACTGCCCTGGTGACGCCGTTCACCCCCGACGGCGCCGTTGATGAAACTGCGTTGCGCAATCTGGTCGCCTGGCAGGTCGAATCGGGCATCGATTTCCTGGTTCCCTGCGGCACGACGGGCGAAACCCCCACACTCACTCACGATGAGTGGCTGCACGTCATTGACGTGACCATCGAAGTCGCAGCCGGACGTGTTCCAATCATGGCAGGCGCAACTTCGAACTCAACACAGGACGCGGTAGCCAAAGCGAAAGAGGTCGCTGCCCGCCCCGGCGTGGATGCGATCCTGACCGCGTCGCCTTATTACAACAAGCCGACGCAGGAAGGCCAATACCGTCATTTCCGCGCGATCGCCGAAGCGGTCGAAAAGCCTGTCATTCTCTACAACGTTCCGGGCCGGACCTCCGCCAACATCGAGCCTGCGACTTTGGCGCGCCTCAGCGAAGTTCCAAACATTGCCGGCGTAAAGGAAGCAAGCGGCAACATCACCCAGATCGCCGAAGTGCTGAACCTGGTGCCGGAAACTTTCGCTGTTTTCTCCGGCGACGATGCCGTAACACTGCCGGTCATCGCGCTCGGCGGAGTTGGCATTGTGTCGGTTGCATCCAACGAGATCCCTCACGAAATGACCGAGATGACGCGGGCTGCGCTGAACAATGATTGGCCAACGGCGCGCACGCTTCACCGCAAGTATCTTCCGCTCATCCAGGCGAACTTTATCGAATCGAGTCCGCTGCCAGTGAAGGCCGTCCTCGCGATGATGGGCAAGATCCAGGAAATTTACCGCCTCCCCTTGCTTCCCATGCGGCGCGATACGCGGTCGAAACTTCAGAAAATCGCGACCGAGGTCGGAGTGCTGGCTCGCCCTGCCGCTCCCGCCGCTGCCGTCGAGTTCTATGTTTACGAAAGCTGGGCGGCGGGCCCGCACAAGGTGATCGTGCATCGCGCCTCCTGCGGACAATGCAGTTCCGGCAAGGGACGACCCGCCGGCCACGATCCCGATCGCTCCCGCTGGCACGGCCCTTACAGCAATGCGGCCGAAGCCCGCGAAGCCACGCATCAGATGCCGGGAGTGCTGATCCGCAGCGAATGCAAGTGCGTGGCATAGGAGAGCTACTAGCCGCTAGCTTCTAGCTCTGTCAGCGTTTACACTTGCTAGCTTCATCATGCGTGTTTCCCTTGAATTGAAGTCGGCGATTGAAAAATTATTTGCTGCTTCGACCATCGCTGACCGCGAAGCGGCTCTGCGAGTGTTCGGCGACTTTCGCTCGGGCCTTACGCGTGGCGAACTTCGCGCCGCCGAAAAGATCGCCATGCCTGACGGCCAATCGCGCTGGGTCGTCAACCCATGGGTCAAACAAGGCATCCTGCTCGGCTTCCGTCTTGGCGAGATCAGAGAAATGTCCGACGGCGGCGTCCTCTCCTTCGTCGACAAGGACACCTTCCCTGCCCGCCGACTCACACCTGCCGACCGCGTGCGCCTCGTGCCAGGGGGCTCGTCAATCCGTGAAGGCGCCTATGTCGCACCGTCGGTCGTCTGCATGCCGCCGATGTTTATCAACGTCGGCGCCTACGTTGACGAAGGCACAATGATTGACTCTCACGCTTTGGTCGGTTCGTGCGCGCAAATTGGCAAGCGCGTCCATCTGAGCGCTGCCGCCCAAATCGGAGGCGTGCTCGAACCAGTCAACGCAGCCCCGGTGATCATCGAGGACGACGTTTTGGTTGGCGGAAATTGCGGCGTATACGAGGGAACGCGGGTGCGGGCCCGCGCCGTGCTGGGAGCAGGAACGATTTTGACGCGTTCCACGCCGCTTTACGATCTGGTACGCGGCGAAGTTTATCGGGCGACGGCCGACCATCCGCTCGAAGTTCCCGAGAATGCCGTGGTCGTCCCCGGCTCAAGAGCGGTCGCCAAGGGCAAAGGCAAATCGGACGACTGGAATTTGTCTCTCTATGCGCCCGTGATTGTGAAGTATCGTGACGAGAAAACCGACCGCGGCGTAGAGCTGGAAGAGTGGCTGAGGTAGAAACGCGATTGTTTGAGTTTCGCGATTCGCGACCTCACGGCAAACCAGCCGCCGAAGGCGGAGCTGGCGGCCGCTCTTGTTCCGCCGCTAACCGCGTCCGCGCCTCCATGTGCCTCTTTCGGAAATGCGCCAGCGCGCGCTGGCCCCAGGCGCGCACAAAATAGTAGTTCAGTACGCAGCCGATCGCGGAACTGGTAATCGGAATCAAGCGTCCCGCCCACTTTTCCACGACTTCAGCACTGGCTCGGGCTGCAATGCGCTGAATCACTTTCGGCACGAAGCGGTTGACCACTTCTTTTTCCAGCAGCTCGCGGCTGATGTCTACTCCGGCCGCGCTCGCGGCCGCGATCCAGAGTTCGGCAATTTCGTCGTCCGTGTTCATCTCAAATCCGTAAATCAGGCTCAGTTTCTGGATCGTCCGCATCGTAATTGCCGAGAGAATCCCGAGGTCGGGCATGATCGTGATGATTCCACCCAGGCCAAATCCCGCCCCTTCGGCCGCGGCCAGCTTCATGCCGCCGCGAATCACCGATTCGGCTACGTCGTCGAGCCTCGACATCTCCACCGAATAAACGCCCCGAAAGGTCACAATCGGCAGACCGTAGGCCGCGCGCAGCTGAAACAGAAAGCGATCCGGATCGACCTTGACTGTCTCATAAGCGCGCGTCAGCCCTTTGCGGATCGCGCCTTCGGCCCGCCGCCGCAGCCAGGACTTTTTCTCGCTCTCCGCCATTCTGATTGGAGTTTATCAGGCGGTTGCGGTGCATAAGCGTGAGCGTAAGGCGGCGTTCCCCTCCGTATGTCGCATCGCCCGTAAACACCTGTGATTTCAGCACTGTGCTAGCATCATCTATTCGAATGTCAAAAGGTAAACTTCACATTGTTCCGCTGGGCGGCATGGGGCAGTTCGGCATGAACTGCATGGCCATCCGCTGGGGAGACGACATTATCGTCGTCGATGCCGGCCTGATGTTCCCGGAAGCCGAGCTTCTGGGCGTGGACATCGTCGTCCCCGACATTTCCTATCTCCTCGAAAATCGCGCGCGGGTACGCGCCATCATCCTCACTCACGGCCACGAGGATCACATTGGCGCGCTTCCGTGGATTCTCAGCGAACTCAATGTTCCCGTGTGGGGCACCGAGTTCACGCTTGCCTACGTCGAGGACAAACTCGAGGAGCATCAACTGCTGGATGATGCCGACCTGCGCGAGATTCGCCCCGGCGAACGTTTTCAAATCGGCCCTTTCACCATTCACCCGCTGCAAGTAACGCACAGTCTGGTCGATTGTGTCGCGTTCGCTATTCACACCCCGCTCGGTGTTGTGCTGCATACCGGCGACTTCAAAGTTGATCCCACGCCTACCGACAACCGGCTCTTTGACCTGCACGGTTTCGCCGAGTATGGCAAACAAGGCGTGCTCGCGCTGCTGCAGGATTCAACCAACGTTGAGCGCAAGGGCTATACACCCAGCGAACGTGCTGTCCGTCGCAAGTTCGAAGAGATATTCGCCCGCACCCAGCGCCGTCTTTTTATCTCCTGCTTCTCGTCTTCGATTCATCGCATCAAGCTCGCGGTGGACATGGCTTGGGAACATGGCCGCAAAGTTTGCTTCATCGGGCGCTCGATGAACAGTTCGTCGGAAATCGCTGAAGACCTTGGATACATCCAGATCCACGACGGCACGCTGATCCACCCCGGCGAAATGAAAAACTTCCCGCCGGAAAAAGTGTGCGTAATGATCAGCGGCACCCAGGGAGAGCCGATGTCGGCGCTTTCGCGCGCTGCAGTTGATAATCACAAGCACGCCAAAATCGAAAAGGGCGACACCGTCGTTCTCTCCTCGCGCATCATTCCCGGCAACGAAAAGGCGATTTATCGCATGGTGGACCACCTGTTCCGCCGCGAGGCCTTCGTCATCTACGACGACGGTTCCTATCCGCCCGTGCATGTCAGCGGACACGCCAGCCAGGAAGAGCTGAAACTCATCATCAACCTGGTCCGGCCGAAATATTTCATTCCCATTCACGGCGAATATCGGCAACTCAAACTGCACGCCGAACTGGCGGGCACCATGCGCGGCGCTGTCGGCAATGTGATGCTGATCGAAAGCGGAGACGTTCTTGAGATTGACGAACTCGGGGCGCGCAAAGCCGGCCGGGTAAACGTTGGCCGCGTTTGCATCGATTCCGGCTCGCGCACCGACGTGGTCGAAGATCTGGTCATGAAGGACCGCCGTCACTTGAGCGAAGATGGCTTCGTCATGCCCATCATCGCCATCAGCAAGCTCACTGGAAAGGTCGAGGCCTCACCGGAAATCGTCACCCGGGGATTTGCTCCCGGCGAAAACGGAATGATCGAGCGCGCCCGGGAGATCGTGATGGAGACTCTCGATTCTTCAAGCGCGGAAGAGAAAGCCGACTACGGCGTGATCAAGGAAAAGATCCGCACCGACCTGAAGCGCTATATCTCGCGGCAAACGCAGCGGCGACCGCTGATTATGCCGGTGATACTGGAGATCTGAAACTTATCAGGCGGGCTGGGCGTGCCACGGGAATGGTCACCCTTGACGACATCAAGAAAGCGCAGTCTCTACTCAAGGGCGTCGCCGTCCGCACGCCGCTCCTTGAGTGGACCGGCGTCACCGCCAAGCGCAAGCTCTTCCTCAAGCTGGAGAACCTGCAGCCTATCGGCGCTTTTAAGCTTCGCGGTGCTTACAACAAAGTTTCTTCTCTAAGCGATGAAGAAGGCCGGCGCGGCGTCATCTCATACTCCAGCGGCAATCATGGACAGGGCGTGGCCTATGCCGCGCGCGCCCTGGGTTTGAAGGCGGTCATTGTGATGCCCGGGAGCGCTCCGAGGAACAAGCTTGAAGCAACTGCCGCTCTGGGCGCCGAAGTTGTGACGGTCGGCCCGAGCAGCGAGGAACGACGCCTGCGCGCCGAACAACTTGCCGCCGAACATGGGTATGTAATCGTGCCTCCCTATAACGACGAGAAAATCATCGCCGGGCAGGGCACGGTGGGACTCGAAATCATCGAGGACCTGCCCGTGGTCGAGACCGTGCTCGCGCCGGTCGGCGGAGGAGGACTCATCAGTGGAATTTCGGCCGCCATCAAGCTAACGAAGCCCGGGGTCAAGATCATCGGGGTTGAGCCGGAACTAGCTGGCGATGCGCGTGCGAGTTTGCAGGCGGGCCATATTGTCTCCTTTTCCGCCGAGCAGGTGACGCAAACGCTTGCCGACGGGCTGCGCACGCAAAGCGTGGGGCAAATCAATTTTGAGCACATTCGCGTGTATGTGGACGAAATCGTCAGCGTGACGGAAAACGAAATTCGCGAGGCCACACGCGCCCTGAGCGGGAATCCGAAGACAGTCGCCGAGCCGAGCGGCGCCGTTGCGGTCGCAGCCTTCATGTTTCATTCGGCCGAGTTGCCACAAACGACCACTAACGTGGCCGTCATCAGCGGTGGAAATATTGACCCGCAATTTCTGGCCGAACTCCGGAAGGTCTGATCGCCGCCATAACGTGCCTCTGTGGCTGAGCGTTTCTGGATTCTTTGCGGGCGACGAAAAGGCGACCACCACAGCGTACACGGAGGCGTTCGCTTCCAATCCATTCTTCCCTGCGCAAATGTACAATTTTGTCTTCCAGAGCATGGGGGAGACTTGAATCGCTGGTTGGAACAGTTCTTTGGACTCTCTCGGCATCAAACGACCGTCCGCCGCGAGATCGTCGCCGGACTCACTACGTTCTTCACGATGTCCTACATCGTGGCCGTCAATCCGGCCATTCTCAAAACCGCCGGCATGCCAGTTGGTGCATCGCTGACCGCGACGATTCTCACAGCCATCTTCGGAACTCTGCTCATGGGGTTCTATGCCAACCGGCCTTTCGCCATCGGTCCTTACATGGGCGAAAACGCTTTCATTGCGTTTACGGTGGTTCACGTTCTCGGCTATACGTGGCAAAGCGCGCTGGGAGCCGTGTTTGTGGCGGGAGTCCTTTTCATCGTGATGACGCTTTTCCGGCTCCGCCAGTGGATGGTGGATGCGATTCCGCCGACGCTGCGCTACAGCTACGCGGTTGGGATTGGCTTGTTTCTCGCGTTCATCGGGTTGAATCAGACCGGGATTGTTGCCATCGGATCTCCTGGGGCGCCTGTGCGTCCGGGCAATCTTACTTCGGCTGCCGTACTGCTGGCGATCTTTGGCTTCCTGCTTATTACTGTGCTCACCATTCGCCGTTTTCCGGCCGCAATTCTTACGGGAATTCTGGCGACGGCGGTGCTCAGCTTTGTGACCCGGGTCTCGCCTGCACCGACGGCGTGGGTAAGTCTTCCGCCCAGCCTTCAGCCGGTCCTCTTCCAGTTTGACTTGCATAGCCTTCTCAGTTGGGCTTTCTTCCCTGTGGTCCTGACTATTCTGGTCATGGCTTTCGTCGACACCATGGGGACTCTGATTGGAGTTTCGGCGCGGGCGGGCTTCCTGGACAAAGACGGCAATCTGCCCCAGATTGAGCGGCCGATGATGGCCGACGCCCTGGCAACAACCTTTGCCGCTGTAATCGGAACCACCACCTCGGGTGCGTATATTGAGTCAGCGACTGGCGTTGAGGCAGGCGGACGAACGGGATTGACGTCGGTCGTTACGGCACTGTGCTTCGTCGGCGCATTGTTCTTTGCGCCGTTCATTTCGGCTATCCCTCCGCAGGCTTATGGACCCGCACTCATTTTCGTGGGACTGCTCATGCTGACCCCGATCACGCGCATTCCTTTCAACGACCTCACCGAGTCGGTCCCGGCATTTGGAGTGATTGCCCTGATGGCGTTCAGCTATAACGTGGGAATTGGCATGACTGCCGGCTTTGTCCTATATCCTCTGTGCAAGCTGTTTGCAGGGCGGCTGCAAGAGATTCGACCGGCGCTGTGGGTTTTGACGGTGCTATCCGCGTTGTTCTTCATCTTTTACCCGTACTCTTGACGATTGCATCACTATGACTGGAGCCGTGTGATTCGCTCGTTTCGACGGCGAGGAGACAGGTAAGATTGTTGTCATCGTCCGGCCGGATTGGGAAAGAGTCAGTCGCCTCGCGAAGTTGAATCTGCCTTGATCGTAACCTGTTAAAGACCAAATTCGAGTTATCCCGCAAAATAAGAAGCGCCCCGGATTCGTTAAGAATCACGGGGCGCCCGAACAGCCCTCCCCCAGAACTGCTCATCTCGACAATACGGCGTGTCTTGGCGAAGCGGAATCCCACGATCGACGGAGGGCCATAGCCTGAGGGAGCCAATTACCGAAATACACCGTCTTTGGTAACATGATCTTACGTCCGGATGGAATCCCCCTTACGTTTGAAAAAAAAGCCCAGCGTCTTCCTGTCGAGGCTCGATGATCGAGTCGCAACCCAGGTAAGTGATCGGGTTAGAAAACGTGAGCTAGGGAAGGCGAATGTTTCTGGTGTGCACAGAATTGCACCTCCACTTGGGCTGTGAGCGCGGGATATCATCCTAAGTCGCTGCAAAGTAAGCGGTGTAGGGCAAACGGCGGTTTGGAAGCGGAAGTGCAGGTCGGGAGTTGGGGTGCCATGACCCTCCATGGTAGGACTCTGAGCACGAGTTGGAGTCCTTTAAGCAGTCAATACATTGGGAGGAACACAACATGAGGCGAGTGGTAATTCTTGCATTGCTTGCAGTGGCGCTGCCTATCGCGGCGTGGGCAGACACAATTGATGTCACCAACAAGTTCGGCACGATTTCGGTGTCGATGGCTGGTATTGTCTCAACGCATTCGGAGATGAGGTCCTTTAACGGAACCGTGGCCAAACCAAGCGGTTCGCTCGGTTATGTGAGCTTTGGAACCGGCGCTTTTTCAGGCACCTCGCTTGCCAGCAGCGGCACCTTCTCGGCGACAGGCTCCTGGTTCGACATCGTGCGCGGCGGCAAAAAGGGAGGGGCTGTTTTCACCGGAGCCTTTGTCGGCCCCATCGATTGGACCCTGACCTCGGCTCCCGGCAGTAAACGCCTCACTTTCACCCTGACCGGAAACGTAAAGGGCATGTTGGCCAACGGGCACGAAGCAACGGGCACAACAACACAGTATTTCGCGACAACCGGTTTCCAACTGGGCAAGGGCGTTGCGCACATTACGGGCGGCACTACGACGCTGGCGTCAACCCCGGAACCCGGTACTCTTGGACTGTTAGGAACTGGCCTCGTCGGCATCGCCGGAATTTTCCGTCGCAGGAAGTCGGCATAGTCGCGGTCGTTTTCCAATTGACGCCACTCGCTCATGACCCCGCCGAAAGGCGGGGTTTTAAATTGTTCGTCCGCAATTTTGCCGGCGCAAGATCCAATCTCACCGGCCTTGACATGCCGGCTGAATCATCACCTCGCGAGCGGTTACGCGCGTAACTGCCTATCGTGCCTTTCGGATTGACCTCTTCCCCTTCCAAACCTAAATTCAGCGCAGGGGGTTCTAATGAAGGACATCCATGAGGTTCTGCGCCGCAAACAGGCGCAGTACACGCAACTGGGAAAACAGATTGAAATGTTGCAGGAGGCAGCCGAGAAACTGCGCGAAGTTGCGCCTCTGCTTGCCGAAAACGAATCCGAAGACGACACCGCCGTGCTGGCGGAAGTCGAGGATGACAACAATACGATGGCTGCCAAAGCCGGCGCTCAGTCGGCATCGACCGTAAAGTCGGGGCGCAGCACGACCCCGCGCTGGCCGTAGCCGCAAAACGAACTGGAGGCGCATCTGCAATGATGCTACAGGCTCTACTGGTGTCGAAGGATGATCAGATTGCCGAAACACTGATTCAAGTGTTGGCACAGCTGGACGTGGCCGTCGTCCGTTCAAGCGCGGCGGATGCCGCGGTTGCGCGACTCAGCGAAGCGTCCTTCGACCAGGTCATCGTAGACTTTGAGGATCCGGAGACTGCGTCTCACATGCTGGAGAGTTGCCGGCGGCTGGCCGGCGGGAGTCGGAATCTTCCTGTAACCGTAGCTTTGCTCGCGGACGCACGGCAGATTCGGGCAATCTTGGGGAGCGGGGCTCACTTCGTCCTGACCAAACCTGTGAGTGCAGAACGAGCCCTCGCCACCTTGAGCGCAGCAACGGCAATCCTAAAGCGCGAGAGGCGCCAAGCCCCACGCGTTGCCGTGCAGGTGCCGGTTACGATCCGAGGGGACCAGGACAGTTCCATCGAAGGCATTTTGCTCGACGTAAGCGCCGGGGGCATGGATGTACTGGCGGCCAAACCGGTGGCTTCTTCCTCTTTGACGCAGGTTTTTTTTGAACTGCCGGACGGCCTGCGCGTCGAAGCGAACGCAGAAGTAGCCTGGACTACGCCTGCCGGCCAGGTTGGTCTCCGCTTTCTTGACATGGATTCCAAGATGCGGGAACAGCTAGGCGAATGGCTGAAATCGCACTCGAACAATGGCCGGCCGGAGGAACCGCTCGCAATCAGGCAATGCAAGCTGACCGACTTGAGCCTGGGCGGCTGTTACGTCGAAACTGAATCTCCATTTCCCCAATCTTCGGCTGTGGATCTTTGCCTGAAAGCGGCCGACATGGAAATTCATGCGGAAGGTCTGGTCCGGGTCATGCACCCCAGCCAGGGCATGGGTATTGAGTTCCCGGCACGCACGGAAGAACAGCGAAAGAACGTTGCTGGCTTCATCGAATGCCTTACCGGTCATCCCGGAGCGCAGCCCGAGTTGGAAGTTTCTCCCCGGTCCCTTGTCGCCAATGCCGTTGATCTCAGCCAAGGTGACGCGGGGGATGGAAACGCAGAGGATCCGTTGTTGGAATTGCTCCGTATGGGCGGTGGAATGGAGCACGAGGAGTTCCTCGACGCCCTGAGCCAGCAGAGAACACCTGCCAGAGTCAGCGAATAGGTTCCTTCATCGCCTCTCGTCCCGTTCTGCATGCAAGACCCCCAAGTCTATTCATTCCGCGGGGCATCTCTGCATGGGATCTCGCCGTGACGCCCTGAAATGCAATAGACTTGCAACGCCGAGCATCCCATTCGCGCTTGGCTGGGGCCCCGGGCTCCTCCCAGAGTCGAGGACAAATCCTAAGGACAAGATTGTGAAGCTCTGCCCAGTTTTCATTGCTACTTCAAACGCCGGGAAGCTGCGCGACTTTGCCGGGGCAGCAGCCCGGGACGGCATCACAGTCTCGGGCATTCCAGGATTTTCTTCGCTGCCCCCCGTTGTTGAGGATGGGTTGACGTTCGAAGCGAATGCTCGCAAGAAGGCCGAGGAATACAGCCGGGCGCTCGCTGGCGAACTGGTGCTGGCGGACGATTCCGGGCTCGAGGTTGATGCGCTGGGCGGGCGGCCGGGAGTCCACTCTGCGCGTTACGCCGCCGACGACCCGCATTCCGCCGAGACCAACACCGACGATGCGGCCAACAACGCGCGCGTGCTACGAGAGTTGGCGTCTGTGCCGCCGGAAAAGCGCGGGGCGCGTTTCGTCTGCGTGATCGCCGCCGCCCGCGATGGGCAAACACTGGCAACGTTTTGCGGCACGGCGGACGGAATTATTCTCGACGCTCCCCGCGGGACGAACGGCTTCGGATATGACCCGCTGTTTTACTTTCCAAGAATTGGGAAGACGTTTGCGGAGTTGGGTGCCGAGGAAAAATCTAATTACAGTCATCGTGGCGCGGCATTCCGTGCATTCCTGGATTGGTTTCGCTCCATCCCGCGGTGAGTGTTTCCCCGGCGGGAGCAGCTTCAGATGTTTCCGGAAACATTCCATCGTCGCCTATACGCGCCGGGGCCGGCCGCCCATCAGCACCATGTCGCATCGTGCTGTATCCGCCGTCACGTTCACCTGTGACGCACGTTCCCTTGACTTGTGTTCCAACACGAACCGATAATGTCCGGTTCGCTTGTTCCACAGCGACCTCACAGAGGAGCCCATCGTGGCGTCATCCGCTTCCGCCGTTCCCCGCATCAAGCCCGGCGTTGCTCCCCTTCGCGCGGGCGAAGGAAATTCGTTCCTGCTCCGCCGTCTGCACTCGTTGACCGGCATCGTCCCCATCGGCGCGTTTCTGCTCGAGCACTTCATCTCGAACTATGAGGCCTTCAAGGGCCCCGAAGCCTACGGCGCGCAGGTGAAGTTCCTGAACAGCCTGCCCTTTGTGGTCGGGCTGGAACTGTTCTTCATCTGGATCCCGATCCTCTATCACGGCCTCTACGGCGTCTGGATCTGGTGGCGCGGCGATTCCAACGTCGGCGACTACCCGTGGCAGGGGAACTGGCTCTACACCTCGCAGCGCTGGACGGGCATCATCGCGCTGATTTACATGGTGCAGCACACCTACTATTTGCGCTTCACCGGTGTGCATCTACCGACGCACCCGATGCAGTCGTTCGCCAAGGTGCAGGGAGAATTGGCAAATCCGGTGATGGTCGTGTTCTACGCCATCGGAATCATTGCCGCGTCGTGGCACTTCTGCTACGGAATCTGGCTGTTCTGCGCGAAGTGGGGCATCACGACCGGCGAAACGGCGCGCCGCCGCCTCGGTTATTTGTGCTTGTTGCTGGCTCTTGGGCTGATTGGCCTTGGCGCGGTCAGTATGTACGGGTTCCTGAGCACGCCGCGGCAACCGCTCGACCCGAATGCACCCGAAAGCGTTGCGATGCAGTTGAAGTAAAACAACCCCGGGCCCGGCCCGGGAACCAACATTTGCAAAAGATCGGACTCACAAAGATGGCAGCTCCGAAAATCATCGTCGTTGGCGGAGGGCTTGCGGGCCTGGCCGCTGTGATCAAGATCGCCGAAATGGGCGGCGAGTGCGATCTGTTCTCGATCGTCCCCGTGAAGCGCTCGCACTCGGTGTGCGCGCAGGGTGGCATCAATGCAGCCAAGAACCTGAAGGGCGAGGGCGACTCCACCTACAAGCACTTCGACGACACCATTTACGGCGGCGACTTCCTGGCCAACCAGCCGCCCGTGAAGGATATGTGCGACGCCGCGCCCGGCATCATCGACTTGCTCGACCGCATGGGCGTGCCTTTCAACCGCACGCCGGAAGGCCTGCTCGATTTCCGCCGCTTTGGTGGCACTTTGTACAACCGCACAGCTTTTGCGGGCGCTACCACGGGCCAGCAGCTGCTTTACGCGCTCGACGAGCAGGTGCGCCGCTACGAGGCTGAAGGCAAAGTTAAAAAGTACGAGCATTGGGAATTTCTCTCCGCCGTGCTCGACGGCGGGCGCATCTGTCGCGGCATCTGCGCCATGGACCTGCGCACGATGGAGATTCGTACGTTTCCTGCCGATGCCATCATCATTGCCACCGGCGGCATTGGCGCGATCTTCGGCAAGTCCACGAACTCAGTGGTGTGCACGGGCTCGGCGCAATCGGCGCTTTATCAGCAAGGCTGCTATTACGCGAACGGCGAATTCATCCAGGTGCACCCCACCTGCATCCCCGGTGAAGATAAACTGCGGCTTATGTCGGAATCGGCGCGCGGCGAAGGCGGGCGCGTCTGGGTGCCCAGAACACAGGGCGACAAGCGCGATCCCAAGTCCATTCCCGAGAAAGAGCGCTGGTACTTCCTCGAAGAGCGGTATCCGAAATATGGCAACCTCGTCCCGCGCGATGTGGCGACCCGCGAAATCTTCGAGGTCATCTTCAAGCACAACCTCGGCATCGACGGCCAGCCGATGGTCTATCTCGACCTGACCCACATTGACCGCAAGACTCTCGATCGCAAGCTTGAGGGCATCCTCGAAATTTACGAAAAGTTTGTCGGCGTCGACCCGCGCGATGTGCCCATGAAGATCTTCCCCGGCATGCACTACACCATGGGCGGATTGTGGATCGATTACAAGCAGGCGACGAACATCCCGGGCATCTACGCGGCGGGCGAGGCCGAATACCAATACCACGGCGCAAACCGGTTAGGCGCGAATTCGCTGGTCTCGTGCATCTACGGAGGGTTCGTCGCTGGGCCTAACACCGTTCAATACGCCAAGAATCTACAAGCGGCGCCTTCAAACGGACACTTCGAGGCCGAGCGCAAGCGGCAGCAGGAAATCAACGACAGTCTGATGAAGGCGGACGGCACCGAGAATCCGTTTACGATCTGGCGCGAACTGGGCGACGTGATGACCAAGGAATGCACCGTCATCCGCTACAACAAAGGCTGCCAGGCTGCCGACGCCAAGGTAGTCGAGCTGCTGGAGCGCATCCGCAACATCAATCTAAGTGATCGGACGCAGTGGGCGAACACAACGGTGGCGTTTGCGCGCCAGCTTTACAACATGCTGCAACTGTCGCGGGTGATCGCGCAGGGAGCGGCGATGCGCGACGAGTCGCGCGGCTCGCACTACAAGCCCGACTTCCCCGAGCGCGACGACAAGAACTGGATGAAGACAACAAAGGCTTCGTTTGCGCCAGATGCGGACGAGCCGAAATTCGAGTTTGAGCCGGTGGACGCGCAGCTGATTCCACCGCGCCCGAGGAAGTATTGACGCGTGGTTATTGGGAACCAGGAAGGGCACGAGTTCCACTCGTGCCGATTGATTGAGCTAGGAGCTAAAGGCTAGAAGCTAATGGCTAATAATAAAACCGTAACTTTCAAGATCAAACGCCAACTCACCCCCGACGCTCCGGCGACGTGGGAAGAGTTCCAGGTTCCCTACCGGCCGAACATGAACGTCATTTCGGCCCTGATGGATATCGCGGCCAACCCGGTCACCCATGACTGCAAGAAGACTACGCCCATCACCTACGATTCAAATTGTCTGGAAGAGGTGTGCGGATCGTGCGCCATGCTGATTAACGGCAAAGCCAAGATGGCTTGCTCGGCGCTCATCGACCACCTCGAGCAGCCGATCAAGCTTGAGCCGTTGTCGAAGTTCCCCGTGGTGCGCGACCTGGCCGTCGATCGCAGCGTGATTTTCGAGAACCTGAAGAAGGTCAAAGCGTGGGTACCGGTCGATGGCACGTACGACCTCGGCTCCGGCCCGCGGATGACTGCTGAGGCGCAGGAACAAGCCTATCCGCTATCGCGCTGCATTTCCTGCTGCTGCTGCATGGAAGTCTGCCCGCAGTTTACGGAGGGCACTGGCTTCGTCGGAGCGGCCACGATCTCGCAGGTGCGGCTGTTTAACACGCACCCTACGGGTGCGGCCCTGAAGCGCGAGCGGTTGACGGCTTTGATGGGAGACGGCGGGATCCAGGAGTGTGGTTACGCCCAAAACTGCGTAGAAATCTGCCCGAAGGACATACCGTTGACCAAGTCCATCGCGGAGGTGGGCGGGCAAGTCATGAAGCAGGCAATCGTAGACTTGTTCAGGAAGTAGGCGGTTCGCTTTTGGCTGTTGGCTGTTGCCTTTGGTTTTTGGGCTTTAGGGTTGGGTTTCCTGTGACGCGGTGCCACTGAGACCCGAACCAGCCGTGGTAACTGTTACTGGTAACTCTCTTTCGTTACGCCATTTCGAGCGATTGCTTTACATAATCGTTCATCTGTGGGTTAGAATGACAACTCCTCTTGGAATATTGGGGGGTTCCCCCGCGCCAAGGGCGCTTCGTCTATGATTCAAGAGCCGAGGATTTCCACAACGCGGTGGATGATGGTGCTTGCGCTGATTGCCTTTCTGGCTGGCGCGCGCGGCACCGCCTTTGGACTCCATAACGTCAACCCTCACCACCACCCACATCACCCTCTGCGCCATCTGAGGCGCGTTCTCTGGAATCCGCTTTTCCGCCCGTCGCACGATTCCCTGCTCCGCCAGAACGAAGAAATCGACCGCCTCCAGCTTCCCCGCATCGTCGATGAGGACCAACTGGAAGAGTTAAAAGCCACGCACGAACTGGTTCCCATCGAAGAAAGCGAAACGCTACGAATCGAACACGGCCTCGATCCTTCTCGACGCTATTGTCGGCCCTGGGCACGCGACTTTGTCCAGGATCTCTCGGAAGTCTATTACAACCGGTTCCACGACCAGATTCAGCTGAACTCGGCTGTCCGAACCGTGAAAGTGCAGAAGAAGCTGCGCCGGCGCAACCGCAACGCCGCGCCTGCCGAAGGTGAGACCGCTTCCTCCCATCTGGCCGGCATCACCGTCGACCTGCAGCGCCGCGGACTAACCAAGGAAGAAATCCGATTCGTCGAGTATTACCTCTTCTACCTTCGCGCTCTCGGCCTGGTCGAGCCCGAGGAAGAACGCCGCCACTGGTGCTTCCATATCATGGTTTCCGACCGCTACGAAGATTGGCGACAGACGCAAACCCTCTTCCCGCCTCATCCTGCCGACAATACAATCGACACCGTAGCCTCAAACTGACGCCAGCCTTCCCTACTTTAAGGAATGGACGGTAAATCATTGAATTATAAATATCTTATCCGTAAGTCATTATTTCTCAAAGATCTGCGGGAAATTCGACGCCAAATCTTTGATTCTAAAAGACCGCCCTAAGGGGGGTCCGATACCAACCAGCAAACACCCAACCGTTATACAATTCCTCTCCACATGATTTTTCGGCTGCGAACGCTCTTCCCTCTCGCACTCCTTCTTGTCCTCGCATTCGCCCGCGTTCCACCCGCCCTCGCGCAAACGATCAGCGGCAAGGCCAGCGAGATTCATGCCTCGGCCATCGTAATCGACACACACGCTGACACGCCCCAGCGCTTCCTGGACGAAAACTACGACATCGGCTCGACCGACCCAAACGATCACGGCCACATCAGTCTCGACAAAGCCAAGGCCGGTAATCTGGGCGCTGAGTTCTTTTCCATCTGGGTCGATCCGGAGACAAATCAAGGGCACTTCGCACGGCACACGCTCGATTTGATTGATTCGGTCTATGAACAAGCCGCTCGCCACCCCGACCGCATGATGATGGCCTTCAGCGTGGCCGACATTGAGCGCGCCCACGGCGAACACAAACTCGCCGCCCTGATGGGAATCGAAGGCGGTCACTCGATCGAGAACGATATCCACCTCTTGCGCGATTATTACCGCCTCGGCGTGCGTTACATGACCCTGAGCTGGTCGAATACGAATGAGTTCGCCGACTCATCCGGCGATATCAATAACCCAACGGTCGAGCACCACAACGGCCTCACCGAAGGCGGTAAGCAGACCGTGCTCGAAATGAACCGGCTCGGCATGCTCGTGGATATTTCGCACGTTGCCGACAAGACCTTTTGGGATACGATCGCAGTCAGCAAAGCGCCTGTCATTGCGTCACACTCGTCTGCGCGCGCTCTGACCAACCATCCACGCAACATGACCGACGATATGCTGCGCGCCGTCGCCAAGAATGGAGGCGCCGTTCAGGTCAATTTCTACAACGCCTTCGTTGACGAGAACTACCGCAAAGCTGCCGAAGCGCAAGCCAAAGGCCGGGACGCCGCGGTGAAAGCCTACACCGACAAACTCAAAGCCGAAGGCAAAACGCCGACCTATCTCGATTCCGAGCGAATCGAGCGCGAGTGGGCCGCCAAGATCCCACGCCCTCCACTCAGTTCGTTGATCGACCACATCGACCACATCGCGAAAGTTGCGGGAGTGGATCACGTCGGCCTCGGCTCGGATTTCGACGGCGTGAGCGGAGCCACTCCGGCAGGAATCGATTCCGCCGCCGACCTTCCTAAAATTACTCAGGGTCTGCTCGACCGGGGATACAGCGCCGACGATATTCGCAAAATTCTTGGCGGCAACATTCTGCGAGTGCTGGGCGAAGCCGAGCGCGTGAGCCGGGAAATGCAGACGAAGCAGGCGGCATCGTTGTCGTACAATTGATAGTTTGCCAACACAATTTACAGGAGCCTCCATGCGAACTCTTCTTTCTGTGCTTGTTCTGATTGCTGCCGCTTGCATCCTCAGTACTGCTCAAGCTACCGACCCAGTCGCCATCATCCACACCACGTCCGGCGATCTGCATTGCACGCTGTTTCCCAAGATAGCGCCCATCGGCGTCGAGAATTTCATCGGCCTCGCCGAAGGCACCAAGGATTGGACCAGCCCGGTTACGCAAGCAAAGAAGCATGGCGTCCCTCTCTATGACGGCACGATCTTCCACCGCGTGATCCCAGAATTCATGATTCAGGGTGGAGACCCCGCCGGCAACGGAACGGGCGATCCCGGCTACAAATTCAAGAATGAGACCTCAGGCAGCGTCGGCTTCGATCGCCCCGGGCGCCTTGCCTATGCAAACGCCGGACCCGGCACCAACGGCTCGCAGTTCTTCATCACTGAAGTTCCCTACCCCAGCCTCAACGGCGGCTACACGATCTTTGGCCAGTGTGATGATGCAGCGGTCACGCTGGTCAAGAAAATTGCCCGCATGCCGCGCGGTGCCAATGACATGCCCAACAGCCCCGTCAAGATTACGCACATCGAAATCCATAAGGCCGGCGCCAAGGCCGACAAACCAGCGGCCGGCAAGCCGATGGCAGCCAAGCCGGGATCCTAAAGAAGCGGCGAAGCGAGCGGACACTTATATTAATCGGAGGGAACCTATGACCCGTACACCCGGCACCTACGCCTTATTTGAAACCAGTGAGGGCACGATCGTCTGTCGCCTGTTCGAAAAAGACGCGCCCAAGACCGTTGCCAACTTTATTGAACTCGCCGAAGGCCAGCGCGAATGGACTCATCCGACGACGCGCAAGAAAACCAAAGACCCTCTCTATCACGGAACGATCTTCCACCGCGTCATTCCGGACTTCATGATTCAAGGCGGAGACCCGATGGGCACGGGCTTCGGCGGCCCAGGCTACCAGTTTGAGGACGAAACGAAAGGTTCGCCCCATCGCTTCGACAAAGCCGGGAAGCTCGCCATGGCCAATTCCGGACCGAATACGAATGGCTCGCAATTCTTCATCACGGTAGCCAACACGGAATGGCTTACCGGCAAGCACACCATCTTCGGCGAGGTCGTGGAGGGCTACGAGATTGTAGAGAGAATCTCGAAAGCACCCAAGAATCGCCAGGACCGCCCGAACAAGGACGTATTGGTGAAATCTGTAAAAATTGAGCGCTAGCAGTGGGCCAGAAGACTGACGGGGCGACCATGCCGTTTGGGGGTTCTGGATCATCTGTTTACAGGCTATTGGCGGTACCCTACAATGTATCAGCGGCCTTCGAAGAGCGCCTTGGGCGCACTCTGGGCAAGTGTTGAGGGTTGCGAATCCTCCTTCACTATCCGGCTGATTCCCGCGCGTCTCATGGAAACGGGAAAAGGAATCTAAAGCGGGCAACGGCCCGAGCGGAGTTTTGTTGTCATGACGACAATTTTGATCACCATTGTTCACGTAATCGTCTGCCTGTTCCTGATCGCCGTGGTGTTACTGCAGAGCGGCAAGAGTGGCGATCTAGCTGCTGCGTTCGGCGGGCAGGGCAGCCAGACGGCGTTTGGGCCACGGGGAGCGGCCTCGGCGCTTTCTAGGGCAACGACGTGGTCGGCCATTATTTTCATGATCACATCAATCACGCTCTCGATTTATGCGGCGCGGCGCACCGGACCTTCGTCGGTGCTTTCGGGCGTGAAACCGTCGCAGACGAGTTCGCGGCCGAAGCCGGCTCCGTCAACCCCTCCAACGGTTCCTCAGAATCAGGCACCGGCGCAGAAGTAGGCTCTCAGTTTGGAGTGAACCCTCAGGCCTAGCAAGAAGGACGAAAGCGCCGGCGCTCCAGGCTGTGCCGATTATTTCGCCAAGTCAAACCCCAGATGCTTCGAACTCGCGGCCTCACTCTTAGGGTTTTACTTCCTCAAAACTGAACTGCTTGTCGAGCTTTTCATACGGCTTGCCATCAATCTCGACATACGGGTAGACGAAGTAGTTAAGCGCTGGACCGTCCTGCCTGGGAGAAAGTGCGATGTCGCGGCCAGTGGATAATTGCACGCGATTGGCGTCAACGCTGCCGAAGAAATAATCTTCTTTCTCCTTCGCTTTCCACGCCTCTGAAATGTCAACGGGTATCCAGCCGGTCTTGTGCGCGTAAAACTCAGCCCAGCAGTGATAACCGGCGATATCTCCTTTGTCCTTGTCTTCTGGTAGAGGAAAACCGATGTCGAAGCGGGCCGGAATCCTGTCAGCCCGCAGTAGGCCGATGAACGGCGAATGGAAGTCCGTACAGTTGCCCCGTTTGGAGTCGCAGGCCCACACCGCGTCCCCGCGTCCCCAGCCCGAGCCCGACTTGTCGTAGCGCATATTCGTGAAGAAGTAATCGTAGGCAGCCTTGGCTTTCGCGACCGTGCCGCTCTGGGATCCGGTCACCTCACCGGCCAACTCCTTGATCATTCCATCCGTTGGAATCAGACTGTCCGGCGCAATCAACCGGTTCATCGACGCGGAAACGACTGCAGGCTTCTGATCGGCTCGCTTTAGTTGCGCGTAATCGCCCCGCGAGTATTCGCGGCGCGTGACCTTGTACTCGAGAGTGAACGCTGCTTTGCCCGCAGCAGGACTTTCGATCTCGGCATACATCATCCGGTTGCCGTACTCGGGCTCCTGCGTCATCCGCGTCTTAACGGGAGCCTTGACCGCCAGAACGCGCACCGTCTGATGCTGGTCAGTCTGCGGCACCGGAACCCAGACGCGCACTCGCTTCGCTCCGGATGGAATATCCTTCACGGTGAAGCCGTAGGTGAAGTGGAACGTGCGGGTTGGCGGGCTGACTTTCTGGGCAGTCGAGGTGGCTTGGGCGACAAACTGGCATGCCAGAAAAACGAACAGCAGCAACGCCGAGAGAACTCTTACTTTCACCGAGACACCCCTCAACCGCAAGATTGATGGAGATTTTACCAGTAGCCAATTCGGCTGTCACGGCTGCGGAGGAAGGCACTCAAGCGATGTTCGTAGGTATAGCTGAGACAAGATTGGAGCGTCTCGAATCTTTTCAATCTGGTATTGCAGCGACTGGGGACGGGGTGCACGATGACAACGATCACGTCGAGGCGTAGTCGGCCCCGGTCGTCTCGATGTAGGCGGCATACGTCACGGCGCCGGTCAGGAACCGTTCGAAGTCGTCATGGACGGTCAGTTCCTTCATGCTCCACTCGGCCTGGTTGCTCCGATCAAGTTGCAGCATGGGTCATCTGCGCGCAGCTACGCCCGAAAACGCCTCGGTATGATCATGATCCAACAGGTTCTTGTGATGTTCCTCACTGCCATTTGTGATACAAAGCACAGCCATTAAGTTTACTTCTACTTGACAATCACGCACATTCGGCTGCGGTATACAAGCCTTTGTTATCTCAATTTACCGAGGAGATGCTGCATGTGCAAACGGAATGCTTGGGTCTTGTTCTCAAGCTCAGGCTTTCTGCTCGCTGCCTCGAATACGTATGCCCTTCCGGCATTCTCGCGCTCATATGGCACGCAGTGCACGATCTGCCACCTCAGCTTGATGAAGCCCACTGATTTTGGCAAAGGCTTTAAGGGCGCCGGCCCGGCTGGGGTGCCGGGAACGGTGGCGAGTGTCTGACATTCTGCCCACACGTAACAACGAAACTGGAAACAGAAAAGGAGGCTCCAGATGAAAAAAGTAAGCTCTTTCTTGCATATGGCATTGCCTGGTTTGGCTGCGCTCGTGTTTGGCGCACTGAATCCGCCCAGCGCGTTGGCGGTTCCAAGCTATGCGCGGCAAACGGGTTTGGCATGCAGCGGCTGCCACTACGCGCCTCCAGAGCTCAACCCTGCCGGACGGAAGTTCAAGCTGCTGGGTTACGTTGATCGAGGCGATGATACGAAAACCGTCAAGTCGGATTCGGGGAAAGCGCACGCTGCGCTGGATCTACTGGCCTCGCTGCCTCTTTCCGTAATGCTTGAAACCTCATTCACGGCGACCAAGTCACCGGTGCCGAGCGTATCCACCAATCCAACGCCTCCACCGACGTATGTGCTAACGCCGACCCAGAATGGCAACTTCGAATTTCCTCAGGATATTTCACTCTTCCTAGCGGGCGCGTGGACGAGCAACGTGGGCAGCTTTCTTCAGATGACATACGATGCTCAAGCCGACCATTTCAGCATGGACAATACGGATATCCGCTACGCGAATAAAACGAAGCTAGGTGGCCGGGAATTCGTCTACGGTCTGGACCTCAACAACAATCCAACCCTGGAGGATCTGTGGAACAGCACGCCTGCATGGGGCTACCCGTGGATCGCAAGCGATGTGGCGCCCAGTCCGGGTGCTGCGGCTATCATTAATGGTACTTTGGGGCAGGACGTGGCAGGAATCGGTGGCTATGCCATGTGGAACGATCATCTTTATCTGGACCTGGCGCTTTACCGGTCAGAACACGTGGGCGGGCCGCAGCCGAACTCGGGAACTGGATTTTCATACAACATCGTTGGGGTTGCACCATACTGGCGGCTTGCCTGGCAGCAACTGACCGGGAGCACGCAGTATGAAATAGGCACCTATGGTATGCATTTACGGAACAGTCCCTTCGCTATTCCCGCCGGGGGAGCAACTGACATTTATGACGACTACACCGACGTTGCTTTCGACGCTCAGATTGACCGCACGTTGTTCAGGAAGGACGTGCTTTCGTTCCGAGGGACCTATATTCGAGAAAACTCCAACCTGGCAGCCAGCGCCGCCGTACTCCCAGCTAACGGCGGCCCGTTCGCGTCGCCGGGCGGGCACCATCTAAATACGGTTCAAACCAACGTCGAATTCCACTACGGCAATCTCCTTACGGGCACGCTGGGCTGGTTCAATGTAAATGGGACGGTGGATCCGCTGCTGTTTCCATCGAGTCCGGTCAGCGGAAGCGCCAATGGCGACCCCAGAAGTGCAGGGGTGATCGCGAACGTGTCATACTGGCCGTGGCAAAATCTCCAACTCGGCGCGCAATATACGGCGTACACACGCTTCAACGGCGGTTCTACGAGCTACGATGTCGTTCCTAACGGACGCAACGCAAGTGCCAACAACACTGTTTATCTGGATGCGAAATTCCTTTTCTGACATACGCATTGGCAAATATTAACCAGCAAACCATTAAGGAGAACAACGCAATGAGGTGCAAAACATTCGTTTTGGCAGTAATGGTCACCGGATTGTGCATCGGGGCGTGGGCGGGAACGATCAGCGGAAAAGTCTCGGGAATGAAAGGCGAATCGGCTGTCTACGTCGACACGATTGCCGGCAAGACTTTCCCCGCGCCTTCCGAGCATCCGGTGATGGATCAAAAGGGCCTTCTGTTCCAGCCGCACATTATGGTCGTGGAGGTGGGGACGACGGTCGATTTTCTGAACAGCGATAAGGTCGCCCACAACGTATTCTGGCCTAACGTAATGCAGGGCGGAAAGAAACTCCCCGGCAAGAATCTGGGAACGTGGCCGACAGGCGAAAAGCGTCCCTACAAATTTGATCAGGCCGGCGTGGCGGCCCTGCTGTGCAACGTGCATCCGGAGATGGCCGGATACGTTGTTGTGTCGCCGACACCGTACTTCGCAAAAACCGACGCGAACGGCGAGTACAAGATCGACAATGTCCCTGATGGCGCATACACAGTTGTCGCTTGGCATGAAGGCGCGAAGAACGCGTCCAAGGCCGTGACAGTTGCGGGCGACACCAAGGCTGATTTCACGGTTAGCAAATAACAGTCAGCAATTAGCGGAAGCGGGACGGACGACGGCTCCGTCGTCCCCTCCTCTTCACAGACCAACGTCTTCAAGGCGAGTAGTTAGTAGTTGAAGAGTCCATGCTGAAGCGCTTCCTAGAAAAGCGGGTGGATGAGGACTGGCTGCATACCAACTTCCCCTGCATGATGGCCTGCCCGGCGCATACTAACGCCGGGCGGTATGTCGGACTCATCGCCGAAGGGCGGTTTGAGGAAGCCTACAAGTACGCGCGCGGGCCCAATCCGTTGGCCAGCATCTGCGGGCGCGTCTGCGCGCACCCTTGCGAAACCGCGTGCCGGCGCGGGGCGATTGACAAGCCCATCTCCATCCGCGCGCTGAAGCGCTTTCTCACCGAACGTTATGGACCTGAATCGAAGCACCCCATTGACGTAAACGCGGGCGCAATCAAGGAAAAGCTGCCTTTCAAAGTTGCCGTGGTTGGCGGCGGCCCGGTCGGCCTATCTGCCGCGCACGACCTCGCGCTGATGGGATACTCGGTCACTATTTTTGAGGCGGCTCCGGTCGCGGGCGGAATGCTTTACCTCGGCATCCCGGAATACCGGTTGCCGCGCGCTGTGGTGGAGGCGCAGGTACGCGAAATTCTCGCGACCGGGGACATAACCCTGAAGCTCAATCACAAGGCGGGACGGGATTTTAAGATTGCCGATCTGCGCCGCCAGGGATTCGATATTGTTCTGCTGGCGATCGGCGCCCACCGCAGCCGCGACCTGACCATCCCCGGAGTGGACCTCGATGGCGTGTACCGTGGCGTGGATTTCCTGCTCAATGTCAATCTTGGATACAAGTTCACCATTGGCCGCAACGTGCTGGTCATCGGCGGCGGCAATGTCGCCATGGACGTAGCCCGCTCGGCGGCTCGCGAGGTTCTGCGCCAGCACGCTCAAGGGATCGAAGAACACGAGCCGTCCGAAGAGAACGTAGCCGCTGTGGCCACGAAGGAAATGGTGGACATCTCGCTCTCCGCGTTGCGCATGGGCGCGCAGAAAGTGAACGTTGTCTGCCTGGAAAAACGCGAGGAGATGCCGGCGGCACTCGAAGAAATCGAGGAAGCTGAGACCGAAGGCGTTATTCTGCACTCGGGGTTCGGCCCTAAACGCTTCATCGGTCAGGACGGCAAAGTCACGGCACTTGAAGTCCTGCAGACGAAATCCGTGTTCGATGAGAACCACCGCTTCAACCCCACGTTCGTCGAAAACAGCGAAACCCAGATCGAGTGCGACACGGTCATCATGGCCATCGGCCAAGCTGCGGATCTCGATTTCTTGCGTCCCGACGATGGCGTGCAAGTTTCTCCGCGCGGTCTGATCAATGTGAATCCGTATTCGCTGATGACTTCCGCGCCGGGAATTTTCGCCGGCGGCGATTGCGTGTTTGGCCCGCGACTAATCATCGATAGCGTCGGCGATGGCAAGCGCGCCGCCATCGGGATTGACGAATACTTGCGAGGCACCAAGCATCCTGAGCCCATCATCGAAGTCACCGACTTGAAACGCCACAGCATGCCGCTGGACTTCATGGATCTGGTGCGGCAGCCGATCCCGATGCTGCCGCTGGATCGCCGCACCGGCATGACCGAGGTAGAGGAATGCTACGACGAAGAGACCGCAGTCGCCGAGGCACAGCGCTGCCTGCACTGCTGGGTCAATACGATTTTCGAAGGCTACGCCGACGATGGTTCGTTGTGCATTCTGTGCGGCGGCTGCGTGGATGTTTGCCCCGAGAACTGCCTCGAACTTGTGACTCTGAACCGCGTGGAGTTCGACTCCGACACCATCGGCCATCTCTCGGTAAACCGCGATCTGTATGCGGCGGAACTGACTGACATTTCGCCCGAAGAACTGAGCGCGGGCGTCGGCTCGGTGATGATTAAAGATGAGACACGCTGCATCCGTTGCGGCTTGTGCGCGGCGCGCTGCCCAGTGAACACCATTACCATGGAGTCTTACAACCTGTTGCCTGCTGAACCGACCGGCTTGATTTCCGTGGAGGCGATTGACGGCCGCGTCCGTGCCAGAGCGACTGCGACCGGCGCGCCGAAATGACTATGACAGACGAAAAAAACGACAAAGTGCAAACAGCGGTGAACTCCACCATTGACCGGCGGGAGTTCTTCGTGCGTTTGGGTCTCGGCTCGATGGGGATCGCCGCCGCGGGAACGGCCGCGTTCGCGTATCAATTCCTCTCGCCGAACGTTCTCTATGAGCCCTCGCCGGTAGTCAACATGGGCAAACCGGCGAGTTACCAGCTCGACTCGGTCACGCTCGACGTGGACGCGCGCATCTTTGTGATTCACGCCCAGGAAGGTTTCTTCGCGCTCAACGCCGTGTGCACGCACCTTGGCTGCCTGACCGCATGGAAGCCGGACACCGGCAGAATCGAGTGCCCGTGTCATGGCAGCAAGTTCGCCGTTTTTCAGCCCCCCGGCAAGACGCCAGGGGAAAAGGTCGAGGGGCCGGCGCCCAAGCCGCTTCCGTGGCTCAAGATGTCGCTCAGCGACGAAGGGGAGCTGATCGTCGACCGCTCCCAGGAGATTCGCCCGCAGACTTTCGTGAGGGTTTAGGAATGGGCACAACGTTCAATAAATATCTCGGCGAGTTGCGCGAGACCAGGGCCTGGCGTTCGGTGTTTCGAGGTGGCACGGGCCATAGCACTCTGCACAACTCGATGGCGATTCAGCAGAACGTTCTTCTCCACCTGCTGCCCACCAAGGTACGCACACGACTGCTTGAGTTCAACGCGACCTGGTACCTGGGTACGCTGTCGTTGGGTACGTTCGGAATTCTCGTCATTACCGGCATCCTGCTGATGCTCTACTACCATCCTTCGGCTCCGCAGGCCTATGCCGACACCAAGGATTTGCAGTTCGTCGTCTCGTCCGGCCAGTTTCTGCGCAACCTGCATCGCTGGTCGGCACACGCCATGGTGTTCCTCGTGTTCGCGCACATGTTCCGCGTCTTCTACCGCGGAGCCTATCGTCCGCCGCGCGAATTCAACTGGGTTATCGGGGTCTTCCTGCTGCTGGTCACTTTGTTGCTCAGTTACACCGGCTATCTTCTTCCCTGGGACCAGCTCGCGTTCTGGGCGATCACGGTCGGTTCAAACATCGCGTCCGCCGTCCCGCTCATGGGCGACAAGGTTCGCTTCCTGATGCTGGGCGGGCATTTCGTCAATGCTAACGCTCTGCTCCGCTTCTACGTTCTGCACTGCATGATTTTGCCGCTCGCCGCGCTGCTCCTCGTTGCCATCCATTTCTGGAGGATTCGCAAGGACGGCGGATTGTACGCACACCACAGCGAACCTGAGGCAGCGATGACAACAGTTTCCGTGAGGCCACCGCTATGAGCGACGACCCAAAGACGTTTGCCGCCAGTGTAAATTCTGACGCGCGCAAAACGCCGGTGCGCGTCGCCTTTGTCACGCGCCGTACCTCGGCCCAGGTAAAGGCGTACGACGAGGCGAAAGTGCAGTCGTTTCCCGAGGTTCTGTTTCGGGCTGCGATCGGGGTCGAAGTCCTCGCCTGCACGCTGGTTCTGATTTCGCTATTCTTCAATGCGCCGCTCGAAGGGCTGGCCGATCCTACGCACACGCCGAACCCGGCCAAGGCCCCGTGGTACTTCCTCGGGCTGCAGGAACTGCTGCATTACTTCCCGCCGGTGGTGGCGGGTGTGCTCGTGCCGGCGCTGGTCGTGATTGCGCTGATTGTGATTCCTTATTTCAACGTTAACGTCGATGCGGCGGGCCTGTTTACCAAAGACCGCGGGAAGCGCCTGCGAATCTTCTGGGTGGCCTCGTCCGTCTTCTGTATTTTCCTGCTCGTCTTCGACGTGATGGTCGCGCTGATTCCAACCTTGATCACGGTGGCGCTGATGGCCCTTGCGGCGGCAACACCGCCAGACTCGGTCTCCCCGTTTCGCCGCTCGCTCGCCGCCAAACCGCTTTCCTTCTGGATTATGAGCTGGTTCCTGTTTGAACTTGTTGTTCTGACCGCTGTTGGCACTCTTTTCCGCGGCCCAGGCTGGGCTTGGGTATTGCCGTGGGCCGGCCCTGGAGGAGCTCAGTGAACCTTCCCGACCCTCTCAAAAAACTCCGCCAAAAGCTCTTCGGCGACACGGTGATTTTTTTTGGTTGGATCAGCCTGGTCCTGTTGATTCTGCTGGCGATTGCCCCGGCCAAGAACTTCTTCGCCGACTGGCACCGCTATCAGCGCGGCTACGAGCGCCTGATCTCGAAGCGCAGCGACGCCGTCACACTTCAGCGCCACTTTGAGCCCGGCATTCAACAGATCTGGCTGCCCGAGATGGGCGTGGTCGATCGCTGTATGACTTGCCACAGCGCGCTTAAGGAAACAACTCTGGCGGACGTCTCGATTCAACCCTACCGGCCGCATCCGCCGATTCCTCACAAGGTGGAAGAATTCGGTTGTGTGGTCTGCCACCGCGGCCAGGGCACGGCGACCTCGGTGGAGGACGCGCACAAGAGCACGCTCGCTTGGGAAGAGCCGCTGCTGCCGGCAAAGTATCTCGAATCATCCTGCGGCCAGTGTCACCAACAAGACCTGAAAGGCACGCCGCAATTAAATCTTGGCCGCAAGATGCTCCGCTCCTACGGCTGCGTTCATTGCCACACCATCAAGCGGCCGGATGGCACCGCAATCACCGGCACAGACGATCCTCCGTCTCTTGCCCACATCGCCGACAAAACAACGCGCGAATGGATCTTCGCCTGGCTGAAGGATCCGCAGAACTATTCGACCACAGCGACGATGCCCAACTTCAAGTTGACCGACGATGACGCGCGCGACATCTCCGCGTTTCTGATTTCGTCGAGCACGCCGGGTTCGCTCAAAGTGGTGCAGGCATCGCTCGACACGGCGAAGAAAGTGAAAGACGACGCCGAGCTGCAGACGAAAGCGTCCAGCCTTTATGGCGAATCGTTCTGCGCCTCCTGCCACGCGGTGCAGAACGCGGCCGGAAATCTGGTCGGCGGCAGCGTTGGACCGGAGCTCACCAAAGTCGGCTCGAAGGTCAAGCCGGAGTGGCTGCAGGCGTGGGTTCGCAATCCGCACGACTACGATCCCGGCACAGGCATGCCGCACTACCGCTTCAACGATCAGGAAGTCGGCGAACTCACAGGCTTCCTCCTCGCGAAAGCCGACAATGATTTGCTGGTGAACGTGCACTTGGACGCACCCACTCCCGAGCAGATCGCGCACGGCAAGCGACTGGTCAATGACTACGGATGCGCGTCCTGCCATGAGATCAACGGCCTCAAGCGCCCCGAGAACTTCGCGCCCGAACTCACGAAGATCGGCTCGAAACCGGTGAATCAGCTGGCGTTCGCTCCGGGCGTGCCGCACACGCTCTACGACTATATTGGGGCAAAAATCAAGCAGCCGCGCGCGTTCGGGGCGTCGCTGAAGATGCCGCAGTTCACTTTCACCCCGGCACAGATTGATGCGCTCGTGAATGCCCTGCTCTCGCACAACGAGCGGGCGCTGACCATCCCGGCGGCAAAAACTGTGCCTGCGCGTCCACCTTCAAACTACGAGCCCGCCGGAAAAGCCGGCCAGCTCATCGGCGATCTGAATTGTTTCGAGTGTCACGCCATCGATGGGCGCGGTGGCGACATGGCTCCTGACCTCACCTGGGAAGGCAGTTCGGTGCAGCGTGACTGGCTGGTGCAGTTCTTCCGCAATCCAAATACGCTGCGGCCCGCGCTCATTCGGCGCATGCCCAAGTTCAATTTGACCGACGCGGAGATCAATACCCTCACCGACTACATCCTGACCGTTTATCAATCGCCCAAGGTGGACCGCGATTCCATGCCGCTCGCTGGTTATCCCGTGGCGCAAGTGGAACTCGGCCGGCAGCTCTACTACTCGAAGTACGGATGCCAGTCGTGCCACATCATCGACACCAAACAGGACAAGGGCTACATCGGCCCAACGTTGACGCGCGTCGGCTCGCGGCTCACGGCCGCCTGGGTTTACAACTGGATGAAGGATCCAGCAGCTTTACGCCCGGGCACGCAGGAACCGAAGCGCAACATGAGCGACGACGACGCCCACGCGATCACTGCGTTTCTCATGAGCCAAAAAGGAAGCGAACAGCAGGAGGCGAAAAAGCGATGAGGCGCACCGCTTGCATCCCGATCGTAGTTTTTGCCGCGGCCTTGCACATCGGGTGCACGCAGCATGCTGCGGCGACATATTCCCTGCCCAACCCTACCGCCCACGGCGCTGCCATCGTCGAATCGAGCGGCGGCAAACAACTGGCCGAGGTGGGTACGCCGTTGCCGCAGCCCGTGGTCGTGCAGATCAACGACGATCAGGGCAATGCTGTTACGGGAGCGCTTGTCGTTCTCCACGGGCCGAATGGCATTTATCTCGACCCAGCGGCGGGCCTCACCGATGCAAGCGGCCAATTCACTTCGAACATTTCGATGGGCACGATTCCGGGCCGCTATCAGCTCACGGCCACAACCACAACCAAAGGCGGCAAGACCGTCGAACTCAAACTCGAAGAGATCGCTCTCGGCTATCAGGAAACGCTTGGCAGTCAGCTCAACGACCAATACTGCGCCCGCTGCCACAACCAGGAGTCTTCGCCTGAGCGCGTCTCGAACTACGACAATCTCGATGTCAAACCCCATCCGTTCACTGAAGGCGACACCTTGAACAAGATGAGCGATGCCGATCTGGCCGCGATCATCTCGCACGGCGGACCTGCGCTCAATAAGTCGCCGCTTATGGCTCCCTATGGATACACTTTGTCGAAATCCGAAATTCAGGCCATCATCGCCTACATTCGGATGGTTTCTGATCCTCCTTACGGAGCCCCGAGGATTGTTTACGCGCAAAGATGAGAACAAGATGAGGTTCCTCACCTTGCATTCTTCCTAAACGCTACCGTGTGGGAGCCGCCAGCAGGGCTACCAACTGGCAGCGCTCGGGCCGTTGGCCGTCGCGCATCTGCACAATTTTAATCGTGTCTTTGAAATACTGATCTTCTAGAAAACGGGATTTCCCCCAATGTGTATTTGTCGGCGAATCGTCGGGAATGAGAGGGATTCCAACCTATACTGTGGTAACTGTGAGAGACGAGACGACCAGTAGCAGACATTTACAGCTGGCTGCCCGAATGCACGGGAAGCTGGTCCACAAACGCCGTCTCGCTGTACTGGCTGAGCGGCTCAAAGAAATGCTTCCGCCGTGCTTCGACATTACTGGATGTTGGATGTGGAGACGGCATCATCGCGAAGATCATCTCCCAGACAGTTCCCGGACTCCAGGTGACTGCGGAGTACTCTGCTCGCGCCAACTGCGCTATTCCATGCACTGGCTTCGACGGAGTACATTTGCCGTTTCCGGATAAGTCTTTTGACGGCTGCATGTTCATTGACGTTCTACAGCATTCCCTGGATCCGCTCTCAATTGTGCGCGATGCATCGCGTGTTTGCCGGAGTTTCATCCTGATTAAGGATCATGTTGCGGAGAACTCCCTCGATCATTAGACCTTGCGGCTGATGGATTGGGCTCGCGATCGGACGCACGGGGTCGTGCTGCCCTATACCAATCTTTCCGGAGAACAATGGAAGGAACTCTATCGCGACGCGGCCCTAACGGAGCAGAAGGTGAACTGGGCAATACCACTCTATCCGTTTCCCTTGTCAGCAGCACGCTGAGCGCCGCAAAACGGAAGCCCTTGTGGATGGATGAAGTTTATCTGGTCTGCTATTCCGAAAAAGATCCCCACAGAAAGCGGGAGGCCCATCGATCGGGAAGGCTCTTCAGGTTCGACTGTTGAATTATAAGCGCGATCACAAAGAGTCCTTCAGGTAGTGTTCCACAAAGATCTGCTATTCAGGGCCAGCGCGATAGCCTGATGTACAGCACCTACCTTGGGATCCAATTTTTCGAAACTCCCATCCGCCTATTTACCATTACAACCCGGCACGCAGGTCAAGCATCCTTCAATTTGTGTGATCGATGATAATCGATCGTGTTAAGACCTCGAATATCTGCGCACATGCACGCCTATGGTATAGTGGGGCTAACCAAAGGGTCGATAACCTGAGCGCTGAATAATGCTTCGCAAAGGCTGTGACATCAACGTGCGCGGTTGGCCGGGCCTGGTAATTGTGGTGGCCATGTGTTCGCTGCTCCTGAGCCTTGCGACGCGTTTTTCTGTGGCCCCTCCTTTTCGTGGGTACACGGTAAAGTCCGTGGACAACCGGTCGGGCGAACCTAAGCGCCAGCACCTCGATCGAGATGCCGCCGAGTTGGCGGACCCGATCGCAGACTGTGTTCGCTTTAAGCCCACCGAGCTTTATCCGCATGCTATTTTCTCTGAGCCTTCGCGCGTCAGCGACGTTTTTACCCCTAGCCTTTTTACCAGGCCCCCTCCACTTTCCTTTTCCTTGTTCTCTTAAGTTCCTCAAATGAGCAATTAGCAGTAGTTCTCTTGACTGTTCATTTCATAATGGCCGCAGCACACGGCAGCGCTGATACTTGAAAACGGTCCGAGCGCAAAGTGTGGGGTTGAAAGCCATTCGAAAAGGGTACCGATGAATCTCGAGCCTTTGTTAGGCAAAGACTTACTGAGTGCTCTACGGAGCCTCGATACCTGCGTCGTCTCGAACGCCATTGAGGCTTTCGAAGTGAGGTTGAGAAATGCCGGCTTTGCCGATAGCCGTATTCGTTGCATGTTCGAAGATTTCCCCCCTCTGGTTGGCTACGCTGCCACGGCACGGCTTCGCGCTAGCGAACCACCGATGTCAGGCCACGTCTACCATGACCGCACAGACTGGTGGAACAGCATTCTCCAAATACCAGTACCGCGGATCGTGGTTTTGCAAGACATGGATGAGCCGCCAGGTGTGGGAGCCTTCCTTGGGGATATGCATGCCGCCATCCTGCAAGCGTTGGGCTGCGTGGGCTACGTAACCAATGGTGCAGTCCGGGAACTGCCTCGCATCCGGGGAATCGATTTTCAGCTGTTTGCCGGCAGTGTCACTGTCTCGCACGCGTACGCTCACATTTCTGATTTCGGATGCGCGGTCAAGATCGGCGGTCTGGAAGTAACGTCAGGCGACCTTTTGCACGGGGATCGACACGGGATACTAACGATCCCGGCCGAGATCGCTGCCAAGGTCCCTGAGGTGGCGGCTCGTTTACAGCGAACTGAGCAGAGAGTGATCGACTTTTGCCGGTCCAAGGAATTTTCCTTGAGCCAATTGCGTTCGATGATGCAAGAGCTGAATTAGCTGCAGATTACTTTGGTCCTGACGGCAGAGAAGGAGGACTGGAATTGATGGGCGACAGCGATCTTGACAGGGGCGTTCGCGTGCGGCCAGGCAGATTCAGGCCTACCATAGTTTCCTGCGCCGCGGTTGCAGTGGTCACAGTTATGGTCATGACTTTGCCTTCGTGTTGGAAAGGGTCGGATGCGCAAGTTGAAGCCAATGCACAGGCGGCAGTGACAGTGGGCGTGACCAAGGTAGTAAAGAAAACACTCAGCCGGGAACTTACGCTGTCCTCAGAATTGGTGCCTTTCCAGGAAATTGACGTTTATGCCAAGGAGTCCGGCTACGTTCAGAAATTGAATGTTGATTACGGGACTCGAGTGAAACAAGGGCAGGTGCTAGCTACGCTGGAAATCCCTGAATTGCAAGCGCAACTGCAGCAAGACGAGGCGGAAATCAAGAACGCTTCGAACCAAGTCGTTCGCGCGCAGCACGAGCTGAGCCGTTATGAGGCACAATACGGCTCGCTTCATCTTGAATATACGCGCTTGAATGGTGTTTTCCAGGCCCAGCCTGGCATCGTCGCGCAGCAGGAAGTGGATGACGCCCAGGGTAAGGATCTGGCGGCGGCGTCCCAGGTTGATGCCGGGAAAGCATCTCTCGAAGCGGCGCAAAGCCAGTTGGAGGCGGCGAAGGCAAAGCTGACTCACGATCAAGCGCTCTTCGACTACTCCAGAATCACGGCCCCGTTCTCTGGCGTAGTCACGCAGCGCTACGCCAACCTGGGTACCCTGGTTCAGGCCGGTACTAGTTCGAGCACGCAAGCGTTGCCGATCGTCAGGTTGTCGCAAGACGATCTGTTCCGATTGGTGATTCCAGTTCCGGAGTCCTACGTTCGCTACATTCATGTTGGCGATCCGGTGAATGTGCGTGTGCCTTCACTCAATCGGAGTTTTCCAGGTAAGGTGATCCGATTCTCGGTGGATGTTCGCCAGGACACGCGCACCATGCACACCGAGGTTGACGTGCCGAATCTGGACCGCGTGTTGCTTCCCGGCCTCTATGCCGAAGCGGACGTTTCCCTGGAGCATCGCGACGACATCCCATCGGTTCCACTGCAGTCGCTGAATCATGAAGGCGATAAAACCACTGTGTTGGTGGTGAATAGCAGCGGTGACATTGAGGACCGGCGTGTCACCGTGGGATTACAAACGGCTACGGATGCGGAGATCGTTTCCGGCCTGAACGCCGGCGAGCAAGTCGTAGTCAGCGACCGGAGCGCGCTGAAGCCCGGACAGAAAGTTAATCCTCAGGTCGTGGAAATCATGCAGTACAAGGAAGCGAACCCAGAGTAGGCCGCTTTCGGGAGCGGGGTTTTAAGCGAGAGCACATGTCAGGTTTTTCGATACGCAATCCGTATTTCATCACCGTCATCTGCCTGGCGCTGCTAGTCATTGGCATTACCAGCGTGGTGCGGATGCCGGTGGATTTATTTCCGTCAATCAATTTGCCGGAAGTGGTTGTGGCGACATTTTATTCCGGAATGCCACCCCAGGACATTGAAACCGATATCACCGACCCGCTCGAGCGTTTCTTCACTCTCGCCAGTGGTATTGATCACATGGAGTCGCGGTCGCTGCTGGGCGTGAGTATCATCCGAGTCTATTTTCAACCGGGAACCAGCGCGGACGCCGACGTTACCGAACTTTCGAATCTTGCGCTGGCAGACTTGAAACGCCTTCCGCCAGGCACGCTGCCGCCCGTCGTTTTGAAGTTCGATGCCTCCAGTCTTCCGGTTTGCCTGGTGACGCTCAAGGGTCAGAACCTCAGTCAAACCCAACTTCATGACATTGGCCAGTTCGCCATTCGCAATCAGATTGCGGTGGTGAAGGGTGCCGAAATTCCCCCGCCCTTCGGGGGAAAGTACCGGCAAGTCATGGTGTACGTGGATCCGTACAAGCTGGCGTCTCGCCAATTGAGCCCAATGGATGTTGTGGATGCAGTCAACAACTTCAACTTGATTCTGCCGGCGGGCGACGTGAAAGTTGGCCCCTTCGATTACTACGTTTATTCGAACAGCCTGGTCAGCAACATGGACCAACTGGGCAAGATTCCGGTCAAGACCGAAGGCGACTCCTGGGTTTCCGTCAACGACATCGGTGAAGCGAAGGATGCCAATCAGATCCAATACAACATCGTGCGCGTGGATGGACAGAGGTCCGTCTATCTGCCGATCATGAAGCAGGGAGGCGACACCAACACCATTGCCGTTGTGAATGGGATTCGCAACATGATTGGCCATCTTCTCGACATTCCGAAGCAACTGCAGGCTTCTGTGGTGTTTGACCAGTCCGTCTTCGTAAAGGAAGCGATCAAGACCTTGCTTCACGAAGGCTTCATCGGACTGCTGCTCACTAGTTTGATGATTCTGGTTTTCCTGGGCAGTTTCCGCGCAACCGCGGCGGTCTTTCTCTCGATTCCGCTCTCGGCGTTGGCCACGTTCGTGATTCTGAACATGACCGGGAGCACAGTCAACACCATGATTTTGGGCGGACTGGCATTAGCCTTTTCGCGCATCATTGACAATTCCGTCATTTCGCTCGAAAACATCTACCGGCATCTGGAGATGGGAGCGTCGCCGATGACGGCCTCGGAAGTGGGCGGAAACGAAGTCAGCCTCGCGGTGCTGGCCGCGACCTTGACAACCGTTGTTGTCTTTTTCCCTGTCACCTTTCTTTACGGAGTAAGCAAGTTTCTATTCACCGCGCTTGCACTGGCAGTGGTGATTTCGCTCTTCGCGTCTTATTTTGTCGCGATGACGGTCATTCCGTTGTTTTGTTCGCGCCTTCTGAAGTCTGTGCCGCATGCCAACCACGAACATGGAGAGCACCAGGAATACGAAATCGAGCCCACGTCGCCCGAGGGCAAATCGTGGTGGGACCGGTTTACCGCCGGTTTCAACCGGCAGTTCAATCGGCTCCTGGATTTCTATGAGTATTGGGTGAAGCGAGCGCTGGTCCGTCCCGGGCTGACGGTCGCGATGCTGGGTGGGTTGTTTCTGATCAGCCTGCTTCTCTATCCCTTTCTGGGATTGGCGTTCTTCCCAAGGACGGATGCCGGACAGTTCACCATCAACTTCAAGGTTCCGACAGGGACGCGGATCGAAATCACGGAACAATATGTCGCGAAGGTCGAAGACCTGATTCGCCACGTCGTGGATCCCAAAGACTTCAAGATGGTGGTCTCGAACATTGGTGTGGTCCCGGATTTTTCTGCGCTGTACACGACCAATGCGGGGCCGTACACGGCGACGATTCAGGTGGCGTTGAACGAACCGCATCGCGTCAGCAGTTTCGAGTACATGCATCGCGTGCAGAAGCAGATCGCCGAGAAATATCCGGATGTACGCACCTTCTTCTCCAGCGGCTCGATGGTAGACGCCATTTTGAACATGGGCATGCCTGCGCCGATTGACCTTCAGGTCAGCAGCTCGCGTCTGCATGAGGGCTACAGCGTGGCGCAGGATCTGGCGGACCGGATCCGGCAGTTACCAGGCGTGGGGCAAGTCTATATCCCACAAGACCTGAACTATCCGGGGTTGCGCATGAACGTGGATCGAATCAATGCAGGCAAGCTCGGTTTAACGCAGAAAGAAATTGTCAACAACGTCATCACCGCCCTCAATTCCAACACCATGATCGCGCCTAACTACTGGGTTGACTACAAAACCGGAAACGACTATTTCCTGGCGGTTCAGTATTACGAGAAGGGGTCGGCGGCCATTCACAATTTTGAAGACTTGACCAACATTCCCATTCGCGCACCCAGGCTGAAACAGCCAACCACGCTCGACAGCGTGGTCAAGCTCGAGAATGTCCAGACTCCGACCGAGGTGGATCACTACCAGATTCAACGCGTCACCGACGTGTACGTCACGCCAGCCAGCGAAGACCTTGGAAAAGTTGCGGAGGAGGTTCGGGGCGTCTTACGTCAAATGCATATTCCGGAGAACGTGCGCATCAATCTGCGGGGCATGGTACAGGGCATGCAGGAGTCGTTCCGCAGTTTTGCGATAGGCCTTTCGCTCTCCGTAGTTCTGCTTTATCTCATCCTGGTGGCGCAGTTTAAGTCGTTTAAGGATCCGTTCCTTATCATGCTTGCGATTCCGATGGGCTTCATCGGCGTCTTGATCGTCCTCCCGCTGACCGGAACAACCCTGAACGTAATGTCGCTGATGGGCGTGCTGATGCTTGTAGGTATCTCAGCCTCGAACAGCATTCTGATTGTAGAGTTCGCTCATCGCCTGGAAGAACAGGGAAACGCGGTCGAAGAAGCGGTGATCACCTCGTGTCGCGTGCGTCTGCGCCCCATTTTGATGACGTCTCTGGCGACCATCATCGGAATGGTGCCGATGGCCCTGAAATTAGGCACGGGGAGTGAGCAGTATGCTCCGCTGGCTCGCGCCATTATCGGCGGTTTGGCCGTTTCGGTGGTTCTCACAGTATTTATCGTGCCAGCCGCCTACCTGCTCGTTTACGGCCGGGGGAAGCGAGAAGTCGGAGAATCCCGTTAAACGAGGGCTCTTTGCATGAAACGAAGACACTGCATTTCCATTGGCATCTTGGCAGCGTCTGCCGCCCTAGGATTCGCCCAAGCGTCGATCGCAATCGATGCCGGTTTGCCGCCTTCAGCACCTATGCCGCAAGCAGCGCAGAGTCAAGATACGGCCACCGCGCCTCCCGATAAGATGCCCTCCTCCGATCCACAAACCAACGCCGGAACCGCTCCGTCTCTGAGCTTGAAGGAGGCCGAAGCGCTCGCCATCAAGAACAATCCGCAGATCTCGGTCGCGCGTTTGCTCGCGCTCGCTTCGCATCAAGTTACTCGCGAGGTGCGCTCGAACCTGTGGCCCCAGGCAGTCGGCAACATCACCGGCGTCGACTCCGAAGCGAACGCAACCAACAGCCGAATCACCGCCGGGTTCCTGAACAACCCCACGGTCTACGAGCGTGCCGCCGGCGGCCTGATGGTCACGCAGCTGATTACGGACTTCGGCCGGACCACCAGCCTGATTTCGAGTGCGAAGTACGCTGAAAAGGCGGAGAACCAAAATGCCGCTGCCACTCAGCAGCAGATTCTCCTCGCAGTCAACAAGGCTTTCTTCAATGCCCTGCAAGCCCATGCGGTGTTGACCGTCGCCCAGCATACGGTGAAGGAACGGCAGACGGTCGCCGACCAGATCGGTGCGTTATACAAAAGCAAATTGAAATCAGAGTTGGACTTCAGCTTCGCGAACGTCAATCTCGCGCAGGCCCAGCTCTTGCTGCTGGATGCTGAAAACAACCAGAACGCTACGCAGGCCACGCTCTCCATGTTGCTCGGCTATCCCACGCAACAGAATTTTGAGCTGGTCGAGGACGCCAGTCCGCTCACAGCTCCGCCCGCTAGCGTCGATCCATTAATCGCTGAGGCGTTTTCGATGCGGCCGGAAGTTTTGTCGCTCCAGCTCCAGTACCAGTCGGCCAAGAAATTCCAAAGCGCGGAACGCGATCTGCTGTTCCCAACGATTCAGGCGATGGGCGGCGTGGGATTCACCCCGGTTGGAAGTTCGGCCGTGGCTCCCTATGCCAGCGCTTTGAACAACACCTACGGGGCGGTTGGCGCCAATATGCAAATCCCGCTCTTCAACGGTTTTCAGTATTTCGCCCGGGCGAAGGAGGCAGGCTTTCGCGCCCAGGCTACCGACGAGCGCCTGCGCGACATGCGCGACCTGATCTCGCGCGACGTTCGCACCAGCTGGCTGAACGCAAACACAGCCTACCGGCGTCTCTCCGTTACGCAGCAGTTGCTGGATCAATCCAAGCTGGCGCTCGATCTAGCGCAGGCCCGCTACAAGTTGGGCCTCGGCTCGATCGTTGAGTTGAGCCAGGCACAGCTGCAGGAGACGCAGGCCGAAATCACTTTTGCCGAGGCTGGCTACGACTATCGCCTCAGCCTGGCCGTGTTGACTTACGAAACCACCGGAATCTGATACAACGGTCTTTGCGCGCGAGCATTAGTCGTCTCGCCAGACCGCGGAATATCCGCGGATTGTCTGTCGCCGAGGTTGCAGGTTATAAACTCACCGCATGCTTCTTTTTGCAAACCTCTTCACCGGAAAGTTATGGATGGAGCAAAGATAAGTACTTCTATGATTCCGCCGGAGGCTTGCGTGACTTGTGGGCGGACGGCACGAACGGCCGAATGGTGTGGGGACAGGTGAACGGGGAGCACGGCGGTTCCTCAAACACGCGACCATATCAAGAATTCCTTGTTGGAACTGAGCAGCAATTCAGGCTCTCGCAGGGGAAAGTGCTGTCAGCCCACAAGCCGAGGCGGTATCGCGTTGAGACGACCCGGCTGTTTCTACTCCATCACAAACGCTAGCCCCTCGCGTAACGGCTTCAGCAGGGAGATACCACTCGCTCAGGAACAAGTTTCCCTCGGCCCTTAGTGAATTCGCCCATATTTTGCGTCGAGTGCAATATTCAGTTCGAGCACGTTCACTCGGGGCTCACCCATGAATCCCCACTGGCGGTTCTCGGTGTTCTCACGAACCAAGGCTACGACCTGCTTTTCCGGAATCTTGCGTTCCGCCGCCACGCGCCGAATCTGGAATTGCGCCGCCGCTGGCGTAATATCTGGATCGAGCCCGGAAGCGGACGTCGTCACCAGATCGACAGGGACAGGCACGCCGGGACTCTCGATTTGCAGTTTGCCCACGTCTCCATTGACGCGAGCTATCAGCTGCGCGTTCGTCGGGCCGAGGTTGGAGCCGCTGGAAGCAGTCGGGTCATAGCCTGCCGCGCCTGCGGCGGATGGCCGCGAATGAAAGTAACCAGTCCCCGAGAAAGGCTGCCCGATCAGCCGCGAGCCAACGATAACTCCGCCGCGCTGGATGAGCTGGCCGTTCGCCTGCTTGGGAAAGATCAGCTGCGCAAGCCCTGTCATCAGGAGGGGATACAGAATTCCCAACAGGATGGTGGTTGCGATCGTCATAAGCGCCGCTGTGATTAGATTTTTCTTCATTGGTCTCTTCTCTATATCAACCCAATGCCGGTGATGAACATGTCAATTATCTTGATGCCGATGAAGGGGACCACCAGTCCGCCAAATCCGTAGACCAGCAGGTTCCTTCGCAACAGAGACGCGGCGCTCATCGCCTTGTACGCGACCCCCCGCAGCGCCAGCGGAATAAGCGCAACGATGATGAGGGCGTTGAATATCACGGCGGAAAGCACTGCCGACTGCGGCGTCTGCAGCCGCATGATGTTCAGCGCGTTCAGGACGGGAAACGTTCCCGCAAACATCGCCGGGATGATCGCGAAATATTTCGCCACGTCGTTCGCAATTGAAAACGTGGTGAGGGCGCCGCGCGTCATCAGCAACTGTTTACCGATCGCTACCACTTCGATGAGTTTGGTGGGGTTCGAATCCAGGTCCACCATGTTTCCAGCTTCCTTGGCCGCTTGCGTGCCGGTATTCATGGCCACGCCGACATCGGCCTGGGCCAGCGCGGGAGCATCGTTGGTACCGTCGCCAGTCATGGCGACCAGTTTTCCGTCGGCCTGCTCGCGGCGAATCAGGTCCATCTTGTCTTTCGGAGTCGCCTCCGCCAGAAAATCGTCCACGCCTGCCTCGCGCGCAATCGCCGCTGCCGTCAGCGGATTGTCACCGGTGATCATGACGGTCTTGATTCCCATGGCACGCAACTGGCTGAAGCGCTCTTGCATGCCGCCTTTGACTATGTCTTTCAGGTAGATCACACCGAGCGCCCGCTGATTTTCCGCGACCACCAGCGGAGTGCCGCCGGAGCGGGCGATCTGCTCTACGCTCGCCTGAATTTCGCGCGGCAGCGAGGTGCCGAACTGATTCAGGTATTTCGTGATCGAATCGACGGCTCCTTTGCGAATCTCGCGCCCGTCCAGGTTCACGCCTGACATACGCGTTTGGGCCGTGAAGGGAACGAACACAGCTTCATGGGCAGCCAGGTCGCGGCCGCGCAGGGCGTAGCGTTCCTTGGCCAGCACAACGATCGATCGGCCTTCGGGTGTTTCATCGGCAAGCGACGAGAGTTGCGCGGCATCGGCCATCTCGGCCTCGGTAATTCCGGGCGCGGGAATAAACTCCGCAGCCTGGCGATTGCCAAGCGTGATTGTGCCCGTCTTATCGAGCAGGAGAGTATTCACGTCGCCCGCCGCCTCCACCGCGCGTCCTGACATGGCGAGCACATTGTGCTGCACCAAGCGGTCCATGCCAGCGATCCCGATCGCCGAAAGCAGGCCACCGATGGTGGTCGGAATCAGGCAGACGAGCAGCGAGACGAGCACGAACACGGTTTGTGGCGATCCCGAGTAAATGGCGAAAGGCTGCAGTGTAATGACGGCCAGAAGGAAGATAATAGTCAGGCCCGCCAGCAGAATGTTGAGCGCGATTTCATTCGGTGTCTTCTGCCGCTCGGCGCCTTCCACCAGAGCGATCATGCGGTCGAGAAAGGTTTCGCCGGGGTTCGAAGTGATGCGCACCTTGATCCGATCGGAAAGTACGCGCGTGCCTCCGGTAACGGCAGAGCGGTCGCCACCGGCTTCACGGATGACAGGCGCCGATTCTCCGGTGATGGCAGATTCGTCAACCGAGGCAACGCCTTCGATCACCTCGCCGTCTCCCGGAACGAACTCGGAAGCCGCCACGATGCAAACATCGTTCAACCGAAGCTTCGAACTTGGCACCGTTTCCGTCCCACCATTGGCAAGCAGTCGGCATGCCACCGTTTCCGATCTCGCCTTGCGCAGCGTATCCGCCTGCGCCTTGCCGCGCCCTTCGGCCATGGCCTCGGCAAAATTTGCGAACAGCACAGTGAACCAGAGCCAGAGCGTAATCTGCAGATTGAATCCGAAGCTCTCTTTCCTACGAAACAACAACGCGGTCGTCACCACGGCGCCAACCTCGACCACGAACATGACGGGATTCTTCATCATGGTGCGGGGATCAAGCTTGACCACAGAATCGAGCAGCGCCCGCCGGATGATTTTTGCGTCCCACAAACTCTTGCTTTTCTTGTCTGCCATCATTTGCCTCAGAAAACCCTATCTCGGGGAGTCCCGCTTCAAAAAGTCTTCCCTGCCATCATCAATAAGTGCTCCAGCACCGGTCCCAGACTCAAAGCCGGGAAAAATGTGAGCGCTCCTACAATCACAATGACCGACACGAGCAACACCGAAAACAGCGGCGTCGTGACCGGGAAAGTTCCGGCGGTAGGAGGCACTGCTTTCTTCTTCGCCAGGTTGCCGGCGATCGCCAGCATGGGGATGATCATGAAGAACCGCCCCACCAGCATCGTCATTGCGCCCGCGGTGTTGTACCAGAGCGTGTTGCCGTTCAGGCCTGCGAATGCGGAACCGTTGTTGCCAGCCTCCGACGTGAAGGAGTAGAGGATCTGTGTTAGCCCGTGCGGCCCAGGATTCGTGATGCTGGAAGTGCCGAAGCCTTCGACCGTCGAGATGCCTGTGAGCACAAGAATGATGAGCGGGAAGACCAGCGTGACCAGCATCGCCATCTTCACGTCGTACGCTTCAATCTTTTTTCCGAGATACTCTGGTGTTCGCCCGACCATGAGCCCGGCAATGAAGACCGACAGCACTACGTAGATCAAAATGCCATACAGGCCCGCGCCCACTCCTCCAAAAACGGTCTCGCTGAGCATGATGTTGACCAGCGGCACCATTCCGCCCAGCGGAGTGTATGAATCATGCACGCCATTGATGGCGCCACAACTCGCGTCGGTGGTGACGGTGGCAAACAAGGCCGAGTTAGCGATGCCAAAGCGCACTTCCTTGCCTTCCATGTTGCCGCCCGGTTGCGTGGCGGTGGCGCGCTGGTCAACTCCGTGCAGCAGAGGATTGCCCCTGGCCTCGGCCCAGTAAGCCGTCGTAACCCCGCACAGGAACAGAAGCGCCATCGCCGCCCAGACCGCCCATCCGTGTCGCGGCGATCCTGTCATTCGTCCCAACGTGTAAGTAAGACCTGCCGGAATCGCGAAGATGGAGAGCATCTGCAAAAAGTTGCTAAGCGGTGTGGGGTTCTCAAAAGGATGGGAGCTGTTGGCATTGAAGAATCCCCCGCCGTTCGTGCCCAGCATCTTGATCGCCTCTTGCGAAGCGACCGGCCCTTGCGCGATGACCTGATCAGTCACGGTGTCCATCACCGGCTTGCCATCGGCGCCAACCATCGGCTTGCCGTCTGTTCCCACCTTCTGGACTTGTTGCGGCTCGATCAACTTCGCGGTGTCATAGGGCTTTAGGTTTTGCACCACTCCCTGCGAAACCAGGAGCAGGGCGTAGATGATGCATGCCGGTACCAGTACCCACAGAGTGGAGCGGGTCAGGTCGACCCAGAAATTGCCGATCGTCTCTTTTTCCTTGCGCGCGATGCCCCGAACGAAGGCGATTGCCAGCGCGATCCCCACCGCCGCCGATGCGAAGTTGTGGTAGGCCAGGCCAGCCATCTGCGTGAGATAGCTCATCGTGCTTTCACCCGAATAGTTCTGCCAGTTCGTGTTGGTGGTAAAGGACGCGGCTGTATTAAATGCCAGCGCCTGAGCGACGGCACCGAACTTCTGCGGGTTCCACGGCAGCCATTGCTGCACGCGCTCGATCAGATACAGCACCAGCATAGTGACGCCGCTGTACAGCAGCATGGCGAATGCGTATTCCGTCCAGCGCATCTCGTGGTCTTCATCGACGCCGGTCACGAGATAGAGCAACTGCTCGATCGGCCGAACCACAGGATCCAGGAAAGTGCGCTCACGGCTAAACACTTTTGCCATGTACACGCCGAGCGGCTTAGTAATCGCCAAAATCAGAGCGAGGAACAGAGCGATTTGAAACCAACCATTCGCCGTCATGTCAGAATTTCTCCGGCCTCAGCAGTGCGTATAGGAGATAGACCATCAAGCCGGCGCTGATAATCAGCATGATGATTGATTCAGCATTCATACTCATTTCCTCTCAGCGAATGCGATCGCAGAAATTAATGTAGGCGAGCGATAGCGCGAAGAACGCAACCGTTACTACCACAAAGATGAGATCTTGCAAGCAGACACCTCCAAATGCAAGTAAGTTACTGTCACGCTCGGAATCTGACCATCAAAACTTGACCATGATGTCGATGTCGATCAAGGACTCGTCCCGGCGCAAATCGGGGAACCACACGCTGCCCGGTCCGCCGCAGGCCGTTTGCGCGGCGCCGAGGTTCGTTGTCATCGAGGAGCTTCCATTCAAGCAAGCATAGTACTGGGGATACCCGTTGTTCGTGTAAGGCACTCCACCGGGCCCCGGCGGGGTGATTCCGCCGTGACCAGTCCAATACGGCACGCTCGCGTGACGGTAGTCGTACTCCCAGCGGAAAGTGAGCCACTGCCGGGGCATGTAATCGTACGTGATCGACGTATCCCAGGCCTTGAATGGGTCGCCGGGATTCCCGGTAAAGTAGGGTGCGTTGATGGCCGCCGAGGGCGCAGTCTCACCGTTAATCGGAGGCAGCAGGACAAGGTAGCGCCCTGGATTATTAATTTGGCCTCCACCGATCGTCAACCCATAGGTGTCCTTCTTGAACCATGCCCGGTTGTAAAGCATGTAGCCGATAAAGCTCTGCTTTGGACCACCCGCAGTATTGCCGTGGCAGCTCACTCCGCCGCCAAATTCGCAGCCCATATCGCCGGTGAACGAAAAGGCCATCTTGTCGAGGCGGTTTCCCGGTTTGTCGAAATACTTAATCTCGATGCTGTCGTCAGTGTGAATGCGGCCGCGTTTCGGTATATAGAGATCGTCGTGGCCGAGGCCGTAATTATTGGAAATGATGTTCACCCAGGGTCTCGGCGTCCACTTGATCTGCCCACCCAGTCCCTTTCTTGAATTGGCTGAGGCGTAGGATTGCCATCCATTGATAATCCACGGCTCGATCTTCAAGTGGGGATTGGGGAAGATTTGCACCCGCAGACCTTCGAAAAACCAGGGCGTATTGGAAGAGACGTATGACGGTTGATAAGCCCAGTTGTCGAAGTTGTAATAGCTGAATAAGCCGATGTACGACAAGAAAATCCCAGCATCGATGTTGATTCCGTCGAAGGCGTTGATGTGGTAGCCGCCGTAGGCTTCTGCCAGGTAGCGGTGAGCCTCGTTGAGGTTCCATTGGCCCTTGGCATAACTGGGGTCATTGCGCACCGTGGTTGTGGAGTACATGCCAAATTGGGTCATGAATCGGGCACGCACATTGTCGTGGTGAAAATCGCCTCCGAGGCCGAGTTGCTCCAACTGAATTTCGTTGGCGCGGAATATCTCGCTCGACCCGCCGATTGAGTTGTCGATGGGCTTGTTGAAATCGTAGTTGTAAGTGATATCGGCGCGGATTTCCGGGGTGAAGAACTTTGAGTCAAATGCGACATCCTTGTTGCGCGGGTTGCCGTTCAGCCAGGTCCAGTCCCAGTCCGAGAATGGCGCAATCCCCTCTTGTTTCGCTGGCTGCGTGACCGCAGACTCATTTTGCGTAATCGCAGGCGCCACAACCTGCGCCGGTATCGTCGATTTTGCGGAGTGCACCACGGCTGTCGGTTGTCCGGCGGCCTCGTGCTCTTTCAATTGCTGCTCAAGCTGTTCCACCCGCTTTGTCAATGCTTCCAGTTGTTTCATGACATCGGGTGGAATTGACTGCGCGGAACTTGCTGCCTCCTGCGCGTGCAGTGGGAGCGAGAGAATGAGCGCGCCGACAAGGATGAGCGCCGCGCTCCTCGGTGCCTTGGGCGTGATTCTGACGTGCGAATTCATACGTATAATCTCTCCACCTTCTATTGCTTGTTTCAAGCAAAGCGGGCAACCATTTCGCTGGCGAGACGCGTCGCGAATTTCGCTCCCAAGCGCCAGAGCAAATCGCAGCAGGAAAAGCTCACACAACGCACCAAGCGTCAGCAAGAGAAATGTCATGACGTCCCGCTACAGGAGTTTATGGGTGCACGCGTAATTAGACAGGCGCTTCCGTAAAGAGACGATAAGGACTTCGTAAGGAAGTCATAAAGACAGCTGCCGGATTGCACGCCGCTGAATTTGCTTAGCAGCCCCACTCGGCTTCGCCAGGCTTCGCAAAGTACCGTCGGGATTGGCGTTCGCTGGGCAGAAGTTCGACTTCGAGGAGGGCGAGACGCGCGGCAGCAATCATCAAGCTTTTTTCCGAGGGTGGCACGTCCGCCCACACGTCAGTGCTATGAACGCTCGACGAGCCATTGAAATCGTTGGCGAGAGCATGTTGATACTGATGAAACAGTTGCGCAAATCGCTCGGCGGATACTTCCTGGATGGACATTTGTTCCTGTTCCCCTTTTGCCGGCCCACATCTCCGGCACCAACTCATTTGACTCGAGGGCCCGTAAAGTGTGCATAAAATGAAAATAAAAAAGGCATAAAGGACGCTTGCGCGTAACAGCAAGAAAATACAGGTTCATTTCTTCGGTCGGAATGACAAGCCTGTTGACGCACCAGAAAAGCAGGATTCTCCCCTTCGACGCTCAGGGGGGGGAATGACAATTTTGTTGGGAGAGACAATTACGGGCCGAACGTAAACGCAGCTACGCTCCAGGCTCAAAGCGGTAACCGACCCACGGGTCCGTGACAATGTAGCGCGGCGAATTGGGTGAGGGCTCTAACTTCCTTCGTAGTTGCCCGACAAACACGCGTAGATACTCGACCTGCTCGGTACTTTCGCCGCCCCACACCGCGCCGAGCAGCGCGCGGTGCGTAATCACTTTGCCGGGATGTCGCGCCAGGTATACGAGTAAATCAAATTCTTTCGGCGTCAGATGGACGGCGCGGTCTCTTACAAACACGCTGCGCGCGCCCGGATCGATGCGAAAATCTCCGGCTTCAATGGCTGCTGATTCCGACTCCTCCGCACGGGTCCGGCGCAGGTTCGCCCGGACGCGCGCCAGCAATTCCTCCATGCCAAAGGGCTTGGTCACATAATCATCGGCTCCGGCATCGAGCGCCTTCACCTTGGTGCGCTCCTCGCCGCGCACCGACAGCACAATGATCGGCACCTGCGTTTTGGTGCGCAGGCGCCGACACAACTCCAGACCATCCATGTTCGGCATCGCCAGATCTGTAATAACGAGATCGGGAGTCCAGTCCTTTAAGATCTCGAGCGCAGTCTCGCCGTCGTTAGCGACCCGAATGTCGTAACCATGCGTGGAAAGCGAAGTCCGCAGCACGCGAGTGATCTGCGCTTCGTCGTCCACCACCAGAATGTGTTTGTGGTCGGGCATTTTCTAGCCTAGCAGGATGATCAACTGGGTTCCTGCGTCACGATGTGGACATCCACGGCCGGGGCATCGCGCAAGAACTGGTGAATCGCCGAAAGATAAAAGTATCGCTTCCATCCGCGTGTCGCCGACCGGCCAAACACGACCTGCGTAATGTGTTTCTCATTGACGAACCGCGCTACCCCCTCGGCCACGCTCTTGCCTGCCACACGGCTGATGGATGCTCCAACATTTTCCGCAAAACGGAGGTTCGCATTCAGTGTGCGCTGGTTCTCATCGCTGCTGTCCTGGCCCAGGTCTGTGTAGACAACGAAGAGTTCGGCATTCATGGCCTGTGCCATCCGGGCGCCCCGAGCGATCAGATATTGTGCCGCCGGATTCGAACTAACGCACACCGCGATGCGCTCGCGAATCGCAACTTGGCCCCGGTCTTTCTCGAGCACCTCACGGCGTTGCTCCAGACTTTGGTCAACGGCCTGGGCCACCTGCCGCAATGCCAACTCGCGCAACGCGATCAGATTCGTTTCGCGGAAGAAATTTTCGAGCGCGCGGCCAACGCGTTCCTGCGGATAAACGTCACCTCGACGCATGCGGTTTTGCAGAGCCTCAGGCGTCAAATCGATCATCACCACTTCGTTGACGCGCTGCAATACCCAGTCCGGCACCGTCTCCCGCACCTGGATTCCGGTCACTCCCTGCACCGTGGGTGTGACGCTTTCCAGGTGCTGAATGTTCATGGTTGAAAGCACGCATATGCCGGCATCGAGCAGTTCGAACACGTCTTCGTAGCGCTTGCGATTCTTGCTGCCCTCGATGTTGGTGTGGGCCAGTTCATCGATCAGCGCGACCCGCGGCTGGCGGGCGAGAATTGCATCTACATCCATCTCTTCAAATGTCGCGCCCTTGTACTCGATTGTCTTACGTGGAACGGCCTCCAACTGAACAACCAACTCCGCCACAGCCTTGCGGCCGTGAGTTTCGACCACGCCGATGACTACGTCTTCGCCGCGGCTGTGCCGCCGGATCGCCTCTGTCAGCATGGTGTAGGTCTTGCCGACGCCCGGAGCATACCCAAGAAAAAGCTTGAAGAGGCCGCCTTTCTTGGTGGGCGCCGCTTCCTCCAGCCATTGGTCGGGAGTCTTCGTCATTGCGGATTATTGTCGTCGAGAGTGCCCGCTTTGTCGATGTCTGTTAGAGAGGTTTCACGATCTCAAGGTAGTAGAGTTCAAAGTATAAGGGCAGCGGCCACCGTGTTCCGGCTGCACATGTCTTTGAAACCTTGAAAACTGTAACCTTGAAACCTCCTGTCCTCAGTTACAATCGGCACGTGAAATCCGAGACCAGATTCGTGGTCGGTTTCGTCAACGCGACGTTGGTCGTTGCCATGATCACACTGGTTGGGTTTCGCTTGCTGCATCTCAATGCGACTACGGTTGCACTCGCGTTTCTGCTGGGAGTTCTTGCCATCTCAGCCTTCTACGGATTGCGGCAGGCGATCTTCATGTCGCTTCTGGCTACCCTGGCATTCAACTATTATTTTCTCCCGCCCATCGGAACTCTTACCGTCGCTGACCCGCAAAACTGGGTTGCGCTCTTCGCCTTTCTCCTCACGGCCGTCGCCGCCAGCGAACTTTCAGCGCGCGCCCAACGCGGCGAGCGCACAGCCGTTGAGCGCCGCCGCGAACTGGAACGGCTTTACGCCTTCAGCCAGTTGCTGCTCTCGAGCGACAATGCCGCCGAGTTACTCAATACCATCCCGCGCTACATCGTGGAATCCTTCGGCGTACGCTCGTCGGCCATTGCGCTCTCGAGCCGTAGCGACGTCTATCGCTCCGGCCCCGCGATCGATCGCCTGGAGCTGCAGGATCTGCAACTGGTCGCGTTGCGGGGCGAACCCCACTTCGATGCCACTGGCCAACTCGCCTTCATGCCACTACGCATCGGGATGCGCGTCGTCGGCAGCATGGGCGTTTCCGGCTCAACCCTGTCGCGGCAAACGCTGGAAGCGATCGGCAGCCTGGTTGCTATTGCCCTGGAGCGCGCCAGCGCCTTCGAAAAACTCAGCCGTGCCGAAGCCGCCCGCGAAAGCGAACAACTGCGCTCGGTCCTCCTCGATTCGGTTACGCATGAATTTCGCACTCCGCTGACCGCCATCAAGGCATCGGTCACGTCGCTGCTCGGCGGCAGCGAGCACTCCGCGGAAGAAAAACAGGAACTACTGACCATTATTAACGAGGAAAGCGACCGCCTGAATCGCCTGATCGGCGAGGCCGCCGAGATGGCCCAACTCGACGCCAATAAAGTCGAATTCCGTTTTGAATCCGCCCCCATCCGCCCCGTGATTGACGAAGCCCTCGACGAATTGAAGCAGCTTTTGGCGCAGCATCCCGTCGATGAGCGGATTCCCGACGACCTGTCCTCCGCGCGCATGGATTCCGCACGTATCAAAGAAGTGCTGGTGCACTTGCTTGAAAATGCCGCGAAGTATTCGCCCTCAGGAGCGCCGATCCGCGTTACGGCCGAGGCAAAGGACCGCATGGTCACCATCAGCATCGCGGACCGCGGCCCCGGAATCGATGATTTCGAGCAGTCGCTAGTATTCGAGAAGTTCTATCGCGGACGCAACCAGCGCGTGCAGGTCCACGGCACCGGCATGGGTCTGGCCATCTGCAAGGCGATCGTCGAAGGCCACGGCGGCCGTCTCGGCCTGACCAGCCAGTTAGGGCACGGGTCGGTTTTCTATTTCAGTTTGCCGGTGGGCTGAAGGCGGAGAATTTATGTTCGCGCCATGTACAGACTTTTCTCGGAATCGAAAGTAAGCAGTGTTTATGCGGGTTTGAGATTTGGTGGAGCTAGTCGGGATCGAACCGACGACCTCATCGTTGCGAACGATGCGCTCTCCCAGCTGAGCTATAGCCCCACTTTGCGGTGGGTCGAAGCCACAATTCTGGCTGCGTACAATTCTAGCAGCCGTCCGCTTTTTTGGGTCACCGCTGTGACCAAAATCACATTACGATGTTCAGCAACTTCGTTAAACTACATTTTTGTATGCGCGAGTTTTCCATTCTCACGAACCGCAAGCGGGCTGTCGTGGCGCTCGTGCATTCGATCATCTTCCTGCTGGTCGCGTTCCGCCAGATGATCGCGGCCTCTCCTGCAGCCGGAATCTGGATTCCCGGGACAGTGCCCACTGGCACCTGGGTGCTTTGCGGCATCTTCACGGTCGTTTCCGCGATCCTGCTCTGGCTTTTTGCCATCTCGCGCGGCTGGATCGAGAAGCTCTATTTCGGCATGTGCACCGTGAGCGCCAGTTCGGGCCTCCTGCGCACCACCTGCGGCGACCAGGCCTTTCATGCAGGCATTTACATTCGAGTTGTCATGCTCACCAGTGCTGTCCTGGTCGGGTTCTTCATCGTACGCATCCACTCGGCTGCCCCGCCGATTCCTGAAACCCCGGATCCCGCCTCTTGATCGAAATCAACCTATATAATTTCGATAGTGAGTTCCGTCAAGGTAAAACAGGTCGCATCCGCTGAGTTTCCCACGCGCTGGGGACATTTCCTGATTCACGGCTTCACCCTGCGCGTCTCTGGCGCCAAGACCGAAGAAGCCGTGGCTCTCGTCATGGGGGAGGTGCAATCCGGATCACCCTTGGTTCGCATTCACTCCCAATGCCTTACTGGCGACGTGTTTGGCTCCTTGCGTTGCGATTGCCGCCAACAGCTTGAAATGGCTCTCTCTATGATCGCCCACGAAGGCACCGGCGTTCTCGTATATGAGCAACAGGAAGGACGCGGCATCGGCCTTATGGCCAAGCTCCAAGCTTACGCCCTGCAGGATAGCGGCCTCGATACCGTCGAAGCCAATCAGCGCCTCGGCTTCAAGGCCGACCAGCGCGAGTTCCTCATGCCCGCTGAGATATTGCGCGCGCTCGGCATTAAGCAGGTCCGTCTGCTTTCTAATAATCCCGACAAAGTCGCTGCCCTGCAGCGCGCCGGAATTCGCGTCACCGAACGTGTTCCCTGCGAAATCGCCCCCACGGAATATACTCACGATTACTTAAAGACCAAGCAGGAAAAACTCGGTCATCTCTTCACCAACCGCAACACCCAGCACTAACAGCCACGGCTGCGGACGAATCCGCAGCCGCGTGATCCGGGTCTGCAGTTCGGTTTACTTGCCCATCATGGTCGTGCCCGTGCATCCCCAGTCGGAAGAGCCATCGTCATTCCTCGTTCCGGAGCAGGTGCCGGTGCCCTTGATGCCCTTGTGTTTCCCGCTGCCGCTCACGATCTTCCATTTGTTGGCGACCTTCTTGCTGTCAGGTGCGCCGGACATTTCATACGTGTAGTAAACCATGTCTCCATTGTCCATGGTCACGTTAAACCGCCCATGATTCGCATACGATGCTTTCCAGCTTTCATCGAATTCGGTATACGCACCGGATTTCTCTCCAATGCCGCTTGAGGTCGCGCTGCACGTGCCTTGGGCGAGTGCATAGCTGTGCCCGGCTACATCGCCCACGTCGACCGAAGGATTCGACGATGGTTTCGAACAGTGCCACTTAGTATCGACTTTCTCGGCCATCACTGCCACCTCAAACGCTAGCAGACAGAATGCAACGAACAGTAGTTTGCGCATCCTTGGTTCTCCTTTTGTCAGTTGTTTGGAAATGCGCCCGCTACTGTACACCGGTCGGCTGTTTTTTGTCATCCTATTTCTGCGCCAACAGGAGTCGACGCCTGCTGCAGCCAATTCCCTTCAGCGATCGTCAATCTTCTAGCAAGCTCCGCAACTCATCACGATTCCTCACCGGCAGAACATCGAGCGCCATCCACGCCAACGTCGCGTACACGGCTCTCACCTTCGGATCCCGCTTCAGCAGTGCTAGATGCTTCGCAACTGTCTCCACGTCCCCACGTACAAACGGCCCGCTGAAGGAGTTCCCAGGCCCGAGGCGACCATAGTTCTCCAGCGTCTGCCGCAAGATTGGCAGACTCATCTGACGCGCTTTGTCGCCCGCAAGCCCCGCTGCGCGCGCTGCCTTTTCCAGCGTGACCAGATACGCGAGCAGCAGAGGCGAAGTCATGGTTGCCCATGCGTGATACGCTGCCTTGCGTCGTACTGGCAATACGAAACTGTTCGATTGCAGGTCGCGCACCATCGCGCGCGCCACCCTTATAGCAGCAGCGTCTCCTTCCACAGCAAACGGAACCCCCGCGAGTGAGGGCCTCGATCTCTGGACAAACGTCATCAGTGGATGTACGGAGGCCACGCTTGCGCCCAGATTGCGCAGGGAAGCCAGTTCCCCACTGCCCAGCGCACCACTAGAATGGAATGCGAATCGCGCGCGAAACGACTTCGGGCCGAGAGCTTTCGCCGTCCGGGCCAGCGACTCGGCCGCTTGCCGGATTTCGCCATCCGGTACTGCAAACCACAGCACCTCGGCATCAAGTGCGGCCCGGTTTATGGTGATGGCCCGAGCACCGACGCGACGGGCTAATGCCTGAGCAGGCTTCATCGATCCCGTCCCCGCGCGCGCAACAATCTCAGTAATTCTGTATCCCGCCTGCACCAACGCCGGAGCTAGAAAACCTGCCAACCTTCCCGCCCCAACCAATGCCACCGCTGGTTTCTTTCCCGCCCTTCTTTTCGCGCCCTGGCGTTTCCCTTGCGCTTCCACCTGCGCAGCATACCTTAATATGGATGACATGGCGAAATCGTTCAGTTCCCGCAAAGCCAGCGTGCTTTCTTCCCGAGTGGCATATCGCGGCCCTGTTTTCCACGTCACCACGGATCAGGTCGCCGAACCCGGCGGCATCCGCGCGCGACGCGACGTGGTCCGTCACTCCGGGTCCATCGTTGTTCTCGCGGTCGACGATCAGAAACCCGAACCGCTCATCCTTCTCGAGCACCAGTATCGCCATGCCGCTGAGTCCATGATGTGGGAACTCCCCGCCGGACGTATCGATGAAGGCGAGTCTCCGCTGGCCGCCGCGCGCCGCGAGTTAGTCGAAGAAACCGGCTACACGGCCAACCGCTGGAAAAGGATCTTGCACTTCTATGTGAGCCCAGGGTTCCTCGACGAAACCATGACTATCTATCTCGCCCGTAGCCTCAATGCGGGTAAAGCGAAGCCAGAGCCTGACGAGAAGATTGCCATCCGCTTCTTTCCGCTGTCGATAGCCCTCAGGATGGTTCTTACTGGCCGAATTCACGACGCGAAGACCATCTCCGGGATACTCTGGTTCTGTCAGACTCAGCCCAACACCAAACTAATGCTGCGCTAACACTTACCGACGTCCTCGTGACGTTACCTACTTCGTGTTGGAATCATACCGTTTCGGATCTCACATTTGTATGTGACGTGTGCCCTTGACAGCACTGTTCTTCGGCACGACAATAGCGCCACATTTTGCCAAGTACTCCGTAAGGGCTAGGCTTCTTTCGGGGAAACTGCAAAACAAAGTAAAAATAAAGAGAGAGAGAGAAAATCAAGTGGAACGTATCAAGGGCACCGTCAAGTGGTTCAACAACGCGAAAGGGTATGGTTTCCTGGGGCGCGACGGCGGACCGGATGTATTCATCCACTATAGCGCCATTACGAGCGATGGTTATAGAAGCCTGCAGGAAGGCGACCAAGTTGAATTTGAAATCGTCCAGGGAGACAAAGGGCCGCAAGCGGCCAATGTTAGTAAAATCTCCTGATACAAACCAGTGAGCTCAGGATTTGGAGAAGTTGTATTTGAGGATTGTTTTACGGGCCGATCTCGGGGTTATGGATTCCGCACCCACTGTCCGCCGAATGCGGAGGGGTTCGTGCTGTGTTTGTGCCCATCCCAGTGACGAATTTAATTCCTCTGTCGACAACCCATTACGAAAGCAGTACCGTCCCACGTAGGCTTCCGGATCCCCGGTTGTCTGCGACCTCGATCACAGACCAAAGCGGCTTACCCGCCTAGATGGCTTGACACGGCCTACCCCCTGCGAGAGCATGAAAAGGAAGGTGCGGCTGCCGCGCACACTCCTTGACTTTCAGGACCTGAACGATTCACGTATGACAAAAGAACTCGTCGCATATGGAATTGGTTTAGTGGTGGTGTGGTTGGTGGCAATGCGGCAGCGCTCGGTCACGGCCCGGCAAGTGCTGTATCTGGTAGCGAGCTGGGTCTTTTACTATAGCTGGGGCTCTTGGTTGATTGTCCTCCTGATCTTCAGCTCGCTGATGAACTACTCGCTCGGCGAATGGCTGAAAAAGCGCATCACGGCGGGACGGTTGTGGACGGGCATCCTTCTCAACCTGGCTTTCCTCAGTGTTTTCAAGTATTTGCCATTGCTCGGGGCGCATGGGGTAGCGGGTTCTCCACTGACTGCGCTTAAGCGCATCGTCTTCCCGATCGGCGTATCCTTCTGGACCTTCGAGGCGTTGAGTTACTTGCTGGAAATCTATCGCGAAGAAGACTTGAATCCCTCGCTGCTTGAATTTTGCCTCTACATGTCGTTTTGGCCCACGGTGCTGCAGGGGCCAATCTGCCGGATGTCCAGCCTGCTGCCTCAATTCCGTCAGGAGTGGGCTGTAAGCAACGACGATTTGAAAACCGGAGTCCGGCGAGTGGCGATCGGCGGTCTGATGGCGGCGCTCGGCATCCTCATGGCTGGCGGGCTACATGCGGGCGCGGGGGTGGACGCGCTGTTTGACAATACGTCCGCACACTGGAGCGGGATCGATGTGTGGTTTCTGATTATCGGGTATGGATTCCAGCTCTTCTTCAGCTTTTGCGGGTGGTCACACCTGATGATCGGAGCGGCGCGCCTGTTCGGAATTCAGTTGCACGAAAATTTTGATCGGCCGTACCTGTCGACAACGCCGTCGATGTTCTGGACCCGCTGGCACATGTCGCTGTCATTCTGGATTCGCGACTTTCTCTTTCTGCCGCTCGCCACCGCGCGCCGCGAGGTCTGGTGGCGCAACCTGTCGCTGGTGATCGCCATGTTTGTCTTTGGCCTATGGCACGGGGGTAGCTTCCTCTACATGATGTGGGGCACCTACCACGGCATCTTGATGGTGCTGCACCGTCAATGGCAGGAGTTCCGCAAGCGAGTCGGATTCGAATGGTCAGGGTTTGTTCCGACTCTGGTCTCGTGGGCTCTGACGTTTTCCGCCGTTTCGATCGGCTACATCTTCTTCAACGCAAGAACCATTCCGCAAGCGCTCGGCATGTTGAAGGCAATTGCCTCGTTCTCTTCGTACCGTCACCTCTCCCTGGATCGCAGTTTCTGCATCATGACTTTTCTGGCAGCAGTTGGTTACTTCGCTATCATCGGCGGTAGTGAGTTGCTTGATCGCATTTCGGAAGCCGCGCGCGAGTGGTCCACAGCAGTCGGCCTACGTGGCTGGATCGGGAGCGTGCTTGGAACTCTGGCGAATGAACGGTGGGTGTGGATCACGCCGGTGGTGATCGTTTTGGCTCTGTATCTAAGTGTCATGTTTAAGCCAGGCCACACCGAAACTGGACCGGTGATGTATGCCCTGTTCTAGTGCCGCGGTCCTCTAGCAGGTTACGTCCGCGTTTTTGGTAAGAAAACCCGCTATGCTACGATTCCCTATAAACAAGCGGAGAGTATTGAGGTTTCGCAATTTGTGCCTTTAACCAAGACCGATCTGACAATGGAGCAGGGGGAAAGTCGCCGAATGTTCATGGCGCAATACGCGTCGATTGCCAGGCACTTCGCTATTCGCCTTTGCGTCACAGTGACCTTAGGTGTGTTTGTGCTGGGAGCGGTTGAACTCTACGCATTTTTGCGTTTTCACCCTAATGTCAATGCCTTGGAATTGGCGGCCAAGCTCGAACTGGCCCAGGACGAAAGCCCAGCTGAGCAAGAGTATTGGAAGGAATTTAAGCAAGCAAACAAGGTCACGTATCACCCCTGGGTCCTGTGGCGGCGGCAGCCATACCCGGGCCAAATGATCTTGATCGATCAAGGTGGGGTGCGCCGAACCCTGCACACTCGCTGCGACGATAAGACCTTTACTATTTGGATGTTCGGCGATTCGGTAATGTGGGGGGCAGGCGCTCCCGACCCGGAAACCATTCCTTCCTTGATTGCAGCTAATTATGAAAAAGCGGGCCAGCCGGTTTGCATCGTGAACTACGCCGAAAAGGGCTGGGTGAACACGCAGGAAGTGATCGGCTTGATGGAAGAACTCAAACATGCAACCCGAAAACCCGATGAGGTGCTTTTCTACGACGGGGGCACCGAAGCATTCACGGCGTACCAGAGTGGCATAGTCGACGTACACAGCAATTATCTTTCCTTCAAGAACTTCCTCGACAACTGGGGCGCCTATGAGAGGGCCGGCTTTTCTTACTTTACTCAGACCAACACTTACCGCTTTCTCAAAAAGATGGCAGCGCGAATCCAGGTCCAGGACAAGCCGGTGGAAACGCCGCGGTCGACTCTCGATACCAACAAGGCGGCGGCAGAGATTGTCCAGAACTACACGCAGAACATGGATTTTGTGAATTTGCTGGCGAAGCAATACGGCTTCCGTCCTCTCTTTGCCTGGTACCCGAACATGGCGGTTGGGCACAAGGAGTTGACCGCCTACGAGCAACAGGTGCTGGATTCGGAATACCGTCAGTTCCCCGGTCTGGGCGTGATCTACGATGCAACGTACCAAAAAGCCCGGGAATTGAATCGCCCAGATCTTATTTACCTCGGAGACATGCTGGATGATCAGAAAGATTCGCTCTATGTTGGCATCTCGCACCTGAAGCCCGAGGGCAACCAGATCGTTGCCGACCGTCTCTTTGAAATCCTGGAAAAGGGAGCGAGTGAAGCACCGGGCCATCGTGGAAGGTAGCGGCTCGTTCCGCGGCGCTCGCAATGAAAGAGGTTAGTAATGGCTCTAAGAACTAGTAGCCGCTTCAGTTGAAGTTTAGCTGCGCCCATATTTCCGCGAAATTCATAGGTGATTCATGGCTCCCGCGAAAGAATCAAGAAGCTTGATCGGCGGTTTTTTCCGTTCCCTGCGCGCGAATCCCGCCAGTCCTTCCCTCGAACTCGGCGACGACGTACTCACCTACGAACAATTGTGGAACTATGCCGGGAAGATTACGGCGTTCCTCAACGGCAATCTCGATCGCTCTGAAGAAGTGGTTGCGATTCTGGCAAGCCGCAGCGTGGGTGCTTACGGTGGCATTCTGGGCATTTTAGGAAGTGGACGGGGCTATTGTCCGCTCAACCCAAAGTTCCCCTTGGAGAGGACGCTCGTTATGCTCAAGGCGTCCGGCTGCAAAACGGTAATAGTCGGCGAGGAGTGTGCTGACACGCTGGAGTCTCTGCTTCCCCACCTTGAAAAGCCCTTGACCTTGATTATTCCCGATCCAGGATGGAAACCGAATGACGGATCGCTCGCGCCGCACCGTGTCATCTCGTCGCGCGAACTGGTGAAGGTCGCCGACCCCTCCGATCCAGCCGTGCGCGGCGACGCCACCGCGTATTTGTTGTTCACTTCAGGCAGCACTGGCGTGCCGAAGGGCGTCGCGGTCAGTCAATCGAACGCGGTCGCGTACATGGAATACGCCGCCAAACGATTCGGCTTCGTACCAAGCGATCGTTGCTCACAGAACTTTGACCTCACCTTCGATCTCAGCGTGCATGACCTTTTTACTTGCTGGGACGCGGGAGCGACACTCTGCCCCTACACCGAGCAAACCCTTACTCCGGCCACTCTGGTGGAAGACAAAGAATTAACTTGCTGGTTCTCCGTGCCCTCGGTCGCAATGTTTGCGTCGAAGGTGGGATTGCTGCAGCCAGGAGCGTTTCCTACACTGCGCTGGAGCTTGTTCTGCGGCGAAGCTCTCTCGGCAACATTGGCCGAGGCGTGGCAGCAAGCGGCGGATAACTCCATTCTCGAAAACCTGTACGGCCCAACCGAAGCCACCATCGCCATCACGTGGTACCGGTGGGATTCGGCGACTTCGCCGGCAGAGTGCGTGCGCGGTCTGGTTCCGATCGGCTGGCCCTTTGACGGACAGCAAGTTTGCGCGGTGAGCGAAGATCTACAGCCGGTTCCGACAGGCGAAAGCGGCGAGCTTTGCCTGGGCGGATCGCAAGTCACACGAGGGTACCTGAACGATCCGGAAAAAACGGCCAAAAGCTTCGTTCGCCTGGCGCACACCGGAGACCAAATCTGGTACCGCACTGGAGATCTGGTTCGCCAAGACGAGCGAGGGTGCTTGTTCTACCTCGGGCGCCGCGATTTTCAAGTCAAGATCAGCGGATATCGCGTGGAACTGCAGGAAATCGACCTTGTTTTGAGGCAGGCCGCGAAGTCAGAACTTGCGGTTGCGATTCCCTGGCCACTGTCGGAGGGTTCCGCATCGGGCATTGTAGGCGTCGTTTCAGGATCGGACCCTGCGCTCGACGCGCAAATCATCGCCGCTTGCGAAGTCCGACTGCCACGCTACATGGTTCCTACACGGATCTATCACTTCCCCCAGATACCTCTTAACGTGAACGGCAAGATCGACCGCGGAAAGATCACAGAAATGCTGGGGAATTGGAAGGACTAGGTCCCAAGTCGGCTCGATTCCCCCTGGTCGCGGTCTTTTAAAGTCAAAGATTTAGGCAGTCAATCCCCGCCAGATCTTTGATAAATAAGAACTTAACTGTAAAATATTTGTATTCAACAAGTTAACGACAGCTCTTATTCGCGGTTGCGAGGAGCGAGCTGGATCCTTGAAGAATAAGGGATTGCATGTATCTCGTTCAATAATCAGTAGTTAGTATGGATTGTTCGCGCAAGTGGCCACGCGCGATGACCTCTGACTTTAGGTTTTCGTCGGTTTGCCAAATCGTTCGGCAAGGGCAAACATGAGCCGCACCGTGTCCATGTCTTTAGCCTGCACCTTGCTCGCCGGAACTTTACGTTCGGTAATCCGCTGAAGCTCGAGAAAAATGTCAATCAGAGCGAAGGAATCGATGAGCCCAGAGGAAACCAGCGGCGTATCCTCCGTGATCTCCACGCTTTTGCCCTTGAGTACTTTTGCAGCGATGTAGGCGGTTAGCTGCCTCATCATCTCACTCGTATCCGTTACCTGTTCGACACCCATATGGATTGGCCCAAACTTGCTTAGATCAGCTCCCAAATTCTCGTCCTAGTCGATCACCGTTATTTTGGAGACTGCTTCGGATGAGAGGAAAAGAACTGCCAGCGCGTACTATTGTTGCCAGGTACCCAAACGTGACCGGTGTTCTCCTCCCAAATGAACTGGACTTCCGTGTTGTCTGAGCACGAGGTCGCATCGTTCCCCGTGGTGTTCGCGTTCGCAGTTCCACCTGAGCACAAAGGCAAACTGTTCGCGAACTGGGAACAGGAATTCTGCGCCGTCCAGTAATTGAAAGACTGGTCCACCGTGGCCAGGTAGAACTTGAAGCCCGAGTATCCCGTCCAGTTGTTATTGCACGGCGAGATTTCGGTATCCGTTGTTCCGTGCCACTCCTGGATGGAAACGGGAGCGGCTGCGGGACCGGGCAAAGTAATTGGAGGGGGCGATGGCTGACCGACAATCGTGCCTGATCCGATCACGACCGCCGCGACGATGTCCGAAAGCTCGACGCCTACACGCTGTGCCATTTGCGCACCCGAAGAGAATCCCGCGACGTAAACCTGGCTGGGGTTTACATTGTACTGGGTGATAAGAGTTGTGATCAGTTGCCGCAAAAAGCCGGCATCGTCCGGGCACGCGGTTGCGTTTCCAGTTGGTGGGGTACTACACGTCCCGACCTCGGCCGACGTAAACGCTTCGCTCATGTAATACGCGTTCCAGTTCCATTGTCCAGAGTTCGCGTTGTAGGTTGAAGCGGGCTTGACCAAGATGAAGCCCTTCTCGTTGGCAAGGTTTTGCCAGCCCCAATTCAAGGAAATGATCGCCTGCGGATTGGGAGTGCCCTGCGTCTGTGTCCCGTGAAGCATCAAAAGCATAGGCGGATTCGCAGGGAGATTCGTCGGCAGGTAAACCTCGTAATACCGCGTGACGTTGTCCCAGGTTAACGTGGAATCGATAACCTGCGCGGTTCCCACCGTCTGGCTCACGGTGTTCGAGGTGCTGGTAGCAAAGGAACTGCTGCCGTTATAGGTTGCAACGACCGCATCGGTGCCGGCAGCTAGACTCGTCGTCGTTACGATGGCCACTCCGCTCGAAAGCGAAGCAGTTCCCAGCTTCTTGCTGCCACTGTTAAACATCACGTTGCCGGTGGGCGTGCCGGCTGTCGAGCTTACTGTCGCCGTGAGAGTTACAGCCTGACCAACATTGGAGGGATTCGGCGAAGAAGTTAGAGAAGTCGTGGTCGCGGCCTTATTGACCACCTGAGCCACTGGCGCCGACGTGCTGGTAGAAAACGTCGAGTCGCCGGGGTATTTCGCCTTGACACTGTCGGTTCCACCCGGCGCGAGCGTCGAGATTGTGAAAGTCGCCGAGCCGCTGGCCAACGTGCCCGTCCCCAAAACGCTACCGTTTCCCAGCATAAAAGTGACGGTTTCTCTGTCGGGCGGAGCGCCGATCTTGGAGCTGACCACTGCGGTGAAGGTCACCGGCTGTCCGTAGTTGGACGGGTTGAGTGAAGACGAGATCGTAGTCGTGGTTGTAGTCAGCGCCGCACCCAGGCTGGAGCCAAGCAATACGGCTATTAAGACTGCAATGGCCTTCATGCTGGCGATCTTCCGATCCGTTGCTCCACTCGAAGACACACGTCCGGCTTGGATTGCTTCGACGCTTGCTGCTCTCATAGTTCCCTCACGCAGAAAATAAGTCCTTGGGGAATTACGTGGAAATCCGAAAACTACTGACCAAAGTTCACCCGGCTCGGGGGGCACCGACTGCCCCAAGAATATCGTATCTGACCGGGTTGTCAATACCACAAAGCGCGGAGGCCCAGGCCATTCCTCCTGTGCCAAGCATAGCATTAACTCTTTTATATTGTTTACTTTAGAAGACGCGGCGTCGCCCTTGCTACGCTGGCAAATCGCAAGTTGCGCGAGATCAACAGTGAGGTTTCATCTTCGCCTCTGACTTGCATCCAAGCAATTTGAAGCTTTTGGCGGACCATTGGTGGAGTCGCCGATTCGCGAGTTGAGATGCTCAAATGCTGAACGAGTAAACGGCTTGCCAGTTTGCCATCCACCGCCGAGAGGTTCGTCTTGATCCAGCTTTAGGGCACTCGTTTTCGCAAGACCTAATTTCAGGCCTGGAGAATGGGAATGAATCGGCTCAAAATAGCCCTCGCATCCTTTTACGTGACTTGCCTGGCGGGGCTCGGCGGGTGTGGAGGAAGCAACCGCGGTAGCTCTGCCCCGATGCCCTGGACCATCAACGTTGCGCAGAGCGGCAGCTTCGCCCCTGGCGGGTCGGGACAGTACTCGATCACCAGTACCAACAGCACTTCTTCCGCGACGAGCGGAACCGTTACCGTGACGGACTCTCTCCCAAGCGGTGGCGTTTTCACCGCGACCAGCCTTACTGGAACCGGCTGGGCCTGCACGCTCAGCGCGGTTTCTTGCTCACGCTCGGATACTCTGGCAGCGGGAGCCAGCTACCCCTCAATCACCTTGGGTGTTAGTGTCTCGGCAACTGCTTCGGGGACGCTCACCGACCAGGCGACCATTTCCGGAGGTGGGCCGACGAATGCGACCGCATCGGTCCAGACGCCGATTGGCACCAGCGGAAACGGCAAGATTCAACACGTCGTCGTCATCTTCCAGGAAAACCGAAGCACCGATAACCTCTTTCACGACCCCGTGCTCATGAACCGAACGCCCTGTCCGGGAGCGTGCGCCGACATCGCCAGCGTCGGCCTATCAACCAATGGTCCAGTCACACTGACACCGGTTCCTTTGGCGACCAGCTACGATCTCGACCACGGACATAAATCATTCCTGGACGCCTGTGACTGGAACGGGACCGGATGCACGATGAATGGTGAAAACCTCGTCGCATGTTCGCCTTCAGCCAATTGTCCCGCAAACCCGCAGTATCAATACGTGCAGGCTTCCGACATTCAACCTTACTTCGCCATGGCCGAGACGTACACGTTCGGCGACCAGATGTTCCAAACCAATCAAGGACCGAGCTTCCCCGCACACCAGTACATCCTTTCGGGATCGTCGGCAGTGTGCGTGCCGGGAGGTTCCTGCCCGAGTGGAACAACGAGTACGGTCTACGTTGCGGGCAATCCATCGGATAGCGAGCGCGCTGACGGGACGCCTGGAGCGGGATGTCTCGCGCCTCCGAGCGCATCTGTCAATCTGATTGACACAAGCCAACCTTTTCCCAACTCGAACCTCACTACACTCGATGGCCAAGAATGCTTCGAGCATCCCACGCTGACGGATCTGCTGGAAACGGCAAAGCTAAGCTGGACTTACTACGCCGTGTCGGACGGCTGGATTTGGACCGCGCCCGATGCGATCCAACACATTTGTGAGCCATCGGGACCGAAGGACCAACTCGTGTGCAGCGGAACCGACTGGAACGATCACGTCGTAATCGAAGGCACCGGCGCTCAGATCCTCACCGATATTCAGAACTGTCAGCTCGCGAACGTGACCTGGGTGACCCCCGATGGAGCGGCATCGGATCACGCAAACATCAACACCGGCCTCGGACCGTCATGGGTAGCATCCATCGTGAATGCGATCGGAACGAACCCGGCATGTCCTTCAACCAACGAAATCTATTGGAACGACACGGCGATCATCGTCACCTGGGACGATTGGGGAGGCTGGTACGACCACGTGGCGCCGCCAATCCGGAACACAAACCCGCCCCTTAACTCGAATGAGTACGGGTTCCGCGTGCCATTGATCGTCATTTCCCCGTACGCCAAGGCAGCAACGGTTTCGCACCAGCAGAATGACTTTGGCAGCATCCTGAAATTCATCGAGGAGACGTTTTCGCTGCCGACGACAATTGGCCAATCCGTGGGCGTAGAGTACGCAGACTCGTACGCGTTGGGGGATCTATCGGATTTCTTCAACTTCAGCCAGACCCCGCTGAAGTTTACCCAGATTCCGGCGGCCAAGGA
>JBAQIB010000005.1:0-2309 GCA_049288625.1 Terriglobales bacterium | reverse complement strand
GTACACCGAGAGGCAGCCGGTATCGCGATAGGGGTTAAGATCGCTGTAAATCGAGTAAGCCAGCCCCTGGCGCTCGCGAATATTCTGAAACAGGCGCGAACTCATACCCCCGCCCAGCAGGGTGTTGAGAATGTAGGACACATGGCGCTGCTTATGGGCAATGGGATGCGCCGCCACGCCCGCGCAAATCTGCACCTGCTCCAACGCCTTCTTGTTGCGCATAATAATGCGGGGCACGATTTTCGGCTGCGGACTGTGGAAGCCGTTGCTGCGCGGCTTCATGGCCTCGAAATACTTGGTCACCAGGTCCACAAACTCCGCGTGTTTCAGATGTCCGGCGGCGCAGATGGTGATGTTGCCGGGAATGAAGCGCTGGCGGTAAAAATCCAGCACCACGTTTTGGTCGAACTTCTTGACCGTTTCTTTGGTCCCCAGGATCGGCCGGCCCAGCGGATGGTCTTTCCAGAAATTCTGGGTGAAAATTTCGTGCACCAGATAGTCGGGGCTATCTTCATCCATCTTGATTTCTTCCAGGATCACACCGCGTTCCCGGGTGATGTCCTGCTCGCCGAAGATCGGGTGCAGCACCAGATCGCTGAGCACGTCCAGCGCCACCGGCACGTGCTCGTCCAGCACCTTCATGTTGAAACAGATGCACTCCTTGGCGGTGAAGGCGTCCATGTTCCCGCCAATCGAATCTACCTGGCGCGCGATAGCTTCGGCGGAGCGGGTTTCAGTGCCCTTGAACACCATGTGTTCCACGAAGTGCGAAATGCCATTTACCAGTTGTTCTTCATCGCGCGATCCGGTCTTAATCCAGATCCCGATGGAAATGGAACGAATGTGTTCCATCTCCTCGGTGATCACCGTGAGACCGTTGGCGAGCACCTGGCGGCGAATATTGCGGACTTCATCAGCCATAGGATGAATTCTTCCGGAAACCGGCCGGTTCGGCACGCGAACCCACTCTATTGTCCCACATTGGCTGCGGGTCGGCGAGCGGCGCTTAGATCAATTAAATCAGCAGTTTACGAGAGCTCTACCGCGCCCTCGCGGGTGACGTAAATTCGATTGTGTAAAAGCAAGAGGGTGTAAGTTGGCTTTGGCCTGACGAGCTAAAGCCGTTCCGAAAGGAGACCTACACCCATGGCGAAGATAATCGGAATCAGCGAGCATTTCCAACATTTTGTGGCGGAGCTGCAAGAAAGTCTTTGGGGCGATTTGGAGGCGCGGACGCGGCAGGCGGCGCAGAAGTTTTTCGATGGGTGGAGCGAGCGGCAGCGCGACCGGTACATGGTGAGCCGGCGCTACGCGCGCTCGGCCCAGCGCCAGGACTACCGCAACGGATATTACCAGCGGGATTTCGTGACCAAGTTCGGGACGCTGCGGTTGCGGGTGGCGCGGACTCGCAAACGAGGGTTTCTGCCCGAGTTGGTGACCAAGTTTCAACGCCGAGCCGAGGATGTGACGCTGCTGATCCGGGAGGCGTTTCTGCGCGGCATTTCGACCCGGCAAGTGGGCCGGGTGGTGGCCACGTTGACCGGCGAAGCGGTGAGTCCGCAGACGGTATCGCGCATTACCCGGTCGCTCGACGAAGTGGTGAAGCAGTTTCATCAAGCCCGCCTGAGCGACGATTACGCGTATTTGTTTTTGGACGGGGTGAGCCTGCGCATGCGGCGTCCGACGGGGCGCAAGCGGGTGCACATGCTGGTGGCGTACGGAGTGCGGCAGGACGGCACCCGCCATCTGCTGGCCTTTCTGCGCAGCCGGGGCGAGAGCCAGGCCGACTGGGAGGGCCTGCTGGAAGATCTCTATCGCCGCGGACTGGAGGGCAAGAAGTTGCTGCTGATCGTCACCGACGGCTGTGCCGGATTGGCGGCCGCGATCCAGACGGTCTACCCGCGGGTGGGCCATCAGCGCTGCTGGGTGCACAAGATGCGCAACATTCTGGAGCACGTGCGCAAGCGCGATTACGACGAGGTCAAGGCGGGAGCGCAGGCCATTTATCGCGCCGACGGCCGGGCCCAGGCGCACACCGCGTTCCGCCGCTTCCGGGCGCGCTGGACGCGGGAGTACGGCCCCATGGTGCGCCGCCTGGAACACGATCTGCCGGAACTGCTGTCGTTCTTCGCCCTGCCCCGACACTTGTGGAAGAAGGTGCGCACCACCAATGTCATCGAGCGCTGTTTCGTAGAGGTACGCCGAAGAACCCGGCCCATGGTCTGTTTTGTGAATGTAGCGAGCGTGGACCGTATCATCTACTCCATCTTCCAGAGATTCAATCTGGAATGGAAAAACCGCACCCTCAA
>JBAQIB010000004.1:0-26941 GCA_049288625.1 Terriglobales bacterium | reverse complement strand
GTTAGTTTGGAATCTTTATTGAAATATTCGGTGACGCGGCCCTGCGGGTCCTTGGCGTAGACGTAGGCGATGGTCTGGCGGTCTTCGTCGGTGGCGATATAGCTGATCTGGTTGGAAATGTTCATGTGCCAGTGGATGCCCTCGGGTTCGCCGGTGGAGGGATCGCCGCCTCCGGTGTTGATGAGAAGGCGGATTTGGCGGGGCGTATTTTTTTCGTCGCTGGCGAAGTGGTTAAAGACCTTCAGCTGGGCGCCATAGAATTTTTTCGGCCAGTGGCAGGTTTCGCACGTTTCCGCAGCTGGGCGCAAGTTGTGGACGGGAGTGGGAATGGGGCGGGGGAAGGTGTTGAGCGCGGTCTTGACGACCTGGCGCGCGCCGGAGAGCTTCGACTTGACGTACCAGGTGGCACCGGCTCCGACGTGGCAATCGACACAGGCGACGCGGGCGTGGGGCGACTGCTGATAGGCGGTGAACTCGGGCGCCATGACGGAATGGCAGAGCTGTCCGCAGAAACCAACGGAGTCGGTGAAGTTGTAAGCCTTGTAGCTGCCGATTACGCTCATGCCGACAAAGACGATGATGAAAGCCAGGAAAAAGGCGACGGCACCGCGCTGCGAGGGATCAGAGAAATCCAAACGAAAATGAGGAGTGGCGCCGGTGGCGGTGAGGCGGCGGTGACGGGTGTAGAAGGCTCCGAAGATGACCAGCGCGAGGCCGAGCACAAGGAAGGCGGGCGCGATCATGTAGGCGAGAATGCCGACGTAAGGGCTCGAGTGAGCCGATGTCATATCAATGAAGAAGAGGAAGAGAACATTGCCGAGGGCAACGACGGCGACCGCCAGTCCAATGATGGAGATGGGATTCCGCATGAGCGAGCGGACACGGGCGAGACCGGTTAGTTGTGGCGAAGCGCTCGGTTGAGAATCGGGCATGATCGGTACAGACCTCCAGCGTTCAGATCCGGAACCTTTGCTTATACATTAAATTGGGCGGCTCAGGCGATGACTTTTGTCCGGCTGAGCCGAAGGCTTGCAGTCATGGTTTTACAGGCTGCGAAAAAATCGTTTCTGACCAAGAGTCGTTGCCTCAGCGGCTAAACAGTTTGCTGAAGAGTCCAGATTCGACGGTCAGCCCCTAAAGGGGTTCTAAGGACTTGCGGTATCGCTAAAGCGATACCCTGATACGAAACCCAGTTTTTCAGCAAACTGTAATGCCCGCGCGGTAAAGACAATATGGTTGCCGCAGCGCTGAAGCGCTGCGCCACCCAAAAATCAACAGCAACGCAGACTTTGTCCGTAGCCTTTAACTATGCGTGATCGGCTCTGAATTTTCTTCCTCGGCACTATGCCCGTTGCCGTTGGCAGCCGCTAGTTCGGCTTGCTCGGCGGCGAGGAGCGTCGCGCTGTCGAGGCCGTGCTCTTCGCGGTAGTGATGCTCGGAGACCTTGCCGTCATACCAGGCCCAGTTCATCGGGTAGACATCGGGATCGAGGAAGATCTGGTAGAAGTGCCAGACGACGATTGCGAGCGAAGCCAGGATCGCTTCGTAAAGATGGACGGTGGTGGCGACATCGAGCCACCAGCGCGGGAAGAGATGTCCCATCCAAACCTTGGCCCAGAGAGCGGTGCCGGTCGCGGCCATAACGATGACGCCCCAGACCAGCGCCCAATACTCAGCTTTTTCGGCGTAGGTGAAGCGCTTGAACTCGGGCTTCTTCCCGCCGAGGCCAAGGTTATAGCGCATTGTGGTGGCGGCATCGGTGGCATCCTTCGGTTCAGGCAACAGGTCCAAGACCATGCGGCGGCCATCGCGCGTCACGAAGAGATATATCAGGTGATAGAGGCTGGCGCCGATCATGCAAATGGCGGCGATGCGGTGGACAATGCCGCGGGCCTTTTCGCCCATGCCGGGGATTAACGCGAGGCCGGACTCGGGATACTTGAGCGCGAAGCCGGTGACGACCAGCGTGATGAATGAGGTGAGCAGGACCAGGTGCTGCCAGCGCTGGCTGGTGTTCATGCGGGTGATGGTGCGGGGATAAGCGTCACGGCGCTCGATGGCTTTGCGGCGCCAGATGATGAGGTTGTGCAGCACCATGCCGCCGATAACGGCGAGGATCATGCTGATGTAAAAGCGGCGAATCCAGCGCACGGCAATGCTGCCGATGTCGGCGGAGAGAGGCGCATCCACGTGTACTTTACCGACGACGAATTTGTCGGTCACGCCGGGATGACACTGGCCGCAGGTCTTGACCAGGTTGGCGCGGTTGATGGTGGAACGCGGATCGCTCGACGGCAGAATGTTATGAACGCCGTGGCAACTGGCGCAATTGGCGACAACGCTCGAGCCTAGCTCGGAGGCGAGCCCGTGATAGCTGGCGAGATAGGTGCTGGAGCGGCCGCCCTCGACGCCGAATTCCTGCGAGAGACGAACGCCCTCGTGGCAGCGGGCGCAGGTGGTGCGCGCCAGGTTTTTCGCGGCGACGGAGGAATTGGGGTCGAGGTGGGACTTGATGGAGTGGATGCCATGGCAATCGGTGCAGACCGGAGCGAGCGAGTTGCCCTTGCTGATGGCCTGACCGTGGATGCTCTGCATGAACTCGGTCTTGACCGACTCATGACACTTGGCGCAGGTCATGGGAACGTTGAACTTGAAGATGGAGGATTTGTCGTCGCTGGCGCGGCGAATTTCATGCACGCCGTGGCAATCGGTGCAGACGGCGGCCTTGGTCGAACCATTCGCTACAGCGCGTCCGTGCACGCTTTCTTCATAGGAATGGAACTCCTGCGTGCTTTGGCCGACGGACTCCATCACTATTTTCTGGCCGTGACACGTGCCGCAGGTAGCGGGAATGTTGTTGTGATGGACGGGCGACTTGGGATCGTCGGCGGCGACGATCTGATGCGGGCCGCCGTGGCAGGCAAGGCAGGTGGGGGCTTTTCCATCGCCATCCTTGCGGGCGATGGCATGAACGCCTTGCTGGTAGCCGTGAACGGCATCTTCGTGACAAGTGGCGCACTGCTGGGGGACGAGTTTGTCGGTGTGCTGGACTTCATGCGTTTTCCCGTGGCAACTGGCGCAGGCATCTTTTCCGAGGATGGAGTGCACGCTTTGCGGAACCTGGGCGACTTCCTGATCGTGACAGGTGGCGCAGGTTGGCATCTTCATGTTCTTCGGGTGCGGATATTCCTTCACACCGACGTGGCAAGTGGTGCAGCCGAGATCGCCGTGAACGCTGCTTTTGTGCTTGGCGGGATCGACATGCAGACTCTTGCCGGACTCGGACTTCATGGTGGGATCGCTGTGGCAGGCGAGACAATCCTGATCGGCGGCGAAGGCAGGCATCGCGCCGGGGATCGCGGCGACGATGGCGAGCGTGAGACTGATCCCGAAGAGCATTCCGAGTTGTTTCGCGGCCTTCACGGACGAGTTCCTCCTACTTATAAGCGAACAGCATGGCGTAGATGATCCAGATCACGATGCAGAAACCGATGCTTAGAGCGATCCAAGCGAAGCCGCGGATGGTGCGCACGACGACTTCGGGCTGCGGGTCTTCCATGTGCTCTTCAAGCTGGCCTTTAGCAACCAGGGCTTCGTACTCGAGCGGCTTGTCGCGCTTCAATTCGGCCAGGGGCATGTGGCCGGTGAAGACGACGGTGTCCATGGGAAATTTTTCGGGCCGCAAATGCGTATTAAAAAAGTGGACGGTAAAGATGAAACCGGTTGCGAGCAGGGCTTCGTCGCTGTGGATGATGGTGGCGATATTGATAAACGAGCCCGGGAGCAAGCGCGTGAAAAAGACCGGGAACCAGAGTGTCAGGCCAGTCGAGCCGATGACGGCGATGCCCCAGAACACGGCGAAGTAATCGAATTTTTCCCAGTAGCTCCAGCGCCCGTATTGCGGCCGCGGGCCGCGGCCCATGAACCACTTCATGGTGGCGAGGAACTGATCGAGGTCGGCACGATTGAACATCATGGTATCGGGGCCGAAAACCAGGGCCCACCACGATATGCCCTCACGCTTTTTGTGCTGCACAAGATCGTAGAGGTGAGTGCAGAAGACTCCGAACATCAGAACGGCAGCCGCACGGTGGATGAAACCGGCGGATTCAAATCCGCCGAGAAAACGCGAGACTCTGGCGGCCCAGGGCGTGTAGGAAAACTTCAGGGTCAGGCCGGTGGTGGCCAGGCTGATGAAGCTGATGATCATGCAGGCGTGAAGGGCGCGCTGCAGGCGAGTGAAGCGGACGAATTCACGGTCGGGGCGTATATATGCTCCCCGGGCCGACGTCAGGGCCCGCTCGTCTGTGGTGCGGAGATCCAGATCATCGGGCATGATTATCCTCGCGATGGGCGTTCGATTCGGGCGGCGATGCCGCATGCTCGGCCGCTTCCCGGGCTTCTTCGGCGCGCAGTTCACGGCGCATCTGGAGAGCCTTCGGGAGCCACAACAAGGTGTGGATTCCGCCGAAGACGAACGTGCTGACGAGCAGTGTCGTCATGCCCCAGAACGTCCAGAACAGGAACGGGTATTTTTTGGGATCGTGGTGGGTGGCATGAGTCAAGTAGCCGGCAAAGCGGCGGGTCGCGTTGGCATGGCATTTCTGGCAAGTGGCGACCACATTGGCGCGGCTTAGATGCGAGCGCGGGTCGGCGACGCGCAGGATGTCATGCGAGCCGTGGCAGTCGTAACACTTGGCGGTTCCGGTATAGCCGAGGCGAGAAACCTTGCCGTGATAGGTCTCGAAATAAGTCTTGGCGATTTCTTCGTGGCATTGGCCACACTTACCCATGATGTCGAGCTTGAAGCCAGCTTCATCGGTGCGGCGGATCTGGTGGGCGCTGTGGCAATCGCTGCAGACCGGCAGTTTCTTGTCGGTCTTGGTGATGGATGCCGAGTGCACGCTCTCAATAAACTGTTCCTGGATGCCATGATGGCAGGCGCCGCAGGTGGCGGGCACGTTCTTGGGATTCACCGTGGAATCGGGGTCCGTGCGCGGCAGGATGAGGTGCGCGGTGTGACAGTTGGTGCAGGTCGCGGTCACGGTCAAGCCGCTCTTCATCAAGCCTTTGCCGTGGATGCTTTCGGTGTAGTTCTGAATGATTTCGTGCTGCGGCCCGGTATAACGGAGGGCAGCTTTCATGCCTTCGCGGTGGCAACCGCCGCAGAGTTCGGGCACGTTGGTAGGGAAAGTCTTGGACTCGGGATCGTGCTTACCCAGGATGTGGTGGGTGCCGTGGCAGTCCTTGCAGATGGGAGCATTGTGGTCGCCGGCGGCCTGGAGTGTGCCGTGACGGCTGCGCTGGTATTGCTGGCCCTGATCTTCGTGGCACTTGCTGCAATCGACTGGGTGCGTAATGGTCTCGCAGGGACGCAAGCGCGAGACGTTGACCTCGGAATGGCACTGGCTGCAGGCGACCCCTTTTTGGCCATGACGTGAGCCGGCAACTTCAGCGGCGCGGACGAACATGCTGCGGCCGTCGTGGGCTTTCAGTTTCTCGTCGGCGTGGCAGCGCATGCAATCGGCGTCGGCCATGCCCTGAGAGTAGAAAACATTGCGGACCTTGTGGGGTTGGTGGCAGTCGGGGCAGGCGGGCAGAACATTCGATTCTTTTTGCCAGAGTTCGCCCCGGATCGTTTTGCGGTGCACCATTTCGATTTCGGCGTGGCACTTAGTGCAGGTGGTCGCGATGTTGCGCCGGTTGATGGAAGAGTTCGGATCGGTATGCGGCAGGATATTGTGCGACGTGTGGCACGATACGCAGGTGGCCGCGACAATCAATCCTTTTTTGAGAACCGCCTCGCCGTGGATGCTCTCGGAATAGTTTTCAAGAATGTTGTGCTGGTCAATGTTGCGATTGATCTGGACGGGCGTGCCTTCGCGATGGCAGCGGCCGCAGACGAAGGGAATATTAAGGGGGGCAACGGCCGAGCGCTTGTCCTTAACCGGGAGGATGTCGTGATTGCCGTGGCAGTCGACGCAGTGCGGGGCAAGAGTATCGCCGCGGGCGATGGCTTTGCCGTGAAGCGAGGCCGCGTGCTGCTTCTGCTCGTCGCTGTGGCAGGCACCGCACTGCACGGGAGCGACGCCCGGGTCATGAGGCAAATCCTTGCCATCAAGAGAGGCGTGGCACGAAGTGCAGGAGAGCACGCCGTGAACCGACGTGCCGAACCTCTTGGCGTCGACAAAGAGCGAGACGGTCCGGTTGCCCCGCTTGACGGTCATTGTTTTGTCGCTGTGGCAGGCCAGGCAGTCGTCGTTGGTGGGGCCAGCGGCGCGCGCAGTGGGCGCCACTGTGGCGAAAAGCAACAGCGCCGCCCACACGAGCGTTGCGGTCCATCGGTTTGGCGATGTTGACATCGGAAACAGTCTCCTCACCGGCACAGCAGAAAGCCAAATGACTCTATATCTTCGCGGGAAGAAGAACATTCGGGCAGTGAGTCATAACACGGGGGCACGTGACTCGGGTCACAGGGTTAAGTGCAGAGAGCACCTGGGGTAAACAGGCGCCGCCACCACGCAGAAAGTGCGAATGAGAAGGGCAATCCCAGGCGTGGAAGGCCTTAGTGGAGGTGCAAGCCGTGGTTATTATGAGGATGGCGAGTGCGCACCAATCCAACGGCGCGGACGCGATCGTAGGCGTCATGCAGATCTTCACTGAGGAGATTGACGACCTGCAGGCAGACGTCGCAATGCTGGTGGAGAAAATGCACTAAGTCCTTGCGCCGGACCTCGGCAACCTGGACCTGATCCACCACCTCGGCGGTGACTTCGTACACCCCGCCGGAAAGGGCGGCGCTGAGCGCGAGAACCTCACCGGCAGTGGCGGTGCGCAGGGTCATGCGGCGGCCGCTTTCCGAGCAGACCGAAAGGCGAACGCGTCCCTCACAAAGCAGGAAAACGCCGCGCGCGGTTTGGCCTTCGCGAAACAAGACGGTTCCGCGCGGGTAGGACTGTAAAGACTTGATGCCGTCAAATTCCTCGAGAGCTTCCGGCTCCAGATCGCAGAAAATGCGGTCCGAGCGTTGCGCGCAATCGAGACAACTCTGCGACATAGGACACTCCCCTAATTGTCTTGATACGCGAAGGCGGGAGCGGAAACAGTGATTCGAGTCACCCAAAAAGGTGACCGCTGGCACAGGGATGGAGGCTGATTTAGCCCGTGGTCGCGAGCGACCGCAGGGCAGCCTTGTTGCGGATGACAAGAGTAGAACCCTTGGCCTGCAGGATCTGACGCTTCTTGAGGTCAGCGAACAGGCGGGTTACGGTTTCCCGCGAAGTGCCGATCATTTGCGCGATTTCTTCGTGCGTCAGGGCCAGCTTGAGGCGGGGTTCCTGCTTCATGGATTCGCCGTTGCGCGAACTCCACTCGATCAGGAGTTTGGCCAGCTTCTCGGCAGCGGAATGCGACAGGCCAAGGGAGCGGACTTCGTGGCAAGCAACGTTGTACTTTTCGCTGAGCTGTTCGGCCACCTTGAAGCAAGCCTCGCTGTGTTCTTTGAGGAAGCGCAGGAAGTCGTCGCGCTTGACGAAATTGACCTGGCACGGATCGATCGTCTCGGCGGTCAACTCGTAGGTTTTGCCGGAAACCGCGGCGCTCAGGCCGAGGACTTCACCGGGCTCAGCAATTTTGAGGATGAGGGTCTTGCCGTCGCTGGCGCAGATCGAAAGTTTTACGCGACCCTTACAAAGCACGAAAATGCCGCGGGGGGCCTGGCCTTCTACAAACAAGACGGCACCTTTGGGATAGGCGGTGGCGTACTTGATACTCTCAAAGGATTGCAGCGCACCCGTCGGAAGGTCGCAGAAAAGGCGCTCGGCGCGCATTTTGCAAGTAAGGCAGCTTTCGATAATGTCCAGACCGTATGGTGAGAGCATCTCACACCCCCTGGTGACATTGGCCACTTTTGAGCACGCTCGTTGCCGGGCGCTGTGTGACGGATATCACGCATTTAGTGTGCGGCGCAGGTTAACTTGCAGCGGTGACAAGGGGCACAAATAGGTGTGACATAAGTCACAGGGCGGATACGCGCCTGCGAAGCTGGTTCAAGTGCACGGATTTGCTGGCCTTCCTGTCCTTTTCAAGGCATACTTGACGAAGACGCAGTAGCGGATTTTCGATCGCGAGGATCTTTTAAGTGCCTACTTATCATGACGAAACCCAGTCCGATAAGCATCTGGAACGGTCCAGCCCGCTGCTGCCTCCGGTGCCCGATGCCGAAGCCCAGCGCAAGCGGATGCTGATCGCGCTGGGAATCCTGTTGCTGGCGCTGGCGGCCGTCATCATAAAGGACTGGGACTTCTGGTTTCCTAGCGGCGGTGCGGATTCCCCTGAAGTAGTGGCCGCGCGCAAAGCCAAAATGCTAGCGCCGGAAACGCCAGCCGAGCCTGTGGCCGCTACCCATGAGCACAGGACGGCAAAGCCTGCCGAGGCCGAACAGACGCTACCGGATACTCCGTTCAAAACCGAGCGGACTGTATTGCCTCCGCTGGACGTGGAAGTGGTGGCGGGAAACCAGCGCGTGAGCGTGCCGGGGAAAAACCCTGCGATCCATGTGGATGTAGGCACGGGCATCACGGGGTCGGGAGGGTCGGCCGGATCGGGAGCGGCGGGATCGCAGAGTGGAATGGTGAGCGCGACCGATCGCGTGGAGCTTTCGCCGCAGATTCAGCAGAGGTTAACGGTTGCGGTTCCCCCGGATTACCCGCTGCTGGCGCGGCAAATGAAGGTGCAGGGCGCGGTCAGCCTGCAGGCCCTGATTGCGCGCGACGGCACGATTCAGGAATTGCAGATTCTAAGCGGGCCGGAGATTCTGGCGACGGCGGCGCGCGAAGCGGTGAAGCAGTGGCACTTCAAACCGTATCTGCAAAGCGGCCAGCCCGTCGAAACACAGGCCAGGATCACGGTTAACTTTACGATCTCTACGAACTAGCTTCGAGCTACGAGCTGTGAGCGAACCGGATCGAATCCGAACGAGCAGTAGCGAGCCGGCCACAAAAATCATTTCCGCCAGACGCTTCGCGAGCAATTTCCTTTTTGTATCAATATGTCTCCTGCTGTACTCAGTTGCCCAACTACCGGTGTTGGCTTCGGCCGGAACGGGAGCGAGAGAAGGAGCAGCTATGCCCTTCAACATTAGCAGTCCTGATTTTGCAAATGGCGGCGATATTCCCGGGCAGTTCACCTGCAGCGGAGAAGATCGCTCTCCTGCGCTCCAATGGAGTGGGACGCCGTCGGGAACGAAGTCGTTTGCCCTGATCGTTGACGATCCGGATGCGCCCGCGGGCACCTGGGTGCATTGGGTGATCTTCAATATCCCTGCCGCCGCGCACGCGCTGCCCAGTGGAATTGAGAAAAAGAATGAAGTTGCGGATGGAGCACGGCAGGGACAGAACGATTTCCGCAAGATCGGCTATAACGGACCGTGTCCGCCGCCGGGAAAACCGCATCGATATTTTTTCAAGCTCTACGCTTTGGGGAGCGAGCTGTCTCTGAGTCCGGGTGCGACCAAGGGAGATGTTGAACGCGCCATGGAAGGGCACGTTTTGGCACATGCCGAGTGGATGGGGCGCTTTCGCCGCTGAAGGGGCGAATACGTGAGGCATGTTGGCGAGTTGGAGCCGGGCGAGAGGGAATCAGCGAGGCTTGGGAAGGCTGAGAAAAAAACACCTAAAATTTAAACGGGCGTCCTGGATTCTCTCGAATCCACGACGCCCGGGCAGCCCTCCCCCAGAACTGCTCGAAATCAAGGTACGTCCACTCTGAAAATCTGAAAATGGCACACGGGTGCCAAAGTGGCTCCACTAAAGTGCTATGCGGTAAGTGAAAGATAACAGCTCTGTTACGCTACCGCTGATGCACAACACCGGTCTTCTGTCAGCATCCACAGGCAGCAAACAGTGCCCGGCCTAGCCCCGTATACTCCAGTAACCTTGTGGTGGATTCCGGCAGAGACTCTAATGGGCCCGTAGCCTTAACTACGGGACGGGATATGCAACTTCGGCTTCTGCCATTCTTCTTTGGACTTTTCTTCTTCGGATCAACATTTTGCGTGGCTGGTGATCTGGCCATTATTGTTGACACGAAAAACGAAATCTCGAGCGTAAGTGAACTTGAGTTAGAGAGATTGCTCAAGACATCGGACCCGAAATGGCCAAACGGCCGGAGCGTTAAAGTTTTTCTGACCGATCCGCGGGGCGCGGTGACACGCGCGATTCTGCCGCGCGTTTACAAGATGACGCCGGAGCAAATCAAGAACTTTGTTGATGCGCATAAGGGCGACATTCAGGTTGTTGGATCCGATGAAATCGTCTTGGCGATGGTGGCGAGCAATCCCGGAGCCATCGGAATCGTCAACGTTTACTCGATCAACAGTCACGTCAAAGTGATCAAAGTGGACCAGAAGCTGCCCTTGGAGCAAGGGTACCTGCTGCACGGAAATTGACCGGAGAAGATCAGATGAGTGTGTTTCGTTGCTTGGCTGTGGCGCTATTGACGACCGGTATGGCACTCGGAGCGCGGGCAAAGCCGGATGGTGCGGCGGATGGCAGCAGCGCGCAAAGGCTGGCGGTCACCACGGCGTCGGACGCCGCGGCACGGTATTTTGAGACGGGGATGGTTTACTACGAAAACCACCGGTGGAATTTTGCTCTGAGAGACTGGCGCGAAGCGATCAAGCTCGACCCGAACTTTGCCCAGGCCTACGTTTGGATTTGTTTTACTACGGCTGATCCGGCCGAAGAAGCCCGCGATCGGGAGAAAGCCAGAGCACTGGCCAACGAGGTCAGCCCTGGTGAGCAGTTGTTGATCCGCTGGATGGTGGGGGTCCACGAAGGGCGCTACGTCGAGGGCATCACCGCGATGAACGATTTGCTGGCGATGTTTCCCCACGATAAACGCTTGAACTTCGTAGTTGGATATTGGTTGTTCAGGCAGGACCAGTACGAGATGTCGCGGAAGCTGACGCTGCGGGTGGTGGCGGAAGACCCGAATTACGCCACCTGCTACAACCAGCTTGGCTACATCTATTCGCGGCTTGGGGATCTGGACCGGGCGTTGGAATCGACGGCAAAATATATCGAACTTCTTCCCAATGAGCCGAACCCGCATGATTCCCACGCTGAAATGTTGCGGCTTGCGGGCCGTTTCCCGGAGGCGCTGGAACAATACCGTACCGCTCTGAAGATCGATCCGACATTTTATATATCGCAGAAAGAGTTAGGCGAAACCTACTCGCTTATGGGCGACGAAGAGCGAGCCCGCAGAGAGTATGAGAAGGCAATTCACGATGCGCCCAGCAACGGTCTGAAAGCCGAATACCTGCAAATGCTCGCGCTGACTTATGTTCGGGAGAAGAAGTATGGGGAAGCGGATGTGGCCTATCTCGATGCCGCTGCCCAGGCCCACGCGATGGAGCAGTGGATATGGGAGGCGCGGGCGCATCGAGTGATGGCTATGTATGAACAAGATCAGGCTGCCGCTTTGAAGAACCTGGACCAGGCGGAAGCCTTGCTCACGGCAAAAAACGGAATCCTCGCGCCGGTCGATCTCGCTGAGGAGGAGGCGCATGTTTTGCGGGTGCGAGTGGAGTTGACGCTGGCGTCGGGCGATCGGGGCACGGCCCAAAAACTGGTGGCGCAACTGGCGAAGATGGCGTCTTCCGGCGCGAGCGTGAATACGCAGAGGGCATATCATGGCGCAGCTGGAACGCTGCTCGCTGCTGAGGGAAAATATGCTGACGCGATTCCCCATCTCGAAGAAGACCTGGCGAATCCTCTTTCGATGAAAGTCCTGGTCACGGCCTACCGGAGGGCCGGCGATTCCGAGAAGGCCAGCAGTTTGAGCAAGAAGCTGCGCGGGTGGAAGATTCCGAGCGCGGAAGAGGCGTTGGCGGCGTCCGACTTCCCCGGGCAGAAAAGCGCTGTAGCGGCGAGGAACTAGGCGGGTTCTGCAAAGCCTGTCACCGGACACGCAAGATGGGCATCCCGTAATCTCGGCAACCAATCGTTACGCCAGCGGATTTTTCCAGCGCAAGCCTGGGAAACGGGCGAAGTCCCGATCGGTGGTGTGCAACACGCCGCCGTACTCGATGGTCAGCGCGGCAAGGTGGGCATCGCTGGTGAGCGGGCCAGCGGCTTGTCCTTCCACCAGCATCTGGCGGAACGGGGACCAATGATCTTCACCGGGTGCGAGGAGACGAACGTTGGGCTGCTCCAGCCACCCGTCGACCACTTCGACCGCATCCTCGATTGCAAAGCGCTCGCCGGGCAAGCGCACGTTGGTCATGATGCGCACAAAAGCGGTCACGGTTTGCCACGGCAGACCGATCGGCTGGCTACCAGAGAATTCGCGTTCCACCCAGGCGCGCGCTTTTGCGTGATGAGCAGAAGCGCTGTCGTAAGCGTATAGAAGGATATTGGCATCGAGAACGATCATTTGTGCCTTGAATCGTGTGCGTTTTAGGTCAACGGTGTTCTGGACCCTCCAGGTGCTCTATGAACTGCTCGACGTTGTCGTAGGTAACGGCCGAGAGCGATCCCAGTTTTCGCGGCTTGACCGCGAATGCCTTGCGCGCCGGGCGGTTGGCCGCCATCAGCCCGAGGCGAAGAATACGGTTGATTACTTCTTTGAATGAAACGCCGGAGCGGCGGCTCTCCTTTTCGAGCAGGGAAGCCACATCGTCGTCGAGTGAAAGGGTGGTACGCACATCAAGATGATATATAGGTAGGCATCATGATGTCAACTCGAATCTCGCGCCGCGAGCGAGGTGCCTCCGTGGCAGGCTGAGGGTAGGCTCCGGGAGCCGCCAACAGGCTGCCCGTGTCAAGGTTTTGCGAAGCAGACCCAGGGCAGAGATCGCGTTTTGCGCACGCGCGTGGCCCGGTGACGTTCGTCACAATTGGTCGTGATACTTGTCACGGCCTCAGGTTTGGGCCTCCCCTAACCTTCCTCTTGGGTGAGGTGATCCCCATGAAAGTTCTGGAAGGGAATGAAGTCGTGACGACGACATCGGTGGAACCCGCGCAGCATCCTGCGAAGCAAGAATTCAAGCCACGCCTGATCTTCTGGGAAGTAACCAAGGGCTGCAACCTGCGCTGCATTCACTGCCGCGCTACGGCGACAGAGCTGAGTTCGCCGACGGATCTTCCGACCAGTCGCGCGCTCGACATCATTGACCAGATTGCAGCGTTCGGGAATCCGATACTTGTATTAAGCGGCGGCGAGCCGCTGTATCGTTCCGACATTTTCCAGCTCGCGACCTACGCCAAGGACAAGGGCCTGCGCGTCGCCCTCGCCACCAACGGAACACTGGTGACCAAGGAAGTCGCGCGCATGATTTCCGATTCAGGCATAAAGCGCGTGTCGATCAGTCTTGACGGCGCCGACGCCATGACGCACGACACGTTCCGGGGAATTCCGGGCGCGTTCGAAGCCGCGCTGCACGGGTTCCGCAACCTGAAGGAAGTCGGCATGTCGGTGCAGATCAACATGACCATTGCGCGCCACAATGCCGAGCAGTTGCCGCGCGTGCTTGAAATGGCCAAGACCGTGGGCGCCGATGCGCTACACACTTTCCTGCTGGTTCCGGTGGGGTGCGGCGTGGATATTGCCGACGACCAGATGGTTCCTCCCGAAGAGTACGAGCGCATGCTGAACTGGTTTTACGACCGTTCGCTCGAAGGCGGGATTGAACTGAAGGCCACGTGCGCGCCGCACTATTTCCGGGTCGTGCGGCAGCGGCGAGTTGCCGACCGGCACGCTGCCGAAGCAGCGGCCAAGGCTACGCCGGTTGCTATGCAAGAACATGATGCGGGGCATCCTTCTGCCCATGCTGGCATCGGGCCAGCGGACATCATGATGCCCGGCAGTACCGGCATTTTATTGAGGCCGCAAGCTCCGCCTCCTGGACAGCACACTGGACATCCCGGCGGACATCCCAACGATATGAACGCGATGACCAAGGGCTGCCTGGCTGGGACCGGGGTCTGCTTTATCTCGCACGAAGGAGAAGTTTTCCCCTGCGGATATCTGCCGGCCATTGCCGGCGATTTGCGCAAGGAGCGTTTTGCCGACATCTGGAACGATGCGCGCGTGTTTAACGATCTGCGCGACACTAATAACCTGAAAGGGAAGTGCGGCTGCTGCGAGTTCCGCAACGTTTGCATGGGCTGCCGCGCGCGCGCGTTTGCGGCGACCGGCGACTATCTTGATCCGGAACCGTTCTGCGTGTACGAGCCGAAATCGGCGCATCTGAAAGCGAAGGTGGCCGAGCGCGAGAAGAATTAAGTTTCCCTCCTCCAGAAGGAATACTGGGAAGAGCGCTGTGCAAGCTCTTCCCGTTTTTTTTGCCGCCCAAAATCCACTCACCCAAAGTGAAGATGCTTTGCGGGTGGATGGGCGTTGCCGGTTTACACTGATGAGGCAGAGTTGGATCAGGTAGTGGGAATCGGGGTCGGGACTTGATCGATATTCATTGTCATATCTTGCCGGAAGTGGACGACGGGCCGAAGTCATGGGAGGTCTCGATTGGGATGTGCCGCATGGCGGCGGCAGACGGCATTACGCACCTGGTCGCGACGCCGCACGCGAATGATCGCTATGCGTACGATCGCGAATATCTCTTGACCCTGGTCGCGGAATTGCAAAAGCGAGCCGGGCCAGCGCCCGAACTTAGCCTGGGGTGCGACTTTCATTTTTCCGACGACAACCTGGAGCGGTTGTTTGCCGAGCCGCAGAGGTACACCATCGGGGAGACCAATTATCTCCTGGTGGAACTAAGCGACTACAGCATCCCGCCGAATCTGGCGGAGGGTTTTCGGCAGTTGGGAGACCGGGGGCTGACGCCGATTTTGACGCATCCGGAGCGCAACCCGCTTTTGCAGAAGACGCCGCAGCGGGTGCTCGAGTACGCCGACCTGGGCTGCCTGATTCAGGTGACGGCGTCGTCGCTGACTGGGTTTTGGGGCGAGCGTCCGCAGTCTGTATCGCGCTGGCTGCTGGAGCGGTCGGCGGTGCATATTTTGGCGACCGACGCGCACGATATGCGGCGGCGAGTGCCGGTTTTGTCCGAAGCTCGCGATGTGGCGGCAAAGATGGTGGGAGCCGAGTGTGCCGCGGCACTGGTCGAAGGGAACCCGGGGGCGATTGTGCGTGGTGAAATGGTTCCTTATTTTCCGCGGCCGGTGCTGGATTAGAAAAACTCCGATTCAGAGTCGAGGAAAAACCACAGGCTCAGAGGACCACAGAGTGACGCATCCGGCAATATGAACAAATCTGAGTTATCACCTTCCGGTGTGTCTTGGCTCACCGACAATTACAGATTGGTGATGTGAACTACTGTTAGTGGCCGACAGAGAAGACTCTTCGCAATTTTCCCATCCACTTCTATCACCTCAATCATTGAACGCACGCCGCAACGTAGCTGGTTTTACAACCGGGCGGCGGTTATCTACGGAGGTCGTATGCGTAAAGTAGGTCTTGTTTTGGCTGTGCTCATCCTGCTGGGCGCGAGTGTTGCCATGGCGCAATCGAGTGCAGGCGGGCCGTTCGATGGCAATTGGCTCACGAAGCTTACCTGCCCCGCAAAAGGGAGCACCGAGGGGTACACCTGGCAGTTTCCGGGAGTTGTCCAGAACAGCAGTTTTCGCGGAGAACGCGGCACGGCGGGGGAGCCAGGCTACCTGCTGATCGAAGGCAAGATTAAGGAGGACGGCAAGGCCAAGCTGTCTGCCAACGGCATCGTCGCATCCAGGCAATATGCCCGCGGAGTGCTCGCACATAAGGGCGCGGAGTATAGCTACAACATCAAGGCGGAATTCAAAGGGAAAGAAGGCACAGGCACGCGGGATGAAGGCCTCGGCGTCGTGGGCCGTCCCTGCACGTTCGAGTTTGCGAAGCAGGAGGTGGCGAGCCCGGGTGGTGGACGTTAGGTCATAGCGTTCACAACCGGGTTGTTGGTGCAATCGCAGATGGCTAGTTCGCTGGAGCCGGTTACTGCTTCAGAGCGGTTCCGGTAAACGTGCCTTCGCTGATGCTGCCGTTCTCGGTTACCAGAAGCTGGAATCCCTTGGCCTGCGCTGCCGCCACCGAGTTCAGCACAAACGCAGCGGCCTCGAAGCCACCGCCTCCGTATACGGTGCCACTTCCGTCCGGGTTAACGGTATAGGTGCCGATTGCGGTTCCGGTGTGGAACACGCCGTCCGCGACATATGCCTCTGAGATTTTGAAATTCCCTTTGCCGTCAAAAGTGTAGAAGTCGGTACCGGAAGTCTCCATTTGGTTCACGTCGGCTGTCCACTGGTTGCGCTGGAGCGCGAAATTCCCTTTCAGATTGGCCACGCTGTAGGTTTCGGCGGTGGTGGATTGCAGCACGGCGGTGCCGCTGACGATTTCGTTGTTGCTGTCGTTGGTCTGCACCAATTGCACGCCGTGCGCCACTTTAGCAGCAGTCGAGTCGAGGGTGAGGGCGAACTGGGCCGTCGAGCCGGTCGTAAAGGTGATCGTGCCCGAGCCATTTGAGTTTACGGTGTAAGTCCCGCCTAAGGCCCCGCTCTGAGCCACACCTCCGGTAACCGACGTGTACGAGCCGGTCACAGTGCCAGCCCCGTCAAAGGTCATGACTCCCGCCATGCCAAACGGGCTTGTATTCACATTGGCGGTCCACAGATGGGTCAAGAAGCTGTAGCTGCCCTTCAGGCTGGCATTGCTGAACTTCGTAGCCTGCGCGGACAGCACGATCCCGGCGATAGCATAATTGCCACTGCCGACGCTCGTACAATTCTCAATGAACTGTGCCCCTTTGACATGCCCTGCCGCCACCGAGTTTGCCACAAACACAATCTGAGCACCCGGGAGGGAAATGGTGCCGCTGCCGTTCGAGCTGACGGTGTAGGTGCCGGTCAAGGTCTTCGTGAAAGAAGTCCCGCCAGCCACGATCGTAGACCAAGCATTAGCATTCCCTTTGCCGTCAAAGGTGATCATTCCGAGATCGCTTGCCTGGTATTCACTCACGGCGGCCGTCCACAGGCCCCACTGGAAGGCGAAATCCCCTTTCAGACTTGCCACGCTGTAGGTCTCCGTGGTCGTGGACTGTAGCACGGCGGTGCCGCTGACGATTTCGTTGTTGCTATCGTTGGTCTGCAACAATTGCACGCCGTGCGCCACCTTAGCGGCAGTCGAGTCGAGAGTAATCGCAAACTGCGCCGTCGATCCGGTCGTAAAGGTGATCGTGCCGGTGCCATTGGAATTCACGCTGTAAGTTCCGCCCAAGGTCCCGGTCTGGAACACTTGCAGCGAGATCGACGTGTAGGAGCCGGTTACAGTGCCTGCGCCGTCGAAGGTCAGGATTCCGACCATGGCAAACTGGGTGGTACTCGCATTGGCAGTCCACAGGTTGGTCAAGAAGCTGTAGCTGCCATTGAGGCTCGCCTTGCTGTACGTCGCAGCCTGCGCGGACAGCGTAAGGGCGATTGTGACGATGATTAAAGCGCCAACTTGCCTTAAAGGTTGACGGGAAATCCGCACAAGGCACCTCCTGAAACGGAATTTTCTTTCGGGGGATTACTGATCCGGCTTGCAGGATAAGCCGATGCTCGCCGAGGTCGCCTGTCAAGGACGTATCGCACGATGCGATGTGACAAGAGAAGGGGTTGGCGCGTACCCGGCTTCAGGCAAAAACTGGACTCGCAGGCCGTGCTATTGCTTAGGAGAGTTGTCTTCCGGCGCAGCTTGTTTTACGGCGTCTTTTGGATCGGCGGCGGGCACGGTTGGCGTCGACGTCGTCATTGCACTTTCGGGATTGAGCAGGTGGTCGTGGCTAGGGCCCAGGCCGAGTTTGATCAGGGCGCGGGAATCGGGAGTTGTTTTCGATTGCCAGCCGCGGTCTTGCTGATAGCGTTGCATGGCGGCTTGCGTGGCGCTGTCCCATGCGCCGGAGGGCTCGCCGTCTAAGTAATGCTCGCGAATCAGGGCTTCCTGAATTTCGCGGGCGCGTGTGGGATCGATTACTTGCTGGCCGCGCTTCTTTGTGACTTTCTTCGTTCCCTTCTTGCTGTGGGATTTCCCGGTTGCGCGGGCGGAGGATTTGAGGCCGGCCGTTTTGCTGGCTGTCTGGGTGGTGGCGTGGTGTTTGGCTGTGGTGTGCGCCTTCGACGAAGACGAGCTGGGCGTTGGGGCCGATTTGGCGGGCGCCGTCGTTGATGTGGCGGATGACGGTTGCACGATGGCGACGCAAGCGAGGCAGATCAGACTCGAAAGCCCCGCGTGCCGCCAACGGCGAATTGGACTGCCGGAGCGCATTGTTAAGATCGTCGGTCTCCTCACCCCAGCGCCTGAAGGCGCTCTATATCACAGCGCGAGCGGTATGCCTAAAGGCATACCCTGATACAAAGCGCAGGCGCTGACAATCGCGCGTGCGCGTCGGCAGCCAACGCGAGCCGTCGGAAACGGCCAAGCTTCGCTCGGCACGGAACAGCCGGGCGGCTGTCCCTACGCAACCAAGACAAAATGACTGGCGAGAGCAGCCTACCTTATGGTCCCTGAAACGGGTAAGGTATGCCAGTCTCGCCAGATTGTCCAGCGGTTACGGAAGTGTACCGGCCAGGAAGATGGTTCCATCCTGAGCGCGCGCGCCACGCGGACGCACGAGCAGAACGACATCCTGTCCACTCTTCAGCGACGCCTCGATCTTCGAGAAGTCGTCGACAGTGTTTACGGGTTGCTTGTTGACCTCGAGGATTACATCGCCGCGATGCAGGCCAAGATCTTCCGCGAAAGAGCTGGCTTTCACATCCTGCACGACCACGCCCTTGCCGGCCGGGATATTGAGGCGGTCGGCAAGATCGGCCGTGACGGCCCGGACGGAGATGCCGAACTTGCTGGCTTTGGGCTCCTCTTCGCCCTGGTTTTCATCTTCCTCGCCGAGGCGGGAAGCGAACAATTTCGAGCGATCCGCGATAGTGACAGTGGCTTCCTGCTTCTTGCCATTGCGCACGAAGTTCATCTTGGCCTTCGAGCCGGGTTTGCGCGAAGCGATGTCAGCGACGAGATCGTCGCCACTCTTGAGCTCCCTGCCATCGACGGAGGTTATGGTGTCGCCGATTTTCAGGCCGGCCTCATCGGCGGGGCTGCCGGAAATGACGTTCGAGATCGTGACTCCGGTTCCGTAGATGCGAGCGATGGCCGGATCAGGCTGGGCGGTGAATTCGATGCCGATGGAACCACGGGCCACGCGATGCTCGGGGCCAATCAGCTGGTTGTAGACCTGAGCGACGGTGTTCGAGGGCATGGCAAAGCCAACGCCCGCGTAGGAACTGGTCTCGGTCAGAATGGCGGTATTGATTCCGATAATCTCGCCGGCCATGTTGACCAGCGGCCCGCCGGAATTGCCGGGGTTAATGGCGGCATCGGTCTGAATGAAAGACTGGAACTGGCGATTCGGAACGATGTTGCGGCCCTTGGCGGAGACGATGCCGGCGGTGACGGTTTCCTGCAATCCAAAAGGACTGCCGATGGCGAGGACCCAATCGCCGACCTGCATGCCGTCAGAGTTGCCGAGCTTGGCGGCAGGCAGCGCGTGATCTACGTCAATTTTGATCACGGCCAGATCGGTTTCCTGATCCATGCCGATGACCTTGGCGTCGTGGCCGGGAGCACCGGCAGGTTCATCCTGCAACTTCACGCGAATGCGATCGGCCTTTTCAACCACGTGACGGTTGGTCACGATGTAGCCCTTGGAATCGACGATTACGCCCGAACCGAGCGAGCGCTGGCGGATGGCACCGGCTTCGGCGCCACCCTGGCCGCCAAAGAACTTGTCGAAGAAATCCTGGAATGGGCTATCGTCGTCGCCGCCGCCCTGGTCGTCGGGGTTATCCGGCTGGGCATGAGGATTGCCGCGGAGGCGTCGGTGCGGATTCTTGACGGTCGATTCGGTATTGATATTGACCACGGTGGGCTCGAGCTGCTTGGAAATCTGAGAGAAGATATTCGAGAGCTGCTGCGGGGCGGGAACGGTCAGCGGGGTGGCGTCGGAAGACTTTTGACCCTCTTTGCCCTTGACGCCATAGGAAATCACCGTCCCGATGAGAATTCCAACGGCGAGCGTGGCCAGAATCGTAAAGGTGTAGGCCCAACGGTTGGCCTTGAAGCGCACCCAAAAGGCGCTTTCGCGCGAATCCATTTTTTCGTCCTCCTCAAACCACGTAATCAACCATTATACCTTTCAAGCACGCAGGGACGGTCCCAAGAACACCGACCCGATTAGACGCTAGAGACGTGGTTAGCATTGATGCTGGAACTCGCCCAGACGGATTTCGGCGCAGAGGTTTCGGTGCTTCGGCAAGCCGTCACTGCGGTTTAATGGCGACCAGGCCGGGGAAGCAAACTGGAGCTCCGGCGCCCTGGCCCTCGCACATGTTATTGGTGGTGTTGTTGATGTAGGGCACCTGCTGGTCGGTTCCGTTAATGGTGTTGACGAGATGCACCGAGCCGGAAACGCAACTGTCTGCGCAATGGGCCGGGTTGCTATTGGGCAGATGCTGATCGCAGGCAGCGACGAAAACCTGGCTGCCATCGCTGGATGCGGAGGCCGAGCACGGGTCATCGCTGTTAACGAGTTGGACTTCGCGGGTGGTTCCATTGGCAACGTTGAAGATAAGAACGGCAGGAATGAAGCGCGCCACGATGATGATATCTGCGCCATCATTCACCAGCTTCGCATACACGGGAGTGAACTGTCCGGCTTGCACCTCCTCAGGCGGTAAGGCCGTAAAGCCGGCGAGCGTTGGCAAGTTGCAGGTGTACTTACTCGGCTGAAGAGGGATTGTGTTCGTATCTTGAGCGAACTGCGCTGTCAGAACCTGAATATAAGGTGGTTCGAACACATAGATGTTCTGGCTGATCAGGTCGGTATTCCCCTGTGTGGTGTGCTGGACAAGAGGTGCCGGGAAAATCTGCAGCGGCGCGCCGGAGTTTGCTGGTAAGGATGCGGTTCCAAGATTCGTGCTCGGAGTGCCGGTGAGCGCGCAGGTCGAGAACGCGGAAACCGATCCTGTGTTCCCTGTCGAACCTACGCTCTCCGTCGCTCCTGCGACGTAGGCGAAGCTGCCATCGGGGGAGAAGGCGGCAGCCGTGCCAAAGGTCGCGGAGACTGGCAGTTGCACGGAGCCTAGCGCGTTTACGGTGGAGTACACGTACATTGTGGCCGCGTTGGTGAGGATGAAAATCTTCGATTCATCGGGTGAAAAAGCGGCAGCGGAAGCGACGCAGTTCTGGAGGGGAGGAGCCGTGCAGCTGGGGAGCACGAGATCGGTGATGGTGCCGGAGCTGCCGGAACTGTTGTAGATATAGACTTGCGGCGTCGCGGGAACGGTGCCATCGGAGACGACGACCTGCTTGCCGTCACTTGAAACGGCAAGCACGGTGCCGCACAGCGCAAGGTTACAAGGCGTGCTGGCTGCGGAAACCGTGAAGACGCCCGTGGAACCACCTACATCGTAGTACATCAGTCCTTGATTGCTTCCCAGGTAGATGCGCGACTGATGGTTGAACATCATGGAATTGGGGGTGCGCGGCACGCTCACGGTAGTTCCAATGGGATTCTTGCCGCCCGAGGTGGTAGGGGTGGCGGCGAACATGACACTCGTGCAGCCGTTGGTCGTGTCGCCACACTGATCGGTAGCTACCCAACCGGTGTAGGTCGGTGGGGAAGTGTTCAGTACGTCGACGGAAATGGTGCCATAACCGGGAGTGGGGTCGGACGGCGACAAAGGGCCATCGCTGCTAAATACGTAATCGGGCATAGCGGACGGGATCTGCTCGGCATAGGGAGGAGTCGTTGTCGGTACCGTTATATTCGGCAGGACCCCAATGTTGCAGGTCGGTGGCGCGCAGAGAGCGGAAATGTCTGCGCCACCTTGGTTGGTGCGCGCGGTGGCAGAGTTGGTCCCGGAGGAGTTGGTCAGGGAAGAAAAGGACACGACTTCGGGATCGGAACTGATCCAGGTCAAGGGTGGCTTGGTCAAAGTGAATCCGAGGGAATCCACCACTGTAGCTTGCAATAAAACCGAACTGCCACTCGTGACGTTGACCGAGCTTGCCGTGGTGCCGGAAGCCTGAAGCCGAACCGACTCCACCAGGCAGGTGGTGACCGGGATCGGGTTGCTGCTTGTCCCGGAGATACTGGCAGATAGTTGCGTGATGCCCGGACTGGCGGCAGTGATTTGAACCTGGTTGAGGGGTAACGGGATTTGAAGCGGCGGATTCGTGTTCGTGGTCAGCACACCCGTATTCGTGGAAGCCCAGAAAAGCTGGCCGACCGTGTCGGTGATTTCGCTGCCGTTCATGTCGTAAGCCCTTCCTTGATATAGCCAGGTTTGCCCTTGCGAGAAACAGTCGTAGACCGGAGGGAGAGTTTGGGCCTGGGAAACCTGCAGGGTTGCGATGTGCTCATGCACGTAAACGGTTGTCTGGGGACTGCGTACGCCGTTGGCCACCGCAGTCACAATAGCGATCCCGGGACTGCCGGCACTGCAGAGGGACTGCGAGACGTCCCAGGTTCCGGCGCAGGCGCCGCCGCCACTGGTCATCGAGAGCGGAGGGGGCTCGGTAGATCCAGGGGGGCTGCTGACAATAAATTGAATATCGGCACCGACGATGGGACGACCGTTAGCATCGGTCGCGCTGGCCGAAAACCCGAGTGTGCCGCCGACGTCGAGCGAGAGGTTCCCACCTGGGTTCAATGAAATATTCTTCACGCCTCCGTTGCCTGAATTGGCCGTGTTGCCGCCCAGGCATCCCGCAAGGGCAATGACGAGTGTGATGGCCAACAATATGAGAAGGAACGAACTGCAACGATGCATGACCCCTCCTCGCGTCCCGTTCACGGGCGCGAGATTGCGAATGTTTGGAAAGCTGTCAGTGTAGAAGGTAAAGTGCAAGGTTTCAACACCGAGGTTTCAAAGTTTCAGAGCTTCAGGGTTTCAAAGCTGCAACGACATTGGCAGGTGCGCGCTAGCGGGGCGAACCCAAGTCCCCAACCATAGCCCTGCGACCTTGAAACTCTGAAACCTTGAAACTTTGAACCTTTGAACCTTGGTTCTCAACCCTGCTTTTTCTTCGATGCTTCGACAAGTGGTTGACGATGCGCGCTCCAAATTGTTATTATCGGTTGGTTCCGCGAGTTAAGTCTGGCTTGCCTGTGGACGGCTGTCCCGCTGGATACGCAACCTGCGTTGAATTCGGGCTCCGAGATAGTACTGGCTGAGCTTTGAAGAAACACGGACCCGGTTGGAAATTGGGATCGGGGACGCCCTCGCTGAAATGTCCCGCGAAAACCTTTGCGCCCGGGCTTGAAAGCAAGAGCCGGGGAGTCACGCGGGGCTATGCGGGAGAAGCAGACGAAACGGAACGCCTCCAGACCATAAAGGGTTAGGCGTGGCGTCACCGTCGTCGGCGATTAGGGAAACGGGAAAGCAAGATTTCTCACCGGGCATTTTGCGCGGGAGAGTATGGCTGGACGTGAATGTCCATGCCAGCCTGAAGACGAGTGAAGCCTTGTCCAGTCGAGGACCAGGTCGAGTTCGCCTAGCGGGAGCAACTGCGAAAAATGAACGTATGAAGCTTCGGTACGCCGTGGCTTGGGAGTGGCGAGAGTGCCAACTTTTAATCAGCTAGTGAAATTCGGACGGACGAGCCCAAGGTACAAGACGGCGAGTCCGGCGTTGCAATCGTGTCCGCAGAAGCGTGGTGTCTGCACACGCGTGTACACACAGACGCCGAAAAAACCGAACTCGGCGTTGCGCAAGGTGGCGCGCGTACGCCTCACGAATGGGATCGAAGTGACGACCTACATTCCAGGTGTCGGCCACAATCTGCAGGAGCACTCGATTGTGCTGATCCGCGGGGGCCGCGTGAAGGATCTGCCGGGCGTGCGTTATCACGTGGTGCGCGGGACGCTCGATGCGACCGGCGTCGCGGGCCGAAATCAGGGCCGTTCGAAATACGGATCGAAGAAAGCGAAGAAAGCGTAAGAACAGTTACCGGTGGTCAGTGGCCAGTTGCCAGTGGGCGTTGCCAGTGAACACCGAGAGCGGAAATTTGAGAGTCGAATAGCAATGCCGAGAAAAGGACATATCGCGAAGCGAAAGACTGAGGCCGATCCGGTATACGGTTCGGACCTGGTGACGAAATTCATCAACTCGATGATGTGGCAGGGCAAGAAGTCGACAGCCGAGGGCATCTTCTACACCGCGCTCGACAAGTTGAAGGAAAAGGGTGGAGACGAACCGTTGAAGCTGTTCACGAAGGCCGTCGAAAACGCCAAGCCACTGCTCGAAGTGAAAACGCGGCGCGTGGGCGGCGCGAACTACCAGGTGCCGATTGAGGTTTCGCCCGACCGCAGGACGTCGCTGGCGATTCGCTGGATTGTGACTTACGCGCGAGGCCGCGGCGAAAAAGGCATGATCGACAAGTTGACTAACGAGTTGCTGGATGCCGCGAATGGCAAAGGCGCCGCGATCAAGAAGAAGGAAGACGTACATCGCATGGCGGAAGCGAATAAGGCATTCGCGCACTACCGGTGGTAGCGGCGCGGAGCGCCGCAGCTATGAGTTCCCAGCTATTAGCTATGAGGCAAAAGCTAGAAGCTGATTTTGATGAGCCCGAGAGAGGATAGTAAATAAGCAGTGGCCAGAACAGTCCCATTAGAGCGTTGCAGGAACATCGGCATCATGGCCCACATCGATGCTGGCAAGACCACTACGACCGAACGGATCCTTTTCTATACGGGAAGGACGCATCGCATCGGAGAGGTGCATGAGGGCACGGCCACCATGGACTGGATGGAGCAGGAACAGGAGCGCGGGATCACGATTACTTCCGCCGCGACGACCTGCACCTGGCGCGACATCCGCATCAACATTATTGATACGCCCGGCCACGTGGATTTTACGGCCGAGGTGGAACGTTCGCTGCGCGTGCTCGACGGCGCGGTTGCGGTGTTTGACGCCGTGCATGGCGTGCAGCCGCAGTCGGAGAAAGTGTGGCGCCAGGCCGATAAGTACGGCGTCCCGCGCATTTGCTTTATTAACAAGATCGACAAGATGGGCGCGGATTTCGAGCATGCCGTCGATACCCTGCGCAAACGCCTGAACGCCAAGCCCGTCGCCATTCAGATTCCCATCGGACAAGAAGACAAGTTTCGCGGAGTCATCGACCTGGTCGAGATGAAGGCGATCGTCTGGAAAGACGACACGATGGGTGCGGAATATGAGACGGAAGAAATTCCCGCCGATCTGAAGAAGAAGGCTGACGCATTCCATACGCAGCTGGTCGAAACGGTTGCCGAGAACGACGATGAGATCCTGCACAAGTTTCTGGAAGGCGAAGCAATTTCCGCCGACGCACTGAAGGCGTCGCTGCGCAAGTCGACAATCGGGCTGAAGCTGTTCCCGGTCGTGGTCGGAACGGCGTTCAAGAATAAAGGTGTGCAGCCGCTGCTCGATGCGGTGGTGGATTATCTGCCTTCCCCGCTCGACACGAAAGAAACTCACGGCCTTGATCCGGAGACCGGCAAGCCGATTACGCGCAAAGCCGACGACAAGGAGCCTTTCTCGGCGCTGGCGTTCAAAATCATGGCTGACCCGTTTGTGGGGCAGCTCACATTTATCCGCGTGTACTCCGGGCAGTTGAAGTCGGGCGAATCGGTAATGGTCTCGCGCACGCAGAAGCACGAGCGCATTGGGCGCCTGCTGAAGATGCACGCCAATAAGCGCGAAGATATTCAGGAAATTCTGGCGGGCGATATCTGCGCGGCGGTCGGGCTAAGGAACGTGAGCACGGGCGATACGATCTGCAATGAGAAACATCCGATCACGCTTGAATCGATCGAATTCGCGGTGCCGGTAATTTCGGTTGCGGTCGAGCCGAAGACCAAGGCCGATCAGGAAAAGATGGGCATGGCGCTGGCGAAACTGGCGCAGGAAGATCCCACGTTCAAAGTTCACACCGATCCCGATAGCGGGCAGACCATCATCAGCGGCATGGGCGAGCTGCACCTGGAAATCATCGTCGACCGCATGATGCGTGAGTATAAGGTGGAAGCGAACGTTGGCAAGCCGCAAGTCGCGTATCGTGAGACCATCCGCAGGCACGCCGAAGCGGAAGGCAAGTACATCCGGCAAACCGGCGGCCGAGGCCAGTACGGACACGCCAAGATTTATCTCGATCCAAACGAGCCGGGCAAAGGCTACGAATTTATCAACGAGATCGTCGGCGGGACGGTTCCGAAGGAATACATCAAGCCGATTGACCAAGGCATGCAGGAGGCCATGGAAGGCGGCGTCCTTGCGGGCTATCCGATGGTCGACGTGAAGGCGACGCTTTACGACGGCAGTTACCACGATGTGGACTCGAACGAAATGGCGTTCAAGATCGCCGGTTCGATGGCTTTCAAGGAAGCGGCGCGCAAGGCGAGTCCGGTGATTCTCGAACCGGTGATGGCGGTTGAAGTGGTCACACCCGAAGATTTCGCCGGAGCGATCATGGGCGACCTGAGTTCTCGCCGTGGACGCATTGAAGGCATGGAGCATCGCGCGGGCTCGCAGGTGATCAAGGCGATTGTGCCGCTGGCGGAGATGTTTGGCTATGCGACGCATATGCGGTCTTCGACCCAGGGCCGCGCCGAGTACTCGATGCATTTTGCGCGGTATGAAGAGGCCCCGAGGTCGGTGGCGGAAGAAATTATCGCCAAGACGCAGGGCAAGACGACAACGAAGTGATTTGTATCAGGGCGTGGCTTTAGTCACGCCGAATCGTGAAACGTCGGATCATTAGACAAGGTTCGGGGCTTTAGCCCCTGAGGACAAAAGGAAATGGCGAAGGAAAAATTTGACCGCACCAAGCCGCATTGCAACGTAGGGACGATCGGGCACATCGATCA
>JBAQIB010000003.1:0-5222 GCA_049288625.1 Terriglobales bacterium | reverse complement strand
GCCAGATTCCGGTGATCGAGCAGGCGATCGAGACGGCAGCCCTGATGCTGGGCACGGACAAATCGCGTGGGTACTGTCTGGAGATGATCTGTGCGGACTTCCTTGCAGGAGCGCACCTGGACAATGGTGACCCGGAGATCCTGCTCACCTCGATTTCACGCTACTACAAGTTCTTGCCCGGCGAACAGCAGCAGGCTTTCCTCGAAAACCTGCGGGAGAAGGCGTCGTGAGAATGATTCGCCCCAGGACCGCACCCTCGTGCTTGGATCCGTTGTCCTACGAAAGCCTGCGCCAGCAGGTTCTGCGTCGCGACGGCTGGCGGTGCCAATCCTGTGGCTCGAAAACGAATCTGGAAGTGCACCACCGGGAGTTTCGCAGCCATTCAGGGATCGACTCAGAAGAAAACTTGATCACGCTGTGCGCCGCGTGTCATGCGAGAGTACATTTCCTCTAAGTCCAGGAGTCCTAATTCGGCACGAGATTGCGACCTCCAAAATACCTAGTCGGTCTTACCGTTGCAAACGTTACTTTAGCTTTCGACATTGCCAAGGTGCGCGCGCCTGGGGAGTAGGCTGGGCGAACAGAGTCCCAGCGGGCTTTGCTCGCGCATCAAGCTGCAAGGATGAGGTTGACAGATACACCTCATTCCCAATCGCGGTCCGAAGGTTAGGCTTTGCAGAAAATCAGCCCGCCGATGCGATCATCCCGGTGCTTAAATAACCGAGTCCGCCGGAATCCTGCAGTGACGCAGCCCTGACCGACGCTCAGTTGGATTGAGCCACAACCGTACTGGCTGCCGTGGGTGCTGGAAGAGAACGCAGTTGGCCCTTAATCCAATCCACGCCCTTACGTCCATCTTCGCCGACGACGTAGGCAAACTCTACCTGGTTCTTGCAAAACTCGACAATCGCGCCGGGCGGAGCGGCTTTCTGCAACTTCTCTTTCGACGCGGTAGGAGTTTCCAGCTCATAACTCCTCTGTAGCAAGCGGAATTTCTTTGCTTGCACCTTAGGCATCCAGTCGATCGGCTCGAGCAGCGCGACCTTGCTCAGAAACTCTGGCTTTAAGTAGTCGGGTCGCTCCTCCTTCGGCACAAACGGAGAAGTCGCCATCCACATAGGCCAATCGCCCCACGGATCCAATGCATCCAGCACTTTAATGCGGGGATCCGCGGCGGAAGCGAGAATTCCAATGCTGGCGCCCGAGAGCTGGCTGAACACGCCAACACGGTCCATGTCAAGATCGCCGCGGGAAGCAAGATAATCAAGCACCATCTGCACGTCGTGTGCAGAAACCGCAAGGCATCGCTGCAATTCGCTGACAAACCACTTCTTCATCGGAATATCGTGATAACGATGCCCGGTGAGCGCTGTCACGAAACCCACCGCAGCAAAGCCGTCCTTCGTCGCATCGGCCTGGAAATCCTCGTCCTTGAAAATGTCGGTCTCGGAGGGGTAGCCGAAAAGATAAAGGACTACCGGATACTTCTTCACGCCTTTTGGGCGAATGACGTAAAGATCAATCGGATCGCCCCATCGCCATTGCACGCGCACCAGCTCGGTCGTGTACTTATCGTGTTCTGCAACGAACTCCATTGTTTTGGCCGGCCTGAGATGACTGTTGCCCAATAAGGGCGAAGTCCAATCCTCGTCTACACCTTTAAAGCGCTTGTCGGCCGGATCGGCGATTAGTGGTGACGCACCCGGAAGCTGTGCAAGGCTCGGCAGCGACAGCAACAACAGGAACATTCCCAGAGTTAAATTCTTCATGAAAACGGATACTAGCGTTTGCTGCGAAATCACTTTCCTCACTCCTTTAAGATCAGTTCGAGATGTTCGTTCCGCACCAAATGTCGCAGGTCCAACTCGGCTCACAGACCGGCATCTGGACGTCAAGAAAAGGGGCGAGCCGTTTGCGGACGGCCCGCCCAGGTTGAAGTTTAAGTGGCTAGCACACCTATCTACTCTACGCGTTGCGGGCAAGGCCCTGTGGGTTTCTTCTTCACGATCGGCGTGGTATCAACTTGGCCAAACGCGGACTGAACGTAACCGGTGATGGTCTTGAGAGCCTTCCCAGTGTCCAGAACGCATCCACCCATGTCGCCACCTTTATCAGCGCCAGTGGTGTTACCACTCGTGCCAAACCCACCGTTGGAAGGCGCAGCTCCGATGGTGGTACCGGTTCCATCCCACTGCTGGTAGTGCGAGCGCCACACCAGAAGACCAGGATCCCCTGCTACGGCAACTGCCGGAACGTAATCAGGAACATCGCTGACCACGAAATCCTGCGATGCCGCCACCAGATCTTTCACGGCTGTTAACGTCGCGCCGCTGCTGGCTGTCACGATGCGGAGAACCGACCAGGCGCCGTAGGTGCCATTGCGAACATTGGGATAAGAGGTTCCTACCGAACCCCAGATCGCGGCTTCGGTGCAAGGATAGCTGCAGTAGGGAAGGTAGTTGTTTGTGTGCGTTGCGAAGATGGGATCGACTCCGTCGACAGAAACGTACCCGTATGGTGCGGTGTTGCTGCTGTTGGAAAGGGCGCTGAAATTCCCGAAACCATTGAATGCATATCCAATACCGTCGGTTTTGGTACCCCAGGTGTTCCCGGCGCCATCGGAATTTTGTACCGACGATACCATCTGGCTGGTGCCGATCACGCGCCACCGGCCACCGTTTGAGTCTGAGGATGGGCAGGGAGCATTCGTCGGGTTCAAGGGGTTCGCGGTCCCGACGTTGGTCTCTTGGCTCGTTCCATAGACCAGGCCAGTGGGATGGGCAGGAGCATTGACGGGGAAACGGAAGACGGTCGCTTCCGTCGTGTTCATGGTGCCGGATTCGGGTTCACGCTGATAGACCTGAATTCCAGCATTCGACAAGCCAAGAGCGCCGGCATCGCAGTTTCCGCCAGAAAAGACAGTCTGCAACTGCGCCGTCGTGACATTGGACAAACCCGTGAGCTGGCCGCCAGCGTTGCCGTAGAAGAAAACGATCGGTGCGGCGCCCACAGAGATCGTGGTCGCCGTCGGGATTGCGTTGTTCGTGAATGGGTCCGTGCCGCCCGGTTGGTTAAAAGCCAGCACATTGGCTGGGGCGCCCGAGATGGCGCTTGCTATCGGAGTGCCTACGAGGTTGGCCAGCGTCGCCCCATTTGCCTGGGTAGGAGCGCAGGTTCCTGCCGGGTTGCTCGAGTTGTAACCGAGCCCGTCGGTGCCATCAAAACCATTGACCGGTGAGCCGGTAGCTTGTCCCAATGCGGAATTAACACGGCAAACTACGAAGCCGGCATCTTCCGGACGGATGTCGGTCGCGGCCGCGTTGACTTGCGTGCCCTGGGCGCCAATGCCTTCGAACATGGCTTGAACGGTTGGCGGGGGGGTTGTATCCGCGCCCCAAACAAAGGTGATGGAGTTGCTTGCGCTAGGGAAGGTTGTGCTGGAGCTGTTGTCGTTAACATAGCAGCGCGGGTTCGCAAGATAGCAGCGATCTCCCACGACCGAATCTACCTTGATGTCCGCCCAAACCCTCGGGCCACCCTTTGAAGCCGGGGTGCTATCCCAAACGAGCCAGAACCCGTTTTGGTCAGTGTTGACGCTGCCGGTATAACCGTTCAGCGTGGGGCGGATATCAGCGACGACAAAATTCGATTTGTTGGTGTAGTGAAAGCAAGGCGCCGTCGCGGGCGCTTTGCAGGACCATGCAGCCAACGCCAACGTCTGCCACATAGCCGAAGAGCCAGCTGCGATTACTTCCACGGTCGGCCCGGTCGCGTAGGCACTGGGGACGAAAGTAACCATCGCAGCCATTACCAGGACCGCGAAACCTGTTTTGATTCTCGACATTGCTATTTTCTCCTTGAAGTTATGCGCTGAAAAACGGTTGCTAAGTCGTGCGCATTGCAGCTACGCACAGTTCGATTTGAATTAGCCGATCGTTTCCCTACGGACTTCACTCAGGAGCGAGAGCCACAGGGAGCAGGATTGACGGGTGGATACTAACGCATGGGCCTGAGGCAGCAGTGTGAAGTGTTGAATAATATTCTGTTAACGCAATGTTACATGAAGAAAACGGTCTTAAGTACCACTGTCTGAAGGCCGGTCAGGATTTTGCGAGCGGTTGGTAAGCCGGTAACGACAATACAAGAACAAGAGCAGGACGCAGGCACGCGTAACACAGCATTGCGTAATTTAACGAGATTTTAACCTTAGCAACTTAGGCCGTCCTCTAGAATTGCCATTCTTTTCAGGCCACCAAGAGTCTAGATCACTCGGACAGGCGTGTGTGTGAGTTCTAATTTTCTTCGTGCTTCAATTCTCATCGGCTTTCTAGTCGCGCTGGCGATGGTCATGGCACCGGTTTGCGTTGGGCAGGACCAACCGCAGCAGCAATCGGGTGCGGATAACGGCAAGGCGACCGTCACCGGAACCGTCACGGATGAAACCGGCACCGTCGTGCGCGATGCGAAAGTCGTGCTCAACAGCGAGTACGGTGTGCGTCTTGCAATCCCGGTAGATGCCAACGGCATGTATTCCGTCACCGGACTCTACCCGGGGACCTACTCATTAACCGTTTCGGCATCCAACTTCGCTGATGCCGTCTTTACAGGTTTCACCCTGACGCCGGGCAAGAAGTTGAAATTGGACGCCACAATGAAGCCAGCCCCCGCCCAGACCGCGGCTGAGGCAGGTGGCGCCGAGCAAGGGGAACAAAGTGCTGCCTCTGTCACTCGAAAAATTGCGGGGGACAAGAGTGCGATCAGGGGAACCGTAACCGATCAGACCGGCGCCGTCGTGGTGGATGCCAAGGCGGTGTTGAAGACCGCGACCGGCGAGAGACTGGAAGCCCCAGTCAATGCCAGAGGCTTGTATTCCTTAACTGCGATTGCGCCCGGGATGTACACACTAACTATATCGGGTCCGAATTTCGCCGACCAGGTGTTCGACAACCTTGCCCTGACACCAGGCCTAGAGCAAACGCTCGACGCTTCTCTGGTGCCCGCGCGCGCCAAGAGTGAAGAAGTGAATGTGGAGAGCAGTGGCGTGGGCCAGGTAGAGACTGAAAATGCGGCTGTCTCGGGTACCATTCAACAGAAGGAAGTGGTGAGCCTGCAACTCAACGGGCGCAACTTCTCGCAGCTCATTGCCCTGGCAGCTGGCGTCAGCAATCAAACCGGTCAGGATGAAGGCAAGGTCGGAGTCGTCGGCAGCGTCAAGTACAGCG
>JBAQIB010000002.1:0-1727 GCA_049288625.1 Terriglobales bacterium | reverse complement strand
AGAGTCCATGGCTCTAACTCCCCGCTTTGAGTTTCTTCGATTTTTCCTCGACGCCTTTCGCCAGTTTCTCTTTGTGCGCATCGAGCTTCTTTGAGATTGCGGTGTCGGCCTGGCCGATGATTTGCGCAGCCAGAATCCCGGCATTGGTTGCGCCCGGTTTTCCGATCGCGACGGTAGCCACCGGAATTCCCGCGGGCATTTGCACGATGGCCAACAGCGAATCCATCCCTTGCAGCAAAGTGGAGGGAATCGGCACGCCGATAACCGGCAGCGTTGTGTGGGCGGCGATCACTCCGGCGAGATGCGCCGCGCCGCCGGCTCCGGCGATGATGACGCGGATGCCGCGGCTGGCGGCCTTTTTCGCGTAGTCGGCGGTGCGGTCGGGAGAGCGATGGGCCGAGGTGACGTCGATCTCGTAGGCGATGCCGAATTCGTCGAGGGCCTTGGCGGCCTCGCGCATGATCTCCAGATCGGAGTCGCTGCCCATTACGATGGAAACGAGTGGCTTGGTCATGATCCTCCTTACTGATCCTCCTAACTTTGGCTTCCAGGTCTCGCTGGCGCCGTCAAACTGTCATCCTGAGCGAAGCGAAGGACCTATGCATTCCGCTTGCACCGCCCGCGAATTGTGGGATGCCCTACCATTTCTCCGGCTCGCGGCTCAACCAGCATTCACGTCTTTCCAGCACCGGCTCTCATTCAGCTAACTCTTCTTCAGCGCCCTTGCCGCTATGTCTTTGCGGTAGTGCGCTCCGTCGAAGGCTATTTTGCCGCAGGCCTCGTACGCGCGATTTACGGCGGTCTGTAACTCTGCGGCGCGTGCGGTCACTCCCAGGACGCGGCCGCCCGCGGTATAGAAACCCCCGTCGCGCTTTGACGTTCCTGCATGAAAGACTTTCACGCCTTCCAGTTTTGCCGCCTCGTCGAGTCCAGTGATCTTCCTTCCTGATTCGTAGGCTCCGGGATAGCCTCCCGACGCCATCACCACGCAGACGGCAGCATCGTCGGACCAGCGGAAATCGCCATCGCTGGTGCGGCCGTCGATCGAGGCTTCCATGGCCTCGACCAGGTCGCTTTCCAGGCGCATCAGGATGGGCTGCGTTTCGGGATCGCCGAAACGGCAGTTGAATTCCAGCACCATGGGGCCGCGTGCGGTCATCATCAAGCCGCAGTAGAGGACGCCCTTGTATTCGGCGCCTTCGGCCTTCATCCCATCGACGACCGGACGCGCTACGTGCGCTACAAGCCAGTCGCGCATCTGGTCATCAATAATCGTCTTCGTTGTGTAGGCGCCCATGCCGCCCGTGTTGGGACCGCTGTCGCCATCGCCTACGCGCTTGTGATCCTGCGCGGCCACCAGCGGCGCTACGCGATCCCCGTCACTTACGACCAAAAAAGAGAGTTCGTCGCCCTCCAGGAATTCCTCGAGCACGACGCGCGCTCCGGCCTCGCCGAGCATGCGGCCACTGAGCATTTCATTGGCGGTGCTGGCGGCTTCGTCTTTGCTTTTGGCGATCACGACGCCTTTGCCGGCTGCCAGGCCGTCGGCTTTGACAACGATTGGAGTGTGAAAGTGTGGGAGCGCATCGCGCACGTCTTCTGGCGAATTACAGATGGCATAGTGCGCGGTGGGAATGCGGTGGCGCTGCAGAAATTCCTTGGCGAAACTCTTGCTGGTCTCCAGCTGCGCGGCGGCGCGCGTGGGGCCAAAGGTTCGCCAGCCCCGC
>JBAQIB010000001.1:0-45591 GCA_049288625.1 Terriglobales bacterium | reverse complement strand
CCTGCGGGAGAAGGCGTCCTGAGAATGGCGCGCCCTAAAGCTTCTCCCTTGCGACTGGATCCCTTGTCATACGAGAGTCTGCGCCAGCAGATCCTGCGTCGCGACGGCTGGCGGTGCCAATCCTGTGGCTCGATGTCAAACTTTGAAGTGCACCACCGGGAGTTTCGCAGCCATTCAGGGATCGACTCAGAAGAAAACTTGATCACGCTGTGCACGGCATGTCACGCTAGAGCGCATCACCCCTAAGATCACGAACGCGGAATGCCCGACACCGCGCATCATAAGGGACGGAGTCCACCGCAGCGATGCGTATCCATCCAACAGTATCGCTCATGTTCTTGTTGGTCGGACTCGCTGCGTCCTCCGCGTTCTCGCAAGAGAACCCCGGTCCCGGACTGCGCGATTCTCTGCCGAAAATCACGAGCATAGAAGTTACTGAAAGCGCCGACGGTGTCGATGTGGAAGTCACGTTTAGCAAACTCGTCCAGCCCGATGTGCGCAGGCTTGAGCATCCAGACCGCCTTATGTTCGATTTCCCCGGATGTGAGCTCGCTGGTCTCGGCCCACGCTTTGCTGTGAATCACGGAGCCGTCCTCGCGGTGAGCACCGCGGCATTCCCCGCTGCGTCCGTCGGCGCGAGTGTAGTCATCGAGCTCGGGCCCGGTCATAGTCGCGACCGGGCGCCCGCAGGAAACAAGCTCGTCGTCAATCTCAGTGCCGTTGGAAACAAACTCATCATCGAGCTCCGCGAAAATGGAAACGCTCCCCGTTCTGCTCTTGCCAGCGCCGGCAACAAACCCGCGACGGGTAGTTCGCCGCCCCCTGCTTCGGATCGAGAACCCGATCACGCCCAGTCCAAGAGGGAGGCAGTTCCTCCACTGCCTAGCCCGCCGCCGGCCGTGCTCGGAGTAAATCGAACCGCGCCGAAGACTGAGGAGGTGATACCACCAATACCGAGCACGCCGGCACCCGTTCTCCGAAGCGACCCAAAATCGCCGAAGCTCGCGGAGGCCGTGCCGCCCATGATCAGTGCGCCTCCCCCTCTTGGAAGAGACCGAGCTATGCCGCAGACCTCGAACGTGATACCGCCGACCCCTAGCGTGGCGCTGAGTGTGCGGGGACCGGATCGAATGGAGCCGAAGACTGCGGAGGTGGTGCCGCCAATACCAAGCACGCAAGCCCTCGCTTTCGGAAGTGATCGAGCATTGCCGAAGTTCGCGGAGACGGTGCCGCCGATGCAGAGTGCGCCGTCGCAGCCACCCGGAAGAGACCGGGGTACACCGAAGATGGCGGAGGTGATCCCGCCGATGCCTACTGTGCCGCCGGCCACGCCCGGAACGGCTCGAGAGGTGGCGGCAAAAGCAGCGGAGGCGGTGCCTCCCATGCCAGGCGTACCGTCGCCTGATACCGGATCGGACCGAGCATCGCGGAAGCTCGTCGAGGTAGTGCCTATCACCTCCGGCGTGCCCCAATCACTTCCCAAGCTTGATCCAGAAGTCGCCAAACTTGCGGCTCCAGCCCCGATGCTGGTATCTCCCCGGATTGCCGGGACGGCGCCCATGCAGCTCCACGCCTACGCGCTTCTCGACGAGGCCCGGTCTTTAAACGTGGCCGACCTGGAGCCGCTGGAAGCCAAGGCGGAAGCAGGTGACCCGAAATCTCAGACCATGCTTGCACTCGCGTACCACGCCGGCACGCTGCTGAAGCTGAACGATGAGGAAGCACTTTCGCTGCTGCGGCGCGCCGCAAATCGCGGTTTCGTTGCGGCAGAGGAGGCTATGGGGATCTTTTGCCAGTCCGGCTTCGGAATGCCGCCGAACAAAGCGCAGGCAGTTTACTGGTACACCAAGGCGGCGGAGCAAGGATCACGAGACGCGGCAACCAATCTTGCGCTGATGTATGCGACCGGCGATGGTATTGAAAAGGACTCCGCGAAAGCTGCGATCTGGTTCCGTAGCGCTGCTGAGGCGGGCGACGCAACCGCTCAATTGAATCTCGCTGCCCTGTACCACCGCGGCGACGTGCTTCCGCAGGACGACACCCAAGCCCTCTTGTGGCTTACCAAGGCTGCCGATCAAGGTTTGGTGCCGGCGATGCTCGAATTGGCGCGGTCGTACCTGCAGACGACGCACGGCGGCAGCGTCGATGCGGCCATCGGCTGGTTCAAGCAAGCCGCCGATCTGGGTAACGCAACGGCCCAAGTGGAATTGGGGGATATCTACGCAGATCAAAAGCTCGGCCGGTTGGACTATTCCCAGGCCCTTAACTGGTACCGAAAGGCGGCCGATCAGAATTATCCTGATGGCCAATTTGGGTTGGGAGCGTGCTACTTTTTCGGACACGGTGTTCCGCAAAATATGGAAGAAGCCCAACGGTGGCTGACGCCGGCGGCCAACCGAGGACACCCGTACGCACAGTTCCTCTTGGCAACCATGTTTGAGCAGGGGAAGGGCGGCCCCGTCGATGTCATTTCCGCCGCAAAATACTATGCGCCCGCGGCAAATTATGGCATCGCTGAGGCGCAACACCGCCTTGGATTATTGCTCGCAGCCGACCGTAACAACAACGCCAATATCGTTGCTGCTTACAAGTGGCTGGTTCTTGCGGAGGATGTACTAAAGCAGAACGACGCGAATACGCAACAAGTTCGGAACTTGCTTACTGCCTCTCAACTTGCCCAGGCTGAAAATGAAATCGCAGCATGGCGCACGGCGCATTTCCCGCGTCCCAATCGTTAGCCTTAGATTCTCGGGACCGCATCGGTGCGAGCCGTTCTGTGGCGTGCGGCACCCACGATGCCGCACTTCCTTCTGACAAATCTCAACTCATTCCGTTACGACAAAGGTCTTTGCCGTGGATGCGACGCCTCCCGCTGTGGTGATTGTGATTTTTCCCGTCTTAGCGCCGATCGGCACGGTCGCCGTCACTTCGGTGTCTGACTTTACTTCGAACTCGGCGGCGACTGCACCAAAGCTGACTTTCGAAGTCTGCGAGAGGCTGACACCAGTGATCTCGACCTGCTGTCCCGCCGGGCCCTTTGCCGGCGAGAACTTTTTGATCTGCGGTCTCACCCGAAACGGCACACTGGTGTGGAGCGTGCCGCCTTTGGCCGTGGTGACAATGATCTTGCCAGTGGTTGCGGCCAGAGGCAGTTTGGTCTTGATCTCTGAGTTCTTGGCGGTGAACTTGGCCGCAGTGCCATTGAAGCTAACGCTGGTAGAACCCGCGAGTCCATTGCCCAGAATGGTGACACTCGATCCCACGAGACCGGAAGCCAACTGCGTCTCCACGAAGGGGGCGAGCCCAACCGACAGATTGAACAGCGTGCCACAGCCGCTGGAATAACAGTCAGTACTGGTGCCACCGTAGTATGTCGTCCCGTAGAAGGTCCCATTGCTGACTTGTACCAGCGCGCCATAAGGATTCTGCCCGTCGGTGCAGCCCGGTTGGGAGCAGAAGCTGTACAGAGTGGTCAGTGTGCCGGTTAACGTGATTGCAAAAGCCGTACCGTCGCTATTGGCTCCGCCTTCAATGGTCACGCCATAGAAATTACCGTCGCTGGCTTGAATTACACCGGCCTGGGGAAACTTGCCGTCCGGGCCAGAGAAACTGTAGAGAGTGGTCAGTGTGGGTGGCGCGGTCCCAGTGTTCAGTTGAAAAACTGTGCCATTGTCGTTGGCCCCGCCAATCTCCGTTGTGCCGTAAAAGTTCCCGTCAGTGCCTTGGATCAGCCCGCCATATGGACCATTGCCATCAGCACAATTCGATTGCGAACAGAAGCTGTACAGGGTTGTCAGGGTGCCGGTAGTTGGGTTGAACACGAACGCTGTGCCGTCGGTGTAAGTCCCGCCAGCGTAAGTCGTTCCGTAGAAGTTGCCGTCCGCGCCGAGCACAAGCCCCGAATATGGCGCATAGCCGTCGCTGCAGCCTGGTTGGGAGCAGAAGCTGTAGAGTGTGGTCAGCGTGCCGCTCGGTGTGATATTGAAGATCGTTCCATAGTTGCCGTTTGCCCCGCCGGCCGCGGTTGTTCCGTAGAAATTCCCATCGGTACCATAGATCAGGCTGCCCGCGAACGGTTCGGCGCCGTCAGGTCCGCTGAAGCTGTGGAGAGTGGTCAGTGCCCCTGCAAGTGTGATTTGAAAAACCGTTCCGCAGCCCAGATCACAGTTGCTGCTCGTGCCGCCGCTGGCCGTTGTTCCATAGAAGTTTCCATCGGTGCCCTGAATGAGACCTGCTACAGGGAAGGCTCCGTCGGCGCAGTTCGGTTGGGAACAAAAGCTGTAGAAACTCGCTTGCGTTCCGGCTGGCGTAACCTGGAAAACCGTACCACAACCGAATGAGGATCCGCAGCCTTGGTTGGGCCCACCAGCCGCTGCTGTTCCATAGAAGTTCCCATCAGTAGCCTGGATAAGAGCAGATTGGGGACTCGCTCCGTTAGCAACGTCGAAACTGACAACTTGAGTAAAGGTTTGCGCAGGCAAACCAATCGCCGATGCGATGCTGAACGCAACCGCCGCAATGACCATCTTCGATAAACGGGAGTTCTCCACAGTCGAGCCCTGCCACCAAGAGATTCGTCAGACAAACATCGAACTTTATGCTGAGTGAAGGGGAGCCGGAGCGGATGTGATCCAACGCACAGAGCTGTGTGACGGCGAGGCCAACACGAGAATTCGGCCCGCGGTACCCTCTTCATAGCTATTGAGGCAGGGTCTCTGGGTAGGTATCCTGCTTTATCAACTCAATTTCCGGTCAGCCATTGGGATCATGCAACGCAGTGTCGTTGCTTATCTGGCAGCCACGGGTTCAAACAGGGAGATGCAGGTGGTGCCGGTTGTTCGTTGAATGTGGGGAGGACGTCGATGTCGATTCCGCGCGATTTTCGTGGCCTTCGGGCTCTCTTGGGAATGCTATTGGTTCTGATGACAGCTCAAGCGGCCGTGGCACAACCCAGCGCCACCAACACCGCTCTGACTTTGTCCTCTAACAGCGTCACCACCGGAACCGCAGTGACCCTGACGGCCTCGGCTACGTCTGGGACGACCGCCGTTACTGCGGGCCAGGTAGTATTTTGCAACGCCAGTGCAACGTACTGCGAAGGCCCGGCCATCCTCGGCAGTGCATGGATGATCACATCGGGCACGTCGGCGGGAACAGCGACCATCCACAAAACCTTCGGCCCCGGAACGTACAGTATCGAGGCCATATTCCAGGGAACGAACTCTTACGCCGCAAGCACCTCATCTACAGCCAGTCTGACAGTCAGCGGACCGCTACCCACGACCACCACAATCAATGCCACGGGGGTGGCGGGTAATTATGCCCTGAACGGAACTGTCTGGGCCGGTGGCACAGTTGCGCCAACCGGGAGTGTTTCGTTTTTTGATGCCACCAACAGCAACAGCCTGCTCGCCTCGGTTCCGCTGACGTCGGGGATAGAGACGACAGGTTTTGCTTTTGCCAGCACGTCAAGCCCCGCCACAACCTCTAAGAATCAGGGCATCGCTGTAGGCGATTTCAAGCATAACGGCAATCTGGATTACGTCGTGGCCAGCCTCAGCACCGGGACGGCAACGGTGATGCTGGGGAACGGCACCGGAGCCTTCACGGCTCAGCCCACAACATATTCAGCCGGCTCTAATCCGGAGGCTGCGGTCGTCGCAGATTTTAATGGCGATGGCAACCTGGATATTGCGTTTGCAGACTCCGCGACTAGTGGCGTGACGGTCCTGTTGGGCAACGGCGATGGCACGTTCACGAGCCCTGCTTCGCTTCCGGCATTGGGTTATGGGTCGGCCATCGCGGTGGGCGACTTCAATGGAGATGGAATTCCGGATCTGGCCGTGAGCAACAACAACTCGGCGGTGACGATTCTCCTCGGCAATGGCGATGGCACATTTACGGTCGGGCCCTCCGCGACAGTGCCGAGCTGGTCGTTGAACCCGGAAGGCATCGTAGCCATGGACTTCAATGGCGACGGCAAGCTGGATTTAGCGGTAACGAGCTCGAACACCAATTCGCCAGCCAATTACGTGGTTACGATTCTTCTGGGCAATGGCGATGGGACTTTCACCGTGGGAAACAGCTACCCCACTGGCAACGACGACCAGTCGATGGTCGGCGGCGATTTTAATGGAGACGGCATTCCTGACTTGGCCATCGCAAACTACTATGACGACACGGTGACAATTTTGCTGGGCAACAACAACGGACAGGGCCAGGGCGCGGGAACCTTTACCCCCGCGACGGGCAGTCCGGTGCCCACCGGAGCAGGTCCGTTTGCGATCGTGGCTGGAGATTTCAACAACGACGGCAAGCTGGATCTCGCCACGGCAAACTTCTATGCCAACACCGTGACGTTCCTGCTCGGCAATGGCGATGGAACTTTTGCGGCTGCGTCTTCAACCCCAACTGCCGGAGGGGCTCCCGACGGCATTGCCGCCGGCGACTTCAACGGGGATGGCCTGCTCGATTTGGTCACAGCAAATTATCAGGCGACGACACAATCGGTGCTGATACAGTCAACCAGCTCCACAATCTTGACTGCCGCCGGCTTGACTGTACCCGGAACGGACAACGTCTTTGCGCAGTACAGCGGTGACACCAACTTTTCTTCCAGCCAGTCGGTCACGGTTCCTCTTAGCTCGATCATCGTATTGCCGCAGACGATCAACTTCCCCAACCCCGGACCCCAGGCCCTTGGCACGCCACTGACGCTGAGCGCAAGCGCAACGTCCGGCCTTCCTGTCAGCTTCACCGTGATCTCGGGCCCGGCGACGCTTAGCGGCAGCACCCTTCTGACCTTCACGGGTCTCGGCTCAGTGACCATCCAGGCCGCGCAGGGCGGCAACGGCAGCTACGCCGCTGCGACGCCGGTGAGCCAAACCTTTACCGTAAATCCGGCTTCGCAGACCATTACCTTTCCGAATCCCGGAACGCTGCCCGACGGCGTCGCGCCAGTTACTTTGACCGCGACCGCAAGTTCGGGGCTGCCGGTTACATACACGCTGATTTCAGGCCCCGCGACGTTAAGCGGTAGTACGCTAACGGTCACGGGCACTGGAAGTATTGTGGTCGAGGCCGACCAGGCGGGCAACGCTGATTATGCAGCGGCCCCGTCGGTGCAGATCACCATTACAGTGGTGGAAGGGCAATTCACTTTATCGCCGCCCACGGTGGGGACAACGATCACTGCCGGCCAGCAGGTAACGATACCGGTGACAGTCTGGGTCGTTAACGGATTCGCAGGAAGCATGAGCTTCACCTGCACGCCACCGGCGGCCATGCTGGGGGCGGCCTGTTCGGCAAGCCCGGTGCAAATCACAGGCAACACTCCCATGACCGCAAATGTCATCGTGAACACGACGGCTGGATCTCAGTCTTCCTCCTCATCGTGGCCGAGTTTCTGGCACGCGAGGACTTTGGGAATCGCCTTCGCTGCCGTCCTCATGGCCTCCGGTGGGGGTAGGAGAAAGAAGTGGAGCGAAGCTATGCCGTTGGTTGTTCTCATGATAGTCATGCTCTTGGCCCTAGTGAGTTGCGGCGGTTCAGGGAGCTCGACAACGGCAGGTCCCGGAACCCCGGCAGGAAGCTACAGTCTGACTTTAGTAGGCACAAGTGGCAATAGCAGCTACACAGCACCGCTCTCGGTCACGGTGAACTGAGCTTGGCGGTCTTTTGCTGGGGGAAGGCACGACTGCGGCATCTGTTACGGCAGCGTCCTCGATTGCTGGAGCGCTCCCAGCTTATCCCTGACGGCAATCAGAAAGTTCTTGCGCGTCGTTTCATCGTGCATGGGATCGCTTAGTAGGAGACTTTGAGCTGTCAGGCATTCTTTCTGTGCTGCATCCGCTTGCCCGAACTCGCTTAGCAACAAACAAAGGTACCCGCGCGTATACGCGCTATCCGGAGCAAGTTCGGCCGCGCGATTACCGTGCTGCAGAGCTCCTGCGCGTTGTCCAATGGAGGCGGAAGCCATCATCAAAACCAGCTCATGCGCTGCGGTGCCGAACGTCGTGTCGAAATCTCCTTCGTAAACCAGCAGCGCACTACCTCCAATTTTGTATTTCGGTGCGACCTGTTTGAACGGGGCAGCAAGGCTTGACTCCGACAGCCTCACGTCTGTAACCAGGCTGCTGCTGACGATCACAGTTCCGTGCACCTGAAATGGTATTTCGTTAGGAAGGTAAGGACTAAAGGTATGGCAAGGAATGCCATAGAGGGCCGGGTCCCATTGCCAACCCGTAATCAGCCAGCAGTCTCCTGCAGGATGGCGCTCCAGGTACGACTTGGCCTCTGGATATGCCTGCCCGGCATCAAGCATCGGCAGGTACTTATAGGCTTGCGCCGGACCGCCCCAGAACTCATTCGCATAGGAAAGGTAGTTCGGAAATGCATGCAGAGACGAGGCTGCATGCAGAACAATAAGGAACGCCACGGCAGCACCCGCCCATCGATAACGTCGAGCGAGATCAACACATCCCGCAGCGATCAAGATGAGCAAGAAAGGAATCGCCGGCAGTAGGTACCGGATGCCGATCAAACTGGAGTGGAAACAAGCCACTACGCAAACAATGGCCGGAATGAGCACGAACAAAACTTCACGCCGTTGCTGTCGGAATGCCGCAAGAATTCCAACGACGGCCAATGCAAACAATACCACCACAGCCAGGGTGCTTCGAACGAGCAGGTAAAAGAGGATGGTGAACCATGGCGGGCGCGGATAAATCCTGCCGTTCAGGAAGACTGGTCCCGACTGGCGTGAAATTGAGAATGCTTCGGCGAATCCGTCCAGGTAGGCTTTGGGAAGGACACGGTAATTCTTCATCGAAGTGAGGACTTTCGCTGTGGCGGATTTCAACTCAACTGGGGTTTGTTGAAGCGGTATGTTTTCCGGGTCAGAGCTGAATCGCATTCCGTAGCCCATCCAGACGACGGCGAAAGCAATCACGCATATGATGCCGACAGCGGACAGGGCGCGAACCACTGCACGCAGACTTATGCGCGCCCTATCCGTGGTGAGGGGGCCCACAAGAGCTAGGACGCAGAAGATAGGTATCGCCATCAGTCCGGAATGCTTTGCCAGCAGGCTCAATCCCATCGCCAGCGCCGCCAGTAAGAACATTGGAGCGGAGCGGCTTTGCGTCCAACAGTAGAAAGCGTAGACAGCAAACAAAAACATACAGGTGACCGGGACATCAGTCATGATCAGCCCACTGAAGGCCAGCACGTTGGGCTCAAATGCTACCAGCACGGTTGCCACGACCGCAGTCGGCAAGTCGAACATCCGTCGTGCGGCCATCCAGACCAGCAAACAGAGTGCGACCGCGAAGACGGAAACTGCAAGCCGGGCCCGCAAGAACGCCGGGTGCCAGTCCTGGGCAAAAACCCAATCGAGCGCTTCTAGCGACTGTTGTAAATCTGTGCCCCGGAAAGGTGCGCAGGTCACGGCAAGGTTCATAGGAAGCAGCGGAGCAGCCGCGATGATCTTAGCTAGAGGCGGATGCTCAGGACTGATAGTGAGATCGCCACATTTCAAGTAACGATAGCCGGAATACAGGTGAGTAACTTCATCGGCCGTTTGCGACAGCTGGCGCGAACTGAAAAGGACCTGCCCAAATAGAACGGCACAAAGGATGGTTGGAATCATCCATTCCCAGAGTCCGCAGAATCGCTCCTTAAGCCCGGTCGTGTTTGCTGAGGACATCTGGTTTTACCCGCCGCATGCCCTTGCTAGTATGGTGTGGAACAGCCAAGCGCTGAATAGAGGAACCTACTCTACGAAAAGTTGGGAGGAGCTCTCAGTGCAGCAGGTCACAGAACACTGTGAGGCGCTTGCGTCACCTTATGTCATCCCTATCGGGAGGGCAGGGAACGACGATGTAGCGCTCAATCTAGTTGCGACGACAGGCCCTCATCGAACAGTGGGAGACCGCGGTTTTCTGCTCACAATGGAGTGTGATTTAACCCTCTCGCGATAATATTCGACTCTGCTGCTTAGCCCTGAAGGCCTTGCTAGTCAAGTGCTTAATTGCCGAATCGCCGTGGCACCACAATTGCCACGATGTGGGCTTGGCATCGTCCCCTCACAACGCTATGATTCAAAAAAGAAGAATAATGTGGATTAAGCAGTTTCCCATCTACTGATGCCATCCCCAATCTTCAAAGCCGTGATCGTGGGGGCAGGCCCTGCGGGGCTGACTGCCGCATATGAGCTGTCCAAGCAGGGAGCACCCGTCGTGGTCCTCGAGAGTGACCCGCAATATGTCGGCGGAATCTCGCGGACTGTCAATTACAAGGGTTTCCACTTCGACATTGGTGGGCACCGGTTTTTCTCGAAGTCGCGTGAAGTCGAGGATCTTTGGACCGAGATTGCTGGCCCCGAACTGCTCGAACGACCCCGCTCGTCACGCATCTACTACCGCGGCAAGTTTTACACGTATCCCTTAAAGCCGTTTGAGGCTCTGTCGAAGCTGGGTTTGCTCGAGTCGTCTCTGTGCATGCTCTCGTTTGCCAAGGCGCGTCTCCACCCGATCCCGAATCCGAGGACTTTCGAAGATTGGGTTTCCAACCAGTTCGGCAAGCGCCTTTTCCGCATCTTTTTCAAGACCTATACAGAGAAGGTGTGGGGCATGAGTTGCAGTGAGATCTCTGCCGATTGGGCGGCGCAGCGGATCAAGGGACTCTCATTGGGTTCCGCTATCAAGCACGCGCTTTTGCCCAAGCGCAAACCCAAAGATCGCACGCAAGTTGTCAAAACGCTGATCGATACGTTCCGCTATCCGCGGCGCGGGCCGGGGATGATGTGGGAAATCTGCGCGGACAAGATACGCAAATTGGGTGGCGCCGTCATGATGGATCGACGGGCGACGGGTTGCCGCTTCGATCCCGGCAGCAATCTCTGGGTGGTCACTGCGCGCAATGCCCAGGGCGAGCTGCAGGAATATCGCGGCGAGCATCTGGTTTCCTCCATGCCTATTCGAGAACTGGTGGCGCAGCTCGAACCGCAGTTGCCCGAAGACGTGCGCCAGGCTGCCCGCGCACTGCGGTATCGCGACTTCTTGACGGTTGGATTGATTGTGCACGACCGCAGTCGATTCAACGACAACTGGATTTACATCCATGATCCCAATGTTCAAGTTGGCCGGGTGCAGAATTACAAATCCTGGTCACCCGAGATGGTTCCTGATGCCGGCTATTGCTCCTACGGTCTCGAGTATTTCTGCTTTGAAGGTGACGGTCTGTGGACAACGGCTGACCGTGAATTGATTGAGCTGGCGAAACGCGAGATACAACAGGTTAACTTGGCTAGCAGTTCTGACGTAGTCGATGGTTGCGTCATCCGCCAGCCCAAGGCCTATCCCGTGTATGACGATGCTTATCAGCGACACGTGGATCTCATCCGCCAAGCGATAGACAAGTACTTGCCTACTCTCCACTTGGTCGGTCGTAATGGCATGCATAAGTACAACAATCAGGACCATGCCATGATGACGGCCATGTTGACGGCGAAGAACATTCTGGCGGGAGAGCGAAAGTACGACGTCTGGGCCGTAAACCAGGACGCCGAATATCATGAGTCAGGCGCAGCCGGTGAACGAGCGGACGCTGCCAAGACCCGGGTCCCGTTCAAAAGGACTACTGAACCAAAGGAAGACGACGGGGAGCCGCGGCGCGACGCGCTGGGTACGGCCGGAACCGAAAGAGTCTAGAGAGATTTGCGAGGTTCCACTGACGAATCGCAGCAGGGTTATTGCCCAAGCGCTAACAACTAGAGCGGCTTCAGTTTCATGCAAAATTTCACGCTGATTGATACATTCGGCACGCTAAACGCCTGCCTCGCCCTGTTGCCGTTCATGGTCGTCCCCGGGTACGTCTTGGGTTGGGCGCTCGATCTTTTTGAGTTTCGGCAGCGGCGTACGATCCTGAAACTCATTCTCTCGGTGCCTCTCTCGATTGCCCTTTGCCCCATGCTCTCCTACCTGATGGGGCGGTTCCTGCAGTTCGGGCTTTGGGTCTTTTATATCGGCGTGTTTGCCGCAGGGGTGCTACTTCTTGCCAGGGAATTCCAGCGAGCGAAACTAAGGTCAATCTCGCTTTCTAAACATGCTTGGATTGCTTTGGGTTTGGTTTCGTTGTGGGCAGTGGTGGCAATTGGTTCAACAATCGATATCCAAATCGGAGACCAACTCTATCCTCCCATTGTCGCCTTTGATCATTCCGTGCGCACGGCCATGACGGTGGCGATCGCACACCATATCCCGCCGGAGAATCCGTTCTTTGTCCATGCGGGAGCTCCGCTGCGCTATCACTACCTATGGTTGCTGTTTTGCAGCCTCCCGATGAAGATCTTTCCCTTGGCGCCGCGACACGTCGTGAATGCAAGCGTTTTCTGGTGCGGTCTCGGCCTGGCATGCACCATAGCATTGGGTCTCAAGTTCTTAATGGGAGTCCGACCCCGAATCGAACAAAAGACATTACTCGCGGTAGCACTTTTATGCGTCACCGGATTGGACATTCTGCCAACTCTGTATTTTGCAGGCCCCCTGCACTATTGGCTGGCCGATACGGAGAAGTGGAACGAGCCCCAAATCACATCATGGGCCGGCTCACTGCTTTGGGTGCCACACCACGTTGCCGCCTTGATTGCCTGTTTCGTCGGATTCCTGTTGCTGCGATACCAGGCTGATGCCCATCGACGCTGGGCTGCTGGGTCGGTAATCGTGGCCGGTTTGGCCTTCGCTAGCGCGGCAGGAATGTCCGTTTATGTGACCTTCACGTTCGTAATTGTCATTGCTCTGTGGTTGCTCGCCTTAATTGCGCGGAAGAACTGGCTTGAGATGACGATGTTTGTCGCTGCGGGTATAGCCGCGCTGGTATGGGCGTTGCCGTTCTTGTCCACTTTTCGTGGTGCTGCCGGTGCTGGTTCTTTTGTGGAGTTTGAGCTGCGCTCGTTCCCGCTCGTGGCGATTATCGCCCAGCAGTTCGGCGTGGCATTTCAATCTGGACCGGGGAAGGTTCTGGACGCTGTCTTCCTGCCCATTAATTACGTTTTGGAACTCGGGTTCTTTCTCGGTATTGGCATCTTGCGCTTACGGCAGCTCTTACGAAAAGAGATTGAAGCAAGCGCCAATGAACTGGCCGCTTGGACAATGGTTGTCACCAGCTTTTTGATCGGCACCTTTTTGCGTTCGAGCACTCTCGCGACCAACGATTTGGGTTGGCGTTGCTTTCTGCCCGCGCAACTGGTCCTGCTGCTCTGGGCAGCCATGGCAGTTCATGATTGGTGGTTTTCCGGGATCAAGTCACAAACGACACCGAGTCGATGGACTCGCCGTGTGCTTGCGGCCGCGCTCGTTCTCGGCGTCGGTTCAACCGCGCTTCAGGTATTTATGCTTCGCATGTTTCCCATCCTCCTGGATCGCGGCGCGATCATCCGTCCCGATTGGCCGGCATGGGTAGTTGCAAATCCACAATTCGGGAAGAGAGCATATGCGCTGCGTTCGGCTTATCAGGCCCTTGACACGCAACTGCCTTCTTCCGCAGTTCTGCAGAGCAAACCTCATACGGTCGACATTATCTTCCACATGTTATATTCCGGTCGCGACGCGGCTGCCGGCAACGGGGATTGTGGAATTGATTTTGGCGGCGATGCCAACGCCTGTGCCGTGCGCTTGCGCAGGCTGGAGCATTTGTTTGAATTTCCTGACGGTAGCGATTTAGACAGCGCCTGCCGGGCATACGGCATTGACGCCGTTGTAGTCGAGAATTTGGACCCAGTATGGAAGGAGCCATCTTCGTGGGTTTGGACGCGGCAGGCAGATGTTGCCAACGACTATGTCCGCGCGTTTCGCTGCCTCACCGCTGGCGGACAGAATTGAGTGTCCCGTATCATCGCAGGTAGCCGGCGGGAACCGTGGCCGAGCAAGCTCGGGCGTTGTCTAACGGCGCATACAGTCATTCGAAGAGCTCTCGTAGCGAGGCGCTTCGATAACGATCACGTAGGGTTCAATGTCTCTGGGAGCAGTACTTCCAATTCGTCTTTTGGCCGTTGCGCTGGCTGCGGGCTCCGCGCTCGGCCAAGCTGCGCAACCCGAGCCCCAAACTGAACCGCCGACCGAAACGCCGAGCGCCGCAGAAATTATGACGCGGGTGGCAGAGAACCAGCGTCGCAGCGAAGCCTTGCGGGCCGAATACGTCTACAAACAGCACATTCACATCGCAACCCACAAACCCAACGTTAGACTGATGCGCGAGGAAAACACCGATTATGAGGTCGTCCCCCTGCCGGGAGGAACCCAGAAACATCTCAAATCACTTACCGGGCGCTATTGGAAAAAAGACAAGTACATCGACCTTACGGGCGACCCCCCGCGCGAGGGGCCCAAATCCGACGTGGATTGGATTCAGAATCTGCGCAGTCACGAGGCTGCGCCAATTATTGGCAGCAACGATGCAGACTTGATCCGCTATTTGCGTAGCTACTTGTTAGACGATAAATCCAAGGACGGTCTGGCACGTGCCCTGTTCCCGCTCACCTACGATGAGCAAAAAGACTACGAGTTCCAGCTACTTGGGCGGGAGGTAGAAGAAGGACGCGACGTCTACCACCTTGCCTTTTCGCCCAGGGACAAGAAGGAGGAACTCGCGTGGACGGGCGAGGCGTTCATCGATGCGGCGGAATTCCAGCCCGTTCGGGTGTTCACCAAGGTTTCGCACCGCCTCCCGTTTTTGGTCCGGACGACATGGTTCGATCTGCCGGGATTGGGGTTCAATGTGGTCTACCAGCGGCAAGAGGACGGGGTGTGGTTTCCCTGGATCTTCGGAACGGAGTTCACCATTCACGCCGGGCCCATCTTCTTCCTTAATCGCGACGTCGCCATTTCCGTAGAGAATTCGGAGTTCGCACATCCGCAACACGTGGAGACGAAGTGAAGATCGTTGGGCAGGGGTCATTCGTGCTGTTTGCATCGGCGCCTGCTTCGCCGTAGACAATCGCAAACGACTGGTCCGCCCTCTCTCAAGACGGTGAACGGCACATGGGACTCTCCGCGAAATCGGCCTATCCGGTTGTTCGCACGATCTTCATTATGGTCGTGCTTCTTAGCGCTTTCTGTGCTGGCTTGCACACCGTTGCCGACTACGACATGGGCTGGCATCTGGCCACTGGGCGCTACGTTGTGCAGCACCATCAGATTCCGCGCACTGATGTTTTGTCGTTTACCTCCGCCGGAAAACCATGGGCCTATCCGCCATTTGCCGGGGTGCTGTTTTACCTGACCTATCTCGCATTTGGGTATGCCGGTCTCAGCTGGTTTTGCGCGCTCGCCTGTTTAGTTGTGGTGGCTTACCTCATTCGCCGAAAAGACATGGGCAGCGCGGTCCTGGCCATGCTGGCAGTGCAATCGATCGCCGCGCGCTCAGCGCCCCGTGCAGACCTCTTTAGTACAGTCTTTTTCGCATTCTTTTTGGGTGAACTCTGGGCCTACCATCGCGGGGAAAAGTCGCGACCATGGTTATTGCCCGTGCTCATGCTGTTCTGGGTCAATCTCCACCCAGGTTTCATCGCGGGGCTAGGGGCAATTGGCGCATACCTGCTGCTTGAAGGCATGAATTTCCCGATTGCACAACGTCGGCTCACGTCCCTTCGCAGGCTCCAACGAATAGGTCCCTGGCTGGTTGCATTGGTTGCCGCCACGCTTGTGAATCCCTGGGGTCCGAGAATCTATCTTTCAGCCCTCACCTTGTCGGGATTTGCCGCACCACCTCAGGGGAAACTCAATAGCAATAGTTTCATCGGAGAGTTTCAGGGTGTACCGGTTTCCTCCCATTTGTTTTATCAACTCATCGACATCCGGCACATGGAAAACGGTTTCACGTGGGTGCTTTTGTTGGCCGCAATGCTGGTTGGGCTTTTCGGCTGGAAAAAGCAATTCGGCGCCGCAGCCATCACGGCCATCGCTCTTTACTCCGCGCTGGCTCACGCCCGCTACATGGGAATATTCGTCATCACCATCGCCACCCTTGGAGGTCCTTTTCTTAGCGATCTGTTCTCCGCCAGTAAAGATGCAGCCGGCGAGGCCCCAAACCCAGCAACCTCCCCGCTCCGCCTCCCCGAGCCCTTGCCTGCCTTGGCCACTCTTGTGCTTTGTGGGGTCGCGCTGTTGCACGTGGCCGATTTCGTCTCCAATCGCACCTACGTCGTTTTCAACGCAGACTGGAGATTTGGCGCAGGAGAATCTTCCTGGTTTCCCGAGCGTGCTGCAGCTTTCATTCGCCGCGAGAAACTGCCCGGCAATATTTTTGAAGAGTACGCCTTGGGCGGATTTGCCGCCTGGACCCTCGGTCCGCTATACCCTGACTTCATCGATGGGCGAGGAGACCGCCTTAGCCCCGACCTAGTGGCCTTACAGCGTGAGCTCTATCGTTCCGATCCCGATTCGCAATTGTGGCAGTCGCAGGCCGCGCGCTGGAATCTCAACGTTCTACTCGTGGCTACTCCGGGATTCCGAGGCCTGCAGAGGATGGATCCTCTGGCTTTTTGCCAAAGCGCGAATTGGCGGCCCGTCTACATGGATGAGGTCTCCATTGTGTTTGTGCGCAACACGCCGCAAAATAGCCCCTGGGTTGACCGCTTACGGATCGACTGCCGCACGCAGCCCGTGAATCCGCCAGCGGGCGCATCGCGTCCGGTTCTTTACGATTTCTGTTTAGACTCAGGAGCCCTTTTTCTCGAGTTGCACCGCGATCAGGAGTCAGAGCGTGCCCTGCGCCAGGCTGCCACGCTTTACCCTGAGGACCCGAACGCACACTTGCTCTTGGCCTCGCTTTTTCAGCGGGAACAGCGCTACGGTGAAGAAGAGCAGGAATATCGCGTTTCCATCGCAAGAAATGAAAATAGTGGCGCTCTGTATTCGTTGGGGTTGCTTTATGCCGCCCAAGGTCGTTATCAGCCGGCAGTCGAAGTCATCGCACGCGCCGCCAACGAATCTACCGACCCACTAGATATGTTCATGACTCTCGGCAAGCTTGAACTCGGGTTAAATGACCCGGAGAAGGCACTGGCCGCGTTTTCTGCGGCGAAGAGAAGTAGCCCATTTCGAAACGGCGCCGAATCGCTGGCCCCCAAACTTTATGCTCAAATTGCCGAAGGCAACTCCGAAGCAGAGCGCCTCTTGGGACACTGGGACAAATCGATCGCCTTTCAAAAGGAAGCGACTCAATGCACTCCCTCGGTCGCAAGCCGATGGAGTCGCCTGGCCGATCTCTACGAGGCAAGCGGGCAGACGCAATCCGCGGTAGAGGCGCGTCAGCGTGCGGCCGAATTGGAGACCCCGGATCATGCTGCCTCAAGATGAGCGTCAGGGTGCCGCACCGTCCCTTGAAACGCCGCGTGCGGTATCCAAATGAGTGTGGTGGTAGAAGGTCGTTAGAACCGACACCCGCACATTCTCTTTACGTTTTTCAATCCCTACCTTTGGGACAAGGCTTGCGCCTTCTGGCGTGCTTGCTCAGCTAGCTCTCTCTGTCCAGCAGTGTCGTAGATGCTTGCCAGCGCTTGCCAGCGGCTCACATTTTCCGGCGTTCTACGAATCGCTTCCTGCTGCGATTCGATGGCCCGTTGATGCTCGCCGGATGCAAGGTATGCCTGAGCACGTCCCTCGGCAACTTGCGCAAAAAAATCCGGGTCCACATTCTGCACGCCCTGCCAATACCGGATCGCCTCTTCGGCCTTGGCAAAGTCCAGCAATGAGGATTCAGGCTGGTGAAGTGCCAGATCAATATAACCTAGGAGGAGGTACTCCCTGGCAGGAGTCAGTGTAAGTTGAGCCGCGGTTGAGACCAGCGGCCGGGCATCTGCAAAACGGCCATGAAAGAAGTAGGATTGGCCTAGTTCGAACCAACTGGCGACCTCATCCTTCCTTAGCGACAGAGCGGTCTCATATTCCCGTTCCGCATCTCCATTCTGGTGGCGTGCCTCGTATATGATGGCCAGGCTTCGATGTATGATCGGATCGTCAGGGGAGATGGCTTCGCCGCGAAGAAGGGTCTCCACCGCTTCGTCAATACGGTTCAGTGACAACAGAGCGATTCCCGAATTCGCATAGAAGTTAGAAAGTTCCCGCCGCGATGCCTGCGTTGGTGGCACAAATTGGTGAGTGCTGCAGTTGACCTCGAAACGGTCGAGCCATGGACGGTTCTCAGGGCGATTGCGCAGCAGGACTATGGAAACTTCATCCAGATAGACGGGTCGCCACAGATGGCTCTGGCATAGGGACGTCGGGTCCGGGCTCCCTCCGTTGAAGCGAACCAGGGGGGAAAACAGGATGTTGATGCCTCGGCGATCCGACTCAGCTTCCCAAAGCGGGGAATCCGGAGGGGAGGAGATAAATCCTTGTAGTTCCGTCCAAACGGCAGGATCGACGTTCCGGCCGTCGATAAAATCGCCGTAGTTCGGCCCTAGACGCCACGCGGTAAACCCTCCTAGGTTATAGTCCTGCCAGATATTACCGGGTAATTTCTCCCGTCGGATGAAAGCAGCCGCACGTTCGGGGAACCACCACGACTCTCCGGGACCAAAAAGCGTCCCGGAGTCTGCCACGACTTGAGCATGGCTGGATATAAGATCGGCAATTCGCACAAAGGTGACGAGGCACAGAGCGCCCGTAGCAATGACTGCCAGCGTGCGCAGAAAACCGACTCGCTTGGCCGAACTCTTCCCACTACCGTCTCTAGGTTGCGCTAGTGCTTCCGGCACGATGGTGCTGCCCACTACGACCGTAGTTATCGCAAACAAGCCTTGATAGCGCACATGCTGTATCGAACCGTAGAGGGCCACAGCCGTCAGCAAAGCCGCCGCGAGTTGCCGCCTCCAGAGCGCAAAAGCAACCACGGCCACAGCAACCACCGCCAGCCACCAGTAACTGCTGCCGGGATTGCGCCAATCCAATGCCTGGGCCAGACTCGGAAACGAGATCGGCACGGCCCAAAGCTCCCGGATGGAGGGACCTAGGCCCGCCTGACTTGTCGCTGCCGGTTGGAGACCAGCCAGGCCCAGTGCGGACTTGAAGATCTTGAATCCGAACGGATTCATCAGGGTGGCAACCAGGGTGATTGCCAACGCTGGCCATGCCTGACGCAAGCGTAGCAACGTTGTTTCCCGAGAGGGGAACGCGAACTCCAGGGCCTCCACCAAAAGATACGCAAAGAGAATGCCGAGACCTGCGATAAATCCGGGATGAACATTCACCCAGAGCAGCATCACCGCGGGCAAAATCCATAGCCGGTGGCGTGCCCGGCGGGCTAGGGTCGCTCCCTCGTCGTGCGCAGCCTCAACGCCGGAAACACCAGCGCCACTCCGGTGAAAGCGCCAGAGTTGAATGAGAAAAATGGCAAAGAACAGATGGGAGAAAAGGTCGGGCCGTGGCGCCATGCGCACAGCCAAGGTGGGCACGGCAATGATCGCCAACACCGCGGCAGCTATGCTCTCGCGCCTCGAGTATCCCTGCATCAGCAAGGCCACCAATGTCATCAGCGCCAAGGCGCAAAACCAAGTCAAGCCTGCGTATCCAAAGGCGCTGTAGATGCCATAGAAAAAAACGCCCGCAAAGGGCGGATAGATCCACTCCGCTCCCGGCGACGTGTAGGACAGGATGTCTGTGCTGGGAACAGCGTGATGCTGAACCACGTATCGCCCGGTAGCCAAGTGCCATCCCATGTCCAAGTCGAAAAGGGTATGGAAGCCGGACAGAAAGGCGTATACCAAGGCCAGTCCCATCAGTGCCAAGCTCACCTGGCGTTGCGTGATGCGAAACGGCAGGTGGCGTTCCTCTTGCGGCCTGCTTAGCAAGCGGCCTTGGGGCTTTTTCGCCTTCAACTTTGGGACTGTGGGAGGCACAGCTATCATAATGCCGAAGTTCGGAGGGGATTGATAGCTGGTGAGTAGATCATTACGATCAAAAGCGAGAGGTTTCCAAGAGACGATCCCTTCGCCGGGTTCGGTCACTGATCGCCGTGAGCGAACTGGACGGTGTGACCAGGGTCACAGAACGCCGGTTGATGCATTGAGTATCCTGCGCCCCACACGTAGACGGAGGTATTGCAATGCTGGCTATTGCGACGTGGCCCCATTGAGCCGCAAACTTCAATCGCTCGATGGGCTGCGAGCAATTGCAATCATCCTTGTCTTCTTCCACCATATACGTGCAGTTTTTCCAATCTGGAACGCACCCAGCTTCTATTTCAGGCAATACATATGGCAGGGCTGGATCGGCGTGGATTTGTTCTTTGTCCTCTCCGGGTTCCTCATAACGGGGATTTTGATTGACTCACGAGATGCTGTAAATTATTTTCGCGGATTCTATGTTCGCCGCATCCTGAGAATTTTTCCGCTGTACTACCTCGTTCTGACCGGCATCATCCTAGCGAGCATAACCCTAACTCGTATTCACGCCGACTCGGCCCCCGTTGTCGCAAAGCTGGTCCCGCTGCCGCAGGACCGGTGGGTCTATTTTTGCTATCTGACAAATTGGATCGGCCTTTGGAAGGCCCAGTGGGATTATCAATTTAGTAGCATCCTGGCGCACTTTTGGTCTCTGGCAATCGAAGAGCAATTCTATTTTGTCTGGCCGCTTGTCGTCTGGCTTGCACGTCCACGTCTCCTTCCGTGGATCGCGGGTATCGTTGCCATGCTTTCGGCGATAGTGCGCTTCGCATGGGCCAGCCATATTGGGGTGCAGATGCTGGTTCCACCTGCGTCCATAGAGATCCTAATGGCCACCATTTGCAGACTGGATGGGCTTTTCATTGGAGCGCTATGCGCCTATCTTTTCAGGGACTCTAAGCTCATGTTGAGGGTGCGTAAGTGGCTCCCGGCGATTGCGATTCTGGGGATTGGACTCTTTTTTTTAGTTTTTTCGGTAATGCTGTTCCTCCCGCGCCGCGGATCCATGCTCGTCTACGGTCCTAAGCCGACTCTTCCACACACGCTCGAAGACGCTGTGCGCCTATTCAATTTATTCGGGGGCTATACGCTTCTAGCAGTGGGCTTTGGCGGATGGGTTCTGTTTGCGGCGTACACCGAGACCAAGAACACCATAATGCAGCGGTTTCTCAAATCGCGCATCTTGGGGGTGATTGGAAAATACAGCTACGGCATTTACGTATTCCATGTCCCAATCACTGGCTTAGCAGCCGCCTTCATTGCGCCCAAACTGATAGTCACGAGCAGGGCGGACCTTATTGCTACTCAGTGCGCCTACGCTGTCGTGATCACAGCCGTTTCCTTCGTAATACCCGCACTGAGTTATGAATTCTTCGAAAAGCGGATTCTAGCGCTCAAGCGTTACTTCGAACCGAAGTATGCCACGCAACCCAGCGAAATAGCGCCGGTCCAGTGTGCGCTGGCACCACAGACAACCACTATTATATAAACCAGCGTGACGAAAACTTGCCGGTTCGAAGTGGGCAAATGCGCCTCGACTCGCGGGCCGCATAAAGGCTCTTGCGTAGATTTAGAGTCGGGAAAACTTGTCGATGAATAACTACACCCTCACCGACATTGTCGGAGCGTTCGAAGCCGCAGTCCTCCTGGCGGTCTCCTTCCTGCCGCCCGGTTTTCTTCTCGGCCACCTGTCCAACGTTGCAGGTTTCCGCAATCGTTCCGCGGTCGAGCGTTTTCTATGGAGCATTGTTCTCTCCGTCTCAATCTCTCCAATATTGGCTGTCTTGCTCGTCCGTTTTTTCTCGCTGACCGTAACCGCGACGCTGTTCTTGCTGGCCACAGCCATTGCGATTTGCTTGCTCGGCAAGGAATTGTTCTCGGCGCCTGCCGTCGATTGGGTCCCGCGCAAAAGTACCCGTATCGCTCTGTACATAATGGCAGTTTGGGTTGTGCTTGCCGTGCTCGCGCTTGTGGACTGGCAAATAGGTGACCGTCTTTACGTTTCCTACGTTGCCTATGATCATGCCGTACGCACGATCCTCGTCGATGCCGCGGCGCGCACCGGCGTTCCGCCCAAGAACCCCTACTTCGGGTTTGGAGGCGCACCCGTACTTCGTTATTACTACTACTGGTATGTCATCTGTGCGTTGCCCGTGCATTTCGCCGGCATCTCTCCGCGCGCCAGCCTTAATGGCAGCGTCCTATGGAGCGGTTTTGCTCTCGCAGCCCTCATTCCCCTCTATCTCAAACACTTTACTGAAGAACGAGAGAATCTTCGTTTCAAGTCGGTGGTAGGGATCGGTTTGCTGCTCGTCACAGGCTACGACTTGATTCCCTTCATTGCCCTGAGTCGCTGGCTGCATGCGCTTTGGGGCGACATGGAATGGTGGGATACCAATCAGGTTACATCTTGGGTCGGGTCCTTCTTATGGGTGCCTCACCACGTTGCCGCCCTTGTAGCATGTGTCACGGGTTTCCTTTTGCTCAGCATGTTGGGCGACGACGCCACGGTCAGCGAGCGCATTTGGTCGGCCCTGCTGGCTGGGGCAGCGTTTTCGAGCGCTGCCGGACTTTCTGTCTATGTGACATTTGTGTTTTTGATATTTCTCGTCGTGTGGGTGATAGTAGTTTTGGTTGCGAAGGGCCCCAACGAACTCTTTACCTACCTGGGTGCTGGAGCGTTCGCAGTTCTGCTGGCATTACCTTACCTTCACGATTTGCAAGGTCCGTCGATAGCGGGCTCAAAGTTTGTTTTCTTTTCGTTTCGTGATTATCCGGTGGCTCAACTTTGGCTACAGCGCCAAGGCCTAACGAATCCAACGCTCCTCGCCATATCCAAACTACCAACGCTCCTCATCGTCTATTTCCTGGAATTTGGCGTCTACTTTTTCGTCTTCTGTTGGCGTTTTCGAAGGGAAGTGCGCAACCACTGGAGGATCTCGTTTCGCGAGCGCGCAGCTTGGATTATGTTTGTGGTTTCGCTCCTGGTTGTTACCTTCTTGGCGAGCAATACCACCGGCAATAATGATCTCGGCTCCCGCGGAATGCTGGTCGTGCAGTTCGTGCTCCTCGTTTGGGCTGCGCCGCTCATCTCAGACCTCTTTCTGCCACAAGGACGATCACGCCTTGGTACGGCGTGGACAATTGCGCTTTCCCTCTCGCTGATTCTTGGCGTGCTTGGCACTCTGCTGCAAATTGGACTACTGCGCGCTTATGCTCCTTGTGTGGACGCTGGCCTTTCTCCGCAAACGGAACCATGGATCGGCCGGGCGCCCGGATTCGGAAAACGCACTCTGCTTCTGCGCAGGAGCCTGGATGGGATGAAGGCGAAAACACCGCGCCTTGCCGTGGTGCAATACAATCCTGCCACCGAAGATCTCAACGTATTTCATCTTTACGCGGATCGCCAGGTCGATGCCGGCGATGACGGTTGCGGGGCGACCTTCGGTGGCGAAATAGAAAAGTGCAAGGAGCTCTATCCATACATCAGCGCGGCTTTCAACCGTCCGCAAGTTTCGGATACCTGGGATATGGACAAATTCTGCGATCAGATGCAAATAGGACTACTCATTGCGACCGACGCCGATCCCGTGTGGAAGGATCCGCGAAGCTGGGTGTGGACTCGAGCTCCGCTTTTTAGCAACAATATCATGCGCGTTGTTCCCTGCGGAGGTAACGCGCTACGGCCCTGAGCTGTTTTGCCACGAGTGCAAATTTTGCGGAGTGAGTTGAGAATGAGGCGATTCAAATCATGAGCGCGCTGCAAGAAATGTATGCACTACGAAAGCTGCGCGCCCTCCAATTGCTTGCCCTTGTTTGTCTTTTGCTCTTCATGGCGATCATAGCCTTCGATGCCAGGACCACGGTCCGAGACCCCGACATCTGGTGGCATCTCAAAACCGGCGATTGGATCGTTGCTCATACCGCCGTACCCTACGTGGGGATCTTCTCGCGTACCGCCGCAACCCGCCCGTGGATTGCTTACAGTTGGGGCTATCAGGTGTTGCTGTCGCGCTCCTATGCCTGGTTTGGTCTGGTCGGCTTGGGAATGTTCGGTATTCTGCTTACCATTGCCGTGACCGCTGTGCTCTTCTGGATGCTGCATCGCCTATCTGGCCGTTTTTGGATCGCGTGGATCCTGGCGCTTGTCGGCAGCTTGTCTTTCTTGTTCAGTCTCATGCCGCGGCCGGTTTTCGTCAGCATGATTCTGTTCACGGTGTTGCTCACTTTTCTGCTCGAGGCCCAACGCACCGGCAAAATGCATTTGCTTTGGTGGCTGCCGGCGATCTTTGCCGTTTGGGCCAATGTGCATATCCAATTCATTTACGGATTAGCCGTTCTCGGGCTGTTCATGGGAATCAACTTGCTTCAGAGGCTGGTAACCCGAGTCGGTATCGAGCTTAACTTCGTTCGCCCTCCAACTCTCCCGCTGCCTGGGCTGATTGGCGTTCTTCTTGCGTGTTTTGCCGCTACCTTTGTTGGCCCGTATACCTATCACCTCTACCATGTGGTGGCGGCATATTCCAACTCGCACGTGCCCTATTTCATGATTCAGGAATTGGCAGCTTTCGATTTCAAATCCTTTACCCAATACGTATTGCTGTTCCTGACAGCAGCCGCATTTTTTTCTGTCGGATGGCAAAAGAAGCTCGACTTATTCAAACTCTCGCTACTGGTAGTCACCACCATAGTTGCTTTTCGCACCCAGCGCGATGCGTGGTTCCTCGGGATTAGCGCCGCCATCTTCATTGCCGACCGTGCCGGTAATGATTCCAGCAAAACAAAAGCGCCGGCCATACTTACCCTTCCGGAGCTGACAGGTGCCGGCATTGTTCTCGCGATATTGGTTTGGTTGGTGGCTGCCAACGAGGGTTTCAACACTCGCGATCTCGACCGGGCCGTAAGCCACGAGTATCCAGTCGATGCCAGTAATTTTGTGCGTCAGAATTCATTTCCTGGGCCCATCTACAACACACTCGACTGGGGCGGCTTCCTGATCTGGTATATGCCCCAGTATCCGGTCGCTGTTGACGGGCGCAACGATTTGTACGGCGACGAACTCGACCTGCGCACATTCAAAAGCTCGGAAGGCGATTCCTACACCTCTGATCCCTATCTGAACGAAGCGAGTCTGGTGCTTCTACCCAAGAAGGTCCCGCTGGCAAAGCTCCTGACCATAGACTCACACTTTCGACTCGTGTATCAGGACGGGATCTCTGTCGTGTTCCTTCGTAACAAAGATAACGCGACAGATGTTGGTTCGAATCCGGATTCATCTTTGTGAATTCGGCTGCGACCACTACGCTCGAACATGGAGAACACCGTTCCGGTTTGGGGAAACCAGATTAGCTCAGGGTGTCACTTTTTCACCGTGAAAACCTCCTTGCTTGTAGCGGTGCCGCCCTGAGTTGTGATACCGATCTTTCCGGTTTTCGCGCCCACGGGAACGTCTGCCGTTACTTCGGCATCAGAGTTCACGGTAAACTTGGTGGCCTTTACGCCGCCGAATGTAACCTTGGTGGTCTGCGTCAGGCTCACTCCCTTAATCGTCACCGGCGTTCCCACCGGCCCACTGGTTGGCGTGAAGCTCTTGATCTGCGGCATTACTCGCACGACAACGTTGCTCTTAAGGATGCCGCCACCGGGAAGGGTCACCTGAAGCTTGCCGGTGGTCGCCTTGGATGGCACGGCAGCCGTGATTTCCGTGCCGGATACAACTTTGAATTTAGCGGGAGTGCCGTTAAACGTGACTTTGCTCGCGGCTGTCAGGTTGTTTCCGCGGATGAAAATCTTCGCTTCCACCTTGCCGGCCGTGGGTTGTGGTTCGACGAACGGGCCCAGCCCGGTGTCGATGCTGAAGACTGTCCCGCTGTTATAGGATCCGCCGATAGAAGTAGTGCCGTAAAAAATGCCGCTGGTATCCTGAAACAGTCCGCCTAAAGGCTCGGCACCATCGGTACAGCTACTGCCACCTTCAGAGCAAAACGTATATAACGTTGTCAGCGTCCCCGTGGAGGTGATTTCGAAGGCTGTGCCATTGTCACCATAGGTGCCGCCCCCGTTATAAGTTGTTCCATAGAAGTTGCTGTCCGTGGCTTGAATCACCCCGGCAGAAGGGAAAGCGCCATCAGAGCAGGCATCGCCATCACCACCCTGAGAGCAAAAGCTGTAGAGCGTGGTCAGCGCGCCCGCGGCGTTAATCTGGAACACAGTGCCGTAGCCATTGGCTCCGCCGTCGTAAGTTGTTCCGTAGAAGTTGCCGTCGATGGCGGACTGAACCAAAGCAGCCGTCGGGAAATCGCCATCCGTGCAGTTGCCGTCGCCCTGAGCGCAAAAGCTGTAGAGCGTGTTCAGCGTCCCACCGGGGATGAGCTGAAAGACCGTGCCACCTTGATAGAGGCCGCCAGTCGAGGTCGTCCCGTAGAAATTTCCGTCCGTACCTTGCACCACCCCGGCATAAGGGTTTATACCGTCGTTGCACGGGTAGCCTTGGTAGCAAAAGCTGTGCAACACCGTTTCCGTCCACGTGCCGTTGCCACCGAGCGACAGCTCGAAGACAGTGCCGGCACCATTGGTGCCGCCAGCCGACGTTGTCCCGTAAAAGTTCCCGTCGAGGGCTTGAATCAATCCTGCGAGAGGATTGGCGCCGTCTGAACAATTGGTTTGGGAGCAAAAGCTATAGAGGGTGGTCGGGGTGTCCCTCGTGGTGAATTGGAAGATGGTGCCGCCATTGGAGGCCCCACCAGCGTAGGTGGTTCCGTAGAAGTTCCCGTCGGTGCCTTGCACCAGTCCACCTTGCGGTTGAGCACCGTCAGCGCAGTTTGTTTGGGAGCAAAAGCTATACAGCGGAGTTTCCACGCCGCCAGGGGTAATGCTGAAGACCGAGCCATAACTGTAAGCCCCACCAGCGTTGGTTGTTCCGTAGTAGTTGCCATCGAACCCTTGGAAGGACATAAGGAAGGGGTCGGCGCCGTCAGGCCCATCGAAACTAAACAGGCTGTTGAAAGAGACCTGTGCCGGCGAGGCGATGGCCGTCGCGGCACAGAGCATAAAAATGGCGTAAGCCTTCTTCCACACGCTGAATTTGCCTTTACACGGGAGTTCCCGGCCTGGCGTGGGCACCAGAGCGAACGTCCCAGAAGCTAGCAGTGTCGTCATTTGGAAATCCTCCAAGATATAGTGGGATATTCCTATTCGGAGCTTTGTGCAACGGCACCCTGCGGAAGCATCATGCCATTGTTCGTCATGAAACGAATTACCGATGCCCTGTCGTTTTCAGTACTGTACGGATTATCGCTCATAGTGTGATATGCCGAGTTGCAGGCCGATTGAGCAGCCTCCCTGTTCCCTAAAGATGCCTCAGCTTCGCAGATCACCGACCAAGCGTCACTGTTCTGCGGATCGAGTTCGGCGGCGGCCTTGGCCGTTTCTAGAACTTCAGAGTCGTTACGGATTCTTCCCGCTAAAATTCTCTGGACATACTGGTAAGAAAAGATCGGCCCCAAATCGAAGCTGCCGTGGTAGACCAGAATGGCGCTACCGCCGAGTCTGGCGCTAGGCTCAACACCTCGGAAAATACGCATCGCTCTTGCGCCGCCGGAGCGGAAAATAATGCCGTCAACCACGCTCGAGCTAACCAGGAGTGTGCCTGTGTAGTGCGAACTCGCGGCTCCACGGTCAATCTCAGAAATAAGGTCGGGACAGGCTATGTTGTAGTCCTTGTCTACGTTTCGATAGGTTGGGATCATAAGACAAGATGCAGGCTTCGCCCGTTCAACATAGTTGTGCGCCATCTTCAGTGCCTGGCCCCAATCTGCGTTGGAATCGGCCAAATACTTATAGACGTTTTCGGGACCACCCCAGAGTTCGTTGCCGTAGCTGATGTAATTCGGGAACGTGCGCAGTGAACTAATGGTGTGCATGGCCAAGAGCGCGCTGACCACGATGATAACTGTTTTGCGCGTCCACTGAAGGTTCCAGATTCCGGCTGCAGCGAAGACAAGGAGGAACGGAATGACGGGCAAAACGTAGCGTACACCAAGATTCATGCCTGACCTGGCGCTCACGGTTAGATAGAGCAGCGCCGGCACTACAAGAAAGAAGAGTTCGCGCACGTTGGATCGCCAGAAGTGGAAGGCAACAATCGAAAGTAACAAGCCCAGAATTAGGGCCACACTGAGTTTAAGGGAAAGCACAACGGGAAAGTAATACCAGCGCCCTCCCAGGTAGTTTTTCCCGAGCAGGAAAGCCCGGCGACCAACTCCGGAGTCGAGTGTTAGGTCTTGTAGCCCCGTCAGGTAGGCTTCAGGCAAGAGATGTGTTCGCCCTACCTCAGAGATTATTCTTTCCAACGTACCTTGTGCCGTCGGGGGACTCAACGCAGCCTGCTTCGTAGGTGAGGCGAAATGAAACCCGTAAATTGCCCAGAGAAACGCCACTGCCACAAGCAGTGCCAGGAGGAAAGCGCCCAAGTCGCCGAGGATTCTCCGGTCTCGTCTCCGCTTTTCTCCGACAATGCCGTCCACAATGATCAGGATCGGCAAAATCCCCAACAGCAAGACCGTCGAATACTTCGTGGCTAACGCGACGCCGAGTCCTAACCCAAGCACCAGGAAGCGCATGCCGGTCCTTCGGTTCAGATAAGTCCACAGTGCGTAAACGGCTGCAACAAAACCTAATGCAGCCGGGACATCGGTTGTCACCAAGCTTCCATGGCCCAGGAAGTTCGGTTCGAAGGCCACCCAGACGCCGGCAATCATAGCCACTGTCGTACCAAACAAAGCGCGGGCGAAGAAGTACGTTGTTCCAAGCAACAAGACGGCAAAAATCGAGGTCGAAACACGGGACATTGTCAGCATCGATTCGTCATTGGCAAAGAGGAAGTCATGTCCTCTGCGGTAGGACGACTCCATGTCCGCCTGAATCCCGCACACGGCCGGGTTCGGATCGTTTACATGCAGCGCCATCAGTGGCAGTGCAGCCACAATCTTGACCAGCGGAGGATGCTCAGGATCGACTGAGGAGTCGCCGCATTGCAGGAAACGATAGCCGCCGCCTAGATGGACGACCTCATCCGAGGTAACGGAAAGCCGCCGGATGCTACTCCACATCTGCGCCGTCATGACAATCGCGAGAACCGCGAGCGCAACCCATTCGCCGTAGTTTCGAGCAAATGGAGTGGCCGCGGCCGCGACAGATTGCCCTACCACCTTCTCCTGGTCGTCAGTACGAGCGCTTCCCCGTTCCGGTAATGTTGGCGCACGTGGCTTTCGAGGATTCTTCATACTCCCCTATTCTCAGAATCAGGCGTCTCCGTCGCGGTGCGAGGGATGCGGTTTGTCGGACTCTCTCGCTTAGTCTAGCGTGTGTTCGCTTTCCTGTTTATTGTGTGATTTGCATCACCTTTCGATGTGAGCCGTTCCATCTAAACTGTCATCATGTCGGGCGCTATCCATCGCCAGTTGGAGGCAGAAGGTCCTATCGAAGTCGGAATACTTCGAAGGTGGCGCGAACTCCTCGATCACCCGGGCCTCCCCGAGTTCTTTCTAGCTGTGCTCACGGGTCTTGTTTACGCCCGTAGCCTGCGTATGGGGTTTGTTTACGACGATCACCAGATGATCGACAGCCCCTGGCTTCTGGGCTGGAAAGACATCCCAAAGATTTTCACCGAGGACTTAGGCAATACTCACCTTTCGAACTTCTACCGGCCACTAGCGGTTCTGTGGCAGTTGCTTGTGCACAAACTTGCCGGAACGAATGCTGCAGGGTGGCACTTCAGCACGATATTCCTGCATTTGCTGTGCGTGGTTCTCGTATTTCGCCTGGCCGTCAAATTGCTGAAGCACCGCGGATATGCGACGTTCGCGGCCGCGGTTTTCGCCCTTCACCCCAGCCACGTGGAAGTTGTCACATGGGTTTCCGATTCAGCGGATTTGCTGTTAACCCTCTTTCTCTTGCTGTCTGCGTGGGCCCTTCTGCGTTGGCTGCACACCACCAGCCCCCTATGGTGGACGGCATCGTGGCTGCTTGCGGCCGCCTGTTGCTTTGTGAAAGAGACTGGCATCCTCCTGCCCACTCTATTGCTCGCGCTGGCGCTGACGGTGGAAAGCAAGGTAAGTCGACCTGCAATTGTTCTAACTGTTTTTGCCTACCTCCTCTCGGCGTGCGCCTTTCTCGTGTTGCGCAGCCAAATCCTACATGGTTTTTCCCATCCGCTCTCGAATGCCACCAACTATCAGATGGTACTCACATGGCCGAGGGCTATGTATTTCTACCTCTCACATTTGGTCCTCCCCGTCCGTCTCGGCCCATTTTACCCACTAGGTTTTGTCCTCAGCCCGCGGAAATCAGCTTTCATTTTTCCCCTCCTGCTGCTTGTTGCACTTTTGGCCGGGTTGCTGTGGCTCGATCGGCGCCTCCCAGACAGACGGCTCCTTTGGTTCTGCGTTGTATGGACACTCGTTCCATTGATCGCGCCGCTCTACCTCAAGTTGTTTCCCGACTTCGAGTTGGTTCATGACCGTTATCTGTATATTCCCTCGATCGCTTTCGCAATCGCGCTTGCCGCCGTGTTGAGAAAGCTTTTCCTCGACACTTCCGCCAATGCGACTCACAAGCGCAATGCCGAGACGTGCCTGGCCCTCGCGGCTTTAGTGGTGCTAGTTGCGCTCGGAGCAGAGACGATTTCCTATCAAGGCGCTTGGCAGGACGACGAGCATCTTTTCAGCCGAGCCATTGTGCTCACGCCGCGCAATGCCCGCGCGCTTGTTAATCTCGCGGTTGCCAAACTGCAACAGGGCAACTATGCGGAAGGTAGCGCGCTGCTGAAACGCTCTCTGCAGATACAACCCAACAATGCTTTCGCACTCTTTGACCTGGGCAACGCGGCCTGGGTCAACAATGATGCCGTCGCAACGGAAGCCTACGTTGCACGAGCATTGGCCTTGGAATCTCACCCCAATTGGTGGGTCATCCTAGGGAGCGCGAAATTAAAATTGGGCAAAGTGAGCGAGGCAGAATGGGCCGCGCGCCAGGCGATTGCGCTCGATCCCGCTACCCCCGGAGCGCACTTCCTCTTGGGAGCCGCACGTTTGGCGCAAGGTGATCCTTCAACCGCCGTACAGGAAATCAACAATGAACTACGGCTCTACCCTGGGAATCCTTCCGCGCAGCAGGCTCTCCAGGTCGCGCAAGATCAGCTCAGACGTCAAGGCAACTGACATTCCGTCCACTTCATAGGCGCGTGGTGATTTGCACCACCGCCCAATATGCTTTTCCGCTTAAACTGTTCCCATGCGACGCCAATGGCCTCTCGGGATACTGCTCGTCATTGTCTTCCTGGTTTACTTACCGGCCTTGCGCTATTCGTTAGTTTATGACGACGTCGAACAAATCGTCCAAAACCCCCGCCTCACGGCCTGGACCTACGTTCCCGGATATTTCACCACTCATCTTTGGGCCCATGTGCCCCGCACAATTCAGTATTACCGTCCAGTGTTTCTTCTCTGGCTGCGGCTCACCTACGTGTTGCTGGGCCCGCCGCGTGAGATTTGGCATCTGGGTTCCATTCTGATGCATTTGGTTGCCATCGTCTCAGTCTTCACTCTCCTCCGGCGCCTCACGGGTGAGGACAAGGCCGCCACATTAGGCGCTGCGTTCTTCGCACTACACCCCGTACAGACCGAAGCGGTTGCCTGGGTCTCGTCCGTTTCCGAGCCTCTGCTCACAATTTTTCTTGTGCTTAGTGTCTATTTCTACGTGGCACGGAAAGGAAAGGTCAGTGCTGTCTCGCTGCTCCTTGCGACTCTGGCCATGTTGACCAAGGAGGCTGGGTTGGTTGCGCCAGTCCTCATATTCGCATATGAGTGGACAAGGTCCCCATTCAAGAAGGCGGTGATGGGCGCTTGTCCTTACCTGCTTCCCGCGCTACTCTGCATTGCGCTGCGCGTGAATGCCCTTGCCCATTTTGGCGCAGGAAGGCCGCCCATCATGAGCGTGAGCCACATGATATTGACCTGGCCGGACGCCCTCCTATTGTATGGTGCCCACCTGCTTTGGCCAGTTCATCTCAGCGCCTTCTATGAAGTGCCAATAGAAGACGCTATGTGGCCATTATTGCTGCTTATGGTTGCGGTTGTCGGCCTCACGTGGGTTTTTCGAAATTGGTTGGCCAATGCCCGCTTCGGAGCAGCCTGGTTTGCTATCACTCTTGCCCCAAGCTTAAGTCTTCGCTACCTGAATCCAGGGGATTTCGTTCACGACCGTTATCTCTATCTCCCACTTGTCGGCCCGGCGCTAATAGTGGCGGCCTGGTTGTCACAAGTAAGCGTTACCAGGGCTCGAGCGATAGCCGCAGTAGCCGTCGCTTTGGTTCTTTGCGTAGGAGTAAGTGTAAACTTACTTATTTGGCGTGACGATGTTTCTCTATTTCAACGTGGTATAGAAACGGCTCCCCACAATCCGTTTGTTAAGCTCAACCTGGCCGTTGCCTACCTAAACTCAGATCGCGCGCCCGAAGCTGTTCCGCTTTTGCAGCAAGCGATTCAAATAAATCCAACTTATTGGCGACCTTACTACGTCTTAGGCCAGTATTATCAGAACACTGGGGACTATGCGGAAGCGGAAAGGTACTTTTCACTCTCGGATCAGCTGTCGAAAAGGTAGGTTCGAGATGCAACGCTAACAACTTAAGAACTCGAAAAGCGGCCTACTGTCGCACCAGGACGCTAGCCACATTATCCTGATAGGCAACACGAAATTGGTCTTTTAACGCTGGCAGCGTCGTCAGCGCTTTCAACATGCCCGAACTCCGTTCCAACAAAATAATCCGGGCCCCGGTGAAGCTCGGATCCGTTTCCAATCGCTGATTGCCGGTGCTCACCTTAAAATATCTGTCCGTGATTTCATCGCCGTACAGATTCAAGCGGCTGTCGATCGAAACCGGGTACTCCGGCAAATACCACGTCAGGAAACTGCCCCAATAATAGGTATTGAACATTGGTCCGGGCAGCTGATTCGCCCGAATATAATCGCACGCCTTTACTGGGAAAGCTCGCTCTGCTTGCTTCATCATTGCCGCGTCATTCGGCAGACGCACGATAGCGACGATCAAAACGACGAGCACCAGAACCGCAACGACTGGCTTTTCCCATTGCCGCGGATCATCCGCCGTTTGCTCTTCCGATTTCCATCGCCATTCCGTGAGGGCATCCCCAATCACGGCGACTGCAGGAAGCACAACGCACCACGCGTCCCGTTGCAGCCGGAAGGTAAGCATAGTGAAAACGCCCAGCGCACCGATCTTGAACAAATCCCGCGATTGCTGCCGCCCCAGTGCAAGAAAGGCCCCCATAACCAATAGCAGGAGCGCAAAATCTTGTGGCCGCCGGAAAGCCATGGCCTGCATTTCTTGGAAGTTGTCGTAGAGCACTTTTCCGTAGGCATTCTCGGCCGCACCCGAAAACAGCCAGAATGTGTATGGCGTGAGGAACGTTGCGACTACGCAGAGGGCGGCAATTCCAACCACTCTCGGCATGGAATTCGCGGGGACCAGTGGTTGTCGGAATAGACCGTCGGCAATTTCCGCCACAACGTACACCGCTAAGAGGAGGAGTCCATTTAGAAATTGCGCATCGAGGTTGGCCCAAACCAGGAAAAGCAGTGGTAGGAACAAAAGAACACGTGACGCATGGGAGCGCCGGCTCTTGATCAACAGGTAAAGCAAAATTCCAAACATCAGCATCGAAAACAAATTGGGACGCAGCGCCAGATCGGTTAGCACATACTGCGCAATAGCGGAGAGCGCTACCGCGCACCAGAAACATCCCCTCCGGCCGCCTGCCACAAGAAAGGTCACTCCGGCCAGCGCCAGTCTGAAGGCCATCAGCAGTTCTGCGAAGCCTCTTAGTCCCAGCAGTTTGTACACTCCGGCGGCGACCACATCGAATCCCCAACTGCAGTCCGCCCAGTATCGATCGGGATACTGTGAGAACAAGCCCGTGCGCGGCACAGCGTGCGCCTGAAGGATCCAGACTCCCGATCGGACGTGCCAAAAGATGTCTCCGTTCAGCAGAGCCGTCAGGGGAGAAAAAGTCGTGAGCAGCGGGCCCACCGTCAGCAACAACACCAAGGCGACCAGCCGGAAGGGAGCACGATTCAAGATTGCGCTCCGCGAGCGCTCATGCGGCATCGCTTCTGCTCGGTATTCTTCGCGGGCAGCGGTTTCCTGTGGCTTTTTCTGGTTGGAGATGCTTTCGTTCTGCATGTTCACGATTTGGAAAGCTCGCTCGCGTGTCGAATTAAGCTGCGATTGCGACCACAGCTCACGTTTTCTAATGATTTCTTTTCACGGGGGTCTTCGGATTGGTTAGGGATGCCACGGAACCATCCGGATTGTGATCGACATTGTGGCACTTGAGAGTGCAGGTTCCTGAGCTCCGCGAATAGGAGATTGGAATTTTCGCTTTGTCGTTTTCAGCTACCACGCCCATGTCGAAATTCACCAATCGCTCTCCGGAAATCGTTGCAGAAGAGGCACTGTTCCCGTGCGCCGTGTGGCAAACCGAGCAGGAAAATCCGGCGCTGATATGAAGGGCGTGCTTGCTGAAACTGACATTGGTCATGATATTCGCCAAATCATGACATTTCGCACAGAGTGAATAAGGGCCGGTCGAGGAAGGATCCACGATTGCAGGAAGAAGATTCAGGATCTCCGTTCCCGGACCCGCTGCCGGCGGAACTCCTGGGGCAACACGGCTAAATTCGTAGCGCCGCTCAAGAATGTGGGGAAAACTTGAGCCATGCGGCCCGTTGGGGCCTATGCCCCCGAATTCGCGGTTGTCATCTGCGTTGTGGCAGTCCGTACAGAGAAGGCGCGAGCCAAGTATCCGGCCCTGCGTGTGTCCGTCCAGATTCAACATATACCTCCGCAGGCTCGGCTGCGGCGATGGACTATTGCTGTCGTGCATGACCGGATGGCTCGACTTCGCCATCGTGTTGAACTGTGGGATGAGGTTTAGGGGATCACCAGCGCTGATTGCGCGCGTCGGAAGGTATCCAAACACTGGGAGAATTTGCTTGCCTGCGCTTGTTCCATGGCAGCGGAGGCAGGTCTCGAATTGCTCTTCCGCGGGGCTGACAACCGTGGCCCCGTCCGTTGCGCTGATCCCAATTGCCCCGTATTGCGAACCCCGAATCTTGGTTGCGGCAAACGTCACGGTTTGATCCGTCGCATGAGGATCGTGACAGTCCACGCAAGTGGCGTGACGGTTGTTGTTTAGTACCTCACTCTCTTTTGCGGTGTGTTGATTTCGTCCTTTAGGGAATGGATGTCCTGTCTTTTCAAATTCGGCGAAAACATTGGGGATCGCAGGGGAAATCGTCGCCCCGCCATTATGGCAGCTCATGCAGTTTGCAGTCGTGGTATCCATGCCCACCACCGGCTCCACTGGGCCAGTGAGTAACGAGGCAGCTCCCGGCGCCTTATGCGGCGCGTGGCAGGAAAGACATGAATTCAGCTTGGTATTGCCATAGGGGCCGAGGTTTGCTTTTGTCGAAATCTTGTATGTCGCCTGCTCGTGTGCGCTCTTGTACCACGAAGTAAATGTATTGAACTTTCCGCTCGGCGCACGTCCGAGTGTTCCAATGATTCCACTTTGGCTTCTGAAGGAATGACCAACCGCGTTAACGCCGGCGCCCGGTTCCGAGACATGGCATGCCAGGCACAATGCTGAATTTGCATTGTTCATTACCAGGAAATCTCCGGCAACCGGGTCAATCGACTGCACATGTGGTTCATGACACGTCGTGCATTGTACATTTCCCTTAATTAGCTTTACTGCCGGGTTACCAGTTGTGCCGGCCGAAGTTAAACTTGGAAGCAAGTTGGGCGCGCTCTGCAACGGCAATTGGAAGTTAAAGGGATGCACGCCTTGCAGGTTGGTTCCAAACACATCTTGACTGTTCATCGCGCCGCTCATCTTGATGGTGCCGTAAGGTGAGGTTTGTCCGGGCGCTACCGTCCCGTCGTGGCAACTCAAGCAAAGATTGCTGGCCGATCCGAGAGCCGGTTCCCGCACCACATTGATCATGGTCGGGTCCGAATAGAGCGTGTAGTTGGTTACTGTCGATAGTTTCTGGCTCCATAAAGGTTGGATGTCAGGGTGCGCGGAATGCGGCGCGTGGCAGAACTCGCATGTGGTCAGCCCGCCCCTAACCGGCGACTGTCCGAATGGTCCCATGTCATGCACGCCAATCACATCGGTCGTTGGCGGTTGGGCCTGCGCCTTATCCGCAGCGGCAATTACCCCTATCGCCACGGCAAGAACTAGTCCGCAAAAGCGCGCCAACCGGTTCAATGGGAAGCTCCTGCTGCCGCTTTGGGCAGCCCGTAATAGCGATATGCTTGCACCCGCCGGTTAAATGAGTCGACCACGAACACCCGGTCTTCACGATCGATGAACAGCCCGGACGGCAACTGAAACTGACCCAGCCCTTGCCCGCTTCCGCCGAAGTAGTACAGTAGACGTCCCTCGCGGTCAAAGACCTGCACTATCCCCCACAATCCGTCGACTATATACAGATGACCTTCCGAATCGAAGCCAATCCCCTTCGGCCGGAACATGCTCCCAACCGAATCCCCCACCTGCCCGATCTTTCCTTGAAACGAACCGTCCACACCCATGAGCTGCACGCGGAAGTTCATTGCGTCGACCACCATCAAGGTTCCATGGTCCAAACGTAGCTCCGTCGGATAGTGAAACTCGCCGTCCCCGGTTCCGCCCTTGCCGATCGTGCGCAGCACCTGCCCCTGCATATCCAGTACATAGATCTGCTCGCGCAGCGTGTCGGTTACATAGATTCTTTGCGCTTCCGAGTCCACCGCAATCCCCGTCGGCCGCTTGAAGTAGCCTTCTCCGCCCTTCAGACTCCCCAGTGTTTGCTTGAACTTTCCTCCCGCCTCAAAAACAAAAATCTTTCCCGACTCCGAATCCGTCACATAAAAATTGTCCGCTGCATCGACTGCGATGCATTGCGGCGCCACCATCGGATCGTGGTCTTTGTTCGCCCGCTGGATAAATTTGTACTTGTGCTCTTCGAAGTCAAAGATGTGAATACCGCGGGCCCCCGGGTCCGTCACGATCGCTCGCCCGTGCGAGTCGACCGCAATCCCGTACGGCCGGATCATCTCCCGGTAATCAGGCTCGCCCGCGACCACGTCCAGCACCTTTGCCCAAAAGCCAGGTTTGCCCCGTACTTCTTTTTCGGTGCCAAACGCCCGTTCAAACGTGAGTTTTCTTCCGCCTTCGAGCAGCAGGTCCGGTGGCAGCGCTATTTTTGGATTTTCTTTCTTGCTCGCGGGCAGATAAACGCCACTCAGCAGGAGTAGGAGGAGGGCTCCCGCCTTCATCCTCGTCCTACGATTCCGTGTCCATCTGCGGCCTAGAATGCCCTGAACCACCTGGAAATCCCGAAGTAATACGAGGTTACCACACTCGGCGCCGTCGCCGACCCGGTCAGCCCCTGCCGGAACTGCAATACTCCCGCATTGAAATATACTTTTCTAAATTGGTAGGTCAGGTTGCCGGTGAGCGTTGAGGTCTTGCCGTCATCGAGAGCGCCCATGCCGGTCAGGCCGTTCGTGCTGTTGTTTGAGTGGGAGTAGGACGACCACAGTGACATCCCGCGCACCAACGGCAGGCTCGCGCTCACCCCTTTGCCTTGGCCCTGAAACTGAATCACATCGTTCGTGACGATCGGCAGCGGCACCGGAACCAACCCCGTCGGCGTCACCACCGCATCTCCCGAAGACTTCGTATACGAGCCAGAAAGACTGCATCGAAAAAACGCCAAGCTACTGGTCACGCTCTCCGACCGCGTTTTATCCCCAGCTTCCTGCACAAACCCCGAACGGCCCGCTCCTCCACCCAGCGTCCAATGCACCCGATGCGCAAACGTGTGCCGCAGCGAGCCGCCGTAGCTCAAACTCGACGTCTGGTAAATCGCCACCAGCGTCTGTGCGCTTTCCGTGTACACAAAGTCGCCTTCCAGTTCCCAGCCACGTATATTGCGGCGGTAATTGGCCGTCCCGTACCCCTCTCCCCCCTGATTGCCCTGTTGGTTCGCCGAGTCCACCACGCCCACGGTCAGGGTCAATCCCTTGAAACGTTCTCCAAAATTGGACGTCACATTAGCGCCAAACTGCGTTAGTCCATAACTCGACCCCGCCAGATACAGATTCTGCCGGCTCACAAACCCCGTGACAAATACGTGCGGCAATATCTGCTGCGAGCTGCTCAGGTTCATCGTCAGCGACCGCGATTCCGGGCTGAGCGACGACTGGACTACCGGCGATCCATTGTTGATCTGCTGCACCACAAAACTGCCCGCCACGTTGTCCGTGTAGCTAATGGTTCCAGTCAGCGGTATCTTCCACAGCTTGGTGCCGACCGTCCCAAATAGAGTATCCGTCGTGCCCTGGCTCCCTCCACTCCCGCTTCCCGAGTAGTTGTCACTGTAAGACGAGCGGGAAAAGCCGAAGCCGAAGCCGCCACTGTGAAATCCTCGCGATGCACTGGCCGAGTAAGTATTCGTGGACGTGTCCGAGGAGAAACCCTCGCCTGCCTCAAATCCCGTGCTGCTCGAATTCAGATTGTTGTGCACAAAACCCGCGCCCATCGACATTCCCCAAAGTCGGTACCCGCTATGGACCGTAAAAGTTTGCGTGTCGCTGTCGCCCACCTCAGGGCTACCCAGCACGGAACTCGATCCCGCGCCGCGCGAATATCCCACCGACAGTGTCGGCCAGTCCGGAATCAGCGCGGCCCACCCGATACTCGCATTCCTGCTGTTTCCATTGGTGGTCAAGCCCGCGGTTTGCGGGACACCGAATACCCCGGTGCTGTCATAGGATTGCGAAAAGTTGATGCTGCCGGGAAAGTGGCTTCCGCTGAAGATATTGATATTGGCGTTATAACCGCTGCTGTCGAAGAGCGAGCCGGAATCGGAATTTGCCTGCGAGCGGTTGTAGTAGGGCTGCGCCGAGAACGAGATAAAGTTCGGGTTGTAGTAGTAACCTTCCAGGTCTCCCTGACCCCCTACCTGCATTCCGTGGTCAGTCCCTGCTCCCTCCCCGTTTCCAGGAAGGTCCCCGGCATATCCAAAGTTCAGGAAACCGCTCATACGCATGGAGGCGCCCTTGTACTCCACCTGGGCAGCGCTGGGCACGGCTACCATCAGCAACAAAATCGCGCAGATCGAAATCGCACAAGTCGAAACCGCCGAGGTCGAGATCGAGGTATGGTTCTGCACTTTGTTAATCCTTACTCCCTCGCTTCGCCGCGCCACATCTTTGGACCGCATCTCGAGCGGATCCTCTCTGCTTCTAAGATTGCGTTCTCACGCTGTTCCTCGGTCCACTAACCCTGAACCTCTTCGACTTTCGCGTGCAGCCGCAGCCGCTTGTCCAAATCTCCGCGCAGCCGGTCGGACTTCGTCTTCTGCAGGTCGCCCATCAGGCGGCTCTTTACCTCTGCAAATCCCGTGTATCCCGGCGGTACGTGGGCATACAGGCGAAAGAAAAAGTAGAAGTTGCCCGCCGGGATCAGAGTGCTGATATCGCCGGGCTGCATCTTCGCCGTCTGCTTCAGCATCTCTGCCGGCAGCTTGTCTTTCTTTACCAGATGGTGATCGCCCATGTTAATGCGGTAGTCGTCGTCCGAAATCTTCTCTGCTAGCAGCCCAAAATCCTGGAACGTTTTCGTCGCCTTCGCCTGCTTCAGCGCGTCCTCCGCCCGCTGCCGCGCTTTCTGCTTTGCATCCGCGCTCGCGTCTTCCTTCGGCATGATCGAAATCGTCTGGAACGCGAAGAGCTCGGGGTGAAAAAACTTCTTTCGATTGTTGTCGTAGTAGGCGCGCGCTTCCGCTTCCGTTACCTTCGACCGGTCTCCAACCTCCATCTTCAGCATCTTGTCGATCAGAAGCGATCGCCGGATTTGCTGCCGCAGCCGGTCCTCCGATCCGCCCATCTCCGCTTTCAGATACTCCCGAAAATCCTCGTCACTCTGGAACCGGTCGCGATACTCGGCCACCGCGCTGTTCACCTGCGTCGCCGGAATGGTTATCTTGCGCCGTTCGGCTTCCTGATATACCAGCTCTTCATACTCGATCATTTCCAGCGCGCCCCGCCGGATTTCCGCTTCCTGGCCCTTGGGAAATCCGTTGTGTTGCCGCGCGTATGGAAACATCGCGAACATCTCGCGCAACAGATCGCGATCCGTCAGTTCCGTGCCGTTCACTCGCGCTACCACCTTCCCGGTCACCTGCAAGCTCGCGACCGGTTGGCTCGGCGCGCCCATGTTGGCCGTCGTGCTGCTGGCCGTATTGCTGGCGGTCGAGACCGGCAGCGCCGGCGCATGCGAAGCAACCTGCCCCCAGGCCGGAGAACCCATGACCCCAGTCAAAACCAGCAAACCCATGAGCGCTGCCAAGCCGAGGGTCATGGCCAGGACAGCACGGTTGCGCTGCGAACCGCTATGAAAGGACGTTTTAATTGCGAACAGGGACTCTGAACTCATTTTTCCACCCCGAATCTTTGCGGAATTACTATCTTTCTCTTATTGCAAGAGCGTAGCCAGTTCACGACCGGAACCAGAAGATAAGTGAGACCGCAAAGCAAAGAAATAAAGCAGGTTAGCCGCACGACTTCAGATGGCCCGATGGCCCGATGGCCCGGTCACCCGATGAAATGGGCCTTCTCCCGCACCCCAAACGTGAAATACCCCAAAGTAATGAAGCCGTTGGGTTTTAGCCGGCCACACGAAGCGGTGGGCGAAAAGCGAATGCCGAGCGCCGAAAGCCGCAAGCCGAAAAGCAAAGAGGGAGAGCCGCCTCTCCCTCTTCACCAAGTCTAGTCGAGCTTTGACTTAGAATGCAGTTCCTACTGTGGTCGCGCCGAAGTACTCACTCGAGTGGTTAAAGTGGCACTGCAGGCAGAACCGGTTGGTGGATGGAACGTGGGTCGGATCATACGGAGATGCCGGGTTGTACGGCCCGTTCACGTAGAAGATCGACTGGAAGGCTGCAGTTCCGCCGACTACGTTGCCCGCAATCGATACCGCTCCGTGTCCGCCTTCCGAGTAGATGTTCTGCTGGTGCTGGTTGTGGCAGGTCGTGCAAACCACAAACGCCTGGCCCGCAGTCGTCGCGCCCGTCGGCATTACCGTCGAAGCGATTGCCGGAATGCCATAGTTCGAAACGAACTGGGCATACGTCGTGCCGGGGGTGATGGTCCACTTCACGGCGCCGTTGGTAACTGTGCCAACCAGGCCGTTTGCTCCCAGAGCCGCCGAGGCAACCTTGCCAAGGTTCGCAGCCATACCGACCGGGTGGTCGTTGGCATAATCGCCAGCTACGCCGCCGTCGTTGCCGAGCAGCGTCGGGATTGGGTTCGGACCATAGATCGTCACCGTGTTCGCAAACGGACGGTTCGCGATCTGGGTGGCGAAGTTCAGCAGGCCAAACTGTTGTTCGTAAGCCGTGCCGGTCATCATCGCGCCCTTGGAAACGTTGCCGTCATGGCAGCTCAAGCAGGTCGCAACGCCCGTGTACAGGCCGCCGCTCGACCAAGTTAAGCCAGCCAGCGTAACCGGATAGGAGCTATCAAACGTGATCGTGGCATAGCCTGTCTCGATCGGGTTGGTGTCGGTGCCCCACAGGCCGGTATCACCTTCTGCCGTGCCCGCGCCTGTGTAAGCTGCTGTACCGCTGATAATGTTGCCGCCTGAACCGCGTCCGCCGCTGTGCGGAGCATGGCAGCCGGCGCAACCACGGCCGCCGTTTTCGTGCGCGCCCTGGACGTCGACTGTGGGGATGTATGCCTGATTGCCGCTAACAATCTGCGCCGATGCCATGGCGCCGATCACTGCGACAGCTAGTATGACTAAAGCTACGTTCTTCATTGATAAAACCTCCATCATCGAATGTGCACATCTTTTGTGATTCTTTTTTACGTATTGCGACTTGCTATCACCTCGAGGTACTGCTATTGACTCCCGGGCGGGAGCCAAATCTCGTGGAGTGCCTGGGTCGCCCACCGGGTTGAGTGAGAACCGAATTGAAGTGATCCAGGCCATATCCACTAGTGCACATTGCACGCCCCCAACCTAAATTTCGGTATGGTTTAATTTCACAGCGCCAACCGTAACTTATTGCTGCAAATACAGTTCCTGACGAATTTCCAGCTATTGCAAAATTCATCGCCCACCTCGAGCCGCTTCGAAATGCGCTTTCCCCCCCACCCTATTGGTGAAATGACGCAAGTAACGCCCGAAGCCAGAATTCTCACCCGCGGGTAGTAGGGGTGTGCAATAAGCGTAACTCCGCCGAAGCATGGGTCGTCAGGGCACTGTCAGTTAAATTATTGATTAATAAACACGTTAACATTAAGTACTTTTTCTCAAGACTTAGACGGGATGAAGGCCTAAGTCTTTGAGTTTAAAGACCGTACCCAGGCTTCGCCGCCACAGCCCAGATGACGCGAAAAAAGCTCCTTCGACTGGAATTGACGAAGGAGCTTTTTGACTTAAGTCGCGCTACTGATTCGGCGGAGGAGCTTTGTCGGGCTGCATTGGCACGGGCGCATCCGGAAGCTTCATCCTCCCACTGCTCGGAGGCGCTGTAGTCGCCGGTTGCACCGCCGGATTCGCCGCAGAGTTCGTATCCGCACTTGGCTTCGTCTCGGTAGCAGGCTTCGTTTCCGCCGTTGACGGCACTGCGGCCGTTTTGGTCGCTCCTGCGTCGCGCTCCTTGACTTTCTTATCGAGGTCCGCCTGCCGTTGTTCATACTGGGCTTTGGCTTCGGCATTGTCAACGTAGCGATACATCTGTACGCGCCCCAGCATGTGCTCCGCCGTAAAAACGCGGTTCTTCTTGTCGATAAAAAGACCAGTCAGCGACTGGAACTGCCCAGGTAGCATGCCGAACCCGCCAAACCCCAGCAAGTACCGGCCCTCAGGAGTGAACACCTGGACCCGATTTAGCATCGCGTCCGCGACCCAGACGTGGCCATCCGGATCAATGGCGATACCTTTGGGCCGAGCGAACTCGCCCGGACCATCGCCGTTCTTGCCCCATGTGCGGATGAAGACTCCATCCGCATCGAACTCTTCGATCCGGTCGTTCCACGTATCCGATACGTAGAGATTGCCATCTTTATCGACGGCAACGTTGGTGGGCTTGGAGAAGTTCCCAATGTCCATCAGCGTGTGGTTCTGCCCGGTCGTTCCGATGCGGCGTAAGAGCTTGTGACTGTCCGCGTCGAAGACAAGAACCTGGTCAAGTCCTGTATCCGCCACGTATAGAAATCGGTTTTCCAAATCAAGAGCCATCCCATTTGGATCCACCATTACGTCGTCGCCAAAGCTGCTTACCGCTTCGTGCTTGGCGTTGAAGACGAGGATGTGGTGCAGTTGGCCATCCGAGACGAACAGGTCATCGTTGTCATCCATGACCAAACCCAGAATTGTCCCAAACTTGGCGTGAACGCCGTGCTTGATTAGGTCAAGATCGCTGGTTTCCGGGTTGAAGATGAAGATGGCTCCCACCTTGGCATCGGCGACGTAAAGCAGGCCCTTCGAGTCCTCCGCCATGCCGTAGGGAGTGAGCAGCTGAAACCGCCTCTTCGGCTGGTCAGGATTGTTCTTGGCGTCGGGTGACACGCCTGCCATCCGGTCCATCCAGGACTGCTTCGGTTTCTCCTTCTTTTGACCGACCGTGAAATCCGGCTTCTCTGCGGAGAAATAATCCAGATACTTCACGCGGGCAATCGCCGGGGGGGTCGGGTATACAACCACCTGCCTGAAATCCGGCGCCAGCGGCCCCGTTGGCGCGGCCGGGGCGGGGGTGTCAGTCTTTTTCTTTTTGTCCCCGAACGCCAGTGGTGAGGCGGTTGCTAACGTTAACGCAACCAGCAGCGCCGCGATCGTCTTCTTTCCGTACCTAATCTTGGGCTGAATAGGCATAGCTACATTCCTCCTTTCGCCGCGCCGGACCCAATCAGACCCTTGTGACAAGACTTGCAGAAGGCCTGATTATTGGTCTGATCCTTAACCAGCAAGTCCGGCTGCGCCGAAGCGTGGGGCTGATGGCACGTCAGGCAGTTTAACGGCGTTAGAATCTTGGTTAGATCATTGGGATCCACCAAATCCGAAATGGGGTGACGATCTACTGGATGGCCAATGCCGTACTTTAGCGGGATGATTGGCACCTTCCGGAAGTAGTCATCCGGCAACTTCACTTTGTCATCAAAGATACTTACCAGGTGTTCGCTCTCCAATTTCTTTGGCTTGGCGTCTGGCCCGTGGCACTCCAGGCACAACGGGTTCGGTTTGCTCACCCGAAGCAGATGTTCGTTATCGTTCCCGTGCGGATCATGGCATATGGCGCATCCTTGCTCAAATGCCGGTTGGTGCGCATGCACCTTCTTACCCTGTTCGGCCTGATCACTGTGGCAGCCCAGGCAAACCGAAACAGCATCTGGCTTTGGGAATCCTGGCGAGCGGCCGGCGTGCGGATTGTGGCAGTCGGTACAGTCGCCCGCTGCACCTGGATGCTGCACTTTTGCCTTCTCAATCTGTTCTCCCTTGTCGGAGTGACAAGTTAAGCATATTTCCTTCGCGCTTGCCTGAGTCAGAACAACCTTGCCGTCCTTGGCAGGTTGATGGCACGTGTCGCATGCCTTCGATTCGAAGGGGCTGTGCAAGAAAGCCTGCATCAGCTTTGGGGATCTTGATTGGTGCGGATCGTGGCATGACAGGCAGTCGGCTTTTTCAAAGGGCTGCCCCTGATGTGCCTTGACCAGATTGGCATCCTTCACATCGTGACAGTCGGCGCAAAGTGCGGGGGCGTCTTTGATCAGGTGAAAATCAAATTCCCGCTTGCCGCGGTCCCCTGTCTTGTGAGTGGTGTGGCAAACGTCGCATCCCATGTCGAGCGCCGCGTGGCGGCTACCACCCTGGGCAACGTTCAAACCCTGTGTATGGCAAGTGAGACAGAGATTGTCTTTCTTCTCGCCCGAGGTCGCCTTCAGCAGCTGATTCTTGTTGTCGGATGTATGCGGATCATGGCAATTCAAGCAGTCGCGAATCGCGGGCTGATGGACTCGTCCCTTGATTTGTGTGGCATCTTTGTCGGCGTGACACGTCAGGCACACTTTATAGGGGACCGTCGTCGTCAACTTAACTCGGGTCGTATCTCTGTTGACCCGGATCTCATGACAGCTCATGCAACCCATGGCGATTGCTGAGTGCACGAACTTGCCTTTGCTTTTATCTTCGTGACATTGGACGCAGGTAGAGGCATCGGCCTTCGGATCGAGCGGGACAGGGTGCACGGCGCCGAAAAGCTGGGGCCGGCCGAACAACGCCAGACTCAGGACAAGGAAAATTCTGGCCGCAAGACTTAACCGCGAATAGATCAGATTCCTGGGATGCTCGCGGTGCGCAGCCGGTGGATGATTTGCAACTTTGGGGAGGCTCTTCACGGGGTTCTCCGAAGGTCGTTGTTGCACGACGGTCGCCGCTTGTAGGAGCGGAGCATAAATTTTCAACATGGGCGTAACTGATTGTGCCAGAAAGTCTCCGCGGTGGAAACCG